>RDOG01000048.1 GCA_011365055.1 Promethearchaeota archaeon
TGTTCTCGATCTTCAATTCGCAATTTAAAAGACCATCCCAAATATTTTTTATATCATATAAATAGAAAATAAAAAAATAAAAATATTTAGTAATTTTTTGGTGAAAGATTAGCTATTTTAATTAACATGCATATTTCCTTAATGCAGAATCAATAGCCGGATAAAGGATAGTTTCAACCAATCTAAAAATTGACTCCCTCTCTAATAAACCCGAAATACCAGTGAAAATACTCAATATAGTGGCTTCCATTTTATCCGAAGGTGGCCAACCATCCACACCATGTTTTAACATTTCAATCCAACGGTCAAGATTTTTTATTGAAATAAATTCACTAGCACCAATTTGATGAATTAAAGATGCAATGCCTTTAACCCCCAAAAAAATTAAAGCAAGAGAATCTATGTTTAAATCTATCCAGATTCCAGCCATTCCAGATTTCTCTATTTCACTTTTACTTACATCAATGACCTCAAAAACTCCCGGAAGTTGCCCAGTCATTTTCAGTCCTGTAAATCCAACTTCCTTTACTTCAACAAAAGCTTGCTTTCCAACTTGTTTAATTATTAAAGTCAAGATTTGAGGTAATATTTTGATCGATTCGGAGAAGCTTAATATTGATTTAGTTTCTGATAAAATGACCAGTACGGCTTCTTCTGCCTTTGTGATGAGATCAAGCATAAATGCCTTGAGTGGAATTTCTTTAGATTTCAATTTTTTAATATACATTTTAACCCTCGGATTTTCTTCTTGATATCCTTCAACGCATTTATCAAGGTAAATTATTGCTGCAATAATAGGGATAATTAATCCGTTCAAAAAATTTGAGTCGAGTTCTCCCAACATTGCAGGAACTTTTATAAGAAAATCGATTGAACTTTCCGAAAAATCGTTTTTTAACACTTCGACTAGAGTTGGAGCTTCATTATTTAACTCTTCATATTTATCTTCACGTATTAATTCAGTTATTTTTATGCCTTCTTTAAGCACTACTGGAACAATTCTTTCGAATGTTTCGACATAATCACTTTGTTTAAATTCAAATAATTTATCTCTTAGTATCACGTATTCTCTGAGATAATCACTATTAAATTTCGGAGCTACTAATAGAACTACTTCAATCACAAAAGGTAAAAATCTAGAGAAAAGATCCTCAATCTCATGTAATTTGAAGGAATCAACTTTAGATTTTAATTTATGTAAATCAATTTTATTTGCTAATTCCAAACCTATTTCATTTACAGTATTTAAAATCCCAATTGTATTTACTTTCTTAACTATGTCAGGAATGTCATTTATTAACTGATCTTTAGAAGTTTTATTAATTTTCTTAACATATCCTCTTAGGTCATTTAATATCAATTTCCCGTCTTCAATTATTTCCGGCAATCTGATAGACCTCCTCTTTTTGTTTCCAAATATTTTAATTATCTGATGGTATCCTTTTTCTATGGGTTGGGCTTCTTCAATCTTCTGATTTGGTTAAAAACGGGGGAATTAATTTTGTTAAATCAGGATGTCCCAAAACGGCTGCTAATATATACCAAAAAGCAGCTACTGCAAAGATTAATCCAAGGCAGATTGTACCGCCAATCGAACTAATTATCAGCAATTCAGCTCCTCTTCTAGGTGAAATGATGGACCATGCCATTCCGATCATTCCTAAGAATACAAAAATGATTCCACCTAAAATTGTATAAAGGTTAAATGAGATAAGTGGGAAGATGAGAGGAAATGGCAAAGTACTTAATAAGTTGGGAGCATATTTAATTAGGAGGTTTGGCATAAATATTATCAACACGTTGATTACAACAGATAATATTGCAAATATTGATCCAATAACGCTAAAAATTGCACCCGTTATCATTTTTCGTATTTTTGGACTAATTATTGAATCAATAGTAGACTCCATTTGTGATTTTATATAACAATCATAGCAATATTTGGAACCCTCATGGATATAATAGGATTCCCCCTCATTAATTAAAATATTTTTTTTACAATTAATACATTTCATGTTCTCACTTTATTTATATCTAAATTTGGTTTCAAATATAGATGAAATATTATTAGGCACCTAATCCAATTTTATCTGATAGAAACTCAATGACACCTCTAAGTGACATTGCTTTTGTAAGATCTCCTTGTACTTTTACATCACCTGCCATGTATGCACTCATCATGTCAGAAAGATCTCCACTAGATAATTTACCCAATGCCGCCATTGGTATGTTAACAGTTAAATCAGGTTCAGGAACTGCACCTAACTTAAAATTAAGTTTATGATCAACAATTTGGACTGTAACAGCTTGATCCATATCCTCAATTAATATAGCAATGTTCACATCCTCAGTATCTTCTAATTCGTCTTTAATATCCTCATCCTCGGATATAGCATCTAACGCGTTACGTTGCACGTTCCATAGTCGAGGAATAAGTGGAAGTATTTCGGCATTGAGATCTTGTCCCATTGAAACATATTCATTTAAATTCTTCATGTTGTCAAATATAGTATTATATCCTGTTTTTTCTACTATATCTAACGTGCGAGTTAATTGCGGTAGTAATTCTTGTAATGTATCTCGTACCTTAGGAACAAAAGCATTAAATTGCTCAAAATTTTCCAATACTGCCTTTAATCCTATTTTTTCAACATCATCCACGATACTTTTTCCTAAATCCTTGATATTATCGGATATAGAAATCAATTTTTCAACTTTTTTTGTTAAATCCTCCATTGTGAAACCTCCGTTTTGATTTTTTTTTATTATTTACAATATTGTACACAATATCGTATAGGGTAATATACAATATTGAGTATCACTTAAAAATTTTTTTATTACCAAAAGTCAATATAGAATTTAAAAAAAAAACAGATCTGGGAATAATTGAAAAAAAAGGGCAAACATTACCTCCAATGCAATATCTGTAGAGGGAAATTCATAGACTACATTATTTCGAGAATTTCATAAAAGCACAAATTCAAATTGTAGACTTAGAATTGGCTCTAGAATCAATCAAAAAATTAAGTATAAATGTTTTAAATTCGAATAATTCACTTAATGAAATATATAAAAACAGATTCTAAAAATTAAAAGAATTATGAAATAATATAATCCATTTAAAATTTTAAATTCATATTAAAAACGATAATACTATATCTAAGAGCTATTTATGTAAAAATAGCTGAGTATACACGTGATCATGAAAACGATGCATTAATATTACGAAATCATCCTAAATGACACCCCCTTCTACCATCTTACAGGTTATTTTTAAAGCTATTGATGCATGTTAAAGAATTATAATCACTTTTTTTGATTTCACGTTCATGCCCAGCCATTCATATAAAAAAAAAAGAAAGGAATTGAGCAATTCGTTTTTCGTGCGGTAGGTTTATATCGTTAATCTACAATTTTTATTTGTCAGTACATTTTTTTTAAATTTGATTATGAAGAGGAAGGTTTTTTAGACATGGAATCAAAAGCAAAGAAGATTTTGGTAATAGGACTCTCTGGAATAGTCATTACAAGTATCATTCTCATCTTGGTATTTCTCCCAAGAGCTCAAGAATCTCCAGGCATCAGTTTTTCAGTCTCCATTCCGGACTTGACCATTGATGCCAGCAAACCTGCATCTAATCGAACGATAAACATCTCAAACTACATTTCACCAACCCTGCCCGCTTCTCAAATTAACATTTCCACGAATTATACAAGTGCTCCTTGGAATTCTCGCATTTCCATCATGGGAACCAATCTCACGTTTCAAACCTTTAATTTTCCAACGAATGGGTATTATTCCATCAAGATAACCGTTACGTACCAAGGCGTGAGCATCGATGACGAAGTCACGGTTCTTTTGACTAGTAAGAACACCTGGACGTGGATGTCCGGCAATTTTACTCGAAATGCACGCGGAATTTATGGCACGAAGGGCGTGGCGAATGAGACGAACGTTCCCGGCGCGAGGTATGAAAGCGCATCTTGGACGGATGCCAACGGCAACTTCTGGCTCTTTGGCGGAGTTGGATATGACAATGTTAATGGTGGTTATCTGAACGATCTCTGGATGTTCAATATCAGCGATGCGACCTGGACGTGGATGTCCGGCAATTTTACTCGAAATGCACGCGGAATTTATGGCACGAAGGGCGTGGCGAATGAGACGAACGTTCCCGGCGCGAGGTATGAAAGTGCATCTTGGACGGATGCCAACGGCAACTTCTGGCTCTTTGGCGGAGCTGGATATGACAATGTTAATGGTGGTTATCTGAACGATCTCTGGATGTTCAATATCAGCGATGCGACCTGGACGTGGATGTCCGGCAATTTTACTCGAAATGCACGCGGAATTTATGGCACGAAGGGCGTGGCGAATGAGAC
>RDOG01000049.1 GCA_011365055.1 Promethearchaeota archaeon
AGGAGTGAATTTTTTATTTCCACTTATATGTTACCTTTATCACCGATTTTTGTCAGCCGTTTATGTTCCACCAAAAAATATTCTCATGGCAAGGAATGTAACAAGATATGACTTTCTTGTCACAACTCATCAAACCGTGCATGCGGGTTTCCCGCACACGTCTTTCGTTTGGCATTGTCCCATTGCAGGAGATGGATTAATCAATTGATGCTTCCACCGGTCTCAGTTTACCAGCAATAACCACCCAAGCGATTATATTCTGCTCAAGCTTCCATTTATGACGGGAATGTCAACAATCGCTAAGGACACCTCTGGTTCGCTTGCGCTCAGGGCTGTGGTTGCCGATACTAAGGAACTCCGCACAGTACTTCGCAGCACCTCACTTCCCTTTCTCTTCATCCGGGAGCAGACCCGGACGGCGGGATTTTAACCCTTTATGGGACATGTTTCTTCATTTCTCAAATGTCCTGGTCGTTTTCATTCTCTTTTAAACTTCAAGGCACGCCCGTCAACGACCCCGGACGGCGCTACGCTCTGTCCGGGGCATCCAATGGGTGCATGTTTTAAGTGCAGTATACTGTTCTTTTTACATTTCCTAAAAAGGGGAAGAAAATAGTAAGAATAATAATATCATCTCTAATTTACTTAATACATCTGACTATATCGACAAAAAGAATATATTATATGTAATTACTGTGTTGAAGATACATTATTAGAAAATATGGGTTACATAAATGATTATTAAAATTGAAAATTTTGGACCTATTGAAAAATCCGAGATTAAAATAAAACCTCTAACATTATTTATTGGTCCAAATGGTACTGGTAAAACTTGGACAGCCACATTGATAGCATGTCTTTTATCCCCACACATGTGGAAATATTATTCTAACGCCTATGCAAAAGAAAAACTCAGTGAACGATATGAGATTATTGAGAATGCAATTAAAGATCTATCAGTTAATGGAAATGCAAAAATCGATATGAAAAATTTTATGGAAGATTATGGGGACGAATACATTTCTAATGTTGCCCGTCTTTTACCAAAGTACATGCCAAAATTATTAGGTAGTCAAACAATTTCATTTGAAAATTTGCATATAGTTGCCGAGTTGAAAGATGAAAAATTTTTATCATTACTAAATGAATCATCAATAAATACAAAAATTGGCGAGAATGAAGATGGAGAAGCACTTTTAAAATTGTTTACTCAAAAGGAAGACCCTAATTTATATATTATTGCCCGATCGAGTAAAGAATTACAGGAAATGCCCATCTACATGATTAGAGATATAATTGCATCTATTGTGTTCATTATAATTCATCGATCATTTTATAATGCAATTTATTTTTTCCCAGCTGAAAGAACAGGTATAATGCAATTTATATCTGCAATTAATAGCAGTAAATTGAATGAGGAAGAAATAACAAACAAAATAAGAGTATCTAAGAATAAAAATGAACGATTTTTATCAGTTTTATTAAATGATTTGTTTCATACCATCTCAGTTGCTTGTGATCCCCAAAAACAGAAGCGTCGCCTAAAGCAAGCAAAAAAAAATTCTCAAATTATGAAATATATAGATTTATCAAAAATTCTAGAGGATGAAATTCTTTGTGGTGGGATTGAAACTGTTGAAAAATCAGATGAATCTATCGAAATTTTATTTAAGCTTAAAGACGATGATAACGTTTTCGACATTCCACCAGTATCTTCGGGTATTAAAGATCTAATTCCCTTGGTACTTTATCTGAGATATATGGCAGAGGAAAGAGATTTAGTAGTAATAGATGAACCTGAAATGAATTTACATCCTGAAGCTCAAATAAAAATAATGGAATTTTTGGCCATGATGGTAAATTCTGGTTTGAATGTAATTACTACAACCCATAGTCCTTATTTAGTAGACCATATTTCAAACTTAACCAAAGCCCATAAGCTTAAAAAAGATGGCAGGAAAAAATTAGAGGATAAGTTCAAGTTGAAAAATGATTTATGCTTCATAGATGCTAATAAAGTATCAGCATATCTTTTCGATAATAACACTATAAAAAATATATTCAAAGAGGATGAATTAATCGAATGGGATACATTTGGTAATGTATCCGATTATGTGTCTAATCTTTATTTTGATATGTAGGTGATTATATGCCATTCAACCTTTTAATTATAAATCATCTTCTTCATGGTACACATTTCGGTGAAAGTGGTGTGTCTGTATCAATGAAACCGGAAAGTGGTGAAACAATTCTTTTTTTTCATCTTGATTCTGAACAAAATAGACAACAATTCAACAAATATCTTGGAATATCTAATAAAGATGAATTAATTTGTGATTTACTAATTTATTATTTAAACCATACTCATAAAGAAACTAAAAAATTCATTTGCCTAGTTGAATTAAAAGGAAGAGACGTTTCGCATGGTGTGAAGCAATTGTTGAAAACTTATGAAATGTTTATTACTAAAATTGGAGATGAACTACTTTTTCAAGATGTAAAATGGGGAGCTATCATTATTAATCACTCAAAAAGTTCCACACCAAAACAAACAAAAAAATTATTGAAACCCCTTGCAGATAAAGGATTAAAATGTGGAATACAGAGAAAAGATATTGGTACTTTTATACGCAATTAAAATTACCATTTATGATGTGATTCAAATTCAGAAGAATTCACTAATTAATTCTCTTTCAATTCAAAGATATAGTTTATATCTGTACTTTTTTTAAGATTTATTTAATTATTTTTTAAAATTCAATGTTTGCCCATTTCTTAGTGATTTAAATGAAATAATTTAGGTTGACTATAAAGGATGCACAAAAAAGCAATTCCGCAGTCAACGACCTCCTGCTGGAAGCAGGAGGCATCAAAGCTGATGCTCGATAATTAGAATTCTAATCAATTAATGGAATTTTATGCTATACTCAGGCGCAGGCATCCAATTTAAAAGAGAAGCTGATTATTGAATGAAAAGATATATATTAATTAGAAATTAACATGATATTAAGGCGATATATATGGTTCAAGCGATAATAAATATTGAAGAACATACTAATAGAATATTGAATATTATCAAAGCTAAATATGGCTTGAAAGACAAAAGTGCTGCTATTGACCTCATGGCAACACAATATGAAGAAGAAATACTCGAGCCAGAGTTAAAACCAGAATATATTGAAAAAGCCAAGAAAATAATTCAACAAAAACCGATTGATGTGGGTAGTGTTGATGATTTAAGGGATAGATTAGGCATTTGATCTTTATGTATACCTTAAAGATAAAGCCTGATCTTGAAAAAACGCTTAAGAAACTGGCTAAAAAGAATCGGAAACAAGTTGAAATAATTCTAAAGAAAATTGATGAGATCCTTGAGAATCCTCATAGATATAAAAACCTTCGTGCTCCTTTGAATGATTGGAAACGAGTACATGTGGACAAACACTTTATTTTGATTTTTTCTGTTGATGAAGAATCAAAGAGCATTACGCTGGAAGATTATGACCACCATAATAATATTTACAAACATTAAGCTTTGAATTAATTTGCGCTTCCTTTGGATTCGATAATTTTTTACTTGTAAATTATATTAACTTGAGTATGGAATTCAACCATAGATGCTTATTTCTCAATAGGAGCATGAGAACATCAATCGAAAGTCACAACCCCGGAATGGAATTCCGAGGCATCATCCTTGCGCAATGCCAAAATATCCAGATTGGCAGCGTTTGTCCCTCCTGAAAAAGTAAAGATGTAAAGCGCATTGTTGTTTTGTCTCTCCGATTCCCTTATGTGCCGGCTTATCCTATCGCAAAATGATGCGCAGATTTAGGGGATGTGCAGTCAACGACCTCCTGCTGGAAGCAGGAGGCATCAAAGCTGATGCTCGATAATTAGAATTCTAATCAATTAATGG
>RDOG01000050.1 GCA_011365055.1 Promethearchaeota archaeon
ATAGTATTTAATAATGTTATTATCCCAACCCATAAATACAGAGTTCCAGGATCTAACGTTTTGGAGAATGGAGTCCTTCCAAAATCGAGCCACCATTGTCTTTCGCTTTGATCATTGCTTGTGAGACTATTTTCAATTATTTCATCATCAGAATCAAATATTGAGCACTCACCAGTTTCATCAGAAGCTATTAATAAATTTTCAACATCTTGATGGGTCAAACTATCTTCTAAATAATAATTATTTAGAAGAACGGGTAAATACATTTTCAAAATTTCTATTCGAACCCATGCTACTTGAATTTCATATTTAAATAATGATGAGTTCAAATTTGATTGTACATGTATAGAGAAACCGTTATTAAGAATAGTAAATCCCCATAAAGTTCCAGTCCCGACAATTGCTAAAATACCAGAAATAATTATAAAATTAATTAAAGATACCAAAAGTGAAATAGCTAATAAGATAAACGCCAGGACTAGGATAACGGCTTGAAGGATGAGGAGTGCTACTTGTTCGAGGAGCGGTTTCAAGACGGTAAGCCCCCACTGCAGGATGACCTGTTCGATGTAGAGGAGGAACCCGACGATGGCCCATAAAAGATTGATGATTATGAAGACGTCTTGAACGATGGTAGTGAAAACAAGCTGCCAGAAGTGTGGTGAGGGTAGCTCTGCGGATGAGCTGGAAGCATCCTGAATAGGGGTGAGCTTGAGGATGTCTTCGTGCACGCCAAGGCTTTCAGTCTCTTAATTGCGTGCCATTAATTTACACCAAAGTTCGTAATGATGGAGATATATGAATGCATGGTGCTTGAAAAAATCAAACAAGATAGATTTTAAGACGAAAATAAATATTTATAAGTAGGTATGACAATGTGATGGAATCTGTGAAATTGACATTATACGAAACTTCTAAAAGATACCCTTTATATATTATAGAATAAAAATAAGATATTTTTTTAGATTGGTGAAGATTTTTGACTATAAAAATTTCCAAAGATGAGATTAAAGAATATGAAAAGTTAAAAGTATTTTCACAGCTTACTTTAGTAAAGGAAAAAATTAAGCTTTTCGAGAATAAATATGGACTTTCAATTGAAGAGTTTAGCAAAACTTTAAAGAAAAATGAAGAAGATTTCGAAACTTGGGATGATTATATTGAGTGGAAAGCAAACTTAGCTGCAAAGATAGATCTAAAAAAGAAATTAGCGGAAATTGAAAATGCAAAAGATATTAAAATTATTTAAAGAGAGTAAAATTATAAAAAAGTATAGTATCTTAGATTTTAATTCAGGTCAAGATTTCTATTATTTAAAAGCTAAATTGGAATTGATTGATTCCACGTTTCTTTTTATCAGAGAATTTATTTCTTCAGAAGAACACATCTATTCGTATCATTTGCAAGACGCAGAAAATAATTTAATAACGAGATGGGATAATGCACCTCACCACAAAGAATTAAAAACATATCCACATCATAAACACACGCCAAATGTCTCCGAATCTTATGAGATTAATATTCAAGACGTCTTAAAGTACATAGAAAAAAATATAATTCCTAATAAAAAATGAACTCGAAATTTAATACATTATTTTTATAAAATAACATTAGATGTAAGAACTAAGTCATTATTAAGAATTCACTTTTTATTCATCCATTTGAGAGAATTTTTAACAAGTAAAAAAGAAAAATTCATTCCTTTTTCATTACCACAATTAATGCCATGATGGTGCAAATATTTTTGAGCACTTGTTCTTGGTCTTCTGGCAATTTTATTTGCGGAACGGCTTTCTTCGGAGGCATTTTCCCAGGAGCTTGTCGTCGCCGGCGCACGATGAGGATTACAGCCCCCGCAGCACCCACGCCGGCAACGGGGAGCGTGATGGCAAGGACGAGAATGATGATCCACCAGATATCCGGAGGCGGTTCGGAACCGCCATTGCTTGGCGGCGGCACCCAGATCCCGCCGGAGCTGTTGAGTCGAAGCATGTACAAGTCGCCATTGACATCATTTCTTTGATCAAACCAAGTTACTATTATTCCCCCTTTTCCATCACTTATCATTTCTCTAATATCTGGTGAAATTGTTCCATTAACAATAATTTTTGGGGAAGTCCATGCCTCCGTCCCATTTATATGATATTTTATTAAAGAAATGTAATATGGAAAGCCTGAACTATTTTCCCAAGCAATAAATATAAAATCATCTGAAGAAACTATTTTTGGACTTTCTTCCACGCCAATCTTATTTGCAACTACCGTTCCATTACTTTGTAATTGATTATTTCCAGTCCTATTAAACTTTTGAAAATAAATATCACCATTAACATCTTCGTGTTTATCTTCCCATACAATAAAAATATTATTCTCGTCATAAATTGAAATTTCTTGTGAAGTTTGACTACGTATTTCATTTACAATTATCGTTCCGTTGTTTTCCCATTGAGCATGTCCTGTCCGATTTATTTTTTGAATATAGAGATTTGTATCACTGAGAGCGAAATTTCTATTATCACGCCAGGTTAAAATTGTTTCATCATTACCTAAATATTTTAGAATCGATTCATATTGAAAATCAGTTTCATTACAAATTACAGATCCATTAGGAAGCCACTGATAATTTCCATCAGCATCCAGCTTTTGAATATAGATATCTCCTGCATCAGATCTTAGGTCGATCCAACTTATCACGATCTCATTATTTTCCGTTGCAATCACGGTATCTTGTAATACTTGAAATCCTTGAACGCCTGTATAATTGCATACACCAATACCGTTAGCTCCCCATAATTTATTACCTTCTATGTCAAGTTTTTGTGTATAAACATCTTTATCTGCGTTTCTCGTATCATCCCAAACAACAAAAATATTACCATCAGATGTTTTTACTATTTGTGGATCTTCTTTAACACTTGAAACTTCGGCTGCTTTAATTCCACTTGCACCCCATAATAATTGCCCAATAGAGTTAATTCGTTGAAGGTAAACTTCATTTTGTCCAGTTCTATTATCCTGCCATGTGACGATAACTCCCCCATTACCATCTGAAACCATTCTAGGATTGCTCGAATAATTTGTATCATTATGAATGGGAATTCCATTGTGCTGGAAATTTGGATTTCCATTAGGTGATAATTGTTGCAAGTAAATATCACCATCATCCTGCCTCTTATCATTCCAACAAACCCAGATCATTCCATTTGAATCAATAATGAGATCAGTGCTTACTTGACCATTTGATGCATTACATATAACATTACCATTTGAAATCCACAACGAATTTAAATTAGATTCACTCGAAATCGAATTATTTCCGATTAAATTTTTTTGAATATTAATATTTTGAGAATTATAAAATAAATTAGAGGTGATTAAAATGTTTATTATAATAAAAAATATTAAATATTGCTTTTTATTCATAAAAATTAACCTAATTTTTTTTTATAATTTCATTTAATAATTGATTTATTACTAAAATACATTTTAATTAATTTAATTTATTTATTTTATTTTTTAATTTCTATAGCTGATTTAGGGCATGTAGAAACGCATTCCATGCAAAGCGTACATGAATCTATAAATCTTGGAGAAATTTTATAATTTATTTTCTTTATTTTCACTTGATTTCCTGGATTAGTTTTAAATTTTTTCTT
>RDOG01000051.1 GCA_011365055.1 Promethearchaeota archaeon
TTATTGACCCCAATTGGTTTTCATTAGCCTCTCATTTTATTTTGATTTTCTAGGTTCAATTAATTAGAATTGAAAATATAAATGTAATCTTATCGGTAAATAGTGCACTAAACAATACATTTAAATTTGTCATTCTTCTTTATCTTTTCTTCCAGTTTTTATATATGGAAATCGTTCCTTGTAATCTGGGGGTAATGGTAGCTTTTTTATTGCTCTAGCTGGATTTCCTGCAACCATGGTATAATCTGGAACATCCTTCATGACCACGGATCCTGCTGCAACAACCGCACCTTCTCCAATCGTAACTCCTCCAATAATAGTTGAATTTATTGCAATCCAAGCCCCCCTTTTAATCCATACAGGTTCTAAAATATTGGGCATATTAGCAGGATAATCTCCTGGCTTCATGTTTCTTATTCCTTGTCCATGTCCCACAATTTTTGTATAAGCCATTATTTTCACTTCATCTTCTATTACAACCAATGAGGGAAATTCAGCATCAATATAAACCTCTGCTCCGATCCAAACGTTTTTACCAATTCTTACTCCTCTATATTTTTCTAATCGGGCTCTTAAATAGCCTCCTGGAGAATGTCGAGCAAATAAATTTAAAAATCTGGATAATAAGTTACCTAATTTAGTTCTTTTTTTTACCAATAATTTGTTTGGATCGATTTTAACCATATAATTACCCAATTCTATTTTTCTACTATTTCAATAATATCTCTTTTAAAATATAAGAATACAATTTTTTTCTTAAACGCACGAGCTTCTACTGGTTTTGATAAAACTTTAGCTCCGTTCTTCTTAAAATGTCCGATATCTTCATCAAAATTATCTGATTGATAACATAAATGATAAAGCCCACCACCTTTTTTTAAAAAATTTGAAACCGGGGAGTCTTCTGCTGCAGGTGATATTAATTCAATTTGTACCTCACTAGTATTTGTCGAAAAAAAAACTACATTAACTTTTTGAATTTCGTCATAAACTATTTCTGATTCTTGAGCGAATCCATATACGTCCTTATAATTCTTAATTCCTTCATTAATATCTTTAACTACGATTCCAACGTGATGTAATTTAATTATCTATCCCACATCCATTCGAACTAATTCATCTATTATTTTTTTAAACGAGTTTATTTCTGGTATTATATCCTCATTAAATGAAGTGCTGAACATATCTTCTAATTCAGTAATTATCATCAAATGTGTGATTGAATCCCAGGATTCATTAGTTTGTGGTGAAAATTCATCAATAATTTCAGTTTGATCAACATCGAAAATCGAAAGAAAAAGATCTTTTACTTTTTCTGTAATAATTCTTCTTTTTTCTTCCATTACCATTATACCTCAAAATTAATGAATTCTGGTTTAATTATTTTGGATTCTTTAACCTTCAATACCCATTCAGAATGTCGTTCATCTTCTTGAATTAAACGAAATCCAACATTCTTATAAAAATTACTGACTAAATCATTCTTTTTTGATCGAATATATGTTCCTTTTATGGTCTCAATATATTCTTTTTTTGCGTCTTCGATTATTTTATATAAGAAAGCAATCTCTATTTTCCTTCCTATAACTCGACAACTCATTAATAAGGAATCTATTTCCCAAATTTTATCAACTCTCTTTATAATTGCAACTCCAACTATTCCTTCGTCCCCAAACCTATCCTTGACGTGCAAATAATAAATTTTATAACTAGAATCGATACAAATGTCTTGAATTTCCTTACTTGTATAGCGTTTCGTCGTTAAATTGAACTGATTGGTTTTTAATATTAAATTTGAAATACGTGGGAGAGAAAAATCGTCCCATTCCTTTATTATAAGTAAAATATCAAGATTTTTTAAATAATCCTCAATATTTATTGCTGATTTTTCTAAATTTTTTCTTTCTTTTCTAGCGTGATACATTTCGCTTCTTTTTTTATCTTCTTCTGTTAATGATAATTGGTCGAAAATATTCAAATTTTCAAGTGTTTGTTTAAATAATGATGGTGAAGATGGTAAATCTATGACTAATACTTCTGGTAATGCTTGTTTAACCAATTCTCTCTCTACTGGATTATCATCAAAAAAGACAATACTATCTAAACCAATCCCAATTTCTTTTGAAATTTCCACCAAATTTTTAGCTTTATCCTCCCAATTAATCTTAATACTTGCAAAATTTTTCTCTTTCAATATCATTGCTGGATGATTTCTAATTACCTCAATAGCATCCTGATAATTATTCTTGCTATTTATAGCTAAAATTACTCCTCTTTTATTTAAATTAAGTAATATTTTTTGAAAATCAACAAATTGGTTACCTGGAAATGATGTATCTAACTTAATTCCTTCTATCCCATCTTCTCCGATTATTCCTCCCCATAAAGTATTATCTAAATCTAAAACAATGCATTTTTTTGTCATTCCACGTGAAGCTTTTATGTAAGTAATATATTCTTTTACAAGATAAGGCATGAATGTTGTAGAAAAATGCATTGATGCCATATAATATGTCTTATAATTAGTAATATTATGAATTCCAAAACTTGAAGCCACTTTATTTAAATCAAAAATATAAATCTTCTTGTCAACTTTATATCTGTTTATTAATTTTTGGTTAATAATTTGATAAAATTCCCTTAATCCCATGTTTTCTTTATTATCTATTATTCCATAAGAGCTATTAATTGGTTCTATAAAATTATTAATTAATAAAAGGCTTGAGGAATGTTTTTTATATTCATTAACCAACGATTCGATCTCTTTAAGCACTTTTTCGATATATTCTTGTTTTTCATCTAAAGAAAGATCAATAAAACTCCCATCTAAATTTTCAATATAATCATCTAATTGAACTGCTAATATAGTAATTTCAGGTTCAAATTTGTAATAATTACTATTTGAATCAAATATTTCTTGTCGAAATAGGTTAAATCCCCCAATATAAATATCTGGAAATAAACCAACCATTCTACATTCGATATCTAAATATATATCCAATGGTTCAATAGTTGAGGAACTTAATAAAGCTATTTTTATTTGTAATTCTTTCGGAATCTCTATCTTAGAAAAATCAATTTTTTTAATTTTTTTATAAGATCCTAAATAATTCACGTTTGTCGGTTTCTCTTCAACAACTTTTATTATTTCTTTTATTTTTTTATTAATATCCTCAAAATTTTCATTTTTGACCATTATTTTTTACCGTTTTTTTTCTAATTCTGTATCAAGATAAATTTTTTTCAATTAATATATCTTTTGAGAATTTTAATGTTATATTGTAAATCTTCTGAAATAATCAAGGATTGACAAATTATCGATATCTCCCGAAAAACATACGATGGTTTCGTTATTCTTTTTCTTTTCAAATTCTTCAAGAGAATTTCTTATCGAAGTTATTTTATAATCTTCTTTATTTTTAATACTCTTAATTAAATTTTCAAGAATTCTTATATATTTAATTTGTCCCATTCTTATTGGATGCATGTCATAAACTAATAAACCGCCCTTTCCATGTTCTAATGCTAAATAAAATTCTTTTAAAATTTCGTTTGAATTTGTTAATCCTCTATCATCAATTAATGCGTCATCACTCACACCAATAAGAGGAATTGTTATTACACCACATGGATGCTTTA
>RDOG01000052.1 GCA_011365055.1 Promethearchaeota archaeon
ATATTTTTTTCCATTCCATATATCCAATGGTGGGGTTAAAGTATTCATTATCTTCTTTACGTTCGTATTTTTTTTTGCAAAAATTATTGGTACTAATAAAAACCTGCTCATGAGAATTTGGTAATTTTTCTTAGCTGTAAAACCCCTATCGCAAATTACTGCATCTCCTTGTCTTAATTTTCTAGAATTACAAAGTTTCTCAACAAATTTTTCCAAGAGTTTTGAGTCATGAGGGGAGTTCTCATATATCTCAAATCCCAGTATTTCAAAAGTTTCAGCATCAATTGCTAATATCAGTTTGAAACCTACATAAAAGCCGCCTGACGCCGAATATGACCATTTGTACTTCTTATCTTTTCCGATTTTATTTTTCATCCTCCATGTATTGATATCAATTGAGATTGCACTGGTATCAATTATCACGTATTTTTTTCCATTTTTATGGCGAATTTTGTCAGTTTTGAAGATTAATCTAAAAAATGTATTTAAATCCGTACTATCCAATTTTGAGATGTATTTATAAATATTTCCAATTTTTAATGTATTTTTTAGCTCCATGAACTCTTTAAGTTCTTTATTTTTTTCTATTTCAGAAACCACATAAGAATAATCAAGTTCAAAGATTTCTGCGAGAATAAGTATTTTCATGCAATCTATGAAGACCTGGACGTCGGGAATCTTCAATCTGCTTGCAATTTTTCGAGCGCGAGTTGAACCGATAGACTTAAGTATTACTTGCACAATCAACCATTTAGGATTGTTCAAATCAGGAATTAAAGGTATATTCATAATTTTATCACCAATTATATCTATAATACCTATTAATTTATAAATCATTCGATTTTAATTGATATTTAGCTTATAAAAATAATAATTTCTATTTCCATTTAAGTTATAGCAAGTATAACTACTTCATATCTAAATTAAATCAATATGGTCGGAGATATGTAGGGAGTGTTGGAGAGGGGGGGTATCATTTATCTGTTATGTGGATTTTATTTAGCTGAATATTGCTAGTTTTTAAAATAAATAAATTCATTGATAATAAAAAAAATCAGTTAATACTTGATTCATGGAATGTATTAAATAATATGATATTTGAATTCAAAGAAAGTAAAGATTTGAATATGAAAAAAGGTATCGATATATCAATGTATTATATTTTCTACCATTCTAAATTATTAAATTTAAAGGATAATCCTTGGAATATAAGAATCCTGATGGAATTTAGCTTATCATTCGTTTTACCAATATTAGTTTTTGTACTAAAAATATATTTTCAATAGGAGATTTCTATGTATGATTTAATTATTATTGGAGGAGGCCCCTCTGGATCGGCTGCTGGTAGAATTGCAGGGAAAAAAGGTTTAAAAACACTTTAAATTGAAAAAGAGATATTCCCAAGATATAAACCATGTGGTGGAGCTCTTTCAGAACAAGCAATGTCATATCTTGATTTTGAAATTCCTAAAGCTATCATTGAAAGAGATATCTTTGGTGCAAGATTCCAATTCCGAGATAAAGTTGTTGAACAGCATAAAGATTACAGAATAGCTGTTTTAATAAGTAGAAGTAATTTGGATAACTTTTTGCTAGAAAAAGCTAAAGAAACCGGAATTCAAGTAAAAATGGGAGAAAAAATCATAGACTGTCGGGAAAATAATAATTATGTAGAGGTTTTTACTAAAGATAGTGTATATAAATCGAAATTTATCATTATCGCAGAAGGTTCACAGGGAAAATTGAAATATAAAATTCGAAGAAAAGATGAAAAAGATGAATATGCAATAGGTATTGTTGCAGAAATTGAAGAAGATAATGAAGTAATAGATAAATACATATATAATGCAATTGACCTTCAATTTGGATATTTCAAACATGGTTATGGATGGATATTTCCTCATGAAAAGTATTTTTCAGTGGGAATAGGTGGATTAGCAGAAAGCTTATCTCATCCAAAAAATAAAATGTTAGAATTTCTAAAAGAAAATAACTTTATTGGTAATTATAAGTTGCATTCTCATATAATTCCTGCTGGAGGTGTCAAAAGAAGGATAACGAGTCAAAGAGTTATTTTAAGTGGAGATTCAGCTGGATTTGTCGATTCTTTTTATGGTGAAGGTATTGCTTATGCAATACGATCTGGTCAGATTGCAGTAGAAGTTATTTCCGAAATAATATTAAACAATAAAGATTTACAGACATTAAAAAATTATGAAGCAATTTGTAATACAGAATTCATAACTAATTTGAAATATTCATTAATATTTTCAAAATTAATACATTATTCATTTTTTCTAAATATTTTCATCAATAATCAAGCTATTAACAAATTTCTTGAAGTCCCTGCTATGAAGACATCCTATAAATGTTTTATTAAATGGTTAATTTTAAGAATGCCAAAGTTTCTCTTAAAATTATAACAATAGGATATATTATCTGAGCTTCAGTTTTATAAATTTTTACGTATTATATAAATATTTTTTGCCCATAGTAGTTCGTTTTTCGGAGATACTGGTTGGATAGGTGAATTAATATAGATTAAATCATATGTGGTGACTATGACAGACGTTGCTATAATAATGGGGTCAGAATCTGACAGGCACATAGCAGAAGACGCTATAGAAAAATTAGAAGATAACAATATAGAGTACGACGTCCAGGTAATCTCAGCACATCGAAAACCGGACGAATTGGATAAATACCTTCGAAATTCTGATGCTGATATTTTCATTGCCATTGCCGGCCTTTCTGCAGCCCTTCCCGGAGTAATAGCCTCCAGGACCTCAAAAGTGGTTATCGGTGTGCCTGTAAGCAGCAAACTTGGAGGACTTGATGCACTGCTCTCGACCATCCAGATGCCAGAAGGTGTGCCTGTTGCCAGTGTAGGGATAGATAACGGGGTCAATGCTGCACTGCTGGCTATAAGGATACTGAATTTGGGAAAATAACTTGAAAGCAGCTTCTACTGTACTGACCTGATAAATTTCACAATTGCGTTTGACATATCATTCGTGGATGCCGAACCGCCCAAATCTACAGTCCTCAAACCATTATGAAGTACATTGTCAACTGCTGACTGTAATAGTCCGGCTTTTTCAAATTCCCCTGCCCATTCCAGCATCATTTTTGCACTCAGGATGGCTGCAAGTGGATTGGCTATCCCCTTACCTGCAATATCAGGTGCCGAGCCGTGTACAGGTTCAAACAGGGCATACTTATCACCAATATTGCCACTTGGGCATAGGCCCAGACTGCCAACCAGTGCTGCGCAAAGATCACTGAGTATATCCCCGAACAGGTTAGTGGTTACAACCACGTCATATCTTCCAGGATTAAGGACCAGGCTGTAAGCCATGGCATCCACCAGTATATCATTATAGAGTACACTGTTTTCATTGGCCACTTCAATACAGAGCTCCCTGAAAAAGCCGCATGATTTCAGCACATTGGCCTTGTGGACA
>RDOG01000005.1 GCA_011365055.1 Promethearchaeota archaeon
CCCCATGGCACTTTATCATGACATGGAATATAAAGAAATGGATGCTACCATTGAAATTGCAGTTCCAATAAGAGGAAGAATTAAAGCGGATGATGGATTTGAGATAAAGGAATTACCTGCAATTAAAGCAGCAACAACAATGCATACAGGAGCTTATCAATATCTCATGGATACGTATAATAAACTGTTTAAATATATTAGTGAGAATGGTTACCAAGTTTTGGGACCTGTTAGAGAAATTTATTTAACGAATCCAAATGAAAAAAAAGATGAAGAAAATTTAACTGAGCTTCTCGTTCCGATAGCTTAGATTAAAGATTTATAATGCTCTAGAATTCAATTGTTTCTCTTTTTTTTAAATCTTATTAAACAAGTCATTACTTTAATTTGATTCAAATAGTTGAAGAATGAAAAAATTACTTCAAGTAGGAAAATATTCATTGTGAATAATAAAATAATTGTAGATTGATATTATTCTATGGTGTCTAAATATTATTATTGATCTAAAAATTCACATATCATATATTCAATTTTAAAAAATATTTCTTATATTCTTTCTATCTAAGATTAAATTTCAGGAAATAAGATAATAAAATTACTTCCCTTCGTATAATCACCCATTAAATTATCTTCAACCCAAATTTTGCCGTCATAAAATTTAATAATTCTTTTAACGAGATATAATCCTAGTCCCATACCTGTATGACCTAAACTGCCTCCAGAACCTCTTAAAAAGATTTCACGCTTCCTAACATCTTCAATTCCAAGTCCATTATCCTTGAACTCCATCCTTACAAATTTACTATTGTAAATTTCCTCTCTGTGAATTCTTATGCGAATTTTTTTAATGTAATTTTTATTATGTTTTAATGAATTAAATATTAAATTCTCAAAAATATCAATTAAGAGCTCATTAGCGTTAATCAAGAATTCTTTTTCAGATGAATCAACTTGAATATCAAATGTTTTTTCTTCAAGATTATGAGTTATGTGACTTATGGCTTCATTTAATACTTTAATAATTTCAATTGGTACAAGAGGTTCTTCATTTTCATCCATTCTTGAAAGTTTTTGTACATTCGTAACTAGTTTCGAGCCTCTTTTGATTTGTTCTCGTATTATATTTAGAATAGTGAGTGCATCCCCTCTTTTTTCAGGATTATTTAAATATAATGATGTAATTTCAGAGGAACTTAGAATGTTTTGCAATATATTATTTATATCATGAGCAAAAACGTCTTTCAAAAATTCAGATCTATTGTATGCCTCTTGATATTTTTCTTTAGATTCTTGAAGTTCTCGTTCTACCTCTTTCTTAGAAGTAATATCTAAAATTGATGAAAATAAAGCTAATTTCCCTTCAAAATTAATCATTTTAGAAAATACTTCAATCCATTTCATATTTCCAGATTTTGTAATAAATCTATATGTTCTTCGAGCAGGTGTTTTTATTAATCCTTTAAATACGTCTTGAACTTCATCCAAAATTTTTATTTTATCCTCTGGATGCATAAAATCAAATATTTTATTCGGTTCCCAATTCATCATTTCCTCTATACTATACTCACCAATTTCAGACGTCATTTTATTTGCATATTTTATTTTTCCATCTTGAAATATTAAAATACCAATTAATGAATGTTCAGCCATCATTCTGAATTTTTCTTCAGATTCCTTTATTCTTCGCTCAGTTTCTAGTTGTTCAGTAATATCTTTACCAAACACTAATACTTTTGAATCTCTTTTATCATCATAAAATATTTTTCCATATGTATCCATCCATCTATAATGACCATCTTTATGTCTATATCTCGCAATTAATGAACCTTCCCCTTTAACAACTGTTTCAATTATAGAGTTGGCATAATTATTTAAATCATCTGGATGAATAAAGTAATCCGTCCTTTTATCAATCATATCTTCTTTCTTATATCCTAGAACTCTTAAATAAGATCGTTCATTAATGAATTCGTATCGATTTCGTTTATTAATGATTGCAATAAGATCTTGAGCATTTTCTGTAATCAACCTGTATCTTTCTTCCGATTCTTTCAATTTTAATTCAGCTTTTTTACGATTAGAAATATCGGTATGAACTCCAATAAGGTCAATGATTTCCCCTTTTTCATTTTTTATAGCATCTGCTCGTAAAAATACTGGGAATCTTCGACCACTTTTTGATATCATTTCAACTTCTCCACTCCAAGATCTTCCACTAGTAATTTCTCCGAATACTTTTTGGCCGACCGTATTATCAAAATAAGCAGCAGGACCTCCCCCTGCACCTTGAAGCTCCTCAGCGGTATATTCAAATAATTTTGTAAAGGATTCATTTTGAAAGAAGTGTTTCCCTTTTGGATCTGATATTCCAATCGCATCACTCGTGCTTTGAAAAGCCTTCATTATCCTAATTAACTTCTCTTCGGTTTCTTTCTTTTCATTTATATTTCTAGCAATGAGAATAACTCCAATAATCTTCTGATTTTCCTTAATTGGAGTGAATCGGCATTCATACCATATAATGATTCTATTTGGACCAAAACCTTTAGTTGTCATTGAACTTGTTTGACCAGTTTGAAAGATTTCAGCAAGTTTTTCGTCATATTCTTGATGCGATTCAGGTAAAAAAAATTCTTTTAAATAATGACCTATTACATCTTCCCAATTAAGATGTGAAAAAATTCGATTTGCATAGTTTATTTTTCCATTAATATCCAAAATAATTAAATAATCTGGATGATGTTCAAAAAAATAACGTAATTGCTTTTCGTTCTCAAAAATTATGTTTTCTATCGATTTATTTTCCTTAAGTTGCTTTTGTAAAAATTTAATCTCATCTATTAATTGATCTTTAGTCTTTTCTTCGTCTTTCAACAAGGTTCACTTAGTTTTTTTTAAAAGAAAAAAATTTGTTTTTTAATCAATCAGAATCCACATTTTATGTAACATGAATTTTTATTAATAATTTTTATTCTTAATTTTTGAAAGAAAATCATTTTATGCGTCATTATCGTTTTTTAATCTATTTTTTTAAGAAAAAATCTTCATTTATATCATAAATTGGACTTTGAATAAAAATAAAGGTTATTATTGTTAGTAAAACGTGAATAAATTGATTTTAAGATTTTTAATATTGTTTAATACTTTAAAAACATATAATAAATATAAAAAATAAATTATTAA
Source organism: Promethearchaeota archaeon (assembly GCA_011365055.1). The sequence continues at coordinate 3,184 of RDOG01000005.1, forward strand.
AATTCAAAAACACTCTAAAATCTTTAATTTAAATTAACACGTTTGAAATTAAAATTTATATATATCAAATGCTATTATTAAAAATTCATAATTTAACATTTAAAAGGTGAGAATACATGTCAGATAAGCTTGAAAATCCAAAGCTTTTTTTTGGATTAGCATTAATTACTAGTATCGTCACTGCTGTCGGTTTATTCGTCTCTGATTTTGGAGGCTATTATGTTCCTTATGTGGGCTGGTTTTGGTTAAGTGCTGGTCCATTATTGATATTCATCGGTGTCCTATATATTTTTGTTGCTATTATTTGTTTACTAGGAATTGGAATAATCGATTATGAGCTTCCAAATAAAGCATATTTGGGTGCATCTTTGTTTTCGTTGGCTATGTTTATAATATTTATAATTGCAGGGATCACTTTTGCAGTAATAATGGCAATAGATGATTATGAAGCGTGGTTTGAATTCGCCTTCTATGCTGGAGTAATCGGCAGTCCATTAACTGGTGGGTTTTTATTCTTAGGATATAGAACCTTAACATCATAAAATTTAAAGAAAAATTTTTTTCTCTTTTTTCTTTCTATATATATTAAAGGGATCATAATGTTTTTTGTAAAAAACTGGAATAAATTAATTGTATGTCAAAGACATAATAACGGATGCATTCCGGCTGGAATTGAATGGATTTTACGTTATGCAGGGATAATTAATATAGAATTTGATGGATTTCAAGAAGAATTTAATTTGGAAAATAGGCGGATTTCCGTTAATAAATTTAAAACCGTTGCCGAAGCTATACAAAAAAAATATCCACAAGTTAAATTTGAAATTGAAGATTATGAAATTGGTGATGGAGTTAAAAAAATTGAAAAAGTAAAAGAACTACTTAAAAAAAACATTCCACCCTTGTATTCCATCACTAGATTTTATGGTAAATTCGAATGCCATGTGATGCCTGTCATTGGATTTGATGAACAATTTTTATACATGCTAGATTTCTCGGACTCGTGTGGAAATTCTAATATATCAAGAGTTGATCAGAAATTTCTAATCAAATTGCATCAGGCATGGGAAGAAGGTCGGGATTTAATGTGGATTCCCTTATCTAAATAAATTTTGCTTTTTTCTAACCTTAAGATTCGATTTTTCGTATTATTTGGATGATATTCATTCTCATATATGTAAATTGTATATTTCTTTAATATCAGAGATAGAATTTATTTTCATTTATCTTTATGAAATTTTATGATATCTTAACTGATTGGTGTTTAATACGTTCAATATTAAAGATTTAATGCAAAATCAATTAGTAATGATGATCAGGCTATTTTTATTGCATGTTTATTCATTCTATCTTTTAATTTATAGATCATCAATAAAGAAGATAATGAAAATCTTTCTTTACGAAATGAATTCATTTGATTATCAGCGATATCATAAAAAATATAAAAAAATGACTTTAAATCTAATACAATATCTCGAAGAATCCCCCCTAAAACTTAAAAAAATTAACTTAATAAGTGTTTCATTTAAAAAATCGCTGTTATTGGCTTCAAGGTTTTTTTATGAATCCTTCTTAATTCGAAATAGATATACGATTTTTGAATTAAAATCCTTTAAATTTAATAGATATCCTTACAATCTAAAAATCCTTGATATTATGGTAAAAATTCCTATAGGAGAGAACTAATCGATCCTGATGTTTAAAATTTATAAATTATTCCCATTAGCTTATACTCTAATCATCAAAAGAATCAAAATTAAAAAGAAAAAGTGTTAATTAGATTTATATCTTTTTAAGTTCTTCTTCTGCCCAAGTTTTTATCTTGTCACCAGAAACTAAATTACCTAATTCTGCATTTACGTCTCCCGTTGGTTTCAAAGTCAAGATCCAACCTTCTCCATATGGATCTTCATTTACTGATTTTACATTTCTACCAGACGCATTCTCATTAACAGTGACTATTTCTCCAGAAATTGGCGAAGCTAACGGGATTACACCTTTTCCGGCTTCTGCAGTTCCAAAGTTTTTACCTTGTTCAATAGTTTTACCAGCTTTTTTTGTGCGAACAAAAATAATTTTTCCCGCGAGTGAAATTCCTATAGAATCTACACCCACTTTAATGATATCTCCTTCTTTTTTTGCCCACGTATGTTTATCCGTATAAAATAAATTATCAGGTAATTCATAATCTCCTACTTTTACCATACTATCACGAACTTAATCTCTTAAAATGAAATTAATTGACACTAGTTGTATATAAGAACCATATTTTAATGTTAATGGCAAATTCTAAAGGGATATTAATCCATAATTTGAAAAAAGAACTACTTCATTTTGATAAATTAAATCCCAAATTTAGATATAAGGAAGAAAAAAGGATTTAAATCCATATATTTTTCTCATCAACTTTTTATAGAACCGTGAATTTAAAAAAAAGAGGTTGAAAAACTTGGAACGTGTTCGTTGGATTAATCATAAGGGTAAAAATATAATAGTTGCAGATTATTCAAATTTACGTTCAAACAAACCTGAAGATAAAGCGATAGTTTTTCGAGTCATTGATGAATTCAAAAAAGAATTAAATAAATTAAAAGGAAAAAAAGCTCTAACTCTCACAGATGTAACTAATTCGTACGCAAATTCTGAAACTATGGACGCTTTGAAATCTTTAGCAAAATATTGCAAAGAAAAAGATCTTATTGAAAAGGAATGTGCTGTTGGGATCACCGGTGTAAAAAAGTTTTTGCTTCAAGTAGTTAATTTATTTGGAGGGTCAGATGTAAAACCTTTCAATGATATGGAACCTGCAATGGAATATCTAGTCTCTGAAAAATAATCCTTTTTTTTTAAATTAAATTCATTCATTAAAATTTAAAAATTGAATTTAAATTAGGAAAATTGAGCAATAGCTGGAAATAAGAAACGGTATATTCAAGCAAAATTAAACAATTTTTACATTGAATTTTATAAAAAAAGAATTATAATAAACATGATAATTTCTTAATTATTTGTTATTAAGAAATAAATATTCTCTGCTTTTTTAATACGTTTTCCTATAATCTTGATAATAAAATTACGTTTCTTCAAAATCAAAATCAATTTTTATGAAAAGGATATTGTAGAAATCTTTCAGAAATAAAAATTCTCTCTTTTTTCATGATTTTTTAGGGAAAATCTAATTAATGAATTTTGACTTTAATTACTTGAAATACAAATTCATTAGACATAGAAGGTATTTCAATGGCAACTATTGAAGGTTATGAATTTCCAGATAATTTATACTATAATGAACATAGTTTATGGGCTAAAATTGATGGTAATAATATTGCTTGGGTTGGTATCACGGATCTGGCACGAAAACATATAGAAGAAATAACGTATATTGATGTGATTTTCGAAGAGGGAGAAATAATAAAATTAAATCGTCCCTTTGGAACGATAGAATCCGGAAAGGGTTCGATCACGTTGTATAGCCCGATATCAGGTGAAATTATAGAAATAAATGAAGAACTTCAAGATCAAGTCAATCAATTAAAAGAAGACTGTTATGGAAAAGGCTGGCTAATTAAAGTCAAACCAACAAATTTAAATGAAGATTTAGACATTTTAATGAAATCTGGGACGGAAAAACTCCAAGCATGGGCAGAAAAAGAGTTGGATAGAATTAATAAGATGAAAGATGAAAATAAATAGTAGGTGAAGTATATAGATATTGCTTTTTTCCCAGGTTGTACCATGCCTGGAGTTGCAATGGGGTATGAAGCTAGCTCAAGATTAGTTTTCAAGAAATTGGGCATAAATTTTATCGATTTTGAAGATTTTAGCTGTTGTGCACCAATGTTTGTTGAAAATATAAGTCCTAATGCTCATTTAGCTATTTCAGCAAGAAATTTAGCTATAGCTGAAGAAAAAAATCTTGATATAATCACGTTTTGTAGTGGTTGTTACTCTACTCTCAAAAAAGCATCTTATGAAATTTTTAATAAAAATCAAAATTTTGAAAAAGCAAATGCAATTTTAAAAAAGCTAAATAAAAAATTTGAAAATAAAATAAAGATTTATCATGGTTTAGAATTCATAAAAAACAAGATTGGATATTCAGAAATAAAAAAAAATATTAAATTCCATTTTAAAGGATTAAATCTTGCTAGTTTTCACGGTTGTCATATTTCTCGACCATCTGAAATAGTTCAATTTGAAGATCCAGAATATCCAACATCATTAGATGAATTAATTTCATTACTTAAAGGAAATATCATTAATTATGAAGGAAAATTTGATTGTTGTGGAGGAACTATAAAGAATTTACAAGATAATATCTCATTAGAAATTCTTCGAATTAAATTAAAAAGTTTAAAGCAATTAAAAGCAGATGCTGTAATTCTTGCATGCCCATTTTGTTTTTATCAATTTGATGCCGGTCAAAAAGTGATATTCACTCAATTTAAAGAAAAATATGAAATTCCTATATTGACTTTTACCGATTTACTTGGTCTAGCATTTGGACTTCCCAGAAAAAATTTAGGATTGCAGACTCATCGTGTTAAATTAAAGAAATTTTTACAAAAATTTGATGAAATTAATGGAATTGAAAACTTAAATGATTGAAAAAATAACTAAAACTGACATAATAGACATTGATAATGCAGATAATTCACTTATAGAAGAAGTGAAAAAATATATAGGCAATAAGATTTACCAATGTTTGCAATGTGGGACTTGCACCAGTGGTTGTCCAATGACTCCATTCGGTTATAATATAAGAAAAATTGTAAAATTAGTAATGTTAGGTTTAAGAACAGAGTTAATGAAAAGTGAATTTATTTGGTTCTGTTCAGAATGTGGTAAATGTGGTGAAAGATGTCCACACGGTCTAAAAAATTACACTTTAATCTCAATTTTACGGAGAATGACAATAGAAAATGGGCACGTTCCAACTTCATATAAGCACATGATTAAAAAAATTCAAATCTCAGGAAAAATTACAGAAGTTAATGAAGCCATTAATCTCAAACGTGAGAGGTGTGGTCTAAAAAATTTAAAAGGGAAGCTTAATAAAAAAGCTTTGGATGAAATCAATTTAATTCTAAAAGAAACTAAGATTTTAGATAAATTAAAAAGAAAAGATGAATAATTTTGGTGTGGTCTCAAGTAATTAATGAAAAGACATTAGATGGGTTTATGATCTGTCAAAAAACTTATGCATATACCATAAACTTGAGATTTATTAATAGAAATTGTGTAGAATGTGGCATTTGTGAAATACTATGCCCAAAGACCGCCATAAAATTAGTTAAAGATAATAAAATTCAAATTGATGAAAATAAGTGCGTTCGATGTGGTATTTGCTCTTATTTATGCATGTTTAATGCTTTACAAATAAAATATGTATCATTTGATAATATCAAGAAAAAGGAAGTTGAAATGAAGAAGATTGGGGGTCTTCCTAATCTCAAATCAAAAATTACAATCAATTATAAAAAATGTAACTTGTGTCAAACTTGTGAAAAGGTATGCCCAAAAGAAGCAATTTCAATAAATGAAAACCAATTGGAAATTAAAGACGAACTTTGTATTTTATGTGGTTGGTGTTCTTCTACTTGTCCAGAAGGTGCAATTACCGTCGATAAATTATTTCAAGGAAGCTTATTATTAAAGAAAAATATCGATGATAATAATGAAATTCAGGAGTTAATTTCAATTTGCCCTTCAAAATGTTTGCGTTATAAAGATATGGATTCTAATAGAATAAGAAATGTTAAAACAAAAAAGATTTTAGGGAAAGATTCAGATAATATTTCCTGGTTAAACGAATTTTGCATATTTTGTGGAGCTTGTGTTAAATTAAAACCTGAATTTATAATAGAATTTAAAAGAACGAAGATTAATTCTGATGTTCCATTTTTAGAAAATAAAATTTGGGTTGAAATTAAGAAAAAATTGTTGAATCGATGAAAATGACAGAAAAAATAGAAAAAATTAAAGTCGGAGTTTTCATCTGCCATTGCGGTTCTAATATTGGAGGCGTAATTGATATTAATGAGCTTGCAACTCAATTGAGAAAAGAAGAGAACATTTCAACAATTAATGCTTATACTTTTATGTGTTCTGAACAAGGTCAACAATTAATTCGAAATCAAATTAAACAAAATGGAATTAATCGAATAGTTATTGCTGCATGTAGTCCAAAATTGCATGAAGCAACTTTTCAAAAAGTTTTAAAAGATGAAGGTTTGAATCCATTTTATTTAGATATAGCAAATATTAGAGAACAATGTTCATGGGTTCATTCTGACGAACCTGAAAAAGCATCAGAAAAAGCAGCTAAGTTGATCAAGGCTGCTGCTGTAAAAGCCATGCAATTGGAACCAGTTCAAACTTATGAACAAAAAATGATCCCTGAAGCGTGTATAATTGGCGGTGGTATTGCAGGAATTCAAGCGGCCCTTGATTTAAGCCAACAAGGTTTTAAAGTTCATTTAATAGAACGTGCTCCCAGCATTGGAGGAAACATGGCACGTGCAGAAAAAACTTTTCCAACGAATGACTGTGCGATGTGTATTTTATCTCCAAAATTAAATGAAGTTAGACAAAGTTTGAATATACTGCTTTATACTTACTCTGAAGTAAGAGATATTTCTGGCTATGTGGGGAACTTTAAGATTAAGATTGAAAAAAAGCCGAGATTTGTGAATCAAGATATGTGTAATGGATGTGGGAGTTGCATGAATGTTTGTCCCGTAATAGTTCCTGATGAATGGCAATTAGGTATGGGAGTTCGAAAAGCAATTTACATTCCTTTTCCACAGGCAACCCCTTTACGTGCGACAATTAATAAAGATGATTGCATCGAATGTGAATTATGTAAAAACAATTGTAATCGGCTTGCGATAGACCTAGATCAAAAATCTGAATTTATCGAAATTAATGTGGGGGTAATAATCGTTGCTTCTGGTTGGGAAGAGTGGGATCCTAGCCCGATGAAGCAGTATCATTATAGGGATTATGAAAATGTAATCACACAATTTCAACTTGCTCGGTTATTAGATCATTCTGGACCCACTCAAGGGGAATTATTGACGTATGAAGGCAAACAAGTAAAAAAAATTGTTATGATACAATGTGTTGGCTCAAGGGATGAGAATTTTTATTCATATTGTAGTAATGTTTGTTGCATGGCTGCTATCAAGCATGCTACATTGATAAAAATGGAACAAAATCCTAATATCGACATTTATGTTTGTGGGATGGATATTAGAACTCCTAAAAAATTATATGAAGAGTACTGGGTTCGGTCGAAACATCTGGGGGTAAAATTTATTCGAGGTAAACCTGCCGAAATATTACGAGATCCCATATCTCGCCAGTTATATTGCATTGTTGAAGATATTGAAAGTGCTAAAGTTCTGAAAATTGCTGCTGATTTATTTATATTGTCGGTAGCGACCAAACCTGTTTCTGGAATAGAAGAAATAGCTAAAATGGCAGGTATCGATGTCGACGAATTTAACTTCTTTAGAGAATTACATCCAAAATTAGCTCCAATTGATACTAAAACACAAGGAGTTTTTATTTGTGGTTCTGCACAAGGACCAAAAGACATCCCCGATTCAATTGCTCAAGGAAGTGCAGCAGCTTCTAGAGCCTCTATTTTATTATCGAAACCTTATCTCATAATTTCGCGCTTGACTCCAAAATTTAATTTCGAAAATTGCGTATTTTGTTTAAATTGCGTAAATACATGTCCATTTAATGCTCTATCTTCTAATAATAAATTGAGACGCATATTTGTGAATCCTGCGCTTTGCATGACTTGTGGAATCTGCTCTCAAAACTGCCCTACTGGTGCGTGCGAATTACTTAATTATAAGGATAAACAAATCATTTCGCAAATTAAGGAACTTGGTAGTTGAATATGAAGAGAGAAATAAACATCATCGCTTTTGTATGCAATGAATGTACTTATGCTGCTGCAGATTTAGCGGGTATCAGCCGATTTAAATACCCAAGTAATATAAAACTAATTCGTTTGCCATGCACGGGGAAAGTGGATTTGTTATATATTCTTGAATCTTTTGCTAATGGAGCAGATGGAGTAATTGTATCAGGTTGTTTAAAAGATCAATGTCACTATGAAATGGGAAATAAATCCGGGGGTAATTATAACGCAGAAAAAATTGTGGAATTCGCTAAAAACATATTGGATGAAATAGGAATTGAAAAAGAAAGATTAGAAATGCATTTTATAAGCTCAAGCATGGCTACTAAGTGGATTGAAGTAGCAAATAATTTTACAGAAAAAATTAGAAAATTAGGAAAGTTAAAAAAGAATTGAAAAATTAAGCGATTTTAGCTTGTAGATCTTTAGTTTTTATGGTGTGGAATTTCAAACCAAGACTGTTCTCGTCTATTCCAAATGCAATTGCTATTAATTCCGCGAGATATAAAACTGGAATGTTATAATTTGTATTGAACGTCGTGTTTATTTTTCTTTGATTTCCGTCAAATTGCATGTAGCAAGCTGGACAAACAACAGTCAAGCAATCTGCACCAACTCTTTCAATTTGTTTCAATTTAGACTCTAAGAGATTTAATTGTCCTTCTTCATCCACACCAGAAATTGCCGAACCGCAACACTGATATTTTTTTAAGTATTCAACACTTTGTGCTCCTAAAGCTTCAACTACTTTATCCATTGAAGTAGGTCGTAAGGGATCATCAAATTCCAAGATATAATGAGGGCGACCATAATGGCATCCATAAAAAGTAGCTATTTTTAAAGAATCTAAGGGTTTCACAACCATTTCAGCAATCTTTTCAGGTCCTACATCATTATAAATATAGTCTAAAAAATATTTTACTTTACTGGTTCCCTTATATTCTTTTCCAACTTTAGATAAAATCTGATTTACTTCATCTTTTTTCTTTTTATCGTGACCCAATTCAACGTAAGCTGTCTTTAGAGATTCAAAACATCCATTACAAAATGTCAAGACATCTAATCCTTTTTCTTCTGCAAGACATAAATTATATGCTGCAGTAGCTATCCAAGTAGATTGCTTTACATTCTGAATTCCTACAGGATCTGGACAGCATGCAAATTCAGGAACATCAACTAGCTCGACTCCCATTTTCTCGAAAACTTTTCGCGCTGCAGATTCGATATATGGGAAACGATTGGCAATAACACAACCAACAAATAATGCATATTTACTCATTTTATTATTTCGCCTCTTCCTTTTTCTTTATTAAGGGATTAATTCCCGTTATTTCGCAGATCTTCTTTATATCTTCGACATTTGGTTTGATAATTTCTTCTGGTAAACCAAATCCTGTTCTTCTTCTCTGAATTGGTGCACTAGTCGGAATATTTACACCCGTTGTAGCAAACCTCTCAGCTTCACTCCTATGCACTTCTGGAAGATTTCCTCTCTCAACAGCTAAATTCTTTAATTCATAAATAACTTCAGATACTAATACTCCTTGAGGACAAACTTCCAAGCAAGAATGGCATGTTGTGCAATACCAGATGTTTTTATCATTCAATAAATTATCCTTAAAGCCCAAAAGAGCCTTTTCTACTATTTTCCTTGGATTAAAATGCATGTTGGTTCTAAATCCAGGACAAATTCCCGAACAAGTCCCACATTGATAACAATAATTAATAGTTTTACCGATTTCTGACTTTGATAATTCGTTTCTAAACACTGAGGAGATAGACATAAAATAACCTCATTATCTTCAAAATGGTTTTAAAAAACATTATAGTTTTAAGTTTTTAATTATTTGCTCTTACTACTCGTACTATAAATTAATTACACATATTACTAAGTTTTTAATCCTCTCAAAAAATTAATAAGTAAAATAGAATTGGAAATTTTAAAGTAAACGATTGCATTAAAAAGAATTTATAATTTACATGATAAAACATACTTAGGTAAATGAAATGGCAAAGTCAAAGAAAAAAATAATTTCATTCTTCTTATTAAGTATGATCATTCTTAATTTGTTTGTCTTTACAATTTATAATTCCTTTTTATTTACTTCAGATTTGGAAGAAAATCCTTATACGAAGGAAATCTTGGATACGAATTATGTTGAGGACCCTTCTAAATACAATGATTATTCCAAATTTTACTATTTTTTCGACAAAAATTTGACTCCGCTTCAAATTTTGACCGTAATTCATGATGATCCTTATTCATTTTTTGATGAATTTGCAATGCTTGCCTCGATTCCATATACAATCTATATTGAAGATGACTTGCATAAGGTTTCTCCAATTATTTACGATAATATAAATAACAATACGAGACAATTTCTTAGTGAATGGGATACGTATAATAATTATTTCGAAGGTGTGAAGAGAATTATTTATGTTGGAGATGTACAATCTCAAGATAGAGCAGAAATTGAATATTTAACGCATTATGATTCTGCTGATAAAGCAAATTGCCCTCCATTGAATTTTACGGAGACAAATATCTTTGATTTAGCGGCATCATTCGCTAGCTCTTTTTGGGGTACTACTGATACTATAATTATAGCTTTGGCACCTGAATCACAATTCTCTAATTCAATAACAAATCTTCCAGTTATTGATGGTGTAATAGGGTCGAATAACATATCTTTTATCACTGGTGTTTTAGATTCTTCAAATAAATTTGAATATTACATTAATTCAACAAATGTGACAATGCAAGGAGGAGCTTTTTTGGTTACTTCAAATACCACTGACAATTTAAATCTTGAATTTATTGGAAATAGTTCTGGCTCTAATCCATGGATTTTTGATACCACTAACTATACAAATAATGGCATGGTTTTTATCCCCAACTTGACTTATCCCGCAAATAGCTCTGATTGGGCGGTACATGTAGTAAATGCTTCTGAACTTGTTTCGAATGTTCCGTTTAATTTGACTTTTTATAATTTGACTGCAAATTATCACGATATAAAAATAAATTCTTCAAATGCTAACCTTTCAATTTCACTAACTTGGAGTAATCCAACAGATGATTTAGATCTATGGGTTTTAAATCCAAGAGGTCAATTAATTTCCTACTCTGATAGAAATGGATTTTTATATAATGAAAGTAATATAAGCGAAACAAACGAACAAGTTTCAATATCATTTCCAGAAGCAGGAGACTGGCGAGTGATAATAACAAATAACAAAAATACTTCATCTACTGATTACGCATTACAATTTTCAATAACAAATTTTTCTATTTATAAGGAAAATGTTACTTTATCAGCTGCAAATGCAGCGGTTCTTGCATCAGTTCTTCATGCTCCATTGCTATATACTAATGGAACCCATTTTTCAGATGCTACAAAAAATTTCATAAATACTCGAAATGTTTCCAATAAAATGGATGCGATTCTTGTCGATCTAGACGGCTCTATTAACATTAATTCGCTAAATCAGAGTTTAAATGTTCATTTTGGAAATATAAATTATTTAGATAATTATTCATTGATTGCTGAATTCCTATATAATAATACTGGATTAAAAAACTCAACGTTATGTTCTATTAATGAAGATCAATATTCTGCTGCCGCAGTTTATTCAGCATTTAAAGGAAATTATATTCTTCCTACTTTGGTTGAAACAAGCGACTTCTTTTTTGATGCTAGATCTAATTATAAAATCATGGAAAATGGTTATTATCAAAGTCCCTTAAACCAGTTTCCATCTTTTGAAAATATGAGTTCATGTTCTGATGATTTTTATGCTTGGTTAGATTCCATTCAAACGAGCTCAGATACAAGGTCCATCACAATTTTTTCATCCTTAACTGATCTTTATCCCACTTTTGATAGAGCAATTCTTGGAAAATCTCGAGTTGGAAGATTTGAATTTTCAAATCCTGCAGATAATTTAATTTCTGCTCAAAGGAATGTTTTTTACCCTCTATTTTCATATATAAATAAATCTGATGCTATTGATATTATATATTCTAATACAACAATAATTGATGCTAGTTTTCAAGATGATGATACTATAGTCAATGGAATGAGAACATCTGGTTGGTCTTATTTAACTGGTCTTCAAGAAGACTTGGAACAAGAAAATGATGGTCTCTATATTTATGCAATAAACGATACTAATGATTTATTTCCTTGTATTGGGATAAATTTCTCGGATTTCGACCTAAATCCTGAAAATATTACTTCTATTGATATCATTATTCGAGGTCGTATAACATTAGATCCAACAAATTCATCAATTAATCAAGCGGGTTGGGCACTTTGGAATTGGACTGAAAATAATTATACAATAATAAATAATACAATTTTTAATTCATCATCATATCAAACAGATATATGGTATTATTCTGGAAATATTTCCCATATTATCAATATGACTGAAAGTGGGAGATTAGAAGTTCATTTCGTGGCAAATTACACTGGATTGTCCTCTCTTCAAGCTAGAATTGACTATTTAAAGGTCAACGTCACGTTTGATGGATTGTTTGCCAAACAATTTGCTTTATTTTCAAATATATCTTCAATATCGAATTTTACATTCAATCAAACAGAGACACATAATTACTCAACAGAAATTCCAGCAATGTTTCTAAATCAAGGATATAATACTACAAATGCTAGTTCTTACTCCAATATTATTGGAAATTTAAGTAATAAAATGGCGCTTTGGTATTATTCAGGAATTGCTCAAATCCAAGAATTGAATTTTAATGATATTGGAAATATCTCATTTGATGATGGCAATGTTTGGAAAACTGGTACCGATTTATTGAATGATTTTGATAATTTCAATTCTTGTATTTCTATTTTAAATGATGATTATTTAGGATCAACTAAAATTCCAGAATATTTTCAGATTTTGGGTAGTACTAGCATAATTTCAAATCTTGGAAAAAATATTCTTGGTTATTCTGAACAAATATTTTATGAAATGTTCCAAAATTTTAATTCCGGTAAAAGAATAACTGATTCATTAATAGAAGGTTTGAATAAAACAAGCCATTTATACTCGTTAAATGATGCTGGAAACGTTATTGAAGATTCTTCAGATCCATCAAATTCTGAAGATTATCATCAATTCATTATTTTTGGAGATCCTGATTTACGACTTGTAGAAAATAATTCTTTTTTAATCAAACCGGGTAATTATAAACCAATAGTAAAAGCTCAAACTAGTTACGTTATTAGGAAAACATATACCTCTATTGATATTAATGAATACGATTGGAGTTGGGTTTATTTCGATTTTATAGATATCGATTCTAAAATATCTATTACTCCTCAAGGAAACTTTATCTTTATTATACAAACTATTTCCCCAGTTACTACATCTGCATTTGGGGAGGGATCAACTCTTATTGATGGCATTTTATATAATTTACGAGCTCAAATGCATATTGATGCAAATAATCATCCAATGGGTAAACATAATACAGAGTTTATAATAAGAGATGGAGCAGAAACAACAGTGATATATTCAACAATTACAATTATTTCTGATGCACCTATCTTTTGGCAATATTATGATGCCGCGCACATACATTATGATATCGAAAATAGTTTTATACCCCGAGCAGCTGATTACAACACCGAGGTGATATCAAAATTCTATGTAGAAAATGCAAGTGGTAAATATTTGTTAAGTTATAACACTTTACCTGAAATGGGGAGAATAAATGAGACTTTTTATGCTAATATAGCTGTTGGGGATTTAGATTGGCAAGATATAGATCTTGGCGGGCTAAGTACTGGGAATATAATGGCAGTAAATATATGTTTAAAACACGTGGAAACGGGAATGTGGATTAATCTCTCTACAACTCTTAATAAATCAATTGCTGATTTCACAGCTGATGGTGATACCACTAATAAACATGGTCGTGCTACTTGGAATACAAGTTATGTATTTACAGAAACTGATAATTTTGGAATTTACGAAATTTATGTTCACTCCTTTGATATATGGACAAGCTCAGATTCTCATCTATTACCAAATGGGACTTATCCAAATAGATTTCAAAAAGTATGGTTTTTTAATCTTACTGCCATAAATTGGCCTGTTGAATTGAATTTCAGTACTGAATTTCCTGAAGGATTTAAGAATAATTCTGCAATTATTTGGAGATTGAATCAAACTTTACAAGTTAACGCCAGTTTCTTTGATCGTGATGATTATAATCCTTATGGTCAAATTGCATCAGAAATTGGTGCAGAAGGTACCGGAACGATTACAAATGTCATTTCCAAATTTAATAACTCATACGGTAGTTATAACGATACATTATTTGATGATTCATCTTATCAGATCATCTCAAATAATTCTGAAGGATTAATTATAGTTCCTTATTATGTTAATCTATCAAGTCAAGGTATGAATTTTAATAATATTACTTCATTAAACATTTCTTCAATAGCAAGCATATCGTTTTCAAATTATAACATTTCTTATGCTGGTTGGAGGATTTGGAATTGGACCTCCAATGATTATTATGAAATTTCTAATAATTCATTTAATAGCACATCAATGTCCATGGATTTCTTCTATTATAATGGAAATTTATCGCATTTTATTAATTCTTCTGAAAATAATCGCATTGAAATATTCTTCATTGTCAATATGACCCAAAAGGCAACTCTTAATTTATCTATTGATTTTATAAAATTTGAAATAATCAATAATAGAACTGGAATTCAAGCTAGTCTTTGCTTAAAACATAATGCTTCAGGGACTACATTTTGGAAAAATACTACAATGATCTATTATCAACTTAATAAAGTTTGGAATACAACTTGTTATTTTAGTAACAAAAATATTGCTGGAACTTGGTATATTTATTTTAAATGCACGGATAAAGATGATAAAACTGTTCTTATTAATACTAAAAGAAATATAACTGTTTTAAATCATGTACCTAATTTCGTGAATTTAACGCTCTTAAATGAATCAGAAGTATATCGGACTAACTCCATTACTTTTCGTTCTAATGCAACAGATTATGATGTATATAACAAATCAGCGAATCTTACACATGTTTTAATATTCCATTCATTCCTTACTAATACAACTTTTAATTTTACAATGAATTATAATGAAAATATCAGTCTTTGGAACTTTACGTGGAATACTCAAATTAATACTGCTTTGGGTAATTATAGCATCAATCTTACAGTCTTTGATGAAGCAGATGGTATTAATAGTACGTTATTAAGCTTTAACATAACAGTCTTGAACAACTTGCCTAATATAACTTTAATAGATCTCATACCTACTGATTATCAATTTTTAGAAAATGAAATTATAATAATCAAAGTAAATTTTACAGATAAAGAATTATTGCTAAATTATTCTATAAAAATCAGGGATGATCAAGGTAATTGGAAAAATGAGACCTTCGGACCTTTGATTGGATTAAATAATTTTTCAGAAATTACAATTGATTCTGATTTTTATGAAGGATTAATTTTTCAAAATAATTGGACCATTTACATCACATTAATGGATGCTGATTTTGCATCAGTTAATTTAACTATTTCACTTAGAGTATTTCCGCAGTACCAACCCCCAGGACCAACTCGTTTTCCATGGGAATTAATAGTTATTTTAGGATTGGTTATTACTGCGATTCTTGCTTCTTTGCTAGTTTATAGGTTTAGACAAAAAGAAGAAGAAGAAGTCCCTGTTTCTCGAGTTAAAGCAATCATTAAGAAGATTTCTGATGAACGAAGAATAGAAGAAGAGAAAGAGCAAGCATTATTAGCTGAACATGAGAAAAAAGAATTAATTAAAAAACATGTTAAAGGTGAGAAAGTTCAAAAAGAAAAACGAAAACCTATATCTGAAGATAAAGAATTGGATAAACTTGAACGAAAAAATTTAGAAGTAAGATTATCTGAAACTTTAGCAAACGCGCGTACTGCTGTTAAAAAGGAAAATTTCGGTTATGCTGGTGAACTTTATCAGCGAGCAGCTAAAATTGCTTCAAAATTAGGAGATATTCCAAAATCTACACGATTTTCAGAACAAGCAGAAAGCTATTTCAGAAAAAGTAAAACTAGAAAATAATTTTTTTTTAATAAAAAAAAAGGGGAAATTTGGTATATTAGAATTTAATGTGTTATATATATTCGTCTAGTTGATGGTCCTTCGCTAATACCGAAGAGATATGTATTTTGTTCCACTTGATATGAACCTATTGGTTTAGACCAAACTGCACTCGCTTCAAATGTAATATAGACCGAATTATCGCGACCTGCTGCATCCCATGCTTTAATCATTTCTGTTGATATTCGAAGTGTTAAATAATAAATGATTTCATATTCCGCTACAATTCCTGTCCAAGGATCCAAGTCTATCTCTCTTCCTAATTGGAATGTTTCTGGATGCGTTTCATTTCCAACTCTTATCGGATGCTTCGGAAATGCTGTTAGTTGCCGTGTGACCTCTGGATTTTGAAGACAATTTACTGTTAATCTTTCTATTTTCTTTAAGTAATCTAGATTGTCTGTGTCGATATTTGTTAAATTAAGCCAGTAATCCCTTAGAGCTTGATCTTGAGAAATATTGACTGATATTGTATACTGCGTTTCAATATCTAATATGCTGATATTTGCAGTAACATATGGTCGATATTGCGCATCTAATGGGATTGGTAAATAACCATTTGATGTATTTCTATCTTCAAATAGAAAATCTCCTGAACATGTTGAAGCTAAAACAACTGAATCTTCTGCTTGCAAAAGAATATATGCCTTGGATGCCAAAATTTCAACATCTGTGGGCCAACTTAAACCATCTCCTTCCTCAATATCCGAAACACTGTAATTGATGATTACCCAGCTAAAATCATTATTTATTGAACCAGGGTTCGTCTGATTTGTTGCTAGAGGATCATACATGATCATTTCAACGTCGAAACCAGAAATTAATCCTTCTGGCAATTCTACTTTTGATAAACCCCATTGATTAAAGTCATAAGTAGTAAAATTAACACGTAAATCTATGTATACATCTACTGCATTTCTTTCACCACTTGTACCTAGCGTATCATTGTAGCCAATATTACCTCCTGTAGCATAATCACCATCACGAACAATCAAGCAAATCATGATATAATCCCAATATTCTTCGATTGTGGATTGTCTATTACTTAGATACAATGAATGGTTGCCATATGGACGCGTATCATTATGGAATCCAACAGGTTGTGAAGTACATTCATAAACATGTTGTCCTGAATCAGTTGTGTCTGGATTTGTTAGTAAACTCGGATCAATTGCTATCCAATAATATTGTTCATCTGTGATATTATAGAATCTTGCTTTAAATGTATCTATATATATGCCGTAAGAGCTTGTGTTGTTTCCATTTCCACCAGAACCGCCGTCAAAATTCGTGATATTCCACCAAACTCCGCTAATATATCTATTTTGAGGTATTGGATAGGTGAAATTAAGCATTGCATAATGAGCACCATAGTCAGTTTTATCGGCTTGGGCACCTGATTGAATTGGACATCTTTGATCGTTGTCAGGATCTGGAGGATCGTTTGGATTACTTTGATTATAACCATATATATATGGATTTCCTGATCTGTCTTGCATGATGCGATAATTATTTGAGGGTATAGTCGTATAACCTTTTTCATCAAAAATAGTATATGTTGTCGTTCCAGTACCTGGTTTATCATTTACGTCAAATGTTACTTTAACTTGTTCAATAGTTAATGAATTGAAGTTTTGAATACCTATGTCTAATGAATGTATTCGTTCATCAGCAGCCACGCTACGAGAATATGTGAATTTTAATTTGTCATATCTTTCTGTTATTGGAGAACTCTGACTTAGGTATTCCCATAATGTTGTTCCATTATCTGCAATTTCGTCGATACTCAAATTGAAATAATTACCATCTGTTCTCTTTGAACCACCATCCCATGATCCAATGTTCCTGATATCCCAATCTAATAGATATATCGGATTTGCGAATGATGTATCATTAATATCGTAATAATATATGATTGCTTTTGTTAATGAATCATCGACCCAATTGTCTGAATCACACGTTATTTTTGTAATAATTTTAGAATTTATTGGATAAACAACATTTGAACCGTCTGGACTGACTAGTTGAACAAATTCATAGGTAGTGCTTTTTACTGATGGTTGTTTTACTTCATATGAAAAATTCTGAATTATTGAACTATCTTCTAAGTATACGTCATAACTATTTCCATGGCTCACGTTCAAGTTAGCAATCGAACCATTTTGCATGTAATGAATCTGGTGAACAAAATCCATCTTATTGTCATCAATTTCTACTCTTGCAAAAATTTCAGTATTTGAATCAGCATCAATATTTGCGACTAGAGCTGGTAATGGCGGATAATCTTGAATGGTCATGTCTCGAAGATACATTCCAGTTAAACCAATTTCTGCTTTTGGAACCACCCATTTTGCTGCATATAATGGTTGATTTCCTCTCAAAGTTTTTTGATCTGGTTTGCCCGTCACGTTCCACCAATAATATTTCGGTTGCAGTGGATCAGGTTCTACTGGTTCAGCATGAATGTAGATGTAAGGATCTACCCAGCCAAATCCATCTTGAGCAATCGTACCATTAATAGTAATGTAACCCGTGCTGTTTGTATGAGTTTCTTCATAAGATCCGTTAACAACGTATCTTATTGGTAAGTTATTTGAGTCATAAGTATACCCGATGATACTTTGAGGTGCATTATAGACTGTTATGTTCAAGTAATAGGAATTATTTGCTGGATTTTCAGGATCTTCCCAATAATTAATAGTTCCATAACTTAATTCCGCATCTGGAATGCTTGATACCGTGCTGCCCGTCGTATTTATTGCTTGAAATATTATTTCAAATGGTCCATTAAACGTAGATATCTCGATATAAGGAATTTCTTCTAACTCAATACTCGGCATTGTTAGGGGAAGTCCTGCAATTCCACCTTCTTCCGACCCGGATTCTCCTAAAAATCCACCAATGACACTTGATAAGTCTAGATCTAGCGACAATGATAAATCTATGTTCAAGAATTTCATTCCAAATAACGTCAAGTTAAATTTAGTATTAGCAAGCGTAATGTTCATGGCAAAATTCTTTAATTTATCTGTATCAGAGAAAATGATGTCAACGAAACCTGAATCTTTTAACATAGTAATGAGAGTACTCATCATTTCAGTAAGTCCTTCTCCTGAAACTCCTCCTGAACTACCTAATATTGAATCAAGATCAATTAGTGATTTTAATCTGGGCATTAAATAAGATAATGCACCAGCAAGCGCTTTGTTAGGATTGATGTCCAAGACATCTGGAATCTGGGAGATCATTTGAAGCATAATTTCGTATCCACGTGTCTTGTTGAAAGTTCCTGTTTCCGCATTACCTCCTACAACAAGGCTAAAGTATCGTTCAAGTGCATTAAAAATATTAGGAATGGAATTAAGATCTATAATAGAAGTTAAATCAGAAATTCCGGTACTTCCGCTTGATCCTTCAGCCATGAATGAACTAAGTATTGATGGTAGGCTGTCTAAAATGAAATCGATAGATAAACCCTGATCATACAACCAATTTAATGCACCCGTCAGATTGGGTGTAGAATATGGCATTAAATACTTTCCATCTACTGCATTCCAATAAGTAGTATTATACTCCATGTTAAATACATCTGAAGCTCCGTCCCAAATCCATTGTAATAACCCTAAAGGATTAAGATCTGTTTGATAGGAGTTGCCAAAGTAAGAAGAATTATCCCAAATGAAAAATGAACCATTAGGATATGTTGTCCATACAGGTAGGTTCTGTTCATTTATTGCTGTTAATGCACCATTGATGATTGAAATTCCTTTAAAACCATAAATGTCTGTATTATTTGATTCTCCTCCTGTTACATTAGAAATATATTCGAAACCTCTATTTTCTAAATATTTCCAACCTGGTTCGAAGTATCTATAGGATTCATTGTATCTTATTTGATGCCAATAATCAACTCCCAAACTGGAACTTCCAACACCAAGACCACTAGTTAATGAACCAACTAAATCACCTATTGATGATGATAGATCCAAGAAATCTAATAATCCGGGTAAGTGAGGTGTAACACTGTATGATAACCATTTCCAAAATTGATCCGTATTTAGAACGTTATGGGATTCTCCGGTAATAGGATCTATTACAGATTCCCAATAGCCCATTCTATAATCTTCTTTATGACATGCGTATGTAAAACCATCCCAAATGTCTGGATACTCATAATTAATATCAGAAATTGAAGAATGGACAGGTGCTGTTCCTGTATTCGGTTGACCCGAGTATGAATCATAACTTAAGTATAGATCAGGATAAGAAATTCCGTCACCTATGTTTGAATTATCCCAATAAGTATCCGGCAAGTCTATTAAAGGAAATTGTTGAACTGGGAACATGGCTCGATATTCATAATATTCGCTGGGTGTATTTTCACCCCAATAATGGTAGGATTCTCCGTTATTCAATGTCCATCGATAATAAAGTCCAACTCCTGGATTTAACATGATATCCCATTCCCAGGCACCGTTATCAGCACCGGCTGTATTTTCATTATTCCAATAGTCTGGAGGAATATTAGACCACGGTAAATCTGCACCCGGCGTCGTATTTACATATGCAAAAGGTGTATCATACCAATAATGTTGTATTCCGTCAGGTATGCCATCAGGTTCTAGAATCCAGCGTCCTTGACCGGGGAAACCGTTAGGTGTCAAATAATCAATTATTGGAGGATTTCTAACAGTTTCTGGAGCATCATATAAACCTGGACCTTGATGAGGATCAATTTGATTAGCGCTAGGTAGTACAAATCTATACCACGGATATTCATCAGGAATTCCATCACCGTCACCAAAACAAAAATGAACTTGGTCGGGGTGTCCTGGTGGTTGGTTGATGTCTTGTGCAGCATCAGGATAAGGCGTAGACGCCCATACTGCGTCATCAGTATAATCCGTTTCCCAGAAAAGGTTATATGGTGTAGGATTGTCAACTTCAATATAATTACCCGATCCGACAGGGTATTCAATCCAAAAGTCCCAAGTAACATGGCTTCCGTCAAGGAAAAATCTATGTCCTGGCATAAATTCAGGATCTAGCATGTATTGTAAGATATGTTGGATTTGAACTCCTGTATCTAAGGCAGCTTCAAGTATATTGCCGATATCGATATCTTCAAATGGTATCATATCCAACCAAGTCCCTTCTCCTGCTGGAGTAGGTGTAGTTGGATTTAACATTTCCAAAAGTTCAATATCAAGATTACCATCATACATGTGGTCTCCGAATCCAATTAAAGGTATCCCATAGTCTTCAAAGACTTCAACAAAATTTTGAAGATTACCTTCTAATCTAAGTCTAATTTGTAAGTCTAATGGAATCGTTGTATCTGCTAATGAGACTGCAATGATGCCAAGATCAATCAATTCCATTTCTGGTATAGTCATCGAGGCGATATCTACATCCACAGCTAATGGGACGTTGGCAATCATATTTTGCATAAAGCCTCTAGGATAATCCTTGCCTGTGAGTGATGACCAATTTCGATTTGGATTACCATATATGAGACCACCTGGATCCCATCCCGCTGGTACCCATCCCCAGTTATCATTAGAACTTGATTCACCGGTTGCTGGATCAGCATACCAAATATCCTGACTTTCGTGATATGGACCCGTGTTATAACTCGAGTCATATCCTGCTTCATACATGAAGGGATTTCCATATCCCCAGATTTCTTGTGTGGATAATGGCACCTCAAAAATTAAAGGATCCATTCCTATTAAACCTAATAATTCAGGTAATAATTCGAGTTGACCTGTCGCCAGTAATTTCTCTAGATTTACTAATGGTCCCAGTAAATCTCCAAGGGATAGAGGTATATCAATCATTCCTAAAACTGTAATTATCAATTCTAATGGCATCTCACCTTCCCAATTGCTCCAGATACCTAATTCCCTGAGGAATGAAATCCATTCTCCTGGAGGTGACATTGCACCTGCTATTGTAAGAATATCTCCAAGATCTCCTAAAAGGGCAGTAGCATCACCGCTTTCAGTCCAACCTTTTGTTAATTCAAAACCTAGGACATCCATTAATATTGCCCAAACAATTTCTGCATCAATTCCAGATTGTTGTAAAGCAAAAGAGAGATCCGACATCAATCTTAAATTATCATATGTTGGAGTATCTGCTATCCAATAATTTCCTCCCGATTGATATACTTCAATTCCATTTGCATAATTATAATAGCTTTCCATTGTTTCTTTTGCATATTCCTCGAAAAGATCCACTCCTTGATAATCAACTGATTGAATCATTTCTCCTGCTGAGAGCATTGCGAATAAGTTGATACCATGATTTTCCCATGAATAATCATATAATGGTATATCAAAACCATACACTAGACCTGAGTATAAATCATTAATATTCCGCAGCACTTTATTAATGTCTAAATCTGCTACATCTAAAGGTAGACCTGAAACTAAAGGTCCTAGCACACTTTCAGTGAAAAGTTGACTTCTATTCATATAATCAATATAGGGTATCAAGTCACCTGAAACAACGTTCATTAAATCCATCATATCAATTGTTTGGAGTAAGGATTTGACTTGTTCAAATAATAAATACCATTGATCTTCTGTAATACCACCTAGTAAACCTCCAACCAAACCCATAGTTCCACCGCTAGCACTACCGCCATCTCCAGTACCCATTGCACTCATTAACACATCAAGCATTTCAAAAAGCTCCAATCCTTGCTGATAAGAAAGATTGTTTTGTAACCACCAAATTAATTCTGGAAGCATTTCTTGGAAATTAATACCTGTTGCTTGAAGTAACTCTGGTAGCATCGAGATAATGTCTAAACCGCCTTCTTCACCACCGATAGAACCTCCAATATTTGATAATGCATCTTCACCGAGTAGTCCTAAAATTCCTGTGATCAATGCAGTCATGTTTAAAGCACTATATGATTCATTTAATAAATTATAATCATTGATATAATCAAAAATATCGTTCTGAGGTCCGTCTTGGTAAAGCAAGGATAGAAACATGGGTAGATTAAACGATAATATATCTGCTAAGGTGCCTGTATTGTTTACACCACTTCCTAGACCTGTCCTATTTCCCCAATCATCAAGACCTTTTTCTAAATAATCAATCAAATTTGTATTAATACCTAAGTTCGAGATCATGCTATCTAATGCGGGTCCAAATTCTGGGAGTAAATCCTTTAAATCCAATCTTAGTTGATCTATTGTTAATTCGAGTGTGTATTGTTCTTCTTTCATCTCCTCTCCAACTGGGAATGTTCCTTCTCGTAATGCAGGAAGAGATGTTCCTCTATTGGATTCATTTAATATTTTTGCATTTCTATCAGGCGTATTCCACAAATAAGCAATACCCCAACCATTTTGGTATGTACCAATTTGTGTTAGTACTTTTATCAAAGAATCTTGGATTGTTTGACTTTCAATAGACATATTAATTAACAAATGGTCTTCATACCATTGATTTTTTTGAGTATTTGTCCAATTATCGAAACCTGTTGGAATGCTATCGTTGAATATCTGAATGGGTCCTCCAGTAAGCTGTATGAAATTAGTTGCTTCTTCTTCAGTTTCTGGTAAATATAATCCATATGGGAAGAATAGATCGAGATTAAGCGTTTCATTAGTTTGTAAGACTTTACTAAAAACATCCATTGCGAGACCATTAAATGCAAAACTCGTTATATTTATCATATTTCCAATCATGCCCATTATATCTGGGATTATTGAAAGCGCTCCTTCATCTTGTCCTGTTGCTCCTTCTTCTGGCATATCAATTGTTTCATTCAATTGGATGTCTAAGGTAAGACTTAATGGCATTTTTCCTAATATTACTTCCATATTACCGCAGATACCAAGAATGATCGTATTATTTGCTCCACTTAATAATGATGGTACAAGTGGAGTAAAAACATTGATGGCATCACCTGGACCAAAATTTGCATTTGGTCTAGCATCACCACACAGTTTAATGGATGCACCGAGATCAAGTGGTAAGAAATCATCCCTTCCACCACCTGGCTGGGTTAAATAGGTACGATCAAAATTCATTGTTTGATTATACAAAAATCCTATTGATCCAATTATCCTATTCGACCAGTTTGATTGTTTATAATATTCTGCACCACTAGATGGCATGTATAACAAAAGCTGTTGTTTATATGTTCCCCATAATGTATCAAGATCTCGATTTCTAGTTGCTGGAATTTGATAGTGCGGATCTGAGAAGTTTTGTGCAACTTCAATATCCCATTCGCTTGCGGGAATCGTGACTTGGAAATTATCGATTTGTAGATATTCTTGTAGTTGCAAAAATAAATCCACTGTAAAAACTCCATTTTGTAAAAGTGGTTCAATCCAAGGTTCTCCTTTATCTTTCTTTCCATTTCCAGAATAAGATGCAAATTCGGGAATTCCCGCAAAATATGTATCATTCCAATCTCTATAATGATTTCCATTTAAATCCTTATAGTTTTGAATGTCAGCGAGATGAAAGAATGAACCTGTTGGACCTGTAACGAATAATGCATTCACAACATCCAATAACATGGCTGTTAATTCACTTAATCCACCACCTACACCGCTAAGCGATGGAACTGCCAAATCAATAGGGATGGGAATGCCTAACATGTAAATGTTCCCTTTTACATGCATGGAGCCATCTGGCATATCTGATCTGATGAATGATCCGAGGAATTGAGATAATGCATTTTTTGCTTCACCGTTACTTAAAAGTGTTATTTTGACGGTTACGTCAGCAGTTTCTCCTGGTTGAATTCTATATTCTTGAGGAATTTCGATTGTTAAAACTTTCACCCATGCATAAAAATCATAACTTGGGGATGGAAAATCCTCAAAAGTACTACTATTTTTAAAATCAGAAAGAATAAAATATTCGTTTTCGTAAGGTCGACCTGCTTTATAATATATACTAAAATCCAATTGTGGAATCAACATGTCGTAATATGCTAATTGTTGACCATTAGCAGAAAGTGTATTTTCAAAAGTCAAAGATAATGTTAGGACTGTTTGGCTCTCAGAGCTAGCAGCTTCATCATACGCTAAATTTTTAATATTTGGTAAAAATTTTGAAATGTTTAATTCTGATCTTCCTTCGTCATTGATATCATAAAATTGAGTTAAAACGGAAGTAAGTTGTGCTATTGGCATTAATTCGGCTTCTATTAATGTTGGAACCATTCCTGCTCCAACAAACATGCCTACAATTATAAATGTTCTTAACCAATGTTTTTTTAATGAATCTATTACCATAAATATCTTCCTTCCTTAAATATTATTATGTTTTTAGTTATTCTAACACGCTTTATTAATTAACCACTCTTTTACTAATTCAGAAGCTCCTATTTTGCCTCGAATTAATCGGAAATTAATCTAAATTCTCACGATTCAATTTCCAAGTAGTCAATTTTGTTAGAAACTTAATGTTAAATATGCCAAATCCGTGATTTAAATTTGTAGTGACTTCATCATATATCAATACATGTCAACATATATCGACACGTCAACATTCCAACTTCTTTTTCTATTAAGAATATTCTAATAATTCTAATAAAAATACAAACAAAATTTAAATTCTTTCCATATTTTTAGGGATTAATAAATTCAATTAAAAAATTAACGAGCGCTTCTCGGTGATCTGGACTCGTAGCAACGATACCAATAACTGGTAAATTAAAGAAATTTATCACTTGCGTAGCATCCACTGAATCAGCTAAATCTTGTTTATTTGCGATAACTGCATATTGTGCATTGGGCAAGTAATTCATAATTTTTTCCTTTATCTTACTTGTTTCAAGCATATCTTTGAATTTATAGGTAACAAAAATTACGATATCAGAATTTGAAAAAAAATCTAGTTTTAATTCTTCTGAATTTATAGCTTCTGTTGCTCCTGATACAATTAATGCAGAATATTTGTCTGATATCTCTCCTCTTTTCATAAGCATCTTTTGCGATTTATTTGGTAATCCCTCAATGTTTTTTAATCCCAATATTAAATTAATTAAAGTTAGCTTTCCAACTCCAAGATTACCAATTAAGGCAATTTTAACATTCTCCATTATTGATTAAACCTCTTATAAATAATAAATATTTTAAAATAGAAGTTAATTTTTTCTCGTTTTCAATATTTAACTTTTTAATATTTTAGTTTTATTAAATCTCAAATAATGATTAAAAAAATAGTTTAATATTAAAAAAAAGTTAATAATAATGCTATTAACATCAATGGATATCTTGTAATCATAAACCATTTAGGCATTTTTGGAGCGCTTTGTTTTGCTGCTAATTCAAAATTACTTTTTTTTGTTATTTCAAAGATATCTTTTGAAGTTATAATTGAAGTTAAAAAAGAGACAATTACTACCGATAACGTGATATAAAAATAAATCGAATAAAAATTGGAAATCATTAGGATAATAAATAAAGTAATATTAGCTAGTAATGTTCCAAATATTGTAAAAATAAAAGCTATATTTAACGTGTTCTTTAATCCCATAATATGAGCCCAAGTATGTATTCCTCTTTCTTTGTCTTCAGCAAAATCTTCACAAGTATTTATTAAAATTATTCCTTCATTAAAAAAAGTATAACCAATAACAAAGAGAATGAAATAAAAAAAATTTAACATGAGAGGATAAAGAAAATATCCACCTAAAACTGGAATCATATAAAGTCCTAACATAACGGGAATAGGGCTCCAGATTCCTCGAGCTTTTATTCTAATAGGTTTTACAGAATATATTATGCTAAATATTGTTCCTATTATAATTAAAATTGTTGTTATATAGAATTGAAAGATTAAAAATATTGTACTAATTATTAAAATAATTGATAATTCACTAATCATTATTATTTTCATATTTTTAGAACCAATATTCATTGTGGCTTCGTACATTTGTTTTTTGTATAACTTATCAACATCTACATCGAAATAGCAATTTAAATTACATGCAAAAGTAATTGAAACGAAGTATAGGATACAATATAATAAAGAAAAGATATTAAATTGGGTGATGTGAGAAATCCCTAAAAAAATTCCTAACATTGCATTAGGAATAGTTCCAATTTGAATATTTGCTCTACTAACAATTAAAAAATCTTTTATTCTAATCATAAAAATTACTCTCGCTTTAAAATATTAATATTGAAAAATATCTCAGAAAAATATAGGCAATTTCAAAGAAATAGAATATAAATGTTACTTCAACTTTCTTCTTGTTTTTTTTCCAATTAAACATCACAACCGTAGTTATAGCAATAGGGATAATTATGATAAAGTCAAAAAGATGATAAATAAGAAGTAAAGGAATCAAAAAGGTTAAAAATAAAAATATAGAACAAATTTTTGTTCCAGTTTCCAAACCAAATTTTGTAAATATGGTAGCAACTTTATCCTTTTTGTCCCCCTCAATATCTTTATAATCCTTTACAACTGTTCCCAAAGATAATGCAATGAGTATTAAAATACCGATAATAAATTCTCTGTATAAAATATAAGTACTGCAAGCAAAAAAACCTGTCATATATGCAGAAAATGATCCTAATCCAATAAAGAAGGTTTGAAAACTATATTTTCTAAGTCTGAATGGAGGACCCGAATATAAATATCCCATTAAAATAAAAAAACAAATAAAAATTACGGATAAAAAATTAAGAGTTAAAAAATTTAAAAATAACCCAGTTAAAACACTTATTAAAATGCATGATATGCCAACTATTAAATATTTTTTACGCGAAACTAAACGCTGAGTAAAAATTCTATCTGTATTTGCTACTTTATCAATTTCTACATCAAAAATATCATTTATTATTAAATTAAATTGCCATGCAAAGAATATACTTATCATAGCAAGGATTAAATTTATTAAATTGAAATTATATGATATAAAAGCTCCTAAAAAAGTCATAAGCAAGAAATGAATTGATCTAAGGGGTCTAATTGTTTTGAAAATTGTTTTAATTCTTTCCATTTTTTATTATCTTTTCTTCTTTTTTTAAAAATCTAAATATTAATAGATGATGAATTATTGTAAGTAGTAATTTTCGACTTAATTTAAGAAATTTTCGAAAAGACAAAAAAACATAACATCCAATAGGGATTATATTAAAATGGGAATTTTTATACGTTTTAAGCGAATAATTCTAAATATTTAACATAATAAATTCAAAAAGAAAGCTTAATAGAATTATTATTCCTTTTAACGACCCTTCTGCAAATTTGACACTAATTAAATGATATTATTCAGAAAATATTCCAAAAAAAATTTAAACTTAAACAAAAATAATAGTCAATAATTAAGTTTGAAGAAATTACATGGCAATAGATTTTTAGGTGTTATAGTCATACTTTAATGTTTATTAACCTAAAAATATATAAAAATTTCTTAATTAATAATTAAAATGGGTTTTTATAGAGAATTTTGAGAAAATTAAATATAAAAAAAGAGTAAAAATATTTAATTTAAAAAATATTTTGTTAATAATGGTAATAAAAATGAAATTCAAAAATTTTTTAGAGAAAATTGGGGAAATTAGAAATTTTAAATCATGGGAAACTAAAAATAAATATTCGTTGATATTTATCATTTTTTTCCCTATCACGATTATATTTTTTATCTTATTTACTTGGAGCTATATTTTGGAACTTCTTATCTCCCGATTCTATTTATTATTCTTTTTCATATTTATTACTTTAACCTTTATTTCTTTCTCTCAATGGCTTTATTTCTATGAAATTACAAATAATCGCTTTGTTCCAATAAATAAAAAAAAGATTTTAATTCTCGATAAAATCATTAATGGATTTGAAAATTTTGGAAAACCTGCAGATAAAGAATTAGAAAAAAAAAGAGTTTTCAAGTTTTTAGAATGGATTTTAATAATATCGATTTTTCTTATTGGAATAACTGTTCGTAATTTTCTAGAATTTAGAGATTTATCTATGGGTTTTCAACTTTTTTTTGTACTTGCCGGATTTTATATATTCGAATTTGGAATGGCATCATTTATCTTGTATTTTCTTCTTAAGACTGACCTTGCGAAAATAGTTAAGATGATTGCATTAGGTATGGCAATTTTAATTCAAATTCCTTATATTGTAGATTTCTACTTATTAAATAACGTTAGGCTTTATTATTGGCCAAAATGGGACGATCTTTTATTGATGTTAGCCACTTTTTATATGAGTCCTAAATTAATTTATGCTTTTGCCATAGGTCATATAACTTTATTCTTTTTATTAGAAATTTTTAGTTGTTTGATTTTATTTTATAGAAGTTATTATGTAAATTCCACCTTAAGAAGAGAAAAAAAATTTGTAATTGCCCGGATTTTCTGCGCATTTTTATTGATTCATTTATTATTTGGATTTGGCGGTTCTATGGCAACAGTAGTAAACAATATATTGTTTTATTTCTGTTCAGGTATTCATATTCAAATGATTTACTTCATTCAAATAAATATCTATTTTACTCCTCTTTTTTGTTTAATTTTTCTAAAACTCTATCAACATTATAAGGGAGAACAAAAAATGAAAATTGAAGAATTAAATAAATTATATCTAAAAATTGACAAAAATAAATTTAAAACGAACGAAGATATTAAACAAAATATTGATAAAATTATAAAATCTGACTTTTTCTTATATTTATGTTTATTTATAATACTTATACTGTGTTTTCAGTTATTAAATCTATATGTTATTTATTTTTAATCTTCAATCAAATAAAATTATATAATAATTCATTGAATTTCAATTGTTAAACCTGATTAACTAATTTTCTAACTTAAATTGAAGAACTATAAATTGAAGCTTTTGAATTTTCGTTAAATTAATTATCTGTAGATTAAAATCAAGGAGATTTTTAAGCACGAAAATGCTTTATTTTCGATTTTCAAAAGACATATATATTGTTCAAAAAAATAATAATGATGGATTGTAATAATCAACTTTTCGAATTAATTTTTCAAATGAGTCAAAGAGGTTTGAAAATTTTGAAAACTAGGAAAAGAAATTTAATGAAAATGTTCATATTTGGACTAATTTTTATAATGAGTTTCTCATTTATTCTTGGCGCATTATTTACTAAGAATCCAATATTTACTTTAATTTCAACCGAAAATGAAGATGATGAAAGTTATGAAGATATCACAATTCCTAATCAAGAAGAAATTAAATCCGAAGATCCTATTAATCTTGAATCTAAGAATATTGAAACTGAAATAGTTTATTCTGGTGATGCAGGTTCATCACTAATAATGTCTAATGAATATGCAAAAAACACTTCGACTAAAAATGGAATAAATATGAAAGGTGGAACGACTCAATTAACGGTTCCATATGGGTGGAATGCAGGGAAATGTTACACTAATGTTACAAATATATTGGAAATTGAGAACTGGGTAAGAGATATGAACGTAGAACAATCAATGTCCACTGGTTGGTATTACTATGATGGGAACCAAAACCCTGGTGAAACTCAAGCTCCCTATTATACACTCGATGATATATCAGGCGAAATCGATTCTGAACGGCTAAAAATATCGTTTAATGGCATTAATGATGGGACTGTAAGTAATTATGAACAAAACTTTAACTTCACTGATCATAACGGTAATGATATTTATGAATGGGAGGAGTTTGGGGATGGTACGGAAGAATGGAGTAGCTCAACTTCTGGTTACCTTGATGGTAATAACGCATATGGATATAATGACGTATTAGAAACTGATGAAGAATATGCTTGGAGACAAACAATTAACTATGCATCTCATGCAGATGATATTCAAGTTCAAGCAGTTTATATAGGATATGCTCTTAGGGCATATGGTACCCATGATGATTCATGGGGTGCATCCGGGTATCTTTCAGTCTCTGCTTGGATTGATTTTGCAGGTAGAACATTATTTTCTGAAGAATTAATACATGTAGCAGGCGACGATGACACACAACAACGTCAAGGAGTCATTGAAATTAAACCGGGTCATTCAGATTATACTGCAATAATGAATACAATGGCAGGTACAAACCAAACTGAAATTAGATTTGGAGGAGATGTTAACGTCTTTGAAATAATGAATAGTATTAGTGGATGGTTAGCATTCGCATACATAAACGTGACAATCGTTTATGACGAATCTATTAATCCAGGGACCGAGGCCTATCAATCAATTGATTCTTCATTTGGTTTTTACGATCGATATATCGATAATGTTTATTTATCTTTGAATTATTCAGGAGATGCAATATCTGGGGCTAGCAATTATTATCCCTATATAAGATTTGCATCTTCAGCAGGAGATTATTCCGAAAGATTTCGACTTAAAACGATAGCGGAAAGTGATCTTATTGATTTAAGTACTGCTTATAGCAATAAACTTTTAACTTTTGAAGATGCAGATGATGTTAAAACTTGGTTTAATAACAGATTGGCACAAGTTCCCGCTCATGCTGGCGTTTTTAACTTAAGTATTGGCATATATTGTCTTTCTAGTGAAATTAAAATCGAAAGCGATAAATCATATTATTTTGATGATGTAAATTTTACAATGAAATCAAAAATTGATTTTAGTCCAGGTCATGCCGCAATTAGCTTTTCAGCCAATGGTGGTGTAATTTCTATGCAACTTACTGGTGGTATTGGATATGCATATGGTATAAGTTCCTGTGATATAGATGGAGTTAGCACTCCTGGTACTGCTATAAATTGTCTCTATTCAATAAACACTCCTTCAAGTTACTATGCGTTAACAGGAACAGTCTGTGGAGAATTAAATCTATCAAGAGATGCAAATATTGATTATTATTTCGATATTACTAATACTGGAGGCACGATAAACAATTTAGTAGATTGGTACATGCATTTCGAACCAGTAACGATTGATGAAAATTACTTGACAGATTACCAATTTGAAATATTTACTCCTTTAGATTGGAATCAAACTACACCTACTGCAGGTATTGCAATTTGTGAAAATACTATTTGGAATTCTGGGGTACCGTCTCCTTATCAATATGAAGGGCCGTATCAATACGGAGGAAATCAATTGTATTACATTGCTACGAAATCATTCTGTGGAGTATCTAAAATGAATATGGCTGTAAATGAATATTATATTAACTTTAAATTTCAAGCACCTAATTATTTAGCTGGTGATAGTGCTCTTGAAGTCGCTTATGATGGTGGTTCGACTGCAGAGACCCTATATTATCCAACTAATGCTACAGATATAAATGTCACGATTAATAGACCTTACTGGGCTCCATGGATAACAAGTTCCTTAAATGTTTCTATATTTCGACAAGAAAATGATTTAAATCAAGAAGTAGAGGAGAAATGGCACGATTCGGGCTGGATGAGCTTAACAAATCATCCTACAGATGACCATCAAACATATGATTTTACTATTAATTCATCAGCAGTCGGTGAATATATTGTAGCTGCCTCTTGGAATAATTCTCAGAGTGGTTTTATTTCAGAAGTTGGTTTTAATACTGAAGTAATTCAAGTTTGGAGGAATACTTCAATTGATACTACAAATGATTTAATCATAACGAATCAAGAAGTACTAGAAGGTAGCATAGTAAATTTTACTGTAAGATGGAGAGATCTCGAAGATAGAAATGGCGATGCACAAAAAACGGATAATGTAACTCAAGCATCAAATTATTTAAGAATATTCAGCGATCAACAAGGGAATTTATCTAGTCAAGGTTTTACTTGGCTAAACGATTTGGGTAAACCTTACAATGGATCAAATCCAGAAGTAATCACAACTAATTTAACTGGAATAGTTTCAATAACTGAAATAAGCAATGGAAATTACTTGATTAAAATAAATACTTCAAAGATTTATATGTGTAAATATACAGGACCAGGAAATAGAACTTTATTATTTAAGTTTCAAAAACCATATCATGAGACTGTGACTTTTCTCCAATGGATCTTCATTACTTCAGACACGTATTTTGATTGGCTAACTATTGCTGCATCTTGGCCTCAAGATCCTGTTTACGGTATAGGTCCTTCAATAATTGAGGGTGATTACCAATACATCACATTTAGAATAGAGGATCGAAGCAGAAGAGCGTATGAAGAATATTATTGGGATACAGAAAATTATGACTCCATATACTTAACAAATAACACTGAAATTTCAGAAAATAGAGTTCATATAACTGTACAGCAGCTAAATAGTTCAATTCTTTGGACTCCAGGTACAACCACGTCCGAATATGCAGGATATTTGAGATATAGATTGAAAATAGATTCAGGATGTCCCACAACTTCTTCTTTAGAGTTTTATCATATGAACTTCTCCTTCTATATTGATGAGATAAGTGGAATTAATGGTCATAGATGGCAATCAGGACATTTAGTAAATACATCACAATATGATTTAAATGCACGTAATTGGCAAAATGGAAAACCTACGACAATGTCTGGAATATTAAAATTTCAGGTGAAGGAATCAGACTTTGTAATTAATACCATGTTGACATTTAATGAAACAATAAATGATTTGAATAGCTCTGGAAAATTATGGAACAAAATATTATATGATTGGGATGTAGATAACATTTATTGGAATGAAACTGGTTTTTATATGCCAGATAATTCTGATCCTGATAATGAACCATATGTTTCAGATACGATATCTGGTGGCAACTTTACATGGAATGATGGAATAATGAAATTCAATTTAACATTTGCTAATGATACAATTTCAGGATTAGAACCACAATATCCTATGTGTAATGGATCAAGATATATTGATAATGCTACTCTAACGAGCAAACATTATGCAAACGTGTCATATTATTACGATATAGTAAATTATGATGATTTATCGATAGACTGGGAAGGACTTAATAATCCTTTGAGTTTAAGACAAATTACTAGTGATCAACCTGGAGTAAACGCTAGCGCAACTTATGAAGTTACATTAAATGTAAGTTCTGTTCCAAAAATTCGGTTAACTGGATCGACATACGAAATCGAAATTACAATGGTTTGCACTATAGATATGAATCCATATTTCTGGGAAGATGGATCTTTTGTTATGAAATTGGAAATATTACCAATGGATTCTGAAATTACTCCTTTATCAGGTTCAGTATTTCCAGCAGATCCCTTTTGGGGTGATAACATTTCACTAGCCGTAGTTTATAAGGATGTTAAAAATAATTTCAACATCTCAAGTGCGACTGTATATTATAGAGTATTTTATTATTCTGGTGGAACCGAAATAACCGTAACGCAAGGTACTATGAGTGAAATTTCAGTGGGTGTATATAACATTACAAATACCCTTGATACTGACGATGTTTCTGAATTTAACTTACCTACGAATCCTCCTACATCAAAAACTTTCTATATCTCCTATAATGCAACCAAACGTATGATTATCAATGGTTATACTAGTGAATCACAAGTTGAAGCATATTCCGAAGGAAAAATATCTTTTAATTTGCAACCCCGTCCTATAAAAATACTGCCACCAAATTCAACAAAGTCAGATTTTACGGGTTGGGGACAACTAGTGAGTATTGTTGCTTATGATACTTTTTATTTCACATTAAGCTGTCAAGAAATCTTACCACGTCCTCTAGATCCTGGAATTGATTGGAATGCATCAATTGAAAATGTTAATGTTTCATGGAATGTTCAAGGTTCAAGTGAGGTTCATTCAGCCTTAACAAATTCTTCTGGAATGGTTTCATTTGGTATTGAGGTTTCATTTCTCAAAGGTTGGTCTTATTCTGGTGCTACTCGAGAAAGAATAATCGAAATTAGGGTTTCAAAAGATAATTATGCCATAGAGAATTATATAACAGATCCTATCCGAACATTCATTGTAAGAATGATTAAAATACCTATTGAACTTAGATTAGTCGATCCAAATGGAGAAACTTGGAGCTCCACTCTTGGAATGAGTGTAAGTTGTAGCCAAAGTCAAGAATTAACATTTAAAATAGATTTACTTGACATTGCATATGCCGATTTCTTCAATTATACTAAAGGTTTCAGATCAAAAATTACAGAGGCCGCCACAGTTGCTTATAAAGTCATTCGGGGTAATACTGAAATGCTTAGTAATATAATGTCTCCTGAAAGGGATGATTATGGAAACAGAACGGGCAGATACGTTGGTTCAGCAGATCCCTGGACTCTTGAAAGTTTCTGGACTCCTTGGGAGCCTGTACTTTATAGCATTGTGTTTGAAGTCTCAATTGGGACTGAATACGATGAAATAGCTTATTCTGATAGTACTTTCCACATTTTATTCCTTCTAGAATCTGATGGATTCATGCAAGTATATTCTATGCCATTCCTTTGGGCATTAATTGGCGCAACTGTTTGCGCTTCTGTATATATGTCATATCATGGAATACGCATACTTAGAGTTCCATATATTCTTAGAATGATTGAAAATACCGATAAAAAAATCAATCGAAATAGAAAAACCCACGCAGGAGTAATGAAATCCCGAGAACAACAAATTGTTGAACTAGCAGAAATAGAATTGAAGATGTTTGGCATTAAGATGGAACCATTATCCGCGAAGAAACTGCCTCCACCAATCTCAAAGAAACTCAAAAAAGAGGAAGACTTTAAACTACCTGCTTTAACTGATGAGCAAATAAAACAAGAATTAGAGAAAATAAAAGACATCTCTATTGAAGAGAGACAATTATTTACCAAAGAAATCAAAGGATTATCACCAAAAGATCAGAGGGAGTTCTTAATTGGACTTGGAGCAAGCCCTGATTTATTAAAAGAACAAAAAGGAATAGATAAAAAGAAACCAAAGCAAGAATTGTCTGACGATAAAAAATAAATATAAAAAACCATTTAATCCTTTTTTTTTATTTCAAGAATTTATGATTAAGTTTTAATAAAATCAATCAAAAAAAAATAAATAATAAAAGAGATTTAAAATAATTGAGTGATAAAAATGAGCCTTAAGGAGAAATTACAAAAAGCTGAAGAAAAAATACAGGATGATACTACAAAGGAAAAAGCAAAAAAACAAAAAGAAGATGCTGAAAAAATAGCATTTGAAGGATTTTCTAGAGCGGGATTAAGAGATTTATGGGAACATCCCGCGTTTAAAACAGGCTTGATTTTTGGAGTTGTTTTTGCTAGCATATTTTTTATATTGTTATTCTTACATTTCTTTAAATTTATTTAATTATTCTATATTTATTATGACACCTTTAGTTATTGACGGTAATTATGGTGAAGGCGGAGGCTCTATTGTTCGATTAGCAACTGCTTTTTCTGTTCTTAAAAATCAATCCGTGGAAATAAAAAATATTAGATATAACCGTCCCAAACCAGGATTAAAACATCAACACGTTATAGGATTAGAACTTTTAAAAGAAATTTCTAATGCAAAAACTTCTGATTTAAAAGAAGGTGCAATGGAATTATCTTTTTCTCCAGAAAAAATACATTCTGGAGTCTATCATAAAAAAATCCATACAGCTGGGAGTATTGGATTAATAATTCAGATCCTACAAATTGCTTTGGCAAGATCTGTTGAAAAAATTGTATTGAATATAGATGGAGGTGCAACATTTGGGAAATGGGCTCCCAGCCTTCCATATTTAGAACAAGTAACTTTTTCAAATTTAAAAAAAATGGGAATAGATATTAAAGTGAATGTAATTAAACATGGATTTTATCCCAAAGGTGGAGCAAAAGTTAATATTGAAATCCAGAACAAAGGTATTATTCAAGGTCTAAAATTAGATGATTTCGGAGAAATAAACAAAATTTATTGTATTTCAATAGCTTCTAACGTGTTGAAAAAAGCTAATGTTGCTGACAGGCAATTTTCATCTTTAAAAAAAGTCATAAAAGATAAATTAAATTTAGAAGTTCATAGAGATATAAGATATGTCGATACATTAAATCCTGGTTCAGGAATTTGTGCTTGGGCCGTAACTGATAGCGGGATTGTTTTGGGTTTTGATTATGTGGGTGAAAAAAAATTAAAATCAGAAATAATAGGGGAAAATTGCGCAGTAAAATTAATTGATATGATTAAATCTCGAGCGACAGTTGATTATTTTCAAGCTGATCAATTGATACCTTTTTTGTATTTATCTGAATCCCCTTTTTCCTTTATTACTAACCATTTATCAAATCATACCAAAACAAATATCTGGCTGGGAAAACAATTTTTTAAACGAGATATCGAAGTAAAAAAGCAAAATGGAAATTACAGGATTGGATTTAATGGATGAAATAAGAAAGTCAAAAAAATGGAATGAATTAACTAATTTTCAAAAACAAGTTTTGACCATTACATCTAAGATCCCAAAGGGTAAAGTGAGTACATATGGTCAAATAGCAGAAATAATAGGAAATAAGTATTTTTCAAGAGCAGTTGGAAATGCTTTGAATAAAAATCCCTTTGCACCTCTTATTCCTTGTCATAGAGTTGTAAAATCTAACGGTGATTTAGGAGGATTTGCAAGAGGAAGCTCTGAAAAAGAAAAAATCTTGATAAAGGAAAATATAATAATTAATAATCATAAAATAAACTTGAGCAAGTTTTTAATTAACAAAAATAATTTGAAGAGTGAATGAATAAATGGTAAAAAGAGCTGTTTTTATCGGTCGCTTTCAACCTATACATAATGGACATGTTTATGTTATTAAAGAAATATCAAAAGTTGTTGATGAAGTTATAATTGTTGTTGGGAGTGCTCAATATAGTCATAGCTTTGATAATCCTTTTACTGCTGGTGAACGAATCACAATGATTCGAATGGCTTTAAATGAAGCGAAGATGAATCTAGGAAAATATTTAATCATTCCACTCCAAGACGTTAATGATAACAGAATTTGGGTTGCCCATTTAGTATCACTATTACCTCCTTTTGATCTTGCTTATTCCAACAATCCTCTTGTTAAAAGACTCTTAAAAGAAAAGGGAATTAAGACCGCTCCATTTGAGTTTTATCATAGAGATAAATTCACAGGGACATTGATAAGAGAAAAAATGATAAATGGTGAAGATTGGACTAAATTGGTTCCAAATACTGTTAAAGAATTTATAATAGAAATAGATGGACTAGAACGCTTAAAAGATATTGGTAATGCGACTCTTAAACACTAACTTTTAACGATTTTTATCAATTCATTACCTTTTAAATTCATTTGTTTTTTTGCATTTCCTTTATTGGAAGCAATTTCAAGAAATTCAGAACTTCCAATTAATAACAAAAGAGATTTTTCCGGAACTTCACCATAATACTCCTTAAAAGGAATATTATAATTTAATTTTTTATCTACAGAGGTTATCTGAATATTTATTTCATCATCTAATTTAAAATTCTTTTTAAATACGTCCCCTTTCAAACTAGTTACGAGATTACCAAATTTATCTATATGCATAATTTGAAATTCCCTATTAATATCATCTAGATTTAAACTAATTTTTATCGGATTTTCAATAATTGGTCCAAATTTTTCAATTTTTTTAATGAGTGATAAATGTGAAGCAACAGGAGCAAAAATATCACGACCATGAAATGTAGAAGAAATGACTTTATTCATGTATTTTCTATTTGTCAGTTCCAAAATTTTATAATCCATGTTTTCATTTAATATAAAAGTAAATACTCCGTTATCAGGTCCTATAAAATAATAATCTTCTGTTTGAATTAATATAGGCCTTCGTTTTGTTCCTACTCCTGGATCAACAACGATTACATGTATAGTACCTTTAGGAAAATTTTTATATGATTGGTTTAGCACATAAGCTGCGCTAATTAGATTGAAACTTTCAATAGAATGGGAAATATCAACGATAATTACATCTGGATTTATTTTCAAAATTATTCCTTTCATACTTGCTACATAATAACTTGAAGTACCAAAATCAGTAAGAAGTGTAATAAAATTCGTTGTCAATTTTGAATTCTTCCTTAATTTAGTCTTTGAATTTTAAATTTTATAAAATATTTTAGTGATAGTACTTTGACAATTTTTTAATATATTAGATGTTAATTAAAAATTAATATAAGATTTCTAATATAAAAAATCAGTTAGTTGGAAAAGTAGATGAAACCTGGATTATTGGACATTTTAGCATGTCCTATATGTAAATATTACCCTCTGAAATTATATATTTTTAAATGGGAAACGTCCGAAGGAACATTTAAGCATCTAATTAATATAATTTCTTCTTCAAATTATGATAAATTAGTTGAATTTATTAAAAATATGAATCAGGAATTATACGTAAAATTAGAGAATGAAGTCATCTCTGATGAGATAATTCGTGAACCAAATTCAAAACAAGATTATCTTAAAGAACTATGTGAAAAGAAGGAGACTATTGATTCTATCACTGATTTATCTGATACGGAATCAAAAGAAATTCTTAAATTAATTCAAAATAATTATTTTGAAAAGTTTAAAGTAGAAATTGATGTTAATAAAATATTAATGGAATTAAATTCTTTTAATTGGCTACTTTTTGGAACTGAAATAGAGAATGGAATCATATTTTGCGAAAAATGTAAGCGTTGGTATCCAATTGACGAGACAATTCCTCAAATGTTACCGGATGAATTAAGAGCGAAAAAAAAAGAAAAAATTTTTCTGCAAAAGTGGAAAACTCATATTCCAGATACGATTTTAAAAGAAGGAGTCCCCTTTAACCTAAAATAAAATGGTAGCCCGGCCCGGATTTGAACCGGGGTCGCGGGGTCCAAAGCCCCACATGATTGACCGCTACACCACCGGGCTATTCCTTAATTGAAAGACATCCAGATGGACAAGATTCAACACAAAGATAACAATCAGTACAATTCTCTTCTGCAATTCTCTTAATTTTAAATTTTTCTTCATCTAATTCAAACACGTTATTTGGACATTCGTCAACACAAACTCCACAACCCGTGCATCTTCCGATTTCCATCTTAACATTCGACAAATGTATTCAACTTATATTTAGTTATTGAAGATTGATTTTGAATATCAATGTAAAAATATAATTTATAGTTTTCTTTTAGGAATAAAACTGAAGATAAGCGAGATATTATAGTACAAGCTTTTATGCATTCAAATAATTCTATTGTGTATAAATATATGCAATCTAATTGAGAAAAAAAATATTTTCATTATTAAAAAAAACTTGAAATAAAAAATAAATTGGAAAACAATAGTTTTTCTTCTATTTTATTTAAATATCTCAGTCGCTATTTCAATTGCATTTCCAGTTTTGACTGGAAAACCTAGATTTTTTAAAGATAATTCTAATATTGATAAAGTTGTCAGAATTTCGTCTTTTCCAACCATGTTCATATGAGCAATGCGGAATATTTTACCTTTTATTTTCCCTTGTCCTCCAGTAATAATTACACCATTTTTTCTCATTTCTTCAATTATGCTTTTACTAGTTAAATTGTCAGGAACTTTAATTGCTGTTACTGTATTTGAGTAATAACCTTCTTCAGCAAATAATTCTAAACCTAATGCTTTAATACCCTCTCTACAAGCACGAGCAGCTAATTTATGTCTTTTAAATCTATTTTCAATTCCTTCTTCTTCTATTATTTTTAAAGATTCATTTAATGCTCTAACTAATGTTATTGCTGGAGTAAAAGGTTGTGGATCTTTTTTATATTTGAGTAAATCAAGATAATGTGAATATTTACATTTCCTTTTTTCTATTAATTCCCAGGCTCGTGGTGAAACACAAATCATTGCTAATCCTGGGGGTATTCCTAAACATTTTTGACTACCAGTCACTAAAACATCTAAATTCCATTCATCAGGATAAATATCGTCTCCTCCAACTGAAGTAACTCCATCTACTAATAAATATTTATCTAACTTTTTACAAAGTGCCGCTAAATCTTTTATGTTATTTAAAACTCCTGTCGAAGTCTCATTATGGACTACTGTAACAAATTTTATTGAATCATCCTTTTCTAAAGCTTCTGAAATTTGTTCGATTCGCAATCCTTTACCCCATTCTAATTCTAATGGTACAGATATACAACCATAGCCTCTTGTTATATCCATCCATCGTTCTGAAAATTTACCTTGTATTATATTCAATACTTTAACTCCTGGTTCTATACAGTTACATACTGCAGCGTCCATAGCGCTTGTACTTGATCCAGTGATTAAGGCAACAAAATTTTTTGTTTTCAATAAATTTTTGAATTTTTGGATTGTATCATCCAAAATTTCGACAAATTCTTGTGTTCTATGTCCAATTATCGGTTTAGACATAATTTCATATACTCTATGATGAATGGCTACTGGACCTGGCAACATCAAGAGGGGATTTTTATTTATTTCCATTTCTTTATTATTCTCCATTTTACGTTTTGGATAAAATTTAATAATAAACGAATAAATGAAAATATATTTAATTTTTTTTAATTTAATAATACAATAATTCAGAGAGATTAAATTGAAGCTTAAAGATCAAAAAATCTTAATAACCGGAGGAGCTGGATTCATTGGATCTAATTTAACGGATTATTTTCTAGAAAATGATAATGAAGTTACAGTTATCGATGACTTTTCAACGGGAATTCTTAAAAATTTAGAAAATGCTAAAAAATCAAAAAATTTTTTTCTCATTAGAGGGGATATTCGGGATGAAACCAAGCTTAAGAAGATCATTCAAGATGTTGATTACATTTTTCATCAAGCTGCTATTGCTAGCGTACCCCTTTCAATAAAAGATCCCGTCAAAACTAATGATGTTAATGTTAATGGAACCTTAAATATTTTACATTTGGCTAAGAATTCAGACATTAAAAGGATAGTTTTTGCATCAAGTTCTTCAGTTTATGGTGAAGTTAAAACATTACCAATTAAAGAAGATGATATTGTTGGGCCAATTTCGCCATATGGCGTTTCTAAATTATCTGCAGAATCTTATTTATTAATGTATCAAAAAGTATTTGGTGTGAAAGTAACTATTTTAAGATATTTTAATGTATATGGAAAAAGGCAGATAGATAGCCCTTATAGTGGTGTAATTCCTATTTGGTTTGGAAAATTATTAAGGAATGAATCTCCAGTTATATTCGGGGATGGATTTCAAAGGAGAGATTTCATATATATAAGGGATATAATTCAATTAAATGAATTAGCTGCAATTAAAAAGGTAGCAATTGGCGAAATATTTAATGCAGGAATTTCAGTTGCTTGTAGTATAAATGAGCTTGCAGAATTGGTAATTGAAGTTGTGGGAAAAAAAATTGACTTGATTTATGAACCTATACGTAATGGAGACATTAAAGATAGCATCGCAAGCATTTCAAAAGCTAATAAATTATTAGATTATAAACCAAATTATGATCTAAAAAAAGGATTGATGGAGTTATATAAATCTAATTTTTCTTAAATAAAAAAAATTAAAGGATTAAAAAAACAAATTAATAAAATTAAAAAAGATTAATTAATAATTGATTAGTAAAAAGAATTTTAAAAAAAATTAAGGTTAAAAAATGAGAATTCTAGTATATACTGCACTTTTTGATGATAAGACAATTGCATGGATTAATGGAAATATTTTTTCAATCTTAAACGATCATGAATTTTACTATATAACAGATGAAAAAAGTGATTTAAAGAAATATAATGATTGGAACCTTTCCTATATTCCAAAATTGAAAACACGTTTTAAAATTATTAATAAAATTTATGATTTTTTAATTCTACCTTTAAAAATTGCTAATTTTATGAAGAAAAAAAGAATTCAATTAAT
Organism: Promethearchaeota archaeon; assembly: GCA_011365055.1. The sequence continues at coordinate 46,060 of RDOG01000005.1, forward strand.
GTTAATACCTTCAGAGAGTTGGAGTGATATAATTGGAAATTTTGCTGGAAGAATTTATAGAATACCCGTGATTAGTTATTTAAGGGGTCATATATTAATAATTAAAAAGTTATTTTCCAAAAGTCTATTCTTAAAAGTAGCAAATAAATTGCATATTTTTGGATTTAAGATGTTTGATAAAATAATAGCAATTACTGATGAGCTTAAACAATATATAACAAGTTATGGTATAAAAAAATCGAAAGTTTCAGTCATATATTGCGCTACAAATGATGAATTATTTTTTCCATCAACAGAAAAATTTGAAAATCTTTCAATCATACATACTGGTGGATTCTTCAGAGATAAAGGTATTCATTTTATATTAGAATTGGCTAGAAAATTTCCTGAAATAGATTTTTTATTAGCTGGAATGGGAAAACCTGATTTATTTGGATCAATACCCTGTAATTGTAAAATTCTAGGATGGAAATCTAAACCCGAATTAGCAAAATTATTGAGAAAATCTCATATTTTTCTTTTTTTAACGTATTCTGAAGGTTTTTCTATTGCATTATTGGATGCAATGACATCTGGATTAGCCATCATTACCACAAATGTCGATCATCATAAGTATTTAGTTAAAGGAGGCTACATTTTGCCCTCCCCTGCTCTTGTTGAAGAAAAAGTAATAATTAAAGAATCTTCTAAAGCGATTAAAGATTTGAAAGAATCTCCAAAAAAAATCGAAGAATTTGGTAAAAAAAATTATGATTTTTCAAGAAATTTCAATTTAGAAAAACAAAGAAAGAAATATAATAAATTATTCTATGATGAAATTAAAAATTTATGTTAAATTTTTGGTCAATCAGAAATTTCTTAATTCCAACTTAAGTTTAAATTAAAAAAATTTAAATTTTCAATGAAAAATAGATTTTTATTCAAATATTTTCCATTAAAATGATTCATATCAAGTTCAAAGTAATATATATAAATTCCTTGGTTATTATTAAAGATTTTTTAACTACTGAATAAGATTTTATTAATTTTTTAAAAAACAAAGATTATGTCTAAACTAAGTTATTTCGATATAAAATCTAGTGAACCTTATGTTTAAGGATTTGAAAAAAGAGAGAATGACAAATGAGTACAAATATTGAAAGCAATGATGGAAAAAAAAGTTATATCATTCAATCATCGCTTTGGTATTTCGTTACACAAATAATCTTAGTACTTTTGGGACTTTTTTCTGTTTGGGTTTCTGGAAATTTTATTAATTCCTATGATATGGGATTAATTAGTATTTTGACACTTTTTTATTCAATTGGATCAACTCTTTCCTTATATTTGCCGAATGGAATCATACGATACCTAAGTTTATACGTTGGAAAGGATGATAAAGTAAAAATTCAAGAATTAGTTAACTTATCTTTTGTTATATATTTATTTATAATATTAATTACAAGCATATTGATACCAATTTTGATATTTTTTACCTTAAATTTTATGAAAATGTCTATTGAGTTGATTATTTTTCTAATTTTAATTTTTTCAGTCAACTTACTTCATATTTTCACGTATCTAAAGATTTTTGTCAATTCCTTCAAACATTACTTAGCAATGACTATCGTTTCATTTATTAGCACGTCTTTAGGAACTTTGATATCAATATTCATAATAATAGGGGGTTTCAGTATTATTGGGTTTATATCAAGGTGGATTTTTATAAATTTAATTGGAATTATTGTTTTAATTATAGTTTGTATAAAATTTAAATTGCCTTTATTAATAAAATCATTAAAATTATTTAGTTTTAAGGAAATATTGAAATTTGCATACCCATCTTTTTTGAGTGGAATTTCTTCAATTATAATTTTAAATTTTTTTGTAAAATTGTCTTTAGGAGGAGTCTTTGGGTTAGATCAGTTGGGTTATTATGAATTTGGGCTAAAAATTCTTAATATTTTTATGAGTCTTATGACTGGATTCATTCAAATCATCTATATTCATTTCACATCAGAATATGGAACCAAAGGAATTATTGCTATTAAAGAGAATCTTACATGGAGTTTAAGATTTAATTCATTTTTCTTATTATTTTTACTATATGCTACTTTAATCTTTAGTTATCCATTATTTTCCATATTTTTACCCTTATACATCCCGTCTCTTTTGTATGTAAATGGCATTTTAATTTTTCAAGTCATAAATATGATATTCAATCCTTTTGCATGTACTTTATTTGCCTTAGGAAAAAATTTAAGAATAAATATTGCTGATATCATCGGTCAGGTAGGTTTACTTTGTATTTTTTTATTTCTTCCATTCTTAAATATTTATGGAATAATAATCGGTTATGCAACTTATCAAACTTTAAATTTCATAATTATATTATTATTTACTCGAAAATATGTAAATATTAAGCCATATATGATGATTCCCTTGAAAATTTTCTTAAAAACGTTTCCTTTATTAGTGATTGGGTTGTTATTATTTATATTTTTAAATCAAATTTATTTTATTCCTATTAATTTCTTTATTATAATTTTATTATCAATTCTTTGGATTAGATATGGAAAATTAATTAGAGAAAAAGATATTGATTTGGGATTATCCTTCCTTCCAGAAAAAATTAGAGTCATTATAAAGAAAGTAATTTTGACAGCTAATAATAATTAAATATTATAAAATTTCTTCATGAAAAAACAATTTATCAACAAAATTATTAATTTTTATTTGTATTTTTGAATTTCCTTTAAGATAAAATATTAATTTATTAAAAATTTCCAAAAAAATTGTTAAATAAGAGTGTAACTGCGCAATCCAAGTTTCATAAATAAGAAGAATTTTTTTTAAAATTCCAATTTTTTCATTTAAAATAATTCTCCGTTGTAGAATTCGATAAATTGTTTTTTTATATAAAACATATTGAGTTGATTTAAAAGTTGAAATAATTTTATTCTTAAAGGATTTTTGTTTGGTATAGGAACGTGTTCTTTTATGAATCAATACTTTCGGGTAGAAACGAAATTCTCCGAAAAAAGATAATTTTAATAGAAATAACGTGTCATCCCCTGATCCATCCTGTGATTTATAGGGAATACCTCCCATTTGTTTTAAAACTGAAGTACGGTAAATCCCATAAATCATCATTGCCTTATTGTTATGAATAGAATTTTTTAACACTTTAAAAATATCGTTATGCATGTTGAAACAAAAAAAATGCAAATTATTTGGGATTATTTGATGTCCTTTATTATCAATGAAGTCAAAATTGCTGGAAGCGAGTATTATATTGTGATTTTTTTCTAAAACACCTATTAAATCTTCGATGAATGTTGGTTCTCGTAAATCGTCATGAGCTGCCCACATAAAATATTGAGTATCTGACATATCAAGTACTTTTTGAAAATTATTCGCAGGTCCAATATTAAATTTATTCCGGATATAATAAATCCTTGAATCTTTTCGTGAATAGTTCCTACAAATATTTTCTGTGTTATCTGTTGATGCATTATCTGAAATAATTAATTTAAAATTCTTAAATGTCTGATTCAATAAAGAATCTAATGCAGATGCCAAGTAGTCTTCACCATTATAAACCGGAAGCCCTATAGTTAGTATATTTTCAACATTCAAGTTGATACCTTTCTTTTTAGATGATTCTAATTTTAATATATCGTAATTTGTATAAAAAATAAATAATATTTTATATCATTTTTTAAGCCAATTTTTTGATCCAATTTGTATATATCTAATTTTAATTTCTTTAAAAAGATCCATCCATTTACTCCAGACACCTGCATTATCTATTATTATTTTACAATTTTTTAGATAATTTTTTATATCAGATTCAGAAATTTGGCTAAATAATCTATGATCTGGGGTTATTATAATACAATCGAATAAAATTAAATCTTCAGGATATTTAAAAATGGGGATTTTGGTAATTTTTTTTAATTCATTATCTGAATAATAATGATCATAAACCGCTAATTCGATTTTCTGATTTTTTAGATAGTCAATAATTCTAAGTGCAGGACTTAATATGTGGACTTTAAGATCTCCTTTATAGCATATTCCTAAAATCGCTATTTTATGACATTTATGTTCCTTAAGGACGTTTTCAATCACTCTTTGAGGATGATTCATATCGAATTCAACTGAATCTTTTAAAATTGTAAGATAATCAGGATCTTTCGCGCCCATTAACACATATTTACTGCTTAATGGAATACAATAACCGCCCGTACCTAAAGATGGTTGATAAGTTGGAATATTCCACTTTGTTCCAACTAATCTTAATACTTCTCTTATATCAACATCTGGAAATGCCATTGTTAATTGGTTAGCTAAAGTAATTCCTACATGTCTAAATGCATTTTCAGTAGATTTTACTAATTCAGCTTCTCTATGACTCTTAGCAGGTATTAAATTATCACAGATAATACTCAAGATGTCAATAACAATATTTGTCGTTTCGGGTGTTGTTCCTCCAACAACTCTAGGTAGATTCTTTAAATTCTTATCGGGGCTTATAAACCAATCTCTCCTTGGAGCAATGGAAACTAGGAAATCTCGTCCAATTTCATGCCCTTTTTCTTTTAAAATTTTAATTACGATATCATCACATCTTCCAGGAGTTAAGGTACTTTCAATGATTATAATTGTTGGTTCTTTTGATTTTCTCAGAGAAATTTTATTAATAACATCAATTAATGCATCATCCCAAGGTTCGGAACCCTGTTCTGTAGGTATACAAATAAAATGTATCTGAATATCCTCTGACTCGACTAAAACTTTCCAATTTGTAGTAACTTTAATTAAATTTTTCTCAAATAACCCCTTAACTGGAAAGCCTAGCCAATATTCTAGTCCAATTAGCGGAATTTCTCCCCTCTTTGCAGTTTCAATCAAATCTTCATTTATATCAAAACCTACACACTGAATCCCTTGATTGGCAAAATTTACGGTAGTAGTATAACCTATAAATCCAAGTCCCCATATTCCTATTCGTATATTATTTCGTATTAATTCTTTTCTATAATTACTTTTCATATATCAAAAAACCTTTAATCTTAATTTTTATTTATCGATTTGGGTTTACCAGAAGTTTTGAGAGAAGTTTTTCTAATATTATTTAATACCATTATTTTTCATTATAATTTAAAGTTTTTCGATATAATTATACTTACAAAGGTCAAGAAAAAAGGACTTTTATATAACTTTTTCATTTATCCAATGAATTTATTGAATCTAAATTTAAATAGGACAAGTTAAATTAAATAATTTCTTGATTTGATTGAAATAATTAGGCATTAAAAATTCTTTTGAATTAAAATATTATAAAATATGTTCCTTTAAAAAGAATTTATCAAAAAATTTATTTAATTTAATGTTAGCTTTTGAATTTTTTCTAATTCGCATCATCATTTTATTTAAAATTTCAATCGTGATTACCAAATAAGAATACACTTGTGCGATACAAGTTTCATAAAAAAGAACAATTTTTTTATGTATGCTAATTTTTTGTTTTAAAATGATTTTTCGTTGTAAATGCCGATAAATAGAATCTCCATATAATTTAAAACGGATAGTTTTGAACGTAGAAGTTAATCTATTTATTAGTGAATTTTTTTTTGAATTAATATCTCTTCTCTTATGAAATAAAACCTTTGGATAAAAATGAAATTTTCCGAAAAAACACAATTTTAATAGAAATAAACCATCAAAACCGTAAGTCCCTGGCGTATTAAATGGTAAACCTCCCATCTTCTTTAAAACAGAAGTACGGTAAATTCCATAAATCATCATTGCCATATTATTATGAATTGAATTTTTAAGTATTTTAAAAAGGTCAGTTTGGGTGTTAAAACAAAAAAAAACCAGATTATTTGATTTTAATTGATGTCCTTTATTATCAATGAAATCAAAATTGCTGGAAGCGAGTATTATATTGTGATTTTTTTCTAGAACGCTCATTAAATCTTCGATAAACGTCGGTTCTCGTAAATCGTCATGAGCTGCCCACATGAAATATTGTGTATTTGACATTTTAAGTACTTTTTGAAAATTATTTGCAGGACCAATATTAAATTTATTCTGAACATATCGAATCCTCGAATCTCTTTGAGCATATTCCTTACAAATATTTTTCGTCTTATCTGTTGACGCATTATCTGAAATAATTAATATAAAATCTTTGAAAGTTTGATTCAATAAAGATTCTAGAGTGGATGCTAAAAAATTCTCTCCATTATAAACGGGAAGACCGATAGTCAATTTATTTTCAACATTCAAGTTGGTACCTTTCTAATTTATAAATATTAATAAACTCTAATCGTTTTTTATTCAACATCCAATTTTTTTAATGTATATTATATATTATTATTGATATTAAACCTTCAAGAGCATAGTTCCAGTGCTAATGCAACAAAAAAATGGGGGATGACTCTTTAATTTCATTTTCAAAGTTAACATTTAAGTTTTTTCGGTAAATTTATTTTAAATGATTAATTAATACATATATTTTCAGATTATTCAAAGATATGTAACATAACTTAAATATAAAAAAAATAATTGAATTTCATTATTTTATAATGAAATTGGATTGAATATTAAGGTTATTAGCGATTTATTAAATCACTATTAAGATTTAGGAAGGTTTATAAGATTTTAAAGGAAAAAGCTAAAGAAATCAGAAAAACTGTATTAGAAATGATTACCAATTCTAATTCTGGACATCCAGGTGGGTCATTATCTATTACAGACGTATTGGTTTGTGTTTTTAATGGAATGCATTTTGATCCAAAAAATCCAATGTTAAAAGATAGAGATCGTTTGATTCTATCAAAAGGTCATGCATGCCCTGCATTATACGCCTTATTAGCAGATTATGGCTATTTTTCTAAAGACAAATTAAAAACTTTAAGGAAATTAAATTCAGGTTTACAGGGTCACCCGTATAAAGCAAAATTACCTGGAATCGAATTTTCCTCTGGATCAATGGGACAAGGCTTATCTTTTGCCGTGGGGGTTGCTCTTGCTTTAAAAATTGATAAAATAAAGAGCAACGTGTATGTAATAATAGGTGATGGTGAATCAAATGAAGGACAAATCTGGGAAGCTGCAATGGCTGCAGGTAATTATAAGTTAGATAATATAATAGCCTTTACTGATCGTAATTTTTATCAAGCAGAAGGTAAAACTGAAGAAATAATGAAATTAGAACCTTTAGCTCAGAAGTGGGAAGCATTCAATTGGTATGTTAAAACAATTGATGGTCATAATATTGATGAAATAATGAAAACATTAGAAGAAGTTAAAAAATTAAAAGGGAAACCCAAAATGATCATTGCAAAAACCATAAAGGGGAAGGGAGTTTCATTCTTGCAAGGGAACGAATATCGGAGTATTGCATTAAGCCAAGAACAATTGAAAAAGGCATTAGAAGAATTGGATTCGTGATTGAAAATGGTCATTTTAGAAAATTGCAGAGTAGCATATGGGAAAAAAATAGTAGAACTTGGTCATAAGAATAAAGATATCATTGTCTTAGATGGTGATTTAAGCACATCAACTAAAACTATATATTTTTGGAAAGAATTTCCAGATAGATTTTTTGATATTGGCATTGCCGAACAAAATTTAATTGGAATTTCTGCGGGATTAGCTGCATCAGGAAAAATTGTTTTTGCTAGTTCATATTCTATTTTTATATTAGGTCGTGGTTTCGAACAGATAAGAAACACGGTCGCTCATGATAATTTAAACGTAAAGATAGTAGCAAGCCATGCAGGGGTAACAGTAGGGCAAGATGGTTCATCTCATCAAGCAATTGAGGATATTGCGTTGATTAGATCTCTTCCTAATTTTCATATTTATGTTCCCGCGGATTCGGTAGAGACAGAATTTATAATAGAAGAGATAATAAAGAATAAATCCCCTACTTATGTAAGAATTTGTAGAATTGATCTTCCAGTTCTTTTTGATAAAGATTTTAAATTTAAACTAAATAAAGGCATTATAATTCGTGAGGGTGCTGATATTTCGATTATATCTATGGGTTTAATGGTTCATAAAGCTTTAGAAGCTGCAGAAAAACTTGAGAAAATTGGTATAAATGCAGAAGTTATTAATATGAGTTCCATTAAACCGATAGATTCAAAGTTAATAATAAAATCGGCAAAAAAAACAGGTGCAGTTATCACGGCAGAAGAACATAACATAATTGGAGGGCTGGGAAGTGCCGTTGCAGAGGTTCTCGTGGAAAATCAACCTACTATAATGAAAAGAATTGGAATTCAAGATGAATTCGGTCAATCGGGAGATCCTTATGAATTATTAAAACATTACGGGTTAACAACAGAAAAAATTTTAGATGAATCTAAGAAATTAATAAATTTAAAAAGGTGAAAAAATGAAATTTTTTATTGATACTGCAAATATTAAAGAAATTAAAGAAGCTGTTGAATTAGGTGTTTTAGACGGTGTAACAACTAATCCAACGCTAGTTGCTAGGGAAAATCGAGATTTTAAAGAATTAATTTTAGAAATTTGTGATATAGTTGATGGACCGATAAGCGTTGAAGCAGTTGGACTAAATGCGGATGAAATTTTGAAAGAAGCTATCGAATATTCAAATTGGCATAAAAATATTGTCATAAAAGTTCCTATTATTAAAGAAGGTCTGAAAGCTGTAAAAAAGTGTAATGAAATTGGTATTAAAACAAATGTGACTTTAATTTTTTCTTCAAATCAAGCTCTATTAGCAGCAAAAGCAGGTGCTGATTATGTAAGTCCATTTATAGGGCGTCTAGATGATATAGGTCATGAAGGAATGGTTATCGTTAATGAAATATTAACAATCATAAATAATTACGATTTTAAAACTGAAGTTATTGTGGCAAGTATTCGTCATCCACAACACGTATTAGAAGCTGCAATGATTGGGGCGCATATTGCAACAATTCCATTTTCTGTAATAACAAAACTGATCAAACATCAATTAACTGATGAGGGTCTTCAAAGATTTTTAGATGATTGGGCAAAATTAAAAAAATAAAAAGGAAAAGTTTTCATATGGAAATTGACATTAGAAATCAATTAAAAAGAAGTGCGGAAATTAAAGAATTTGTATCTGAAAATTATACTTCAATGATTGCTGAAATATGTAATATAATATGTACTTCATTAAAAAAGGGGAATAAAGTCATAATTTTTGGAAATGGTGGGAGTGCTGCAGATTCACAACATATTGCTGCAGAATTTATTGGTAGATTCAATTTTGATAGAAGAAGTCTTCCCGCGATTGCATTAACGACAGATACTTCAATATTAACTGCAATAGGGAACGATTATGGATTTGATAACATTTTCATCAGACAACTTGAAGCCTTATGGAATGATGGTGACGTTATTTTAGCTATAAGCACAAGTGGAAATTCCCCTAATGTAATAAAAGCAGTAGAATTTTCCCGAGATAAAAAATTAATATCTGTTGGATTTCTTGGAAGAGATGGGGGTTTATTAAAAGATCTTGTTGACTTTCCAATCATAATTCCTGATAAGAGTTCAGCAAGAATTCAAGAAGCTCACATTACAATTGGGCACATAATTTGTGGGATTGTTGAACAGGAATTTTTTAAATAATACACTTCTTTATTAAAAGTTTTGGAGGAATTCTTAATCAATAAAGCCATTTTTTTAGACAGGGACGGGGTAATTAATAAAGATATTGAATATTTGGATGACTATAATAAATTTATTTTTCTACCAAAAGTATTTGATGCAATTCGATTATTAAACCAAAATGGTTATAAAGTAATCATTATTACTAATCAATCAGGTGTAGCTAGAGGATTTTTTACGGAGGAAAAACTAAATTTAATTCATGAAAAAATGACAGAGGATATTCAAAAGAATAATGCAAGAATTGACTCAATTTATTATTGCCCACATCACCCAGATTTTGGATCAGCTCAATATAAAAAAGATTGTGAATGTAGAAAACCTAAAATTGGACTCATATTGAAAGCTAAAAAGGATTTTAATATTGATTTATCACATTCTTTTTTTGTAGGTGATAAAATAACAGATATTGTAACTGGTGTAAATGCAAGATGTAAAACGATATTGATTTCTGATGATAGCAAAAAAAGTAAATCCGAAATTGAAACAATGAATTTAAAGGTAGATTACATCACTAAAGATTTGTTCGATGCAGTAACGTGGATTTTAAATTATTAAAGTTATTATTAATTAATTATAAGATTTTGTAAATTGAGGAATACAAATGAATGAAGAGAATGTTAAGAAAGAGTTAACTTATATGAAACATCTTATACAAAAATTCGATACTTTTAAAGAAAAAACGATATTAGTTATTGGAGACATCATGTTAGACGAATATGTTTCGGGGGCTGTAACTAGAATTAATCCTGAAGCTCCTGTTCCAGTAGTGAATTTAAAAAATTATAAATATACATTAGGTGGCGCATCAAATCTCGCTTTTAATATTAAAACATTAACTGGAAAAGCATATTTATCAGGTATTATTGGTAATGATGAACCTGGAATGAAGTTAATAGAAAAATTGAAGTCAGAAAATATAAATTCCGAAGGTGTATTAATTTCAAATGAACGACCAACAACAACTAAAAGAAGAATAGTTGGTAATGAAAAAATATTAGTTAGGATCGATGATGAAATTACTGATCCAATTAATATTCAAGAAGAAAATAAAATAATTTCATTTATTAATAAAAATTTATCAAAGTTTGATGGAGTAATTTTATCCGACTATCTTAAAGGTACTCTTACAAAAAATCTAATTCAAAAAATTATTAAAATTTTGAAAGAAAATAAAAAACTTATACTAGCAGACACGAAATCTAAAGATTTAGATATTTTTAAAGGAATAAATATTTTAATGCCTAATAAATTGGAAGCCGAAAACGCATCTGGCATAAAAATTCAAGATGAAAAATCTTTAATTGAAGCGGGCATAAAAATTATTAATAATCTTCAACTTGATTTCATTATAATAAAATTAAGCAATGAAGGAATGACTCTTATTGAACCAAATGGTAAATTTTATCACTTTAAAGATGTTTCCACTAAAGTTATTGATGTGAGTGGAGCTGGAGATACCGCAATTTCTTCACTCGCTCTTTCATTAACATCTGGTATGAAACGATTTGATGCTGTTAATATAGCAAATATTGCTGCAAGTGTAGTAGTTGAAAAGATGGGAACTGCAACAGTAACATTAGAGGAATTAAAACTCAGAATTTATAATCGCTCTATATCTTATATAAATAAAATTAAGACACTAGATGAATTAAAAATTATAATCGAAGATTTGAAAAAATTAGGGAAAAAAATTGTATTTACAAATGGTTGTTTTGATATTTTGCATGTTGGGCATATTCGATATTTTCACGATAGTAAAGCATTAGGAGATTATTTAGTAGTAGGATTAAATAGTGATTCATCGGTAAGAACTTTAAAAGGAGAAAAAAGACCAATTGTTCCTGAGGAAGAGCGAGCAGAAATGTTATCTGCCATTGCAAGTATAGATTATATCGTAATTTTTCCTGAACTGACTCCAATTAATGTCATTGAGACTCTCAAACCCCATATTCAAACTAAAGGTAATAGTTATTCTATCGAAAAAATGCCTGAAGCTGAAATCGTAAAAAAATATGGAGGAAAAATTGTTCTTATAAAAGAGACAAAAGGACGTTCTACGACGATAATCGTGGAAAAGATCCTAAAAAATTATGCTTAATAGATTTAAAATATAGTGCGGTCATTTATTTGATTGAATTTGCTAAAAAAAATAAAATATTGAAGAAAATTATTAACTTTGGCCTGTTTTTTTTTGGCAAGTTTTTGCTCTTATTCATCCCAAAAAAACCAAAAAAAATTGAACTTGAAAAAGTAAAGAAAATTTTGGTTAATGCAAATCTCTTCTCTTTTGGGAATTTTTTATTATTTTCTCCTGTTATTAGAAATTTAAAAGAGTTATTACCTAATACCCAGTTAACAGTTCTGATGTTTAAAAATGCTAATCTTCTTTTTATTAAAGGAACTAGATATTATAATAAAATAATTGAATATCCTCAGAATTTTTTGAAGCTAATTAAATTAGCTTTTACCCTCCGCTACGAAAAATATGATATTGTCATTTCAAATTATTATGGAGGAATTTCAAGAAGAGATAGATTATTTTATCTACTAACTGGAATACCTTATAGAATAACAAATGTAGATCCTCTAAATAAAAATTCTATTTTTTTTGATTTCTCTTTTAGTTCATTTTTCACACATAAAATAAATATTAAAAAGCAGCATGAAGTAGAAACAAATCTTAATTTAATCAGAATATTAGGACTTACTCCAATAAATGATCATTTTATCCTAAGAATTTCGAAAGATGATGAAGAATTCGTTGACAATTTTTTTAAGGAAAATAAAATTGAAAAAGGGAAATATATTTTTGGATTTCATGCCGGATCTAATCCAACCCAAAAATGGAAAAGATGGGATAAAAAGAAATTTGGAAAACTCGCGGATATGTTAAAAGAGAAATATAATTCTATCAATATTTTTTTTGGAGGTCCTGATGAGATATCTCTGAATAATGAAATCAAGAATTCGATGAAAACTGAATTTATTGATTGTGCTGGAAAAATAACTGTAACACAGCTTGCAGCCATGATAAAAAGATGTACATTATTAGTTTCAAATGATGCAATGTCAATGCATGTCGCATCGATTGTAAAAACTCCATCCTTTGTTATTATTGGACCAACCGATTATGTAAGAAGTCGTCCTTTTTATAAAGAAAGCCAAATAATAAAAATTGATTTAGATTGCAGTAGATGTTATAGATTTGGTGGTTTTAAGGCTGAAAATTGTGATAGAAAATGTTTAAAGTTAATTAAAGTTGAAGATGTATTTCAATATGTTGAACAATATTTATCGAAATTGAAAAATTTTGAAGTAATGAAAAAATAATTGACTCAAATGTTTTTTATAGAAATAAAAATTAAATAAAAATTAAAAAAAAGTCAAATTCATAATCCGAATAGAATTCGATACAATAATTTATTGAGTTGGGAAAATGTTAATTTCTATCTTAATTGCTCTAATAATAATGGGGATTTCATTTGTTATTGTATTAATTTTAACACCACAATTTATCAAAATCTTGAAGAAAAAGGGGTTTGTAGGTCGAGATATACATAAAAAAGATAAACCAGAGATAGCAGAAATGGGTGGAGTAATCATATTCATCTCTTTTATGATTGGTATGATAATATTATCACTAATTTTTTATCAACATATTTTTAAATATATTGCAGGAATATTGTCTTTAATTATAATAGCTATAATTGGTATGACTGATGACATTTTAAAACGAAAAAAAAATAAAGTTGGTCTAAGTGCAATAACAAAACCTATTTTATGTATGGCTTCTGGTCTACCTTTAATTATTATTAATTTTTTCATTCCTGATATTTATATTCCATATTTAAGACTGCCTTTTCTGGGAGCTGCAAGAATATATTATGTATATTGGTTATTTATTCCGATAGCATATACAATATTTGCAAATACAACAAACATGATCGATGTATATAATGGAATTCTTCCAGGAACATCTATTGTAATTTATATTTCATTACTTATCTCTTCAATAATTGTAAATTCTGAAATAGGAATAATACTTTCTCTAACTTTTCTTGGAACATTAATTGCTTACTACTATTATAACAAAAATCCCGCAAGAATTTTTTCGGGAGATACGGGTTCATTACTTGTTGGTGCATCTATAGCATTTACTATCATAATGGCAGATTTAGAGATAGTAGGTATAATTGCTCTTTTGCCTCTAATTATAAATTCGTTTCAAACACTACGCTCAATAGGAGGACTTAAGGAAAAATCTGAATTCAATAGACCTACAAGAATACTCGAAGATGGAAGGCTTGATATTTCTGAAAGTGATAATGTTCCGCTAACACTTGCAGGATTAATTATGGTAAAAGGACCTATAACTGAAAAAGAAGCGTTTAACTCATTTTTAATACTTACAATTTTTTCTTCAATATTATCAATAATTACATCTGTTTTATTAATAATACCATGGTGAAGAAAATGAATTATTTTAAACAATTAAGAGATTTAATACTTTTTATTCTTTTACTCTGGGGAATAATTTTGCTAGGTCTATTTATTATTGATATCTTAATCGTTCCTCTTCCACATTATTTTCCGCAAGTTGATCCTCTAACTATTTCCATCTTTCAAGTTGGAATTACAGGTAGTTTAATTCTTTTATTTCTTTTTGTTTGGGATAGAATATTAGCTTATTACTACAAGAAGAATTATAACAAAAGAATGAAAAAGGTTTGAATAAATTTGGTCAAGATTTGGTTTGATGTAATGACTACGAAAGAGTCTTGGCTGTTTGGAACTATGTCTAAAAAATTATTAAAAGAAAATCACGAAGTTTTAATAACAACAAGAGATTACGACCAAAATAAAGAAATTCTAGACTTATTAAAATGTGATCATAATGTAATTGGAAAACATGGCGGTGAAAAATTAAAAGATAAATTAGTAGAAAGTCTTAAAAGAAGCCTAGAATTAACTAATTTTATTGCGAATCAAGATCCTCTTCCTGATTTTTGTGTTTGTTTAGCATCTCCAGAAGCACTTAGAGTTGCTTTTGGATTAGGGATAAAAGGGATTTGTGTTAACGATACTCCTCATGCAGTAAAAGTTGGAAAATTAACAGCTCCACTTTCTGATTATTTAATAACTCCAAGTTGTATTGATGAAAATCAATTCATTGAATTTGGTATTAATAAATCAAAGATAATTAAATATAACGGTGTCGATGAATTTACTTGGTTAAAGGATTTTAAGCCGAATATTAAGGTATTAGAAAAATTAGGAATCGATCTAAATAAAAAATTTATCATTCTCCGTATTATAGAAAGTAAATCCGCATATTATTTAAATTTATCTAAAGAAAAATCTTTTATTAACATTTCTGATGAATTAATAAATAATATAATTCAAGAATTTCCAGATTTACAGGTCATTCTTCTTTCCAGATATGATGATCAAAAAAAATATTTTAAAGATAAATATAAGGACAAAATTATTCTTCCAATAAAAGGAATTAATGGTCCAAACATTTCATATTTTGCAGATATTGTTATTAGTGGTGGGGGTACGATGAATCGGGAAGCCGCGATCCTTGGGACTCCTGCAATTTGTTATTTTCCCTTAGATTTGGAAGTAAATGAATTTATAATAAAAGAAGGATTTCCGTTATGGCATATTAAAGACGTTAAAGGCATTATTGAAATGATTAAAAAAATTTTATCTTCCAAAAAATTAGATAAAAATGACATTGCTGAAAAAGTCAAAAAATATGAAGATGTTTATGACGCTTTTATTAAAATATTAAACAATATAAGATCTTAATTCTTCAATAATTTTATCAATATTAGATTTTAGTTTGGTTATTCTCTTTAAGCCATCATCTCTTAATTTTTGGAATGCTGTAGAGCTAATTCTTCCTGTCATTTTATATCTTTTTTCAAGATTCAAAATGCCATCTTTTGCGTGAATTTTTTCTGCCTCTAAAAGATCAAGATTCTCAATAATTTGTTTAAATCTTCCACCTGCAGTTGAAAAGTGTACTGCTAATTCTTTGATTTCATCATTTAAATCCAACATTTTCCTTTCGATAATCTTAAATTGAGTTCTAAAAATGCGTTTCTTTATTTTTCCCTTAGAAAAGTTATTTTCCAATTTCTCAAGGTCTAAATCCAATGCTATTTTTTCTGAATATAGGGAAACAAATTCTCTAATTATTGCAGAAGCAACAAGTTTTGGTCTCGTTAAAATAATTTTTTCAGTCTGTACTTCCCTTCTTACAATGATGTAAGCGGCTAATGCGATAATCGATATTATTACAAATAATAAAGGTCTTCCTACTGCCCAGAAGAAATTTCCAAATACTAAGTATTCTAAGGTTATTTGAACTTGATTATGCAAAGTAATTATCTCATAATAGTTAGAAAGTGTTGTTGTTCCATAATTGTTTGTAATTGATTGAATTTCCGAAGAAAATGTAATAATTGTTGCTCCAGTAGGAAGGTATAGCTCAATTGTAAAGTCCTTTATAGGCCATTCAGCTTGATTTATAATTAAATCCAATGAAACCATTATCTTATCACCGTTTAATGAAACATATTGCTCTAATGGTAATTTATATGACATCCATATGTTAGTTTCCTGATTTTTTATTAGAGGATTTCGTGATTGACTCCATTGTACTGTAATATTCGCTAATAAATTCTTGGAAAGTTCATCTGGATAAGATTCATCATAAATAAGGCTGCTTGTGGTATCATAAATCCTAAACGAACCATTAATAATATTAGATGGGATTGAAATGATAAAAGATAAAAGATTTGCATCTCCTAAATTCTTAATTCTGTAATAGTCAAGTACTTGAATGAATCCCCAACTATCAATCCTAATCTCTCTTTTTCCGTAAATGCATTCAATTATCGAGTGGGAACTCGTATCTATTTTATAATACCACGTATAACTTTTGGCACTCCAAGGGTTTATATTAGTTTCATTTGATCCTACAGAAGTTGCGCTTGATGATCTTGTTGGCCGGTGCATTTCTAATTCATAATTCTCAATAGGATAAGCAGATGAAGGAATTTCGTAAAAATCTAATTTATAACCCTCACTCGTATAGACTGAATAATCCATTAAATTGTAAAAGACCATTTCTAATCTAAAACTTGTCGTTTCTTGATCATATAATGGATTTAATAAATAAATATTCCATTTCTGAATGCCACTTCCATCATATAGCAATTTTTCTAAATATAAACTTTCGCCTTCTTTTCCGAAACACTCAATCGAAGTCAATTTATCGTCAAAATTTTTATATATTCCTCCAATTTCTTTCGGAATTCCAATTTGAACATATGATTTTACTTCTTCACCAATATTTTTTATAGTAAAATTATCTATTACTTTAACTATTCCATAATTCTCTACATAAACATCCCTTTTTACATCCAAATTTGAAATTAGACCTGGATCTTCATAAACAGGAATTTGTGTATCTGCTTTTGTAACGGTCGGCGTTAAAAGTAGTATAAACAACATCATTAGACCTAAAACTACTGCCAGCCGTATTTTTTTCACAAAAGTAACCTCTAGAAGTTATAACAACAAATGGATTTGATATTTATAATGATTATTATTAATTGATTCTTTTGGTTCAATATTTTAACTTTGATATTAATTATCATTTTAAATTAACTAGGGAAATAAAAGAAGTAGTCTTTTCATTTTTTTTTTAATGAGAATGTCGAAATGATAAAATTTGGTTATAATGACTCCGATTTACTTGATCCTTATTTAATTCTTCCAATTGTTCGGTAATTCTAAATAATTTTTCCTGATTGATTTTATAATATCTCAAAAAATCTTCGGAACTAATAAATCCTTTATGATATTTATCCTCCAAACTAGAAATCGTATTTTCAACAATAAATCTTTCTCTTTCAAGCTTTAAAACTATTTGATCCTTATTAATAGCAAAATTTTCTTCCCTTGATTGAATTGGTTGATTAATACCACTGTAAACATTACGAGACTGAATTGGTTCCGTTGGAGTTTCATACCCATCAAAAATATTACCAGTTTGAAAGGGCTCAATTGGGGTGTTATATCCTTCAAAAAAATTATTCATATCGGATTCTTTAGGTTCATTAAAATCCTCAAAGGTGTTATTTATCGTAGCTTGTCTTCTAAAGCCTTGATTTTGGTTTTTTATTGATTGAAAGACTGGACGCCTGAATTGAATTTGATTTTCTATAATTTGTGGACGCATATTCTGGAAATTTAACAAATTTGTAATACATGTTTCTATTGAATTCTTTAAATCCATTAATTCAAATTCTTTTTTATCAAAAATTCTTGGAGAGACTTTATCGCTTACTCTATATTTCTCAAAATTGATGGCTACATTAAAATATTTAAGTATTGCATTTAGTAAATTAGGTTTCGCACTGAATATTAATTCTCCCATATCTACAGAGATGTATATTTTCTTAAAAAATCTACCTTTAATGCAGGCTTTTTCAAAACCTTCATATATTAAATCAAAATGTTTAAATAATTTTTTAAAGAAAAAACCCTTCTTCATATAAAAAATTATTCTTCTATCTGTGAAGAATAACGTTCCTTTTTTAGATTTTATTTCTTCATTAGAAAATTTATTGAATTTTATTTCTTTAAAAGCACAAACAGGTAGTTCTCCAGGTAATAAAAGTAAATTATTTTGATATTCATCAAATATATTTTTGAAATAATTTATTGCTTCAATTTTTGAATTAATGATTGCAATTTGTTTATTTAGGGGATTGAAGGTATCAGTGACAAATTTAGAGTGTGATCTTGCAGTTTCAATCACTTGAGTTATGGTGGATTCAATAGATGGAAAATTATGAGGAACCCAATTTTTAAGATTAGATACATTAGCCAATTGATTTTTCAACAGCTCATAATCTTGACGAACTTTTAGAAATAATTTATCTTTGATTATAGGTATTTGACTATAAAGTTCAAAAAGAATTTTTTCTATTGTAAATTCATGTAAATATCCATTTATTCTTAATTTATATAGAGAACTCTTGACTTTTTCAGTTCTATTAATAAAAGAATTTAATTTTTCATAACCTTGTCTTAAAAGAACGGCTGAATCTCTGATGCTTTTTATTAAATTTCTCTTTTTTTCTGCAATTGTTAATATATCATGACTTCTACAGCTGGGACAAAGTTTGATATTTTTTGTTGCTTCCTTATGCTTGACTGACTTGCACTCTGGGCATTTAAAAGATTTTTCCTTAATATCTTCAGTGAACTCGAACTCTTGTATTGAGGAGAAACAATTAGAACAAATAATTAGATATCTTATTTCCTTATCTGCGCAACTATTACAAAAAATCAAACTACAATTATTACAATAGTATAATGCTTCTTTTTCGTTGCAAAAATTACAATAGTGTTCAAATTTATTCTCAAACACGGGAGTTCCTCATCACTTTGATCAATCATTGATTGGCATTTACTTTAAAAAGAACGAGTAATATTCTTATGATACGGAGAGAAATACGAGAAATATAATGAAAAAGAAATGAATGTAATATAATTCACACTTAAATTTACATGCAAAATAAAACTAAGATTGAAATATTTTCAAAAATTAAAAAAAAGGATTAAAATGGCGATCTACTTCTTTTTTTATAGAATATAAAACCAGAGATCATTATTAATGGGAATAAAATTAGGGATAATTCAAATCCTGGTATGAGAGGCGGTATTTTGGGGGTAGAATTAGAACTGGAATCCTAAGAATAATCAATCCAGGCAATATATGCGTTTGATTTATATGTAGGATCTGCGATATCCATTCTAAAAGCTTCAAAATAATCCGCAGTACCTACGAAAGAATCTTGACTTTTTAAAAAGCCATTCACATAAATTTTGATGATGTATAGCGTGCAATTGAATTCGATACTAATATTATACCAGGTATTTTCCGAATAAGCTGTATTAGTTGAAAGATTTTCAAAACTAAGAATTCCAGATCCATTATAGCATTCGAAATATCCAGAAACTCCAAATCTTACCATTTCCTTGCTAAGATTAAACTTAAAAAATTGAAGTTAAAGGAGATAAATGAACCTAGAAATGTCATAAGCAAAAAATGTATAGATCTTAATAGTCTAATTGTTTTAAGGATCGTTTTAATTTTTTCCACTTTAAATACTTATATCTTTTTTTAAAAATTTTAATAATTTAATAATAAATGAAAAAGGAATTATTAAAGAATAGTCACATTGTAATATTCTGAAAGATTATAATTTAATAAAAATTTCACATATCATATTGAATAATTAAAATGAATTTCCATGGAGAATCTTAAGCAAAAAAAAAATAAAAAGAGAATAAAAATTTACTTCTCTATATATTTTATGTTCTTATTTATTTCAATAACTTTTATTTCCATTTTATATTATGATTTTAACAATAATTTTTATGATCGAATTTATAATTCAATAAAACTTGGTACGAATTACTTAACTGAAATACAAGAATCAAATGGTTTATTCAACATCACGGATCTAGAATTTGAACCGCAAAATACACGAGCTTATTCTCAATCATATATTTTATATGCTCTAGCAAAGATTAAAAACCGGTTTCCAAGTTTAATTGATCCGCAAAATATATCTTTAGCTCAAAATTTTTTAATTTCAATTCAATCAAATAATTCATGCTGGAGGTTCGACAATGATATTCCTCCTGATGCTGATGATACATCTCTTGCTTTATTATCTCTAATTGAATCTCATTATACCGGAGATCTCTCTAATTCATTCAATAATTTAACATTAGTCAAATTTCCTTCGGGTAATTATAATTTTTGGCTCATAAATTATTCAGATTGGGAAGGTCAATATCAAATTCTAACTTCAACAGTAATAACAGGGACAATATTATATGCACTGTATTCATATAATTTATCAAAATATAGAAGCGAAATAGGGGATAGTATAAGTTTATTAGAAATTAATCAAACATCTGAAGGAAATTGGATAGCAGATTATTGGTATCTTGAATATTATACGACATATATAATGAGTCGAATTATTTCTTTAATAAAACCTAATTCAATTTCTCTAATTAATTGTTATAATCATTTAATTAAAAACCAAAATGATGATGGTAGTTGGGGTTCTAATGATACTAGAAAGGATTTAGATACATCCCTTGCTTTATTAACTCTTCTAAATTTGGAAAGAAACAAATTTATCTCTTATCCTTTTATATTGAGAGGAATAGAATATTTATTAAATAATCAAAGAATAGACGGATCTTGGCGATCTGTAGTAATATGGATGGATCCTGGATTTATAAGTTATTATTATCGATCAAAAGCAATTACAACAGCTTTTTGTTTAATGGCATTAACAGAATTTCTCAATTTAAATTAAAATATAAATATCTCTACGAAGAAAAATTATCAATCAAAATAATTTCACTTCGAAGGTATAGACAATCCGACTATTGCGACAATAATTCCAATAATAATTAAAATCATTCCAATTATTTTATTTGTCTCCAATTCAAATTCCTTCTTGATAATTAAAATCTCTATAAAAATTTCTTATTAAAATTAAAAAAAAAAATTGTTTTAGTAAATAGGTAAAAAAATGAAAATTAAATAATAATCTTACCTAATTCTCTCCAGAACCAATGAATATCTTTTTTGTTTATCTCATCTAAAGTTATCCGTTATTTTATAAGATTCCTAAGTTAAGATAAATTAATTTTCATTTTCTTGCGTGTTTTCTCTTTTAATAGTAATCCCTACCGTCCAGCGCCAAGAAATAAAAAATGTTAAAAAAATAATAGCGGATACAATTGGTAAGACTTGTGATGGTAAAAGAACTAAGAATAATCCTCCTAAAATTGGTGAAATTATTTGAACCAAGCTAGTAAAGGAATTATTTACACCCATAAGGACCCCCGTTTCTTCTTTATTAACACATTTTGAAAGTTTACTCGTTAAAATGGGTCGTCCTACACCAGTTCCGTAAGCGAGAAATATGAGAGGGAGGAACACATACCAGAAATTGAAAGATAGTGCAATGGCTGACATTGATATTATAAGCGCGGTGATTCCGGATATTAACACGCGATTTTCTCCAAATTTTTTATTTAATGGCTCAATTAATACAGTTTGCAACGTGACACGTAAGATTCCAACCCAAGTTAAAAAGATTCCGATATGTTGGGAATTGAGTTGAAGTTGAGCATCACCAAATAACGCGAAACTCGATATGAAAAGCGTAAAACCAAAATTATATAAGAAAAACGAAATGATTATGCCACGAATGGCACCCTGCTTGAAGAATCGTTTTGTTTCTTCAATGGGAATTATATCCTTAAAAGTAATTTTAAGTTCATGTTCTTTTTCAGTTAATGATTCTGGTAGAAAAATCAATACTAATATTATTGAAACGCCGCTTATTCCAGCTGCAAGAAACATTGGGAATGAAAAATTAAAAATTGATAATGTTCCGCCTATAACCGGACCAAATATGAGACCTGCTCCAAAAACAGCGCTAGAATATCCATAATATTTAGTTCTGTCTTTAGGATCAGTTACATCACTAATATAAGCTTGAGAAACAGTCATGTTACTTCCGAATAGACCATCAACAAGTCTTGCTAGGATTAAAATCCAGACAGAAGAAGCGAATCCTAGTAAGAGAAATCCCGCAAGAGTACTTGCTTGACTGAATATTAAAACGGGTTTTCTCCCAAAACGATCACTTAGTTTTCCAGTAATCGGACTTGCAAATAATTGACACAAACTAAATAGACTTAAAATTAATCCTACTTGAAACGCGTTTAAGCCTAAAGACAACCCAAGAAACGGAAGGACGGGTATGACCATGCTAAAACCTAAAATTTCAGTGAAAATTATTAAATAAATTATTAAAAGTCGTTTCATTTTTCTCCTTAAATCGAGAAACAACCATCATTTATATATTTATGGAAAAACGCACTAAATTTAATTAAATCGACGTATTTTTCCATTTTTAAATTCATTTACCTATAAAAAAAACGAGAGCATAAATAATGCTTTTTAAATAATTGATTTATTATTAATTTTCATTTCAGAAGTTAAAAAATTAGCCCAATAACTGTTTCATTTGTTGTTGATATTCTTCAAATGCTTTCCGCCCTTCAGTAGTAAGGCTTAACATTGTTCTTGGTTTCTTTTTAATGAATTCTTTTTGAATTAAAACATATCCTGCCTCCTCTAGCTTGCTCACGTGTGATGAGAGATTTCCCCAGGTCAAATCTGTTTGTAATCGTATGTATGTAAAATCAGCGCTTTCAATAACATAAAGGTGAGACATGATCAATAAACGTGCAGGTTCATGGATTATTTTATTAATGTTAGGAATTGATTTAGAGTCATTTTTCGTCTTAATCTTGTCCTTGGGCATGATTTTCCCCTTTTGGTATGGGATTTTTTTTAATAAAATCAATGAATATAAATATCCCTGCTGCCAAGATGCCACCTCCACTAATTAATAATGCAATACCACCTCCAGGAATATTCAAGAAACGCAAATATTCAATTAGAAAAAGTGCAAATCCCATTATTGCTCCATAGATATAAAATCGATTATAATTGAAAATGAATGCTAACCAACTCATTATTATAAATGGAATTAACCCAAATATAATCGCTGTCCAGAAACCTAACGAACCCAGAATTATCAAAAATATTGTATTTGGAATTATTACTGTAAAAATTACAATGATCACTGTCATAACTACCGCAATTAAATTAAATAATAGTAATCTTTTAGATCTAGTTTTCTGGCTATTACTTAATTTAACAACTCCTAGTCTTGGACTAGACACGTAAAATTTACAGATTATATACATTATTGCTCCAATAAGGGTGATTATTAATCCTAAAAAGGAGTTAAGAGGAGAGGGTAAGTAATCATACAAAAAATAAGCAATTCCATATCCTAACCATACGATGCCAAATAACATGTCTGTAAGTCCATCAAGGAAAGCAATTTCAAAGGCTTTATTTTCTAGTTTTTTCAAGTTTAAATCTTTTTCCATAATAAATATCAACTTCCTTTTTTTAGTTAATATAATAATGTACTTTGTCATTTATATAGCTTTGTGTCACAAAGTAACTATAGAATAAAAAATAAAAATTGTTTTATTTAGTTAAATAATCCAAATAGACCAAATCTGAGAATTAGAAAGAAAAAATCTATATCTGAAAAATTAATTCTAAAATTAGAAGTTAAGTGGCTAGTTTTTTGAAATAATGAATTATAATTAAATTATAGATTTTATGAGAGCGATTTAAATGGATCTAATTGATTTACAAATAATTCGGAAGTTATTCATTAATTCTCGTATTCCTTATCGCGAATTAGCAAATCAGATTGGATTAACTGTTGGAGCTGTTCATAAAAGAGTTCAATTATTAATAGAAACTGGGTTAATTAAAACTTTTATTGCTCGACCTAGTTTAAGTTTTTTAAATGCTGTTTTTATTAATATTGCAGGTGCCTCAAAATTACAATCGTTTGAAAATATTGTTGAAGAATTAGAAAAAAATCCCTATACAATTTTATTAGGATTATCAACTGTAAATTATGTTTATATTACTGCTATCTTGAGAAATATTTCAGAAATGCATGAAGTAACTTCTACACTCACCCAATTATGTAAAATCGACGATCCACTAATTGTTATATACGATTACCCTCGTCAAAAAATTGAGGGCACCCTCTCAAGAATAGATTATTTAATTCTAAAATCACTTAATAGAAACTCACGAAAATCGGTTACAGATGTTGCTGACGAGATAGGTTTATCTAGCAAAACGGTGAGCAAGCATATTAATAATATGTTGATGAATAATTTAGCTTCTTTCTCTATTGAGTTTGAACCAAGTCAAGAAAATGATATTGTTACCATTTATAGTGCAAATATTCCTAAAAACGCGGACATGAAAGTAATGATTAATAAAATAACTCAAAAACTGTCTCAAAATTTGTTATATATTAGAACTTATAGTAATGCCCCACTATTTCTATCTATTCATATTTTAGTTCAAACTCTTGGCAAAATAAAGTACTTTGAGGATATTTTAAGAGATTTCGGATTGGAAGATATTATCCCTAGGGTAATACATAAAGCATATTATTTTAAATGTTGGTTAGATGACTTTTAAGTTATATAATGATTTTCTGACAACTTTAAATGAATTTATGATCTAATTTCTAAAGTATATTTTCTCAAGAAAGGAATTGTTTTAATTTTTCTCCGAAATTGTTTACTTGAGTGCATTCCTCAGGGTTTAACAAGGGGATTGACGGGTTTACTTTTATAGAAAGAACTTGAGGAAAAAATTCAGACGCGAAAGGAAATTTTTGGAATAATTTTTGCCATTGAAGTTCATGTTTGGGTGTGAAGCTCCAAGTGTAAAAAGCCGCTCCCTTCTTAATGGGAGTTCCAAGTTTTTTTGTAACTTGATAAAATTTTTTTATCCAGTTTACAATTGTTCGGGAAGGATAGCCGAAATAGATTGGACCTCCGATAATGATTGCATTTGGAGCTTCGCTAATGACATCTTCCGGCAAAATTTTTTTCGCAAATCCAACATGTGTATCGTATTCGCCTTCCAATACATCGGAGATAGTTTCTGCGACTTTTTTACAATGACCGAAATTGCTATCGTAAACAATCCATATTTTCATATGAAACCTCATTATTATTTTGATAAACAATATATAAAAAACCTAAAAAGAAACAATAATTTGCATGCTTAAACGGGGTCATCCTCCATTTTTGTTAATATTCGAGTTTCAATTATCATATTATTTAACCTCTTTCAGTTGCCTTTCATCATCTTTCGCCCCAATTCTTCGCCCCAATGAATCAAAAAATTTCCCCATAATTTTCATCAGAGGATTTATGTGGATATCGTAGTAGTAATGTGTTTTAAACCAGTTTTTTTCCCGAAAATACTCGACATCACAAGGAAATTTATCCTCATAACTTTTTGAATTCATTACAGAACGCCTTACCCGAAACATCATAAAATCCTTCCAAGTTGGATGTGGGAATCCGGTTTTTCTTTCAATTGCCTGAAAATGGTTAACCGCAGCTCTAATTTTCTTACTTATTTCTTTTTTTTGTTCTATCGTAATGCGTAAACTTGGAATTATATTGAATCCACACAAGTGCATGACGTTTGCCAGATATTGCGCCACTTCTTTATCGCCAGAATAAGCTTGGGTCGAAATTGACATAAACCACTTACCAAAAAAACACGGACGATGTAATATATAGGAGGAGCGTTCCAGGAAGTTTTTCACCAACGCCGTGACTTGTAATGCATATATAGGAGTCGTAATGATGACTACATCAGCGTCTTGCATTGATGTATGAATTTCCTTTAACCCGTCTTTAAAGGAGCATCTATCCTCACCATGTGTGATACAAGTCGCGCATCCCCGACAGAGCTCTAAATGTTCTTGGAGTAGAAAGACGTGTTTAACCTCAGTTTCTATTTGATTTCCCAACTCTTTGAGAAATTCCATGGTTGCTTCATAAGTCTGGCGTTTTTGAGGACTGCCGTGAATTATTAGGATTTTCAACACTTGGTTTCCACCTTGATTTTTTCACCCATTTCTAATTATCTTTCATTTTTTGGTTTTGGGTACTCACATTTAATTTCCTGAATTGACTCTTCGATGACTTGCAAAGAGGACATTTCCAGTTGTCTGGAAGTTGTTCAAAAGGTTTTCCCTCTTTTTCTTCATCGTAGATATATCTACATTCTCCACATGCTCCAGCTTTACTGCATTTCCACAAGCCTTCTTTTATAGCTCTCACTAGTTCTTTCCCATTTAAAAACGCAGAGATAAAATTGGTCGCATCCTCTTTCCAATTATCTGGTAAAGGCCCCTGCATTCCACAAACTGTTATGGGGAGTGAATATTTAAATATCTCTACTTTGGGAAAAACATCAACTAGCTCGGCTTCAATTAGTTTACAAATATCTCCACCAATGTTGCAGTTGAAGACCGCTACTTTATAAAAAGTATTATTTGGTCTGGACTTACCTAAACTCTTAATATATTTTTTGAGGGTTCGTGTAGGCTTGCCAAAATGCGTTGGTCCACCCACTAACATTATCTCAGGCTGGAAAGAGAGTAAATCTTTGGGTTTACTTTCCTTAGTTCTAAAAAGACGGATTTGATTATTATTCACTTGCATTTTATCTGCAAGGAATTCTGCTACTTGTTTGGTATTCCCATACTTACTATCATATAAAACTGCTATTTTCATTTCAATCACCTCTATTTAAATTAAATATTAATAAAATCTAAAAAATTTGACAACATATTCCACCAATTATGAATAAAATCAAAAAACTTAAAACTAAACCAAGTGCTATTTTTCCACCCTTCTTCATTTGACTCACCTCCTTTAATTTTATAAAAAATATTGGGTTTGTTTAAATCCTTTGGTAGCCAAACCAACATTCGTTCGGATAGGAATGCAAGTAATTCTGCTAGTCTAGTCTCAGTAGTTTCGATTATTCGGATTTCACGGCTTATAACAAGCATTTCTTCGGTTAAGCGTGTTACTAATCGTTTCGCTTTTCCATGCTTATTATTTCCTAAATTTGAGATTTTCATTCCGTTCACTCTTATTTGTCTTCTGATCTATATCATACAAACGCCCAAGATATGCCTATGTTTACCTCTTGATGTATAATTTACCAATCCCAAAACCAAAAAAGAATATTTTATATCGAAATGAGATGAAAAAACAGAATAGAGAGTTCTAAAAATTCAACTTTTTGGTAAACAAATCGGAACCTATCAAAATATCAAGTTTTTCTTCGATAAGAAAATGTTTTAGATAAAATTTTATTAGTTAAATATAGTATATATTAAATAATATTCTTATCTAAATTTCTCCAGAATGAATAAATATCTTTTCTTTATATCTTATTTAGAGTTATCCGTTATTACATAAGATTTATTAGCTAAGGAAATTAGAAAATCAAGTTATTATCTAAGTTTAACAACCTAAATAATATTAAATCTTTATTTCTCAATAAAAATTTATAAATTGAATATTATATGTTAAATAGAATTATTCAAAACAATGATATTATGATAAGTAAGAGGGAACAATAATGAGTGATTTAAAGTTAGCTTTAATTAGATTACTGTATTCGGAAGGTAATACTCCAAACCATTTTAATGTTAAAGTCAAAGTAATAGGAAAAGGAGAAATCTTAAAAGTTAAAGTAAACGAGACAAATACCTATCATAACTTATGTCCATTTATTGTTACTGATATAACTTGTGACTATTTTTTGATGGAAGTTTGGGATGAAGACATAACCGAAATTCCAGTAAACGAAACTATTGAACTTATTGACTGCTATCTTTCCCATAGATTGATTTCAAGACATCTTGAAGATGAACTCATTATTAGGCATAAAAAATGGAAAATTGCTGATGAAAAGATTGAATTCAATACAAAAAAATTTTCTTCGGGGTCAACAATTATAGAATATTGGACAGATATTTATTTTGAAATGGATACGTTAATTCGGGAGAATGTCGAAATAGGTATTTTAATGAAGGGTACTTACGATCCTTCGATTTATCTAAGAAAAGTAAACAAACAATATCATGTAGCTAGTTTTGACTTCTCCACTATTACTGCATTTGATTATATTTCACGAGAAATTAGGTCGAATGTTACAAGAGAAATGAAATTTTACACGCTATATCAACAAATTCGAGATATGAATAATCGAGCAAGAGGAAATGGGTTTCAAAATCTTCTAATCAAATCGATAAGGAAGGAATTAGAACCCGGAGCGATGCTTCAACCAAGCAAATGTCACTTTTATGCCTATAAAGATTTCTCACACGTATTTAGAAGAGATCTTTTAAAAGCTTTAACAGAAATTGATCCAAGTATTGCAAGAAAGTTCATTAAATCAACGCTTACCAAGGTCCATAAAGAAATTCCTTCTCGATTAAAAGAAAAATTCTTTAAAAATGAGAACCTACTGAATCTCATAACTAATTACATTCAAGAATCCGATAGAGGATTCCTCATACTTCGGTTCTTGGTTAAGCCCATGAATACGAGTGAAATTTGGGATATGATCGGAACTATTACAGATTATGAAGGGGGAGTTTATCCGCCCTTAGAAATTATGAAAATTCTTGCAAATGATGAAGACTCAAGTACTGCGATACGCTTTAAAGAATTAATTGAAGATCGCTATACTTCAGAAAATCAGTACGATATTTATGCTGAATTAGATTTGGATGAAATATTCTATCAAGATCTTCAAATTAAATTTAATGAATTGTTAATAAATGAAATTAAGAACGTTTCGCCATTTAAAACGGGAAAAAAGACAATTAATAACGAAGTTCTTCTTCTTTTATCAAGATTTTTAACAACTTTTTTGGAAGAAATATTTAAAAAAAGTTCAGATCTTGCAACTCGTGCTAATAGAGACGAAATTGGTGTGTCAGATGTAGACTTAGCTTTTTCGGAAAATGTACATCGAAGTTATATTTCTAAAGACCTTAGTTTAAATCTAAAAGAAGTATTTTATAATATATTTGCTGAAAAACTATATGAGAGACAAGAAAAAAAAGCAATCATCATTCCTATGGAAACCTTACAGCACATAAGTACTTTATTAGAACGAGAAACCAATCATCTTCTGAGTAAATCAATGGCTTTTTCAAAACATAGAAAAGAAGATAATGTAAAGGGATCTGATATGTTTTTAACTATATATGAATATAGAACTGGTAGTATCCCTAAAGATGAAAGGAAATTTGAAGAAAAATGGAATGAATACTTGAAATCTGGTAAAATAATTCTAAAAAAAAGTAATGATTCAATTAATTAAAAAAGAATAATACATAACTATTATTTTGAGGGAATTTAGTCATATAAATGGAACATAAGATGATTTTCTTGAATTAAGATAAAGGTTCAATTAAAATAAGAGAAGAATATATAAAAATATAAGAATATAACTTTATGATTGATAAGCAAGTATTTTACTTTTGTTTTTTTTCATAAGGATATATTTAGAAATATTATCAATTAAACTAATATAATTAAATAAATAAAATAATTAAATATGTTATATTTCGAATTTAGTGTATATTTATAAATAAATTAAAATTCATCTTAATATCTTCTTCTTTCCCAAATATTCAATTTGTTTATTTAACATCTACAATCATAACATAATTCGGCTATTAAATGAATCATACCACTATTTTTCCTTTATTACGTAATTATATTACATTCCCATATATTTGTCTAGCAGTTTTTTCAATTAATTGAATTTTATTAATTAATTCCGTGAATTGATCAATATTTTTTGAATTTATTAATTTTTTTACAGCTAACATCATTCCTAATTTAAATTCTCCAAGATTAATTTTTTCCCCATCTTCCGGTTGATTAATTGAATCAACAATTTCTTTAAATTTGGGAATTACTGGATAATTAAAGTCATATTCGTTCCAATTAGGATATTTAGATGAATCTTCAAAAACTTTGGATAGATCTGAATTTCCATAATTATTAAGAGCTTCTATTAAAATTTT
The DNA here is from genome assembly GCA_011365055.1 of Promethearchaeota archaeon. Next base: position 76,401 of record RDOG01000005.1, read on the forward strand.
AATTGGAATGTAATCTTCTATAGTTTTATTTTCATCCAATAAGATTAAATGATTAATAGTTTCAGGATGACTCTTAGGTTTTTTTTCATATTTTGTACCTTTTGATTTAACCTCTTTATCATTATCCAAAAGTACAATATATTTCGAATTCATTTCTTGAGCAACGCGAATGAAATTTTCTTAATTATTTACACCATTGAGAGGTATATTTGAAAATTGATTTAAATCTAAAATTATTTCTTTATCAGCTTTTGCTTTTTCTAAAATTATTTTTTCTATAATTATTTTGTCTGTGATCCCCTCTACAAATATATTTATCTCTCCCCAATTTGAGAAACTTGTAAAATTAAATCCAAGAGTAGCAGATAGTAGTAAATCATCAAAAATACCTTCTTTTCTGGGCTCTTTAATTCTGGATATTCCATTTTCTTTAACAAGACAAATAATTCTTTTAGGAAACATTTTATTGATCATAAAAGGTAGATGTGTTGTATAAATGATTTGATTTTTAATTGATAAATTCTCAATTTGCTTCAACAAATTTCTCTGACCCCCAGGATGAAGGTGAATACCAGGTTCGTCTAGAAGAATAATACAATTATTAATTTCGCTCCCAAAATTAGCATTAAAGTCAAGTAAGAATGAGAAAAACCATTTAAAACCTTCACTCCTCTTACCAGGCTCTAATAACCTTTCATTTTCCTTAAACGTGATTAATAACTGATTATTTTCGCCTAATCTCAATACAAAATCAAGATCCGTCTGTTTCCAGTTTTTTTGAATTAATTAACTTTTAACTTTGATTTTTTGGCTTTACTATTTTAAATATCTTTCATTTCGTAGAGAATTCTCAAATTGTAGAAAAATTTTTATATAAAAATTTTTGCTATAAATCAATCGACCTTATTATAAATAACTGAAAAGAAATAGAATTTATAGGGATATATATGGAATTTAATTTCTTCCGGAAAGAATTATTTAAAGATATATTAATGTTTTTACCTGGTTTAATTCTAAGAATTATTTTAATATTAGTTCCTATTGAAATTTTTTTAGTTTTTTATTATCCTGATGATGTATTTTACTATTGGAAAATTGCTCAAAATTTAGTTATAGGTAATGGATTTTCATTTGATGGAGTGACTCTAACTAATGGTTTCCAACCATTATGGTTATTTATAATTGCACCTTTTTTCATTTTTACAAACAATGCAATCGTTTTAGCACGAATTTTTGGAGTAATTCAAATAATTTTTAGCTTAATATCAAGTATTTTTGTTTTTAAATTAACAAAATCGTTGACAAATAACAAAACTACAACTTATATAGCTTCGCTAATATTTTGGTATTCTCCACAGTTGATATTAATTAATTTAAATGGCATGGAAACAACATTAGCTATTATGACAGTAATATTATCCTTATATTATTTTCAATCGAAAATGCTAAAGGATTTTTCATATAAAAATGTGGCTATAACTGGTATTTTTGTTGGAATTTCAATTTTAGCAAGACTAGACGGTATTTTATTAGCTGCATCAATGTTTGTCTATTTAATTATATTCTATAAAAAAGTAAATCAAAAAAATTTGATGGATTATATAAAAAAGAATATAGCTTTTATTGGAATTATTGTTGGAATAGCACTTCCATTTTTTATTATATCATTTTTTTATTTTGGTACTTTCCTTCCAAATTCAGCAGAAACACTCATGTATGGTATAAATTATGATTTAACAACTATCTTATACTATATTTTAAGAGTTTTTTGGGTACAAAATTATGTGGTCTTTATACTACATTTGATTCCATTCCTATTTTATTATCTATATAAATCTCAAAGCTTTAGAAAATTAGTAATTAAAGATTTATTTGTTCAAATTAGTTATCTAATACTAATGATTATTTTCTATTCTATTATTTTGTATATCTCAAGAACTCGTTATTTTGTTGTTATATCTATTTTATTTATTATTCTTTTTGCAGATATGACTTATAATATTTGTAATGATGCGATTGATCTAATGAAAAGAAAGAATCTTAGAATAACGCAATATCAATATCTTAAGCAAACTTTTATTTTATTACTCTGTAGTTGTTCGCTTATTGGTTCTTTTTTTATGTTATATTTTGGAACATCTAAATCACTGACGGTCGGAAATTCCGCACATTTAGATGCGTATAGTACAGCTTATTGGTTAAAAAATAACATTTCCGCTGATGAAAGAATTGCTGGTTTTAATGTAGGTATTATTGGTTACTTTTCTGAACGAACGGTAATTAACTTAGATGGAGTTGTAAATAATGAAATGGTTCAAGTCTATCAGAATAAAAGTCTTATGCAATATATCTTAGATCGTAACATAAGTTATCTTGTAGATAGTCATAACATGTTAGTTAATTCCCTTAGTCAGCATTCTACTTTAAACTATTCGAATTATTGTTCATTATATCATAGTTTGAGTGGAAATATAGAAGTATGGTATGTAAATCATACCATTTAGATTTATTTTTAATTAAAAAATGAATCTAATATGGTTCTAGATTCAAGGAAAATCAATCTATTATATATGAAAATACCAATCCCGTTCCTAGGATAGTTATATTTCCTAATAACTTGTTTTAGGAATACATTTCGAACAAATCCAAAGATTTTTGCCTCTTTTTTTTGCAGCAATTAATAATTCATCTTTATCTGTAATTCCACAAATAAAACATGAAGTTTCATCAAACTGGATGGCTTTCTCTTTCTCCTCTTCTCCTAATGATTCGGTTTCTTCCATGCTCTCAGTTTGTATATTAAACTTTTTAATTGCCAAATTAACGTAATATTTGTAACGGTTATTTATATATTGTACCAATTCAGATTTTTGACCGTATCTTCCGTACCATGTATTGTATTCTGTTGATTTACCTTCTGTACCCGTTAATTGATCATCAATAATATCTTCAATTTCGATTTCATAAATATAATCGCTTGGATCATCTTCAGTTTCGTATTCTCTTTTCTTAATGATTGAAATTGGAGTCCAAAAATCTAAATGATAAAAAAAAGCTGCAAATCCTGATTGCCTCATTAATTCATCCGTAAAATCAACAATATTTCCAACGACAGACTTACTTTTTTCGTCCCAATGTACTCTCATTCGATGGAAAAATGCATCTTGGTCTTTTTCTTTAATTTTAATAAACATAATTTTCCAATTTATCTTTCTCTTTTATTCTGAATAAAATCCTCGACCCATTGAAAAGCTTCACTGTCTGGGACTTGAACAGGTGGATGTTTGAATCCATAAGATGAGATGCTTAATAATGGTCCTGAAACTTTTCTGTCTAAACCAATTTTCACTGCTCTAATAATATCAATAACGACTCCTGCTGAATTAGGAGAATCCTCAACGCTTAATTTAACAGCTAAACTTACTGGCATATCTCCAAATTTTCTACCTTTAAGGTGAACATAACATATTTTTTTATCTCCTAGAAATTCAACATAATCGGATGGTCCAATTCTAACTGGCACTTTATAAGGAACTAAACTTGTTACAGCTTCAGTTTTACTAATTCTTTTGGTTAACAATCTTTTCTCATCTGTCATGTTAAGAAAATCAGTATTTCCACCAATATTTAATTGGTAAGTTTCATCAATTTCTATTCCTCTTTTAACACATAAGTCTGAAAGAACCCTATGAACAATAGTAGCTCCTAACTGAGATTTAATATCATCTCCCGCACAAGGAATTCCTGCATCTTCAAATTTTTTTGCCCATAAAGGTTCCGAAACAATGAATTCTGGGATACAATTCACGAAAGCAATACCTGCATCTAATGCTGCTTGTGCATAAGTTTGTGTTGCTTCTTTACTACCAACTGGGCAATAATTCACTAACATGTCAGCTTTAGAAGTTTTTAGAGCTTCAACTATGTCAACAGGTTCTGTTTCCTTAGGATCATAGCAATGAAATGGTTCTATCATGTGTGTGGCTACTCCGTCTTTGATGGGACCAGGAAGCACCGTGATACCTTTATGGGGAACATCAGCAATTTTTCTAGCACAATTTGGATCCATATAAATAGCTTCGCTAATATCTTTTCCTATTTTTAATTTATTTACTTCAAAAGCTGCTACTATTTCGATATCTCCTGGACAATACCCGCCAAAATTGACGTGCATTAAACCAGGAATTTTTTTGGATTCGTCTCTATAATCTTTATAATATTCTATTCCTTGAATCAAACTTGTAGCACAGTTACCAAGTCCATTTATCGCAACTTTAATTTTGCCCATTGAAATACTTCCTTGAGGAATAATCTTTTAAGTGATAATAATTGTTTTAACTATTCTCTTTTAAGGATTTTTACAAGTAATGTTATTTTCTATCAAGATAACCTATAAACTTTATATTTAACGAATAATTAATTTTGATTAGGATGTCAGAAGAAAAAGATGAAATGGATGGTCTTTTAGACTCAATATTAGATGATATTCAGAAAGTTGATGAAAAAGATAAAAATAGTAAAGATAAAGAAGATTCCGCTGTAGTAAAAATAATAAAACCAAAACCAATTGTGATTAAACCAACAACAATTAATATTTCTAGAACTCCGATAGCTATTCAAAAACCTTTAACTATAACAATTCCAAAAGAGGAAAAAACCATCCAAGAAAGAGTTATAAACCAAAAACAGTCTGCTTCAAGACCCATATTAAAAAATATTGAGCGTTTAAAACTAAAAAGTGAAGCAGAACGACTAGGAATATCCTTTGAAGAATTATTGCGCAGAAAAGGATTAGATGGTAAATATGAAGTCCCCTCTGAACCAAAACCTCCTCCTATTAAAAAATCAGAAGATAGGTTGATTATAAAGAAAGTAGAATCTAAACCAGAAGAAAAAAAAATAGAAATTAAAACTATTACAAAACCTTTATCAAAACCCGCTCCCGTTTATCGGGCAAGTGTATCTATAGGTTCAGCTTCAGAAATAAAAAATGTTGAAGAGACAAAAGAAAGAATAAAAAAAATTAAATTTACCGAAAAATTAGAAGAAGATACAATTGGATATAAATCTCCATTAGATTTTAAAAAAACATCTCCCATACCTGCAACTTATGTTAGTGTAATGGATAAACCTGAACCCATTCTTAGAGAAAAAGAATCCATTTCAGAAGAAAAAGCGATAAAAAATGATTCTAAATTGGAATCTAAACCAGAAGAAGATAAACCCTACATCCCGAATGTAGGAGGAATTCCATTATTTGTCGATGATTCAGAAGATAAGGAATTTAATGAAGAACTAATATTGGATGATCAAGGATTATTATCAAAAGCTTATGGAATTAAATGTCCTAATTGTGGTCATAGGTTTGAGCAAATTGATCCTGAAAGAGCAGAATGTCCAAAATGTAACCATGTTTTTTGGCTTTAAAAAAAATCATTTTCTAAAGTCTCTAAAAAACCCAATAAGTCATTGAAAACGTATTTTGGATTATTCTTAATTAAATCTTCCCTTCGATACATACCTGAAGCTATACTTATTGCATTAACATGGGCTTGATGAGCTGCATCAATATCTCGGGGAGTATCACCAATGATATAAATATCCTCATTATTAAAATTGAGTCCATAATATTTTTCTGCTTCTTTGATAGCTTTTAAAATTAATTTTAACCTTAATTTCGAAGTTTCACCAAAACCACCGATGGGAAAATAATTTGAAAGGTAAACTTGTTTTAATTTTAAATATGCAATCTTACTTAAATTTCCAGTTACTAATCCCAATCCTTCATTTCTATTCTTTATTAAATTCAATACCTCTAAAGCGCCAGATAATACTTGAATTTTTTCTTTTAAAACTTCTTTTTCATAAATTTTAATCATTTCATCTTTAATTCTGTCTAATTGTCTATCAATCATTTCGATTGGTATTTTATTTTTAGCTAAAACATCGTAAATAATGTATAAATCAGTAGAACCATGATATTGATACATTTCAATAGTAGTGTCTATATTGAATATTTTCTTGATAGAATTAATGAATGCTTTATGATGTGCATGAAATCCTTTAACTAACGTTCCGTCTATGTCAAATAAGAATAAATATTTCATTTTCACATCAAAAAATAATATAATTCTCTAATAAATTTCCTTGATATTATAAAAGTACTTAAGTAATAATGATAAAATTTTTTGTTACTATATTTATTGATTGGTTTATTGATTGGTGATTTAGTATGATAAGAAAAGCCACAGAGAATGATATCAACATTTTAGTTGAGCTTTCAATTAAATTTCATTAATATTTCGATGAAATTTATGGTAAGGAATTAAATCCCAAAATAACATCAAAAAATGAAATTATTAAAACGCTTAAAGCAGTATTTAATGATGAAAAACACGATATTTCCGTAATTGAAATTAATAATGAAGTAATAGATTTTGGAGATAATTGTTCATACTCTGAATTCATTCATTCTGGTAACAGTGCCTATATTCAAAACCTCTTTACATTAAAAAAATATAGATGGAAAGGATGAGGCGAAATTTTGATTAGATTGTTCCTTGAAATAGCAAAAAAAAGAAAAGTTACCACAATTTTTGTTACTACTTTTAAGAGAAATTTAAAAACTATTAATTTATACAAAAAGATAGGAATTTCTGATGAAAGAATCCTTCTAGAGAGTTCACTTGAATAATTTGAATGATCAGTTTATTTGGGTAACTTTTTATTTAGGTATCTTAATCAATAAAAATAATGGTAAAGATTGCTTTTTTTGCGACTGATCCAATAAATGCAAGTCGATTAAAAAATGAATATAGAAGTCTTAAGAAAAATAAAATTAAGGTAGATGTTATTTTTCCTAAGTTTAAATCTCGAAAATTTGGTAGAATTTTATCTGCGTTTTTTAGATATATCATGTTTACATTGCAAGAGATTTTTTCAAGAGCTGATATTGTTCATTTATTCAATTTTCCTGATTTTGCTCATATCGGTATTTTATTTAAGAGAAAGAAAAAAATTATATATGATTTAAGAACCCCTTACGCCTTATTTATGAGTTATATGCCAAAACTATCAAAATTTTCCTTTCTTGCTCATATCTTTGAATCAAAAATTATTAAAAAAGCGGATTTAGTTTTTGCGGCAAATAGATATTTCGCCGAATATGCAAGACGTAAAGGTGCTAAAAAGGTAATTGTAATCCCAAATTATCCTCATTTAAGTTTTCAACCAAAATATACGAAAGATGAATGGAAAAAGAAAAATAATATCCCTCAAAATAAAAGAATCATTCTTTATTTAGGAAATTTGGAAAAATTTGATTCTGAATTAGTATTACCTTTGATGAAAACTGATTTTAAGGACTTAATTTTATTAGCTTTAGGTGCTAATGCAGAATTTCTTAGAAAAAAAGTGAGTTCTGATATAAAAGACCGAGTATTTATTTTTGATTCAAGACCATATAATGAAATACCTGATTGGATAAATATTTCCGATGTATGTTTATCTACTATTACTAAATCAAAGGGTTTAGTAAGCAATGATGAAGATATATGGAAAATTAGTGAATATGCATCACTAAAAAAACCAATAATTGTGTCTGGATTGATGCCAAGCAATAAATATCAATTAATTAAAAATGATCTTGAATCCTTAAAAAAAGCATTAAAAAATGTTTTTGATGGTAATTACAATATTATTGAGCCAAAATTTTGGGAAAATGAATGCGAACCTCAATTAATAAATAATTATATGGAATTAATAAAAAAAATTAAAAAAAATAAATAAAAAATTTTTTCTTATACCTTGTTTTTGTCCATAAAAAGTATTTATGTTTTATAATCATTTCTTATTATTATCAATAATATTATTATTTAATTAAATTATACAAAATTCATTCTTCATTCTAATAAATAGCAAAATTTATTTCCAATTTTTTTTAACCCAATCCATAAATTCCTCAATAACTTGAGATTTATCGTGTTCATTTTTAATTAAAATTTTTAGGTTAATATTACCTGTACTAGTTGAACAAGGTATTGCTGATCCTCCTTCCATTTCATCTCCAAATTTTATTTTTAAATCCTTTTCATAAGCATTTCCCCGAATAACATTTTTAACACGTAAAATTTCCATTGGTCTTAATTCGATTGTTACTTCTTTAATAGACATTTTATTAGCCTCGATGAAGGTTTGTTATAACTAGATTTTTTAAATATTTTAACGTTTCATCAAAATTCTCCCTTGTTAAAAATAAAAATTTAATATCTTTTCGATTTTTAAGTTCACGAATGAATAAATGATCTATCTTATTTCCCATTGTTCCAATAAATAATATATCCGAATCAATTATTTTCTTAACATGTTCAATAAAATTTTCTGAAAAAATCTCCATCTTTCCTATTTCATCGATAATCATTAAATCTGCTTTTAATGAATCAATATTCAACGCATTTTCAGAAAAATAATTTAATACTTCCATATTAACTCGATATTTAGAAATTTTTGGTCCAACGAGTTGATCTTGATGTGCTAGGATGTCTGATTCCTTAGAATATAAATTAATTATTTTGAATCCTAATCTTTTATTGTCTTTTTTTATTTCTGGAGTAATTAAACCTCCAACTGTGATAGAAGGATCTTTAGTCAATTCATCAAAGATTATATTTATTAAAGTGGATTTACCAGATCGTGGAGGTCCAATTATAATAAATTTCTTCATCTTACACCTTTTTTCTTATTAATTCTTTATATGCTAAATATTTAGAGAATCAAATGAATAAATTTTTAGATTAATTTTAAATTAATGAATTATGAAACAAAAGATTACGGCATGTGAAATCTTTAAAAAATCCGATGAAATTTTAAAGAAATGGGATTGCATACAATGCGGTTTTTGCTGTAATACTTTTAAATTGGGAGTTTCTGGAGATGATTGGGAAAGGTGGGAAGGAAAAATTGTTGATTCTAATATAGGTAGCTATCCTTTACGCGATTTTTGCAATACATCATCAAAGGAATATTCTAAAATTGGAGATTTATTTTTTCATCCAGAAACTGGAGAAAAATTAGATTCTTGTCCCTTTCTTGAAGAAAGAAATGGGAAATTCTTTTGTCAAATTCACGACCCGAAACTAAAACCAACAATATGTAAAGAATGGCATGCAAAATTAATTGATATTAGATGTGTAAGGACAAGGCAAATAATAAATGAAATGTATGGGTTAGAATTTAATACTAAAATGGATGAATGGATATATTTTGAAGGTTTATTGAGAGATTATATTAAAATACAAGAAAAAAAAGGAAAAATTCTTTTTTTTAGAACTTTATTAGAACTCTCTAAAATAGATACTAATAAATTAAATCAATATTAAAACTTGCCATGACGTCCTTCACCATCTGTAAATCGTTTTGCTCCTTGTAACGTTTCACCTGATTCTATTACCTTCAAACCATGTTTAAATTCATTTTTCAATGCTATGTTAATATCCATCCCAAATTGCTCATAAGCTGAAATTCTATCATTTCTCAAGCAAGTTTGTGGGAATTCTCCTATTTTATTTGCCAACTTTTCAGCTTCGACCCTAGATTTTCCTTTATCAACTAAATAATTAGCTAATCCCCAGTCATATGCTTCTTCTGCTCCCACTTTGCGGCCTGTTATTATCATGTCTAAAGCCCTACTAAGTCCAATTAATCTTGGCAACCTGAACGTTCCTCCATCAATTAATGGGACTCCAAACCTCCGTGAAAATACCCCAAAAAAAGCATCTTGTTCAACAACTCTTAAATCACACCATATAGCAAGTTCCAATCCTCCAGCTACTGCATATCCAGAAATTGCAGCAATTACAGGTTTTGATAATAGCATCCTCGTTGGTCCCATTGGGCCGTCTCCTTCTTTATTCATTTTATTTCCCTTCCCTTGTAAAACTGCTTTAAGGTTTGCTCCTGCACAAAAACAACCATTTGAACCCCAAAGAACTGCGACTCGAGCATTATTGTCTTTATCGAATTCTCTAAATGCATCAGCAAGTGCAGCTGCAGTTGGACCATCTACTGCATTTTTTACTTCTGGATTATCCATGATAATTGTAGTAACCCATTTTTTCTTTTCAATTCTAATAGGCATTATTATTCACCGAATTGTTATAATTTAATTTTTATTTTCTCTAAATTAATATATCTTGTAACAAATAGAAAAGGGTTTATTATGAAAATTTTATATTTTATAACCTATCTTGATGATTTGGACTTTTATGATAGAAAGAAAGCAATTTCTAAGATTGATTCTGAGTTTTTTACTAATAAAAATTATAGAAAAATGTTATGACTTCATTAGAGGGGTAAAATGATTTAGACTATTTAAAAAAGTTAATTATTATTCTTTTGGTTCGTCTTTTTTTGATTTTTTGAAAATAGGTTTAATATCAAATTTTTTATCTCCCATAGTAAAGAAGTAATATAAGCCATAAGCCATATATCCTGCGAAAAATAACGCAACTGGGAGTACTATAATCAAATTAAAGTCAATATATTGCATTTTTTATACACCATGTTAATAAAATTGGCTGTTGTTAATATTCTTAGAAATAATAATTTATAAGTTTTGGAGTTTAAATTTTTGAAGAACCAAAAGGCATCTAACGATGATTCCAAAGAATATGAAACCGATTCGAGTGATATTGATCTTAATATTGATATTGAAAAACATTTTCCTAATCTGGCTAAAGAAGTTATACGAAAAAGCAGTAAAGAACTTTCGATTAAAAGCATTAGGTTTCATGATAATGAAATTGGAAATGCTAATGAAACAGAATTAAAAAATCCTGACGTGATTTCATTTCTAAGAAGATGTGATACAGATGAACAAGGAATTGAAATTATTGATTTTATGATGAAAAGAAATGAAATTACTAAAGATTTGGCAGAAAGTCTGAAAATACAATTAAAAACAAAAGGAATACGATCATTTGGGTCAAAAAAGGAAGCAGGCTACTATGATAACACCTATTAAAAAGATTATTTTTTAAAATTACTTTCGTTTTGCAGATACAAATCTTACAACATCTAAATTTTTTAGTTCATAACTGTCGCTTAATCGTTTCTGGTCTCTAGCGTTTACTCCATGTATGAAATTTTTAGCTAAATCAGTATGTATTTTCTCCGCAAATTCTTTAATTGCAGTTCCTTCTGGCACTAAATATGCATCAGGTAAAACATTTCCATCAGTATCTGTTAGAGAATGGCTATCATGAACGGGAAAAACAATAATCATTTTTAATATATCGAAAACTGCAAAATCTATAACTTTCTGTATTCCTGTACTTCCGTATTTATTCATTAAATCCTGTAAATTATTTAAAACTCCTAATTCTTTTTCATTAAACTCATCTTGTTTAATGATTTCAAAGGATTTATTACCAGGTATATAACCTATTTTTCCATCTTCAGCATATTTCCGTAAAAAATATTCTCCCAATGCGCAACCAGGAACAATTATTTGATCTTTTAATTGATTTAATCGTTGAATATTTTCTTCTGATTTTTTATTATCCACTTTATTCGCTAATATTATTATCGGTTTGGAAATTTTTCTTAATTCACTTACAAATTTATATATTTCATCTTCACTCCATTTGGATGGCTTATCCGAATCTAATTGGCAATCTTTAACAGCCTTAATTATATGATTTTTAGTAATTGATAAACCGGATAATCTATCTTTCATCGTTTCGATGAAGGATAACTTTTCTTGTTCCAATTTTCTTGAAAATTTTTTCCAATCTCTTTTAATTATATTTTGAAGCCATAATGTTATTTCTTGCTCTAACCATTTAACATCTTCTAAAGGGTCCCAAGCACCGGCTTCAACTAATCTCCCTTCTGCATCAGTAGAACCTGAGGCGTCTATGACGTGAATGAGGACATCTGCCCTTCTTATATCATCTAAAAATTTATTCCCTAATCCTTTTCCCTCAGAAGCCCCCGGAACCAAACCTGCTACATCTAACAAATCTACAGGTACATATCGAATTCCTTCCTTACAAATCGAATTTTTGGGATTGTCTTTCACGTTAAATTCTTTACAAACACATTCGGTTCGAACATAAGCAATTCCTGGATTTGGCTCTATAGTTGTAAAGGGAAAATCTGCTACTTTAGCAGTAGTCAAGCAAGCTGCATTTAAAAAAGTTGTTTTTCCACAATTAGGTTTGCCTACTATTCCAATTAACATTATTCTTCATACTTCACTTTTACGTGTTTGTAATCAACTGGTTTTTTTATATTTTTTTGCATTGTACCCTCATATTCTCTAATAATCACGCTAAAACAACAAAACGTGAAAAAATCTCTTATTGCTATAGTTAGATCTGAAAAAATTGGCCAAGTTAACGCAAAAACAAAATTTGCTACAGTAACTGCAAGCCAAACTAAGACAGTATATAAAATGATTTTTTCTTCATATTTTTTGCTAAGGTTTAAGAGAAAGAAGATGAATGTTGCTATCATTATTAGAAAAATAAGACCATTTGCAAGAACTATTGCGCTCATTATAGGATAAGGATAAAAATAAAGATTTAAATAAGTAATAACATGAACTATTATTAATGTAGCCCCTGCAATCAAACCTGTCTGATTCTGAAGTTCATTAGAAAATGTCACAATCCCTATAGAAAAAAGCATGATTAAAATAAAAGAAATAGTTTCAAAACCTAATAAAATACCCATTAGAGCGTTATATGAAGAAAAATTGATCAAACTCAAAATAAAATTAATAATTCCAACAAATACATTACAAAGTATTGCTAATGTCCCTATTTTAATCCACGTATTTTTATTAAAATCATCAGTAAACTTTAAAATATCTTTTGACATTTTACCCATCGCTCTTCAAATATGACTTTAAGATATTTTTTTCTTGACTTGTTATATTAGTTGTATGTATAATCAAGTCATATTGAAATTCAACATATAAAATGTTTTTTAGAAGTAGAAGTGTTAAAAATTATTCAAGAAATCATTTATATCTAATTATTCGAGAAAAAAAATAAAAAAAAATGATTTTTCATAATTTTTTTTAAATTATTTAACTTGATTTTACGAAATTTGCGTACGCTGCTGCGTCTAATACGCCGCCAACTAATGATCCTTTGACTTTAATTATCCATCCTTTTCCATATGGATCTTGATTAACAATTGTGGGATCATCATCAAGTTCCGTGTTAACTGCTGTAACAGATCCATTTGCAAGTGCAAAAATTTCAGCTACAGCTTTTGTCGATTCTAATGAAGCAAAGGGATCAACACTTGGTTGTTCATCTGGAGATCCGCTAACTTCATCTCCTTCTCCGACCATAATGTCAACTAAAACGATTTCTTTCAAAGATTTTTGACCATAGTCTGTAATACCGATGGTAACTACACCTGCTTCATCTTTAGCCCAAACATGAGATTTTCCATATTTTAAATTATCTGGAACATCTGCCGTTATTCCGTCTTTTTCGATTTTAACCATGTAAATAATCTCCTTTTTATTTACTAGAAATTTATAAAGGTTTTAATTTTTTAAAATGAACATGTTCAAATAACAATATGACTTTAAAAATTTGTTCTTTCCATTTTTTATTCATTTAAATTAATAGAGAAAATACTCTTTATAATTTGAAAAGTATAGGAAAAATAGTTAGATTAAAAAATGAATACGCTTATTCGTTTTTAATTTCAATTTAATATCATATTAAAATCAAAGAGATTATACGATAAAGGGTCGTAAATGTCAGAAAAGAAAAAAATCTTAGTACCTGAGCAACTCGATGAAGAAGCAATTGCTTTCTTAGAACTTCATGATGATATTGAGGCGATAGTTTTAAAAAAACCGACAAAAGAAGATCTTATTGAAAAAATTAATGATGTAGATGCTCTCATTGTTAGAAGTAAGACGAAAGTTGACGCTAATTTAATAAATGCAGCTAAAAATTTAAAAGTAATCGCGAGAGCAGGAGTTGGAACGGATAATATAGACGTTGTAGCTGCTGAAAATATGGGTATATTAGTTGTTAATGCTCCTGAAGAAAGTTTGGATAGCGTTGCTGATCTTACATTTAGTTTAATCTTAAGCGTATGTCGAAAAATTAATTTAGCTATAACTAGGACAAAGATAGGAGATTTTAATAGAAGCGACTTGATTGGTTATGAATTGAATGGAAAGACTCTTGGTATTATTGGATTTGGGAGAATAGGTCGTAAAGTCGCAAAAAGAGCGCTTCCTTTTGGACTTAAAGTAGTTGCCTATGATCCGTATGTTTCTCCTACTATGATTGACGTTCCTCAAGTTGAATTAATGTCGCTTGAAGAACTTTTAAAAATTTCCGATATAATTTCCATTCACGTTCCTTTAACTGAAAATACTAATCATTTACTTTCGAAGAAAGAATTTGAAATTCTTAAAAAAGGAGCATTTATCATCAATACATCACGTGGGGCAGTTATTGATACTGATGCATTACATGATGCATTATTAAATGATAAAGTGTGTGGAGTTGGATTGGATGTTGTCGAAGGCGATAAAGTAGATTGTCTTTTAGATCATCAAAACGTGATTATTACGCCTCATATTGGAGCATCAACAATTGATGCACAAAGGAATGTAGGACAAATTATTGTTCAAGAAGTTGTCAGTATTTTGAAGGGTAAAGAACCAAAATACCCTGTTAATTTTCCAGTTTTACCAGACGATTATCGGGATGAATTCTATTTATACAAAGAATTATTAAAAAGAATGGCATTAATTGTATTATCAATTCCTCACGACCCTTTTAATAAAATATCCATAACATTTCCTAAAAGATTTCCAAGGAATCTTATCAATATTTTAAGGCGTATTTTTTTAGCAGTATATTTGAAGCCATTAGTATCCACGCCAATAAATATTGTAAATGCCTTGAAAATAGCACAAGAACGCCAAATTGAAATGGTAGATTCATTAGTTGAAAGAAAAAGAGAATATGAATTGATTGAAGTTAATATATTTAAGGATCAAACCATATTAAATTACATTTCTGGTTACATTAATTCGCAAAATAAACCTGAAATTGCTCAAATTGATGCATTTAATTCAAAATTTGAACCTGAGGGAAATATGCTTCTAATCATTTATGAGGATAAACCTGGTATGATTGGTAATATTAGCAGCTTTCTAGGTTCTAATAAAATTAATATTGCAGAATTACAAGTAGTTCGAGAAAAAACAACTAAAAGCCAATTAATGATAGTAAAATTAGACCAAAAAGTTGATAAATCTCTTGTTAATGAAATGAAGAAGATTAAATCAATTCATTGGCTATGTTATAATGAGCTTTAATCTTGTATTTATAGGTAGCAACTGAAAAAAACAAATTTTATGATAAAATTCAAATTAGGATAGATGATTAAGAGTTAAAAATATTAAAATATCAATGAGTTTTTGTGTTAATAATATTCAAAAATAAATAGATTATTAGATGATTAGAAAAATGACCAAATCAGCATATGAATACATTAAAGAAACTTGGAGAGCTAATTTAACTGAAATAGTAAGAAATAACTTGCCATTATGGCGAACCCAGCCAGTAATCACAAAAATTGAGCATCCCACACGTATTGATCGAGCCCGCAGTTTGGGGTACAAAGCAAAACAAGGTTATATCGTTGTGAGGACTAGAATCCGGCGAGGTGGAAGAAGAAAACAACGCCCTAAGATGGGTAGAAAACCAAGAAAATTGGGTGTTGTCAAATATACTGCAAAGAAATCACTTCGATGGATTGCAGAGGAACGAGTCGTAAGAAAATATCCAAATCTCGAAGTTTTGAACAGTTATTGGGTTGGACAAGACGGACGATGGAAATTTTATGAAATTATTCTGGTCGATCCAAATCATCCTGTGATTATTAATGATCCAAAAATTAACTGGATTGGTCTTCCTCATAATAAAAGAAGGGTACATAGAGGGCTTACTGGTGCTGGAAAGCAATCAAGAGGCCTTTATAATAAAGGAATTGGCGCAGAAAAAGTAAGATCTTCAATTAATAAACATAGACATCGGGGAAAATAATTTAAATTTTTTCAATATTTATTTTAAATACTTCTATTCCTAAATCTTTGAACGTTTCTATCCTATTAGGTGAAATTTCAATACAAGCGATTCCTTTTCTTACATTTTCCGTTTGAAATTCCTTCATAAAGGTATTAGCATATCTTAATATTTGCCCGGTTAATTGGTCTGTCGCTTTCAATTTCGTTTCAATTAATAAATAACGTTCATTATTATCTTTAAATATACAATCTATTGAACCACCTTCAACTTGGGCTTCGAGATCAACAAATTCCAATCCATTCTCTATTAGATTTGGGTAATTTGCAAGTAATTTCTGAAGATCTCTTTCAGTAAATTTGAGATCTGTTTTTATCTCCGATTCCTTAATTTTTTTTAACTTAAATTCTTCTTTTAAAAATTCTTTTAATCCCGTTATAACAGTGTATGTCCTTTTTCCTTTTATATGCGGAAAAACCTTATATGGTTGATTATTTTTAAAAATAACGACGAAATTAAATATTTTATATTTTTTTGAATGTGTTCTGAAGAGTTTTGACACCTTTACTTTCATATTTGTTGCTGCTTTTACAATTATACTAGTATAATAATCTTCAATTTCACTTAAATCCTCATCATTATTATTATTAACTATATTAAATTCCTTAAATATTTCTTTGATTTCTATATCTTCAAACTCTGATTTTATCTGCTCTATCAATCCAAACTCTATACGTATTGCCTCTAAAAAATCAGAATTTTTACTTAACTCCTCATTATACTTCCCTTTTTCTCTATAATATTCAATACGATAAGAATTTTGCATTTCATCACTCGAAATAATGTTAAGTTTCATGTTAAGTAATAAAGCGTATTGGCTATTTTTAATGAGAATTTAAAATTTATTCAGTTCAATAGAGAATTATAATCAAACTTTTTAATATATTTATTATTATTATAATTTAATTTCATTATATGGAAGATTGCTAGTTGAAAATAAATAAAATGACGTTTGAGCTATTTTCATATGCAACTGAAGACATTGAAGAAGTTAAAACGTCCTTAATAAACGTTTTACCCATGCAACTACAAGAGAAATTTACATCTAAAATTACTTTAAAAAATTTAGAAGGTCATTTTAAGGAACCAATAATTTTTCTTGAACTTATCATAACAGGAAAAGATTGTTATATTATTTTTGAGCATTTGATAAACAAATTAAATAAAAAATTAACGAAAGAGGATTTTTTAAAAAGATTTGATGAAATAGAAGGAATATTTTATCTTAGAATTGATAAACAAGAAATGAATAAATCAAATTCTAAATTAATCTTATTAAATCAAGGAGATATTATAAAAATCAAAATTTCTTTTCAAGGATTTCCTTTAAAAACGACAAAATTAATAGAATATCTAATAGAAAATAAATATATAATATGAAAGTAATAACGCAATTTTATAATTCAGGTAAAAGAAATGCAAGAATATTTTGATCTTCACATTCACTCGAAAAAAGATTTCTTAGAAATGATAGCTCTATTAGAAAAATTCAAATATTCTAGTATTGCAGTAATTAATATTCAAAGAAATGAATTAAATCAATTGAATAATAGCTCGCTAAAAATATATTCAAGGATTAATTTAAAATCAAATAATATAAATGAATTAAAACAATTGCTTTCAAGAAATATAAATAAATATGATTTGATTTCGATTAGAAGTGAAGATAAAAGTACTTTTAATTGGGCAATTCAAGATTCAAGAATCGATCTATTAACCTTTAAAGATGAATCTAATTATTCAATTTTTACGTATGAAGCTGCAAAGCTTTGTGCCAAAAATGAAAAACCCATTGAATTAATAATCAGCCCTTTTTTATATTATACTGGACAAAGAAGATCAAAATTCATGCGTTTATTATCCAAATTAATTAAAATTTTAATAAAATCTAAAGCACCTTTTATCATTTCTAGCAATGCACATAGTAAATGGGATTTAAGAGCTCCAAAAGATATGGTTAGGATATTAAATTTGGTTGAATTACCTTATGAGAATTCAATTCATGGCGTTACAACCTATGCATTAAATTTAATAAAAAATTACGAACAAAAAAAAGAGAAATTCAATAATCCAGATTTACTTGTTATTGATGAGATTTAGACTTGGGTACATAAAAATGGTGAAATTAGAAAAACATAGATATATTGCATTCGAAATTATCTCAGATAGTGATGAAATTACTGAGGAAAACATAAATTATACTTTATGGAATTTAATATATCGCTTATTTGGAGAATATGGAACAAGTAAAACAGGATTATGGATGATATATTATGACAAAGAAAATAAAAAAGGTGTAATTAGAATTAGCTTAAATTTTTATGAAGATTTAAGATCTGCGTTAGCACTCATTAGAAAAATCCACGAAAAATATGATAATAAGACAAAACCAAAGGAAATTAAAGTAATTTTTTATGTTTTGGGTGTTTCTGGAACAATAAAAACGATTAAAGAAAAATATTTTTTTGTACCAAAAAAAGAATTAAAATAAAAGAATACAAATAAAAGTTTAAATGTAAAATCATAAATTAATAAGTTGGTTTGGGATGGAATCAAGTGGCTCAAAATTCAGCAATAGTTAATCAAATATTTGCTTTAATAGAAGAAGCAAACAAAGCAATAAATGAAGCTAAATTTGAAACTGTTTATCAGAAATATATTAAAATTGCTGAATTGTGTAATCAAATCGGGGACAAGCAAAATGCAGCTAGTTATCAAGAAGCTGCAAAAAATTTTAGAATTAAGGCAATAGAAAGTAAAAAAAGAGAAAAACAACTTAAAGATGCAATTAATAGAGCTGTTAATGCTGCTAAAATTGCTTATCAGAATAAAGAATTTGGTAAAATAAGTGATTTATATTATAATGTTGCCTCCATGCTCCATGAGCTTGGTGACGAACAGAATGCAACTAAATTTAGCAATTCAGCAAAAAAATTTAGAGAAAGGAGTGTTTTAGAACAAAAAGGAAAGGATATGGTTAAACAATTGCCAAAGGAAATCCAGAGCTCTATCAAACAATCTCCAATAACCAGTAACGATTTGGTAACTTCAGAAGCGCGGCCGAAATCAGCGGAATCTCCTCCTGCCGTCCAAGTCTCCTCCTCTCAACAAAAAATTCCTCAACCGACCTCTGCAGTTCCTCGTCATTTAGCCCCTTCAGCTCTAAGTAATATGAGAGTTAATATCAACAAGCTAGATAAGTTTATGGAAAGCTTAGGTTTGAAATGTCCTAAATGTGGAACCTTTATCAAGGATATTCAAACTAAAATCTGTCCTAATTGTTCATTGGACTTGACTTCTTAAAAAATAGTGAAAAATTTTTTATTTTCCATTGAAAAAAAATAAAATTTTTAAAGCGTCTTATTTAAAAATAAACAAATTTATTAATTAATCTCTAACTGTTTCTAAGACGCTTACAATATTCCATAATTTTGTCCTTGCATAAAGAGGACAATTAGGATCTTGACTTATTTCATCTAAAGTAGATATGGCATTTGATGCTTTCATGGCTGGCGTGCCTTCTCCTTTCTCTAAAATTTCCATTGCTTCTGTCGCAGCTCTTCTAATATTCCTAGGAACAGAAGTATCATTAACTATTTGTGATAAAATGGCTAATGCTTGGTTCATTTTATCTGCATTTTCATCTGACATTACTTCAACTCCCATATTTTTACTAATTTCTAACTTTGACAATTGATAAAAGAATTAAACCGAAAAATTTCGTTTTAAATTATCTGAAACTAAAAAAACTTCTAAAAATTTGATTAAATTTTATTTTTTATTTTGTATTTAATTAGTTTATTTTATTATTGGTTTTTAAATTTTTTTTATTAATAGAATCGCTTCAATCCTCTTAACTTGTCTAAGTTTTGTTGAAATCTTGTCTTTTTTTAAATCAAAAATCAATTTTAATTTGAATCTTTCTATTAATATTTTTTTCTTTAATTAAAGGAATAGAAAAGTAAATCGCTTAATTTGAATTAGAAAATAAAAATTAAATATGTTTATTTATGTTAACCATCAATTTTTAGCCAAGATTTTAAATCCTTTCCGACTTCGGAGATCAAATCATTTAAACGTTTATAAATTATCCCAAATTCAGTACCACGATCTACAGGTCGTGCAAAATAAAAAATAATATAAATATTTAATTCAGGGTAACCAAAGGAACTGATAAATCCATTTGACCCTTCAATTGTAACCGTCAATAATTTGCCAATATATTTTTTTAATTCATATTTTTCCACGGTTTTTTCGTGTTCTTCTTGCATGACAGTTGCTCTGACTAATGTTGATTCTAAAATATCTTGATCCGGTACTTCAGAATTAAAAACACTTCCTAAAACTAGCAAATTACCTTTATTATATAATATAACTCCATCAGCTCTTGATTGCAACCTATATTTTGACAATATAGCACTTAACAAATCTTTTTTCTTCCCACTTGATATGCCATATCTTAAATATATATCAGGCATTATCATCCCAATTTCTAAATTCTTAATTTATTATATTATTTTAATCTACAAGTTGATTGTCCAAAATTTTTTTTGTTGTTAAAAGAAAATTATTTGTTTTAAGAAATATTGTTAAGCTTCTATTTATCAAATCTGAAATGTCTTTAAAGTCTTGGCTATTTTTTAAAAATAAATCTATTGATTGATATATATCATCTGGTATGTCAATTTCTATTTTCAAATTAAACACCTTAGTGATATAATCTTGCATCCTTTATAAAATATTAAGGTTTTAAATTGTTAAATTTCAATTTCTGTAAGGTCTTCTGCTAATATTATTTCTCCATTAAAATAATTTCGTGCTTCTTGAACTAATATATTTTTATTTTTTTCATTTTGAGGCATCACATGAATCAATACTAATGTTTTTACATTTGCTTTTTTTGCATTAATCGCTGCGTCTTTCGATGTACAATGATAATACTTGTGTGCCCATTCAGCTTGTTTTTCAGATGCCGAAACATCATGAATTAATAAATCTGAATTCTTAGCAAAAGCAACAATTTCTTCATTTGGACCCATATCTGAAGTATAACAAATACTCCTCTTCCTATCAATTCTATAAGCTAAAGTAACTTTATGATGAGGGACTTCTAATGCTGTTATATCATCATATTTCATTTTATCAGATTTAGAGAATTCAAAATATTTAATTGGAAAAGGAAAAGCTTCTCTTGGAGTTTTCGTCATTTTTAAGATTTGCTCAACAAAATTTTCAATCTTAGGAGGACCAAAGATTTTAAGAGTTTTTGACCTATTGACAACCAACCAATAATGCCATAACATTCCAAAGATGCCAATAGAATGATCTACATGAAAATGAGAAATTAATATCTCTTGAATTTCTTTAATTTTTTGAATTTTTATTAATCGCTTAGTAGTACCTTCACTGCAATCCAATAAGGTTTCATCATCAATTAAAATACTTATTCCATTTCGTTCTGCTGTAATTGCTGAACCTCCCGTGCCGAGAAAATTAATTTTCATAAATCACCACTGAGAATAATTTAAATTTGTTATATTTTTTAAGGTCATTGATTGTGATAAAAATAAAAAACAAACATTATTAGGATTTATCGTCGTATTCGCTAAAAGATTGTATTCATCAATAGATAAAGGGATAGCTCTATTATTTAAAGAATATAAAGATGTATCTCCAACATTAATATAAGCTATAGTTATATTATAATCCTTCTTATGCCTAAGATATAACTCAGCTTCAAAAAAAACATCTACTAACCCAAAGTAATATCCCCCTAAATAATTTAAATTTAAAATGTAGATATTTTTTTGATCACCATTTGGAACCAAGTCCAAGGTTCTACAGATGTTATAAGTTGAAGTTGATAAAAATTTATAGACATTTTTTTGATAAATAATGAAAAATCCCGAGGTAAAAATGATTCCAATTATAAGAAAAATAGATAAGATATTTTTTTTCTTTTTAATAGATTTAAATTCATTAATCCAAGAAAATAAATTAAAATCAAAATATTCAAATATATATCCTAAGGATATTGCGCCTATTAAACATGGAAGATAAAATATTCTACTTTTTATGTGAAAAAAACACAAAAAAGTGTATGATATAGTGAAAATCAGGATTAATTTTAAATTATTATCATTCAATTTCTTCACAAAAATCCAATAAAGAACAATAGCAGCTCCTGCACCTCCAATGAGTAATAATAATGTTTGAGGCTCAAAAAATTGAGAAATAGTTGATTCTAATTGTGCATTTATCACAAACCTGCCAAGAAAAAGTAGAATTATTAAGGGAATATAAGTCAAGTAAATTAAATTTTTTCTCACAAGATCTTTTAAATTATTCCAGAGATTATCAAGATCAAAGAAATCATATTGAACTATTTCATATAAAAGATAACCTAAAAATAAGAAAAAAGTGGATTCTTTAAAGAGATATCCTACTGTAACAAATATATTTGAAAAAATAAAATATTTAATCTCCTTTTTCTCTGAATCAATGTATTTCAAGAAAAATTCAATACTTATTAAGCACGACAGAACAAAAAGTAGTTCAAAATAGCTAGCTATCCAAATTATGGCCTCAAAATATAAGGCGACAAAAATTACGGTGATGAAGAGAACTATTATTGAAGTTGATTCTTTTTTAAAAAATCTTCTTGAGATATGATAAATTAAGATTGAATTTGAAACATGTAAAATAATACTTATTAAATGATAGGGAATTGGATTAAAATAAAATAAATAATACATGCCATGCAAAAATGCTAGAGCTAAAGGGCGATAATATTTCTTATTAAAACCCTGATATAAAAAATAAAAAGGCGATTTTTCTTGCATTTCAAAAAAATCTAATTCATCAGCTATAAAATAATCATTTAAATTTGAAAAAAAAAGCAACACGTAAATAACAAACAAAATAATAATTATTATAATGTAAGTTTTTTTCGAACTATTCATGAGATTTCATTATATTTTTTGAACATTGTGTAATAAAAGGATTCTTATGGAAGATAAAATAAAAAAATTTATAAATTCCAGTAATTTTCTGATAATTGGATTTAATACCCGCCCAATAATTAAATCTGCCATCAATTTAGGTGTGGAAAATATTGATGATATTGATTTTTTTGGAGATTTCGATCTCTTAAATATAATGAAAAACGTAACAATAATTAGTGAATTAGTTCAAGCAAATTTTGACAAAAAATCCATTCAAGATATTTTCTATGACGAATTAAAAAGAATTATTAAAGAAAAAAAGGAAATATCTCACATTATTATTACAAGTGGCTTTGATAATAGGGCTGATATCTGGAAAAAAATAGAAAATCTTAAACCTATTATTGGGAATAGTTCTGATACGGTTAAAAAAGTAAGAAACATAAAAATTTTATCTGATTTTTGCAGAAAAAAACGAATAAAATTTCCTAATTTTATAGATTTAGCTACTGATGATCAAATTAATAAACTAAAATTTCCCCTCATTATCAAACCAAAATCTTCAGGGGGAGGTAAAAATATTCATCTTATTGAAAGAAAGGAAGACTTTGAGGAATTATTTACTAAAATTTTAAATCGATCCGATTTTATTGCACAAGAATTTGTAAAAGGTATTGATATAAGCGCAACTATTTCATGTAATGGTCATCATGCCAGTATTTTGACAATTACTAAACAAATTCTAGGTGAAAAATTTTTAGGTGCATCTTCCAAATTTTTGTATTGTGGTAATATCATACCATTTAAGGTGAATAAAAAAGTATATGGTGAAATTGGAAGAATTTCAAATGAAATTACTAAGAATTTCGAATTAAAAGGAATAAATGGCATGGATTTCATATTAAAAGACGGTGAAATATATTTAATTGAGGTAAATCCAAGATTTCCTGGAACCATTGAGTTAATAGAAATGTTAATGCATAAAAATATATTTTATGAACACGTAAAAAGTTCTATTTTTGAAGAAATCAGTAAATTTGATCTTTATGATGAACAAATTGGTTTAAAATTCATTCTTTATGCCACTAAAGAAATAAAAATAGGTAATTTTATAGAATTAAATAATATTTATGACATTCCAAAACCTGGCAGTAAAATTAGTATGGGTAGTCCTATATGTTCAATTTTAATTATTGGTAATGAATTAAATAATATATGGGATGATGGGCTGAAAACAACAAATGATATTCTTAGAAAATGTCATTAAGCCGTAACATTATAGTGAACAAATAAAAATTTCCCTGAATAAACGTAAGTATTACTGACTGAATCATATTTCCAAAGCTCAGTAACTAATTTAATGTTAATTTGAACTATTGTCATATTCATTGATACATCAAAAGTTTTTGTTAGACCATTTAATACAGTAAATTCAAAAAATGTTGAGTTTATATAAAGATCGGCTGGATGAGTTGAATTAATTATTGTTGAGATATTACCTACTTTTACATAAACACGATAAAGCATTAATTTCTGTTCAAAATTTGAAATTCCAATTGTCACGTTATAATAATGATTCACTTGAATTTCTTTAGGAAAATTGTATCCTCCATTCTCGTCATACCAATAAAAAGAAGTGGATTTTTCTACGTTTATTATTACATTATATATAACTAAGGACGATGTAATTACAATTACAATAATTATTACTATAAAATATAACTTGAAATCTTTTTTCGAAATATCATTAGATTCCATATTAACTTTTTTCCTCTTTTTTTATTACGACTGATTCTAGAAAGTCCTTTTCTGATTTTTTCTTTATCTTCTTTATATATATTAAGCTCAATATCGCAATTACGCTTCCAATTAATACAATTACTATAATAATAATGATTAAATTTATTATTTGTGTATAACTAATTAATTGGGTAACCTCTGAACTGATATCATTAGCAATATTTTTAGCTAGCGTTGCATTACCTTCTACATAGGCAAAATTAGGATTTTGTGAATTATTCATTTCATATGCCAAATTTAAGATTGTTATTGCATTTTCTAACATATTGGACAGAGAATTAATATCAATGAATAAAGTTTCTGCAATTGTTAATTTTAAATAAGCATTTTGAATTGCTGTTTCTGCCTCTATTATTCTTAAATTCGCAGAAGTTTGATCTAAAATAGTTAGATTGAAATTGTTATCTGAAGTTGCATTTATTGAAGTTTGAAAATTAGGAATTAAAAATAATAAAAGTAAAGTAAAAAATAGTAATTTTAAAGATTTCTTAGACATGTAATTTCCCTAAACCTGAGGAAAAATCATTTTTTTACCAATTTTTTTAGCCAACCTTTCTTTTCATATTTTAATACAACATCCTGAACGTCATATTCTGAATATCCACTTTTTTTACTTATTACATCTATCGAATGTTCACCATCACAAAATTGAATTATAAGACTCTCTTTGAAGCTAAATTTCTTTTTAGAATATTTCTCATCGAGCAAAGGACAAATTTGTGATAAAGAAATGTATTCAGATGGTTGGTTGATATCATCTGTCATTTCTTCATAAGCTGGAGCTAATTTCGTTAATTCTTCATCTGTCAGTTCTTTTAATCTAATAATTTTATATGCCATGTCCTCAATCTCTAGCGTCTTCTGTAAAGCTATTAGACTAGTATCTAATTTTTGAATCATGCTGTCAATTGCTCCCCGAAAAGCTAATAAATTTCCAATTTTTCCTTCTTCTAGAAATAATACTAGGATTGCTTCTTCCGAAATCTTAAAAAAACCCAATAATAATCCCGAGAAAGGTAAAGAGTATTCTCCTTTAGCTATTAAAGAGAAGTTTGACCCAACATATTCCTTCATATATTTTTCTTGGTCCTTTAATCCCGGATCTATAAACTTAACATCTGCACTTTTATCAAGTAGTGCAATTTCTGGTTGATTGGGGCTAATTCTGCTTATTTTCTCTTTTAATTCTTCAATTGCATCATTTAATGGAGTAAATAAGTTAATCAAATCACTCAAGTTTTAATGGCTCCTATAGAATTACTGAATATTTAATTAAATTAAAGATTCAATTTTATTAATATTTTCTAAAAGTATCTGTTCAAATTTTCTCTATAACATTTATTTTCCTAAAAACATATTTTTTTCGTTTTCTTATTACCACATAATTTTTATCTACATCTTTAAGACGATAATTAGAAAAAACTTGCCTTGGCAATAACTTGATTAATTTAAATTTGTTTTTATCTAATAATACATCTAAACGTAAGTCATATTCTTTATCATTTTTTAATAAAAAAACGGGTGTGGTTATAACTATTCTTCCACCTTTTATTAATATCGACTCAAATTCTTTAAATACTGCTTTATATAATGGAATTAATCGCATTCGAATAATTTCTTCGCATTCTTCCACGGTTGGATTATTTTTAAAAATTGGGCCTAGATATGGTTCAGTAACTATTGCATTTATACTATTAGGTTGGAAAAACTTTGATAAATCATTTGCATCAAGTTGAAATATCTTTTTTTCTACATCATTTATTTGTATTTTAAGTGTATTAGAAAGCCAATCAATATTTTCCCTAGCCTTTCCAACCATTTGTTTATTAATATCAGTTCCAATGAATGGTAAGTTACGTGTTAAAGCCATCATTAAAATCGTTCCTGAACCACAGAAACAATCTAAAATTTTTTTATTTTCATTTTGAATGGCTAGATTAATTAAAATTTTCGAAAGTTTTGGTGGTGTAGATATTGAAAATGAAGATTTCGGTCTTTTTTCATCTATCATTTTCCTTAAATTTGGGTTATCTGCAGTGATAGTCCTACCAAGATATGAATTATTTTTGGTTAAAATAATTACTATTTCAGCAGCAGATTTACTTAATAAAGAGTAATTATGCACGTTATGAGGCCAAATTGGATTAATTTCTCCACTCTTAACATTTTTTTCTGGATATCTAAAATAATTTGTTTTGATCTTATAGATGCTCTCTATTTCTCTTTTCAAGAATTTATTAAAAAAAACATAGGATTTTGATAAATTAATCTCAGGTTCCGAAAATAAGGTCGGATAAATTGAAACGGCGAAGAAAAAATCTTCTAATTTTTCTTTTATTAAATCAGGAAGAAATTTCTCTCTAATTTCTTGCATTATAATGTTTCGGTGTTCATTTGCAATATCCATGTCTTTTAATTTGAATGGAAATGATTTTAATAAACTTGTTTTTGGTAAATCACCACTTATGAACCCTATTTTCAATATTCCACCAAGTATTTCTTGAAAATATTGCATTTGTTGAAGAGTGATATCTGATTTAAAACGAACGATGGCACAGTTTTTACTATGATCGATAATTTCCCCTTTAAAATCTTCTGTTTCAAAAAAATTTGAAATTTCAGCTAATGATATTTCCCAATCTTTCCCTAAAATGAAAAAAAAAATTTTCATTTCATCACTTAATAGTTAGAATATTTTAAATAAAGGTCCAGTCCTATTTACATTCTTAAATTTATTTAATCTCAAAGCATTATAAGTTAATGCCGCTTCATTCATGGCAATCGTTGGAAAAACATAATTACAATGCGTGACAGGTCCATATAAAACAAAGTTAGCTCCCATTGCCTGAGGGAGAGTATTTATCATTACGTTTTTTATTTGGACAATATTTTTATCTAATTTCTCATATTCTTTCGATTTACCCCACGTATGTAATGCATTATGAGCACCACAACCTGCTGGATATCCCAACTTATCCTTGACCAGATTTATTGTTCTTGCATTAATGGATATCGAAGGAATGTCTAATGTAGCGGTATCAATTAAAATTTTATCAATACCTGCTTTTTTAGCTTTGGTCAATAATCCTTCCCTTTCTTCAGTACCTGTGATAAGTTCTAATTTTTGTTCAGGCCAAATATTTTTACTATGAAAAGCTAACAGAATTGCACTTGAAATTTTGGATTCTTTTATTGCGTTCAGTTCTTCGGCTGTAGCATTTGCATCAATTGTGTTATATATAAATCGATTTGATAATCCAATTTCTCCTAAACGTTTAATTGCAGGTATTCTTATTTCTGCACTAGCTCCATCAGGTAAAATTGGCGCATTAGTTTTATTTGCTACAAATTCAACAACTTTTACTAATGCATCAGGAGTTTCAACTCCTCCGCCAACATCAAATCCATGAGGTACGCCCGTTTTTTCAGAAATATCGATTTGTTGATTTATTAAATCTTCTGAAACCTCTTTATCTATTTCTCCTGTCTTTGGATCCTTCAAAATTTTCTTAGATTTCGTCTGATAAAAAATAGATCCTATTAGAAGCATGGGATTCTCGCCTATTTGTCCCCCAATTTTTACCCCTGATACTTCATATACTTTTTGTTCTGTTTTAAATAATTGCATCTTGATCTCCCAATTTTTAAATGGTTATTTATTCTTATTGGACATGAATTAATAAAAAAATCCATTAAAAAAGCTTTTTAGGAAATTTAATTTATATTTTTTTAAACAAATTTAATTATAAATATCGTTTTTCCCTTTATTATATTACCATAACATGTAAAAAGTGTGATCTTAGGAAGGAAGTGAATCTTTTTTCACCAAAATTAGTTAAAAGGCGCAAAAATCTCCTTGACTTTATCTCGGCTCCAATTAAACCAAAAAAACCAAAAGATTTTCTAAAAATTGCCTTTATTGGTAGTCATGGTGTTGGTAAAACAACGTTATGTTCCTCGGTTCACGCTAGATTAAAGCAGAAGAATATAGCATCTTTTATGATTGATGAAATAGCTTCTGATTTACCTAAAGGCTTTGAAGTTAATGAAAAAACAGATTTTGAATCACAATTCTTCATTTTATTAAAGCAAATGGAACGTGAACTGATTTCTACAAGAAAACATTACAGAGTCTTATGTTGTGATCGGAGCGTGTTAGACAGTCTTGCATATTCTCACAATGCGATGATAACGTTAAAAAAGATTAAATCCCACGAAATTTATTTTATGGAGAATTTTGTAAAATATTGGGTTAAGACTTATGATTATTTGTTTTTATTAGAACCATTTGGGGATAAAATAGAAGATGATAACTATAGATCCACAGATATCGAATTTAGAGATAAAATTCATGAAATAATTCTTTTTTATGTGGAAAAAATGAAATTAAAACGAAAAGTGTATGGCATCTCTGGCGACATTGAGGAGAGAACTCAAAAAGTAATGGATATACTTGAGGAAGATCTTTGGGGTCCAAAATGATTGGGGAATTAAAAACGGTCGGCTTTGTCTATAAGGATATCTTTTCGATATTAAAAAAATTAGAAGATTTTTTTGATTTGTCTAAATTAAAAATTGAAGAAGTCACTTTTAATAAAAATATTTTAAATGAAGATATCGAACCAGTCAAATTAAAAATTGCAAGTGCTTTTTTTACAACTATTACATTGGAATTCATTTCAATTATAGAAGGAAAGAACATTTTCGAAGATTTTCTCTCAAAATCTGAAGGTGGATTACATCATGTTGGATTTAATGTTAATAATTTAAATGAATCTATTGAAAAATTAAAATCTCAAGGATTAAAAATGATATTCAATGGCTCAAATACTAATATTAAGATGGTCATTTTTGACACCCAAATGATATTTGGGCATGACACTAAAATAATCGAAGAGCTTTAAAATCTTTTAAACATCTAAATTTTCTTAATTTGTTGAAGAAACCTTCTATATATTTCAATAAACTATAGAAATCGAGATATAAGTGTAAATAATTAAAAAAAACAATATTTTTTATTTGTTAAGGAAATTCTTTGGAATTCTTCAATATTTAATTAATAAATAGTTTAAATAACACTTTTACCATTCTTTGTATATGGAAGTTTTCTGTCCGATTTGTAATGGAACTAATCTTAGTTACGTGCTTTTTGGATATCCTTCAGATGGGATGATTGAAGCAGAAGCTACAGGACGTTTTATGTTAGGGGGATGCATGCCTAAAGAAGAACGTTGGTTCTGTAAGGATTGTGAGAAGTATGTAGCGATCAAAACCAAGATGCCATGTGCATTTTGTGAAAAATGTGAATCATTTTTATCCCCAGACAATGTAAGAATCGAGGAAAATGATGACTGGATTTGTTTAAACTGTAATAATAAAATAAAAAGCAAAAAATAAAATTTTTTCTGTTATATTTTAAATTTAATAATAATAATCCTTTAATAATAATCATTATTGTAACCCATACAAGCATTGGGGTGAATTAAAAAGTGAGTATTTTAAAAAAAAACATTGCTATCAAGATAACTATCATTAACATTATAGAAATCGATTTGGAGTGTCTCTTATCATAATCCACTTTCTCAAGGTTGGTATTCGGTTTCTTTGATAAATAATTTATTATTTTTTTAACTTCTTTTCAAAATCAACATACAAGCTTTTATTTCTTATAAGAAAGATATGAGTTGTAACTTGATACTTGAATAAATCTTAAAAATCTGATTTCATTACTTTATCATCATTTAAATTACTAGTTTTTAAGAAATCACCAAGTAAATGAAGCTTCATAACTTTCTCATCTGGATTTCCTTCAGATAATTTCACCGATAACAAATATAATGCTTGTTTGTAACCATAATCCCAAAAATTAGCAGTTGGGACTTGTTTTTGCTTACTTAAAGATCCGAACATTATGTTTGCTTTTGAAATTTCTTAAATTGCGGTGATTATTAAAAATATGCCATGGCCAAAAGACCCTTTTTTTGCTAAAATCTCTGCATCCGCAATTAATCTTCCAGTATTTCTGATGTAAACATCTAAACCTCTGGTCCATTCTTCCTAATCTAAGTTAATCCCCTTGAATCCGTATTGATTATTATTAAATATTTATTTTTTCTTTGATCTATTTTAAAATCTGACTTTTTATGTTATAACGCTTAGATTTTTATATTTTAACAGATAAAACGTTTAGTATATTTTTTGAACTTATTTAAAAAATTATAATTAAAAGGTGAAATATTTATGGTACAAACACCCCCTGCAGCAGCTCCTCCTCCGCCATCGAAGGATTCGACGACCACATTAACACCAACTCAAAAAAAAATTGAATCGATTACCATTCGCTCATATTCTGATGTTATCTTTTTCTATCCAACATTCTTTGTTAGTCTAGTCTTTATCTTTCTTTCATTATTTATGGTACAAGGTAACTTACCTGTTGTCCTATCTTGGATTTGGCTTATAATATTTATCTACAATATTTTCATTGTCGCCTTTGATTTTCCAAGTGGAAAATTGTTTGCTCTGGTTGCAGTAATAATTGCAGTTGTAATGTTACTAGTTGTACTAGCTGTACTTTTCCCGCAACTAAGTATCTTAAGTTATGTCTTTGTCTTTCTCCAACTTGAAATTCGATTAACTTGGCAGTTCTACTTGGTAATGACCATTACATTTGGTATTGTTTTCCTGATATTAATTTTAAGTTCATATATAAGTTACGTTGAAATTAAAAGCAACCAAGTTTATATTAAAAAAGGAATATTAGGAGAAAAGATCAATCAACCAACGAGGGGAATGCAGGTCTATAAAGAAATCGACGATATCTTTGAATATGCAGTGTTAAAATCTGGGGATATCACGTTAATGTTTCCACCAGGTTCAAGATTTGTAACTTTAAGTTTGCCTAATGTTATTAATATCAATCAAAAAGTTACGGACATAAATTATATCATTTCAAAGACGGAAGTTGACATTCACTAGACATTTTTCTTTCTAACAATTTTTTTTATTTTTGTTTAACATTCTTAGTTTAAATAATGCTCTATTGGCGATTTTTAATTTTAAATTGACAAAGTTCTGAACTGTTCATGTATTATGGTCACCTTTTTGATAATTTTTGACTTAATAATTTATATGTAGAGAGATCTGTAAATTAATTAAAATAATTGGATCTCTTGAAAGTTGATGTAATTTGGTAAAAACTAGATCAATAGGAGAAATTAAGAAAAAAATTGAAGAAGGTAATGCTAATGTATTTACCGCCGAAGAATTAATGCTTGCAGTTGAAAATGGTGAAACCTTTTCTTTTGATGATATTGATGTAGTTACAACAGCTTCTAAAGGATTAATGAGCGGTACAACAGCGATTTTATCATTTAAAGTAAGTGAACCAAGGCTTTTTAGAAAGGCAATCGAAATCAGTTTAAACGATATCCGTTGCCATGTTGGTCCTTGTCCAAATGAATATCTTGGAAGAGTTGACCTATTTGTTTTTGGGACCGATAAGAGTAAAAAAAGGTCTCATATATATGGTGGAGGTAATCTTTTTCGAGATATCGTAGAAGGTAGAGAAATAAGAGTTGAAAGTTTAACGGTTGAAGGAAAATTTATAGAATCCACAATCACATTGGAAGAAATGGATTTTGCTAGAATGTTTTGTGTTAGAGCAGCATTCCGGAATTATAATTCATTCATAAATCCCGGAGCAAATTCTATCAAATCTATTTTTACAGTAACTCCCATGAAAGGTTTTTCTTCAGAACTGTCCTTCTGTGGTACAGGTATTTTAAATCCGCTTGAAAATGACCCAAATCTTGATATTATTGGTGTAGGAACTCCGATCTTAATGAATAATGCACTTGGTTTTATCATAGATCATGGAACTCGAAGTTCACAATTGAGACCCAATTTGATGTCTCTGGCAGATATGAAGGAAATGGATCCCTTTTACATGGGAGGATTTAAAACATCGGTTGGTCCAGAACCAATTAATACTTGGGCAATTGCAATACCCATATTAAATGAAAAAATTTTCAATAATTTAAAATTTTCAGATAAAGATGCTCCATTAAGCATAACTGATATTGTTGGTAGAGGTAAATTAGAAGATATATCATATGGTGATGTATGGAAAAAGAATTATGTGGTAAAATTTGATCATCATAAATGTCCTCCTTGCGATTTACAACCTTGTCCTGTTGAAGAATTATGCCCTACAAATTGTTTTTCCGTTATATATGGTATTGATAAAACTAAATGCTTCAATTGTGGTACTTGTGTAAATAATTGTCCAGAAGCTGCATTTGAATGTAATCTGGGCGCTGTTAAATTTCAAGATAAAGAAGTACCAATAAAACTACGTCAATCAGACAGGTATGGTGCTTTAAAACTTGCAGAAAAACTAAAAGATAAAGTTTTAAATGGTCAGTTTCCTTTAAACGAACCCGTTCATAAAATCACAATAAGATAATTTTTAATATTTTTGATTTAATTTTCAGCTAATAATTTTTTATAAATCCTCCTTAAATTCTCAGAAAGTGCTGAAGTGGAGATATTTAAAGTTACAGCTAATTCAGATAAAGAAATTTTTCGAGGAATTTCATAATATCCCTCATTTATTGCTTGATTGAGTATTTCTTCTTGTCTATGTGTAAGTTTATTTTTTTCTAAATGCTTTCCAATACTTTTTAATTTAATATTTATTTCTTTTAATGATAAATGCTGAATAAAATTGTGGATCTTATCTCGAGAACCATAAATTTCCCATTTTGCCCAACCATTTTGAACTGAGATTGGGAAATTTAATAATAATTCGTTTTCAATTGAAGAAATTAACATTTTTGGATTCTTCATTTTTACATTTAACAACATGGCATCTGGATTGTGAGAGATTTCTGAATATTCCATAATTGATTTATGTTCTTTCAATTTTAAAATAAAAGGTTGAAACGATTCTCCCTGAATTCGAATTAAGGTATTTCCTGTATTTTCTGAAATAAGAAACATCGATAAAATCTTTAAATTAATATCAGGAAACTCCCTTGTTATAACTGAAATCCATTTATCTTGAGGAATCTCAATTTCAATATTTGCTTTAACTAATTCTTCTTTCAAGAAATACCACGCAAATCTCTAATTTTTTAATAACTAATGATTATTATTTGTGTTTTTTTAACCTACTTTACATCTAAAGGTAAAAGAAAATTAGAATATTATCATGTTAATCAATTAGAGTAATGTTCCCCCAAAAAAAATCATAAAATGAAGGTGAAAATTTGGGTCAATCTTTGTTTTTAAATCCATTGGAAATGGTTCCTGTATTAATCTCATATGTTATAATATCGATCATATCTTTATTATTAATTTATAAAAAGAAAATGAATAGAAAAATTACAATAATTATTTTATTTTTGTCAATTTTAATACCTGGATTGATATTTGGTCTATCCATGCATCCAGTTTTTGCGAGTCAACAAATTTTCATTTTTATTTTCAATATTACTAGAAACCCTGCAATGATATCAAGAATTTTACCTTCTATAGTGATAATTTCTATTGTTCTTGCGGTATTTGTAGTCTCTACACTCATATTTGGAAGAATCTTTTGCAGTTATGCATGTCCTTTAGGAGCTGCTCAGGAATTAATTTCAAATATTAATTTTAAAAATAAGGTTAAAAAATCAAAATATGCGGTATCTCTACCAAATAAGGTTACAAATTCAATTCGTGTCACATTTTTTATTACTATGATAGTAACATCAATAACTTGGGGATTTGCATTATTTTCAATCATCAATCCATTTAAAGCATTTTCAATATTTCAAAATATATTAAATCCAGTTGTCTTAATAGTTCCCATTTTAATACTTGTTTTGATCTTAATTTCTAGCATATTCATATACCGTCCTTGGTGCACGATTTTATGCCCCTTTGGTACGGTTGCATGGCTAACAAGTAGATTTAGCTTTTTTAAATTGAGACGGAACGACAATTGCACGAAATGTCAAGCATGTGAAAAGGTTTGCCCAACATCCGAAGCTTTTATCAATAGCAATAAATCAAGATGTTATTTATGCAATAGATGCGTTGAAATTTGTCCCGCAAATGCGATTGAATTTGATAAAAACAAATAAATATTACTTAGAATTCACCAAAATTTTTTGATGAATTTTTCTAATCATTTCGGATAATGTTGAAGGTGCAATATTCAATTTTTCTGCTAATTTATTCAATGTAATTCTTCTAGGAATTTCAAAATATCCACTTTTCAAAGCAACGTCAAGTATTTCTCTTTGTCTCTCAGTTAAAATTTTTCTATCGTGAGGTTTTCCTATACTTTTTAATTCTATCTCAATCTTTTTGGTTTTTAAATCTTCAAATAATGAAGTAATTCTTTCACGAGATGCGAAGAAAACCCATTCAGCCCACCCATCTTTGATGGTGATCGGATATTTTACAATTATTTCCTCTTTATTAAAAAGATTCAATAACAGAGGCTCTTGTGTTTTAACATTGACTAATACAGTTGATGATGAGACTGATATCGTTGAGCTTTCTGAAACAGATGAATGATCTTTAATTTTTTTTAATAAACTTGAAAATTTGTCTCCCTTAATCTCGACCAATATATTGCAAATATCATTATTTATCAAAGACATGGATGTTATATTAAAAATATAATTTGGAAATTCATTACTAAGGTCTGATATCCATTTACCACTAGGTAACTTAATATTAATTCTGCCTTCAATTATCCCTTCCGTCAATATAACATACCTTGATTTATAAACCATTATTTTTCTTTTATATACTGACCTAACATATTCGGGGGAACTTTTTTTATTTTTATTCCTCTTAATAAATACTTACTTATTACAGTGTTATAATTCAATTTCAGATTTGTATTGAACGAAAAATGTAGAAGTGATAAAAATGGAAGGAAATAGGATATCATATCATGAATCCGTTAAAAAAATGTACGAAAGAATTAAAAAAGATGGAATGACAAATATTTGGGATCGATATGTAGCCCAAGGATTTGGAGAAGATCCTGATAAAAGATGCCCATTTTGTTTAGGTGGAGTGAGATGTGATTTATGTTCCAATGGTCCTTGTAGAGCTGATGTCGCGAAAGATAAACGAGGTGTCTGCGGAATTACAGGTGATGGAATGGCCATGCGTATGATGGTATTAAGAAACGTAATGGGTTCTACTACTTATCATTATCATACAGATCAAACAATTAAGACGTTACGAGCTACAGTTGAAGGAAAAACTCCTTTTGAAATAAAAGAACCTGAAAAATTAAAGAAATTTGCAAGTAGATTAGGTTTAGATACATCAGGTACTATTAAAGATATTGCCATTCGTTTGTGTGACTTTGTAGAAACTGATTTCAATAGAAAACATGATGAACCAAGTAGGATAGTTGAGTTATTAGCACCAGAAGAACGGAAAAAAGTTTGGAAAAAGCTAGATATTTTTCCTGGAGGTATTCATGGTGAAGTAATTTATGCAACAAGCTCTTGTTTAACCAACGTCGATGGGTATTATGTAAGTCTAGCTCTTAAAGCAATGCGTCTAGGAATAGCAATGGCGTATGAAAGTCAAATAGTTAATGAATTTTGTCAAGATATTCTTTTTAATATCCCGAGACCTCATAAGATGAGAGTGGATTTAGGAGTTCTGGATCCTGATTATGTAAATGTCTTACCGAATGGTCATGAACCTTTTTTGGGTTTTGCAATGGTTCAATTAGCTAGAAAAAAGGAATGGCAAGATAAAGCTAAAGCAGTGGGCGCTAAAGGTCTGAGAATAATTGCAAATATTGAAACTGGACAAGAAATGATTCAAAGATGGGAAATGGATGATGTGTTTTTCGGCTTTACTGGAAATTGGATCATGCAAGAAGCCATTCTAGCTAGTGGATGTGTTGATTTATTCGCTTGCGATATGAATTGTTCGATGCCTATTGACCCAAAATATGCTGAGAAATACAAATTTAAATTAATTCCTGTTAGCGATCTAGTTGCTTTTGAAGGAATTAATGAAAGAATCAATTACAAACCCGAAAAAGCAGAAGCTCAAGCGGGTCAATTATTGCAGATGGCAATAAATAATTTTAAGGAACGTAAAAATTCTATTGAACCAATTAAAGGATTACCTTTAAAAGAAGTTATTGTAGGATTCTCAACTGAAAGTATTTTAGAGGCACTTGGAGGAACGCTAGAACCCCTTTTAAATGCAATAAAAGACGGAACTATTAGGGGTGTTGCAGGATTAATTTCATGCACTTCACTTAGAGATTATGGGCAAGATGTTCATACTGTTAATATAGCAAAAGAATTAATTAAAAGAGATATTTTAGTTCTTTCAAT
The DNA here is from genome assembly GCA_011365055.1 of Promethearchaeota archaeon. The sequence continues at coordinate 113,655 of RDOG01000005.1, forward strand.
GGGATGTGGCAATGGTGGTGTACAAGTTGCAGGTCTTTGTAGTCCAGAAGCCAAAAATCTTGCAGGTCCTGGTTTGAAAGCATTATGTGAGAAATTGAGCATACCCCCAGTCTTGAGTTATGGGACTTGCACCGATACAGGCAGGGTCGCAGATTTAATAACAGCGGTATCAAATGCTTTGGGTGGTGTTCCAATACCTGATTTGCCAGTTGTGGCAGTTGCACCTGAATACATGGAACAAAAAGCAACAATTGATGCAGTCTTTGCGTTAGCGTTTGGGCTTTATACGTATGTGAACCCAGTTCCAACTGTAACTGGAGGTCCTAATTTAGTAAAACTTCTTACTGAAGATTGTAGGGATGTTACGGGTGGTATATTACACGTTGAGAAAGATCCAATAGAAGCAGTCGATAATATATTAAAACATATTGAAAATAATCGAAAAAAATTAGGTATTTAAATATTTAATTCAAAATTTATTTTTTTTTTTATTTTTGAATAAACCGAACATGTTCGGTGAAAGGTTATTAGGTTTTATTTTTTATAAGTACATGTAGGAAACAATTAACACATTAATCAATATTGGATGTATTATAAAATGGATATTTATGTTTTGTATCAGGATGAAGAACAAAGTACGGCATTCGCAGAAAAATTCATGGGAAATATTATGAATTATACCAAATTCTGTATATCATGTGGTATCGATTTATGTGATGACTGTCGTGTTGAATATGGTTCAAAAGCTGGATCAATTAAAGGTTTATACCAATTTCCATCAGATTTACCCGATATGATTGAAGAACCAGAGGAATTCTTCCCAATTGACATTCCTAAAGTGGATATTCTAGTAGTTATTGGAATACATCAAGATTTATTATCTGAAATAGCTGAATTTATGAAAAAATATGAGATTCTTGCTTTGATAGCTCCAGTTGAAAATGGTGATTGGGTTCCACTTGGGCTACAAAAGCAAATTGAGAAAAATTTAGATGAATATGGGATGGAATATGCATTTCCAAGACCTTTTTGTGCTCTTGATTATACTAAATTTGATAAAATAAATGAATTTATTGATTATTTCAAGATTGGCAAACCTATTATTGAATTAAAAACAATTGATGATAAAATTGTAAAAGGAAGGGTAATACGGGCTTCACCCTGTGGATGTGCTTGGTACATGGTGCGCCAACTTGTTTTTAGAGCTGAAGAAGAAGGTACTCTTGAAGAAAAAATCTCTAAAGCTCATCATGCTTATCCTTGTAATGCTTCCATGAAGCATGATCCAGTATTAAAAGATCAAACATTACATATTGGTGGTTATATTCATCGATATTGTGCCTATCGTGCATTAGGAAAGGAATTAACAGAAGAAGAAAAGGCAAAAGAAGATTGGCAATATGTAAAAAATGAAAGTGTAGAAACTGCATCTCCCAAAATCGCATAATAAAAAAGGTGATAATTTGAAAATAATTATGAGAAATATTGTAGAAATTGATAAGGAAAAATGTACAGGATGTGGTCAATGCATCATAAAATGTGCTGAAGGTGCATTAAAAATCATTGATGGAAAAGCGGAAATAGTTAGTGATAAATATTGCGACGGACTTGGAGCTTGTATTGGTGAATGTCCCGAAGGTGCGCTAAGAATAATCATGCGAGAAGCCGAAGATTTTGATGAGTTAGCTGTAGAAACGAATCTCAAAGCTCAAGAATCTCATCAATGTGAACATCATCAGGAAGGACATGAATGTGGGCATCTTGAAGGTGAGGAAGTTCCAACATGTATTTCTACGAAGTTTAAGGCGTTATTTGACGCAACAGAACCAGAAGTAATCAAAAAAAATCAATGGCCAATCAAGATTCAACTCATTAATCCTAAATCTCAATTTTCTGATTCCAAAGAAATAGTTTTAATTGCAGATTGTGTGCCCCCAGTTTATGATAAAATACATACATTTAGGTCAAATGATACCCCAATTGTGATAACTTGTCCGAAATTTACGGATACAGATTTGATCATTTCAAAATTGAAGCAAATTTTAGATAATCCTCGATTAGAAAATGTTAAAATCATCCAAATGGAAGTCCCTTGTTGTTCAAAATTAAGATTCATTACTCAACAACTCATCGAATCTTTAAATAATAGAAACATTATAATTCAAAATGAAATTATTTCCACGAAAGGAGAAAAATTATCCGAAGAGGTTTGTTGAAACATGTCAACTAATAAATCAATTAAAAAAATCGCTATTGTTAGATGCGATAGAACTCAGGAATCTTGCCCTGGAACATCTTGTTTAATATCTTTTGCAGATAGAATTCATACTTTTAAAAATTATGATGAAAAGACGAAATTGGTAGGTTTTTTTTCTTGTGGCGGGTGTCCTGGAAGACGTATTTTCAGATTAATTAGAAATCTTAAGGAAGAAAGTGGTATTGATGTTGTACATGTTGCTTCCTGTATTTTAAAGGAGGAACCTTTTCCTAAATGTCTCCATAAAAAAGACATCATACAATCAATAAAAAAAATGGGTGTTGATGTTGTATTAGGCAGTGATGATAAGTGGGAAAAGGAAGTTAAACTTAAAGAAGAAAGAAAAAAAATTGAAGCGTATGAAGAGAATGATGAAATATTAGAGGGAGCATCACACTGGTAATTAATTAATACTTTTTTTCTAAAATATTTATTTATTCTTTTAAAAATTCGCATGCATCATTTACAATCTTGTCTTCAATATCTTTTACTTTATGCCTAACGAAAAATGTTATAAATTCTTCGATTTTTTCAGGATTTTTTCTTAATTCTGGATGTTTTTGGCATAAAAGATTCAAACAATGCATTAAAAATGGAATAAATCTTTGATTTCTTGCAATAATTTCTTCTACTAACATTTTTTTACTACCGATATTATCTTTTTTTTGTTTATTACTCGTTTCAATTTTTAAAAATCAACTGGTAATATTTAAACTTGTGCTTTTTTCAATGCTATATCCATTTAGCTACAAATGTAATATTTTCTTGTTTAAATGTTTTTAGATTTTCAAAGAAATAAGAATAATTTAAAAAATCGCTCTTAAATTATATGATCGTATTTATAATTGAGATATTATTATTGGAGAAAAAAACTTAGAATATAGAATATAAATAAAAAGTAGAATTAACTGATAAAAGTTGAAAATTTTATTAGCATGTACTAATCAAGATATCTGATTATTTTTCATTTTTATTGATAATTTTGAATAAAAAGCTTCCATATTATGATTAAATAGTTAATAAAGTTATCTTAAATTTTATAACAATAAAACATGTAATTTAGATAAAATACGGTAAATTTTCTTATTTTTTTTTAAAATGAACAATTAGAAATCTATTTCTTAAGAAAAAAGGTTTTTTTCAACTTATTTTCCATTTTTGAGATATTGATTCCTCTTTGTCAAAAGCGAGAATCAAAATTTAAAAAATTCATATAATTAAATGAAGCCTTATAAAATTTCCAAAAGGTGAGAAATGATGAATAAAAAGCTATTATTAATTCCCATTTTGGTTGTAAGCTTAATAACGGTGGGATTCATTTCATACTTTGCCATTTCAATGGTTAGTCCTCTTCAAGTATCAATAAAAGATGCTCCCTATGATGGTCTTGTTAGCATCAATGCAGATGTGGCTTCCGTAGAACTCCGACAAAATGGAATTGGTCGCTGGTATACGATAATTAATGCTGAAAGAGTATGTAATTGCTCGGTTACAGGAGAAGAACAAGAAATTTGTAAAGCGAACCTTCCTGCAGGAACATATGATACAATTAGAATTAAATTTAACAGAATTAGATTACAATATAATAATGGAAGTCTATACGAAGTAACTAAATTCAATAACATGAATGCAATACAAAACACATGGATTGAAATTCCTATTAACTTCATCTATGATGGTGTTGGTGGTAAAATTCTATTCGACATAACAATCGATGATAATTCAACTGCTGTAGTTACAATATTATATGCAACCCCTTGATAAGAAAAGGAAAATAATGATAAGTATGAAATCAAAAAAAATTTTAATTCTTTTTTTATTTTTATCTTTTTTTTTATCGTCATTTATATTGATACCTCTATCTGCTTCGCCCAATTATGGGATTAAAAATGGCTCTCAATATCAATGGCTTATCAATGAAAATACTCATCAAGGAATGGTACAATCAAATTTGATAGCAACTTTTAATATGAAAACAAATATGGTACAAATTTCTAAAACTTTCAATTCAAATGGTTCAAGAATTCAATATAACCTTGCTATTGAATCATTTAACAAATGTATTGTTGATTTAAATACAAGAAATGGCCGTCTGAACTTTTTTTATACTGGGAAAGGTGCGATGTATTTTCCCCGAAATGTAATAATAACAGAATTAAATAGTGAAACCAAAATCTCTGATTATGATTCTGGTATAGTTTTATATTACAAATCGAATAACGAAGAGTATACATTAATCAGCGGCGAAATCTCGATTACTTGGTTTATTTGGGTGATATTAACTATAACAATAAGTTTAAGTTTATTATCAGTTTTCTTAATTTATAAAAGACTTAAAAAACCAAGCCCTGTATTGGTATATGGAATTAATCAGAAATAACGGATCATTTACCATGGATTGATTTTTTTGGATTCAAAGAGAACTGTCTATCAATTTTTAATAATTTTTTCTGGTCTGATTTTATTTTTTTTTGCTATAACAATCTGGTGGTTATCCTTAGCTAATCAGGAATTAATGATCTGGAGTATTATTCTTTTTTTTGTTTCATTTATTCTGATGTTTAATGCAATTTTTTATATCATCTTTGATTTGCAAAAAAGATTGGAAAAAATTGAGTTGATTTACAAGATTAAAAATATTGAAAATGAAAATCTAGTAAAGGATCTTGATATTAAAATAGTTTCTTTGAATAATTGGGAGAAAAGAATAATTAATTTACTAAAAAAAAGTGATAATGAATTGACTCAAACTGAATTAAAGGAATTAACTGGTTTATCAAGATCAAATATAAGTAATTATATAAATTCTTTAGAACAATTGAAAATTATAAGAAAAGAACCTTATAAAAGAACTAATAAAATAATTCTTTTGAAAAATATTATTGATTAATCCGTTCAAAAAGTAAAAAATTTAAACCCGCAATGTATTTTGAGTTAACCATTTGAGAAATTTTAATAAAGATGTATAAATTTTAATTGATTTGTAATATTTACACTGACGATAAATAACTAATAAAAATATTTTTTTCAAGAATTTAGGTGATTGATATTGAATTTGGGTGGGAAAAGAGTAATAATTTTGGTTGAAACTTTATATGAAGACATAGAATTGTGGTATCCATATTATAGATTAACTGAGGAAGGTGCCACGGTTTTATTAGCTAGTTCTGGATCTGGTTTAGAATTTAAAGGCAAGTATGGTTATCCAGCTAAGAGTGATCTTGCCGCTAAGGACGTAAATATTGATGAAATAGATGCAATATTGATACCGGGAGGTTTTGCGCCAGATTATTTGAGAAGATACGAAGTAATTAACAATTTAGTGAAAAGAGCATTTGATAAAGGCAAAATAATTGCTGCTATCTGTCATGGACCTTCTGTACTAATAGATGCTGGTATTTTAAAAGGTAAAAAGGCAACTTCTTTCATGGCTATCAAAGTAGATCTAATTAATGCAGGTGCAACTTATCTGGATCAAGAAGTTGTTCAAGATGGTAATTTAATTACATCCCGTAAACCTGCCGATTTACCTGCCTATTGTAAGAAAATTATCTCCCTCTTATCATAATAGGATTAAATGGTGAAATAAATGGGAAAAAATAAAAAAATTTGTTGGGGAATAACAGGTGCAGGCGATTATATATTGGAAACAATAGAAATAATGGAAAAAATAAGAAAAGAATATGATTTTAAGATAACGATTATTATATCCACCGAAGGTGTTACAGTTTTAAAATGGTATAAACTATTAAATAAATTACAGGAAACTTTTGAAGACGTTAGAATAGAAAAGGGTCCAAATATTCCTTTTATAATTGGTCCGCTTCAAACAGGATCTTATAAATTTCTTTTTGTCTCCCCTTTAACTGGTAACTCCACAGCAAAAGTAGCATTAGGAATTGCAGATACTTTAATAACAAATGCAATATCTCAAACAATGAAAGGTAATATTCCTGTATATGTATATCCTGTTGATCAGAAAGAAGGAGAACTAACTACTATTCTACCAAATGGAAAAAAATTGACTTTAAAATCAAGAAAAATAGATTTACAACATGTTGAAAATCTTAGAAAAATGGATGGAATAGAAGTACTATCTCATCCCAATGAAATCTTAGAAATAATTAAGAAATATCTGTAAAATCAGAAATAACCATCATTTCTTTTTAGTTTTTGAAATTTTTTTAACTTTAGAAGAAGATTTTTTTTCTTTTATTGGTTTAACTTTTTCTTCAATCTTTTTAGTTTCTTTTTCAATTATCTTTGCTTTTGTTTTTTTGGGTTCGTCAGATTTTTTCTTAGCTTTTGGTTTTTTAGTTAGTTTTTGAACTTTTTTCTTCTCTTCCGCTTTCTTTTTTGCTTCTTCTTCAGCTTTAACTTTCTCATCTTCTAATTTTTCTAATTTCGAAATTTTTTTGATTTCTTTAGAGACTTTTTTCTCAGGTTTTTTTTCTAAATCAGCCTTTCTAGGTTTTTTTATCTTCTTTTTCTTCATTTCTAACTTTTTCTTTTTCTCATCTTCGACTTTCCGTTTAGCTTCTTCTTCGGCTTTTCGTTTAGCTTCTTCTTCGGCTTCTTTCTTAGCCTTTTCTTCCGTCTCTTTCGCAGCACCCTTCAAATCAGGAAAATTTTTAGGTTCTTCGCCTTCATCTACCATAATTGTTTGCGCACCATACATACGCTCTGAAGATTTCAGTCTAGTAGCAGCAGTACCCGCACGGTAACGTTCACCGGGAGATGTAAATTTACCTTTCCAAACGAAAATAATGTTTTGATTTTTATCAGCAACTAAAGCAACTGTATCTGAATCTAAATTTGTTGCTTTTATAATATTGTCCCCTTTTTGATGAAAAATGAGAATTTTTTCCTTTTTATCCTCAATTTTTTCATCCATGCGAAATTTAATCCCTACTGGCTCTGATGGTTCACCCGATCCAGTAATATAACCACAAGCAGGACATTTTTTAAATTTGATTTGACCTGATTCTTCATCTTTCTCCTCAATCATTGGTCCTCCGCATCTTGGACATAAACTTCGTGGTTTTTTATGAAAATCTCGAATCACCATAATTATCACTTCTTCATATTACATTTCTTCAAAAATTAATTATTTATTAAAATCTATTTTCATGTAATTAAATCATTTGTTTGATTCCATTCAATCATATCAGATTAAGTAAGATTTGAAAAATAAAATCAATTTTTTTAATTATTTCTCTTTTTAATCACTTTCTCGTTCCATTACAAAAAAAATCTCTTTAAATCCAAATTTTTCAAATAATTTAATGAGATTTTCATTTTGCCGACGAGCATTAATTTGAATACTTGATATTTTATAATCATCACAAAATTCAATAGCGGCATCTAATAATGCACTACCAATTCCTTCGTGTCTTACTTTTTCGTCAACAACAAAGTTTTGTAATTGTGCTAATTGAGCTCCAGAATAGGGATCTCGACCAACATCGACTAATATCATACCAATAATATCACCATTTTCTTCTTCAGCAACAAATATACCTTTGGGATTTGTTTCAAATTTATATTTTAAATCTAATACCCATGATTCTTCGTAAAAGGTTCTGTCATATCTCTTACATAACTGTCTCATTAATTTTTTCAGCTGAAAAATATCTTCCATGCGTCCATTTCGAACATTGACCATGATAAATCCTCCAAAAAAATTCTATAAAATATAAATATGAATAGCTTTTCATTGATTTTTAATTTTTCATAAGAATAAAATCGAAAAATAAAAGTTCATTAATGGAATTAAAAGAAAAAAGAAAGAAATAGGTTATTCTGGTTTAGCTGCAAAATCCATTTTAGATAGAAGTTTACCATCTGTATCATGTGGTGCTCGATATACTTTATTCATACCTTTATCGAGTTCTCGTGCTTCATCAACTAATTTGGCTGCATGACGTAGAAGTTCATGAGCGGCTCCAACCTTTGGCATGTAATCTTCTCGACCCTTCGTCTTAAAACACGCATCTACATTCATATCAGCAACCGCTACGCATGCTTGAAAAGCTGCCATGGCTTTATTTTGAGCATACGGGTTTCCAAAGTTTGCAGCAGTAGTAGCTTTTACCCAAGTTATTACAACTTGAGGTAGTTTTGGAGTTTGACCATCTTTCAATGCAGTAATTACATCTTCAATAGCAGAAGCAATTAGTTTTACCACACCTGTTCCTGCTAAGACTCTAATCATATCTGAATTAAAAAATACCATTTCAGTAGGATCTAAAAAAGGTCTTCTTGCACCAATCATAGCATCACACGTGATGATGAAGTAACCCATCTTCTTTTCGGCAATTTCGTCAACTGCTCTTTTACCGGGAGCATCAGAAATTATAATTGAGGGAATACTTGCAGATTGTAATAATTCTCGTGCTTTCTTTGGTCCAGGAAGTGCTGTATTAGGAGAAATAAATAATACTAGTGAAGGTTTTTGCTCAATCATCATCTTAGTGGCACCTTCACATTGTTCAGGACCAAGTTTTGGACCAGATCCGGTAGTAACAATGTCAATATCTTCTCTATCGGCTCGTTCATCTAACATTAAGTCCAATATAGGAGATAGTCCAATGTTTCCACATTTGATAATTCCAATCTTCATCATTAGAAATAACTTCCTCTTAAAATTAATTTTAAGATTAATATCTTGATTAACTCAAAATTATTTTTTAATCTTTTTACATAGTCAAAAATAGAGATTTCGGAAAAAATATTAGTAAAACATTAAATAAAAGAAAATAGGACGCTTTAACAAGAATATAAAGTAAAATATTTCATTTTTGAGGAGATTTCAAAGGTGTTGTTAATTTAGATACGATATTTGGCCAGAATGGATCTGTAAATTCGCCAGAATATTTAACTTTAGTTCTCTTTAATTCAATGGATTCACTAGGGCATGAATTAACACAAGCACCGCAAAATATACATTTTTCTTTATCTACTTGAACCTTTGGTGATTTATCCCAGGGATGTTCAGATTTCGGTATTGAAATTGCACCAGTTGGACATACGATTTCACAGCTACTGCAACCTCCAGGACACAAATCACTATTGATGGTAATTTCACCCTCAAAATAACTTTTTGCTTTATTCTTATTTTTCAACTCAACGAATTCAACTTCTAGTTTTGGTACCGCTTTTTCTTTTTGAATTTGATCGTTTGGATTCCCATCGATTTCTACTGCAATTGCACCAAAAGGACATAAGTACATGCATAAACCACAAAAACTACATTGATTTTGGTCAAACACCACTTTTGGTACTTTAGAACCCCTCAGAGTTGCTGCGACTGGTCCTCTCGAGATTGCTTCCTTTGGACAAACAATCTTACACGTTTGACATCCTACACATTTTTCTTGATCATGAGTTAAACTCAATCTCGTTGTAAGCATCTTTAAGCTAATTTGTTGATTTTTATCATCAATTTTTCTTTTATAAGCTGGAATAGACATCATTTTTGCCTCCAAATAAATTATATTATTTTTCACGTAATTCTATGTGAATTGCATCAACAGAACACGCTTCTAAACAAACTCCACAACCATCGCATAATTCTGGATCAATAACTTTACATTTTCCAGCAATTATACGTAATAAATCTTTTTTTTCTACTTGAGCACCAATAGGGCAAGCGGTTACGCAATCACCACATCCGGTGCATCTTATATCATTAATTACTGGTAAATATATTCTTAGTTCAGTAAGTTCGGACATGATTCGATTCACCTAAAGAAAATAGATTACTCAAGATTTAGTATTAAAAAAGGGATTTAAAAGTTTTTTTTGAGATGGATATAATTTCAAATTTTCACTTTATTATCAATATTGATTTATGTCATGCTACCAATTATTTTATTTATTTTAAAAAAACTCTTGAATTGATCATAGAAAAAATAAATAGTTGAATTAAAATGAAATTAGCGAAAAAAACAATTCCCCTAATTGTAGTTCTTTCTTTTTTAATGGTTTTCACGATAATGGGAACTGTAAATGCTATAAATTATGATCCAGCACCAATTAATGACTTTGTAGATGATGTCTTAAAAGTAAATATAAGCGATTTAAGCGACTATGAAATTGGAGATTTCGTTGATGGAATTGACATTGTTAGTTTGATTAGATCAGGCCAGAATGTATCCATAACTTTTCAAGCTAACTGGCTCGTGAGTAGCAACAATGCAACATGTAATATTTCAATTGATAGTAATCTTGATGGAAATGATGATTATAAACTAGTTTGGAATACAAGTAACGAGGTATTTATCTATCGAAATTCAACAGATAATTATTGGAATGGTACTCATTGGTCTGCACTTTCAGAAGCAATTTCAATTGGTGAAGCATCAGGAACCTCAATTACTGCAAATGTTAGCACAGCTATCACATTAAATGGAACCGAACAATATTATGCGATTACGGGAATATTGGTAGTTGGTACAACAAGTTATACATACGGAGATTATGCGCCCGCTTTACCTTATGACATCCCTCAAGTTCCAGGATTTACAGAAATTTTAGTAATTGTGGGACTTCTAGGAGCAATAACGGCATTGTTAATTCATAAAAGAAAAACTATTATTATATCCTAACTTTTTTTTAAAAGCGATAGAAATTTAAAAAAAATACTAATTAGTTTTATCTTATATTGGTATTTTAAAATATTACGGTGAATATATATATTCAGAAATGAAAGCAAAGATATGCAGTTATTATATTAGATTCTCCAACTCCATCTTAGAAATCCCTGCTTTTTTTTTGAGCGAATTGCAAAAGAAATCGTAAGGTTCAAACGTAAATAACAAAATCTGAATTTGACTATTGAAAGAACAATATTTGAAATTATTAAACCCCGAATAAAATATGGATACACTGTAAATATTATAACAAAAATTACAAAAAGTTGCTTATTCTATTTTAAAATCATTGAAATCATGGACCCTTTAGCCGTATTCCTTTTCAGTAAACCATGGAATTTTTGTCCATATATTATCCGCACTCCGGGTGGGTTCATATTCTATTATAAATTGGGGTTCTTTTGGATCATAAGGACCATCAAGTGGAAAGACTTGGATTACATGCATCCTATATAAGCCATTTTCTAAATTGATAAAATTGTTTTCGAACCCTTTGTTAGGTAATCGCTCATCTTCAAATTGGGCTACATAGCTTAGATCATCATAACTAATGAAATACAATTTCCTATTTGTTACTTGGATATTTCCGAGCACGGATCGAAAACCTTCCCGCTTAGAAATGCCTCGGTGAACATCTACACGCCATATCTCTTCTAATCCTGTAGCCCAAAGCAATAAATTTAAATTATGCATTTGTGTCAAAAAATGCCGTTCTAAATCCTCAAACCACCAATCTTTCTTTAAATAGGTGATATATTTATCAACATTTACAATGCCGATAAATCCTGAATCATCGGGTATTTTGTAGATCATAATCAATCCTTTCGTTTTTTATTTTCGTTCTTTAGAAGGTAAGTCCAGCAATTTTTGAAACGATTGCAATTCGCTCAAACGGTTTTCAATATTTCTCCAGGGGTGGAGCGACAAGCTGTCTCGGAGTAACTGTAATAAATATTGGCTTCGCTTGATATTTTCTTTATTCAAGACTTGAGAATCTTCCTTTACCAATGCCTCGGGATGTTCTAAATATTCTAATGTTTCTTTTCTACGGTCTGAATAGGTCAATCCTTCGAGCAAGAAGTATCCGGTTCTTGATCCCAAACATAAAAATTCATATAAACTACTTCCTACAATCAGATTTTCCTCCCCGTAATTATCGGGTACCGTCATAACCACGGGCGACTTTTCGATTATTTGACCATCTAAATGCAGCAAACTAAAATGGACACCGTCGCCCCCCGTACGGGCAAAGGCGGAGGAGTTTCTTGGAGTGGATTCATATTCTTCGGTTTTTAAAGGATGCATTAAAATTAATCCGATCGGATCAAAAATAAAGTTCGAGGCTTGTTCTAACGATCGACCGATCTCCAAGTTGGCAAAGAAAGTAGGCTGTACTTTCTGCCAAATTTCTGGATTTGTTTTTATTCGAGCGGATTCTTCCTCTGCCGATTTCCGCAATTTTTCCATTAATTTCAATGTCATTATAAATCCCTTTTTATTGATATCTAAATTTTAAAATTGGTAATCAAATTTTGAAATTCGATTAGATATTTAATAATTTATCTGTCTGAATCTAAATTATGCAGGACTTATATATCAAATATATATTTTCACCGTGAGATTTTAAAAAAAAGATTGAAAAATTATTTTATTTCATTGATATTATGCATGCTCCTTGGTTGATGAGGCAAATTCTTATCTGATTTATCCTTTTCTTTTTCAATTTTGTAGGTGTTTTTGATGTAATTTTCAAGGTTTAATTCAATAGCAACGGATCCTTCAGGAGGAATTTCAATCTTCCATTTATATTCAGGTACATCTTTTTCAGAAGGCACGGGATTGCTTGATATAAAACGAATTTCTTTCGTTTCAATGAAAGTCAATTCAAAGTCTCTAATTAATTTGGGTGATTCGTTTTTTAATGTCAATTTACGGATGATTTTATCTTGACGTTCGTGAATTTGAATTTCTTTATATAAATGTGCTTCATGGGGTTGTACAGGTTTTTTAGATACTTTCTCTTCACCACGATCAATCCTTACAATTCTATCAACTGCTTCAACATCATTATTCAGGCTTTTATCTGTGAGGAATTTATCACCAATGCTACCGGAAGTGTGCATATATGCATGAGGTAAGCCATCTGCAAAGATAATCATATTTGTACCAGGTATAGGATTCTTTATTCCAGAAAACACGTAATTTATGTAAATTTCTGGCGTAATTACATCTAATTCAATATTATAATTCGAATAAGACCATTGTATCGTTCTTTTTTTTATAAATGAAACATTTTCTTGTTTAAACCAATTAATTCTTACGCTTTTACGCGAATCTAATTTTGCTTTCATTATAACGCCTCCTTACATCAATAAATTCTTCATCTTCGTTACTTGTCGCATCATCCTATTTTGCGGAATGACGTTTTGTGCTTCTTGCTCAGTCACTAAATCATCTAAAAATCCCATTTCAGGTGCAACAGCCATAGTTTCAAATTCAGCAAATCCCAATTCACAACGAGGATAACTTAAATCTGTATTATTCATGGCTAAAATAAAACCTTCAATGGTAGCTGTACCGGCATCTTCATTAATTTGGACGTGAAGACTTGGTTCCCACTTTATTCTTGAATCTTCAAGGAAATATTTTATTCCAAGAGAAATCTCTTTTTCAACTTTGGATTCCAAAGAGACAACAATAGTACCTGGCATGTCCTCATAACGCCGATAATGAGCACTTTCTATTAATTGAAGAATCATATCTCTATTCTCGCCTCTCAAATCCGTAGCATTTTGAATGATGTTAGTTGCAGCTTGTTTTTCCCGATTAATAAAATTATCAACAATTCGTTTATCTGGTCGTTTAACATCAATTTGTTGAATAATTACATCGGTAGTTGCCTCGGGAAAAAATACTGAAGTTGTCGAGGGGTCAAATGCTGCAGGGACATTATCTATTTCTAATTCATTATAACCAGGTACGAGACGGACTTTTTGAATTCGTTCAATTAGACCGCCTCCACCTGAAAATATGATAAATTTTGTTGGAGGGGGATTTATTTTCATGTTATATACTCCTTTTGGTTTTTCACATAAAAGAGAAATTAAATCTTATAAAATTACCTATGAACTAATTCTAATAATTTTCTTAATTTTAAAAAAAGAATCAAATTTCTAAAAATAATATCACCATAATACTCGAATTGATATTCATGATCAAGTTGAAGATATACGCAGATAATATTAATAGTTCACTTAAATGGAGAATAAATTGATGAGATTAGTAACTTTACACCTACCAGATATATATATTGAAGATATAGAAAAGTTGGTATCCATGAAAAGATATCCTAACAGAAGTGAAGCCATTAGAGTGGCAGTCAGAGATTTACTCAAAGCCGAAGCATGGATTACTAATAGAGAAAAATAACTCTATTTTTTTTTATTGTTATTTTTTAAAGTTCATATTTTTAAAATATATAAACAACCAATATAATATAGATTTTTTATTAGAATAAATAATTTTGAGGAAATTATATGAGTGAAGAAACAGAAAAAGTTACAATTGATAAAGTAGATCAAGTCATAACTCATCTTAATGATGCACTTACAATATTGGATCCTATTAAGAAATTAATTAATGATAATATTGCACTAAATGAAGAAAATGTTAGAATGAGAACAGAGCATGCTCAAATGAGGGAAGAGTTGGACCACATATCAAATCAATTAAAAAAGGTTTCAAGTGAATTTGAACATCTACAAAAAGAAAAAGATAAAAAAGTTGAAGTACGAGAAATTTTAGCACTTTCAATGACGTTATTAACTGATGTTTTTGGAGCAGCACCGCATTCAAAATTATTGTACCTATTACATGGATTTCCAGAAGGTAAAGAAATTGATAGGAAAGCATTAACTCAATCTTCGGGACTCTCACCGGCTAGTGTAAGGAAATCATTAGCTGATTTAAATGCCGCAAAATTAGTAGATTTTGATGTAGAAACAGATAAAGTAAAGTTACTTAAAAAAATCTTTTAAAAAAGTATTGATCATTTTACCATGACCTATATTAAATATACTAAACGATTAGATGATTAATTCCGATTTTTTCTTTTAAAAAGGAAATTTTTTCAATTTATCAATAGTTTCAGGATCCAATGTTGATAAAGCATGACTTGCAACTGGAACTATACAACCACAATTTGCGCATAATTTAGGCGAGTTTCCCATCACGCAAAATTTCCGTTTTCCATCAGGATAATAGCTAATTACATTCCCGGATCTGAACATGCATGTTTTTACGTGTTCCTTCGTAACATAATATTCTAACATCTTTTTTGAAATGAGAATAAAATCCCCATAATCATCCATTACTTTTAAGATGTTTTTTACGGTCTTTCGCAATATTTCACCTTTTAATAATAATGGATCTCCGGGATATCCAGTATAAGTGAGAAAGAATAAGCCTGATACACCCGTATCGTAAGCTATTTTTACGACATCTTCTATTTCATCATAATTCATGGCAGTAATCGTGGTCGAAACCAGAACTCTTTTGTCATTTCTAATGTTCTCAATGACTTTATGAAATATTTCAGCGCCTCGAATAGAATTATGAGTTTCTTCTCTTCCGTCCAAGCTAATCCAATAAATTGGTTGCTTGTCTGTTTTAAACCAGGGCATTTTTATGATAGCATTCGAAGCAATCTGAACGGATGGAAAGATCTTGATAGCTTCATGTATCAAGTTCATTCTTAAAGTTGGTTCACCCCCAGTTAAAGCAGCACTGTTGATACCCATATTTTTGTGGAATTTAAAGACCTTGATCCATTCTTCATCAGTTAATTCCTTTCTTTGTTTTACATTATCAGATCCAAGCTCTTCAGCTGATGAATAAAAATAACAATGCTTGCATCGTAAATTACATTTCCATGTTAAATCATAGTTTACTGCTAATGGAACTTTTTTAACATTTTTCTTCAATAGATTAATTCCTAGACCAATTCCTTTCATTACATTATCTACAGTGAATAATTTTGAACTGATATGCAAAGTCTGACATCCCCTTATTTCATTTTTCTAATATTTGTAATAATAATTCATAAACATATTTAATGCTTTATCTTGTGATGGAAAAATAGAAGTATTAGATTACAAAGCTTGATTTAAATAAAATTTAATCAATGTACATGTTGGACGGTATGACCACCTGCAACAACAAATTCTAATTTATTATTGGTTAAATTTTCAATTTCTACTTTAAGACCACTTGGGATATGAACCGAATCCCCCTTTTTCATCATGACATCTTCATCTTGGAAACACATCATCATTTCACCATTTAATAGTAAAATTATTTCTTCGTGCCCCTTGCCTGGTCCAAAATTATCTCTTCTTTCTTTCGGTTCCAAGTAACCATAACCGATGTAGACATCCTCTATTTTTTTATTTATTAAGGCACCATAATAAAACTCCTTATTTTTGGATTTTTCACATTCTTCGATTATATTAATTTTCAAGGTCATCACTCACTAAAAAAAGAAATTTTTCTTATAGAAGCTGTCATATTCTATCTTTCTTTATTTTTTAATTTTTTCTTTCTATTATTTTGCCAATTTAATATGTAAACAATAGAATACTCTATAAAAAGAATTAGAAAAAATAGGACATTTTTAAGTTTTATTTAGATTTGTATTTAGCTAATTTTGTAGCAATGCGTAATTTTTTATGATAAAGATCTTCAAAATCACATTTTGGACATGTATGTGTTTTTTTAAACTCTTCTACGCTAAAATTTTTACCACATGAGGGACAACTGATCATTGTTTCTTTTTCTTCCGTACTCAATTTTCATTCCTCATTAACTTCTTACCTTATAAAAAATGAAAGATGTTTGGGTAGTTACCATTTTGATTTACTACCTATTTTCTATAATAGACTTAAAGTTTTCAATAATAAAAAGATAAAAATTTGTAAATTAAGTTTATTTCTTCTTTAGTATTTCAATGGCTGCAACTTTACCATCTTTTATATGGAGTCTAGGGGTATAATCTGCAGAAAACATGAATCCATCTTCTAACCCTTCAGCTTTTTCAATGGATTCTTTAATGACTTCTTTGCCCATCACGCTGGTTTTGACTTCAGCAATGGCATACAAAGTAGCTGGAATGATTACCGCTTCACGACCATAACCATCTGGAACTTTTTCCTTTAAAATTTCATCTAATAATTGTTGAGACATTTTTTTAAGCCTCCTTTCGTTTTAAGATTTCAATGGCATCAATTTTCCCGTCTTTGATTAGCATTCTAACACCATATAACGTATCAAACAACATACCTTCTGGAATTTCAGTCTTTTGAATTTCTTCTTTGACAATTTCCTTTCCTAATACCTTGCTTACGGATCTAGCAATTCCATAGAAATCTTTCCCTCTAATGATACCCTCTCTTTCGAAGCCGTCAGGGAGAGATTCATTCAAGATTTTTTCTTTTAAATCTTCTGGAAGACCAACTGGTGCAGAAGCACTTGGTGGACCGCTATAAGAAGCTGCTTCCTCTTCAGAAACGGTATCTGGTTGAGATTTAAATTGATCTGGTTCGGGTGAAGGCACGATTTCAAGTATTTGTTTTAATTCTTCAACTTCGTCACCTTGATCGGATGGGAGAACCTTGTATAGCAACCCTCTCGATCCTCGGACTTCTTGACTTAACCTTGCTCCTATGAATTTAAGAGCAACTGAAGATTTCTCCCCCTTCCATAAGTGTATTACTCTATTGTCATCATCGATAATAATTATAACTCGGTCATCCACGCAAGCATCCTTCACAGTGGCTGCATCCTTGATAAATACAGTTTCGCCGGTTCTTATAACATTATAAACTTCAACATAAACCATTATTATCACTCATTAATTTGACATTTAAATTCTCATCTTTTTTAATATATAAGATATTTCCTTTGGATTACATTTAAAGTTTCAGAAAATTTTATTTAAATTAATTTTTATTGATATTTTTTGACGAATAATAAGCCTTTCCATTTAGTAATTAAATATTTAGAACTCTAATTGGAATAAATTGAAGTTTAATTAGTATTATTTATTTTTATTTTTTTCATATTTTTTCTATCTAATTATGTTTATAATCTATTTTGATTTAATTACTTTTATCTTTTTTAATTTTTATTAGATAATCCCATTCATTATTTAAACAATGTTTTAGGAGTTCCATTTTATCATATCCAATAAACTTTCCTTTAACTATTTTACTTCCTTCTAAAAATCCTATCTTATCAAAGAATTTCTTTTTTTCAGAATTTTTACTAATGGTGATTCTTTTTCCTTTTTCGTTTATAAGATTTTTAATTGTAAAATCGTTAATAATACTACTAATTTCTTTTAAAAATTCTATATTTTTTTGAGTTCCCGCAATTCTAAATGATTTATTCTTAAGATTTATTTCTAATCCTCCTTCATCTGAAAAAAAACATTTTAAAAATATGCGTTTTAGTTCTAAATCACCAGTTTTAATAATTTCAGGAACTCTAATACTTTCAGATAAACAACTAAAAGTATCTACATATCCCATTAAATCATTTACAGCATTAATAGAATAAAAAATTATAGTTTTACACCCTCTATTATTCTCTTCAATAATAGAAGGATTTTCGAATCCATAAACAATTTTTATATCATTGATAAATTGCTGAAGAATTTTGGGTGATGAAGAAGTGAAAGCAATACCTCGTCCTTTATCAACTAATCCTCCATCAAATAATAAATGACTAATTATTCTTGTTTTTTCGATTGAAAATACTAATTGTTCTTTAATTTTTTTTGAATTGCCTCTAATTTCCCTTTGTTTTAATCGATTTTTTTGTTCATTACTTAATTCAATAGTTCTTGCATACTTACTAATTTAACCCTTTGATATATGTGGTAAGATTTTATGAATTTCCCTTATTGATAAACCTTTCATTCTTAATTCTCTAATTTTTCCGACTTTTTCAATCGAGAGTGACCTACCTACCTTTTTTTTGTTTGATAATCTCTCAATTTGCTTTTGGGTTAAAATAATATCTTTCACATACTTTGAAATCGTTGATTTACTATGTTCAGGAAATACTTTCATGATCTCTTTTATAGAATAGCCTTTCTTTCTCAATATTCTCAATTCATTTATCCTTTGTAATGATAATTTTTTACCTATTTTCTTATTCTTATTTTGAATTTCATCATTTTCAGTCAAATTTGCATCATTATTCCCATTATTTAGAATTTATATTGAAAAAAAGTTATAATGGAAATTTATATAGTAACTAATACATTAAGAGAAATGAAATAAGTAACATACAGAATTTCTATAAATAAACTCCCGTGGTGTAGCGGTCAATCATGATGGGCATTGAGCTAAAAAGCATCAACCATAATCTGGACCCATTGACCCTGGTTCAAATCCGGGCGGGAGTACCATTTATCCCCCAATATTTTTTAGAAATATTAAAAAATGAATAACTTTTATCACTTATTCATAATATCTTTAAATTATTTAAATGAATTAATGAAAATCTTATTAAACTTGCATTTTTTATAATCAATAGGAGATATTGATGACAAAATTCATTAAAATAAGAGGTGCTCATGAGCATAATTTAAAAAATATAAACGTTGATCTCCCCAGAGATAAATTCATAGTGATTACGGGTATCTCTGGATCAGGGAAATCATCTTTAGCATTTGATACCATTTATGCAGAAGGACAAAGAAGATATGTTGAATCATTATCTCCTTATGCCAGGCAATTTATCGGTAAGATGATGAAACCTAAAGTTGAATCCATTGAAGGTTTATCACCATCTATTGCGATTGAACAAAAAGCTATGTCGCATAATCCTCGTTCGACGGTTGGTACTACAACGGAAATATTTGATTACCTAAGATTATTATTCGCTAGGATTGGCATCCCTCACTGTCCAAAATGTGGTAAAAAGATCGAGCGACAAAGTGTAGATCAAATAGTTGATCAGGTACTAAATTTATCCAATTCTACAAAAATAATGATTTTAAGTCCGATAGTTAGAGATAGAAAAGGTTCGTATCAAAAATTATTTGAAGATCTTAGAAAAAAAGGATATCAAAGAGTTAGAATTGATAAAGAAATAAGAGATAATACGGGTAAAATTATTTTAGATAAAAATTATAAACATACAATTGAAGTGGTAATTGATAGACTTTCAATAAACAAAGAAATAAAACAACGTTTAGCAGATTCTATTGAACAAGCTTTATTTCTCTCAGAAGGAATTGTCTATATCACGATTCTTGAAAATGGAACTTCAAAAGATTTGATTTTTAGTGAACATTTTGCTTGTATTGAATGTGGTATTTCATTCGAGGAGCTGGCACCTAGAAACTTTTCCTTCAATAGTCCATGGGGATCATGCCCCGAATGCGAAGGTTTGGGCACTAAACAGATTTTTGATATCGAATTAATTGTTCCAGATAAATCAAAATCAATTAATGAGGGAGCTATTAATTCAATAGGTGAAAATAGGGATTCTTATTATTTCCAAATGTTGGAAGCTGTTGCAAATCATTATGATATAAATTTAGACTTACCATTTTCTGAATTAACTCAACATCAAGTTGATATTTTATTTTATGGAAACGATGAAAAGATATATTTTGAATTAGGAAAGAATGGTTCCATGCGGCATGCTTTTGAAAGAGAATATGAAGGCATCATTCCGTCAATGGAGAGGCGTTATAGAGAAACTCAATCCCAAATGTCCAGAAATTTTTTAGATCGATATATTCGGGAATTAACTTGTCCAGAATGTAATGGAAAACGATTAAAACCTGAATCACTTGGAGTAAAAATTGCAGATAAAAATATCATCGAAGTTACAGAACTACAAATTAATGAAATAATTGAGTTCTTTAATGGTTTAACCCTTACAGATAGAGAAAAAATTATTGCTAAAGAAATTATCAAGGAAATCAATAGCAGATTAACGTTTTTACTTGATGTTGGATTGGACTATATTACGCTAAATAGAGCTTCAGCGACATTGTCTGCAGGTGAGGCACAGCGAATCCACTTAGCAACTCAAATTGGGAGTAATCTTGTTGGAGTTCTTTACGTGTTAGACGAACCCTCCATTGGTCTTCATCAACGAGATAATGAACGGTTATTAAACACGCTAGAACGATTACGAAATTTAGGAAACACTGTTATCGTTGTAGAGCATGACCACGAAACTATACTTAGAGCAGACCACGTATTAGACCTTGGACCAGGTGCAGGAAGACTTGGAGGTAATATTGTAGTTAATGGACCTCCTGAAGAGTTACTAAAACATCCTGAATCCATCACGGGCAGGTTTTTGAGTGATCGTGAGAGAATTGAAATTCCCAAAACAAGAAGAACCCCTCGAGCTTGGCTGGAAATACATGGAGCTCGAGAACATAATTTGAAAAATATTGATGTAAGAATTCCATTAGGAGTGTTTGTTGCGGTTACAGGAGTGAGTGGTGCAGGTAAAAGCACGTTAATTAATGATATATTATATGAGACATTAGCCAGAGATATAAATCATGCAACAACATTTCCAGGCAAGCACGATATCATAACAGGAATTGAGAATATTGATAAAGTTATAAATATTGACCAATCTCCGATCGGACGAACAGCAAGAAGCAATCCTGCAACTTACAGTAAAGTATTAGATCATATCAGGCAGATTTTTGCAGAGACTAAAGAGGCTAAAATAAGGGGATATAAACCTGGAAGATTCAGCTTTAATGTTAAAGGTGGAAGATGTGAGGCTTGTGAGGGTGCGGGCGTAATAAAGATTGACTTGGTCTTTTTAGCACCCGTTTATGTTCCATGTGAAGTATGTAAAGGAACGAGATTTAATAGAGAAACTCTTGAAATTAAATGGAATGGTAAAAATATAAATGACATTTTAGAAATGACTGTTGCAGAAGCATCTGAATTTTTTGATTCTATTCCAAAAATAAAGATAATTTTAAAGACATTATCAGATGTTGGATTGGATTACGTTCATCTCGGACAAAGGTCACCCACATTAAGTGGTGGTGAAGCACAGCGAGTTAAATTAGCTAGAGAATTAAGTAAATCATCCACTGGTCAAACTTTTTACTTGTTAGATGAACCCACTACGGGATTGTCTACCTATGATATCAAAAAATTATTATCCGTTTTAAAGAGATTGGTAGATAAAGGAAATACCGTGTTAATCATCGAACATAATATGGATGTCATAAAATGTGCCGACTGGATTATTGATATTGGTCCGGAAGGAGGCGATAAGGGAGGAAATATTGTTTTTGAGGGAACTCCTGAAAAAATTATTGAAGATAAAAATTCATATACGGGAAAATTTTTGAAAAAACTCTTGAATAATAAGAAATAGTAAAATTCTCTAAAATTTATAAATTAATGTTTCAATTGAATTAAATTGATTGATTAAAAAGGATCCGTTTATCTTGAATGAAATTGACGAAGATAAGTTTTATAAAAAAATAAGAGACGCATTAATGTTACCAAGGGGTAATAAAGATGTTTTAAAAATATTAAAATTTTGGTTTACCCCCGAAGAAGCCCAGATCATTTCTATATTTAAAACAGCAATGATGAGCTCTTATCCTTTAGAAAAAATAGCAAAAAAAGCAAATCAACCTGAAGAAAAAGTAAAAAACATACTAGAAAAATTAGCTAAAAAAGGTCTTATTTTTACCTGGATTAATAAAAAGACTAATGAATTAATGTATACAATTCCTATGCTGTTTCCGGGACTCTTTGAATGGTATTTTGCAAGCAAACACAATTCTTCGGAAGAGTTGGAAAAAGCATCTAAGATTTTCAAACCATTAGAAGATAGTTTTATATCTTCTGCTTCTAACTACCCTATTTCTCGTGTTGCTCCTAGCATTAAACCTTTAGAAAAAACTATTGAAATAGAAGAAATGGTGGAAACGGGTCAATCCCAAGTATTAATTTTTGAAGATGTAAAAAAAATTCTTAGAAGTTCAAAAAACATTGCAGTAATGCCATGTCCATGCAGAATATTTCATGGGATACTTGGAGATTCTTGTGGAAAACCACTTGATGTATGTTTTAATTTAAATTCAAACGCAGATTATGTTATTAGGGAAGGAATTGGACGTCAAGTATCAGTTGAAGAAGGAATTAAGATATTAAAAAATGCTGAAAAAGCAGGTTTAGTACATGTTATTAATAATCAATCTGAAAAGCATAGTTTCATCTGTAATTGTTGTGGTTGTTGTTGCGGGTTTTTAGGAAATGCTAATAAATTTAAATTAATCGATAAAATGATTGCCCCTTCTAACTATCGTCCAAAAATAATTAGAGAAAAATGTAATTTATGCAAGGCCTGCGTTAAAAAATGTCCAGTAAATGCTTTATTTGTTAATTATGGGAATAGAGAAGATCTAAGTGATTCCAATATATTAATACAAGATATTTGTATTGGATGTGGTATTTGTGCAGCAGTATGTCCATCAGATGCAATAGAACTAGAAAAAGTTGGAAATATACAGACAGAGGATTTAGAGAGTCAATTATGGAAAGCGGGAGCACGAACTCAAAAAGAGAAGATCTTTTAAACATGAATTATATTAGAAGAGAATAGAATGTTGCATCCAAAAAATCAAATCCAAAAAGATCGTTTGTTATCAGCACCTCTCTGGTTGTGCATGGAAAGAGCTAAGTATTTTACTGAAGTGTATAAAGAAACGGAAGGAGAACACCCTAGTATTAGAGCAGCAAAAGCGCTTCAACGAACTTTTAAAAATATGGTCATAATGATTTATCCAGAAGAATTATTAGTAGGAAATAGATCTTCAAAACATATTGCACCCCCAATTCCTTGTGAAAGAGGAGAATTTAGTGTAGTTTTTAAGTATCGTTTGGGTGATTTGAAAAAATTTGGGTATCATATCAGTCCCGAACATGAAAAAATTCTCTTTAAAGAAATCATCCCATATTGGGAGAATAAATCTGTAAGATATTACAAACTTAATTTATTTAAAGAACATCAATTGGATAGTAAAATAAAATTAAGTATTGGAGAACTTAGAAATAAATTAAGATCTTTTAAGGGAGCAGGATTATTTGGGAGACTTAATGAGGATACGGGGATTATTAATAATAATGGAAGATTTAAGGATAAACTCAAAAAGATTGGTGGATCTATAAAATTAATTTTCAAATTACCTAAATTTCTTCCTGCAATGAAATCAGGTACCGCAGATAATGTTAAAGGTCGTGGTCGGTGCACTGATGCACAAGCTCATATTGTTGTAGGATATAAAAATGTTTTAAAATTTGGATTTAAAGGAATTAAAGCTAAAGCAACTGAAAGGAAAAAGTCAGCTGAAAATGAAGCAGAAAAGGATTTTTTAACTGGTATTGAAATTGTTTGCGATTCCATTAAAGATTTTAGTTTAAGATTCTCAGATCTGACTATCAAATTAGCGGAAACTGAAACTGATCTCGAGCGAAAAAAGGAATTAATTGAAATTTCAAAAATATGTCAAAAAGTACCTTGGGAACCAGCACAAACCTTCCATGAAGCAATGCAATCAATGTGGTTTACTCAAAATGCAATCATTATTAGTTACGGAAGTGGTAGTGGAATTACTCCGGGAAGAGTAGATCAATTATTATACCCTTATTATAAAAAGGATGTTGAAAATGGAAGAATTACTAGAGAACAAGCATTAAGATTAGTTGAAGAATTCATTATAAAAATTAATAATAACGTAATCATTTGGCCTAATCTATTTGGTACGAGCCTAAATCATTTAGGATCCGACGTGGAAAATATCACGATTGGAGGTATTGGAAGGGATGGAGAAGATTCAACAAACGAATTATCTTTTATTTTTATTGATGCTATAGGAAATGCAAAATTAGCTACTTCATCATCATTTAGGTATTCTAAAAAAAGTCCTTCAGAATATTTACGAAAAGTAGTTGAATTGCATAAACATACAAGTGGTGCAGCATTCTTTAATGATGAAATTGCCATTCCACTAATGATGAATGATGGATATACTTTAGAAGCAGCAAGAGACTATTGCTTGGTTGGATGTATCGAACCTAGTGGAAATGGGGATACATATGGTGCAACTGGTGGAACGAAATTTTACCTTCCAACAATCCTTGATATGGTATTTAATAGAGGAAAAACTACATTTTTTGGAAATCAAGATGGCCCAGATACAGGCGATCCTGTCAGCTTTAAATCTTTTGAGGAATTTATGGATGCATTTTACATTCAAATGAATTTTGTCATCCAATGTTGTGCAAAAGCAGGAGATTTGCGTGATGAGATATGGGCTGAAAGATTTAGTAATCCCTTGATTTCATCTACAATAGATGATTGTATTGAAAATGCGCGAGATGCAAATAATGGAGGTGCAAATTACCTGTTTCAAGCTATTGGAGCTGCAGGTGTTGGCACTACCGTTGATTCATTAGCAGCAATTAAAAAATTTGTCTTTGAAGAAAAAGCTGTTAGTATAAGCGAATTAATTGATGCAATAAGAAAAAATTTTCATAAAAAAGAATCTTTAAGACAAATCTTAAAAAAAGGACCAAAATATGGCAATGATGATGATTATGTGGATTCCATTGCAGTTGAACTTGTTGATCGAGTTTGTGAATCTGTAAAAAATCATAAACTTTCTCTCGGAGGTCATTTTAAAGCCAGTTTTAGTTCTTATGGTTTGAATATCTATGAAGGAATAATGGAGCCTGCTACTCCTAACGGAAGAAAGGCAGCAGAACCAATATCAAATGCAATTTCACCTTGTAATGGAGCTGAAAAAAATGGACCGACAGCAGCAATTAAATCAATCGCTAAAATCGATCATATCAAAGCAGGTTATGGAGATTCATTCAATATGAAAATGCCTAAATCACTCTTAGAAACTGAAAAGGGTATTGAAAGTTTTGAAAATTTGATAAAGACTTATTTTGATTTGGGAGGATTTCACATCCAATTTAATGTCATTAATGAAGAAACACTTAGGGATGCTCAAATTCATCCAGAACAATATGAAGATTTGATTGTTAGAGTCTCAGGATATTCTGCTTATTTCACACAATTAGGAAAGAGTATTCAAGATGATTTAATTCAACGAATAACATTTACAACTCTTTATTGATTGATTTAAAGTATGATTCCATTAGAATTTTCAATTTATTTTTTTAATAAATTCAGTTCTAATTAAATAATAAAGTCCAATAAACAAGCTTATTCCAACAAAAGCTAAGAGAGTAAAACGAAAAACAAGTTTAAAGTAAGTAGCCTGCAAGAAGAGATCTCCAATCCACCAAAATGCAGCCCCGTAAACAATAATTAAAGATAATATTAATACTTGACCAGCAATAAACTTAATATTTCCATGACTTTCTTTTAATTCTTCTGGTAAATTTTCTGAGATGTTAATACAATGCCAAAAATCGTGTGTTGCATGAAATGAAATCCATATCGTAAGACCAAATGCAATACCAAAAAAATAAAGAAAGAAGTAATTCCCAATTAACCAAATTAAAATTGAGAATATATCATTAAATCCTAACGAATTAAAAGCAATGATGACAATGCTTGAATCATAAGTCAATAAAAAGAAAGTTCCACCAGTAAAAATTGAAAAATAAAAAGCATGATTCGAATTAAATGATTCCCATAAGTGAAAATATGCTTCTTCTCTCTTGAATTCAGGAATGTAGGGAATGAATTTATCTACTATTTTTTTAGTCCGATTTCGGAGAACCAGTATTCCCAAAAACATACCAATAATCCCTAGACCTGTAAATATCATTGTTACCAGAAATTGCGAATAAAGGATTTCAGCATAACTTCCAAAAATGAATTTAAATAAATATGATAAAGGAGGTGCAATAGCCACAAAAATCAAGCTTAATGCTAAAAGGTATCTATATTTAATTAAATGTTCAATAAATTTTTCACCTTTATTTTGAAAATTTATGATAAAATAGAGATTAATTGAACAGAAAATAATGATAAATATCGAAAGAATTAGTTGTGATAAATCTAAATTTTCAAAAATTCCTAAAATGTAAAATAGCGGAATTATACTATTGATTATCACAGTTATAACAAAATAGATTTTCTTAAACCTTAATAAAACGTCTTGATGTTTTTTAATAAACAAAAAACTTGCTGCAAGATAACCAGTAATGAATCCAAGTGCTGTAAATAATAAAAATAAGCTAAATCGAACCAATTGCTGAGATATTGGATTCAAATAGATGACATCAATTATAAAGAATAAAATAGGCAGGAAGATAAATAAAGAGATAGTGAAGAATAAAGGGACTTTAAACTTGTCATGTGATATTTTTTCAAACATAATGCCTTTATCTTGTTCATAATTCTTATTTTTTCCTTTAATAAAATCAAAAAAATATTTCCAAAAAGCTAGTATTAGAAAAAAACCTATACTGAAGAAGAGAAAATCAGCCCAAAACCATTCTGCAAACACCTGAAAATTTGAATACCACCATTTTATTAAATAAGTAAAATTAACACCAACTAAAACGCCAATTATTAATTTTGGATATTTTTTATATTCAATTCCAATATTTTTTGTGTAATCGTACTTTGGATTTATATTGGAGATGATAAAACAAATTAATCCCAAGATAATCGGAGTATAAAAAGTTAAAAATAATGAGATAATACAAATAAAAACAAAAGAATTGAGAATTACTAATTCCCCCATTGGATTTTTCTCTTCATTTTCTTCTAATTCTAGTTTCCAAAAAGAAAAATGATGAATCATCGATGTTACAGTAGTGCAGAAAAAGAAGGTATAGACACCATAAAAAATCATAAAAATGGTAATTAAACCAAATATAGTTGAATATATCAATAAAAAACTATTATTTAGGAGAATATATGAACTTGCAAATATATTTTCACTGATAGCAAAAGGAATAATGGTAAACATGCATAAAATAATTGAATTTCTTATCTTTCCTTTTTTTTCCGTTAATTTTGGTAGCCACAGCTTTGTGTCGGGACGATAATATTCTTCTCGTATTCTCTCATCTTTAACACGTGCTAAATAATATTCATCGCATTCTAAGACTTTTTTTCTTATTTGATTCGGGTAAATTAGACTTATATAAAAAATTGGAGGGATAAAAAAAATCATCTGAGGAAAACTAGAAATCATTGGGATGTAAACATAATAAGCTAAAAAAATGTAAAAGGGTATAGATCCTATATACCATATACTACATAATAAAATTGCTATTTTTTGCCGCTTTGAACCAATTTTTAAACTAAAATCCATTAATTTCAAGCCTATTATTGTTTATTATTAGAAATAAAAGCCCTACATTATTTATGAAGTATCATTAATTTTAAATTTAAAATTTTTGAAACAAAATCATGAATGAATTTATCTTAATCATTATAATTACCATTGCAGCGTTCTTTTTTTCATCTCAATGGGTACCACAAAAAAAAGCTGTAAAATTAGAAAAATTAGAAGATCCAAGGTTATATAATATTTCCATGGGCATTGGTATTATCATAGGCTGCCTTATATATTTTTTAATTTATGGATTAATATTTCAATCATCAACCTATCATTGGTATCCTATAATAATTGCCATGTTGGGAGGTTTTTTATGGCAATTAGCTAATAGATTTATAATTGTATCAGTAAATGAAATCGGCATGGGTCAAACAACTGTTTTTTTAAACTTAATTGCAGTATTTTCATTTTTAATCGGGATATTTTTTTTCCGTGAAATTTTATTTTGGTTCGATATGGTTGGTTTTTTCTTTATAATAATGGGTTGTATGATAATTTCTTTAATTAATAGAGGTGAGGATTCAAAAAGATCTTGGAAGGGGATTTCAGCTGTTTTAATTGCATCTTTTTTGATTTCAATTTTTAATGCTTTATCTCTTGAATCGATGAATTCGATGTTTGATTTTCCATCATTAACTTTTTATGATTCTTGTTTATTTGTTGCAATTGGTATTGTCATTGGAAATTTTGTTCTTAATTTAAAGCCTTCACCAATAAAAAAATGGTGGAACTTAGGTCACATACATAAATTCGCCATTTTAGGAGGTCTAAGTTGGTCTAGTGGCATTTTACTTATCTCTTTCGTGTTAGTCCTTGGAGGATTAGGGTTTGGAATTAGTATTGTACAAGCAATTATATTAATATTTGGAGCATTATGGGGTATTTTATATTTTAAAGAGATCATAGATAAAAATAAATTGCTAATTTTCTTGATTGGCGCAATTATTGTAGCTTTAGGAATAATTTTTTTGAGTATTTAGGATTTTTTTTATTCTTGATTTAGTTTAACTTTCCATTCATGAACTTTTGCATATACCATGTTCCAAATATCTTGGTTAATAGGTTTTGCTTTTATTCTATCGTCAAAATTATCCAATTTTTTAATTATATCATCCATGTCATAAACAACTTCATGGGGTTGATATAAAGTAGTTATAGATTCTTTTGCTTTTTTCATTTGGGAAATTAAATTCTCCAAGGAGACACCAAAAACAATCTTATCCCGGATGAGTTTTAAAATATCGAAAACTTCTTTTGGAACTTTTACAATTTTAGATGGTTCCGATTTAACTGCAGGCTGTGGAGGCATTATTAATTTTTGTTTCAATCCATTAATCCGAATAATAGGATTAACAATACCAGTTTTTTCATCTTTTTGCATTATTAAGTTGCTTGAATCACCATACATCATTCTAGTTAAAAAAACTATTGTTTCTTGTACCCAATCAATACCTTCTTGATACCCTATTTCGTTAGAATATATAAATGCTTTTTCTAGCGCGTTTAATGCCCTTTGAAATCTTTTTTCTAGGATGCAATTTCGTGCATATTCACTGCATCTTGCATAATTTGCTGAGATTTCATCCAATGATAACGTGCTTAAAATATCTGGTTTACTAGGGATTATTTTCAATTTCATTATCATTTCTGCAAAATATTTAAACATCTTTTCAACGTTTATGTCATCCTTAGCAGAGGTTTGAAAATATGGAATATTTAATTGATGAATCTGTTTATTTACTTGATTTTCAGGTATTTCGCGAGGTAAATCTATTTTATTTTCTGCAATTATCATCGGGATACTAGGACAAAATTTTTGAACTTCACTCATCCATCGAGGTATACTTCTAAATGTTGAAGGTTTTGTGACATCATAAACAATAATAGCACCTACGGCGTTCATATAATAGCTGGGTCGAACGGATGAATATTTCTCTTCCCCTCCTGTATCCCAAATTTGCATTTTAATTGCTTCATTTTCTATATTTATATCCTTAATATAAAAATCAACGCCAATTGTTGATAAATATTCTTCCTCGAACTTATTTTCAATAGATCTAACTAATAATGAGGTTTTACCAACAGCAGGGTCTCCAACAATGATAATTTTAAATGACCAAGTTTCTTCTTGCATTAATTTTCCCCCTTGAAATTTATATCTTGATCATAATTTATAGTCCTACATTCATTTTTTATTTTATAAATGATTTTTATCGAATTTTAAAAATCTTTCTAAGTGCTTATATTTTGAAAATTTGATCAAATTAGAAAAGATCACAATTATTTTTTTAAAGCAAAAAAAAAGAAATAGAAAAAATGAATTATTTTATTAAACGAAATTCCTCTCTCAAAATTTTATTTTATAATCAACAACAAAATAATTACTTTAATAGATAGTTTTGTTTAAGTTTCAATTTAATTTTTATTAAAATTAAATAATTCATATAACGTCTTCAGAAATAAAAAAAAGAAATAAGATTGAACATTATTCTTTGTTTTCTTGTTGGATTTTTTCATAACTTTTTCTCATATGTGGAAAGACTACGAAATAGAAAATTAAAAAGCCACCTATTACTACAATTACGAGTATTAAGAGAAATATATTGAAATTAAGTGAAAATGTATTGAACCAATTTGATGCAGCTAACGGATCTGATTGTAATAACGAAATATATTGATCTATACCACTAGATAAGATTGTACCTGCCCAAGAATAGAAAATTACCCTAGGAATCGTCCCAATAGCGGTTGCTGCAAGATATTTCTTGAAATCCATTTGAGTAAAACCAGAAGCAAGCGTAAATAGATCATATGGAACCATTGGAATCGCTCTCATTCCGCCAACTAACAAAACTCCATATTTTGACATGTAATATTCCATCGAGTCAACAGTTTGTTCCCCAAGTGCATTAATTGCTAAAGGTCTTCCACCCTTATAGGCAATGTAGAAACCAATAACTGCAGATATAAGGGAACCAATGTAACCAACGATAATTCCTCCAAAAAACGTCCAAATTAATCCACTTGCAAGTAAAATCATTTCACTTGGAATTGGGGCAATGATAGCTTGTAAGATCATAATACCAAAAAAAACGAATACTCCCCAAATCATTAAATATCTTAGAGGAATGACTACATAGTATAATACAACCCGAGGAAGAAATGTTTCATCAATTAAAAATTGATAGATATAAAGAGCTGCCATTAATACTACTATAGCAATGAAAAATATCATAAACACTTTGGTCTGCTTATCATATTTTGAAAAATCAAAGAATCTTTTAAACCAATTTCTATTGTCTTTTTCTTCTGTAATAATATCACGCCCTTATTTTTACTTAAAAAAAATTAACATTTTTAAAGTAGGTTTAAAAAAAATCTAACTTCATGATTTAAAAAAATTGTTGTATGTTTATAGATCAATAAAGTTATTAAATTTCGGTTAAAAAAATGAAGAATCTACAATAATATTTTAAAAAATAGCGATTTTCTTTAAA
Source organism: Promethearchaeota archaeon (assembly GCA_011365055.1). The sequence continues at coordinate 145,467 of RDOG01000005.1, forward strand.
TTTATTGCTTCAATATTGATAATTCTTAATTAATTTTATTGTATTATATTTATTTTACTAGTATTAAATACTATTTAAATGAAGCAAGGTGCATCTATTTTAAAAGATCCAAGGTGGACTTATTTTGAACTCTGACGATGTTATACTTATCAAAGGAAATAATGCTTCTGAGATGTTTAAACAAGCGTTTAATCATATAGATATTAAATCTCTCGTTGAAGGTAAACAAGTGGTTTTAAAACCCAACCTAGCTTGTTGGGATCCACGATTACCTAAAAAAGTTAATGAATGGGTTGTTACTAAACCCGCATTTATTGCAGATTTTATTCGATTCTTAAAAACCTTTAAACCAAAATCAATTTCTGTTGCGGAAAGCTCGTTTATTGGGGAGAATATGGATAAAAAGTACAAGAATATGAAGTTAAAAGAAATAATTAATGACCCAGATATCCAAATAATCAATCTTGATAAATTACCTCATAAAAAAATGGCTTTTTTTGACAGAAAAATAGAGATTTCGGAATATATTCTTGATGCAGAAGTATTAATTAACATGCCCATGCTAAAAACACATCCTGAAACAGCAGTTAGCATTGGGATGAAGAATTTAAAGGGGATTTTATCAGGAGATAGTAAAAAAATATTTCATAGATATGGCTTATTTAAAAGTATTGCTCAATTATCAAAGATCCTTTTAGATCAAGGAAAACCGACTTTAACTTTAGTGGAAGGTTTACTTGGACTTGAAGGAATGGGACCTTTACCTACAGGTAAACCTAAAGAAGTGGGGTGCATTATTCTTGGCAAAAATACCGTATCAGTTGAAGCTGTTGCCATCGCCATTATGGGGTTTACCCCAGAAGAAGCACAACACGTAAAATATGGAGAGGAATATGGAGCAGGTATAGGTGATTTAAGTAAAATTAATATAATCGGCAACAAAATTGAGGAAGTAAAAGTAGATTTTGAAAAACCGCCTAATGAAGAGACTTTATTTTTAGAAGCATTAAAATTATTGGAATTACCCGAAGATTTGATTGATGGTAAACACGGTTATCTTTGTAGTACTTGTTTATTAAATTATTTGGGTCCGATCTGGGCTTTAAGAGATGATGCAGGAAAAGAGTTTAAACAAAAAATTTATTTATTAAGCGGCCAAGCAGGATTACCTGAAAGTTATGAAGGACAACTCATACTCTGGGGTAATTGTCAGAGAAAAAATTATAATAGAAATGAAGATAATGCGATTTTTGTCAAAGGATGTCCCCCTTCATTAATGACGGGCTACATGACATTAGGAAAAACATTATATACCAGAAAAAAATTCTTAATTGGTTTGATTAAGAGAATTTTCAAAGGCATGAGTAAAATAGGTAGATTAGAACATTGGCCTCAAGATTAAGTGATTTCGATGACAGAACTTGAATTAGTTGATAAGTTAAAAATTAGTTTAATCGAAATTTTAGGTGAAGAAAACGTTTCTACTGAAGATTTTATTCTGATATCGTATTCAGAAGATGCAAGTCCATTTGAAGGAAAGAAACCAAGAATTGTTGTGAGACCAGAAAATACCGAACAGGTTTCCAAGATCGTTAGAATTGCTTCTGAGAATGAAGTACCCATAGTCCCAGTCGGTGGTCGAAGTTCAATAAGCGGTTCGACAATCCCTAGAGTCGATAACGCTTTAATGATAGATATTACGAGGATGTCAAACATACTTGAGATCAATGAAGATATGATGATCGTTACAGTTCAAACAGGAATTACTTGGTCTGGTTTAATTCACCAACTGAAACAAAAGGGATTTAAGTTGGGTTTTAGAGGTCCTTACGGCGGAAATGCAGGAACGGTAGGCGGTTCTTTAAGTGGAAATAGTATTGGATGTGGAGCCTCAGCTCACGGTGGAGTCTGCGATAATGTGATTAGCATAGAAGTTGTATTGAGCGATGGAGAAATTATCAAGACTGGTAGTAATTGGAGAAATACTTCATCAAAAATGAAAAGTACATTTGCCAGATATTGCACTTTTAATGACAATACTGGCGTTTTTTTAGGTGATCATGGAACTTTAGGAATTAAAACTGCAGCTTCATTAAAAATTTTTCCTTTAGCTAAAGGTGTAGAATTCTCTGACTTTGGATTTTCTAATTTAGATCAAGCAGTAAAAGCATTTCATGAAATTCAAAGTAATCACATGGTTGAAGAAATCGTCATGCTTGGAGATAATAATTCAATTGAATTATTAGCTTCTTCTTATCTTTCTACATTCAAAAGTTTGAATCTAGAATGTATTATTGCTGTTATTATTGAAGAACCAGATGAGAGATTGGCTAAAATTAAAAAAGAACTTTGTGAGAAAATTACTCGGAAACATGGAGGTAAATCTATCGGCCAATTTTTGTCTAAAGCTCATTGGTTAAATATGTTTAACTTAACACAATCTCTTTTTGAGGAAGGATTTTGGTATAATACGTGCCATATTAGGCCAATATCTACATTACCTACAGTTATTGATAAATTTCATGAAATAGCTGTTAAATACAAATTTAAGGAAAATGGATTTAATTGGATCATATCTGCTTTGGGAGTAGATCATTGTTTTTCATCAGGTTGGTTGACTATCTTTATGGGGGATCGATCCAAGAACAAGATTCTAGAAGAAGCATGGAAAGAACTTAGAGAGATGGAAATGGAATTAGGAGGGGTACCTTACTGGACGGGTAAATTATGGGAACCCTACGCTCTTAAGATAGTTGATCCTACATTCATAAACGTTATGAGAAAATTAAAGAATGCATTAGATCCTAAAAATATTATTCATCCGACTGTTTTTGGATTATAATTTGATAGCGAAGATGATAAAATGCCAGAGTTTAACGAAGTAAAAAAGCATATTGAGATGATAGAGTTTTGTGGTAAATGTGGCGATTGTACTACCTCAGGAACTCAGATCACTACTGCTAAACGCCATGTAGATAAACCTTGCCCCGTTAAGAATGTTTTAGGTTTTGAGGCATATGATGCAAGAGGTAGAATTATCATTTTGAAGAATTTATTAAAAAATAAGTTAAAAGTAGATGATTCCATTTTAAACTGGGCATATACATGTACACAGTGTGGAAGTTGTAAGGAAACTTGTCTTGCAATCGAAGGAGGAATTGATACACCCATATTGATGGAAAGCTTAAGAATAGATCTTGTAAACCAAGGTTTTAAACTCAACAAACATAAAGAAATTTTAGCAAGCGTGATAAAAAATAAGAACCCATATGGTGAGCCCTTAAATGAAAAGCAATTATTTTTAAAAGGAAAAAAATTTAATCAAGATTCTAAGAATTTACTTTTTCTAGGATGTACTTCATCATATAGACAACAAGAGCTTGCTATTGCAGCCATTAATTTGTTAGAGAATTTAGGCATTGATTTTCAAATTTTAGAAGATGAAAACTGTTGTGGTTCAGTTCTTAAACGTTATGGCTTTGTGAAAGATTTTGAGGATATAGCTAAATCAAATTTAAATGAATTAAAAGAAAAGAACATAACTAATATTATATTCCCATGTGCAGGTTGTTATCGAACCTTTAAATTAGATTACGAACCATTTAATAATGCTTCATTTAAATTCTATCATTTAGTCGAATTTTTAGAGGAGTATTTGAACGATAAATCCTTCAAATTTAAGCTCAATTCACATAAAAAAATCACATATCATGACCCATGTCATCTAGGCAGGCATTGTGGAGTGTATGAAGCACCTCGTAATTTATTAAAAAATATTCAAAACTCAACATTTATTGAATTTGACGCTTTGAGAAATTTTAGTCATTGCTGCGGTGCAGGTGGAGGAGTAAAATCTTCTAATCCGGATTTAGCCTTAAAAACAGCTTTAAATAGACTTCAAGAAGCAAAAGATAAATCTGTAGAAATAATCATATCCAGTTGTCCATTCTGTGAAAAAAATTTGAAAGATGGAATAAATGAAGGAATAAATGATATTGAAATATTAGATATTACTGAATTTCTTTTTAATTCTCTTAAAAAAGATTTATCTAGCCAAATAGTAGTGGATGAAGGAGAGATTGAATCAAATATAGGAAAAGAGTACATGAACTTTTTGGCAAAATATCCTGAAATTTTCGCTGATTTAACTGAGAGTTCAATTTTAGATTTTGCTATTTATAATGGAATTGATGATTTAGAGGAAGAAAAAGATCCCGCATTTAAATTCAACGTTTTAAGAACGGGAGGAGGAATTGAAATTAAACCTGGGGGAGCAGATGAACCAGATTTGGAGTTGGCTCTTTCAATTAATGCAGTTGAGAAATTGATTAAAAATAAAACAAAAAATGATTATGCAGAACAATTCGGTCTCTTTTATAACGAACCAGATGAGGAGGAAGGTTGGATAGACTTCATTTTACATAAAAGGACTAAAACGTTAATAAAAATGGGATATGGAAAGTTTGCTGAGGAAGCAGGTATTTTAGATGATGAAAGTGAGGTAGATTAATTGTCAGAAGAATTAAAAATTAAGAATAAATATACAGGAGAGGTCATTAGGACCATTCCATCCGATAATAAGGAAACATTGAACACAAAAATAAGTAATATTTACAGAAACAAAGACATCTTGAAAAAATTTGATTTTTTTGAACGTGCTCAACAATTATCAAAATTCGCTACAAAATTACGTTTCAAAAAAAAGGAATTAAAGAATTTAATCGTTGCCGAAGGTGGCTTACCAATCAAGTATAGTGAATGGGAAATTTCTCAAGTTATGACAGGGTTTAAATTTTGCGAATGGTATTACCAATTTTTGGAAGATCGGCAATTAGAGAATATTGAAGGAGAAAAATTTGCCAAAATAAAGTATCTCCCTAGAGGTTTGACAATTTGCATCGCACCCAGAAACACTCCAATAAGTTTGCCGTTATATTCTCTGGGAGCGAATTATTTAGTTGGAAATCCTGCGCTTGTTAAACCATCTACAGCATGCCCGTTGACAATGTTAGATGTTATTGAAATGATGAAGGAAATGGAACTTCCATGTATGAATGCTTTTGATTTAGCTATCGCTGCAGGAGAATGGGCAGTTGATGAATTCTTAAAAAATACATTAATTAAAACATTACTTGTTGTATCTGCATCTCATACTGCCAAAGATATTCTTGTACGGTATGCAAAAGTGTTAAAAAAATCAATAGATCGATCTATGGGAGTTGATATGTTCTCACTTCCTTTTAAGCAATTTATTTTTGAATGTGCTGGGAACGATGCAGGGATTGTAATGGATGATATTAACCTAGAACAAGTTGCGAAATGGAACTGCGATGCGAGTTATACGAATTCAGGGCAACAGTGCTTTTCTATGAAACGCATGATTGTCCATAAAGACATTTATGATGACTATATTGAACTATTAGTAAAAGAAATAGAAAAATTGAAATATGGAGATCCCACAGATCCGCAAGTTGACATTGGGCCGCTTGGAAGCAGAAGAATTTTGATGATGATGGAGGTTATGGTTGAAGATGCAAAAAAATACAATTGTAAGGTATTTACTGGAGCTGAAAAGATAGATACTGGGGCAGATTACGGTCTATTTTACAAACCAACACTTGTTGAGATAAAACCAGAGTTATGTGAAGACTTGACTAAGGCGCCATTCCTATGGAGAGAGGAAGCATTTGGACCAGTTCGTTCAGTTACTAAAGCAGATAATTTAAAAGATGCAATTCGACTCGCAAATGCATCAAATTATGGTATGAGAGCTGTTGCTTATTGTTCTGATTTAGAAAAAATTGAAATTCTCAAGAATCAACTAGATGCAGGAAACATATATATTAACGCAAAACCTGGAAGGGTTGATATTTCTGTAGCAATGGGCGGGATAAAAGATTCAGCTTTTCCAGCAGGTGCAAAATATTATCCACAAGATTTAACGTTTCAAAAATATATTTATGATGCAACTTCAGCTAACATTGACAAGTTAAAGTAGGATTAAAAATATGAATCCAGATGAATTATATCAGAAACTGAGTCAATACTTCCCTAATGAACTTGATCTAATGAAATATCTCAAAATAGGAGCCTGTTGGGAATATTTCATAACAGAACACTCGACGAACGAAGAACACGCCAAATTACATTACTTTTTACATAAAAAAGATGAAAATTTATTAATAATGAGTAAGGAAGATCCCAAGATTACACCAGATTTGATCTTATATTTCACCGAGAAAGCAATATTACAGTTGATAGAAGGTAATCCTTCTGCAGTTATTTATTATGAAAGATATAATGATCTTATGGATAATCCAAAACCAGAAATTGAATTAGATAATAAAGTAAATAAGCCAAGATTAAAATTATGGCGAATTGGATATAAAAAATGGCAAGAAGTTTATAAATTTTGAGGGATAAAAATGAGTCATTTACCAATTTCACAAAAAAGAATAGAAAAAGAGATAAAACAAAGATTCATAGAATCAGAATTATTAATTTCTTCAAATGCTAAAGCATTTTTGTTTGGTGAATACCTAATTTTTCATGCAGGTACTTCTTTAATAACTGGAATTAACTCTTCACGTATGATAATATCATTTAAATTTTATCAAAAAACAGACGATAATGATGAGGTTTCCATCTCAAGAATTTACGAGAAGGATCCTAGTGGCATGCTTATTGATTTAACGAAGAAACTCACGAAAGATTGGATTGAAATCATAAAAATTTCAGTCATCAAATGGAAAGACGCATTAAAAAAAGTCTTAGAGACAATAAAACATCCATCCTATAATGATGAGATGATAAAAAAAATAGATAATTTATGTATTGATTTATATATCATCACAGGAGTCATCTATCGAGGAGGTTTAGGAAGTAGTGCGGTAATTGCTTCCATTCTTTCTGCAGCTGTAATGAATAAATTAGGGATAATTTCAGAGAAGTTAACTCCTGAAGAGCGGACATTAATTTTCTTGGTAGCAATTATGTTGGAAGATGCATATCATCATTCCAAAGCATATATTAAAAATTTAAAGGGAATTGCCGGAGGATTTAGCGTCATTCCATGCATCTATCCATTGGAAAAGGGACAATTTTTTGAATTAGATCTATTGAAATTCTTTCAATTACAAAAAGATGAACAGTCGCAATTTAAAGAGATACCTATTAATGAATTTATAACCAAAATATATGAAAGTGGAGATTTACTTAAAACTCCAATGCTCTCTTATGTCTCAGTTAATTCAGATTTACTGGATAAACTTTATTTTACCGTCTATTTTTCTGGTACTCGAGCTTCGACACAAAGTATGATCAAAAAAATGGCTAAAAAATCACCTGAATTTTGGGAAATATATAATCTAACTTTTCAACAGATGAGTCAAATTTCACAATTATTAACAAAAAAAATCCAAGAAATGGTAACCGATGAAAGTGTAAAAGAAATAAAAACATTATTTGATATGTTACAAACTAATTTTGGATCTTTAGGTGTTGTTCCAATAGAAATTACCAGAACATTGAGTGAATTAAACTTATTGAGTACAAAGGAAAAATTATATTTTGGAAAGGTTTTGGGAGCTTCTGGAGGAGGCTCGTTTTTATTGATAACTACCAAAGAAGTTGACGAAAAAGATGAAGAAGTGGTGTATAAATTCCTACCGAATGGAGAAAAAATTTCAACAGATTTATTAAAAAATCCATCTAGAGGACTAATATTTCATGGACGCCCATTAAATTTTGAATTTGATTTAAAGGATTATTATTGAATCCTTTTCCTCAACGTCTAAATTTAAATAATCTCGAATTTTTTATTATAGTAATGAATGAAGAAAAAATACAAGAAATAGTAATATTATTTTGGATCTTAATTATATGGGAAATTATATCATCAATAATTTATTTCATACCATTTACAGATATAATTGAAATTCCGATAGATATAGTTCTCATTGCTTTATGTTATTCTTTGTATGGTCCCTTATCACTTATTTTAATAGTCGAATTAGTCCCATTCATTGATCTTTTACCACTTTATTTCTTATTTGCAGTCCTTGTTATATTGAAAGATGATAAAAAGGAAAAAAACATCGTAATTAAAGATAAAAAGCCCCCAGAGAGAGCAAAAAAGAAGACTAAATTTCCTACGTGTATTATTTGTTTAAACGAAATTAAAACAGAGACTTTTATTTGTGTTTGCGGTTCAATTTTTCACAAAAAATGTTTTTTAGATTTTTCTACAAAACAAGGCTGTCCTATTTGTGGTAAATCATTGGAAATAATTCTTAAAGAAAAGGGAATATAGAATTTTAATTAATCTAAAAAATTAACATTTTTATACTAAAAACGTCAAATGTTTTTTTATATTCTTATATTGAACGAATTTTTAACTAATAACACAAAGTAAATGCCTTCTTAATAACACGTTAATAAGAATGATTTAATTAAGGAGCGATTACGAATTATAGGAAATAGTTTGGAGGAATTTAATGCCATCAATAGAAGAATTGGAAGAAAATATTAAAATTGATATTGAAAAGTTGGTTGCTGCTTTAAAAACTGAATTAAGAGATAAGGAAAGTCTATCAACAGCTTTTCAAAAGAAAACACATGATTTAAAATCACATTATGAGGAAAAAATTAAAAATCTTGAGTTAAAAAATCAAGAGTTACACGATCAAATAAAAATCCTCGAAGAAAATTTAAAACTTTCCATTAACATTTCAGATAAAGTATCTGAATTCATTAAGGTAACGGAATTAAAGAAAATTTCACAAGAAGCTACGAAATTGGCATCTATTGTCTTCGGTCAATTAATAAATGAAGAATTAAAAATTATACTCAAACTTGCAGATTCATTCTCTAAAAGAAGAGAAAAAGATCATATAGATAAAGAAAGTTTGAATTATGCATTGAAACAATTAATTGGTTCAGAAAGATTATTAAAAAAAGCAATAGAATTAGTCCATAATTTAAATTTTTAATGCAATATCAAATTTTCAAAAAAAATGAATTTCACAAATAGTAACCAGTGTTTTGAAATAAATTTTTATTTCTAAATTACATTTTAAAATTAATTTTGGTGCAAATAAAAAAAGAGGGTGATTATTCATGACCTTAGCAAAAATACCGATTCTACTTGAAAAAGTAAATAAAAAAGATATAGATAAAGAAATCCTTAGAACAGCAATTATTGCAGAGCTAGATGCTGTTAATTTATATGAACAAATGGCAAGTTTAACTGAAGATTCAGATCTAAAAAAAGTTCTTTTAGATGTAGCTGGTGAAGAAAAAGGACATATTGGTGAATTTCAATATTTACTCTTAAAATGTGATGAAGAACAAGAAAAGGAATTAATAAGTGGACAAAAAGAAGTAAAAGAACTTTTAGGAAAATAAAAGAATAATAGAAAAAGAAAATCAATTAAAATTTAAAATTGAATATTAATAGAGTTGTTTCACATGGGTGGTTATGGTTCGGACTATTCTTATAGCATCGATGATGATATCGTTAAAAAAAGTGCAAAATCTTATAATATCGATGCAGGAAGGTCATATAGGGAATCAAGATCGTCGATTCCTCCTCCAAAAGGTAAGCATCTTATCACAGAAGCTAAATTTCCTATAATTGTAGTTGTTGATGTAACCGGTTCAATGAGAGAGTTTCCAGGCATTATTTTTGAGAAATTGTGTATTTTATATAATGAAACATTATTCTTCCTACCTAATGAATTAAAGGAATCACTTGAAATCTGTTTTGCAGCAGTTGGAGATGCTTATAGTGATTATGCACCTTTACAAATAACGGATTTCGCTGAAGATGCAGAATTAGATGAAAATATTAACTCGATTTTCTGTGAAGGAGGCGGAGGAGGTCAAAGACGTGAAACTTATGAACTCGCAGCATATTATTTCTTAAATCATTGCGATATGCCCAATGCTTTGAAAATTCCAAAACCCTTGCTTATCTTTGTCGGCGATGAAGGATTTTATTCAAAAATTAATAGACAACACATTAAGGACCTTATTGGAGACGAAAAAAAAACAGATCTTATAGCAAAAAATGTTTTTGCTAAATTAATTCAGAAATTTAACACTTATATTCTCAGATTATCATATGGGGAACCAGGAAATGATGTAGATAAGCAAATTCATAAAAATTGGGAAGCTGTTCTTGGAGAAAAAAAAGTTATTTTGATGAAGGAGCCTAGAAGAATAGTTGACACCATTTTGGGTTTGATTGCCGCTGAAGTAGACCAATTTGAGAAGTTTAAAGAAAGAATTGAAATAAGGCAGACTCCAGATCAGGTCAAGCAAGTTTTTGGTGCCTTGGATGGTCTTGAAACGGAAAATAAAAAGAAATACGTGTATGAATTTCAAGCATTGACTTGTCCTAAATGCGGTGCACCTTTAGTAAAAATACCAGAATTTAATAAACCCCAAAAATGCTCTAGTTGTGATATTGTATTAGTGAGAATTTAGTGGAATATTCTTGCTTGTTATTGAAGATGTATCTATTAAAGATGTTTGGAAAAAATCAAAAGAACTCATATTAAAGAATGGTAAACAAATAAAAGATGGTTCAGACGTCCTTTCTGAACTTTTAAATTTATTTTTAAAGATAACAGATCCTGAAACATCATCTGAAGAAAGAATTGTCGAAGATCAAAATTTAAAAACTTGGATGATGCAAAACTTTCAAGATATTAAATTAATTCCAGAACTTCACAATTCTAAAAGTTATGCTTGGAGATTATATTTATATAATGGGAAAGATCAAATAAAGTGGATCATAGATAGATTGATAAAAAAGCCGGAGAGTAAGTCTGCTACCATAACAACTTTTCTCCCGTTTGAAGACGAAAAATATGTTCCATGTGTTAGTTTATTAGACTTTAAAATTAGGGAAAATGCATTAATTCTTACCACGACTTGTAGAAGCCTTGATTTTGGAATGAAAGCTCTTTATAATTTGTATTGTCTCTCGGATATTCTTCATCACATCGCATCAAGTTTACATATCAACAAGATGATATTACAAGTACACGTTATTTCTGCACATGTATATGAAAAGGATGTAAAATGAAGACTGATGAGAACTACTGGCGTAGATTATTAAACTATCATGGAAGGAATTATCAAGTAAATATTGAGAAAATTAAACAAATATTGATTGATAATAGAGGATACGTATTTGAAAAGCCATTTAATGAAATTATAATAGTTTTATTTTCTGGTGGAATGGATTCAACTATTTTAATTGATTTAGTTATTAAAAAATGGAATTGCAAGGTTATTCTTTTACATTTTTTACGAGATGCCAATAATGAAGAGTGGGAAAATAAAGCTGTGGATTATTTTCACGAGTTTTATAAAGATAGATATCCTGAAAATGTTCTAGAATTGATTAAATTAAAAATTCAAATTCCATCAAGAATAAATAAAGAGCATTTAGATAGAACCCGACAGAAGATTTTAGGGCTACCCATGCGAAATTCGACCATGTGGAATAATTCAATCACCCAAGCTATTTATTTAAGTGGTAAATATAATGCAACTATAAGAACTGTTCTTGCGGGTTCAGTTAAAGATGATCAAGATAATCCAGAATCTGGCCCATTATCACTCCTTTCCCAAACATTACATTCTTGTTTTTGTACTGCAACATGGAACTTACAAGTTCATGCTCCTTTAATGGACAATTCGTTTCAAATAGGGGGATTTCATAAAGTAGATTTAATTAGATATGCGATTAAAGAGACCATCCCCATAGAAAAGACCCGTTCTTGCTTTGGAAATGAAGAAAGCCCATGTAATGATTGCTTAGCTTGTATAAATAGAAATAATGCATTTCAGGAATTTAAAAAGTCATTTTGAATAGCTTCAAGAATACCTATTGCATTTTTCAATGTGGATTCATCTTCACAAACATGATCTCCCAAGAGCAAATTTTTATATCCAAGTTGTAAAATAAATCCGATATCGCAAATATCTGTACAATTTGGAATCTGTTCACTATTTAAAACAGATAATAATATGCGGGATGCTGCTATTGCATCTGGATCTTTTTCAATTATTATTTTCATGGCATTTAAAATCTTATGAGGTCGATCCAATTCAATATATAGATCCCCACGAGCAACCATAAGATGGACTTTTTCTTTAAAATCATTATAATGACTCTTTACAAACTCAAGCCCCTTTTCAGATTCAATTTTTGCAATAATAGATGCATTTGGATCTAATTCCAAGACTTCTTTTATATCTGAAGGATCTTCAACGTATGATATCATAAAGTCGTGTATGTCATTTTCTAAAGCAGCTTGTATGTATTCTCGATCATTATCTGTTAAATAACCATAAATTTTCTGTACCTCTGGGATGTTTACAGAAGCACTCTTACCAAAACATATTTTAAAATCATTGGGTGCATTTTTTGGGATTCTAATCTTTAATTTATTTCCATTAATTATTTCATCGATAACGAGATACTTCTCTCCTTCATTATAATACATTATAGTAGGAGTCTTTATTTCGATTTGATGATTTAATTCTATTAAATCATTTGGAATAGTTACTTGTTCTTTAATTCGCAATTCTCTACACTTTAAATCGACCCATAGTTTCTTAGGAAAAATTTTCTTCTTAAATTGATATAAAATTTTACGTTTGGGTATTTCAAAAGGAATCGCAGTATTAAATCTTATACCAGAAACCATAGAATGTGAAATTATATCCTTTAAATAACTCACGTCTGGTTGTAATGATCCAATTATCTTTATTTTCAATGTTATCATCGACTTGAAAATATGCATTTCATAGATATTAATTAAAATAATGATGATTATTTTAAAGTAAAACTATTCTTTTTTATTTGAAGATTGATTAATGATTCATACATTACAAAATAGAAAAAGCGTGATTTAAATGAATAATACAAAGTCTTTATTATTATATTTTATACCCTTATTTAGTTTTATGATTTTTACATTTTCATTAGTTGCATTAGGAGGAGGTAGAAATTTATTTTATGATTTAATTCCTTTAATTCAAGCACCTTTGTATATTGATTTATTATTTATTTTTTTTATCATTCCTTTAGCTATAATCATTGTTGGGTTGTGTATATGCCCATTGATTACAATGTTGTACTATGGCATCCATAGAATTTATCGATTATTTTCCAAAGAACATGGATATGGTGTATTAGAATTAAAAGAAAATATACCATTTAAGAGATTATTTTATAGATTAATTTTTCCAGCATTCCTAGCAATTAGCATGGGTATGACGTTTAATTTTACTTTCAGCACGAGTCCGTTTTTAAACATTTCAGCATCACCTACTTTCCAAATATTCATGGCTTCAATATTCTTTTCAGTCCCAACATTTGCTGTTTTAGCACCTCTATGGATTTTAGATGATTCAGGTATTATTTGTTTTTTGAAAAAAGATATAAATTATCGACGACCACCAGAAACAGAAAGTATCAGCAGATTTTATTCAAATGCATATAAAGGTTATACGGGAATTACCTTCGCTTTTTCATTCATAAATGTAATTTTCCGATCGGTCTTAACTCTTATAATTGGTTTACATAATTATTTTGAATTCTTATTAATATTTTTATTAATTGGATTTCCCTTTATTCTCTCATCATATTTTGTACCTTTTTGTATAATTTATGAAAAATATATGAATAAATTTGTTAAAATCTTATATAAAGTTGCAAAGGTTGACAAGATAGATAATGTCATTGAAAAAATTGAGTAATTTATAAAAAAATAGATAAAAAAAAGCTAAAAAAATGATGATGTATAATTAATATTGATTCAATTAAAATCTTGAAGGAGAATAAATTTTGTCATCCGCTTTAAAAATTTTATTAATCGGAGAAAGCAAGGTAGGAAAGACATCATTTATTCAGAGACTTCAAAATAAAGAATTTTTAGAAAACCAACGCTCCACTGTTGATGTTGAATTTCACACTTTAACATTAAACTTTAGAAATAGACCTCTTAAATTATCGATATACGATTTTAGTGGAAAACCACAATATAGGTTCATGCAAGCTTCTCATTTGAGGGGATCTTATGGAGCTATTTTAATGTATGATCTAACTAATGAGGATTCCTTCAAAAAATTGGATGATTGGATCGCTTTCCTTCAACCCATATTGAAAAATTATTCAGATTTTCCAATTGTTCTTGTAGGAAATAAGTTCGATTTAGGTAATATGACCATCAATGAAGATGAATTAGATACTTTTCTAATGAGAAATAATATCAAGATTTATGAAAAAATTAGCGTAAAGACAGGTATGAATATTGAACAACCTCTTCAAAAATTGATATATTTCATATTTCAAAAGTACATGGAAAATCAGAAGAAAGCTAAAGAAGCTCTAAAAGAAGAAATAAAAGCGGAAGTTCACGAAGAAGTAAAAGCGGAAGTTCACGAAGAAGTAAAAGCGGAAGTTCACGAAGAAGTAAAAGCGGAAGTTCACGAAGAAGTAAAAGCGGAAGTTCACGAAGAAGTAAAAGCGGAAGTTCAAGAGGAAGAAGTCGAAAAAAGAGTTGAAAATGAAATAGATATAGTAACCCCCATGGCAAAGGCTGTTGAAGACATGGCTAGACTTGATTTAAGAGAAGCAAGAAGAGACCTAAGAAGCCTAAGAGAAAATATTATAAAAAGTTTTAAAGTATTATTTAGTTCAAAAGAAAATGAGAAAAAAAAGAAAAAGAAAACATAGATATTAATCTCTTTTCTTAGGATTGATTAAGTTTATATTCTTAAATTATTTTGACCCTAGTGAGTGAGAAGTGACAATAATGACTTTTCGGATACTAATAAACGAAGATTTATGCATGGGTTGTAGTAATTGTGTGAACCATTGTCCAATAAGCCAACGTATAGAACCTGATCTAATTCAAGGATGTTCTCCAAAAACAAATGATGTCATTTTTAAATTAATTAATGGAAAATCTCGAGTTTTTAATCAGATTTTATGTGAAAAAAAAGAGTTTCCTTGTAAAATATGCATGGAAATGTGCCCCAAAAATGCAATACATGTTTTGGAGGATTAATTGTATAATATAATAAAAGTAGAAATATTTAAATCCGAAACTCTTTGCAAGAGGAGTCGTCTCATAACTAAACTTTTATTATAAGATTCATTCTTCTTCGGATTTTTTTTGAAAGGTGTTTTGTTCTGAGAGTAATGCATCGATATAAGGATTCAATTGGGAATTTCTATAGGATCTTAGCGTCATGGCATTATTCCTGCAAACTGCGCAACAAGCCCCGCAACCTCGGCAAGTAATTTCATCAATTATAATCTTATCATCCTTTAAGCTAATAGCTTCATAGGGACAAGTTTCAATACACAAGCCACATCTCGTACATAATTCTTCATCAGATACTGCACGAATCAACTCGATCTCATAAATACCTTGATGGATTGGAATCGCGGCTGCGGATGCTGCACCTTTAGCCATTGTAACGGAATGATCTACGGACATCGGTCCTTGTGCAGAACCTGCGACAAATATTCCCGGTACTTTAGTTCCAATTGGATCAAGTCGAGCATGAAATTCCTTGATATAACCATCAGAACTCTTTTCAAGCCTTAAGATCTCGGAGATCTCTTTTGTACCACTACTTGGCTCCATTGCGACGGATAAAACAACAAGATCACATTCATATTTCCTAAATTTGTTCATTAAGGTATCTTCCATTCTAACGAGCAAATTTTTAGATTCTGGATCTTCTCTTATATTCGTGAAATTGCCCCGAATGAATTTAATTCCTGATTGTCTAATACGTTTGTAATATTCTTCATAATATTTACCAGGAGTCCTCATATCCATGTAAGCTATTGTAATATTTGCTGTCGGATCATGTTGTTTTATTAATGAAGCATTTTTTAAAGCTACCAAGCAACAGACACCAGCACTGCAATATTGATTATCTTGAATATTTCTGGATCCTACGCATTGTATCATAAGAATATTTTTAGGGTGTTTTTCATCAGAAATTCTTCGTAATTCACCAAATGTGGGACCATTAGGAGCTATCAAACGTTCAAGTTCTAGTTGGGTGATGACATTTGCATATTTTCCATATCCATATTGTCCAGTTGGGTCAAATGGTTTGAAACCTGTAGTTATGATGATCGTTCCAACTTTTACATTTACTTCTTTTGATTTTTGATCGAAATCTATTGCTTCAGGCTCGCAAGCTTTCTTACATAGACCACACTTAATGCATGCATCAGCATCAATAGTATATTTCAATGGGACTGCTTGTGCAAATAATGAATAGATAGCTTTTCTGCCATCCATACCACAATTGAATTCATTTGGCACAATGACGGGACAAATAGGAGAGCAGGCTCCACAACCCGTACATTTGTCTTCAATAACAAATCGAGCTTTTTTTTCAATTTTAACTGAGAAATTACCGATATGGCCTGAAATTTCCTTGACTTCGCTATATGCATAAAGATTTATGTTAGGGTGAGCAGCACATTCTAGCATTAATGGACCCAATATTCATATGCAACAATCATCAGTTGGAAATATGCGATCTAATTTTGCAGCATTACCACCAATAGTAGTGGATTTTTCTACTAAATGAACTTTTAATCCTTGATCTCCTAAATCTAATGCAGCTTGCATTCCTGCAATTCCGCCTCCAATGATCAATACTTCTTTTTCTACTTGAACTTTTTTAATTGGAATGATTTCAGCTTGTCGAACTTTTTCAACTGCTGCTCGAACTAAATCTTTAGACTGATCTGTCCCATCAGATTTTTCAAGCATATGAACAAACGAACAATGTTCTCTGATATTAACAAATTCAAGATAATTGGGATCTAATCCGCTTTCTTTTAAGACCTTTTTAAACACGGGTAAGTGCGTTTTAGGAGTGCATGAAAGGATAACTATTCGGTTGAGATTATTTTCCTTGATTTTTTGGTTTATTAACGTGGCACCTGCTTCCGTACACATGGAAAGATATTCTTCTGAAACTACGACATTTGGAAGTTTTGCAGCATAAGTAACTAAATTTGGCACTTCTATAAAATCCGCGATATTACGACCTCAGCGACAAGTAAATACACCTATGCGAATCTCTTCATTTTCCGCGATTTGCTTCAACACCTCCATTACCTTTTTTAAATGGAGAAGGCCCTAATTCTTTAATTTTTTTAGTAAAATCAATGATTACTTGTTGAAATTTTTGTCCTTCTCCAGCAGAGACCCATTCTAAACGCAATCTATCTGAAAATCCAATCACATCCAGAACTTTGATTAGATTCTGCATCCGTTCTTGAGTCTGAAGATTTCCACTAATATAATGACAATCACCAATATGACATCCACCAACTAATACCCCATCTGCACCTTCTTCAAGACTTTTTAGGACAAATATAGGATCAACACGACCGCTACACATTACACGTATTATTCTTACGGATGGTGGATATTGAAACCTACTTAAACCTGCTAAATCCGCACCTGCATATGAACACCAATTACATAAAAACGCCACGATGGTAGGTTGGAATTCATTTTTCATAATTAATACACTATGGCTTTATTTTTATTAAATAAATCAATTATCATATCTAATATTTCTTCACTTCTAAAATGTTTCTGACTTATCGCCCGGACCGGACATTTTGGAACACACGTACCACATCCTTTACAAATAGCTTCATTTACCTTCGATTGTGTCGTAACAAATTCTCCTTCTTCCAATACTTTTTTTACATTTGTAACTAATTCGATAGCACCATAAGGACAAACTTTCAAACACGTACCACACCCAATACATTTTTGTGGATCTATATGGGAAACGATCCCCTCAGCATATGTAAAGTCTTTACTTAAGAATCGCACTGCTCTTGAACTCGCACCACTTGCTTGTGTTATCGATTCAATTATATCCTTTGGATATGGTGCAGAGCCTCCTACGAAAATGCCTTCTGTCGCAAAATCCAAAGGTCTTAATTTCAGATGAGCTTCCAAGAAGAATGGAGGATTATCCTTTACTAATGGAACTTTTAACAATTTTGATAGTTCTTCGTTTTCTTTTGGAGGAATCATTGGTGTTACTAAGACTAACAGATCAGGATCAATGGTTATTTCTTCATTTACTAATTTATTAAAAATTTTTAATTCAATTTTATTTTTTTTAGTTGTTATTTCCGGCTTTTTATTAAGACCATATCTAACAAAAGTTGCTAATTTCCTTGTATAGCGATAAAATTTTTCATTAATTTTACCAGCCATTTGCATGTCTCTATATAATACAGAGATTTCTAAATCGGGATTCATTTTTTTCAAGATATTTATATTCTTCATGGCATATTGGCAACATACTTTAGAGCAATAAGTGAATAGCCCTTTAGCTTCACGAGAATGATAACATAAATAGAAAGTAATTTTCTTAATATCATTAAAAAACTTAGGATTCGCATTCATTTTCTTTTCTAGTTGTAGGTTTGTAATGATTTTATCATTTGTTTGTGTAAGCTCTGGGACTAATTCTATTCCTCCTGTTGTCACAATTATGACACCTGCATCGATTTTTCTTTCTTTTTCATTAGCAATTTTTATTTTAGCGTGAAAATTTCCAACATATCCACTCAATTCTGTAATTTGTGAATTATTATAAATTCTTATTTTTGGATCACTAACAACCCTTGAATAAAAAAGTTTCAAGAATTCTGCAGCTTTTTCCTCTGTTGGATAAATTAAATGAATATCTTTTATAAGCCCTCCTAATTTTTCACCTTTATTTATTATATAAGCTATAAAACCTTGAGTAGCAATATCTAATGCAGCACGCATTCCAGATATACCACCACCAATAATTAGTGCTCTTTTATTTATTGGTATTTTTATTTCTTGGAGAGGCTGCAATTTCCGAGATTTTGCTATACCCATTCGCACTAAATCTTTTGCCTTTTCTGTAGCACTTTCAGGATCATGCATATGAACCCAAGAGCATTGCTCTCGGATATTTACAAATTCAAACAAGTAGGGATTTAAACCCCCCTCCTTACAAGTTTCTGCAAATAAAGGTTCATGAGTTCTGGGAGTACAAGAAGCAACAATAAAGCGATTTAAATCGTACTCTTGTATCACGTCTTTTATACGTTGTTGAGTATCTGAACTGCAAGTATATAAATTTGATTCAGCAAATTCAACGTTGGGCAATGTTTTTGCATAAGCAGCAACTGCTTTTGAATCAAGAAAACCTCCAATGTTAGAACCACAATGGCAAACCATTACACCAATTCGAGGTTCATCATCAATTCTTACAATTTTTTCTGGAATTGGATATTCTTTTTCTCTAGCTAGCTGTCCTCTGACATTTGATATGATTCCAGATACCCTCGCTGCTGCTGCACTTGCTTCTGCAACGGATTCCGGAATATCTTTTGGTCCTTGTGCACATCCGCATATAAATACGCCTGGTTTTGATGTTTTTAGCTGAGAATATCCGTGTATACCCGTAAAAAAACCATATTCATCTAGCTCAATGCCTAAAATTTTTGCTAATCTTTCATTTTCTTTGTTGGGGATTAATGCAGTTGCCAATACTACTAAATCAAATTCTTCTTCATGTGGTTCTCCCGTATCGATGTCTTCATACATTAAAATTAAGTTTTTGGATATAGGATCCTCTTCAATATTAGAAATTTGGCCATATACATATTTAATATTGTATTCGTTTTGAGCTCTCATAATATATTCATTAAAACCTTTGCCATAAGCTCTAATATCATTTCTAAAAATAATGCATTCTACTTCTGGATTATGTTCTTTAGTAATCATGGCTTCTTTTGCTAAATACATACAACAAACTGAGGAACAATAAGGAACACCCCTTCTTACATTACGTGAACCAATACAAGATAAAAATGCAATTTTATGAGCATGTTTTCTGTCAAAAGGTCTCACAATTTGACCTTGAGTTGGACCAGAAGCACACATTAATCGTTCGAATTGCATACTTGATATGACATTATCATATTGAATTCCGAATTCAGGTAATTTAGTTGCATCAAATAAATCCACACCAGTGGAAACAATAATAGCGCCAACACTTAATGTTATATCTTGAGGTCTTTGCTTGAAATCTATTGCCTGAGCTTGACAATTTTTTGCGCAAGCACCACATAATTCTCCATTTGATAACATATAAATGCAATGATTAGCATCAATGGTATATATAGGAGGAACAGATTGTGGACTTGGAATAAAAACCGCACATCTTGTACCAAGTTCTTCATTGAATTCATCGGGAATATTTCTTGAAGGGCATATTTTGGCACAATCTCCGCAGTTTTTACAAGTATCTTCTTTAATATAACGAGGTTTTTTTGTTAATGTAACAATAAAATTACCTAAATTACCAGAAACTTTCTCCAATTCACAATAAGTATAAAGTTCTATATTTGGGTGTCTTGCAGCTTCAACTAATTTCGGTGCTAAAATGCAAATGGAACAATCATTGGTTGGAAAAGTTTTATCTAATTGAGACATTTTTCCTCCAATATTTGGTTTTGAATCAACTAAATAGACTCTAAAACCCATATCAGCTAAATCTAGAGATGCTTGGATTCCAGCAACACCTGCACCTAAAACTAAAACTGCACCAACTCGATTTGTAGACATTATTTTATCAACCTAATTCTTAATTTTATTTTTTTTAATATTCTCCAAAACTCTTATAGAATCGAGATCTTTCTGTGTCAACTGAATTGTTTTAAAATAATCTTTTTTAAGCGCACGCTCAAAGATTTCCCGACCTTTTTTATTTCTTACTATAATTGTTGAATATCCACTCTTGGAACCAATACTACCTACCGAAATATCCGCATAGAGATTTGAAAAATCTACACAATAATGACAAGCAGAATTAGTATAAGGATCCAATTCCTTTACTGCAACACTGATAGGTTCATCGTTTCCATCTATTTGAATCAATAACTTTCCTTTCGAAATATTCATTCGTTTTAAAGAATCAATTGAAATCTTTAATTTCTTACTCACAAATTCTTCCATTATTTTATCATATTGAAAATTTTCCATGCAAAATAGACCAATTGTATATTTGATTACATTGGATGGAAATATCTGTGAATTTGTTTTATAACTTTGTAATTTCTTTATTGCTAAAATTTGGCAGGGAGTTCCAACAAATGCTATTCTTAATTTATTAACATCACCATAGGGCAAATCTAAATCTTCTATTAAATGTTTTAAAGTCAAAATTGAGACATTAGGGGAAATATTATAACGGGTTCCAGAACTAGATTTTAATTCTTCTTTGTTTTGAATAATTATTGGTTCTGGTTTCCAATCTTTATTGAATTTACTTACAAGAGCTCCATCTATTAATTTTTCATCAAAAAGGAATTTGATAATTGTTGTTACAATACCTCCATCTTGACAACGTGCTTTAATTTCTTTATCATTTGTCCTAGCAGAAAACGTATTACCCAAACTTATTTTTGGATCATATTTTTCAGTGAATTCCATATTATAACTAGATCTAGGACAGAAATTTAGGCATAAATTACATTCTAAGCATTCGTTTACTTCTGAACTTTCCTTTGAATCGATCATATTCGGTTTTAAATCGTGTAATTCTAAACAATGAGCAGGACAAACAGCAACACAAGTCCCACAACTTGTACATTTTCCCGTTTCAATAATTTTTTCCTTTAATTCAAAAAATTTTGATTGACTCATTCATCTTACCTAAATTTTTTATATCAAGTAAAGTGCTTTTGCCATAAATACAGACAAATCGGTAATTTCAATATCAAATTTATGAAATCCATGCAAAATAGTTTCTCTTTTCAAACAATTAAAATGCATTTGACATTTTGGACACGTTGTTATGAGGGTATCAGCATTAGTTCTTTCAGCTTCTTGAAGTCTTGCATTTCTTAGAAATTTCGTATGCGTATTACAATTATTCCAACCAGTAATTCCACAACATTGAGCTTCTTCTCGAATCCTTTCCATTTCAATAAGTTCAGTACCATCAATAACTTGTAAAATTTCTCGTGGTGCATCAAAAATACCTAACTGGCGACCCATTCTACAAGGATCATGGTAGGTAACTTTTCGTTCAAAATTATAAGGGAAAGAAAATTCGTTTTTCTTGATTTTTTCTGCAATAAATTCTGCAAATGATATCACTTCAAACTTTGGTTTCCTAATATATCTCGGATAATCTTTCTTGAAGGTTCTTAATCCTTCAGCACAACTAAAAATAACAGTTTTAATTCCTGCTTCTTCAATATTTTTAATATTTTGTTCACCAAGTTTGATAAAAGTATTTAAATCACCAGACCATATAGAATCGTGTCCACAACATTTTTCTTTATCCAAAATGACAGGTTCTATGTCTATTTTGTTTAAAATTTTAATCGTAGCTTCTGTAATTTGAGAATAATCAACACCAATATTGAATTGATGTTGTTCGTAATACGAAAGGGGAGCACATCCAACAAAATACATTATGTCAGATTCACCTGGTTTTGAAATCTTAATTCCTTCAGGTAATAATTTTAACCTTTTTGGGACAATTTTTTCGTGAGCCATAAGACGTGAGAGACTTTGGTAATAACTGAAGTGAGCTTCTTCAAGACCAGTTTTTTCTCTATTCTCAATAGCTTGAATCCGGCAGTTTTGAATAAAATCTGCAAATTTAACCCCCTGTGGACATATTGAAGTACACCTATCACAGGTTAGACAGTACCAAATCTTATAATTTCTTTTTTCTTCAGTTATATATTCAGATGCTATGTATCTAGGACTAAATCGTGGAATTAATTCAGATACAGGACAAGCTTCTGAACATTTTCCACATTGATAACACATATTTATTATTTTTTGAACTTCTTCATTATCTACAGCTTGATATTTTGATTTTTCTGATTTTAAAACCAATTTTTTCATGTCCACAGATTTTTAATAAATTTTATTAATTAAAATAAATGATTTAACAATTTTTATTAATCCAACTACTTTGAGATATTTAAAAAATCTTATCAAGATCATAAAGAAAATATAACCTTATTAATTTTTGAATCCAAGTCATTATATTCTAAAAAATATAGGGGATTCAGACTTTGAAAGGAAAATTTAAGGTGTTTAAAATAATTTTTTATTTAATAAATCGTTAATCATCAATAATATATCTTCATTTCTAAAATAATTTTAACTTAACACTTAAATTGAAAGTCTAAGAACGCATTATCCGCTTCTATTACATAATATTTCTTGTAATTAATTATTATAATGAATATTATCAAATTATAAACATATAGAGCTAAGAGAATCTCCAAAATTGTAAAAATCAATTATGCAATTACTTAAAATTATAAAAATATGATAGAAAAACTACTTTCAGAAAAGGGAGATATGTTATTATTTAAAATAGTTACAATTATAAAAAAGAAAAAATTCTTATCTCTTAATTTTTTTAAGAAAATAGTTATTAATGACAATATATAGAATAAAAAGAATAAAAATTAGAGAAGATCTATTTGGATTTTATTTCTTTCACTTTATCTATTATTCTTTGAATAATAACTACATCATCCAATACGCCTTCAGGTGGTTCAATGAATTTCTTTAAATGAATAGGAATATGATCCATCCGATAAGCGCTTCCGCTTGTATCCACTCCAATGACGGTGCTAGGAATAACTACTTGAGATATTTCAGAAGTTGGTGTTTCATGTGGATCAATACAAATTACTGGTATTTTGCTCATATGTTTTAAGGATAAAGCTGGAAAGTTGCCAACTGGATCAGCAGCAATATTTAGCAGGGCATCAACTTCACCTTTATATAATAACTCATTTGCACTATATTCGCCCGGCCCATAACGAGGATAACCCAAACTGTAATCAGTGGCGTAACCATACCCTGATGTCCATGAAGAGACTGTATTAGCACCACAAACATTATAATGACCACGCATTGGCATTAAAACCCATTTACCATAAGCATTCAAATCATGAACTAATGAGATTGCAACATCGATATTTCGATGTCTACCTTTAGTCATGGTCAATCCCAGCCCAAAAAAGAGTACCCCATAACTAGCACTCTTTAATGTATTAGCCATTTCAACTAACTCTTCTTTTGAAAGACCACCAACTTCCTTTGCTTTGATTTCATGTCCATTTAAAATAGACCTTAATGCTGCTATTAATTCAAAATCAGAATCAGGTTTAATTTGATAATGATTATCAGCTATTTTCGCTGTATCAGTTCTTCTTGGATCCACTGCAATAAGTTTTCTTTCTTTTGAACCTTGTGATCGGAAATATCCTCGAGCATACGTGGAATAACGTGCAAGATGTCGAGGATGTGCAGACATTGGATTGCTACCCCAATATACTACTAAATCTGCTCTACTTCTAATATCGCCGAGAGTTGCCCCAGAATATCCAACATCTTGGACTGCTAATAAGGATGGACCATGGCAAACAGTTGCAGTATTATCCATGACTCCACCTATTTCTTCTGCAAGCCTTATTCCTTCCGAAATTGCTTCATTACTGGTGCTTGCCCATCCATAAAGAAGGGGACGTTTAGATTTTGCTAAAATTTTTGCAGCTTCATCAATTGCCTCATCAATAGAACATGGTGTTAATTTTCCATTTTTTCTAATCATTGGAGTTTTTAAACGATGTCTTGAAACTTGAGCCATTATTTTTTGATTTCCCAAAGCGCATGCATTATGTGTCTCAATTATTTTATTATCTTTAATTACTGCTTCAATATCATCACATAAACTTCCACAAAAAGAGCAGGTAATATCAGAAATTAATTTTTCATCACTCATTTTCTTCTATTCTCCTTTTAACTCATGTAAGATAGTGCCATTTCCGAAGGTGTAAGCACTCGTTCAGTTTCTGCAACTTCAACTTCTGCATCGCAGTTTTTAAATTGGGGCATACCCGTCGAAAACGTTTCTGGATCAATAACACGATTTGCATAAATTCCCATTGGAATGAAAACTATACCTTTATGGGGTGCATCAGGAGAAGTTCGAGCTTTTACTATGACTTCACCGTGTGAAGTTTTAACACGAACTGATGTCCCAGATAATATATTTAATGATTTCATATCTTCTGGATCTAAAAAGGCGACACCAGTAGCAGCCATTGCCTCATGAGAAAGTTTACCACCTTCTAGCGATAAACCTTGATCGATCGTTCTTCCCGACATTAAAATTAATTTTAAACTAGTCATAAAATCACCATATGTCTTTAAGCATTGATTTCTTTAACCTTAATATCTTTACACATGAATCTTTTCTTATGAAAGGAATATTGTATTTTTTTATTAAAGTTTTCATTTTAAATTTGAGAAACTGTCTTTCTTAGAATTTTAAAATGTTTACCTACCTTTTTTATAATCATAATAGCGATCTTTTAGAATTCTTAAATGTTCAATTAGAATTTCATCGGATTTAGCACCATCATAATAGAGATGGCGAATCTTATCAATTAAATATTCTGGAAATACATATTGCACTGAAATATCGGATTTAAGAAACAAATATTCTTCTCCTTTCTTATTCTTTAGAACTGTTATGACTTGAGCTTCCCATAAGCGAGTTAATAAATCGTTAAAATTACTAACTTGGTTATAAATTTTTGAATATATTTTAGATTTACTACCAATCGGAGCTCTTCTCAACCGTTCAATTAGATCAAATGCATCCATATCAGTAATAATTTTTAGAATCTCTTCTTGATCTTCGGGATTTGGACTATATTTTTCAAAAAATGTTTGCACGTCATCTAAATAATTTTTGACTATGCTCGACTCCAAGGAAGACATGGCTTTCACCATTGCAATGGATGTTTTAGGAGGTAATCTCGTCACAAAAACGTCACCAATAAGGAAAATTGAAGAAGATGTCATCATTTCCAATGTTTCTTCTCTGAGGATCTTATTTCGTAGAAGACTGTTGATTATAGAATCCATATCGATATATTCACTTCCAAACCTGTCCTTTAACCATGCTGATAATTCGGATTTGGATACAGTTCCATCTTCAATTAATCTATCGATTATCATTTTCTTAACGGGATCAAGTAAGATTAATGCAAGTTTTTGTTCTTCGTTCATTTTTGGATAACTAGCAATTTGATTGTAATATAAAGGAAGATTTGTAGCATATCTCTTACCTTTTAAATTCGCCATGATGAGTCTAACCGTATCAGAAAGAATATCTTCATAATCTTCAGATATTTCATCAATGGAAAGAACTGCAACGATATAATATTCACTATCGGTACCTGTATAAAAAGTTGCAATATTTAATTCTTGTATGGAAAGTGCTAAAAATCCTGCTTCTTCTTCAAATTCATGATTAGTATATATTTGTTTCATCATTTGGTCAGTAATTTCTAAACTTTCCGGGAAAGATGCTTCTATTTTCATACCGTATTTTTTATCCCATTTAAGGACAGCTATACCATATAACATTTTTATACCTCATCTTCTTTTTTTTCAGAAAAAATTGTTTTTAAATTATCTAACGTCTCTTTTTGCTCTTCAGGAGACATTAATAATAAGTTTTGAGTTACTAAATCGAAGATATTGGCAGGAAGACCTTTTATAGTCAGTAATTCTCTTTCAATCTCTTTTTTAGATAACTTATAAATCTCATCTGGACTTTTCCCCGCCATTTTTAGCTCATAAATCCTTCTTCTTTCGTCTAAAACTTTTTCTTCTTGTTTCTGAGATAACGTCTCTAATCGTTTTTTCTGTTCTTTTAGACTTAATTTTTTAATGATAGCAAGTTCTTTCTGCCGTTGTTCTAATGTCAACCGAGGAATTCGTTTTAAAGAAGCTCTTATTTCTCTTTCAGTCAATCCAGAAATTTCTTTTTGAATTTGTTTTAAAAGAGGTTCATCTTTAAAGCCTGCTAATTCCAATAATTCCGCTCTTTCATAACCTGATAGGAGATAAGTGTTCCATAAAAATTCATCAGCGGTTTTTAATTTCAACATTTGTAAACGGTTCATTACATCTTCAATATTTTCATAGGTATATTTCCTATTTTTCATTTCAGACAACCGTTCCATAAATTTAACAACTTCAGGTCTTTGTTTTTCAATTAATCCTGCATATGATAGGATTTTATCTCTAGTAACAGGTGGGATCATTAGTGATTTTTCGATATACTTTTCGGCATCGTCTAAAGACATTGAACGTAATTCGAAAATTAATCGTTGTGCTTCATCAATGGTTACACGCGTTCTTTTTATATTACTTAAAATTTCTGCAAGTTTAACAACATTGGTGCTAACTAACTCTCTTGGTTTTAAATTTAATTTCTGATATTGTTTTTTATAACTATGTTGGAAGAGTTCATTTCTTGATTTCACTATGGGTTCCAGACTAATAGTTTTGTGTTTTTTAATGACTTTTCTTGTTTTAGTCATTTGTTTAACAGCATAGGGAGTTCGCCACCATCTGATCTGATGATATGATAAATAACCAATTGCAGCGGCTCCAATAATTATAAGAGCTATGATTAATGGATTCTCTACAACAGAACGAATTCGAACTTGCAAAGAAAAGCTTAAAGTTTCATAATTGCCAGAGGATTCGTTAACAGTAATGTTGAAAGTATAAGTATCAGGCCATAAATTCCAAGTTGGAATTGTAGCCATGTAATTACCATATCCAGTATCAGTAAATGAAATTCTATTGATATAGGTACCTTTACTGTCATATATATCACAAATTACTGTAGCAGTCGTTAAATTTTCTCCAAATTGGTTTCCAAATTGAGCTCCTAAAATTAAATTCTCAAATTGGAAAATCTGATTTGCCACAGGAACAGTAATGTTTCCGTAAATGAGATTTGCTTTAATTTCTTGTATAGAAATTATAGTTGATGCCGGTTTTCTAAATTCAGAAGTTAAAAGATCAAAAGCAGAGATATTTATATAATTTAATAGTCCAGTTACGGGAAGATATGCATTTACCTGAAGTAAATATAGCCCAGGAGAGACTTCAGTAAGAATGCCGCTTGATCCTCCAGCGGTCCAATTTGATGTAATATTTGCTCCTTGGACATGCTCTTCAGAACTCGAAAAAGAAGCATTTTCATCTACAAATCGAATGTATATGTTCCTTGTAGTTCTATAGATTACAAACACATCATAATTAATCACTTCAATATGAGTCTCATGTTGTTGGAGGGAGAAGTTAATGATAAAAGACGTGTTTTTATAATTAGTTTTTTGGAATTCAACAAAAAGAGAATAATTTTTAAATCCATCTACCCAAGTATCAATAATACTTTCATTTACAAACGTGTTTATATCCAATCTATGTTCATTTGAACCACCATAAAATATAAATCCCCAAGAAACATTATGGGAACCGTTAAAATACCAAACATTTACAGTTTCTGGAAACCCAATGTTATTTCCTAAATCAGTAGTGAAATTCATATAAGTTCTAAAGTAATATTGTGATTCAACCCAAGGAATTGTGGGAGATGCAATCTCTGAACCCTCTTGATTTGCATATCTTTTTATTTGAATATTTGCATCGGCTTCTGTTATTGTTAAATTAAAGGTATAATAAGTGATATTATATTCGGTTTCAAATGAACCTAACCAACTCATTGTTATTGAAACATTATACTCACCAATAATGTTCCTAAATGGTTGGCTTTGATAGGGAGCAGTGAGAATTTCAAGGACATATACCCCCTTATAATCGTTATTTTGGCCTAAATCGTAATATAAATTATGAATTATAATAAATTCATCATTTAATCGCTCAATAGAACCGGTATATCGTTCTGCAAAGAAGGATATATCATAATTTTCAAGCCCTGTTTCATTTACATCTAATTCAGCAGATGCATTTAGATCATACCAGAAAAATGTAAAATTAATAGAATAACCATATTCGACGGTTCCAATGTAAGGATTTAATATTCCAAGAGGATCATTTGGGAAAGCGGCGGAAGTTAGGTTTGCAGTGATATTTGTTTGATGATAATGAAGTTTTAGAGATATAGTATATGAGGGTAATAGTTTTGCTAATTTATCAGCAGTATTTCCACCGATATGGGAACCATTTACCCTTATATCCATTATATATGAGCTTAAAGTTATTCCTTCTATGAAAGTAAAGGAAAAATTGTAATTTCCTGGATTTCCTGGTTCAGGAGTTACCGTAAAATTACCATATTCCCACCCAGTTCTGTTATATATTCCATTGTAATATACATAAAATATTATTTTTTCATATGCTTTTTCAGTATCATTTTCTACGGGTTTATTGTTATCGTCTAAATCAACAAGATTTACGGTCAAATTGAACGAATTAGATTCAATAGGGATTGTCTTATTTCCAGAAACATACGATAAAGCTACATACTTATTTCTAACAGTAATATAAGCGGTTGCGGTTGCATTTTGATAACTGATATTTGAAGCCATTATCTGAAATTTAACAATTATATCTTGATCTTCAATACTTGTTGTATTCATAGTTATATTGAACCCATTGCCTTGAGGCACCCAAGACGTATTTTCTATTAAATTGAATCCATATGGATTTGGAGAATCATTAATTGTGATGTTATAAGTTAAACTGACACCTGAAGTAATAGGTAATTCAGTTTCTAGTTCTAAGTATTCAACGTAAATTGAAATATTGTTGCCCCAAGGAGTAATAATAGAATTCGAGTAATCCAAATCTATATATGTTGGAGGTTTGATCCATGAAATTAAGAAATAGAAATCTCTTTGCGTGTAATTTTCTAAAGAGGGATTACTACTCGTCCTTAATGTTACGTTGAACCTATAAAATTGATTAATTAATTGAGGAATTACAGAATTTAGAAAAATCTTGAAAGTGCCATAACCAAGATATGTAATGCTATATGTTGTTGGATTTAAGAATTCATTTTGACCAAATAATAAAAGCTCGATACCAGAATGTGTAATATTTTGATTTTCATGATCAGTATCATAATAATTTACATATAATGAGACATTATGGTTTGCACCCCATTGCCAACCAGAATAAGTTTGTTCAATTACATAAGCAGATCTATTAAAGGATATATAATAGCCTGTATAAATTGCTCGTAATTGAAATGGTACATTAATAGTTTGGTTCAAATAGAGGGAGTTTAAAATGTAACTAACTTGAATTGTGATGTATTGTGTTCCTTTCAATAAAATACTCGTATCTATTGAAATATTGTATTGACCGACAGTTAGATTAGAAATGTAAACTTTAGTTGAAGGACTCCCTTGGACTTGAGCACTAATTATAACGCTATTTGTATTATTATTAATGAAAACGCCTCCTTCGGTTGTATCAGCATAATTTATACTAAAATTAACCCAATCACCTACAGGTCTCGCCGATGGTGATACATATGTTAAAGAAGTTTCATGAGATTTTACGGAAAAAGAGAAAATTTTGGTAGCATTCTCATAAATAGCATCAATATTATAATGAGAGGCATTTACCCTTATAGAATAGGATTTAACAATAGGAATTTTTGAACCATTAATTTGAATTTTATAATTTCCATTTCCAAGATCGTATACAATATAATCATTATTAATTCCGTACAAAAGTGGAACAGAATCTAAACTACAATTGATTAAAGCGCCATTGATTAATAAACCATTAGAAATACTATTTTGATCATCTATTTTGAATAAAACAGATATGTTGAAGCTTTTTCCCCACGCAGGAGGACTAACTGAACTATATAAGATACTTGTAGATAATTGCCGGATATTAAAAGTTGCATTTCGAGAATAAAAATCGATGGTTTCATTCCCATTTAAAGTTACATTAATTTCATAAGAAGTTATGCTTTGAATTGTCGTATTTGTTAGGATAAACCTATAATATCCATTTCCCAATTCAAAAAATTGTAAACTAGTCCATTCGGCTGAATAGATCGAAAAATTATCACTAATAAGCCCAGTTATGGGTACATTGTCATAGCTACTTTCAGTATCGCTAATTATAACTTGAACGGTAACATTAACGTTATTTCCATAAGGTATTGAGCCTATTCCAGGAATTGTTATTAATGGAATTAATTTTCTTGTTTCAATAGTAATATTTTCGGTATCAGCATCAAATATCAAGGCGCCTGTAAGATTGCTCTCCAATAAATTAACTTGAAATTCATAAATATCGATATTAGTTAGAAGACTCTTATTTATTATGATATAATAATAGCCATTCCCACGTTCCACAATTTCATACTGGTTTGAGGTTAATTTGCCTGTTGGACCGTATATTGTAAAATTTTGCCAAATTAGTCCTGTAATACCCTCCTTATCGTGATATAAAGAATCAGGATCTGATATTTGGCATAAAACATTTAAATATGTATGATTTCCCCAAGGAATAACACCCACAGGTTCGATCATCATTAATGAATTAAGTCTCACGACATCGAATTGAATGTCTCTCTGAACATCTGAATAATTTTCCTTAGAAATATTGAGTTGATAATTATATTGTTGGATTGAATTAATTGTATCATTTATAATTTGAAGTGTATAAAAACCACTAGATAAATCGTACACAATATAATCACTCCCATATACTAAAGTGGAAATGTTAACTTCAGCACCTTCAATTGGATTTTTATATTCAGAACTTAATGGGTCATTATTCTGATAATAAACAGAAACATTCATGTAATTTCCCCATGATAGTTCAATTGGATAACTTATTGAGACAGATGATCCTATTTCTCTTATGGGTAAAGAAAATTGAAGGGTTCTATTTTGATAATATGGTTCATTTTCCCAATTAAAAATCATTGTAATTATATGAGTACCTATTGATAAATTGTTATTGCCATCTATATTAACCATGTATCTTCCAGAAGTTCCTGTTGGAGTTATTGTATATGCTAAGCTAGTAGGATCAAAAATTGATATTGTTAAATTACCAGAAGTTCCATTATCTATCCCCCTATTAAAACCATAATTAGAATTATTATTTAAATCAATGAAATTAATATAAAATATTGAATCATTTCCATATGGAACAGCAACAAGTGAATCAATACTTGCTTTACTGTTACGTGGTTGAAGTAAAATGGTTCTTTCTAATATTCTTGTAGTGTAATTAGTTTTTGTTGCATTTATGATGAGATTTTGAGTTCCTAATGGATAAACGGTCGTATTAAATTCAAGTTTATATCTCCCACTGCCTAAATTTTGAACGGAATAATAATTTTGATCCCAATTAGAAGCAATGATCCCATCATTGATGGTTTGCAAGTTAGTCGTATCGTTATAGGAAACAAAAATCGAGAAATTATTACCCCATGGAATGACCATGCTCGTGCTAGAATTTGAAGCAAACGTAGTATTGAAATCTTTTAAATCAAATGAGGTTATATTGCGCCCTGTTACATATTCTATTGGATAATTTTTTCCAACTTGTAAAATCAACTCATAAATTCTTCCTGATTCTAAAGTTGAACTATCTAAATCGAATGAGTATTCACCAGGATTTGTTTGAAAGTCAACTTGTGTCAAAGTCCCACTGGTCTGAAGATTACCTCCATAATAAATCGACCAGTTCGTGTAAGTAGCATTTACAATATTTGCATTGGATACATCAGTATCTTGATATGTTACTGTAAATTTCACTGGCTGACTGTTATAAGAATAATATCTCCCATAAGTTTGATCATATGTCGCGTTAGAATTAATTAGCAATCTTGTTTTATGTTCTTCTACAGAACACCCAATTATTAAATTTAGATTATCTTGATCGACATTATAATTGGTCACATTTATTAATCGATCTTTATCACCAAACGTAACATTAATGTTATAATTTTCAACAAATACAAAATTGTAATATTGACCTGAAGTATTCATCATAAATTCATTAACAATCTCGTTTGATCCAGATGCATTTCTAAGGGTGACTACCGCAAAATTTAATCGATCTTCATCATCCCAATCAACCGTTATTATGTTTAATCTTGTTAAATTGCAATATACTACGGGATAATAACCCCTTTGTATAGAATAATTGACAGAAATAGCGAGAGTGTTATTTATTACGATATTTTTTGAGGAACCATCATAATCATATATGGTATAATTGATATTAATTTGGTAATTATCGTTAGGAATTCTATAAAAGGTTATATTTCCATTTGTATTTGATGTCCCTTGATGTAGATAATATCCAGTCGAATTTATAAGGGATACATTTGCACCAGATATATCGTGAACTCCATCTATCGTTTTTAAATTAAAATAAATTGTTGATAAATTAAATTGTTCGTATGGTTTTTCAATTGTTGCACTTGGTGGATCGTTTAAGATGTATGACCAGTCGCGTATTTCTGTGTAATTCTTAGATTGATCGGAAGTTAAAAAATAATAAGTGAATACATAACTATCTCCCTGAGTGAAATTTATCAAACTCCCACCTGATCCTTCTCTAAATATTTTTTGGAAATTTAGGGTGGGTCCAACACCAGGAACAACCAAACAATTAATTTCATAGCCTGAAATTGGATCAGTTGTTATTAGTCCAACAGTGGGATCACCACCTCCTGTTGAATTATCATATAATGCAACCCACGGTTCTATTGGAAAATCTCTATTTCTATCAGTTCCATAATTATTTTGACCCGCATCACCAATACCTTCCAAAGCTCCTGCCCATGCTCTTCTGTTTTGTAAAAATGTTCCGATTCCACCATATGCTGTAGGGGCATCAGTTAAAAAACCAACCATATGTGGCCAATCTGCATATGGGCGAACTGGAACATCTTGCATTGCAGTTATATTTAATTCTATTTTTGCAAAAGCTGTTGTAGGCTTGTAATAAAAACTATAAGTAATCGTATAATTTAACCAACCTGTGCCACTCGTTACATCTCTGCCACCCCATCCAGAGCCATCATGCCCATTAACCACGACATAACCATAATCTTCACTATAATAGAATCCTCCGTCTTCTGTTTGGATTTTCACTCGCAAAAATAAGGGACCATCATCTTCAATCGTGATATTGCCATTTGCAGCTTCTGAAGGATTATCAGGCATTACATTGTGCCGATTTGTCCCTTCATCCCATCCAAGAGCAAATTCACCTAATTGTAAAAATCCATTTGGTGCAACGCCATCATTTTGAAATACATCACTCGTTCCATAAAGAGCACTAACAATAGAACAACAAGGACCACCCCAATCACTACCTAGTCTCCTTGTATCGGTTAATTCTAGCATGGTAACTGAAGTTCCACTTGAGTAATCAATTGTCGAGATATTTAAGGCATTTCCATACCTTACAGTACCATTAGGCCAATAAATTGCAGGGGGAATCTCACCTGTTGCTTGCCATTCTGTTTTATTAAACGTGAATGCCCAAATTCTATCTGTGTAACTTGGATAACCTTTAATTTGGCTATCAAAATATATATAAAAGATTTCAGTTGCCCCATAAGTCATATTGATATAAAAGAATACTGTTGCAGATGAAATATGCTCATTATCACCTTCAAATGTTTTATTCCACACTTGAGATACTACTTCTTGCCAACCTGAATCATTATAATATAGCACTCTAATGCTGTCATTATAACATGTTTGCGTATCAAAGGTTACATAGACATCCATTGGATAGAATTCAATCTCTGTTATGTTTACAGGTGTGCTTATATCTGAATCTTGAACTGTTATTTTATAGCGGTATTTCCAATTAGTATCCCACCAACCTGCAATATTTTCTTCGGAATATACTAAATCCTCAATTGAAGATGTTTCATTTTGAATTGGACGATTTATCGGCGTAATATATAGAAAGCTTGGAATTATTAAGAGGAGGATTAAAAAGATTAAAAATATAATATGGGATTTTTTATATTTATTCATAATTTTTTACCTCCCTTCTTTTTTTTTGTCGATTTATTTTTTGAGTCATCACCTTGAACCTTATTTGTTTCATCTTTTTCAAGTTTCATCTTGTCTTCTTTTTCTGGCTTTTTAGTTTGAGGTTTTTCTGGGGATTTTCCTTTAACTTCTTCAGTTTTTTCTTTTTCAGCTGTTATTTTTTTGCCTGTTGCAGCATCTTTCAAAGCCTTTAGTGATTTTCTTTGACTTTTTTCGGGTAATAAAGATAATGTTTCTAAATACATGATTTTATTATCATCGGAAAGCCCTGGAATTTTATTCAATTCTGCAATAATTTCTTCCTCAGTCATCATTTTAATCTTGGCAACTTTTGGCTTTTCTTCTACTTTTTTAGGTGTATGTTTCTCTATTAGGGATTTGATGTATTTTCTTTGCATGCTTGGATCTAAATTCAAGATTCTATCGTGTTCTGATTTCTTTTCCATAAGGTTTAACGTGGTAATTTTTCTTAATTCATGTTTTATTTCCGTGCTTGTCATTGGTCGTAATTGTAATCCTTTTGCTCGCTTCTTTCTAAGTGTTTTATCAAAAGGTACTCTTACTATACGTAATAAATAATCTCGTTGATCCTCAGAAATTAGAAAATTCTTTAGAATATAATCATCAGCGTCAATAGGGCTAAGAGACTTCAATTTATAATATAATTCTTCACCCTCTTCGTAAGTATATGTTCTTACTTTAATCTCATTTAATTTTTTAACTAATTCAACGATTTCTGGATTTTCTGTCTTTGCCAATCCAGCAATATCAAGAATTTTTTCACGAGCTATTGGAGGAATAAATTGTTTTTCTAGAAATTTATCAGCCTTTTCCACTGATTCCATTGATTTTATTTTATCTAAGAAAGCTATTGTTTCATTTACTGTAATCCGAGTTCTTTTAACATCACTAAGTATTTTTCTAGCTTCTATTATGTCCATTGATACCATTTCGGGAACTTTTAGATTCATTGATTCCCAAAAATCATCGAATCTTTCTTTAAATAGAGTTCTTCTACTTTTAACAGTTGGTTCAAGCTCGATATCTTTACTCTTTTTAATATTCTTTTCTGTTCGAATAATCGTTTTAACAACATAAGGAGTTCTCCACCATTTAACTGCTTGATAAGCACCAAATCCAACAACACCTGCAATGATTGCCATTAAAGAAATGAAGAGAGGATGACTATAAAATGGATAAATATAAATTACGTATTCTTTTGTATAACCCGCATAACCAGAATCATTTGGAATAACTTCTATGATTAATTTATGACTATCAGATAAAATATTGGGAACTAATATATCTGCTTTATAAACTCCTGGCGAAACTTGTGCAAGGAAACCACTTCCGACTAAATCATTCCCATAATAAAGTTTCCAAACTACTGTGGCACCTATACCATTACCATACTCATCCTTTAAATTTGTTTGATAAGTAAAAGCAAATCCTTGGTAAATATATTGATTTGTTGGCCATAATTGATAACTAAAATCGTCATATAATGTCACGTTAGCTTGGATGACCGTTAAATTCAATAATATAGTTGCTTTTGATCGCGAATTATATGTCAAGTTATCAGTCAAAGTCAAATTAATAGTGTAAATCCCAGGAGCATGATTTCCAGGTAAGTGTAATAGATATGTACCTGGTACTATTTCATCATAGTTAAATCCAGTCCAATTACAATAAATATTAAAATCGGAAATATTTCGTTCCCAAGATGTTTCAGTGGCATTAGAATCAATATAAAAGAAATTAATTAATCGTTCAGTGAGATATTTAACTGTTTGATGATATTGAATATTTTCAATGTATGTTTTATGTTGTGAAATAGAAAACTCAAAAGTTACATTCACTAATGCGTGATTGGATCTGTTAAAAGTTATGGTTATTGTAAAATTCTTGAAATTATTAATCCATGGATTTGCAATTGAATCATCAGTTAGCGTAAACAATTTAACAAAATGCAATCCTCTTAAATCATATGTGAAACGTTTTAATGTATTAAGGTTATTACCCCACATTAAATCGTGAGTTCCATTATTGAATGTGACATTTACATTTTCAGGATTAGAAATAAATGTTCCATCATCCGTAGTATAATTAAGATATACACCCATGTAATATGCAGAACCACCCCATGGAGCGATCGGTTCAGATATCTCGGTCCCAGAAAACAGAGAATATTGCGTGATGGATAAATTTGTATTAATAGGCAATATAGTTAAATTTATGGTGAAGAATGCTTCAGTATATTCTGTACTGTAACTAGCTCCAAGTAGACTCATTGAAATATTGATTATATGATTTCCAACAATTGGAGTGAATGGTTGATATTGATTATAAGTACTAGTTCTAATTTCTAGTACGTATATTCCTTTATAGCTTTCATTATATCCAGTTGAAATATACATATCAAATAATCTATAATGGGCAGATGCCCAACTACTATTAAGCGACCATGTATCAATACCAGTTTTATTTGCTTCAGTTGTTATTAATGAATTGTTATAATCAAACCAATAAAACGTAACGTTAATATTTTCACCATATTTGATAGTTTCATTCCCATTTATAAAAGTGGCTGCAGGTAAATTTGACACCCTCGGGAATAATGGATTTCCATACAATTCTGACGTTCTATTTATAGTGATTCCTGAAGTATGTCTCCGAAGTCTTATCGTGATTGTATAAAATGGCGTTGCTTCTGCCAATCCATCAGCAGTCTGAAAACCTTTCAGCCTTGAAGCATTAACTTTAATCCTTAAATCATAATCTTCAATAATAGTTCCTTCAATAAAGGTAAAGTTGAATTTATATAATCCATATCCAAGTGAATTCACTGTGAAATTCCCATATTGCCATCCTGTTAAATTATACAAGCCATTATAATAACAATAAAACGTAATATTTTCGTATGCAGAAATAGAATTATTGGTTACATTAACACCGTGATCAATATCACTCAATCTAAATTCGGCAAGAAAATAATCATCAGTCTCAGATTCTATCTCTGTTGTTCCATCGATAAATTCAAGATTTATATATATAAAACGAACAGACACTATAAAGAAATTTGTAGCCTTTTGGGTTTGTGGATGTTCTGCTGCAACATCAACTTTAATATCCAACTGATCTACATCAACCCAACTAGTATTTAAAGTTAGATTGTAAACACCGGGTGTTGAATCAAGTTCCTTCCAGGAAATCCAATCATTTATAGTATAAGATTTATATGTAGAAGAACCCGCAACTGTACAATTAAGATTTATATTCGCATCGGCGATTTTTAATTCAGGTTTTTCCTCAGTATTAATATATGTCGCATAAATTGTAGCATTATCATTCCAAGGAACTTCAATTGTATTGGAATCAAGATCTAATCTTGTTAATGGTTTTCTAATGGTAAAAATAATAGAAAAATTTTGATGAATGTACGAATCAATATCCGGATTATTATTCGTAAATAATGTAAAATCCATTCTAAAAGTTCTGGTTAAATTTAATACAGCAGTTGTATTTACTTCAATTTCATAAGTTCCATTTGAATAATCATAGACAGAGTAATTTCCTCCGTTTTCGAATTCATAATTTCCAGATACGTTTAAAAATGAAGGATAAATGAATTGATCAGCATGATCTAAATCAATATAGGAAACATATATGCTTAAATTCACACTCCATGGCCAGTCGGAATAAGAACTCTCAATTATTTGAGTATTAGATGTGTTAAACGAACAAGAATAAAAAGTATTAACCTGTACTATTTCAAATGTGATCCCTGGATTTATTGGTATTGATCTATTTACATATAAATTCCCAGAAATGTACGAAACATTTATTTCAGCTGTATAAGAAGTAAAATCAAGATTAGTTGAATTAATTAATATGTCATATTCACCATTACTTTGATCTTCAATCCAATATTGAATAGATGTCCCTGAAACTATACAAGTCATGCGAACATCTCCTGAAGAATTATCAATCCCAATATTGGAGATAATATCCCAATAAGTAACCCTAATTGTTACATTATCCAAATGTGGTGTTGTTAATACTGGATCATATATAAAAGAAGTATCGTGAGATTTAGTGTCAAATGAAAAAGTATAAGAAGCATTTTCAAAAATAATGTCAATATTTTCGTGAGATGCATTGATTTGAATATCATAAGTTTTAACGTAAGGTATAACTGAACCGTTAATTGTAAGGTTATATTCACCATTTCCATTAAACGTTACCGAATATTGATCTGCAGTTAGAGGAATAGTATCGATACTACAATTTATTATACTATTATTAACTCCTGCATTATTAAGAATACTTTCTGAATCATCAACGGAAAAGTGAATAATTATACTGAATGTAACATTCCAAGATATTGGGAGCACGGGATCATTTATTAATAAAGTGTTTAACTTTCTGTAATTGAAATCCAATTCAAATATATCTGAATTAATTGTTTGATTTCCCAAATAAGTAAGATTTACTTGATAATTTTGAATATTAACAACTGACATGTTGGAAAATGTTAAAAGATAATCCCCTGCGGTACCTAATGCTATTAAAGCATCTATTTGCCATCCTGATCCAATTGAAAAATTTGCAGTAGTGAGCCCTGTAATTCCAATATTATTTCGTCCGCTTTCAGCATCCTCAATAATACAATGTAACGTAGCGTTTACAGAATTTCCGTAAGGCACATCAGTTATAGGATTTGCAGATAATCCCGTGAAGATTTTTCTAACAAGAAACGTAACGTTCTTGTTTGTATCCCGTAAAGTTGAATTTAAAGAAATTGAAATGTTCAACTCAAAGTTTAAATCAGCCTCAAAGCTTGAATTATATAATAAGATTTTATATTTTCCAGAACTTAAATCTAAGATTTCATAAGTTGATGGAGGCATTACACCAGATGCATTATATATTGTAAAATTATCCTTTGTTAATCCACTTATCGCCTTACCATCGTTATAATAACTTGCGCTATCAGATATCTTTAAATTTAAAGTGATCTCAAC
The DNA here is from genome assembly GCA_011365055.1 of Promethearchaeota archaeon. The sequence goes on from RDOG01000005.1 coordinate 185,499, forward strand.
ATCTTCACCGAAGGGGATGATGCCTATTGGATCAACTAAAAAGAAGGTTCTTAACTTTCTAACAGAAAAAGCAACCTCTCTTTCAATAGAAGTATAATTAAGCTTCGTTGCGTTAATTGTAAAGATGTAATCAGTAACCATGGGGAGAGAAGCATTTAATATAATAATATCATAATATCCATTCCCTTTAGAATTAACGTAATAGTCTGTACCATATGTTAATCCAGTTATATTAACATCTGCACCATCAATTCTATTACCATACTGAGAACTATCAGGATCTGTCACTTCATATCTAACCGTAATATTTTGATAATTTCCAAAAGGTATTATTCCTTGATAATTTGTTATGAAAGAAGTATCAATCGGCTCAATTATTTGATTAATTGTAAGGGTACGATTTGAATAATACGGAGCACCAAACCAATCAGCAGCAAGATATAAAGAGTGAGAACCAATTGAAAGATTATTTAAACCATCTACGGTTAATTGATAATGTCCATCTCCTAAATTAGCAACAGAATATGAATAAGGATTCAATAATAAGATTTTTAGGGCACCTGAATTATTCGTGATACCTTTATCAAACCCATATATAGTATTATTATCAAGATCTTCAAAATATATATCAATTGTAGAGTCATTGTTATAGGGGACTGCAGAAACTGGTCCTTCATAAAAATAACTATCTCGTTCTTCCATATTTATTGTAAAAAATAAAGAACTTGAGCTAAAATTTGTTTTTGTAGCACTTATTTCAATTGATAATGTATCATCTGATGCATAATTAGTTGAATTAAAGGAGATATTATAAGTACCTCCACTTGCAGAAATCGAATAATAGGAAGGATCCCAACCAACAATGTTGATACTTGCATCAGATAGAGGAGTACCTGGAACTAGATATGAATCATTTAAGAACGTATGAATACTAAAATTATCACCCCACGGTATGTTGAAACTTGCCAAATCAGAAGTCGTAAAAGTGGTAGGATAGGGATTGATATATAAATTCAATTGTTTGAAAGCATAAATGTAATCTGAAGGATAATTCTTATCAAATTCAAAGTATAATACATAATTAGAAGAAGCATTTAAACTAATTGTATTATAAAAAAATGTATAATTTCCATCTTCTATATTTTCAGTCAACATCCCTGTATCTATTAATTCAGTTCCAAATAAAATACTCCAATCCGATTGATTGGCATCATTAATTCCTTCATTATTATCGACATCAGTATAATTTAAATTAAAATAAACACTTTCATTCACATAACATTCATATCTACCGAGTAAAGAATTATATGTGGCATTAGAATTTAGAAGAACAACATCTGTTTTAACTTCATTTACGACACAACCAATTACCATCGTTCCTGTTGCCTGATTGCTTATTTTAACGGGCTGTGTTAAATTATTTATTCGAGAATCTACACCTCCATAAGATATATTTATAGTATAAAATCCAGTAATAAGTCTCATTGAATAATATCCAGACGAATTGGTAAATCCTTCAAAAATAAGTTTATCAAGATCAGGACCAATAGTTCCATTTCCTAATCTTACTTTCGCATTGACCAAATTTCCTTGATCATCGGCATCGACAACGTGAGCTAGAAATCTAGCAACCGTGCAATTATATTGTTCATAATAAACTCTTTGGACAAAATGATCAAGAGATAAAGATGAATAATTAACATTGAAAATTTTTGATTGTATTGTATAATTGATAGAAACATCATAATTACCATCAAGTAAACTTGTAAATGTATAATTACCGTTTGAGTCAGTAATTCCGCTTTTTAAAATAGCTTTTGTTGTTGCATTAAGTAAATAAACATTTGCACTGGATATTGGTACTCCATCTCTATCAATAGCATTTAATACAATTACATTATTTTCAAATTCTTCAACAGGACCAACAGAAATGTCGATGGGATTATTTAATCGAAAAGCAAACTCACGAATTTTTGTATAATTATCTGCTTGATCAGTTGTAAGAACAGCATATCTTAAATTTAAGTAAGTATTTTGTGGAAGAAGATAATAATCACCTTGATGTCCTTGAACAACAACTGGTTGATAAATGAGAGTTTCACCATTCGCGAAACAGCCCGTTCTTCCTTGATAGCCTCCATCCCCTTCTTGAGAAGCTACTTCATACCCCAAAGTGATATTTAGATTTATAATTCCAATACTGGGTTTTGTTGATTCATCAGCATCGTATGTTGCTACCCAAGGTTCATAAGGATAATCTTTTCTGGAACTTGAAAACGTATCATTCGGAAATTGGGTTATTGATCCATTCCAAGTTCTCCTATCTTGTTCGAATGCTGCATTATCACTCATAATACCGAATATATGAGGCCATTGTCCCCAATTTTTAGTATAGCAATTTTGTTGGAAATAGATATAATCGTCTACAGTTACAAAGGTATGATTTTTATAAAAATAGAAATTGTAATATATTGTAAAGTTCATACATCCAGTTTCATTATGCCGGGAACCCGATATCTCAGTATAATTATAACCACCATCATCAGTATCAATTCTTAGACGAACGAATAATGTTCCATTTTCCTCGATTTGTACCTTACCGTTAGTTGCTTCTGATGGATTATCAGGTGTTATTAACAAATATTCTGGAATGGGATCATCTTCATAATAAACTTGCCAATCAACTTCATTGGACCCACCATTATCATCCAGAGCAAAATCGTTTATAACAAAAAATTGACCTCCAGATCCAACAGTTGATGGATTGTATCTAAGAGCATCATACGTAAAATATTTCAAAGTAATTAAAGAACAAACTGGACCTGATAAACGGTCATTCATATTTAAAGTATCAATTAATTCAATTTGTGCCATGGTTCCAAGAGAAGTTGAGATATTGATAGTATCGCAATTCGTTTGAGATGGTTGTCCCAATGTATTAATTACATCAGGATTTGTTGTATCATCGGTTTTAGATGCATCATTATAAGCATTAATCCAGATTAGTTGAGAATAATTAGGAATAGGGGCAGATTGATTATAATAAATATAATATGTTTCTTGTTCACCTTGAGAAATATTCATGAAGAAGAAAACATTGCAAGATGAAAGATAAGTATTTCCTGTATAATATGTCTCATTCCATACTTGACACGGAATTTCATTACTCCAGATATTACCATCAAAATAGACTACTCTAATGCTATCATTAATGCATGTTTGATCATCGGGAAAGGTCAAATAAATATCAATAGGTTCATCAATTCGCTCTGAAATATTAATAGGAGTAGAGACTATTGGTTCCGTCAATCCAATTTCATAACGATATAACCAAGATGTATTCCACCATTCAGTTGCAGTGGATTCAGAATACGCATTTTTAGAAAAGTTAAGATCATCATTTATCGAATTGATAAAGATAGGATTAAAAGCATTAGAAAATATACTGAATAGGGGAAATATAATTATTATAAATATTAGTAATACCACTACAATCTTATTGATGGACTTCATATTTCATCAATTCTTCTTTATTTATATAAATGTTTTAAAGTCAAATATAAATCTCTTATAACTATAAGAGAACTACGGAGTATAAAATACATCTACATTCCAAGAATACTTAATAATGTTCAATTAGATCGTATATTTATCTTATGTTTTTATTATTTTTGGTTAAAATCATTAATTATTAACTGATTTTAAAAAATATGTGATTAAATCAATTTTATCATGTAAAACTAATATTGATTTTACTAAAAATCTATTCATGGCAAAAAAAGAGGAGGATATTTATTACAATTTAAATGGTGAAACGATATTACTCCCGTATTTTTTTTGCATTTCGATCAATTCTTTCCTCTGTATTTCTAAAATCTCCCAGAAAAATTTAGGGATGTTAGGTTCTTCTTTGAATAATTTTTCCATTCTATCAAGTTTCTCAAGTAATTTCAAAATTCTTATTGAAAATTGAATTTCATATTCTTCTTTTGTATATTCTTTATCGAATACTTTTCTAAATAGTTCTTTTAAATCTTCATACATTGGAATGAATCCAAATGGCGTTCTTATTGCATTATATTCACCGTGAATCCTGCATTCAGCCCATAAAACCCAAATTTTTTTATCCAGTTTATCATTAGCATATTCTCCATTTAGTTTGAGGAAATAATTAGTTTTGAATACTTTTGGAGCGTTTCTTCCTAATTTTTCGCCAAATTTTTTATGATTATTGAAATATAAGCCTAATGGAACTACAAGGAAATCCATGTTTGCCATCGGTGAGTTTGATCTTACTCCAACAGCACCTAAGGTAGCTGATGTGGTTTCACTTTCAATCGTTGCTCCCACAAAAACACCATGTTTCCAACTCAGGCTTTCATATACAGGAACATTCGTATCACTATCACGACCGCCATAAAAAATTCCATTTATTTCAACTCCTTCTGGGTCGTCATAATTTGGATCTGCGTTTTCTAAAGCACTAATCTTAAGAGTAAAACGAGCATTAGGGTGTGCAGGAAGTATTTCGTCCCTTTTTGCATCTTTTTTACCCTCATACCATCCTTCACCAGAATGATTCATTCCTTTATCAGGTAATTCTTTACCCATTCCTAACCAATAGGGAATCTTATCATTTATTAAAACATTTGAAAAAATTACTTCTCGCGGAGTTGTCAAAGCCTTGTAAATCAAAGGATCATCTTTAGGATTCACATCTTGAAGAATTCCAAATATACCCTTTTCAATATTCACCGCTCTACAAGATCCATTTATGTTCCTTATGTAGACAATATCGTCTCCAACGATTGTAAATTTATATCCATTGGAGGAAGGAATCATTGCAGTGCTGGTTTTTCCACAAGCTGATGGATATGCACCAGAAAAGTAAGTTTTTCTTTTCTTTTCTTCATTTTCAACTCCCATGATAAAATAATGTTCGGTTAACCAGTCTTCCTGATTACTTTTATATATAGCAAGTCGAAGTGCAAGCTTTTTCAAGCCTAGAGAATTTCCTGCATATTGATTATTACAAGAGAGGACTCTATTTCCAAGTGGATCAATGTAGATTCTTCTTTTATCAATGTTTTTTGTAACAGTTCCATTCAATTCACCAGCAGAATGAACAAGTAAAAAGAAATTATCAGAGCCATTTAATAGTTTAAATTGAGTATAACCCCTTCTATAAAGTAAATCTTCACTGTGCGCTACATACCAACTATCGGTAATTTGAAGTGCACAAATGCTAAATTGTGAATTTTTTGGACCTAAAACAAAAAATCTTATAATCATTTGCTTACCTTTCATTATACCATCCATTAGATCAAAGATTTCCTTCAATCCTTCATCTCTATCGATGGTATTTAATCTCTTACTCATGGGAGTCTCGGCGGTAACGAGTATTTTAGTATTATTTTTATCCCGAGCTTGATCAAAATATGAATCGTAATGAATTGTATGGCCTTTCATTTTCAATTTCGATTCTTCGTTTTCTTTTATTGCCATTTCCCTAACGAAATTAACATCATCATCCGAATTAGTGATGACATAAACCTCACTAGGTTTTAAAAGTGATATGTATTGATAAACAATATTTAACACATGTTCATTATTTAAAGCAATTAATTTTTCTAAATTTTCTTCATTTAAGACAGATACATCATAAATATCTTTTTGTCGGGTCTGATTTTCTATGATTGTTGGTGTAGTCATGTTAATTTTCCTTCAAATTTTTTAGAAATTCGTTTTTTTGCTAAAGGTAATTCCTTAAGACAAAAAGAAAAATTATTTATAAAGGTATGGTTTTGTAAAGATAATTAAAGAAATTAGTTTACTTTTGTTAGATACTTTTATAAATATAACTAACAAAACGTCATATTATGGAAAAAAATTTTATTACATTGAAAAAGCTTAAAAACCTTGACAAAAATATTTTGAACTATTTAATCAGAGACAGTCATATAGCGTACAATAAAATTGCTGATGAAATTGGGACTACTAGGCAAAATATTTCCCAAAGAGTAAAGAAATTAGAAGAAAGAAAGTTAATTAATTCATATACAATAACTTTAAATTATGATATAATTGAAGAATTACAGGTCAAAGCTTACGTTTTATTCAGGGAGGATCCAGATGCTGATATCAGAAAAGAGGACGAAAAAAAACTATTAAAAATCCCTCAAATATCAGAATTCTCCCGAATTTTCGGAAAGTATGATGGTATCTTAAAATTAATGGTCAGAGATGTAAATCAATTAACTGAAATAATGGGAAAAATACACGATATTGAAGGAATAAAAGAAACGGAAACATTTATTGTCCATACTAGACTTAAGGATGACGAAAATTCAACAGTTGAAAATTTATTGAAATAAAAAGAAATAAATTAAACACTTCACGCAAAAGCTTAAAAAATTTAGAAAAAGATGCATGGTTGAAAATAAATTATTAAAATAGGGTGGATATTTAATGACATATCCAGATGTTAAAATAATCGATGAAGAAATGAGGAATAGTTTATTAAAATTAGCTGAAAGGTATCTCGGATATGATACCTTAAATATTTGGAATGCAAATCTAAACGGATATATTATTCAATTAAGAACAAATGATTATTTAATAGAAGATTTTTGGGTTGAAAGTTGGTTTCCAGAAGATATAAGAAAAAGACCTCATGGAATTATTTTTGTTGTTACAGAAATTCCAAATCAAGAACCAGGTGTTTATTATGATCCAAAATCAAATACAGGTATTATTTTTAATCATAGGGATTATTTTATTACTAGATCTTTAGCAATTGGAATGATTGCAGATATTACGGAAGATGTGGATGATTTACATTTCTTACGAGGTTCACTAGTTGATGTTGATGGAGAAGGAATTTGTATTATGTCTAAAAGTTATACAGAAATTGCAACTCATACATTCCAATTATTAGAAATGGACAAGGCAAGAATTCATTCTAGCGATCTAATTTATGTTGAACAACTTGGAGGAACTAAAGGGAGAATATCAACTTTAGCACCTGAACGTAAATTTTATGTTAAATCTAGTATTATTGAAATAAATCCCAGAATAAAAGTACTATTTGAACGATGTAAAAAGGATTTAAAGCATTTTATACTAAATCCCTCATGGATAGAAGGTTCTACGAAATATATTGATACTACTAGAATTAAGCTAGTGATTTTATTAAGATCAAATGGATCATCAGAAACGAAATTTAAGAGATTAACACCTTTGGAAGCAATCGAATTACTAGCAAATGATGATCCGCCGTTTTTAGATCCAAATACAATAGTGTTGAATAATGTAAAAATTGAAAAGCGTAAAAAATTTTTTAGTAAGATTTTTCAATTTGCAGCATGTTATGAGATTAATTCTTCAAATGAATTATTTGAAGTACAAAGTATTATAAGAAATTTAATAACCCATAAGGATTATCTTAAACCAATCGAGGAGCGAAAAGTAGTTCCTTTTGATCCTCAAGAATTAATAAATAAACTAGATATTGATAAATTAAAGCAAGCTGTTGTATCTTTGGATTCACAATCAAATGTTAAATTTCCAAAACAGCATGAAATAAAAAAAATGGCAGAAAAATATGGAACAAAAACAAAGTTTGGGAATTATAATTTTGTTTCCACTGTAAAAAATAGAAGTGCTCCGTTAACGGTATATATAGGGAGTCCAGAGGTAACTATAAGAGAAATGACAGCTGCAAGGAGAGAAATTTTTAAAAATCTTTCAAAAACCATTGAAGACGTAATGAATTATATGAAAAAGACAGAATTTATCGGAACTAAACGACGAATGGGAGAAAATCAATATTTTACACCAATTTGTCATGTATATCATTCAATTCACAGGAAAGAAATGGTGAGATTATCTCACATGGTTAACAAATCTTTGTTTGATCTCCCAGAAATTATAAATAAAGAAATAAGCCCAGATATTTACATCGTTCACATTCCTGAGTGGCAAGAAAAAGATAGACAGATTTTAGTTTTCCCAGAGCATAACATGACATTCGTTTTAGGTTCGGATTATTATGGTGAAGATAAAAAAGGTTTATTAAGAATGGCGATGTGGATCGCTAAAAAACAGGGAATGTTAGGGTTGCATGCAGGAGCAAAGACAATAAAAGCACGGAATGCAAAATCTAGTAAACTAAATACATATAATTGTATTATCTTCGGTTTAACAGCAACGGGTAAAACAACACATTCAACCCATACGCATGACTTGGATGAAGCTGATGGGGAATCAATAACAATAGTTCAAGACGATTTCGTTGCACTTCGAGATGACGGGTCTGCGATAGGCACTGAGCGAGGTTTCTTCTTAAAAACAGATAGCGTTGATCCACAAATACATCCACTAATTTATAAAGCAGTAACCGAACCAGATGCTATTTTTGAAAATGTATTAGTCGATTATAGAGGTAATATCTTTTTTCAAGATGAAACTCTAACGGGTAATGGTAGAGGAATCATGCAAAGGACCGCTTTTGGAAAATATATGAATCCAAGCATTAATCTTGCACCACTTGATCAAGTAGATGGTTTAATCATATTGTTAATTACCAGGAGAAATACAATTGTACCAGTTTGTGCAAAATTAACGATTGAACAAGCTGCTTTGGCTTTCATGTTAGGGGAGTCAATTCATACATCTGGAAGTGATCCAAAGAGAGCAGGGGAATCAATTAGAACCGTTGGAACAAATCCGTTCATCATTGGTGATGAAGCACAAGAGGCGAACATGTTTTATGAGATTCTAAAAAAACATGAAAATAAAATAAGATGTTTCCAGATTAATACGGGTGGAGTCGGCGAGATCATGGAAACTGATGAAGAAGGAAATAAAATACATAAACGAAAAGTTGAAAGGATTCAAATTAAAGAAATGGCTTCTATTATTAGAGGTATTGCAAGAGAATCAATAACTTGGAAAGATGAAGATGATTTTGGTACAAAAATTCCAGTAAATATTGAAGGCATGGACATTTCTAAATATGATCCAAAACTTGTTTATGATAAAGAGACTTATGAAAAATTAGTTAAGGAATTAAAAGACGAACGAAGAAAATTCTTGGAGAAATATCCAAACCTAGACCAGTTTATAAAAAATGCTTTAAAACTTGATTAACTTAAATTTTTTAATTTTTTTTTTTTTTTTTTTTCCTTTTCTGATTACTTTAAATTCTGATCTAATTTTCTTATTTCAATTCTAAATCTTAAAAATCCAAATAAAAATTAGACTTTTATGTAAGTTATGATAAAATTAAACTACTTTCATTCAAATTTTAAATTCTAAATATATACAGAAGGGATTTATTTGAAAAGATCTAAACCAATTATAGGCATATTTATGATTATTTCACTCGTTACGATCTCATTTTTACCTCTCATTAACTTTAATATCGTGTTAGACAGTAATGATAAATCATTTAACTTTAATTCCAAGGCAAACACACCATTTCAAATCACGGATAATAGTCAATTTACGAATTATGATAATAGATCGGGCACATATGGAACCGCTGATAATCCGTGGATCATTGAAAATTATACCATTAATATTGGTGGATCAGGAACCAATGGTATTTATATATCAGATACCACGGACTATTTTATCATTAGAAACTGCACCATCATGAGCGCGGGTTCATCATATGGCGGAATTCGCCTGGATAACGTGATTAATGCGAACATTACGAATAATACTCTTTATGGAAATGGTTATGGAATTTGGTTATACCAATCTAATAATTCAATTATTTCTAGTAATTTGGCATATACAAATACACATATGGGAATTTATCTAAGTAACACTCATGATAATTTTATATATAACAATTCTGTACTTACAAATTACGAAACGGGGATTTATGTAGGATATTCAAATAATACCATAATAGATAACAACACGGCGACGGGTAATACAAGATATGCAATATATTTGGGATATTTGCCCAGTTTTAACAATACAATTTCAAATAATATAGTCGAATATAGTACTGGAATTAGTTCATCTTCCGGGATATTAATCCAATTAACTGTTAATTGCACAATATTCAATAATTCTGCAGAGAATAATAGATATGGTTTTAGAGTCAGTTCAGTTGAAAATTGTACGATCACGAATAATACAGCTGAAAATAATATTGATATGGGATTTTACATATTAAGCTCTTCCTTTATAACTTTCAAAGATTGTACATCTAAAAACCACTCATCAGGAATAAAAGTAGAAAGCAATAGTTATGAGATCATGATAGATAATACATATGTCTATAATAATAGCTATGGTATTTATTTTGACTTAGTTGATAATAGTACGGTTAAAAATTGTAGTGTTAGTAATAATACACAACAGGGGATCCGTTTGGATGAATCAGAAAATAATACAATCAAGGATAATACCGCGTTTTATAACGGATACGCCATTCTCTTGTTTGATAATAGCCATAACAATACCGTGATGAGAAATAATGCGAGTTTTAATGATCAATTTTCTTATTCTGTGGGGATTAATTTGATTGATACCTGCAATAATAACACGATAACGAACAACACTTGCAATAATAATACAGAAGATGGAATTAAATTGTATTCTTCATGTGAAAGCAACACGATCATGGGTAATAACGTAAGTTGTAACACGGGAAAGGGTATTTCAGTTAACACTACGTGCAATTATAATTCACTCATAAATAACACGTGTATATATAATGATAAAACGGGAATTGAACTATATTATTCACACTCCGTTACATTAGAAGATAATATTTTAAATATGAATTATTTAGACCAGATTCAAATAGAATCATCTAATTTTACGATAATAGATGGAAATGAGGCTTCAGAAAGACCCATTCTTGGGGAAATCTGGGATCCTGAGTCTCGTGGCATTTTTATAAATAATTCCTGGGGAGCAATATTTTCTAACAATTATATTCATGATAATTGTTGGGGTATTTGCGTGAATGATTCACACGATGTTGAATTGACACAAAATTTAGTGAGTAATAACCATGATTTTGGTACAAAAATCATTGGTGTAGGTATTAGTATTGGAACCTCTACTAATATTGGACTATCAAGTAATTTGATTTATAATAATTATCCATATGGGATTTATATTAATGTTTCAACCATATCCACCTTTAACAACAATACGATGAACGAAAATGAATATGGGGCATATATAATTGATACGCCAAACATTAATATTAACAATAATACCGCCTCTGGAAATTCCAAGGACGGAATCTATATAGAAAGATGTGATTATGCCACAGTAACTCAAAATTATGGTTGTTCGGGTGATTGGTATGGTTTAAATGTTTATAATTCATCCCACACGATAATACAAGAAAATTTAGATTCAAAATCTCTTCATTACGAATATGGTATGAACGTATCGGTCTCTGATAATACGAACTTCCTTTTTTTTGAAATCTATTATGTACAGAATATTACTGTGCAAAATAATAGTTTAAAAATTAGATTGATCACCTATTATTGCTATAATATCACGATTTCCGAAAATTCGATATACCAAGGGGGTGATTCAATTTATTGCACGAGCACCTGGAATTTGACAATAACTAAAAATGTAATTCTTGATTCTAGAGATTATGGAATATATCTCGCTAATTGCAGCTATGGAATGATTACGGAAAATACCATACAGGGAGACGAATCATATTCTGATGATGGAATATACATTACCTCTGGAAGTTCCCATAATAATACTATAATTAATAATTGGATATATAATTTCAAAAAATCTGGAATTAAAATCTCTAACTCATTGAATAACACGATATCACAAAATTATATTAATCAAAATCAAGAATATGGCATTTACATGAATGGCGGGGATGATAACAAATTCTATTGGAATATGATTGTTGATAATGGATATCAGGGCGTCTATCTAACCAGTACTTCTGATGATAATTTGTTCGATCATAATATGATTTGTTATAATTATGACTCAAATCCAAGTACTCAAGTAACTGATTTGGGTACGGGAAATATTTGGACAAATAACGTGTTTGGCGACCTTTCAACATCCTATTGGACCGAGAATGATACGGATTCGGATTATTTAAATAATGCATTTGAAATCGATTACAACTTAAATCCAATTAGAAATGATACGGATGAAGATGGAATAAAGGATTATGATGAATTATACTTTCATTTTACAAGCGCGAATGACGATGATACTGATGATGATGGATTAGATGATGGTCAAGAGCTAAATGATTACTTTACCAATCCGAAATCAAATGATACTGATGGAGACGGATTAACAGATGGAGAAGAAGTCAGTATAAATACTAATCCAAATCTCGCAGATTCAGATGGTGATGGGTTAAATGATAAGTTTGAATTAATTATGGGGATTAATCCACGTGATAATGATACAGATGATGATCAATTAAGCGATAATGATGAATTATACACTCATTTCACGGATCCAAATAACGATGATACCGATTCAGATAATTTATTAGATTGGGATGAATTAAATATTTATTTAACCAGCCCAATATCGAACGACACGGATTCAGATGGTTTAACAGACGATTATGAGTTAAATATAGATACGAATCCACGTTTAATGGACTCAGATAGTGATGGGTTAAATGATAAGTTTGAATTAATTATGGGGATTAATCCACGTGATAATGATACAGATGATGATCAGTTAAGCGATAATGATGAATTATACACGCATTTCACGGATCCAAACAGCAATGATACCGATTCAGATAATTTATTAGATTGGGATGAATTAAATACTTATTTAACCAGCCCAATATCGAACGACACGGATTCGGATGGTTTAACAGACGATTATGAGTTAAATATTGATACAAATCCGCGTTTAATGGACTCAGACGGTGATGGGTTAAATGATAAGTTTGAATTAATTATGGGGATTAATCCACGTGATAATGATACAGATGATGATCAATTAAGCGATAATGATGAATTAAATGTATATTTCACGGATCCAAACAGTAATGATACCGATTCAGATAATTTATTAGATTGGGATGAATTAAATATTTATTTAACCAGCCCAATATCGAACGACACGGATTCAGATGGTTTAACAGACGATTACGAATTAAATGTAGATACTAATCCTCGTTTAATGGACTCCGATGGAGATACATTATCTGATTTTGTTGAATATCAACTCGGAACAAACGCAAATCTTACAGATACAGACGGTGATGGTTATTCCGATGGCACGGAAGTTGCATCAGGCACAGATCCAACATCAGCGATAAGTTATCCAAGCACGACACAAGTCCCAACCCCAACAAATGATTTTACAAATATTTTAATTTTAGTCCTGATTTGTGCAGTTGGAGCAGCAATAGCTTTAAATATGATTTTATTTGCAAGATTAAGAAAGTCTGAAAAACGAGATTCTAAAATGGAGAGAATATTGACGGACTTGTCTAAATCATTAGGGAAAATTCCAAAAGATAACATACAAAAAGAACATCTCAATAAACCATAATTTTTTTTATTTTTTATTTTAATTTTAAATAACGCGGTAAACATATACTTAAAAAAAAATTAAAAAAAAAATAAATTCTAACAAAATAACTAATTATCAATCAATTTAAAAATTATAATTCTTATAGGGGATAATCATGACAAATGAAAAATCTGCGGTAATTATGAAAGGAAAAGATTTTACCAATGAAGCTAAGGATAAAGATAAATGGAAAACTATTGAAGACATGTATCATAAAAAGGTTTTTACTATTTTTGCATTCCTAAAAGAAAAAAATATTGATTTCAATGAATTTTTTGACTTTCAAAAGGAAATGTACGAAAAATTAAATCCTTATAATAACTCCATACTTCAAGCCACTGTTAAAAGCTTGCCAAAGAATTTTATTCTTCAACAATTTACAAAAAATATCGTTTCAAATTGGCAGGCCTTTCAGAATTTGAAAAATATGTCAGTTCAATTCGGTGAAAAATATGCTATTTTAGAAATTAAAAAATGTAGTTTTAGAAAAAATATTAAGAAAAACGCAAAGAAATTAAAAATGAATAATGATATATCTGAGCTCGCGACTTGTCAATTCTGTAAGATGACCTTTTCTCAAGGTCAAGATTTCGGATTCACTACTGAAATTACTGAGACTTCCGATGGTTGTATAATTAAATCAAGAGCAACTTAAAATATCTAACGAGATTACTGAACTCAAAAATCTCAAATTTCTTCGAATTTAGGATTTCCTTGAAATATATTCAATATTTATCTTCAGCATTGTATTTTAAAAAAAAGAATTTTAAAAACCTTCGTTAATTCTTCCACAGATGATAAAACACTCTTAGTCATTTCTCCTTCAATCATTATTGATTCTGCTTGAATACCTAAAATAAAAATTTTCAATTCAGGATTAAACGAAATTAAAAAATCTAGGAGCGTATTCTTTGAAAGTGCATGAGAAGATAAAGAAGAACGTGAAAGAAATTTTTTATCGATGATTCGAATGGAGCCTGGTGACAAACCTAAATCTGCGGCGTCAATCATCAATAAATGAGTCGGTTTCCAATCATTTATATCGTGAATATAATACTGGGGAGGACCTATTCCTTCTATAAGATAGTAATTATCAGGTATATCTTGAATATCTCTCATTAAATTTTCAACTACCTTTAATCCAGCCTCATCATCTTGCCGTTGGTTATTTCCAATACCGATGATGACGATTCTTCCATCTAAGGGAATTTCTTTTTCTAAAAATTCTTTAACTTTTTCGATCTCTTCTTTTGAGCTCATCATTAAGAAATAATTAGTCTTTATTAATATATTTTTTATTCAATTAATAAAATATATTTCAGTTATAAATGAAGAAAGAAAATAAAAAAAATTCATAAAAAATGGTAAAATAAAATAATTTTTATTTTATTTTTTAAAGTTAAGAATTTTTATAACCGTTACACATTAATGAAGAAAAAATTTAAGTGAATTTGACGATATTTTTTTTAGATAGTATTTCTTTAAACATTATATATCAGATGGGGCTATAAGTTGGATAAAAATGTCATTGATCTTCTAAAGACGAAATTAGAAAATAGCAAGGAGGTGAAGGTGAGAAAATATTCGAATTATGATTATGAAGATGTAAAAAATTTAATGATAGAATTAGCTAAAATATACAAGACCAAGTTTAACGAAGAAATTTGGCTAAAAGCTATCAAGAAAAGGCAATTTCAAAATCAAAAATTAACAATAGTTGCTGAATTAAATAAAAAAGTAGTAGGAGTCTGTTTCTTAGACTTTCATTGGAATGATTTAGGATTATTAATAGGCACTATAAAACATTTAACGGTTAATGAAGCATATAGAGATAAAGGTATAGCGACCAAAATAATGATGTACATCTTTAATGTCATCCAAGAGATGGAAGTGCATAAAATTCGTGTTAATATTGCACAGGCAACAGAAAAACTTGATAAGTACTTTAAAATGTTTGGATTCAAGCCAATCTATCATGCTTTAGAGCGTGATCTAAAGGAGATAAAATTCCCTTTCAGTTAGGAGCTTGGCAGTTTATTGTTGAACGATATTTCTCTAAATGATATAATAAAATCTTGCTATCAATGTGGGAAATGTACTGGTTTTTGTCCCCTCAGTACGGTTTTTGAATTTTCACCTCGATTAATAGCAAAGGAGTTCATGGGGGATTCTAAAACAAATACCAAAATTTGGGATTGTTTTAATTGCGATGCATGTTCTAATCATTGCCCCATGAAAATAAATTTTTCAGAATTTATTCTGAATTGCCGAATAAAAGAATTTGATGAACAAAAACTTCGGAATATTGAAGTTCATTCGAATTATTTTTCAACACTTTCGAAAATTATGGCAAGCGATGGGATCCAACCTAAAAGATTAATTAATTTGCCAAAAGATCTTCAATATTGTTCCGAGGGGGAAATCTTATTCTTTAGGGGGTGTAACTCTTTTTTTAATTTAGAGTCACATATTTCACGACTAGGAAAAGATTATGAAAAAATAGACGTTAGTGTATTGAAATTACTGAATATAATGGATATCAAACCAGTTGTTTTAGAGAACGAGTGTTGTTGCGGTCATGATAGTCTCTGGAGAGGAGATTTTACTACCTTTAAAAGATTAGCACGAAAAAATATAATGAACATTAGGGATTCAGGCGCTAAGATCGTAATTGCATATTGTGCAGAATGTTATAGGACTTTAAAACTGGATTATGAGAGATTTTTCGGTCCTTTAGATTTTCAAGTTATTAATTTTTTGGAATTTTTGGAAGCAAAAATTAAAGAGAACCCTATAATGTTTCGTAATTTTAATCCTTACACTGTAACTTATCATGACCCATGCCGGCTTGGAAGACACATGAATATCTATGAATCACCAAGGAATGTATTGAAAAGTATTGATGGTTTAAAATTAAAGGAAATGGAAAATTCACGAAGTGAGGCTATTTGCTGTGGTTCTAATAGTTGGCTTAATTGCAATAAGCATGTTAAGGTTATTCGTAAAAAAAGGTTTGAAGAAGCAGAGGCTACGGGTGCTGAGATTTTAATCACATCTTGCCCAAAATGTAATATTCATTTTAATTGCTTAAAAAATGAATATGATGAAGAAGATAAATGCAAATCAAAGATAATGATAAAAGATTTGGCAGTATTTTTTGCTGAATCCTTAAACCTAATTTGAAAAAGAAAATGTCAGAGACAAATTTGCCCATTCTAATCATAGGTGGAGGAATAGTAGGAATTCAAGCATCCTTAGATTTAATAAAAGCAGGATTTATTGTACATATGGTTGATAAAGCTCCAAATATTGGAGGCATAATTAACGACTTGGATGTGATGTTTCCAACTCATAATTGTAGTTTTTGTATTGCGAATCCTGAATTTGTAAAATTTGGTCGTGATGAGAATCTTATAGTTCATATTAATTCAGAAATAATAAAAGTTGAAGGAAGTCTAGGAAATTTTAATGTAACTTTAAATAAGTATAATCAGTTTTGTGATGAAACAAAGTGTATAGGGTGTGGCAAATGTATAGAATATTGTATTAATAATGTTCCAGATGGAAATTTTAATATATTAAAAAGAAATAATAAATTTTTTCATAATTATTCTTTTAGATGTCGTCCAATTCCTGATATTTATTTATATGATCCCATAATTTGCACTTCCTGTAAAAAATGTGAAGCTGTTTGTACTCAAAACGCACTGAATTTTACGAATGATAAACAACAGTATCAATTAAAAGTCGCAGCAATAATAGTAGCAATAGGGTTGTCCCTGTTTAATCCAAAAAAAATAAATGCTTATGGTTGGGGAAATTATCCGAATGTCATTACTGGAATGGAATTAGAAAAAATTTTAAGTAATTCGAGTCCCTCAAAGGGATTATTAAGAAGAGCTTCGGATGGAAAAATCCCCAAAAAAATTGCATGGATACTCTGCGTGGGATCGAGAGATAGAAAATTGGGAAATAATTATTGTTCGTCAATCTGTTGTGCTTATTCATTAAAAGAGATCTTAATGGTTAAACAAAAACATCCAGATATAAAAATAAGTGTTTTTTACATGGATTTTCGTTTTTCAGCGAAAACTTTTACAAATTATATTAATAAATTTAGGAATTTAGGATCAATTAAATTAATTCATGGAAGAGTCTCTTTCATCGAAGAAGATCCAATTTCAAAAAACTTATTTGTTCAATATGAAAATATGTTCATCGAAAAACCAAGAATTGGAGAATATGATCAAATAATTCTTGCTAATGGATTCGAAGCTAACGAAAATATCTTTAATTTTGCTAAAATTCTTAATGTTGATCTTTACAAATATGGATTTTCTAAATTTAAAACGTTCGAGCCATCTGAAACGAACGTTCCTGGAATTTTAGCTTGTGGATCATTTTCTCTCCCAAGAAATATACCAGACAGTATTATTTCAGCAAGTGCAGCAGCTGGTAAGGTGATGTCTTTATTAAAAAATATTAGTAAGATATCAGAAAACCAGAAACTACCACCAGAAATTAATTTCCAAAATAAAATATCTAAAATTGGGATTTTTATCTGTAATTGTTACGGATTGATTGAGGAAATTATTGATATTCAAAGTTTAAAAAACGAACTCGAAAATATTGAATGTGTCGAGTTAGTAAATATAGAATTTAATCTTTGTTTAGATGTTAAAAAAACAGAATTTAAAGAAATAATTAAGGAAAAAGGATTAAATAAAATAATAATTGCATCTTGCATGCCTAAAAATAATGAATTGGAGTTTAAAAAAGCACTTGGAGAAATTGGATTAAACTCCTATCTCATAGAAATAATCGATATAAGAGAAAATTGTTGTTTAGTACACTCTGAATCGATTTCGCTTGCAACGGAAAAGGCAAGAGATCAACTTTTAATGGCAATATCAAAAGTTAAAGAATTACAACATATTCCACATGTTTTCTTGCCATTAATTAAATCTGTTTTGATAATTGGTGGAGGAATTTCAGGAATGATTGTTGCCAAAGAACTTGCCTTACAACAAATAAAAGTATATTTAATCGATAAAGATGAAGAAATTGGTGGTATATTTAATAGAATATACTCAATAATTGAGCAGGAAGATATTAATGGTGAAATTTCTAAATTAAAATCGATAATTTATTCAAACAAAAATATAAAAACATATTTACAGTCAGAAATAACTTCTATTCAAGGAAATGTTGGAAATTTTCAAGTTGAGATACTTAGAGGCACGGAAAAGTTACAAGTGAAAGTAGGGGCAATCGTTGTCGCTACAGGGGGATCAGAATATCTTTCAGATGTTTTTAATCAAGTTAAGACTAATTTAATGATTAGTCAATTAGATTTAGAAGAAAAAATAAAGAAAAGGAAAAAATTTGGCAGAAATATTGTAATGATTCCTCAGCTTGAACCGTTTGAGAATAGCTTTAAATTTTTTAATAAGATTGCTTCACTTCAAGCAATTAAAAATGCATTATTAATAAAAGAATTGCAACCCGATACAAATATATTAATTTTAAACAGAAATATTGACGTTTTCGGCACTTATGAAGAATATTATGAAAAGGCTAGGAGAAAAGGAATAATTTTTATCAGGATAGACGTGAATCAAATTCCAATTATAGAAGCTAATCGCAATTCTATTAAAATTAAGTATGTTCTTGAATCTGGTTTGATGCAAGAATTAAAAGCAAGTTTATTAGTAATTGGTTCTGGAATCAAACCACCTTCAAGTAATAAGAAATTATCCCAGATCCTAAATATTCCACTTGATGATGATGACTTTTTTGAGAGTGCAGACGCAAAAATTAGACCTGTAGAAACGAAAATTAATGGGATTTTCGTGTGTGGCACTGCTCTAGGTGCAAAAATCTTATTCGAAGTAATATTGGATGCTCAAGCTGTTGTCTCCAAAATTCTAACTTTAATGAAAGATGAATTAATACATCTACAAAAAAATATTTCAGAAGTGAATTTAGAAAAATGTATAGGGTGTGGATATTGCATAGAAACATGCCATGCTAAAGCTATTTCGCTTGAAAATAGAATCGAGAAAATCGGTTTATTAGAATATAATATTAGATTGGCAAAAATCAATTTAATTAAGTGTAAGGGATGTGGATCTTGTATCTCTTCATGTCCTGTGGGAGCTATTAAACTCCAAAATTTATCTAATTCCCAGATTATTTCAATGCAAAAAGTTCTATACAACGGAATTGATATTATTTGAAAATCAAAATTTTAGCTTTCATCTGTAATTGGTGTGCAAATGCTGCATCTGAATCTGCAGGCATTCATCGATTACATTATCCTGCTAATATACGCTTTATTAAATTACCTTGTACGGGTCGTTTAGATTCCATTTTTATTTATGATGCTTTTTTAAATGGCATTGATGGGGTTATGATCTTTGCATGTAAGGAAGGAGATTGCCATCATATTAATGGAAATATCATGGCTTATGAGAGAATTGGTAGGATAAAGAGATGTCTAGAATTAGTTGGCTTTGAAAAAGAAAGATTAGAATTTATTTGGATTTCAGCAAACGAACCAAAAAAATTTCAAGAGTCTATCATGAATTTTTTTGAAGTCCTTACTCGTTTGGGTCCAAATAAAATATTATATAAAAATAAAGGAAGTGATGAAAAGATAAATGAATGTTAATGAAATTCGCATCGGTGTTTTCATATGTCATTGAGGCAATAATATCGCTGGTCCTTTAAATATTGCGCTTATCTCTGAATATTGTCAACAATTTCCATCAGTTAAATGCGTGGAAACTCACATTTCTATGTGCACGGAATCAGGTGCAAAATTAATTTCTGAAAGCATTAGAAATTATGATTTGAATAGAATCGTGGTAGCTGCTTGTACACCAAGAACACACGCACCAGTATTTGAACAAATTTTAAAAGAAAACAATTTAGATTCAAGTTATTTAGAATTTGTTAATATAAGGGAACAATGCTCATACATTCACTTATTCCAACCAATCGAAGCAATCGATAAAACCAAAAATTTATTGCGAGCTGCTATTGCACGTTCTTTAAAAGCTGAACGCATTGGAATCCGTATGATTAAATTAAATCCAACTGCACTTATTATTGGTAGTGGTATCGCAGGAATTCGAACCGCCTTGGATCTTGGTTATCAAGGATTTAAAGTACATTTAGTTGAGAAGGAACCAAGTATTGGGGGATTAATGGCAAAATTCGATAGAATTTTTCCCACCGACGACTGTTGTATCTGAATTCTTGGACCTTTAATGTTAGAAGTTGCAAGACATCCAAATATCAACCTAATTACCTATTCTGAAGTAGAAAATATTGAAGGCTATATTGGAAATTTTAAAGTCCAAATAAGACAAAAAGCAAGATATGTTGATATAAATAAGTGCAATGGATGAGGGGATTGTAGCCAAATTTGTCCAATAATAGTACCAAATGAATTTGATTCGAGATTAGGTCCTAGAAAAGCAATATATAGATGCTTTGATCAATCAGTTCCTGGAACTTTTTTAATAGACAAGAATGCGTGTATTGAATGTCAATTATGCATGAAGAAATGTGAACGCGAAGCTATAGAACTCAACCAAAAAGATAATTTATTTAATTTAGAAGCAGGAATTATAATTGTTGCTGCAGGGATACAAGCTTTTGACCCTAAGAATGCTTATGGTTATAATAGGTTTGAAAATGTTATCACTCAACTTGAATTAGAACGAATAATGGCACCAAATGGTCCTACAGAGGGAAATTTTAGAAGAATTTCTGATGAAAAGGTACCTAAAAAGATGTTGATGATTCAATGTGTAGGGTCAAGATCTTTGGCAACGAATGAATATTGTAGCGCAGGAATTTGTTGCATGGTAGCAATAAAGAACGCAAGGATATTAAAGCAACACCATCCATCTTCAGAGATTATCATTTCTTATATTGACATCCGAGCCCCTGGTAAAGACTATGAAGAATATTATAAGAATGCTAGAGATATGGGAATAAAGTTCGTTCGAGGTAGCGTCTCACAAGTAAGAGAAGACAAATTAACGAAGAATTTGAAGGTTATATTAGAAGATACTTTGGAAAATAAGATCAAAGAATTAGAGTTTGACCTAGTTGTTCTTTCAGTTGCAATACAACCAGCTCCTTCAATTAATAAAATAGCTAAAATAACTAAATTGGCGTTAAGTAATGGTGGATTTTTAAAAGAATTTCATTCCAGATTAGATCCAATTGGAACAAAAATGCCAGGTATTTTTCTTTCGGGGGCATGTCAAGGACCAAAATCAGTTGATGAAACAGTAATGATGGCAAAAGGTGCATCTTCATCTGCAGCCACGTTGATGATACAAGGAATCTATGAAATTAAACTGATTAAAGCAAAAATAAATAATGAGAAATGCGTAAAATGCGGAATTTGTCTTGAAATTTGTCAATTTGATGCAATTAAAATTAAAAATGACAAAATGAAAGTTGATGAGATTATGTGTCGAGGATGCGGTGCATGTTCTTCGATGTGTAAAAATAATGCTATAGAATTGCCTCAATACAGATCTGAACAAATGAACACTTTTTTAGATTATTTGTTTCAGGAAATATAACAAAATGTGAATGAACTTTTTAGGAAAAGTTTGCCCTTAAAAGTGACACCTCCTCGCAAGGAGTTCATATAATATATGACTAACATGTCATAACTTTAAAGTTGAATTTCTCAGAAAAACCTTTATCAAAAATAAATTTAAAAAAGAATTAATAAGACTTTAAATTTTTATTAGTAATACTTAATTGCTTTTTTTATACTTCTTTAATTATATTATTGTAAAATTATGGTGGTTTTTCAAATTTCAGTGCATCGTGATCCTCAAAAAATCAAAGAAATTGCAGAAATGATTAAAAAAATTACTCCTAAAAATGAAAAATTTAAT
The DNA here is from genome assembly GCA_011365055.1 of Promethearchaeota archaeon. Next base: position 208,007 of record RDOG01000005.1, read on the forward strand.
TTTATACATGTCTGTGGAACGCACGAACAAGTTTTAACGCAATATGGACTTCGAGATTTATTACCGAAGAATATAGATTTAATTGCAGGTCCTGGTTGTCCTGTTTGTGTAGTTCCTTCCCAAGATATTGATGCCGCAATTGAATTATCTGGAAAAGATGTAATTATCACAACTTTTGGAGATATGAGTCGCGTTCCCGGTTCTGAAAAAAGTCTGTTAGATTCAAAAACGGAAGGAGCAGATGTTCGTATCGTTTATGGTCCTAACGATGCTACAGAAATTGCCCGAAAAAATCCGGATAAACAAATCGCTTTTTTTGCAATTGGTTTTGAAACTACAATTGCTATAGTTGCTGCTGAATTAAAACGAGATCCTCCCGAGAATTTTTCAATAATCTGTTCACATAAAACCATCCCAGCAGCAATGAATTTATTAGTTGCTGCAGGAGAATTACAAATAGATGGATTTATTTGCCCAGGTCACGTTTCAACAATCATTGGAACGAAACCATATGAAGTTTTTTCAAAAGCATATAAAATCCCAGTGGTTGTAACAGGATTTGAACCAATGGACATTATGGCTTCAATTTTTAGCTTGATCAAACAAAAAAATGAAGATCAACCTATTGTGGAAAATCAATATAAACGTGCAGTAAGGCCTGAGGGTAACTTAAAAGCGATGAAAATTATAAATGAATTTTTTGAAATCATATCGACACATTGGAGGGGTATTGGAAGAATATCAGAAGGAGGATACAAGTTAAAAAATGATGAATTAGATGCGTTAAAAAAATTTAACATAAAAGTTGAGAATGCCAGAGACATAAGACCTGGTTGTATCTGTCATTTAGTAATGATTGGAAAGATGAAACCGCATAGTTGCAATTTATTTGGAAAGGAATGCACACCTACACACCCATATGGTCCATGCATGGTAAGCCATGAAGGAACTTGCAACATTCAACATAGATTTGGAAATATTATTTTATAAAAAAAGGAATTAATATTTGGATTCTTTTAATATCTCTTTCTCTGTTAATTTTTTGACTTGATTTAGGTTTTTATTAATATAATTGAAATTTAAATCTTAATAAATTAAAGAATCTGGTCCAATAAAAATAAAAATATTCCCATTATCGATATAAGCCACGCAATCTCAGAAGTTCTATCAGAAAAATAAGTTATATGATAGAATATTGCATTAATTATATCTAATATAGATATCTTTATTTTACGGAAAAAATGAGAAAATAAATTTATTTTAAACTTGTTCTTTTCTTGAATTTTCTTAATAAATTAGAGAATTTAAGAGGTTTTTCTTGATAATTTAATTCTAAATATGCCAATTCTTGATATGCACTAAAAAGAATGGTAGAAAAATCCTCCCAATCTTGACACACGTTTAGCGTTTCTTCATCATTTTTTAATAAGCTCTCATGTGACATCAAGCGGAGAAACTCAGCAGCTAGTGGTTCAGTAGTATCGGGATCCAAACCTTCTAAAATATCACGAACAAATTCGTCTGGAGAATACCATTTCTTCACACGGGAAAAATCTCGATGGATTTGTGTTAATAACACGTTTCGAGGTCCTTCCCACAATTCTTGGATAAAGGAATCCCTTAAAAGACGTGAAAAACATAGGAAGTCTTCCATAATACCATGTCCGCCATAAAATGAAATCGCAAGCCTAATTAGTCTAGGTGCTTCATATGCAACCACGATTTTTTGCAACATTATCAATTCACGTAATCTAAAGCGCCGTTTTCGCTCTTTAATATCTGAAATAGCCTCTAATATTTTCAACCCTGCGGTAAGATCTTCTCCAAGCGCAATGAATTCAGCATAGATCTTAAAGGCTGCAGCCGCGGTTCTTCTTGTTTGTTGTTTTAATTCATTTATTTGATTCATTAACATTGGGAAAAGAGATACATTAATCCCAAAAGCTGTTCTGAATTGTGCATAAAGTATTGCTTCGCGTGAAATACGCAATCCCCCTGCTGCGGTACCAAATGCAACATGTAGTCTTGACAATGTTAACACTATTCCAACTATATTTGCTAATCCTTCCTCTAATGGACCAATCGGATATGCAACAGCACCATTATAAGTAATTTCAGCAGTTGGTAATTCAGCAGTTCCCAATTTATATTTTAAGCGATCTATTGTATAAGAATTTCTTATTTCCTTTTCTTTATTCCCAGGAAGCCAAGATGGTACAACGAATACTGCAACACGATTTGAATATTTAGTTCCTTTAGGTTTTGCAGTAACTATCGAATAATCACATTGCATCGCTGAACAGAAAAATTTTTGACCATATAACCGCCAACAATTAGAAATACCATCTAAACCTTCATTTTCTTCAAATACTGCTTCTACTAAATTTGAAGGTACATCACTCCCACCTTGGATTTCTGTTATAAATTGTGCACCAATCGCATATTCTTTTAAATTATTTTTAAGAAAGCCGTTTCTAGTAAATCTTAATATTTCTAATGATTCACTACTCAAATCTTTCTCAAATTTTTGCAGCAACTCGATCATACCATGTGTACAAGAAACAGGACACATAACACCGAATTCACCATTCTGATATAATAGAAACATCTTGCAAAACCTACTCCACGCAGAATTTCTTTCTGGATCCCAAAGTCCCAATCCAAAAATATCTCGTTCTAAAATTTCGGTTTCTGAACAACGATTTAATCTATCAATCCTATGATTATGTGCATCAAAATGCTGTATAATTGTATTTTTAATTCGATTCTCCAAAGTTCCCGCTTTATCAGCTAAATCTCGATAATAAAACGAGACTTTTTTGGAAAGTTTGCGTAATTCTTGATCAATTTTTTCAAATTCGTTACCGGTATGATACTTAACGAGTGCTTGAAAGAATTCATCATCTTCATAATAATCGAAATTATTTCTAACAAATAAAAAATCATTAAAGGTATAAGGATTGTTTCGATTTCCTTCTGATTGATTTAGAGCACACAATAAAAAATTCCCTTCCTTTAAATTTAATGAAATAAAAAAATACTATACTAAATTATTTACATTAAATTCTTAAAAAATGAACTTTATTAAATTTGTAAGGATTTAGATTGTTTAAATAAAATAATAAGTTGGGTTCATTACAATGTTTCAAGATAAGAGCGTAGATGAATGGATAAGCCTGCTCGAAAATGAAGATATAAAATCGCGAAAAATTGCAGCTTTAGCTTTAGGAGAGATCGAAGAAACATCGCCTCGATTTAGCGATGTAATGAACAGATTAGTTGAAGTATTGAATAATGATCCCGATGACGGAGTTATGGTCAATTGTGGGGTTTCATTAGTTAAATTGGGAGCTCCTGCAAAGGTTTTAAAACCATTAATAGATTATAAGAGAAAACAATTAGAAAGTATAAAATTAGAAGATAAACTTGGTTCTATAGAATCATTAAAGAAAATCGGAACTAGTGGAGAGTTAGGGAAAAAATTAACTTTTAATTTAATGGTAGATGCCTTGAAAGACGACGAATGGATTATTCGTTACAATGCATTGGCTTTTCTTAATCAAGTAATTGATGAAAAAGCAATAAAACCTCTAATAATAGCTCTAGATGATGAAAACGTTGATGTTCAGAGCAATGCAGCACGTGCTTTAAAAATGATTTTTGAGACTAAAAGACCTGAAGAAATCCCAGATAAAGATAGAAATCTAGCTGTAAAAGAATTAATAAAAAAAATTGAAGATCCTAATATAGATTGGACGGTAAAATGTTTTTCAATCCAAGCCTTGGGCGGAATAAGAAATGTTTTAGGTGTTGATAGGATAATTGAAATATTGGAAAAAGATGAAAATGAAAATGTTCGTATGTATGCAGCCCATACTTTAGGGGATTTAAAATTAAAAAAAGCAATCAAACCTTTACTATACTTATTTAAAAATGATTCACATCCTAACGTTCGAAAAAATGCAGAAGAAGCTTTAATGAAGATCTTCGATACGATTGACGATAATGATCCTGAGAAACAAGCATTCTTAAAACTTGAAAAGATGTTTATTAAATAAATATCTGATGCGTGATTACATATGAGCAATGATCGGCAACAAGGGCTTTTAAAAGCAATTAATGATTTAAAGACAAAGGATTTATCACCGAGTGAAATTAAGGAAATTTTGGAAAAGGTTGCAGAAATTGGGGATAAAAATCTTTCTGATGACTTAATTCCACTCATCGATAAATTTGAAAACGATAAAGAGATCATTTTTCTATTAAAAGAAACATTATCAAAATTACAAATTACGCCATATAATTTAAATGAAGAAGGAATTGCTGAAGAAGATGCGGATAACGTTGATGGAGCAATTCATAAATATGAATTATGTGTAAAGCTTGATCCTAGTTATCATTGGGCGTGGTATAACCTTGGTAGGATGCTTGATCGCAAACATCTAACAGAGCAAGCAATTGACATGTATAAAAAAGCATTAGAAGTCAATGAGAATTATGGTGATGCTTGGAACAATTTAGGAAACATATATTCGAAAATAAATCGTTTTTCACTGGCTCGAGAAGCATATGAAAGATCAGCCAATTGTCCAGCATATGACAGTAAGCATTTCCCTTATTTTAATTTAGGTTTGTTATACGATAAAGTGGATGATCATGGAAAAGCGATTGAATATTACTCGAAAGCGATTGAACTCAGGAATGATTATGCAAAAGCTCATTACAATATAGGACGAAGTTATAAGAAACTTGGTGGTGCAGAGAATATAGAAAAAGCAAAAGAATTTTTTTCGGAATCAATTAAGCTAGATTCATCGTTAATTAATGAAATTCGAGACCAAGGTGTGATTATTGAAGAGTTAATGGCTTTAGAGATTCTAAAAAAATTGGAAAAGTTTGAAGTTTCTTAATTTTTATGAATAAAATCCACCTTTCTTATCTTCCGGAATGATTGTTGGTTTTTTTGAGCCAAAGTTTTCAATTTGTCTTTCAAATGCTTTTAAATACCCCTCTGATACCAAAGGTTTTCTACTACTTATTATATTTAATAAATCATCACTTGTAATTAATTTTTTAGGATCTTTTGATATCTTTCTTTGTAATGCTTCTTGTGCAGCAATTCTAAAGACTTCAAGAAAATCAGCTCCAACAAAATTTTCTGACTTTCTAGCCAACTGATCATAATCCAATTCTTTTTCAGTAGGAAAGTTTTTTTGCATTTTTTTTATGATATCAATTCTCTGATCGTGATTTGGGGGATAAATCGGAATCATGTATTCAAATGATGTTTGAAGTAGATGCCCAACTCGTGATAGATCAGTCGTCTCACAAATTAACACAACTGCAGATTCTTTTTTTAATTTATTGAATTCACTAGTAATAAAAATGGCAACCTCTGCGGGTATTACCTCAAGATTTTGTAATACAATTATGCTTGGTGCAACTCGTTCAGCATCATGTAATAATTCATGAAATTTAGTTCTTCCATCTTGAAGTAAAAACATATTAATTAATTCTACAGCACTAAACATAAAATAACTTGCGTTGGATTCTTTTACTAAAGCCTTGTTCAATAAACTCTTTCCTGTTCCAGGTGGTCCAAATAGAATTACTCCAAGTTTGGCAGGAAGCCCATATTCTTGCACTTCTAAAGGATGAGTCAATCTTAAAAGTATCGATTTTTTTAATTTGTCAATTATATCTTCCATCCCACCAATATTATCAAAACTAATTTCATCTATTTTTTTTATGCTTGAAACCACACCTCGTCTCTGAAATCGTTCGCTTATTTCCTCAAATCGTTTTATATCATCCTCAGTTAAATCTGGTTTAATGTGACTTATTTGATCAATTAAATCAACCATTCTAATTTTTTTGAATTTTTTTGACTTCATTGCATCCAAAGCTACTGCTCGTTGAGTTGATTCGCAAATATATTCTATTTCTGCCCCAGTATAGTCATTTGTTCTTTTTGATAACTCCTTAAAGTCAATATCTTTCTCTAAAGGTAGATTCTTTAGATGAATTTGAAATATTTTTTCCCTTGCATGTTCATCTGGAGGAGGTATGGCAATTCGTTCATCTAAGCGACCGGGTCTTAAGAATGCAGGATCGATATCTTCAGGACGATTTGTAGCCCCAATAACTAACACTTGATCATCTTCATTTAGATTTGAAATCTCAGTAAGAAAAGTTGAAATTAAAGTGGATAAATAAGGATGATCTGTCGTTCGACTTCTTTCAAAGGCAAGACCATCTAATTCATCAAAGAATAAAATTGATGGAGCACTAATTTTTGCCAAACTAAAAATATCCCTTAAATTTTTTTCGGATTCACCCAACCATTTTGATAATAAATCAGGAGCAGATGCATATTGAAAATTAGAGTCAGTAGTAGCGGCTAGTATTTTAGCGATGTATGTTTTTCCACAACCAGGAGGTCCAAATAGAAGAATTCCTTTTGGAGGTCTTAATTTATATTTATAGGCCATTTGATTTCCTTTAAATATTCCCTCTATATTTTGTAATTGTTCTTTTATTGAATCGTAACCCCCTAAATCATCCCATGAGAGAACTTTTTCTTTTGCTTCTTTCTCAAAAACACCATATTTTCTTGAAACATTTTCAAATTGGGATATTAAAGAACTAGTAATAGAAGGAACTGTATCATTTAAAGCATTTAGAAAGTCTTCCATTTTAATTTCAGATTCTTCCTTCCAGGTCTTTTTTATCCAATTCAATTCGGTTTTTTTAATTAATTTAGATAAATCATATATACTATAATTTTTGGTTTTTTCAGCCAATTCATCAAAACTAATATCTGGAGATAAGGGTTTACCTTCCAAGAATTTTTTTAGGATTATTTTCCTTGCTGGCATATCTGGGGGATTAACATATATTAATTCAGAAATATATTCTTGTTTCAATAACATGGGAGAAATTAAATCAGGATTATCGGAAATTCCAATTAAAACTACGGGCTTTTTTGAGTTTTTTATATCACTTATAACACCCATTAAAGTAATCAATGGATCTTGCATGCGAAAAGTAGTGAGAAACATTTCGCGTTGATCAATTGGAGGAGCTATGATGTCTATTTCATCGATGACAAATATTGTTGGAGAGGAACATTGAAGCACTTGCGCACTTACAGAGTCAAGATTACGTAGGCTTATTGGAATCATTATTGCTCCAGTTTCCTCTGATAATATTTTAATTATTTTTGATTTACCACACCCGTCAGGACCAAATAGAACTATTGATGAAGCAGGTGGGACATTTTTTTCAGGAAAGAGAAGAGGAATTTGAATTTTTTCTATTATTTTTTTCTTAACATGATCAAGACCGACTATTTCTTTCCATTTACCTTTATTATGTAATTTATTTGGATCTATCACCATTTCACAATCTTCCCATTTATTTTCAATCAAACATAATGACTTACAAAATTGTGTGTTTAAAGCATTTTCTGAAATTCCACATTGGAAAAATAATTCGCCAAAATGGTTTTCTTCAATTAAATTTGGGCAGGTTTTTACTATTTTCATTACCTCCTTAAATCATCCTTAGGGAGAGAGTAAAACTCCTAGGGTTTTTTTAATCCCTTCTGTAAAATTATCAAGATTTTTATGAATAGATTCAAAATTTTTTCTCGTTTTCGAAACAACACAGAGGTAAAACGTTATATTATCAACCATTAAAGTCCTAAAAAAGGTCCAACCATCAATTTCGGCTTCTATAGTTGAAGGATAGGAAATTTCATATCTTTGAAGATTTTCACTTAAAAGAGCAAATTGAATTCCACAAATTTGAGCAAGATTATGCGCCTTTTCATCTCTAAAAAGCTCGAATAGAACTAGACCATCTCTATCAAGAAGTACTATAGCATCAGATTTAGTAGTTTTAAGGAAATCCTCAAAGTAAGTTTCAATTAATTCAGTTCGCGGTAATATGTTTGAAATACCAGCAGAAAATGCTGCAACTAAACTAGAATAATCAAAAATTGTAGTTTCAAATGTTTTATATGGTCTCTGAATAGCTCTCTTAAGAAGTTTTTTAAAAATTTGAATATTTGAATGGATATAACTTTCAGGATCTTGAATTCTATCTGGATCACATTTATGTAAACAAATAATTAACGGAGCTTTTTCTTTTCTATCTGGTTCATTATCTATCATTTCGAGCAATTTTTCAAGGTATTCGATTGAATCAGCAAATCGATTTCGATCCATCATATCTATTAGAAAAAATAATATGTCAGTTTTATATAGTATCTTATCGTCTTTCAAATACTGATCTCGAAATGGTTTTTGCCCACCTAAATCAAATAATATTATAGGAAAGCCCAACGCTTTAAGATCTGATCTATCAATCCCCGCAGTTGGTTTAATGGAAGCAATTTGACTTTTTTTGTTTTCTAAACTCAAAATCATTGAAGTTTTTCCACTATTATCCAAACCAGCTACTATTATTTTATAATTTGTTTCTCCTTCCATATTTATTTCTTCCTTTTTTTAGATTTTTTAGCTTTCTTAGGTTTTTCAATATCTTGAAAATTCGTTAATATGCGATCAATTTTACTTTCATCTTCATCGAATCCCAGACTATTATATATTTGTTTAGAATAAATAAGACATTTTTTAACTTCATAAATTCTATCATTATTTGAAAAAAATGAAGCTAATCGAATGAAAAATAAAGCTAAATTCAGATCACCGTCTTTATTTTTAAGAAAGTCCAAATATGAATTCGTTAGAAATTCTAAAATCTTCAAGTCTACTTCTTTAATTTGAGAATTTTTAATTACATTAAATAAAAAATTGTTTAGATTTTGGTCAATATATTCGTTTAAATTAATAAATTCATCATAGAATTTAAAAATATTAGATAACTCTTGTTTTACTTCTGGTAATTTATTTTCATCGATTAATTTTTCAATTTTTATTCTCATTTTCTCGAAAGGATTGATTTTTTCATTCAATTTTGTTGCAAGTTTATTTTTTATCTCATTTGAGATTAGATTTCCAGGATATGCATCCAATGTTTCTTTAAATAAGCAATTAAGTATAATACCTTTCGATAAAGGGTCGAATTTAATTTGATGCAACTCATTTAACTCTTGAACCCAATAATTAAGAAAATTTATGATCTCCTCTGGATCCATGCTTTGGTAAGTATTCTTCCATTCACTGATAAATGATGAATTTTGTTCAACCAAGTTATGTATCTCATTATGAAATCCACATTTAAAATTACAGGCTTCGCATTTCATCTAATTCTACCAATTTGTATTTATATATCTAATATTTTTTTTATCACGCCCAAAACTCGCTTAAAATGCTCAAAGCTAGCTCTTAATTATGTGCCAATCAATAATTCAATAATATTAACCATTTACTTTTTTATAACGCTTTTGAAAAAAATATTCTAAGAAAAAAAAATAATATTTCACACCTTACAAAGTTTTTTATTAAGATTTTTTAGTTGACTAAGATAAAAATGTCCTCAATTTAATAAATTAAATCAATTTTTATAAACTATTTTTCCTGCTTTGTTTCAGAAATGTTAAAAAAATAATCTTTTAATACCTTTTAAAGAAGTTCATCATTATCTTAAATTTTCAAAGTCTATAAACTTACTATAAGATAAAAAATTTGAGGCATTTTTAGATCTAATTAAATAATAAAGGTCTAAATATAAAATATTATAATATTCAATTTTTTCAACAAAATTTTTGATTTTGATTCCTATGGAAAAGTTTTGGGACATAATATATGATAATATTAGATTTGCTGATGTTATAGTTGAGGTGCTCGATGCCAGAAATCCCATGGGTACTAGAAATAAAAAAGTTGAAAATTATATTCAAAATCAACAAAAAAAACTCATTTTAATATTAAATAAAGCAGATTTAGTACCAATACCTATTATAAAAAAATGGCGTGATCTATTAAAAATAGAATTTGATGTTTTTTATTTAATTGGAACAAAAAAATATTCCGAATCGATGAATTTATTCAAAAAACATCTGTTTAAAATTTCTAGAAATCATGAAATAAAGATTTTAATTTTAGGATACCCGAATGTTGGTAAAAGTTCCATAATAAACTCTTTAAGGATGAAAGAAATAACCCGAACTTCCCCAGAAGCTGGATATACACGAGGAAAACAATACGTTCGGCTTTCTGATAGGATTTTGTTAATTGATTCACCAGGTGTTATTCCTATAGAAGAAGAGGATGAAATTAGCTTAGCATTAAAAAATGCTATTAGAGTGGAAAAAATTCAAGATTTAGAACTAGTTAGTTCTAAAATAATAGATTTAGTCGGGAAGGATAAAATTTCAAAATTTTATTATATAGAATTTTCAGATATAAATGAATTTTTAGAAAAATTCGCTAGAAAAAGAGGAAAACTTTTAAAAGGCAATGAACCTAACACGGAAGAAGCTGCAAGAATCTTTATTAGGAGTTTTCAAAGAAACAAAATTCCTTATTTCATCGAACCCTAACATTCAATTTTCACCTAATTTTGGATGGATTATTTCAAAATACTTAGTTAATCAAATATATTTTAAGACATCAATGCTGAAGCTAAGATAATTGGGATTTGAAGCTCATTAAAAAAAAAATTGATATGTTTGAATTTAATGTATCTTATTGATAATAATTACACTAAATATTTCCTTTAATGATTTCTTCTATAGATTTTTTGAAAATTTTATAAATTTTTTTTTATATTTTCTCCGAGTTTCTTTAAATCCTCAAGATTTGTTTTTTTAGGATCCCATGGAACAATAAGTCCTTCCTTTTGAGTTTTTGGAATAACATGAAAATGAACATGCATCACACGTTGATGTGCATTATAACCATTATTTTGTAAAATATTGTAATCTACAAGATTTTCTGCTAACGCAAGTCTTTTCGCTATTATTAAAATGTCAGTTAGAGATTCATCAGATAGTTGATGCATTTTTTCAGCATGTTCTTTTGGTATAATGAGTGCATGGCCCTCGGAGAGAGGATTTATATCGAGCATTGCATAGGAATGATTCGTTTCATAAAGTTTTACTGAAGGAATCTCTCCTTTAATTATTTTACAAAATATACAACCTACCATTTCAATCACTAAAAAAAAGATTATTCGAAAGTATATACTTTCTTAATTGGTTTTTTAACGTTCCATATACATTTCATTCCAGCAGGAAATGTCACGAGTTCGCCCGCTTTTATTGTTGTGATTTTACCTTGCTCATTGGTCACATCAACCTCGCCCTCAATTATGTAAGCAGTTTCGTCAGATCCATATTCCCAATCAAATTTTGAAACATCACAACCCCATTTGCTCCATTCCTTAAGATATTTTTCAATTTGTTCTTTAGTTGGTTTTTCTTTTTTTATTTCGCTCATTTTTTTTTCTCCAAAACATTATTAGTATATAGATAAATGCAATTTTATAAGTTAGTTTGTAAATATTTTTATTAATTAATTGAACTTATCAACTTAAAAAAATGAAGATGAGATTATGCCATTTAAAGATAGAGGTAGGAATCGAGGATTAATTGGTCATGTGGAATGGAAGGATGGTACTCCAGCATCAGATCTTATTATCGAGTTAGAAGAAAGAGATTTGTTATTTAATGATGCATTACCATCGGCTAAAACAGATCTAGACGGTAATTTTGTTATTACTTACCATCCTGAAGATTACGGTGCAATTTTTGCAGAAAAACCAGATATAAATTTATCTATTGAATATTTAAACGAAAAAAATGAAAAAAAAGTATTTTCAAAATTTTATCCAAGCATAAAAGACGAGTGGTTAAGTCTTGATTTGAAATTAGAAGATAACCCATCACCAAATCCACCAATTAAAGATGAAATTCCAACAGGATCCATTAGAACGACCGTGAATTTAAAAAATAAATTAAATATTAACGATATAGAAGATAATAAATTATGGGAAATTTTTATTGGGACTTCTACTGCATTTTCTCGATTAAGAAAACATTATGATTTGAAATTAAAATCATGGGGAGGTAGAATCGTTGTTGGAGAAGTAATTACTGAAGGTTCGTTACGAAGAGCCGAAAGAAACTTGACTCCAGATGGAATGTTATTGCTACAACAACGAAAAAATATTCCCAAAAAAATGGATCTAAAATTTTTATGGTTAGATAAAGAAGGGAACGTTTCGCATGATCTTTTAGTTTCTAATGAAGAAAGAAGTTGTCTTAGCGAAAGAGAATTGAGATTATTACCTTCTGCCTTAACACTAAAAATCAGGGATAAAGCCAGCTTACCCGCAGAAACTTTGAAAGTTATTGCTACAATACAAATAGAAAATGTGACTTTTAGTTATGAACTAATATGTATTGATAGTTTAACTTCCTTGGAATCGATAATTGATACTGAACTGAATTAATTTTTTTCATTTCTATTATCGTCCTTAATCCTTTTTTTAAATAAATATAGAGTTTATTTGTGGACGTCATCCAGAAATTAAGAATTTTAGGAGCCCGAGCAAAATTCGACACCTGTGCCACTACTTTTTCAAATAGAAAAGTAAATTTAAAAAATCAGGAAAGGATTGGGACACCCATGGGTGCTTGTAACACATTTTTACCTGATGGCAGGTGTATTAGTGTTTTAAAGGTACTTCAAGATAATAGATGCATTCATGATTGTGCTTATTGTGTAAATAGTGTACAATCTAATGATAAAATAAAAACTGGTTTTACAAGTGAAGAGCTATGCAAGTTATTTATGAGTTACTATTTACGTAATTATGTCTCAGGTTTATTTTTGTCTTCAGGAGTTTGTAGAAACAGCGAATTGACCATGGAAAGAATGATTGAAACGATTAAATTATTACGCTTGAAATACAATTTTGATGGTTATATTCACTTGAAGATTTTACCAGGAGCACCTTATGAAATCATTAAAGAAGCAGCAAGCTTTGCAGATCGAATTAGCGTAAATTGTGAAGGACCCAATGAGACTAGATTTCATGAATTAACATCAACAAAGAATTTTAAGACAGATATCTTGAGAAGAATGGCATGGATAAAAGGATTAAAGAATAAATTCAAAAAAAATGATTTGAGCCAATCAACTCAATATGTGGTTGGAGGAGCAAATGAGACAGATCTTGAAATCATAAAAATGAGCAATTGGTTATACGATAATTTAGAAGTTAATAGAGCCTATTATTCCGCATTCATTCCAGTTAAAGGTACTAAATTAGAGAAGCAGCCAAAAATATCCATATTAAGAGAACATAGGTTATATCAAACGGATTGGCTTAAACGTATTTATAAATTTGATTTTAATAAGGAAATAAAATTAGCGTTTGATGAAAATGGATTCTTATCACAACATATAGAACCAAAGACGTTGATTGCGTTGAATTCAGATAATAAATTTCCAATTGAAATTAATAATTTGAGCTACCAAGAACTACTCAGAATTCCGGGAATTGGGCCAAAGTCTGCTCGTAGAATCATCCATTTTAATAAAAAAGAAAAAATAACAAGAAGATTTCAGTTGATGCGGATGGGAGCAGTTTTAAAACGGGCTGATCCTTTCATCAAAATAAATGGCAAGTCCCAAAAAAAACTCTTTGATTATTTTATAGGAATGAATTAATTTTGTCATGCATGAATTTGGATTTGAAAGAGGATTTTTTTGAGGTCGTGAAGAGGCATCGGAAAATAAATCGGAGAAATTTTAAAGTTTTATTGGAAAAATATGAGAAAGAAAATTTAGAAGTTACTACTTATTCAACTAAAAATTCGATATCTTATGAATTCAATAAAAAATATAATGAAGTTATTCGAGAATATAATAAGATGCGTGGTTATATTCGATTTAAAGAAGTTTTTCCTGAAATGATTTTAATATCAAGAAATATTTTAATAGAACACAGAATTGGAGACTTACTTGCCAATTATTTTGCGAAAAGATATCCTCAATTTTGTATTTTAATATTATGTAATAATAAAGCATTTATAAGCAGTTGTCGAAATGATCTTTCATTTCCTTTTAAAAAATATAAAAAATATCAAGTCTGGTACAAAAAGTTTTATGATTATGAAAAATTTATTGAGAAATTTCGTTATTCAGTTCAAAATCAAATTGAAGATCGTATCGATGTTTATGGCTTTAGTGAAAAGGATTTTAATGAATCTTATTATGATATTCAATATATCCGGGAACGAAAGAATATAACTCACGCATTAAATATGATGCCTTGGAAATATCAAAAAAAAGCGAATCTAAAATATGAACAAAAAGCTTTCCTTAAAGAAAAAATGAATTATAAAAATAAAAAATCGATAACGGATTATTATTAGAAACCAGATTCATTTTTTATAAAGATTAAATTTAAAAAAACTAATTCTTCAAAATAATCATTAAGATTTAATAGAAGAGTAATGCTAATGAGTTATAGAAAAGCAGAAAGAAAAGATATTGATATAATGCTCGAATATTGGTGGGGGCTTCACGAATATAATGTTAAGTTTGATAAGAATTATTATGCAATTTCATCGAGGGAACAAGCATTAGAAATTAAGAAAAAATATTATGAAAAAATAATAGATGACGATAATTTTTTCATTGTAATTATTGAAAATGAAGAAAAAAAACCTGTAGGTTTCATACTTGGTGAAATTATTAGCCGTGATCAATTTTATATTGCAAATAAATATGGATTATTGCGAGAGGCAAGTGTAGACCCTAACTATCAACAAAAAGGATTATTCATGAAAGCTTATCTTGGATGGTCTGCATTCTTGAAAGAAAGGGGTATTGATCTAATAGAATCAAATATTGATTTGGAAAATAAGGCAGTCGCAGCATATTGGAAATTAAATTACTATAAAAGAGAATTTAAGTTGATTTCTTGGATTAAAGAAACGGAAAATTTCTTAAGAAAATTAGAAAAGAAAAAACATATAAAGAAAAAGCGCCAAGAAAAGGGAGTAGAATCAGAATATATAATTTAATATATCTCTTACTTTTGTAATAAATTATTTAAGCATAATAGAACAAATTACAATTTGATATATCATGCCTATTAGAGAATTGAAAGTAGAAGACATTGAAACAATAGTGCAATTTTGGTGGGATTTACAACAAATTAACTATGGGTTTGATGAAAGATATTATGAATTAACTTCTAAAGAAGATGCTTTAGCTTATAAGAAAGAATATTATGAAGCGATGATGGGTAATCCATTTTTTTTTCCCATAGTTATTGAAACTGATGAGGGAAAAGTAATTGGTTATATGATAACGGAAATTAAAGAGAGAGAACCTTTTTATAAAGCAGCCAAAATTGCTAGGATTCGGGAGGTTTTTCTCTTACCTGAAAGTCAAGGTAAAGGATATTTTAGCACTGCTTATCAGAAAATAATGCAATTTTTAAAGGAGCATAAAATTGAGTTAATCGATGCAGAAATTGATCTTTCAAATCCTGCATTGGCAAAATATTATAAAGTAAATTTATATAAAAGAGCATTTAGATTAATTTGTTGGGTTAGTGATACAGAGGATTATTTCAAAAAGAAAGAAGAAAAGAAAATAAGAAAACAAAAAAAATAATAGCTTTTTATTTTTAAAAATGTCCTATCATCGGGGATTTTTTTACAATGTTGATGTAATCACATTTGTTGAATTCATGATAAGACTTTATGAATCTAATTTATTAATAAAGCTATAAAAAACATTTAGATCTCAGATTTTATATCAGATTTCTTTTCAAATCCTGATTCCATTTTTTTAGTGGCATATTTCATCATTCGCTTTCCTAAAAAAGGCATTGCTAACATACCATAAAATAGTCTTGTCGTAAGATTTGGATACATACGACCCGATTTTTTCTTAATAATGGCTTTTACAAGTGGTTTTGCAACTTTATCTGCAGTAATATTTACCTTCATATTCTCTGTAGTTTGAAGCAAATCATTTATATCCGCGCAATCTGCTTGTAATGCATTTTTATATAGATTTGTATACACTGTTCCTGGTCTCATTCTGAGAATCTTAACATTTTTGGGTAATTCATGACTTAATGATTCTAAAAAGAATTCCACACCCCTTTTTGTGCCAGAATATCCACCAATAAAAGGGAATGGAACTATTCCTGATGTGCTAGACATAAAAACAATGTATTTTAATTGACCTTCCTCTAGGCACTCTTGAGTTAAACAAAGTGGAAATAAATCCTTGGTAAACATGATCGATCCGACAAAATTTATTTGCATTAGTCTTTCGATGTCTTTAGATGGAGTTTCGAAGAAAGGACCATAAGTGGTAATTCCAGCATTATTAACCAAACCAGCGATATCAAAATTCCGCTTTAATAATTCTTCCTTTAAAGCCATTCGATCTTCAGCTTTCGTAATATCGCATTTATAAAATTCTATCTTTTCTTCAATATCTGGTAGCGTTTCAAGCTCCGTACGAGCAGCTTCAAATTCATTAGGATCATAACTAACAATTATTACTCTTGCACCATTTAAGAGAAATTCTTTTGAAAGTGCCAAACCTATTCCAGAACTACCACCAGTAATGATGAAATATTTATCTGTAAACCATGGATTCTTTTTTGTCATTTCTATTCTCTCTTTTTCTTTTTTTATTAAATTAATATAAACCATTTAAAGGTTAATTAAAATAACTGATATGTTACTAATGGACAAAGTGGTAAGAATTTTCCTTTTTCACAACGAAAATCAATTCCATCTTCATTCAAATATGCCAAACAACCAGATCGACAACCCTCATCTATTAACTCACAAGAGGAACACGTAATTGGAATCTTTTTTATTATTTTTTTAAGATCTAATTGTTCATCTTGAATAGAACCAAGATGATATTTATTATTTTCTAAGAGTAAAATACACGGAAATATGTTCCCATTTGTATCAATGACTATTTGAGAATAATCACGTGCATTGCAATTAAACGCTTCATAAAAAAAGAGCTTTTCATGTTTACTACTTTCTTTTTTTATAATACTTGGTTCGTAAAAAAAGCTTAAACCAGAGCTCAATCTAAAATCATTAACTTTACGAATGAATTCTAACCATTTTTCATTCCTTAAAGAAAGATCATTTATTTTTCCTCGACCTAGAGGAGAAAAATAGAGAATAAAAAAATTATTTACACCAATAACTGCTAATTCAGCGACCATTGTTAAGTAATCATCAATATTTACTTTATGCACGCATGTCATTATTCCAAATTGAATTTCTTTTCTGACCACATATTTAATAAAATTAATGACTTTTTCGTAACTCCCTGCATTATTTGTGATTTTTTCATGTTTTTTTTTAGTTCCATGAACTGTAATTCCAAGAAATATGTTATATTTTTCAATAATTTCTAAAATATTTTCTCTTAAAATAGTTGCATTAGTAACTATGCTTGATTGTAATTGAGATTTACCCAAAAAAGTTAATAATTTATCTAGATCATTATAGAGAAATGGTTCACCACCAAACACGTGAACACTTTCTAATCCTTTTTTAATCAATTCTTGAATAAGTATTTCTAATTTTTGAACACTTAATTCATTCAATTCCTTTCCAGGATCTACATAACAATGAATACAATTTTGATTACAGCGATTTGTTAAACAAATATTAAGTGATTTAATAGTATTCATCTTACTTCACTAAATTGTTCTATCTTTATCGATGATTTATAATTCGACTTTTATAGGATAAAACCTTTTGATTTTTCTAAAGACTTATGATATTAGTCGTAGGATTCTTCAAATTCATTAAAATTTCCACGTATGTTTTCAATTAGAATTTTTCTTGTGTATTAGTATTATATTTATCCTTGTTTTAATGTTTCTTTAAAATATTTTTGTCCAATAATCAACGAACTTGCTGCAAAAATAGTAATTAATAATGCAGACCATCCATAAGGCAGGCCAAATAACAATAAGATTGTAACTATGAGAGGTTGAACGACGCCTCCAAGTTCATTAAAAAATCTAAAATATCCGTATGTTTTTCCCCTAGTTTTAAGATCTGTAATGTCAGACCAAGTAGATTCAATTGTAGATCGGATGAATGAGCTAGAACCTGAAAATAAGAAAATAATTAAAAAAATCATTAATGGAGAAATCATAAAAAAGGCAGCCAGTAATGAAAATATTATCATTAATCCACAACCTAATAAGGCGGTATTTTTTCTTCCTTTTCTATCATTTAAAAATCCAGCAATGAGAAAAAATATTCCCAATCCAAAGGAAAAAGGAAAAGTAGTGAAGAGACTAGCTTTATTAATTTCTGCAAAACTAGCAACAATTAAAGGTAAAGTGGTAGCTATATACCCAGATTCTGCACCTTCAACCGTAAATGCAAATAATAGAGTAGGAAAGAAATTTTTTTGTTTTATCAATGATTTTAATGTAACATTTTCTTTAGATGATGCCTGAATTTCAACAGAATAGGTTTCTTTAATTCTGAAAACTAAAACAAAAAAGGCGATTATTAAAAATATTAAAGCAAATAAAAATATTAAGAAATAAATTTCTGTAAATAAGATAATAGCTCCTCCTAATATGGCCCCTATTACATAAAGCCCATCGCAGAACGATTCAGCGTGGCCAATTCGCCCATATTTTTCACCAATATCACCAGCTATAATATTAAAAGACGTCATAAAAAAACCTCTCCCACCACCCAATAAGATCACTCCAATTATAAGGCAAATTATAATGTTAAAAGTGGAAATTAATGTTAAAAAACTTCCAATAATGGATATGATACCCCCAATTATAACCGTAAAACGCCTTCCCTTTTGATCTGCATAATAACCACAAATTGGAGAGCAAACACCCTTAGTGAAAACATGAAATGACATTAAAAGAAAAGTGAATGATCCTGCAAATCCACCTGCTAAATTTAATAGGAAGGATTCTTGAATAAATCTACTTAAAAGGGCGAGTCCCATCCCTCCAGGAATACCCAATAATAAGTTTGTTATAAAAACATCGATAGTTGATTTATAATAGGATTTATTTATAGCCTCCGCCTTTTCCATGTTAATACCTCTTGATATTTTGAATATAAAAATGAATAATGAAACTATATTATAGCTAAAGTTTTAATAAATTTCTATTTTTCCTTTTTACATTCAGTTTTCTAAATAATATTTTAATTACAATGAAAAATAACTCATTAATATAATTAACTTATTATTATGAATACGTTTAGTAGTTTAGTCACTTTCTTTGAGTTAACTTTATATGTCACCATTCGTTAATTAACATAAGAAAACTAAAAAAAATATAAAAAAAAACCGAGGGTGTGATTAAAATAACTCAGTTATTTGACCTTTTCAATGATTTTTACGAACGAGACGAAAATAAATCCACGAAAAAATATGTAAAAGAATTAGAACAAAAAATCAAAGAACAAAATGAGAATATTACTAATCTAAAGTCTCAAATTCAAGAGCTTGGAAAAATTTTGGAATTAAAGGAAAAAACTATTGGTGAATTGGAACAACGAAATGTTAGAATGCAAGCAGATTATAGGAATTTTGAACGAATAATTAAGAAAGATAAAGAAGATTTCATTAAATATGCATCAAAAGATATTTTAAGAGACCTCATTACTATCAAGGAAGATCTTGAAAGAGCAGTAAAACAAGATGGATCAAATAATGGAATTAATATGATCTATCAAAAGATGCTTCAGCTCTTGAAAAATGAAGGGATTAAAGAGATTCCAACTGTCGGAGAAAAATTTGATTACAATAAACATGAAGTCTTAATGGCTGAAGAATCAGAAGAAGAAGAAGAAGATACCATCCTCGAAGAATTTGAAAAAGGATACATATATAAAGATAAAGTATTAAAGCCCGCAAGGGTAAAAATAGCAAAAAATAAATCATGTTAATATTAAAAAAATAGGAGATGAATAAATATGGCTAAAATATTAGGAATAGATTTAGGAACATCAAACTCTGCAGCAGCAGTATTTATGGGTGGAAAAGCCGTCATAGTTCCATCTGCAGAAGGAGTTTCATTGGGTGGAAAAGCATTTCCTAGTGTTATTGCATTTACTAAAGATGGACAACGGTTGATTGGAGAGCCTGCAAGAAGACAAGCAGTTTCAAATCCTGACAGAACAATCATGGCAATAAAGAGAAAAATGGGAACTGATCATAAAGTAACTATTGATGGAAAATCATATACTCCACAAGAAATCTCGGCAATGTTACTGAGAAAAATAAAAGATGATGCGGAAGCATTTATTGGAGAACCCATTTCTGAAGTTATCATAACAGTTCCTGCATATTTCAATGACAATCAACGACAAGCAACAAAGGATGCAGGTAGAATCGCTGGCTTTAACGTTAAAAGATTGATTAATGAGCCAACAGCAGCAGCATTTGCATATGGACTTGATAAGGAAAACGCTCAATTAAAGATCGTAGTTTTAGACCTTGGCGGTGGAACATTTGATGTTACAATCATGGAAATGGATAAAGGTGTGTTCACAGTCATTTCAACATCTGGTGATACAGCCTTGGGTGGCACTGACATGGATAAATTATTGTTAGATTATGTTGTATCAGAGTTTCAAAGAGAACAAGGAATGGATATCCGTAAAGATTCCATGGCCATGCAAAGATTGAGGGAAGCTGTTGAAAAGGCAAAAATCGAATTGTCGACAACATTGAAAACAGATATAAACCTACCTTATATCACAGCAGATAGTACGGGTCCAAAACATTTGACAATGACATTAACAAGAGCAAAACTTGAAGAATTAATTGAACCTGTTCTCAATAGATTAGAGAAACCAATTAAAACGGCATTAAACGATGCTAAATTAACTCCAAATCAAATCGATAAAATCTTATTAGTCGGTGGACCTACAAGAATGCCTTCAGTCAGAGCTCGATTTGGAAAAATTCTTGGAAAAGAACCAGAACGTGGAATTGACCCAATGGAATGTGTTGCTTTGGGAGCTGCCATACAAGGTGGAGTTTTAACTGGCGATGTAAAAGATCTATTATTATTAGACGTAACCCCACTAAGCTTAGGAGTTGAAACATTAGGAAACGTATTTACAAGGTTGATTGAGAGAAATACGACAATTCCAACTCAAAAAAAGGAAATATTCAGTACTGCAGAAGATAATCAAAACGCTGTAACTATTAATGTGCTTCAAGGTGAGCGGAAAATGGCAAGTGATAATATATCATTAGGTAGATTTAACTTAGTTGGTATTCCACCTGCGCCAAGAGGAATCCCACAAATTGAAGTTGCCTTTGATATAGACGCCAACGGTATACTAAATGTAACTGCAAAGGATTTAGCAACTGGTAAATCACAAGCAATTACAATTACGGCATCTAATAAATTAAGTGAAGCAGAAATTGACAAAAAAATCAAAGAAGCAGAAAAATTTGCCGAAGAAGACAAAAAGAGATTCGAATTGGTTCAATTAAAGAATCAAGCTGAATCAATGATCTATCAAACTGAGAAACTCATGAAAGAAAACGAAGCAAAAGTCGGTGATTTGAAAAGCACAATTGATCAAAAGATATTAGCTCTGAAAGGTGCCGTCGAAGCCAACGATGCAACAAGAATCAAGACATCACTTGATGATTTACAAAATGCACTTCACCAAGTATCTCAACGGTTATATCAAGCTAGTGGTGGAGGACCAAGTTACCAAGGTGGTCCTACTCCAGATCAACAATATCATAATTATCAAAAAGCCACCGAATCTGATGATACTGTAGACGTTGATTATGAAGTAAATTAAAAACAAAATTTTTCCTAACCCTTTATTTTTTTATTAAAAAAATTTAAGGAAAGTTAGTGAAGAAGAATTAGGATGTGTATTAAATGGTAAAAGATTTATATGGTACTTTAGGCATCCAAAAAGGAGCTAATGAAGAAGAAATAAAACGAGCTTTTAGAAAGATGGCTCGTAAATATCACCCAGATGTGAATCCAAATGACAAGGATGCTGAACAAAAATTCAAAGAAGTAAACGAAGCTTATCAAATTTTAATGGATCCTAAAAAGAAAGAAATGTATGATAAATTTGGGGTCATTGAAGGAGATCCATCTTCAGGTCCATTTGGTGGTAGAGGAGCTCCAGGTGGTCAGAAATATACTTGGACGAGTGGAGGTCCTGGTGGTTTTGATTTCAGCGAAATTTTCAGTAACATTGGTGGAAGAGGCGGTGGCAGAGTTAATGTTGGAGATTTTGATTTCTTCAATGATTTAGGAGATATCTTTGATGTCTTCCAAGGAGGCAGAAGTACAAGAGGAAGACGTAATGTAAGAATGCCACAGGCAGGAGAAGATTTGAGATATGACCTTTCCATAACTTTTGAAGAATCTTATTTTGGTACAAAGAAATCAGTTCAATTTCAAAAACCAGGAACTAATGAGACAAAAACGATTACAATAAACATTCCAAAAGGTGTAAGAAATGGTCAGAAATTAAGAGTTCCAAACGAAGGTATGCCTGGAACCAACGGTGGACAAAATGGTGATTTATATATAAATATAAAAGTTGTAGACCATCCAATTTTCAGTCGAAAAGATGATGACCTATTATGTGAAGTTACTATTCCACTTACTACTGCAATTTTAGGTGGTAAGATTCAAGTTCCCAGTATTGAAAAAGAAAATATTACAATCAGTATCCCACCAAGTACGCAACCTGGAGCAAAATTGAGGTTAAAAGGGAAAGGATTCGAATTCATGAAATCAGGTGGACAAGGAAATCAAATTGTAAAAATTAAAGTACAGATACCAAAATCATTGACTCCATCACAAAAAATACATTTTGAAAAATTAAGGGAAGAAGGAATTTAAGGAGGTTTAATACATGATGGATTTTGAAAAATTTACGATTAAAGTGCAAGAAGGTTTAATAGGAGCAAAAAATCTTGCTCAAGACATGGGGCATCAACAAATCCTTCCATTACACGTTCTAAAAGTATTATTAGAACAAAAAGATGGAATTGCAATTCCACTCTTTCAGAAATTAGGTGTAGATTTTTCTAATGTCCTGAAAGAAGTTAATGTTCAATTAAATAATTTGCCTAAAGTCACCGGATCAGGTGCTCAAGTTTATTTATCAGACGAATTATCAAAAATCATGGATGATGCATGGAAAGAAGCAAGATCTTTGAAAGATGAATACGTTAGCACTGAGCATGTTCTCATTGCAATGTCAAATTATTCGAAATTAACTCCTGAAAAAGATATTTTACAAAGATACGGGATTACTAAAGATAAGATATTAAAAGCTTTAGTTGATGTTAGGGGGTGTCAAACCGTTACAGATCAAGATCCAGAAGGCAAATATCAAGCATTACAAAAATATAGCATTGACTTAACTGCAAAAGCGCGTTCAGGAAAGTTGGATCCAATTATTGGAAGAGATGATGAAATTAGAAGAGTCATGCACGTATTATCTAGAAGAACGAAGAATAATCCCGTATTAATAGGTGAGGCAGGAGTCGGAAAAACTGCTATTGTGGAAGGGTTAGCTCAACGAATTGCGACGGGAGATGTTCCTGATTCAATCAAGGATAAAACACTTATATCACTAGATCTTGCATCAATGATTGCAGGAGCTAAATATCGTGGTGAGTTTGAAGAACGTCTAAAAGCGGTTTTAAAAGAAATAAGGGCTGGTGAAGGCAAATACATTTTGTTTATTGATGAATTACATACATTAGTTGGTGCAGGGGCAGCAGAAGGGGCAATCGATGCATCAAATATGTTAAAACCCGCACTTGCAAGGGGAGAATTGCGAGCAGTTGGTGCAACAACAATTAATGAATACCGAAAATATATAGAAAAAGATGCAGCACTCACTAGAAGGTTTCAAACGGTTTATGTGGCAGAACCAACTGTTGAAGATACTATTGCTATTTTAAGAGGATTAAAAGAAAAGTATGAGATACATCATGGAGTCCGGATTCAAGATTCAGCAATCATTGCAGCCTCTACTTTATCTCATAGATATATTACAGATCGATTTCTTCCAGATAAAGCAATTGATTTAATTGACGAAGCTGCTTCGAAATTACGCATCGAAATTGATTCAATGCCTACTGAAATCGATCAATTAGAGAGAAAAATGATTCAATATCAAATCCAATTACAAGCACTGAGGAAAGAAAAAGACAAAACTTCGAAAGAAAAAATAGAAAAAATTGAAGAACAATTAGCCAATCTAAAATCTGAAAGTGAAACATTAAAATTACAATGGCAAAATGAGAAAAATAAAATTTCTAAAATAAGAGATATAAAGAAGGAAATTGAAGAGACAAAAGTTAGAGCTGAAAGAGCCCAGCGAGAAGGGGATCTGAATCTTGCAGCAGAGCTAACCTATGGGAAGATGAGGCAACTTGAAGCAGATTTAGAAAAGGCGAATAAAGACTTATTGGAAATACAAGCTAATAAGAAAATGCTGAAAGAAGAAGTTGAGGCGGAGGATATTGCGCATGTCATTTCTAAGTGGACTGGAATTCCAGTTTCGAGGATGTTAGAAGGAGAGAAAGAAAAATTATTATTAATGGAAGATCGACTCAAACAAAGAGTTGTTGGACAAGACGAAGCAATAGGATTAATCTCAAATTCCATTCGACGTGCGAGAGCAGGATTGCAGGATCCGAATAGACCAATTGGATCATTCATATTTATGGGACCCACGGGTGTTGGGAAGACCGAAACAGCAAAAGCTTTAGCGGAATTTTTGTTTGACGATGAAAATGCAATAATTCGAATAGATATGAGCGAATATCAAGAAAAACATACTGTCGCTCGACTTATTGGTGCACCCCCTGGTTATGTAGGATATGATGAAGGAGGGCAACTTACCGAAGCAGTACGAAGGAGACCATATTCAGTGATATTATTTGACGAAATTGAAAAAGCCCATCCTGAAGTTTTTAACGTGCTTCTCCAAGTACTTGATGATGGTCGACTAACGGATGGACATGGACGAACTGTTGATTTTAAAAATACAATCATTATTATGACAAGTAACGTAGGAAGCCAATTTATCTTGGAATCCCGAGAGAAAGCATTAGATGAAGAAAAAATTAAAGATGTCTTAAAAAAATATTTCAAACCTGAATTTCTTAACAGAATTGATGATATCGTATTATATCATTTCTTAGACAAAGAATTACTCAAAGATATTGTTGAAATTCAGATGAAGAATTTCAATTTATTAATAGAAGAAAAGAAAATCACGTTGGAATTAACTGATAAAGCAAAAGAGTTTTTAGCTTGGCAAGGATATGATCCAGATTACGGTGCCCGACCTTTGAAACGTGCTATTCAAAAATTCATTCAAGATCCTCTAGCCCAAGCAATATTAAAAGGAGAATTCATTGAAGGCGATAAAATAAAAGCTGATTGGAAGTCAGATGAAAAGCTGGAATTTACTAAAATAGGAGCAAATGATTAAATTGATCCCAATCGTAAATCTTCAACAAATGAAGCAAATTATCCAAAATCAAAAGTTAGTAATGGTTACATTCATAACTGATACTTGTTCAGCTTGTCGAATGCAATTTAAGGTCCTAGATCAAATAGAACCACTCTATCATGGACGTGCTCAATTTCTAAAATTAAATATTCAAGATAATCCTCAGTTTGCAACGGAAAAAATGTTATTTTCGGTTCCCACTACTATGTTTTTTATGAATGGAAAAATAGTTAGATTCAAATCAAGAAACGGAACAGGTAAAACGGACAGGCTTATGGGATACAGGGATGCAGCAACCTTGCAAGGTATATTGAATTTTCTATTACAAAAAGCCTAATTTTTTTATTTTTTTATCTAAATTTAATTTTAAGGAAGTGATTATTGTATCTAAAGAAGAAATTGTAAAGTCAGATGAAGAATGGCGTGAAAATCTGACAGAAGCTGAGTATTATGTTCTTCGTAAGAAGGGCACCGAACATCCATTCTCAGGAAAGTATTGGAATAATAAAGAAAAAGGATTATATTTATGTGCAGGCTGTGGAACACCATTATTTAACTCAGACACTAAATTTAAATCAGGAACTGGTTGGCCGAGTTTCTATGCACCCGTGGAGGAAAAAAACGTGATGACTGAAAATGATTTTAGTCTTGGAATGAAAAGAACTGAAGTCCTATGCAGTAAATGTAAGGGTCATTTGGGACACGTGTTTGATGATGGACCAAAACCAACGGGATTGCGTTACTGCATTAACTCTGCATCATTAAAATTTATTAAGGAATAAATTATTTTTATTCGATGATTAAAAATTTTTCATTATTTTATGCTAATTTTATAATAACAAACAAATTTTTCAGGTGGAATTAAATGGACATCAAAATTCACGGTTTCTCCGAAATTTTCTTGAAGTACAGCTTCTAGAAATCCAGCAACTAAATAGTAAAAGGATCTGAAATCCAAATAATCAAGGCGTGTAAATTCTATTTTTAAACTGATGGCCATTCTTTCATCATTTTCAATAAAATTAACTTTTTTAGCTTTTACAAAATCTTTAAATCCTCGGATTCCGGCGACATCGTTGAAAATTTTTAAAAATGACAATCCTATATCAGCTATTTGGTCTAATACTGCTCTTTTGTTCGTGTTTAGATCAATAGAATAAGCATTTTTAAATTCAGGTAATTTTAACCGCTGGTTAATTGATTTACCAATTTCTTTCATCATTTTTTCTGAGTCATCAGTATAAGAGGGTACGACATCTTCAAACGATTTAAAGAAATATCCATAAATATCCAAGATTATTGATTGATAATTATTTAAGGAAATATCATTAGCTTTCATAAAACAGATTTTAGATGGACCAATTTTTTGTACAGTTATCCTATTCTCTTTTTCTAATTCTTCTATATAGTTTGTAACTGTAGCTCTATGCATATTCAATGCGTCAGCTATTTGTGATATATTAATACCATATATTTGTTCTTGGATTTTATTTAAAATCAATCTTTTTTTAGAAAAATCTCCTGGAGCATTTTTAATTGTAATTTTATCCACCATTCTTAATAATTTTCTTTAATTTCATTTTAATTTTTTTGCTAGAAAATATTGACCATATAATAGAAAGGTTAGCTAAATATTTTTATATCGCTAGTCAGAATCGTACATTTACTAGACAGTTTTATATAAAGGAATTTTGATATGAAAAATTTGAGTGTGAAATTATCATGCAAGAAATGAAGAAAAATTACGAACGTAGCAAAATTAAACGAATTCTTGATGAAGTAAGAAAAGAAAGACAAGGACGACTTTTTACTTACGGTGATATCAAAGATGATGTTGTTACTAAGAGATACTTTCCGCTTGGTAAGCATTTGTGGACGATGTACCGCGAGTTAGGTTATGAACATTTCCTAGATGCACTTATGGGTGAAATTTCGGATTCGTTGGTTTATGACGTGTTCAAAATAAGGCTGGATGAGGCGCTTTTAGGCGCTAAGGAAGTAATTGAAGGAGTTAATAAGCAACCTGAGAAATCTCTTAATTGGGCAATATTTCCCCCGGTAATACCTCTCAGGGGAGATCTTGCTCAAGGAACTATGAAATTGATGTATGGTGATTCCATGGACATCAGTTTTATCATGGTTTTGGATACAAATAATGAAATTTTCTTCATTCTAAATGGACATCTTGAAGATGGGATTCCCGTTGATTGGTGGTTGGTCGGTCCTGATGATGAATTATTACAACGGAGACATCGAAAAGTAGGCGTTAAATTGAAGGATTTGCCTAAAAAATCAAAAGATAATATGAAGTTGGGAGAATATTGCACCGAAACTTTGATGGATATTAGAAATGAACGAACACCGCAGTGGCAAGGTTCTGCTTATAACGTAGCAGTTGTATATATGTCTGCAGTGATGAGTTTTTTAATTGAACCATCAACTTGGGAAGTTGGGGGAATGCTTTGGGATGGAATGAATGCCAAAAGAGTATATGGGATGCCCGACTACTATTTTACTTATGTTCCTTGGCCCAGTTTTTTTATGATGTTAATGCATTTAGCACGACCGAGTTTCATGGAAAAAATAATTGGTTTAGCGACCCAGTCAAAGTTGGTAGTCCAAGCGTTTGAAGAAAACATTCAAAATTTTATGAAAGAAATAGAACCTGAACTATACGACGAATACTTTAAGAAAACATATCAAGATGGAGCATATTGGCCCATTCAAAGTTTAGCATGCAAACCACCCAACTTGAAAAGTAAAAAAACCTATGAATCTGAAGATCTACTGGCAAGTTGGGAATATCCACCTGGTAATAGAATAACACCTGAGGATCTAGGTATGTCAGTAGAAGAATTTACAAAGGGTATTTTATTTGATATCGATATTACGACAGAACCTTGGAGTGTAGATCCAAAGGATAAAATATTATCGATAGGTTGGGGAACTCAAATGAAATATGTAAAATGAAAAAAAATGGAGAGGATATGATAATGAAAGAAAAAGTTTACATGATACCAAATCCAGAAATGCCTTGTCAAAATGTTATTTTTGATAAGGATCTTTGTATAAAATGTAATACATGTGTAGATGTCTGCCGGTCAGATGTATTAATGCCTAATTCTAATAAAGAAGAAACACCAATAATATTATACCCCGAAGAATGTTGGTTTTGCGGATGCTGTGTTGAACATTGTCCTGTACCTGGAGCAATAAAAATGAATCATCCATTACTCCTTAAGATTGGTTGGAAGCGAAAAAGTACTGGTGAATTATTCCGAGTTGGTATGAAAAATCCTCCTCCACCTAATAATAGACCTCCGGTTGGGTGAATTATGATAAAAATCGATAGAATGGATAGTGATGATAAAAATGAATGAAAAATTAGGTGAATGGCCTTATCCTATAAAATATGAAGAAGAAATGGAAATAAATTGCGACGTACTTGTCCTCGGCGGAGGCGTGGCAGGATGCTTTGCAGCAATTAGCGCAGCTAATAAGGGAGCAAAAGTAGTTCTTGTTGATAAGGGACCAGTGAAAACAAGTGGATCAGGAGGTGCAGGTGTTGATCATTGGGATTTCCCTTGTACAGCTCCATTTTGTAAGGTATCCCCTGAAGAACTAACAGATTTTATGATGGATTTATCAGGAGGATGGGACAATGCAATAACGAGGTACATTCAAGCAAAAGAAAGTTATGATTGCCTACTTGATGCCGAAAAGTGGGGTCTTCCCCTACGTGATACAGATGATGAATTTAAGGACGCACCGTTTCGAGATGAAGAATCAAAAATATTGTTTGCTTATGATTATGAAAATAAACACATCGTTAGAGTCCGTGGTGGATCAAAGATAAAATTATACTATTATAATGAATTAAAGAGATTAAAAGTCCCTATGTATGAACGAGTAATGGTTACGAGCTTATTAACAGAAGGAGGTAAGCCGGGGGGCAGGGTGGTTGGAGCAACTGGCATTAATAGTAGAACGGGTGAATTTTATATTTTTAAAGCGAAAGCAACCATTGCGTGCATGTCTACACCTTCAAACGTTTGGGTGTTTGCCAAAGAATTAATGGGAAATGCTTCTTCTATAGGTTGTCCAATCTGTACGGGAGAAGGTTTTTCAATTGCATGGAATGCCGGTGCAGAATTTGCATTAATGGAAAAATCCGGACCTGCCTTCGGAGCCTTTCAATATACATGGCTTGGTGTCGGTTATCATAGCCAAACATGGTATGCGTGTAATATAGTCGATGATAACGGAACAGAGATTCCTTGGGTTGGTGGTAAAGGCAAAAAATTAAAAACCTTGGAAGAACGATATTATCCTCCACCAGGTAAAAAATTAACAATGGCGGGAATTCCGATGATACCCAGCATGAAAGGGGCAATGAAATACATGCCTCCAATGATTAGCTTTGATTTGCCAAGTTTGATTAAAACTGGAAAAGTAAAATTACCGTTATATGCGGATTTACCCAGCATGCCTGAGCATGAACGAAGAGCAATATTTGGGCTCATGGTTGGAAATGAAGGAAGGACTAGAGTTCCCGTTTATGAAAATTATACTAAAGCAGGATTCGATCCAGATAAAGACATGCTTCAAGCTCCAATATTATATCCAAATAATTACTTGACAGGAGCATGGTTCTGGGATGCACCGCACATAAAATATCGAAGTCAAGGCATTGTAAGCGGCGGTCTTGTTTTTGATTGGGATCTTAAGACCAATTTAGAGGGTTTATGGGTTGCCGGTCTAAACGGATTCTGTGGACTTGATCATAGTAGTTCAGCAACTAGTGGACGATATTGTGGTAGAAAAGCTACTAGTTATGTTCGAAATGCACCTGAACCTAAAATAGATCGTGCACAAGTTGATGCAGAAAAAGCACGGGTTTATGCACCAATTAAAAGAAAAGATGGGATGGGATGGAAAGAGCTCAATGCAGGCATTTGTAGAATAATGCAAGATTACGTAGGAAACTTAAAAGATGAAAATACATTAGAACTTGGTTTAAGATGGCTGAAGGATATTGGCGAAACAGAAGCTGAAACGGCTCATGCAAGAAATCCTCATGAATTAATTCGAACATTAGAGTGTTTGACCTTACTTACAGTAGGAGAAATCATCATACATGCATCTCTCGCAAGAAAAGCTAGTAGTGCACCGTTGATGTTTAATAGGATAGATTATCCTCAACGTGATCCACCGGAATGGAATAAATTTGTTACAGTTAAAAAAGCAGACGGAGAAGTAAAAATAGGTGAGCTAGCTCTAGATTATTGGAAATTACCTCCCTATGCAGCCACTTACGAAGAAAATTACAAAAAACATGCAGATGTATGAGATTAGAAATTTATTATAAATAGAAAATTCCTAATTTCCTATTTTTTTTACTTCGGGAACAATATAAAATACATGTAACTTAATTATACTCTATTATTCAAAATTTATTTAATAGAAAAAATGTGATTTTATGCAGATTATTGAGCCATATTTAGAGTTAGCAGGAATTGTTTTACTTACAATTATTGGTATTTTCTATATAATTATAAGTCTTAAATTATTTAAATCTTGGAAACTCAAGCAACTACGTTCAACCATGATTTTTGCCATCGGATTTTTATTTGCTTCTCTTGGTCTATTTGGTTTAACTGCAGAAAAAATATTCCTAGCTTATATTTATCCACATCCAATAGGGGATGTTTTCGGTCGCCTATCTGCAATTATTGGTATTGTCATGAGTATTGGAGCTTTATTAAGTCTAAATGCTTTCACTTTAGAGATGGCACTTGAGAAACATAAAAAAAAGGCATTTCCTCCAATTACTGTTATTGGAATCATACCAACTACTATTCTAATTTACGCAATTTCTACATATATTGCCATAATTGATAATCACGAATTCGTTTATCCTTTTTGGATTACTCTAATCATGGTATGTATGATATTCCCAGTCATGATTTTTCCTCCAATAGTATTTTTCTATTATTCAATAAAAATACGTAAAGTAGATAAAGCCAATTATAAACGGTCCATTACAATGGGTATTGCCATGCTAACTCTGGCAATAACCTATACTATTGAATTGGCAGGAGCATCCTTAATATTAGCCATATTATTTAGACTTGGATTTTTTATATTTGCAATTTTAATGTATGTCTCTATTGAATTACCTGATTGGTATCGTAAATTAATAGGTTGGTCCGAGGAATAATTTTTCTCTAATTTTTTTATTTTAGAGAATTAAAGAAAAACAAATGGGATATGGAATTTACTCAATAAGAAATCTCATTCGTAGAAATTTTTTTCTGATCATAGAATCTAAATGTTTATTCAACTCTTCAAGAGATTCCACAACGTTTTGATATTTTAATTCCAGAAAAATTTCTTCAATAATACGATTTCCCGTGCAAGCTTTTGAAATTTCCAATTCTTTTTTAGTAATTATGCCCAAATTAACACTCATTTCAGGAATTTCTTTAATTAATATGGGAACCATCTGCGGATTTCCTTCAATTCTAAAATCAACTTTTTTCTTATCAGCGAAACTTTCTAAGATTCGGAGTACATCTTCTTGATTTGTACCCGTTTTTTCAACAATTTCTTTAATTGTATTTTTACCATCTGCAAATCGCAACACTGCCATTTCTTCAATTAAAAACTTATCTTTTTTCTTAACATTTTTTGTTATGTTTGGAAAAATTTTTGCAATTTCTTTTTTTTCTGTTGGAACCTCAGACTCTATTGAAAAAGCTGGTGCTGCAGGAACAAATTCAGGTATATCACCCATAATTTTATCTAGTTCAAATGAAATTTCGGGTAATATTGTTTTAAAAGATAATATTTGACCTACATAGCCCTTTATAGTGTACAATACAACAGCTGCTTTATTTGTAACTCTAAATATAACTAAATTTCTTCCTGAAAAAGGGATGGAATGATCTCCAACTTCTAAGAATTTAAAATTTCTTTTAATGAAATCAGATAATGTATCGGAAAAATCTTGTAAATTCTTATCTTGATATAAAGAATTACCGTTATAATCATAAATAGCAATATATGGACGAGTTTGTAATGATTCTCCAATCTTTGAATAAATTAATTTTGCTACTTTTTCGTATTCAAAAGCCATGTTACATCACGATTTTAAGGTTTTAGTATTCAAAAACCTCCTTCTCTTACCACGATTCTAGAAAATGCTTCAGCAAATTTTGTATTCCCATCAAAAAGTTCGGTTTTTGAAATCAAATTTAATTTATCACGTTTTATATAAATATCATGAATGATTCCTTTTGCCTTGATTTCCGTCCCAACACGAGGTAAATGACCTAATATTTTATATGACTGAGAAGCGTGCAATATTTTTAGAGGATCTTTAACTAATTCGGAGAATTCCTTAAAATGTTTTAGTTTTACTTCCCTTAATACTACTGCTAAAAAAGAGACGCTTATTCTTGGATTTTCTTCTTCTATATATTCCATTCTTAGGTCCCCAATAGCGCGTTGGTATTGGATAAATCTTTCTTTAGGGATTTTCCAATTTTTCTCACCTAAACTATTACCAATAAAACCATCAAATCCATAAGACATAACTTTTCACTACTCAAATTAATAGAATTATAATGAATACATGATAATGATAATAATTTTTATCAAATAATAGTAGTAAATAATTTAAAATTCAAGGTATTTTAAAGTATCTTGTTAAGTTAATTTGGAAAGGATATTATGAAATTTAAAAAATTAGGAAAAACCAATGAAAAGATAAGCGTTTTAGGACAAGGGACTTGGATTCAAGATACTATTGAAAAAAAAGAAGAAGTTGATTATTTCAATAAATGGAAACAAAGTCTCTTAAAAGGCATAGAACTTGGAATGACTTTAATTGATACAGCAGAAATTTATGGAGAAGGCAAATCAGAAGAAATGGTAGGTTCAGTGATAAAAGAATCCAATCGAGATGATTTATTCATTGCAACAAAAGTTTTTTCGGGAAATTTGAAATATGATGATTGCATCAAAGCATGTATAAGATCATTGGGGCGTTTGGGAATAAAAACGATTGATTTATATCAAATTCATTGGCCAAATGCTACAATTTCTATTGAAGAAACAATGAG
The DNA here is from genome assembly GCA_011365055.1 of Promethearchaeota archaeon. The sequence continues at coordinate 241,640 of RDOG01000005.1, forward strand.
AGCAATGGAACAACTTGTTAAAGAAGGTAAAATTAGATATATAGGAGTTTCGAATTTTTCTGAAGGAGGATTGGAAAAAGCCATGGAAGTTATGAAAACGGAAGAGATTGTCTCTCATCAAATCGAATATTCACCAGGATTGCGTAGGGTTGAGAGGAAAATCTATCCTCAGTGTCTGAAAGAGGGGATAACACTCATAGCATATAGCCCATTAGGTAGCGATGGATTTCAGACATTAAAAACAAACAAAAAAGAAACTCTTAAGGAATTAGCGAAAATATATGACGCATCGATTTATCAAGTTGCTTTGAAATGGTTAATTTCAAAAGAGAACGTTGTAGCCATTCCTAAAGCAAGAACTCTTAGCCATGTGATTGATAACGCGAAATCAGCAGATTTGGAAATTACGGAAGAGGATCTTGCAACTATCTAGCTTATTTATTGTTTAAGTAAATCAAAAAGAGAATTAACTCTAATTGAAAATGCAAATTCTTTCCTTACTTGCTCATCTTCAGGTTTAAGATTTATCTGACATTTTTCTCCCTTATTCAAGGAAAAATAATTATCTGAAGCATTGAATTCAAATCTATCTGATTCGATATAAACAAACAATGCAATTTCTTTCGCTAATATCGTTAATTCATAATTTTCATCATTAATTTTTTTAACATGATATTCAAGTCGTGGATCTTTTAATGGAAAAAATTTGGGGCGCTCAAATAAACGAAAACCACGTTGCAAGAGATTCCTATCTTCATCATATAAATAGAAAAAAACGATTTTTTTTCTGAATTTTACTCTAGATTTATTGATCTTTTTTACATTGATCGATTTAATCTCAAGTGAGGTGCAAGGAGGTACCGTGACCGTTTCTTCACCATCAAAGAATATTTTACCATCAACATCTTGAATTATCCATTTGAAAATAGCTGTTTGTGGTTGCTTTAAATCATTTGTTATACACATAATAACACTATTTTTTGATTCGATTACACTTGCAAAGAAAGGGGAATAAAATTTTCTTGCAAGATAATGTAAAGCTTTCCATCGACCGTTGTAATCGAGAGAAGACCAGCTAATTACAGGCCAACAATCATTTAATTGCCAATATAGAGAACCCATGCATCGAAAATCATTGCGACTTCGTCGCCAATGCTCTACACCATATTCTATAGCTTCAGCTTGCATTATTTGTGACAAAATAACTTGCTTTTCAAATTGATCTGGAATTAAAAACCGTTTTTTCATATAAGACATTATTTTTTTATTGCTACTGCGATCTTTTTGATGATTTTTTATGATATGTGAATGAAAATAATATTGTTCCTCTGGACAAAATGTCGAAATTGTTTTTAAGGAAGGAAAAGATTGGAGTCCATATTCAGAGATGAAACGAGTATTAAACTTTCTATATGCTGAAAATGGTTTTCCTAAATGCCATACTGACCAATAATGTGTATCACCTGTTTTTTTATCATTAGATTTTATAAAACCTCCTCCATTATTGCTTAATCGACCTCCATTAGAAGGCGAACTAGGCCAATACGCATGTTGAGAATCATATTCGTTTACAATTTTTGGCAATATTCGTTCAAAAAAATTAATATTTACCTTTTCCCACTTTTTTCGACTTTTAATACGGAAATGAAAAAAGAGTAAATTTAGGGCAAGAAGCCATTCACATTCATTATTTCCACACCAAAGTAACAAACTTGCTCGATTTCTCAATCTTTTTATGTTTTCAATGATCTCTTCTTCAACATCTTCTAAAAATTTTTCATCAAAAAATGGGTAAATACTACAAGCAAACGGAAAATCCTGCCAAACTAAGATTCCTAATTCATCACATATATCATAAAATTCATCATCTTCATATATACCGCCGCCCCATACTCTTAAACAATTCATATTCGCATCCCTAGCAGCAGTTATATTTTGTATGTAAAGTCCACTTTTTTTACCCCGAGGAATGAAGCTATCGATGGGAATCCAATTTGCACCCTTTATAAATACAGGAACACCGTTTAACATAAAGTAAAAAGTTTCGCCCCATTTATCGGGAATTCTTATAAGTTTTATATCTCGGATTCCAATTTTAAGCATTCTTGCATCGATAATTTCATCTTCTTTTTTTAGAAGAACCTCTAACTCGTGCAAGTGAGGCGTTCCTAGTTCATTTATCCACCATAATTTAGGTTTATTAACAGAAAATGTCAAAGTAACTAATTTTTCAGATATTTTATTCTTTTTTACAATTTCTTTTCCATCAGGGGTTTTTAGAAGTAAATAAATTTCGTGATTTCCTTTTATTTTATCAATGATATCCAACTCCACATTCACTTGAATATCAACTTTATCAACTTGGAGATCTTGGAATTCTTTGGTATAGCTAGCTTTTAATGGATCAATATTATAAAAAAAGTCTTGTAAAACATGAATTGAATCTATTTTTAAGGAATTAAAAGCGATAATTTCAACAGGTTTCCAAATGCCAATGTCTGGAAGTTTTGGTCCCCAGTCCCAGCCCCAAGCATACATCGGTTTCCTTAAATATTCCATTCCTGGAATGGCGAAATTATAGAGTTTTAAAGCTAATAATTTTTGCCATCTCCAATATTGATGAAGTTTAATTTGTTTATTGACATGGTCTATTGGATTCAAAAATAAAATTTTTAATCTATTTTTTTCTTTTTTTATATAAGGTTTGATATCAAGTTCATAAGAACGAAACGCATTTTTCGTTTCACCTATTTTTTGGTCATTCAAATATATTTCTGTGAGCGTATCTAACCCATAAAATTTGATCAAAATAAATTCATAATTTAAAATTTCATCAGATAGAATAAAATTTGTTTCATATGCCCAATTAGATTCATATACCCAACTAATTTGGTTTTCATTCTCACCATAAAACGGATCTTCGATTATCTCATTATTAATTAATGCTTCAAAAACAGTGGTCGGTATCTTAACATCAAGTTCAATGTTTTTTTTTCCTTGATAATGCGATTCGTGTCTTAATTTCCAATTATCAATGAGTTTAATTTTTTTCATTTAAATAATCCTTTACATGTAACTCCTTATAAAAAAATGCATTTGTGAAAATCAATAGTTTGAAAAAAAATGAAATTGATAGTATTAATTTCTATTTAAGTCTAAATTTCTGCTTGTTTTTTTCTCCTGAAAAGATAGCGCGACATTAGTCCTACTAGTGCCATTGTGATGAATGCAAATTCAAATCCAGGAATTGGAGGAGTTGTTGTTGTCCAGCTATTTGAAATCATTGTGCTTTCTGACACCAATACACAAGATTAATTGGTCGGAAACAACGTATAAACCTGAGATGTTGCTATTACATACTTTGTGGGATCCAAAATAAACACTTTTTTTATTGAAGTAATGTTAGTACCATTACCATCAGCGGTTCCGTTCCAATAAGTGAATGTCAAGCCAACTTTTGAAGAACAATTTGGAGCCATTCCAATTGGTCCATAAAGCATATGATATAGTGAAAAAATGGATAAGTTAAATACTGTTAGATTTGTGCATGAGATACCGCCTGAATAATAACCTCCATATGGAGCTAAAGTGGGTTCAGTAGTGTTATAGATAGCCATATTAGTTTCATCCATAAGTTTTATAAAAGTAGGATATGTTTTATTCGCAACCCAAGCAGTGCAAAAGGCAGCATCACCCCATACAGTTAATGACAGATATGGTATTATTGTGAATTATTAAGAGTTGTGACTACTATTTTTGTCATGTTTCCTAAGGATTGCCCAGGATTAGTGCTGTAAATTGTTTTCGTAACCCACCATTCACCAGCTCTAACGAGATACGTATTTGTAAGAGCAGCTTTAACTAGAGCAATTGTCATAATACCGAGTGCGAAGAAAAAAACAAAAAAAAGATTTAAGTTCTTAAAAATTTTGTAATAATAACAAGGATCATCTCAGGTTTTTGTTTTAGTATGAGTTGGTGTCTTTTTTAAAACTGGATCACACTTTAATTGTTCTAGATCAAATCCAATATTTATTAAATCATCTTCTATTTCATCATATATTTCCTTATATGTAGAATAGAGCTTTTTATCTTGTCCAATGGTCATAATAATATTTCTTAGTTTATCGTAAACTGCCTTGTCTGCTCCAAACTTAGTTTGCTTTATTAGAAACCTTATTTCATCAACTACTTTAGTTTTATTATTAAAATCTAAACTCAAATAACCACCTCCACTCCTTTTAATTGATTGAATTCAAGTAAATAGATATTTTGTTTATGTTTTTATGATTTCTAAAAATGGATTTATAACAAGAATTAATGATCTTTGTTTAACTGTTGATAGTTAACTCATAAATCAAAGAAATAAATGATAGTAATTAAAAAATTTAAAATTAAAACAATACTACTGATTTTGAGATTTAGCACCAATTGAGATTAATGGAATAAAAATTAAACAATCACAAAAAATTTCTTGAAATTAATCATAAAATTAATTAGAAATATTCCAACAAAATTATTGAAAGATTTCATTAAATTTATAGAAAAAATAATTTCAAGGGGAAATTAAATGAGTATTATAGAAAAGTATTTAGAGAAATTTATTTCTAGTATTGATTTTCTGTTTAAACAAATACAAAGTTCGGGTCTTTCTGAAACATTAGAAAAAATTCCAGTTGAAATATTTGATCTTAACTTTCATTTTAACATTAAAGTCATTAATGGTGAGATTAAAGAGGAGTTTAATTTATCTATAACTCAAGAAATCTCAAAATTGAGTAAGAATCATCCTACAGTAGTTGGATTTTCAATTATTGGAACTGAAAAAATCTGGTTAGAGGTATTTGAAGGAAATAAGAGTTTAATGGCAGAAATTATAGAGGGAAAATTGAAAATTTCAAATATCCGAGCGAATTGGTTAAAAATAACGTTATTATCCAATTTATTAGCAAATTTAATTTCAATCAAATTATTAAAAATTTAGGGAGGGATTAGCATGGTTACACTAAGTCAAGAATTAGCGAGATTTATAGTAAAGACTAATTATGATAATATTCCAAAAAAGGTTATCAATCTTGCAAAAGATCAAGTCATCAGCGTATTAGGCTCCATATATGCAGGTTCAAAAGTAAAGGGATGTAAGATAATTAAGAAGACGGTGCTAGAAGATTTTGGCTCTAGAGAAGGGGTTTATACAATTATACCTAGTGGTGAAAAGGTTTCGTTAAATGAATCAATTATGGTTAATCAAGGAAATGCAATAGCTCTTGATTATGATGATTATTTAACAATGGCTCATACAGGTGTCTCTACGATTCCCATGTCATTAACTTTGAGTGAGCACACTAAATTATCTGGTAAAGAGTTTCTCACTGCAATAATCATTGGAAACGAAGTCACCGGACGTGTAGGGGCATCGATCTTGATTGGTCCATCGAATGGACAGCTTTGGAGTTATGTTCATTTGGCTTCATCATGTGCGATAACGAGTAAAGTACTTGGCTTAAATGAAGAACAAATAGCAAATGCATTTGGTATCGCCATGTATGTTAATACACATGCACTATATCGTGGATTTATGGGACCCATGGCTAAACTTCTAACGAGTTCTGCTCCATCAAAATTGGGAATGGAAGCTGTTTTTTTAGCGAGAAATGGTTTTACAGGCGCTTTAGACATTTTCGAGTCACCAATAGGGTGGTGTAATTTTACTGCCGATATCCCAATACCCTCTTTTATTAAAAGTAAGTTAGGAGAAGCTTGGGTAACGGAAACCATTTCTTTTAAGATGGTCCCAGGCTGTGCTTATGTATCACCCATTGCAGATTGTATAAATAAGATTTTTAAAAAAGAACCAAATTTGAACTACAAGGATATTAAAAAAATTAATGTTCATGCGTCCTTATTAATGGCAGCAATGGACGATTTGTCACGCCCATTCACGAATCTCGAAGAATTAAAAAGAACTCAAAGTCATATAGCACTTAATTTCTACATACCTTATAACGTAGCAGTAATGTTAATAGATAAAAGATTAACTCCTGAGCAATTAAAAGAAGATCGCATGTTAGATCCCGAAGTTCATGAACTTGCTAAAAAAGTTAAAACTATCTCAGATCTTGGGGCAACTCGAGACACGTTAAATTTAGTTAGTTCTCTTGATATAAAAATTCAAGATGAAGAATTGCAAGCAAATTTTAAGAAAGATCAAATGGAAAAATTAGACATGAGTTTTGGGGCACGTATGGTCATTGAAATGAATGATGGCAAAAAATATTCCGCACGGGTAAAAAGTCCGTCTGGATCACCTGGTAATCGCACCCCAATTGAACCAAAACTCATACAAGAAGCGACTTATATTGGCATGAGTGAATCAAAAATTAAAGAAATTATAAATTTAATTAGGAATATTGAAAATATAGATGATATTGGAAAGAAATTTATTCCAAATATTTGTTTGTAATGAGGTGAAAAAATGAGTGCTGGTAGAGATTTAAGTATTTTATCTGGAGTTTTAGTATTAATAGCTACCTTTCTATTTTCATGGTTTATAGTGACTGATGGTGCAAACACTTATTATGCTTGGGGCGTTTCTTTAGTAATGAACATTCCGAATCTATTTTTGAATGCAGAGACTTTGGCTGCCACGTATGGAATACACGTTATAGGAATCTATCTCTTGGCTGTATTGTTTATATTGTTGATCATATCAAGTATTTTCTTATTCGTTGGCGCTAGTTTTAGTGGATCCACAGTCATAGGAATTATAGCTCCATTGACGTTAGTGGTTCTAGTCTTATTAGGATCTTTGGGAGCGGTTCCACAGATGTTTAACTACCTATTTGCATCATGGAATGGTATTATAATCATTCCAGGACTATTACCTCTTCATTTCAATCTAGGGATAATGTCAATAGGTATGTGGATCATGCTTGCTGGAGGCATTATAGGTATCGTTAGTGTAGCATTTGGTCGAGAAAAAAATGACTGATTATTTAAGGTGAAGGTGAGATTAGATGGGAAAGAAAAAAGGACAAAAAGGACTTAAAAAAGATAAGCCAAAAGGTAATCAAATTAGGGCTAGTCATATATTAGTTGAGAAGTTAAGCGAAGCTCAAAATATTTTAGAAGATTTAGAATCGGGGGTTAGTTTTAATAAACTCGCTCAGGAACATTCATCATGCCCTTCTAAAAAGAGAGGAGGAGATTTAGGTTTCTTCGGAAAAGGAGAAATGGCACCTGAATTTGAAAGAGCAGCCTATGCATTAAATGTTGGAGAACTATCAAAACCTGTAAAAACTCAATTCGGTTACCATATAATTAAAAGAACTGGTTGAATTTTTAATGAAATTAGAAATTCGGTTTGGTGGATTTGGGGGGCAAGGCGTTATTCTTGCATCAGTATTGTTAGGAAAAGCAGTAATTCTAGAAGGAAAAAATGCAATTCAAAACGAAGTATATGGTCCTGAAAAACGCGGATCTCTCTTAAGGAGTGATATTATTATTTCAGATGGTGAAGAAATCAATTATGCAATAATTAACAAAGCCGATGTTTTGGTTGCTTTTTCAGAAAAAGCTATAGAGGATAATGAAGCCAATATCAAGGTTCAAGGTACCATAATAATTGATTCTCAAGTAGTAAATCCAAAAATACTGACAAGAAATGATATAATTCTTCAAGATATACCAGCTTTGGATCTTGCCGAAAAGATAGGAAATAAATTGGTGTACAATGTTATTTTTTTAGGATACTTATGTAAATTAAAAAAAATTGTACAGCTCGAATCACTTTATGCAGTTTTAGAAAAAACCGTGAAGAGAAAATATTTTGAAATAAATAAAAAAGGTATTGAAGAAGGATATAATTATCATTAAATAACTTAGGTGGTACGAATGAATAGAAGAATGGATCAAGATTATTTAACCTATCAAGATGAAGGATTTGCAAGTAAAGCTCAACAAGAGTTCTGGAATAAAAGTATTCCTGTTTTAATTATAGGATTTGCCATATGGGGCGTAACTAGCTTTATATTTTCAGAATATGGATTGACCATGGACATAGGAGTTTCTATTCTTCTAATGATTATTTATATTCCTGTCTGGATCGCAACAATATTGCTTGCACACTATAGAAAAAATGCCTATTCGATGATATCATTTTTTATAGCAACATTTATTACTGGATTGGTAACAGCACCGTTATTTGGTTATTTAATTTATTTTGTTGGAGTTACCGAAACAGCTAAACTATTTTTAATTTCAACTACCATTTCAGCATCAAGTTTAACTGGTTGCTATGTTATCGGATGGATCGCACGGAAAAAGAATTATGGTACAAAACCTTGGGGATTATTTTTATTTGGTGCTTTGATTCTATTTTTAATTCTTGAACCAATCGTATTCATCGTTGTAGGAAGCTTTAATCTATTTTATTTTATATTCAGTTTATTAATGATTGGCTGGATGTATGCTTGTGGTATTTGGTATGGCTTGTTATTAGAGGATGAAATGAAAGCAGATGCTTGGATGTATTTTGTACTTGGATATTTTCTTACCTTAATTAATATAATTGTTAGACTCATGAGAATCTTTGCTATTTCTAATAGATAATGGAAGATATCCGAAAAAATTCATTTTTTTTAATTTCTACATTTCTTTGATAAGTTTTCTCAGAACTTCTTCTCCTGGAAATCCAACCATAACTCCGTCTTTTATAAGAAATCGGTTAAGAGTGACTTTATAATTTGATAAATCTTCTATCAATGACCCATCTTTCGAAAGATTTACATCAAGTTGACCCTGCGTTGCTCTTTTAAAAAATTCTTTTAAGGTTAATTCTTGAGAATCACCAGGAACATCACCTATTCTCTTCCCATCCTTGAAAAATATCAGCGTTGGGATAGCTTGAATGCAATGATTCTCTGCGAGTGGTCTATTCTTATCTAAATCTTCTTGTACTAATGAAATTTCACCTTCTTTCTCTAATGTATGTAAAATTGGACCAATTGTTTTGCAAGGACCACACCATTCAGTGAAAATATCTAATACTGCTTTCCCTTTCAAAGGAATTTCAATTCCAAGGGCTTTTAAATCCTCCACGGTTGGTGGAATAACTTCACGGCTCATTGTTTTTCAATTCTTTTTGTTTTGTTATCCATAGAAAATCTCTTCTATTTAAAGTTCCTTTCATATTCAATATTATAGAACATTAAAATATAATAGTGAATGCCTAAATCATCATCTTTTTAATAATTTTTTAACAACTCAATTTAGTGTGTCTTATGGGAAAGAAAGATATCGAATCTACGAAAGAATTTATCTTGAATAAATTTTTATATTCGGGAGAAAACATACTATGGGAAGAGAGGCCAGGTGCTGGATCTCAAGAAAGGTTTTTTAAGAAGATATTTTATATAAGTTTCATTGTTGGGTTTGTGATATTTTTAATTGGTTTGATATTGATGTTTGTTTTAATGTTAGGACAAGTTGGAGCTCAAATTAAAATTGAAGAAAGTCCAGCATTTTATGGGATCGAAGTTGCTCTTTTTGGAGGATTCCTTTCAGTTTTCTCTATTTTATTTAATAAATTTATTTTTCAATTATCGAATAATCATTATTTTATTACTGATAAAAGGATAATTAGGATAGATTATGCATCAAACCTTGATGAAGATGACGATGAAGATTATGTTTACATGGTTTTTTATGAAAATGTCGAAAAAATTTCAATAAATCCTCCTATTCAACAAAAAAAACTAAAACGATCTATACAATTTTATTCTAATAATATAATTAAACAAAGAATTCAAGATAAAAAAATAAGACCAGCAATAATGAAAAAAAATAATATAGAATTTAAAAAAATTAGGGATTGGTATAAATTATTGTCAATTTTAGTGAATTATTTAGATGAAAAATTAGAAAATTAAAAAATAAGTTAATCGGAGAAAATAATAATCTCATTATTTTAGGATTTTAACCAAGATTTTTCTACTACTCACCCCATCAGGTTTTATGTTTCTATTATGTTCTCTTACTATACATATAGAGATCAGTTTAGATACAACATTAATATTTGCACTTTTTTGAGAAACTAGTATATTTAAACTAAAAATTATTAGAGAATTCTTCAAAACAAATTAACCAAGGATTTGAATAATAAATACTAGTTTTTTTGCTCGGAGTGCTTATTTTTTGTTGAATTAATTTTTATTATTTGTCATTCGTTATAATTGAGATTTTGAATCTAATTATTTTTATAATGGCTTTGATATTGGGATATTTGTAACTTCGAATTTATTTTGTAGTTTTATTATTTTCATATACTTTGTTTTTATTTTTAGAAGTGTTTCTAAAATGGGGACTTATAATGAAAGAATTAGAAGAATTAGATAAGGAAGTTGAACAGATAAGAACGAATAATGTTATGGGGGCAGATTTTTTATCTAATTGGGCAATTGAATTAATCAAAAAATACATTTTGATTAAAAAAGAAATACCAAAACAAAAATTTTATAATGAATTAAAAGATTTTTCTATAAAGCTTATTAATACACGTCCAAGCATGGCTCCTTTTTTCTCAAAAATTAGTTATTTTTTATATGAAATTAATGAATTAGGGAAAAAAGACATTAATTTTACAGAATTCCTTATTGGGATTACTAGTATTCACAAAAATATGAAAAAAATTGACGATGCTGCCCAAAATAAAATTAATAAAATTATTTTAGATAAGGTTCCGGATAATAGTGTTGTCCTGACACATTCTTATAGCTCAATTACGACCAATGCTTTGAAATATTTAGTAAAAAATAGAAAAAATATAGAATTTATTGTCACGGAATCAAGACCAATAAATGAAGGGCGTCTTGTTGTGAAAGAGCTTATCAATTATGCCCCTATTACCTACATACTTGATTCTGCAATAGGTTATTGTATGAAACAAAAAAAAGTGAATTTCATTCTACTAGGGGCAGATACTGTAACTATTGATGGTGATTTAATTAATAAAGTTGGTACGTATCCTTTAGCAGTATTAGCGAGAGATTTGAAAAGTCCCATCTATTCATTATGTAATAAATGGAAGTTTAATGTTAGAGAATTTGTTGATAAAAAAATAATAATTGAATCAAGACCTTCAAGTGAGGTTTGGACACCAAATTTGAAAGAATCAAAGAACTTAACTATTAAAAATTATTACTTTGATATCACGCCAGGTAATTTAATAACATCTTATATTACTGGTTCGGGTGAAATTCAACCAGAAAAAATCAAAGAAATAATTCATGATAAATTTCCAGTTGAATGGATCAAAGATAATTTTAAATTTTAATAAGAATAATTTAATAAAAACACATGATAAAAAATTATTTTTGGTGAGAAAATGTCAGAATATGATCTTTCTGGAGCAAATGCACCGTTAGAAGAAAGAATAGCAAAAAGAGAGATTTTCTTTCTGCAAAAAAAGATAGGAAAACCAGAAGCTAAAGTTGTAATCGAGAAAAAAATTCCAAAATTATTTAAAGGGGCATCCGGTGTTGAAATAGAATATCTAGAGGTTTTGGATAATTACAATCCATTCATTTTCATTAAAGGACAATATAGAGTAAATTATTTAAAACAAGAAATCATCAGTTTTCCTGTCCCACATCACGTGGTCGGCGCAAAAGTATATGATAAAGTGATAGAGATCGGTGAACCATTAACAGGGGAAAAACAGAAAAAGAGAGCTTTAGATATTAATATTGTTATGAAAACTAAATTCGAAACTGATGAGGAATCCATAGCATTTAATCCAGATGGAAAAACGATGAATCCAAAAACTATTATAGAATGGAAAAAAGAAAATGCAAGCTCAAATTTTTTGGATACAAATTCAGAAGAAGTCCGAAGATTTGCAATTACTACCGATCAAGCAATCGATCAGCTTAGGAAAAAATTATTATCCAAACGTCCCAGCGATATTAAAAAGATCAATGAAGAAGTCTTTGAAATTTCCAAGAATTGGGTAGTCTTATCACCATTGTTTCTATATACTTTAAAATATAAAGAAGAAACAAAGCAAGTCATAATTGATGCAATATCTCAAGATTTCAAAGTATTATAAAAAAATAAAAATATTTTTTATTTATACTATTTTTTCTTTAAAGTTGTGTGGGCATGTAAAGCCAACTAGCAAAGGTTAGAAGCAATACAAATTCTGTTATTAAAAGAGAAACTATAAGAAACCAATAACCTTTACCCCATTTCCAAATCTTTTTGCCATCAAGTATTGCAATTGGAATGCAATTGAATAATCCAAGCATAATATTCATCAGCGCACCTGTTGTAAGGCCAACAACTAAAAACGAAAAATTGTTTAAAGGTAAAGCGGGAGGGAGAATTATAATAATTGGCAACAAAATTGAACTTACGACGCAGTTGAAAACTGGACCAGCTATTGCAATCTTTCCCATAAGGTGCTTGCTTTCTCCAGCTCTAGGTGGAACCATAACAGCACCAGGAAGCATAAATTTGAATGGAATAGCGTATTGAGGAGCAAAGAAGCCAACAATAGATAATATAAAGGAAATAATGGTAAGTGTCAAAAAGAAAGGCAAAAAACGAAATTCACTCCAATGCCCTAATTTAATAGATGCAAATTTATGTGCCAGCTCATGCCCTAAGAAACCTAAGGTAGCAAAAGCTACAGGAATAACTATCAACATAATATCAATTACCCAATTTCCTCCAGCCATAGCTTGTAGTGGCGTATAAAAGAGAGTCCAAGCAATTAAAGCCATTAATACGGTAGACAAACCTAATTCTAAAACTTCCCATTTAGATGTGATACCAAAAATTGGCTTATTTGGCTTTGTAAGTTTAGGTACAGGTAAAAAGAATTTTCTAAAACCACTACGATCATAAACATAATACCTAACAATTGTCTCTCCTGTTTCTGGATCATAAAATTCTTCATAATCATCTGCATCTGGAGGAATATCATTTTCATCAATTTCAGGCAGGCCGGAATCTCTAAACGGAACTTCTTGAGTTGATCTTGGCGGTGGTTCATAATATTGAACAGGCTCAACTACAGCAGGAGGCGTTGGTCTTGCGTGTTCAGATCCTCTTATTAGATCAGAACAGTTGTGTGTTTCTGGCAATCTATGCTCAGAACAGTATGATTCTCCACAATAAGAACAGACAAAGGGCATATATAGCTCTTTACCACATTTTTTGCATGAAGCCATCTTAATTCAACAAGTAAGTTTTTTCAATTACTCATAAAATCATTCATGAAATAAATGTTTTCATTTTTTTGGGAAAAATAGTGTAATATTATAAACAAATATAAATAGAATTAGCTCCAAATTTCTAATAATTAACATTATAGAGAAATAAAATTATTTAATTTTATTATAAATCTAGTCAAATGGAATAAATTAAGAGAAAATTAGTATTAAAAGAGATGATTATGATGGATGATCCGGATTATACACCTTATTCTAGTCCAATCCCCATTGCAGGGACTTCTTATTCAGCACAAATTGGTAAATCAAAAGCATCAAACAAATGGAAAATTAGATTAATTAAGGGAAGAAATGTAACAGGTAGCGAAGAATTTGATGAATTAAATGGAAATCTAATGATCGCATTTATTATGAGAGAAACTGCCATTCCGATGCTTAATCCGTATAAAATCTCCCAAAACATAAAGATGCTCATTAAACAAGCAGAAAGAGGACCTTTAACAGAAAAACCACTACCACCTTCACCACCACCCATGCCAACAACTACAACTACTCCTGCTGCAAGAGCTTCTGAATATGATGTTCCGAAACGAACTGCACCTGCTCCAATTTCAATATCATCAGCTGGTAAAGGACCACTTCAAGATGCTATCAATCAATTATCGGAGATTGTAAGCATGTTACAACAGACAATCCAATTATTACAAGATGCTTTAAGAGCAAGTCAATAATAAGGAAAAAATTAGGAATTTATTGTATTATGTACTTTTAAATTAATTACATGATTAAGGATGAATATTACAATGGAAGAGGAACTAACTCTCACTGATTGGAAAGCTATTAATCAACAAAAAGATGAAGAAATAAAAGAATTAAAGGAAAAAATTTCTGACTTAGTCAAAAAAAATCTGATGATGGTAAAGGAAAAATCAGAATTAGAATCTAGAATTTCCGAGATGGAGGAAGTAGCTAAGAATTTCGAAGCTTATACAAATAAAGTTCAAGATGAAATTGAAAAAATTGAATCCGTTTGGAAAAATAAACTTTTAGATAGCCATCGTAAAGAGCGAGCTTTGGAAAAAATGTTAGCAGAAAAAAGGAAAGGAGAAATTGATCAAAAATCTCTTTCTTTACAATCTTATCTCAAATCCTATAAAGACAAAATAGAAGATTTGGAGAAGAAATTGGCAAAAGCAGAGGAACTTGCTATAAGATATAAGAAGATCGCCGAAAAAAATAAAGATTAAATATTTAATTTGGTGTTTTTTTTGGATAAAAACTGCATTATTTGCGGAGATATTTTGATAAGAGAAAACGAAACGATTAAAAAACACGAAAGTCTTGGATTAAGAACAAGTATATGCCAAGATTGCCTTTCCATTCCAATTAGATGTACTAAATCGACTATGACATTAAGTGAAATACTCCATAGAATAAGAGTTATTCGAGGAGCACATTAAAACTATTTTAATCCAAGTTTTCAATCATTACAACAATAGGCCTACTAATTACTTTAATATCGTCATCTTTTTTAATGTTAAATTTTTCTAGAGCATCCCGAGTAATAACTGCAGTCATAATAGCCTCCTCCTCCGATATTAAATGAATTTCGCCTAATAAATCTGTCTTGTTAATTCCCTCTATTTTACATTTAATTCTGTTTCTTGCACTTAATTTTTCAGACATCAAAAAATCCCTCCTTCAACACCATTACAGACGTCGATTTGATTACTGCTGATACATTTTTACCTTTTTCTAGTTTTAATGCGTTAGTTGACTCACGAGTGATTAAAGAATTAATTTTTTGTCCCTTAGGTATTCGTATTTTTAGAATAGCGACTTCATTATCTTTTTTGATTTCTAATACCTTTCCAATAAGAGAATTTGTTTCATGCTGTTTGAAGCCATAAGATTGCCATAAAAGTCTGTTTTTAATTGCATCTTCAACGTAATCATTAAAAGTATTATATATAATAAGCAATTTTTCTCCAAAATCAGTAAGTTCAATACCGCCTCCTCCTCCAGTTCCACCTTTATAGGTAATTACTGGCTCTTCACCAGTTTTATTTTTGATTTTTTTTAAAATATTCCAAGCGTATTTATAAGAATATCCTAATTCTTTCGCAGCTTTTCCTAGATTCTTATGTATTTTTATTTGTTCTAGTAATGCAGCTCCGCCTTTCCCCATAATATTTTTTGTTTGCTTTTCAAGCCATATTTTATATTTTAATTTTAAATCTTCTTTTCCATTAGTCAAAATTCATCAACAATCAATTTTTATTATAAAATAAAATTGTATGGATCATAATAATTTTTATTGATCAAAATGGTTATTATCAACTTTTATTTAAGAGACTTACCCAAAGACCAACAAGAAAAAAGCGCAGAGGTAAGTTTAAATGACTCGATTGGGAAAATTAAAGGAATTGTGAGAAAACTTTACTCAATTAATCAATTATATACAATTACATTGATGCATTTTGGCGAAGTATTAGAAAATGAAAAGCAAGTAAAAGAATATGATTTGACAAATGGAAAAGTCAAGGTAATGTTAATTAAAACTTCAGATATGCGGGAGTTGTAAAGTTTTTGTTAAAGAATTATTCAAAGAAAATCCAAGATCTTTTATTAAAACATGATATAAATGCAGGAGATAAAATAGAAATTAAGGGAAAAGAAGAAAAATTTGAAGGATATTTGATACCTCAGACAGAATTGGGAGATCCTGATATAATTATTTTGAAAATTAGTAGCGGTTATAATGTAGGAATCCGTTTAAAAGAAGTTTTTGAAATAAAAAAATTGAAAGATACTAGAAAATTAGAATCCTTTACAGCTAAAAAGTTGAAGATAAATAAAAAATTACCAAATATTTCAATTTTACATACTGGGGGTACAATTGCTAGTAGATTGGATTATCGAACGGGAGGAGTTGTTTCAGCCTTTAGTCCTGAAGAATTAATTATGCTTTTTCCTGAATTAGAAGAAATCATAAACATTAAAGCAAGAGTGATCACGAATCTTTGGAGTGAAGATATTAGAATTGGTCATTATCAACTTATGGCTAACGAAATTGCTGAGGAAATCGAATCAGGGGCCGATGGTATAATTCTTGGACATGGAACGGATACTTTACATTATACTGCTGCAGCTTTGGATTTTATTTTTAGCAATTTACCAATTCCAATATTAATTGTAGGAGCTCAGAGGAGCTCAGATCGAGGTAGCAGTGATGCAGGTTCAAATTTAATAAGTGCAGCACGTTTTATCATAAACACGGATTTTTCAGGTATTGCAGTATGCATGCATGGAACTTCAAATGACACGGAAATTTTTATAAATCCCCCTTGTAAAACTCGTAAAATGCATACTTCGCGAAGAGATGCATTTAGACCCATCAACGTGTTACCTATTGCAAAATTAAATTATCTAAAAAACGAAATAGAATTCATCAAAAAAGATTATTTACGAAAAGATAAGAATAGAAAATTTGAAATAAAAAGTAATTTTGAAGAAAAAGTCGGATTAATAAAAATTTACCCAGATTTTGATGCTAATTTAATAAAATATTTTATTGATAATGAATATAAGGGATTAATTGTAGAAGGTACAGGACTTGGACACGTTCCTGGAGTCCGAGATGATATTAGCAAAAAAAATGAAAAAATTATGGAGTATTTAGGGATCTTAGCAAAGAAAGCAATCGTTATAATGACTTCTCAATGCTTATACGGACGAATAAATATGAACGTGTATGATAAAGGTAGAGATTTACAAAATGTAGGGATCATTCCAGGAGAAGATATGTTACCAGAAATAGCATTGATAAAATTAAAATGGCTTTTAGGAAATTATTCAATAGAAGAAGCAAGAAGTAAGGCGCGTATAAATTTAAAGGGAGAAATAGATAATCAAGGAGAAATTAAATCATATTTATTTTAATAATTCTATATCTCAACTCAAAGATGTGTAATTATGGATATTGATTATGAAAAACTAGGTTTAATCTGTGGAATTGAAATTCATCAAAGATTAAATACAAAACGCAAACTATTTTGTTCTTGTAGCCCAAATTTCAATCCTGAAGATGAATCATTGAGAATTATTGAAAGAAAGTTAAGATCAGTTCCTGGAGAACTTGGAGATGTCGATCCAGCTGCTATTTATGAATATTATAAGGATAAATTATTTGAATACCATATTTTTGAAGGAAAAACATGTTTAGTTGAACTGGATGAAGAACCTCCACACCCTTTAAATCAGGAAGCACTTGAAATAGCATTAACTATTGCCGTAATGCTTAACATGTACATTCCAAATGAAATCGAATGTATGAGAAAAACGGTTGTGGATGGTTCTAACACTTCAGGATTTCAACGGACGATGAATGTCGGTATTGGAACAGATAATTCTATAATTCAAACATCTTTTGGTCCAGTTCGGATAAAAGATTTGGAATTAGAAGAAGAATCAGCAGGAATTATTGAAAAGAAAGTTGCGGGAAGGATGATCTTTCGGCTTGATAGATTGGGAATTCCATTAATAGAAATTGGTACGCACGCAGATATTCGACATCCAGACCAAGCGCGGGAAGTCGCTGAGATTTTAGGTATGATATGCAGAATGACAGGTAAGGTTCAGCGAGGTCTTGGAACTATAAGACAAGACGTCAATATTTCAATAAAGGGAGGATCTAGAATTGAAGTAAAGGGACTTCAAGACTTGAGAATGGTATCAAAATTAGTAGAAAATGAAGTCATAAGACAAAAAAATTTGTTAAAAATAAAATCCGAATTAATTGAAAATGGTATTAGTGAATTTAATCTAAAGATTGACGATTTTACAAATTATTTCTCTAAATCAGAATCAAAGATCATCAAACCTGTTCTAAAATATAGGGGAAAAATCCTTGGATCCGTTATTCCAAAATTCTCTGGATACTTAAAACGTATTTTATTCGAACAAAAAACTTTAGCTAAAGAAATTGTGGATTATTCCAAAGCATATGGCGTTAAAGGCTTCATTCATTCTGACGAGAATTTGGAAAATTATAAATTATTAAAGGAATTTCAAGCAATTAGAGAAAATCTTAAATTAAATGATGATAATTTAATTTTAATTATGGCTGGAAAAGAGGATGAGATTGCTACAGCTTTAAATGCAGTAATAGAAAGAATAAAATATCTTTTAATTGGGATACCTGAAGAAACAAGGCTAGCACAAAATGATGGTACTACAAATTATCTAAGACCTTTACCCGGTTCAGCTCGAATGTATCCAGAAACTGACATTCCACCAGCTATTATCACCGATAATTTTCTAAAAAAAATCAAAGAAAATTTACCTGAGTTACCAGACGAAAAAAAGAATCGATTTGTTAAAAAATCAAAATTAAGTGAATCTTTAGCCGATCAAATAATAAAATCTCACCAATTATATCTATTTGAGGAAATTATTAAAGAGTTCCAAACAATTAAACCAACATTAGTAGCAAATGCGATAATTACATTACCTAATGAGATAAAGAAGAAATATAAGGAATTAGATCCTAATAAAATTAAAGATGAATATTTTATAGAAATTTTCAAATTAATCAGTCAAGATAAAATTTTTCCTGATAATTTAATTGATATTCTTACGGAAATGTTAAAAAATCCAACGAAATCAGCTGAAAAAATCGCCAAAGAAAAAGGAATTCTTAAAGATAGTATTGATCTATCAGAAATTGAGGGATTAATAGGTAAAATAGTGATGGAACGAAAAGAATTCATTCTTCAACAAGGTGAGGATAGAGCTTCAAAAAGTTTGATGGGATTAATCATGAAAGAACTGAAAGGTAAAGGATCAGGAAAAATTATAAATGAAATATTACGTAAAAAAATAAAGGAGATAATGAAATGAGCAAAATGGTACCATTTAAAATTGAATTCATTCCAACATTTAATGAGGCTATTGACAAGTTAATAGATAATGGAATCCCTCGTAATTCATTCATCTTGATAAATGGTGAACCTGGTACGGGGAAAAGTGCAGTTTTGTGTGAAATGATATATAGAAGACTAAAAGCTGGTGAACCTGTAATACTTCTAGTCTTACAAAATTCACCAATTTCAGTCATCCAAAGATTTTTAGGGTTAGGTTGGGATGTATTACCTTTTATTGGAAAAGGTTTATTTAAAATAATAGATTGTTTTTCGTTCAGAATGCTTGATAGTGAAAATCCCATCAAGATGTCAGTGGCAAATGAACTTGTAATGGCAAAAATATCAGAAGAAATAATAATACCTCCAGATCCACTAGATTTTCAATCCATCTTGCTTACTATTAAATCTGTTCTTCAAAAACTTGATAAATCGATTACGGGAGGCGATAGTTCTAAGATACTTGGAGGAATTCTAGCAATTGAAAGTTTAACAGAACTCTTAACTATACAACAACAAGATAAAGTTTTAGAATTTGTAAAAACCATCAGAGCAAGATTGTGTAAAGAACGATTCATGCAAGTAATTGCTGTAAATAATATCGGCATTTTCGATAATTTTAATGCATTATTGTCTTATTTTATGGATTTTATAATAGATTTTCGTTTTGAACCAGAAGCCATGAAAAGAGGAGTTTTATTAAAACAATTCCGTATCCGAAAATCGTCAGGAACAGCAAGTAGAAATATATGGTTATTCTTTGAAATAGTTAGAAATGAAGGACTTATGGTTCCAGATGCGGTCTTAGGCAAAGTGGAAGACGCATATGCATCCTTTTTTGGTGAGAATGATTTGAGTAATAAATCAGGGAAAAAATAAAGTTAGAGAATAACAAAAATGGATAATTTAACACCTGAAGAAAGAAATCAATTAAAAAAAATTATAGAGGGTACGGGTTATATACCTTCTGGATTGCTAGAAAAGCCAGAGATCATTAAAGAACTCAGAGCAAAACAATCAGGTCCAATTCAAATAACCTTAAAGGATTTTTCCGAAGAAAAATTTTATATTGAGCTTGTTTCCGTGAGAAAAAAAGATGGATTTTATGGAAAATCCATCGAAATTTCTATAGATTATATAAAAAAATTAGGTGAACAAGTGAATTACGCCCCTTGGGTTTATCAGATAACTGATGATAAAGAATTGATTTTTCCATATTATCAAGGTAAATCTGATCTTGTAATTTTTTCACCAATTGTAATTCTTGCTCATAATTTAAATTATGTTCAAGATAAAATTGATCCATATAATGCATCATCAAGTGCTTTTCTCTTATTATATAATCCAAAAATGAATAAACTCTTCCTTGAAGGAGTAAGTAGAACTATAATCGGTAATGTTGCTATTATTGAAAATTTAATGCAGAAAAATAATGAAGCCTATGATCGTGCACACCATGTTAAAAATTGGTTATATTATTTTCTTTTCGATGGAAAAAAAAGCACAAATTTACAAGTTTTTTCGATGAGAGCCGAGTTTAGTGGAAAATATAAGCAATATGTAATGACTTTAGAATGAAATAATTCAAAGTGATACAAAATTTAAGTTATACCTAAAATTCTTTTTATGATTGAGATGACTTGGTTGCTGTCAGATGCGATATATACTTTATCTTTATGAATTTCTGAGAATTCCTTAGAAACACCACCAGATTTAGGAATTGTTATTAAGGGTTTATTCAATTTCAATGAATATTCTGCCTCCATTCGGGTTCCAGTTTTTCCACCAATGCATATTACAGCTTCGGCAGATTGTATGATAATATAATTTCTATTTTCACCTAAATTTGTTGGAATTTTTACTTTAACGTATTCATTTGCTTCTTTTGGATCAATACTTGGAAGAATACCTATTGAAAGTCCTTTTTTTTCGTGAACGCCCTTACATGCAGCTTCCATGGCACCACCTTTACCCCCACAAATTAAAATGATTCCATTTTTTGCTAATTCTCGACCAATATCAACAGTTAATTCGTAAATCTTAGAATCTTCTAAAATGGCTTGTCCTATAACTGCTACTTGTTTCATCATGTCTTATTCCTCAAGACACATTAATTTCATATACATCTATAAATTGAACATTAATAGATTCCTTTAATCTTGAAAAATGACGTGATGGAAAGATGGAAGAAAAACGCTTTGAAGAGATGGTAAAACGAATTGTTAAAACTTCTGACTTATCAATCGAAGGCGGAAGGCTTGGAAACTCAATAAAGGACGAGCTAAGTCTGGATCAAGGTAGAAAAGGAGAGTTTATCAAAAGATACAAACAGACTTGGGATCAGTTTAAAGGTAAATATGGAAAACATGTAATTTCACCTTTTATTGAATGGGCAGGTCCATCAATTATTAAAAATTTCCTTTCTTATGTTTTAGCTTTTCGAGAGGAAAAAATTAATCCAGTTTGTTCTAAAAAAGGAACTAACGTAGACGCATTATTATGCGTTGATTATATATTTCCAAGACAAGATCTAAATACAATTAAAAAGATTTTAGACACGTATAAAGTCAATATAGAAGAGAAAGAAGCAGCTAAAATGCTTATAAGTAATTCCATAAAGGCTTTATCAATTCTATTAAATGACATCTTAGAAATGTCTTATCGTTTGTATACTGCGGCTATCGATATAGAAGATTTAGGAGAAGAGGGATTGAAAATCGCCTTAAAATATGATGGAAGGATTGGATAAACGGTCATTCAATCACGTGTTTATCAAATTCATCAGATGGATTTTTGACTTCAACTAAATAAACATCCGTTTTTGCAATTATAGAATGTTTTAATCCTGGTTTTATAAATGCTGCTGTCTCAGAAGGCATTTCTGTAATTTTTCCTTCAATATTAACTTCCAAAATCCCTGAAATGACATATACTACCTCTTCAATTTTAGTGTGAAAATGATATGGAGACTTTTGACCGAGTTTTAGATGACCGACAGCAAATTCAAAACTTGCCTCTGTATTCCAAGGACCTATGAGAAATTTCATCAATTTCCCTTCCTTTTTAACAATTTCTGTTTCTCTTATAAATGAAATTATTACCAACTCCAAAAATTTATACACAAACAAAAGCTTTTTTTGAGAGTATTAATTAATAACATCTAATAAAAGTATTGAAATTTGAATATTAATAAGAAGAATTTCAGAATTATAGATAACAAAGTATTTCAAGTGGATTAAAATGGCAAGTGATGAAAAAGAATCATTTAATTTTAAAATTGTATTGATCGGAAATCCGGGTGTTGGGAAAACTTCACTCATAAATAAATACGTAACTAATCAATTTAAAGAAAAATATATAGAAACAATCGGTGTCAACATAATGGTCAAAGATATAACAGATATCAAAGGAAAAAAAGTCCAATTATCTATTTGGGATGTGGCGGGTCAAGAAAAATGGGGAAGGGTACGTTCCATGTACTACCGAGGCTCTTCAGCTGCACTCGTAGTCTTTGATTTAACTCGACCTGATACATATCTTGCGGTTCCTGATTTTGTACAAGATTATAAAGAATCGATTCATAGAGATGATCCAGTCCTAGTTTTACTTGGAAATAAAATTGATTTAGAGCAAAAACGAAAAGTTGAAAATGAAAAAGGCAAAGAAATGAAAAAACTCATTAATGCTTTAGAATATTATGAGACTTCTGCTAAAACAGGCGCCCTAGTGGAAGATGCTTTCTTAAAAATCGCTGAAAAATTAGTAGGAAAATAATATTATTTTTAAACTATTTTTATTTATTATTTTCTTCTTCAAACCATCCTGTTACTGTTTCTTTAAGATGCTCGACTGTCAAGCATGTAGGCATTTGACACTTGTTAACGCATTTTAAACACGCGAAAGGATCATAACAGCGTGTCGAAATGTATTTTTCGCCACCATCAGGGAGTATGGTAACAATTACACCTTCTTTAATTTTTGTTGCAATTTCTAATGCAACATGCATGGCCGCTCCAGAGCTTATACCCGAGAAAATACCTTCTCTTAATGTTAATAAACGTGCCATTTCAAAAGCATCTTCATCTTTTATTTTTATTTTTTCATCCAATAGATATGAATCGAATATTTCGGGTATATATTGTGTATCATAATTTTTCAACCCTTGAATATTCGTATGTGGATAGGGTTCAACACCAATTATCTTGATCTCAGGATTTAATTCTCTGAATCTTTTACCGCATCCCATAATAGTTCCACTAGTTCCTAATCCTGCAACAAAATGAGTGATTTTACCATCTGTATCAGCCCAAATTTCATTAGCAGTGTGATAATAATGTGCAAGGTAATTATTTTTATTCTTGAATTGATTAGGACGAAAATATTTTTTTGGTTCATTTTCAATCATTTGTTTAGCAAAATCTTCAACTTGGTCCATGGAGCCATCTATTAAATTCAATTTTGCTCCAAAAGCGGTTAATATTTTTTTTCGTTCCATTGATACCGAAATCGGCATTACTAATTCAAGAGGATAACCTTTTAACATACAAACTAATGCAAGCCCAATACCAGTGTTTCCACTAGTAGGTTCTACAATTATTTTCGATTTATCGAGTTCCCCAGATTTTTCTGCTTCATCAATCATGTATAATGCAATTCTATCTTTTACAGATCCTCCTGGATTCATCTTCTCCAATTTAGCATAAATAGTCACGTTAGGATTTTCATTAAGTCTATTTATCCGTACCATTGGAGTGTTGCCGATCATGTCCAAGACATTATCAAATTTTACCAATTCAATCCCTTAGATGAAAAAATTCTAATATAACACTATTATAATTTTGCGTTAAATAGTTAAAAAAATTGTCTTTTGTAATTATTCGTAATTTTATATAAAAATGATGAAAAAATAATTTACATACTTACTCGATTATAATGCCTAGCTAGCTTCAGACCAGGATCTTTCAACCTCATTTTTAAATATTTAATTACTTCTTCTTTTTCATCTGGAAGTTGACATTCGAACGTCTCATAATTTGAAACATGATCATTAAATACGTAAGAGGTGATATCATCACTCAAATTTTCAAAAATAGTTAATAATTCTTTTGTAATTCCCCATGGTTGAACAACATTAAACTTTCCTTCTTGCCAGTCTTTGTATAGAGGAGCTGTTGGTATTAAATTTAAAGTTCTGAATCTAAATATATTTGGATTCATTTGATTTAGAACTTTTGCTGTTTCTATTGCATGTTCTTCAGAAAGTTCAACACCACCTAGCCCAAGGACAATATATACTGATATTTTGATCCCAGAACTCATTAACTTCTTTGCCGCCTTGATCATATTTTCAGGAGTCGTTCCTTTCTTCATCATTCTTAGTATATTTCTGCTCCCAGATTCCAAACCCATGTAACAAATCGTTAAACCCGCTTCATGTAATCGTTTTAAGTCTTCTTCCGACTTCCGTAAGATGTCCAAATTTTTTGCATAGGAACTAATTCGTGTCATATTGGGCCATAATTCCTTAATCTTATTTAAAATCGTAACGAGATAATCAGTTGGCGCAGACATCGTGCTGCCTCCACCAAGAAAAATTGTATTTTTAAATTCACCATAATATTCTCGTAATATCTCTAATTCCTTTAATACTTCTTCTATAGGTCTTACTTGATATGGTTGAATATCTTGGGGAGGATCAACATTCCAATTTTTGTAGACACCACAAAACCTACAATTATTCCACCAACAACCTTCCGTTACACCAATTAAGATAGAATATGCTTCAACTGGAGGTCTGATAATTGGGAATTTAATCCGATATAACTTACTTGTCATTTAATTAACCCAATATGATTTTTCTATTGTTTAATTAACTATATATTATTTACTTTTAATCTCATTAACAAAAATATTTTCAATATAATAAAGAAATTTGATTTTATAATTTTAATTTAATATCAGATTAATTTGATATTGGAAAGAATTCATTAAAATTAAAAAATTATAGTGTCGAAAAAAAAAAGAGTTTTAATAACGAGTTCTTCCAGCAAAGACTCGTAATTTAACTTTAGTGTATTCGTTCTTATCTTGAATTATCATGTATTCAGACTTATTAGAAGCTAAATTAACTTCAACATCAGCATCGATAATTTTCTGATCTTTTTTCAAAAGATCTCGTTCAAATAATTTAACTTTAATTGTCCTTTTCATATCATCACCGCTCCTTAGTTTAACAAACTCCGTAAAAAGGCTAATATCATTATCTCTAGGTTCAAAAGACTCGTTTTTTTCTAGTTGAATGACGCCTTTATTTGGTATTCGTGAAACATACGGTTGTTTTCCTGTTCTAAAATAAAATTCTGCAGTCCAGCTTGCAAGATCGTAATCCCTAATAGTCCTAATACTTACTAATCCAATATTAATAAAATAATGGTCAATTAATTTCGCTTGTTTGAAATCTTGGTCTTTTGCGCCAATCTTTTTTGGTAACCTTCTATATCTTGTCATATTTATTCCCCAAAATCTCTTACTACACAATAATTAAAAGCTCATATTTAAATGATGAGTTTCGACAAAATTTTTCAAAAAATTAACTTTAAATGTATTCTTGCACTATATTGAATCAAAATTAAAAAATTTTAAATTTCAAAGTGATCTCTTTTTCAGAAATTTTATTTTTTATGGCTTAAATCAAATTTGCTTTTAACCATTGTGCATGTTTTTGAAGCCCTCATTTTATTACCTTTTAATAGCTAAGTCAAATTTAAAATATTTGAGGAAAAAAACACTTTAAAGATAAGTGTTTCTTGAAAACTTGTTAAAATTCTACTTCATTTAAATAAATCTACCAAAATAATATAATTTAAAAAATTAATACTACATGTTTTAAAACATAATAAAAAAATATGGTTCTAGGAATAAATTATTGATTAATAGAATAATTTATTCAAAAAAAATGATTATCGGTGGGATATCGTGGATTCAGAGGATATTTTTGTCTTAAAAGGCGAAGTTAAGAAGAAAATGAAGCAATTAGAAGATTTAACAATTGAGTATCAAAAATTTAAAATTAATTTTGGAAAAAAAATGGCACAATTAATGCAGGAAAAAATGGCTGTTCAAGTTCAATTTGATCAAGCAAAAGCAGAAGCAGATTCATATAAAAGTCGTATTGATACAGATTTTGTACCTTCTGGAGAAATTGAGGATTTAAAATCTCAGATTGCTAAAACTGGAGAAACTTTGAGAGAAAGATCAGAACAGATTAAAAAATTAAATGAAATTGTGGTTCAAAAGGATAGAACTCTTAAAACCGTTCAAGATCAAATGGAAAAAACTTTGAAACTAAAAGAAGATACAATAAAAGATAAAGAAGATCAAGCTAAGGACGCATTATCTCGAGCAAGAGTAGCTGAAAGTCAGATGGAAATATTGAAAGGAAGAATGAGAGAGCTTGAAGAAAGATTGATGAAAACAACGACAGAAGATGAAAAAGGAAAAACAATTATAAACTTAATAAAACAAATCGAAGAAAATGAAAAAATAACTTTTGATTTAAAGAAAGAACATGCTGAAATGAAAGAGAAATTAAGGGAAGTATTGGCAGCAAGAAGCGACATTAATAAAATCATTAACGAAGCAGATGAGAAAGAAAGAAAAATAAGAAAAGAACTATTAGATGAAAAAGAAAAAATTAGGGAAGAGTTAGAAAGCCTGATTGATAGACAAAAGATTAGAATCGATCGTCTAGAAGAAGAATTAAAACTCTTTAAACAAGATCAACCCGAAGGTGTTATTTTCGGAGAAAAACAAGCGATGGAAATTATTAAGGAAATTTTGAAAAATACAAAAAGAAACGCAGTATTATTTCTCCCCAAATTGGATTTAATAAAAAAATATGATTTAAATTTAAAAGAAATACCAGATAAATTGAATATTCGAATAGGAACTAACGTGGATGATATAACTGATCCTTTTTTAGATGAACTGCGAGACTATCCCCATATCTTGGTGAAAGAATATAAGAATGAGGATTTATTAGCAATTCTTTCTGATAATGCAGATTTATTCGTTTCATTTTTAAAGAAAGACGTGCCTCCATCAGGGATAAGAACTACAAATGAAGTAGCAATTGAATTCATGGGTACGTTGTTATTACAAAATTTTTCTCGCTCAAAGTCGTTTTTTTAAAAATCTCTTTTTGAAAATGTAATGAACTCTAATAATTACAAAATATAGTATTAACTTTTATAAAGTGGGCGAATATATAAATTAAATAAACATTTAAAAGGAAGATGTAAATAAATGCCTATCGGATTGTGTTTAATTGGTTGGACAAATAAGGAAGGCTTCTTTATCATCTCCAAATATCCGGAATTTACATTAGATGAAGAAGATGCAATGTCTATTGGCTCCACGCACCGCATGAGAAATCTAAAACCTAATTCCATCACATTAAGCCTTAAAAATTATAACGTTGCAAGCTTTTTTTCAGGTTTAAGGGATTATTATATTGTACCAAATATCGCAATTTCACTCATTCTTAATAAAGATGAAGATCCTCAACAATATGTTAATAAAATTCCATTAGGAGTAAAGGATATTTTGAATGGGCTTGGGGGGATTAAGAATATAGATTTCAGTGACAGATTAGTCAATATAGAACGAGTAATGGGAGCGATTCAAGGAAATGATAGTTACAAACAAGCAATGCCAAATCTTTTTGGAGCGTTATCTTTTGGAACAATTCAAGAAAATCCAGATGAATTGATGAAAATCATCCCTCCAGAAGATGAAGAAGAAATTGATCTAACTACACTCCAACAAGATCTAGATGGAAAACAGCAAGGTCTTGAATTAGCTCAACAAGCAATTTCGAGCTTAAAGCAAGAAATCGATTCATTAAAAAATGAGATTAAAAATTTTGAACTTGAAAAAAAGAATCAGGATCAGTTTATTTCTAAATTAAAAGAATACATCGATGAATTAAATTCAAAGATGATTGATTTAAAAACGGACATGACTAATGCATTCGAAGAATTTAAGGTAACGGCATTAGAGGGTCTTGATGATAAAAAGATTAATTTATTATTAAAAGCAAGATTGGAAAATTTTTCAAGATCCTTAACAGAAATAATGAAAACTAAAGTATTTCAAGTTTTATTTATTGGTAATCCAGGAGCTGGAAAGAAGTCTGTCATAAAATTATTAAGTAATTTTCAAGAGATCGATTCGATTAATCAAAAGTTTCATTTATTACAGGGAATTGATGCGATAGCTACCGCTTGCACATTCAATGACATTTCAACAGACGAAGATCTCGATCCATTTGATTTGATTTTATTTGTCACGGATTCTAAACTTAGAGATGTCATGACATGTGGCACGTTCTATAATCAAGTGAAACACGTTGATAAGCGATTTGGCTTAATAGCGAACAAACAAGATGAACAAGGCGCAACAAAAATAACAGCAATGGAACAGATCATAGATATACCGAAATGTCCATCAATTGCAATAAAACAAGACGAACAAATAATCCTCTCGAAATTCATTACAGATTTAATAACTTGATTTTTTTTTTTAAGATCCGAAAAATTTTCAATTTTATTAATTTTTAATTCATGCACATAATTTGCATCATTAAAGAATTTATCGTTACTGAAATTAAAAAAAAAGATTTTAGTTAGTTAATGGATGAGTTTTTAAAATATATTCAGCGCATTTAATTCCGGAATCAGCTGCATTCTGAGTTCCAATGCCATGTGTATCGGCGCCACATGTATCACCTACACCATAAAGGTTTTCAATCGGAAGAATTGAAGAAACTCGGAATGGACCCGATTGCTCTGGAGTTAAAGCTGTTCCTTCAACAGGACCTCCTTTTTTACCAATCCACGATTCGATGACCAGCGGTGTTGAAATATCCACGAAGATTTGTTTATTTTCCAATTCAGGGAGGAATTCATAACAATCTTGGAGAAATACTTTTTTTAATTTAGACCAATCATGAACTTTTCTTGGAACAGATGCTCCAAAAAAAGCTAGTTGTTTTCCTGGAGGAGCCAAATTAGAGTCAATATTTGAGGGAATGGGTCCAAAGAAACCAACACGTCGTAATGGTGTATCTCTGGGATCAATATCGTATTTATCAGTTTCAAATGGAGTAAAATCTTCCATCAAATTTATTACCATCATATCTTTAATAACTGGTTCTTCTAGTGCAAATTTATAACCGATAACTGCATAGGAAGAGATTAAATTGTCTATTTTTTCTAGGTATTCTTTCTCAAATTCAGATCGACCAACAAGATGATTTACTGTATTTCTAATGTCGGCATTAGATACAATAATCTTAGCATTTATTTCCGTACCATCATCTAACTCGACTCCAACTGCTTTATTATCCTTTAAAATTATCTTCTTTACTGGTTTATTTGTCAAGACGTGTCCACCATTGACTTCAATTGCTTTAGCAAATGCCTTCGGAATGGCGATTGCCCCACCAATAGGGTAACCAGACCCCATGTTCGATGCTGATTCTTGCATGCATTGAATAAACTCCGCCGCACTAGCCATCCGAGGTGGAATCGTGAAGAATACTCCAGTCATAAATGCAAACATATTATGAACTGCTTTATCATCTGTAAACTGATTAATAAAGCTCGTTAAATCAGTCTTTTCTTCATATAAATTTTTCAATTTCTTTTTACTCATGCCCATCATTGCACCTGCGACTTTCATCATATTTTTAGGAACTGGTAAATCATTGGTTTTCTTTTCTTTCTCAGAATTAGCAGGCTTTGGTTTTCCTGCAGAAGGTTTTGGTGCAGCAAATCCAAATGCTGATTCTTGAATTTCAGAATCACCTTTTTTTATCATTCCAGTTTTCGAAACAGCAACAATTTTTAGATCTGGAGATTCCCAGATCCCTGTTCCCAACTTTGTTGCCCGTCCAGCTAGCCGCAGAATCTTCCCAAATCGTGCTTTCAACGAGGGAGGTTCTGAGAATATATGGACTCCATCATCAATTGTAAACCCTTGCTTTGTATAGGAACTACATGCACCACCAATTCTATCATTTTTTTCCAAGACTAGAACTGAATATCCATTATGGGTTAGAATTGCTGCGGTTCCTAATCCGCCAATTCCAGACCCAATCACAATAATATCATAATTTTTATTCTCCATTTCCAAGTACTCCCGAAAATTAATTATCTCTCCTATTTTAAATAATATTTAACTATAAACTACAAATATTTAAATCAATTACGGTACTAAAATTAGAATTTGAAAAAAAGAAATATTTTTGATTTTTAGCGTGTTTTTGCTATTTTTCATCAACCATCTTAGTTTTCCATTCTTCAATCTTCTGAAAAAGTACTTTAATTACGCTTTCATCAGCCTGTTTACCCTCAGGATACTTGCGTAATTTTCTGGCGAACGTCCCGACTTCGTATAACGTTGGATGCCATTTCCAGCTCTTGGAAATCGTGTCTCTACCATTTTCTAATAGTTTTGCTAATGCAATTGCAGTCTCACCTCTTTCAGCCCGTTGTACTATCAAGTCGAATACTTCTGTGACTATAGGAGGAGTTTTTCCTTTTGATTTTGAATCACCAATGGGTTTTGCAGTTAATCCGACTCGTCCCGCTTTTAAAGGCTCAGTACTTGGTCTGATCCCTCCTGTTTGGATAGGAGCAACACCTGTAATTGTTTTTGGAGTTTCTGATGTAGATAGAGGTGTTGAAATTGGTTTAGCAATAGGTCTAACTCCAACAGGTTTGCCAACAGATACAGGTGGAGGTGCTACAGTCCCTACTTGTACACCAACTCCTGATTTTAAAGATGAAACTGTTGTTCTAATTTCACCCATTGATGCTTTTAATTCGGGAATTATAAGTTTTAAGTCACCCATAGATTGGGCTGATTTTCTAATATCATCAAGTGTACCTTTCAATCCAGAAACTGAACTCATGGTTTCACGTAATTCATCTATAGAGGGTTTGAGAGTTTTTGCTAGTTTTCCTAAATCTGCAAGGCCAGCAATACCTTCAAATGAACCAGTTAGCGTATCCATGGTTGTTTTAAGACCACCCATGGTTATCTTAAGCTCACCCATAATTCCGAGTGCAGCTTCAAAACCTTCTTTCAGTTCTTCTAAACCTCTTATAGATGTTTGCATGTCTATAATTGATTGTGAAAGCCCACCAATTTTCTGAGCAGATTGGCTGATTTGAGTAGAAATTCCAGATAAATCAGTCATGCCTAAAATTGATTTTTCTATTTTATTAACTGAAGCGTCCATTCTTTGAATGGAACCTGCAGAATCAGCAAGTGAATTCATTAATGGTCCAAGTTGAGACATTGAAGAAACTGCATTCTTAACTTCACCCAACCATTTCTCCAAATCGCCTACATTTGGAATGCTTGCTGCCATTTTATCAACTGTAACTTTTAATTTACCCATTTCACTTATAAGGTATCGACGACCCATAATCATTTCGTCCATTTTTTCCTTAATCTGTTCAAAGATGGTTCCTTTTTCTGCCATTAAATTATCTCCTTAATTTTTCCAAAATTTCTTACGTTATATTTTATGGGTTCATTAATTTAAATGATTATTGGAGTAAATGAAAACTTTTATTAAAATTACCAATTAAGATAAAGTATAAAGTAAAAATAGGTAGAATTTCTTTGTCTGATAAATTGTGGACGACTGAAGCGCTCTCTCGACTGTACACAACGATTTATGCTTTTATTAATGAAGATAGTATCAGTTCAGGTGGTATAGCTAGCCCAGCAGGAAAATTAGACAAAAAAGAAATTAAAAAAATAATTGATTCTACTTCAAATTACATCTCAGCTTTTAATTCTTTGCTGGAGACCTATTCTGGAACAAACATATTTGCTGCAGAATTCTCATTAATGAAATGGGAAGAAAAGAATATCATCGTTCCTAAAGGTATGCTATTCGTTCCGGGTAATTTTAAGCTAAGCACTAATGCATTATTGACGTTAGAATATGAAATTGACCAACTAGACTTGTATAAAGCTAGAGAAGATATGAATAAATTCTGTCAATATTTTACTGAAATAGAATTATCAGTAAAAAGACCTGAATTAGAATTTGACACAGGGAAAGCTGAAGGATTAAGAATTTTAAACAGATTTTCAGATAGATTTGCACATAAAAATCAGGGTATTATTCAAGAACAGACTTGGAAACGTAAATTATCAGATACAGACGTCAAAGATATGAAATTAGATAGAATTGATATAAAATCACATCTAACAGCTTCAGGTAATGTAATCATAGATTATTCAGATTTACCTCCGAAAACAACAAATAAGTCTATTAATGTTAATCCGGTTTATTTAAGAGCAAAGGAAGGATTAGAATCAACATATTCTTTCCTTAGATTTTCAATAACTCCAGAATCTATTAAAAAAATTGTTATATCTTCATTTATTTTTGCAAATCAACTCTTTCTTCCTTTAAATGAAGCAAGTGCGAATTTTATTCAAAGACAATTATTGGAGGTCTTTTTAGATTATTTCCAAAAAGATATTGAAAAATATGAAGTAGAAAAAGCTTGTGGATTTTTTGATTTTATTATTGAAGATGAAATTGCAATTTTAAAAGAAAACTTAAACTTATTTGATGAAAAGATATCAGAATATTTTAAATCTGGTCAGAGAGATACCTTTGAGCAACATTTTCGAAATATTAGTTCTATTTTAATGGATGATGGAAGAAATTTAGTTCTTTTAGAAAAAATTCTTGTTAAATTTAAGGATTTTCTAATCGAAAATTTCCAAGATGATGAAGATTTTGATAAAAAAGAATATGCAACTTGGGAACTTCAGGGATATATTGAATATTTTACTGAATACGGTAATCTTGCGATAAGGAATATAGCTCAAGGAATGCCAATTTTTTTAACTAACTCGTATGAAAAAGAATTAGCGGATTTATATGTAAATAAATATATTAACGAATTTTTGGTTAAACAAGACAATCCAGTAAAAGAATTAGCAAATACTTATTTGAAAAAGTTCAGAAATTATTATAGCAATAAGATAAATAAAAAATTTATTGTAAAAGAAGTTAGTTCCATAGAAGAGGCTCAAATTGCGGAAAATTTCCCAAAAGAATTAAAACGATATATGGAAGATTTTATTGAAAACGAGAATTTAGACTTGAGAGATTTAATAGAATTTGCATGTAATTTCATTCAAGGTAATATTCAAATTGATGAACACTTAAAAATATTCCAAAAGGTTAAATCAAAGTTATTATCTTATCCAGATGAAATCAATTTTATATCTGATTTTTTATTACGGTTTAATGTTTTTAACCAATTTATTGAAGAAAATGAAAAACAATTAACCTTTCCTGGAAGGGCAGATGAATTTATCGCTGCTTATTTTGAATTTGTTAGAAGAAAGATGAATATTGAACTAAATTGGTCAGAAATTATTGAAGAATGGATGATCTTATTTGGTGAACAGAATATTGACCAGGGAAAAACAATTATAGAGCAATTAAATAATTTTGTTAACCATATTTTAATGTTAAAGGAAAAAGAAATAAAACCTGAGAATTTTATTAATAATATTGAACGTTTCTATGAAGGGAAGGACGAAATAATAGATGCTCTACTCCATTTATTCAAAGAAATATTCAATCAAAGTCTTGAAATGCGTAAAACCTTTCCTGAATTTTTATTAAATTCATTTGCGTCTCAATTATCAATAAAGAATTTGAGATTGAAATCGAAATTACCAAAAGAGTTTTTATTAAAAGAATCTGAAGAAACATTCAAAGAGTATATCGAGAATCTTGAAATTAAGATATACTCTAAACTCTTGGTTAAACCGATTTTACTAATATTACAAAATAAAAAATATCCAGAACTCCAATATCAAGTTAAATTTACGTATGCTGGGGAAAAAGAAGACACATTTCGAGTAACGATCGGTTCAAATTTTGAGTTGGCTAAGAAAAAGATTTTATTTACAGGGTAATAAAAAATGAGTGACGAAGAATTGGATTCTTTCGACGACGAAGAAGAATATGAAGAAGAAGTCGAACCTATTAGGAAAAAGAAAAGAAGACAAAGATTAATAATTGATGAAGATCCCCAAAAGACAAGAAAAATTCTATTTTTCTATTCAGTTATTATTTTTTTCTCATTAATCATAGGATTTTTAGTAGCCATCCTTATGGTTTTTATGGATGCAGAACCGATAATTACTTTTATTGTTAGTGTAGTATTTTTTTCTATTGGTTTATCCATTTCAATGATATTAATTAATTTAAAGATTTTAAGAGAACCAAAAAAGTTGAAATAATCATCCACCTGCCATTGGTGGGCTTATAGCAACTACATCTTTTTCATTTAATATAGTATTCATTCCTTCTAAAAACCGAATATTTCTCCCATTTATAAGAATTAACATCCACTCTTTAAATTGACCCGTATTTTCATCTAAGATTTGAATTTCTTCAAGTTCTTCCCGATAATCTTCAAGGAATTTTTTAATTAATTCACCCACAGTGTCAGCTTCGTAAGATAACTCACTTTTACCTATTTTATCTTGTAGTAACAGTAATAATTTTATTGTTACTTTTGCGCACATCTGAAATACCTCAATAAAAAAATTTTCGATTATAATTTGAATAATTCCTTTTTACATTTTAATGATATAATTTTTTTTATAGGATAATAAAATTTGATTTTTATTTTTTTTATCCCGATATTAATCCCCGATTTTTTTGAAAATTCTTAAGTTTTGTCGACAAAAATAAATAAGATTTAAATATTACTTTCAGAAAGAAATAATTGTCCAAATTTAATCAGTTTTGAAAAAAACTGATTTTAATAAAAATTAAAATAAAAAACTTCAAAATCAAGAAGAAATATATTTTGAAGTAACTGGGCATAAATTATGAAAAATTAGGGATGATATTATGGCAAGAAAAAGATTTTTTGCTTGGTCGCCTTTACGGGCGCTTATGACACAAGTTGGAGCAAAAATTGTTGCAAGAGATGCAGTAGATTTCTTGATTAATCATTTAGAAGATTTAGCTACAGAAATTACAAAGAAAAGCATCACTTTTGCAAAACATGCTCATCGTAAGAAAATCACAGATTCAGATATTGAATTAGCAATTAAATCATTATAGATTTTAAAATTCTAATTCTCCTTTTTTTTTATTTATCTACTTGAAAGATTTAAATATAAATAAAAAGAAATTTCTTATTATTGAGCTAATTAAATAAGTAGGGTCAATCATGAGTGAACCAAAAATTATTAAAGTAATCCATCCAGAAGGTCAAATACCCGACGAGCTTGATTGGGAAGTAACGAAATATTTAATGCAAATGGGTATTGGTTATACACCATGTAAACCGAGCATGGTGGAAATAGAAGGAGGTAAACAAGCGATAAAATTGATGATTGATAAAACTGCCGTTCGGTCTGACGGCGTATATGGATTTGGAATAATTGGCTCAATTTTTCTAGAAATACCTAAAAGTCCAACAGATTTACGTATCATTTATGTTACACCCAAAGAAGAATTAGAAACAAAAGGAAATCAATTATTGGAAACTATCGAACCTCAAAAACGTCCAAAGAGGTACTAAATTAAAGAAGATTTTTTACTATTTTTAGTTAAAAACTAGTAAATTTGTTTTTGATTAGTGATAAAAATGGTTAGCTCTAAAGTAAAAATGACATTTGATAGAATTGCTTGGTCCTATTCAATAATTTCAGTTATTATTGTAATAATTACTTTTATTTCTTATAATATCATCCAACAAATCCCATTAGGAATAGAAACGTGGTTATATTGGCTATTTATCATCATAGCGATCATATATCCTACCGTTTATGTTATAAGAATTGTTAAAAAACGATCAACTTTAACAAGGAAAGTTGGAGATTTACTTAAGAATAATGAACAAATTTCTGCATACCAAGCAGCAAAAATCCTAGAAGAACCATTATGGTTAGTAAAAAACGTTTTTAATAAATGGAAGAAAAAACCTGGCGTAGTAGTTAAAATAGGAGGGGATTTAATATATTTTAATAAAAAGATTGTAAATTTGATTAAAGAACTCTATCAAGAAACTGAGGATTTAGGAAAAATTTCGTTACAACTTAATAAACAAAAAATAGTTTTGAAAAAATCAGACATACAAATTATTATAGACGAATTATTAGATAAGGGGGATGAAGACGTTCTTCTTATAGAAGAAGAACGTCATGGCATCAAGGAGAAGGAAGATATTTAAATATAAATAGAATTTAATTTTTTTAATTTTTGAATATCACGTTCTATCATTTCTCGGATCGCAATACGTATCAATTCACTTTTTACTATAGGAAAATCTTCCATTTTTTTAATTGCTTCAACTATTAATTTTTCATATAATTGTGGTATTGGGACAGATACGTTTCTTAACACAGCTTTTGATTCCATATTTATTTATAAGTAAATAAAAATTATTAATAGTTGTCTTAGACATAATTTCGCTTTGATAAATTAAATCGAATTATCAAATTTTTTTTAGGATCTTAAAAATGTAAACCATTAATAATTGCTAAAAAAATTGTATTTGCAACCAAATCTGCTGTAGTTCCAGGATTATATTTACCATTAAAACCATGTAAATAATCATCAAAATCAAAAATTTCTTTATTTTGTTTTAAAGGATCTTTAATTTCTAAAATTTCCTTTGCTTTTTTAGAAATTTCAAGTGCAATTTGTTTATTTGTTTTCCGAATAATTAGTGTATCAGGATATTCACTTAAAATCTTAAGAAATGTTAAAGTGATGCATTTAAACAGATCTTTATTTTTTTCATAACACGAAGAAAAGAATGGCAATCCAATTTTAAATGAAATTTCATAATTAGTAACCCACTCACGTGCTATATTATCCCATGAAGAAGCTTGATTAAAAATATATTTTAAATCAATTTTATCATCGATAATTTTTCGAATTGAATCTTCATTATTGACATCCAAATCTTCAACGCTCCCCAATCCACCTGGTTGGACAATCTTAATTGCTTGATAAATTTTTACTGAATCTTCATAAGTTGTTCCATCAACAATTTCTTTTATTAGTCGTTTTAGCTCTTCCATATTGGAAACTTCTTTTTTTTCTTTAATCATTTTTCCTGCTGCAGCCAAGATAGGAGCGAATAATAACAGAATTCCAAAATTAATATTCCCTCCATGTTGCCATTTTTTTGTTTTATTTACTGCTTGCAAGATGTTCGTTCCAATTGAACCACCTAACGCAATTTCTTTTAAAGAATTGTACACGACAACATTTGCACAAAGAAAATGTTCAAAACGCGTACTTGGGATGTTACGATTTGGGTGAACGTTTCCAGGTTTTAATGCACTGACCTCAAGTAAGCTAGCAATTACCGCAGCAGAGACAAGTTCATCGATTTCATCTATTTTATTATAAGAATTAGAAAAGCTTATCAATGAGAAAACCTCTATTTAAATAAATTATATTAATACACTTTATTAAAAAGATATAAAACTCATTTAAAGTATTATTGAATGATATATAATTAATATATGATGTATTATGGCGATTTTTTATGGATGGCTTACTAGGTGAATCATACGGTCTTAGTCTTGTAATTCATGAAAATAGAATAGTTGAATTTAGAGACAATATTTTTAAAAAGGTCATTCCAATTGATGAATCATTTGAGGCTTTAAAGAGCGTGGCATTAGGTGACCCCAATTTTTATGATACTACTCCAGATAAGAAAGATAGAATCATAAGCGTCTCTCCATTTTCAATAGGAAGTCTACCAGTACGAAATTTGGTTCAAAATACATCTTTAGGATCAAGAAGAATAGAAGTTTTTGCTGGTAGAGACGTAGGAAATTTAGCAATCAGAATATCTTTCAATTTACAACGAGGAATGAAGTGGCGTATTGCACTTCCATTTGATATAGCCTCGGAGACTACAACTATAAAAGATTTATTGCTACCTTCAAACATAAAACTAAGAGTATATAGTTCTATATCTTCAACTTTCACTCCAGATTCAGATTATTTTTATTTTGCTTTACCTGGTGGCTATTCTGAAATTAATTTTTATTTCCAAAGTGAAATTAATTTTGAGAAAGTAGCTAAAGCCATGATGATAGTAAATCCAGAGGATCTTTCAGCTTCTCCAATTATAGAAAAGGCAGATGGAGAATCATTTTTTCCATTAATTACATTTGTTTCGGTTGGATCTTACCGAAATCAACATGAAAAAGTTAATAACTTAATTACAATTGGATCTATTTTAATTAGCAGCGAGAAATTTGAACAAGCCGTCGAATATTTATCCCAAGCATTAGAAATCACGCAAAATGAATTAATGGATAAAGATCTTGAAATAGAGATCCTCTTGAAAATGGGATGTGCTTATGAAGAAGCTGAAAATTATGATGCAGCTTTACAATCTTATCAGCAAGTTTCAACAATCTTGCATTCAACAGGTAATCAATCAGCACTTGTGAATAATTATTTCATAGTTGGGAATGTCCTCGAAAAAATTGAAAGGTATGAAGATGCATTATCCTATTTTAATGAAATATATGAGACAGGTTTGATTGATCAAGGAGCAGTTCTTAAAAAAATGACTTCTTGTTTGATCGGATTGAATAGAAAAGATGAGGCAGTTAATATAAGAAGGCAAATTCTTGAAAATGCCCAAGCTAGAAATGATAAAGCAGGAGAAGCGGTTGCTTTAATGGATTTAGGAGAAATACTAGTTTTAATAGGGCGAGTAGGCGAAGCCATGTCCATGTATGAGCAAGCAATACGAATCCGGAAAAATTTGAATGATGAACGAGGAGTTGCTGAAAGTCTAGCAGAAATGGGAAATACATTAAAGGAAAGAGGGAAATTTGAGAAAGCCAAACAATATCTTGAAAGATCAGCAGAAAGTTATCAAAAGTTGGAAATGGAAGCCGAATTATTACATGCTAGTAAAGAGATTAATAAATTAATTATCAGACCATATGAGGATTGTGAAAATTGTAGGGCTGCTTGTACATTGGATTTAATGGGACTAGCTTATGTTGATACAAAAGATAAGCAATTCTTAGGTAACATTAAAAATGTATTCAGAGACGCAGTTCAAAGTAAAGATATGACCAATCTTGCTAAATTCTTATACGAAAAAGCAGAAAAAAACATGTTTTTAGCTAGTCTAGGAGTTCCAGTTAGACAATATGCTTTTTGCATTATGGTTCAATTAAGTCAAACGTTATTAAGTAAAATGAAGCCCGAATTACGGACTCAAATCTTGAAAATGATTCAAGATAAGCTAAGATCAATTTATCTATAAAAATTATTTACCTGAATTTTATTTTTGTTCTCTATTTTCTTGTTCTTTCATTTTAATTTCAAGAATATTATTCCAAATTTTTTCTCCGTCGATGAAAATAATTGAATTTTCAGATAAATAATTGACTTTTTGAGCTTTAAAAAATTCTTTCCGATATTGTTCATTCCATTTTAAATGATGATCCATACTATTATGAACCGAAAATTTCAGGATATTATACTTTTCAGTAGAAGTCCTAAAGACAATTGGGACATGATTATCATTTTTAATCTTTTCCAAAAATTCTTCTTCATTTTCGGCAATTTCTATAAATGAGCAGACAAGATAATAGCCTGTAGGAGCAAAATAATTTTTAAAATAACATTTCGGTTTACTTATAAGACCACTTTCTATCATTTTTTGAATTCTTTTTTCAATAGTTTTCCGATGAACGTTCAGTTTTAGAGATAATTTATATTCATTTACTTTAAAAAAAGGAATATCATTTTCACCATAGAGCAAGCATTCTAAAATATCAAAATCAGTTGCATCTAATTCTTCTTTATTTATTAATATTTTTTTATGTTTAGTCAATTCTTCTCTTAATAAATTAATTAATACTGTAGTATCGTTCTTTAACAACAAATCATTTGAAAGATAATAACTAATACTTGGTTCTCTTCCTTTTCTAGATGGAATTTTCTTTAACCTTGTAAGATTTGCCCTCCAATTCTGATATTGTAGAACCGTTTGATGAAATTCTAATAATAAAGTATTATAATTCCCATCGATAATTCTAAAACCTGCAAAAATATTTTTATCTTCCTTCATCCAAATATCGGCTTCTGGAGGCAAATCAGCGTAAACTATAATAAATAATGGATAATTTTTATATAATAAACCATAAGGATAACAAATAGGAAAATTAATTATGTTTTTTTTTAATAATTCCTCTATCCTTCTTTTAATAGTAATCCTATGTTTTCCTAATTTGTCAGAAATATTTGTATAATTTATTTCTACACCATTATCTTCAGTACAATTCGTAATATGTTGGAGGATTTTTATATTTAATTCGTCAAGTTCTGACATTAATAAATATAAAAAATGATATTCTATTAAAAATTAACCGTATCAAAGCTACTTTTTGATATTTTTATTGATATCATTTTCAAATTAAATTATTAAAATTAAACAATTAAAAAGTAAAATTTTAGCACTTTTTTTTCTAAACACGCTCAAATCTAAAGTTCTTGAAATGTTAAACATAATATAATTTGAATAATACTTATAATTTTATAATTGCACTTTGACCCATGATTCGATATGATTGTGTTATTGTGGGTGCAGGACCAGTAGGATCGATTGCAGCTAAGAAATGCGCGGAAAAAGGTATAAAAACATTATTTATTGAAGAGCATACAGATATTGGATTACCTCAGCATTGTTCTGGATGGCTTTCTGGAAGTCCATATACAGTAAGATTAATGAAAAATATTCCAGAATACTTGATTCGTAGAAAAGTAACTGGATGGAGAATTTGGAGTCCAGGTGGAAAGCAAATCTGTGAAATCGATGACTTTGGATTTGGTGGTTGGTTCGTTGACAGACAAGGATTCGATAAATATCTTGCGAAAGAGGCAGTTAGAGCAGGTGCAGATTTACTAGTTGGAACAAAGTTTATTGATCTCATAAAAAAGGAGGAACAGATTGAAGGAATCTTAGTAAATATAAGAGGAAAAACTGAAGAGATTTATTCTAATGTTGTAATAGGCGCGGATGGTTCGAAATCAATTCCCATGGGAGTAGCAAAGAAATCAAAGTTACCAGAATTAAATAAAAAGCCAAAAACATACCAACCAGGAATCCAATATGAATTTGTAGGCATCCAGGATGTCTCTCCTGGCGTTATTGAGATATTTTTTGGAAAAGTTTTCGATGAAATCTTCAGAATTGCGTTTTTTTCACCTTTAGCAAAAGATAATGCATATTGCGGATTTGGAAATCACCAAGATTATGAAAATTCAAAAAAATTTCATCCTATACTTTCAAAACGCTTAAAAAATGCAAAGATTGTTAGAAAGATGGGAGGTTTATATGGAGTTCCTTTAAATGTTCCATTAAAACAGGTCGTTCTACCAGGTTTGATGCTTGCG
Source organism: Promethearchaeota archaeon (assembly GCA_011365055.1). The sequence goes on from RDOG01000005.1 coordinate 283,318, forward strand.
GGAGATGCAGCAGGACTTCATGGAATTATCAATGGAATGATAAGTGCAGAATTATGTACTCAAACAGCAATTAAAGCAATAAATAACAATAATGTATCTGAAGAAATATTAAAAGAATATCAACGAAATCTAAAAAAGAATAGTGTTTCTAAAGTATCTATTGGATATGACATGAGAAATTATACGGATGACCAAGTTGAAAGATTATTAAATGATCAAGGTAAAGAAATCACGGAATTTATGATGAAAGGTATAGCTAGTTTTGATATCTCTTGAAATCCGTTACTTTATTTTATAATTAAATTCATTATTAAAATTATATTATAGTCGAAATATTTTTCTTTTTATGATAATAACAGAATCATAAGAGACTTATTGAATACAAGATGAATATTCTAATTTTTATAAAGTATAGATTTTTATGCTAATGAATATGATTTAAAAAGGAGTGATTAATTTGCTAACTGGAATTCATTTTCTCCTCACATATGCATGTAATTTTGAATGTGAAGATTGTTTCTTGTACTGTAGTCCAAAATCAGTAGGAACTTTTAAATTAAAGCAAGTTCACCAAGTTTTAGATGAAGTAGTAAAGATAGGAACAATTAAATCAATATATTTTGAAGGAGGAGAAGCCTTTCTTTATTATCCTATAATGATTGAGAGTATTAAGCTTGCCAGAGAACGTGGATTTAAAGTTGGAATAGTGACAAATGGTTATTGGGCAACAAGTATAGAAGATGCTAAAATTTGGTTAAAACCAATTAATGAGATTGGAATATCCGATATTAGCATGAGTGATGATTTTTTTCATTACGGTGAAGAAGGTGAAAATCTTTCTAAAAATGCTATTGAAGCTGCGAGATCTTTAGGTATGCCGATTAATATTATCTGTATTGATGCACCAAAGGTAAAATTAAATCAAGAAAGTGCACAAGAAAAAGGAAAACCCGTTATTGGAGGCGGAGTAATGTTTCGAGGAAGAGCTGTAGAAACTTTAACAAAAGATTTGCCTCGTCGTTCATGGAAAGAGCTAAAAGAATGTCCCTACGAAGATTTAAAAAACTTATCACGAGTACATGTCGATCCATTTGGAAATGTTCATGTTTGTCAAGGTATTTCTATAGGCAACATGTGGAAAACTCCATTATCACAAATCATAAGTAATTATGATCCAGACTCTCATCCAATATGTGGTCCATTGTTGCGAGGAGGACCTGCTGCTTTATCTATTGAATATGATTTAGACCATAAAGATGGATACGTTGATGAATGTCATTTTTGTTATGTATCTCGTCTTTCAATGATTAACAAGTTTCCAGAAATTTTATGTCCAAAACAAGTCTATGGTCTTGAATAGGGTAAATTCTTTCATTCTTCACGTAAAATAAAAATTAATAAAATTAAATCAACAAAAATACAATATAATAACAGCCATTCCCAAACTGAAAAATTGAGTATTAAAATAGAATTATCAGGAATGCTTAAAGAAAAGCGAATTACTTGAGTAATTATAGTTCCAATGGGAGCAAACCACCCTAGAATCGTAAAAGGGATTAGCAATTTATCATTACGGATTTTCTTTTCCAAAAGTAAGCAAATTCCATAAAAACCCAAACAAAGATAAAATCCACCTAAAGCTAAAATTGCATTAATAAAGTGAATTAATTTAAAAATTTCTAAATTTAATTGAGGAATAGCACCTACACCTATTATTCCTATGATTGCAATATAGAAGAAGAAAGTCCCAATAAATGCAATTTTATGGATAGAGACTAACCTTCGGTGCACGTAAGGAACTATAATGATAAAAGTAAAACCAGTAATAGTCATTCCAATTGAGAAAAATATCCATCCGAAGGGATTTCTATAAGGTGATCCTAAATAACTAATATTCATTATTGTCCAATTATAATTAGGATAAATAATCCAAGAAACAGCCATAGAACCAAAAAATATTATGATCAATAAAGGAGTTATTATGTGAGTTAAGGTTTTTCTTTCATAATTACCTGTAATGACTATTTTAAATTGATTTTTTAATTCTTCAACATCCTTCAATGCAACCACTTGTATTTGAAAATGGAGATAAAGATTTAAAAATTATTTTTATCCATTTTGATTCATGAAAATTACTTTTAAAAACAAATCAATTTTAGAACTTGAATCAGATATAATTCTTATTTTCTTGGATGAATCTTTAGAATTAAGTGATATTATTAATCAAATTAATGAAAGTACAAATAAATCTATTAGTTTAATCATAGAACAAAAGGATTTTAAAGGAAAAGTCAATGAAACATTTTTAATCTCAACGAGTAATCCGAATTTTAAAAGATTATTATTAATTGGAATTGGAAGGAAGAAAGATGCAAATCTGGAAACTTTAAGGAACTCAGCGGCAGCAGCAATTAAAAAAATAAAGAAATTAGAAAAAAAAAGTTGTACTTTGCTTATAGAAGAAGATATAATTGATAATAACACTTATGAAAACGTGGTCGCTGCAATAACAGAAGGAGCTATTTTAGGGAATTATAAATATATAAAATTAAAAACGGAAGAATTGGATAAATATTATTTTATTGAAGAATTAATTTATCCAAAAATCCCCCAATCAGTACAAAAAGCTATAAAAGATATTAATATAGTATGTAATGCAACTATTTTTGTCAGGGATTTAGTAAATGAACCCGCAAATATTGCAACACCTACTCGAATGGCTAATGCAGCAGAAGAAATTGCTAAAGAATTAAATTTAACGTCAAAAATTTATGATGAAGAAGAATTAGAGAAAATGGGATTTGGTTCTTTTTTATCAGTTGCTAGAGGCAGTAATGAACCTTGTAAATTTATCACGATCGAATATATCCCAGAAAAAAAGAGTTTGAAAACCATCGCGTTTGTAGGTAAATCGATAACTATGGATACTGGAGGAATTTCCTTAAAACCAAGCAATGGGATGTGGGAAATGAAACAAGACATGCATGGAGGAGCAACAGTAATTGGTATCATTAAAGCTGCAGCAGAATTAAAATTACCATTCCACATCATCACGTTAACTCCTGCTACTGAAAATATGCCAGGAGGACCTAAGCCCAACAAGCCAGGAGATGTTATTAAGAGTTATTCTGGAAAAACCATTGAAATATTAAATACTGATGCTGAGGGGCGGTTAATACTGGCAGATGCATTAGCTTATGCATCAAAATATAAGCCGGATATCGTCATTGATTTTGCAACGCTTACAGGTGCTTGTCGTGTTGCTTTAGGATCATTTGCATCAGGAATTTTTAGTGATGATGACGAATTAGTTGATCAATTAATAAAAGCGGGTGAAGAGACTCACGAACGGCTTTGGAGATTACCTTTATGGAAAGAATATGGAGATGTAATGAAAAGTGATATTGCAGACGTGCGTAATCTAAATCCAACGCGCATTGGTGGAGCTTCCAGTGCAGCAGCATTTTTAAAATTCTTCACCACGAAAGATTATAAATGGGCTCATATTGATATTGCACCAACTGATCATGCAGAAAATGATAAAGGATATATTTCCAAAGGAGCAACAGGCGTAGGTGTTAGATTAGGAATTCAATTTTTAAGAAATTTTATCAAAAAATAAAATATTTTAATTTATAAAAAAAGATTTTTAGAGATAGTTATCTCTAATTATCGATTTCGAATCCAAAAGTCCAATCTAGCCGCTTTAAATATTCATTTAGAGAAATAATTGAATGCTTTTTTACCTTCATTCTTCCTATAGCGTCTACTAAAGATTGAGCTAGTTGAAAATTCGTCATGACCGGTATATTAAATTCAATAGCCATTCTTCTTATGTCATATTCGTCATTAATGACTTTGAGATATTTTTCCACGTTTTTTGTGGTTGGAATGTTAATGATCAAATCTATTTTATTTTCAGTTATGTAATCTCTAATATTAGGTTTTTTATCAAGTTCAGAGAGCTTATAGAGAACTGTTACAGGAATGTCATATTTTTGAAATGCCTCTGCAGTATGATCAGTAGCATATATGTTGAAATCGAATTTTGATAATTTTTGAACTAATGGTAATATTTTTTGCTTTAATTCCAATCCACCTACGGTAATTAACATGTTTCCTTTATCAATTGGTACTGTTAAATCAGTTGATATTAATCCTTTGACCAATGCTTCATAAAAGCTCTCACCATAGCAAGCTGCTTCACCCGTTGAGGCCATTTCTACGCCTAAAACAGGATCTGCTCCGTGCAATCTCATAAAAGAAAACATCGGAACCTTTACACCCCAATAATCAATTCCAGAATCTGGTTTACTATGGTATCCAGTAATTTCATGGAGAGATTTCCCCATCATTACTGAAGCAGCTAAAGTCATCAAATTTACACCCTTAGTTTTAGAAACAAATGGCATGGATCTTGAACTTCTTAAGTTACATTCAATTACGAATACTTCATCTTCTTTCACTAAATATTGAATATTAAAAGGTCCTTTTATTTTCAAGGCTAAAGCTATTTTTTTTGTATTTTTTCTTATTTTATTATTTATAGTAATCGGAATAGTTACGGGTGGAATGGTCATTGTTGCATCACCTGAGTGCACGCCTGCATTTTCAACATGTTCCATTACTCCACCGATAAAAACGTCTTCACCATCACACACACCATCGACATCAACTTCTCGTGCATCTTCAATGTATTTACTTATAACGACAGGGAACTCTTGAGAAACTTCTGCAGCAAGAGTTAAGTATTCTTTCAACTGTTCTTCACTATATGCTACACGCATAGCCGCACCAGAAAGCACGTATGAAGGTCTTACTAAAACAGGATATCCCACTTCAACAGCAAATTTAAAAGCATCTTCCTTAGTTATTAACTGACTCCATTTTGGCTGTTTAATTCCTAATTCATCCAGCAATCTACTAAATTTTGATCTATCTTCAGCTCGATCGATGTCTCGCCCTTCGGTACCGATAACATTCACCTTACCAGTTCTAAAATAATCTTTAAGAGCTACTAATCTTGGAGCGAGATTGTTACTTACTTGTCCTCCTACAGAAACTACAACCCCTCGTGGCATCTCTTTTTCATATATGTCTATTACTCTCTCAAAAGTGATTTCTTCAAAATACAATTTATCGCTCATATCATAATCAGTAGAAACTGTCTCAGGATTATAATTTATGAGAATAACTTCTTTCATACCAAATTCTTTAAAGGACCAAGCTAAATTAACGGTCCCCCAATCAAATTCAACGGAAGAACCTATTCGATAGGTGCCACTCCCGAGAACAATTATCTTTCCAAGGTCTTGTTGAGATGTAAATTCCAAGTCATCCTTATCGCCTCCATATGTTGCATAAAGATAATTAGTTTGAGCGGGCCATTCTGCTGCTAAAGTATCAATTTGTTTGATGACTGGAATTATATTATTTTTATTCCTTAATCTTCTGATTGTAATTTCATCTGTATTTAAGCATATAGCTATTTGAAGATCAGAAAATCCATATTTTTTTGCTTTTTTAATGGTCTTGCTTAATATTTTTGAATCCGAAATGAGATTTAGGTTTTTCAACTGATCCTCAATATCTAATATGTTTTTTATTTTATATAGGAACCATTTATCAATACCAGACAATTGAAATATTTCATCAATGGTAAGCCCTGCTCTCATGGCATCAGGAATGAGCAGAAATCTTTGATCAGTTGGATTCTCCATTATGTCCTTCAATTCTTCTAAACTATAACCACTTTCGGGATTACAAACCACACCAAGTTTACCGATTTCTAACATCCGGATCGCTTTTTGAAATACTTCCTCAAAATTACGCCCAATTGCCATGACTTCTCCGACAGATTTCATTTGTGTCCCGATTCTTCTGCTTACTTTACCTGTAAATTTCTGAAGATCCCATCGTGGAATTTTTATAACTAAATAATCCAAAGCAGGTTCAAAACAAGCAGTAGTGATGTTAGTTACTTGGTTCATTAATTCAGGGAGTGTATAACCTAATGCTAGTTTAGCTGCAATATAAGCTAATGGATATCCAGTAGCTTTTGAAGCCAATGCTGAAGATCTTGATAGACGCGCATTAACTTCTATCGCCCGAAATTCCAGTTTTTCCATGGTATTTCCATACAATGCATATTGTATGTTACATTCTCCCACAATTCCTAATTCTCGAATAACACGAATTGAAGCTCCTCTTAATTCATGATATTCTTTATCCGTTAAAGTTTGTGAAGGCGCAATGACAACACTATCACCAGTATGAATACCCATTGGATCAAAATTCTCCATGTTACAAACAGTAATGCAATTATCATCGTAATCGCGAACAACTTCATATTCAATTTCTTTCCAATATGGTTTTTCTAGATATTCTTCTATTAAAACTTGGTGAATCATGCTTTGAGCTAACCCAGTTCCAACTATTTGTTTTAATTCTTCTTCATTGTGGGCAATTCCTGACCCTTTACCTCCTAGAGTATATGCGACTCGTACGATGATGGGATAACCAACTTCATCTTTTGCTATATTTATTGCTTCGCTCAAACTAGTTGCTATCTTGCTTTTTGCAACTTCAATTTTAGAACGAAACATGGCTTGTCGAAAAAGTTCGCGATCTTCGGTTTCTTCTATTGCTCTAACTGGCGTTCCTAACACTTTTACGCCATATTTTTTCAATATCCCTTTTTTTTCTAGTTCAACACCTACATTTAATGCAGTCTGTCCTCCAAAAGCAAGCATGATAGAATCAGGTTTTTCCTTTTTGATGACTTCTTCAACAAATTCTATCGTAACGGGAAGCAAATAAACAGTTCCAGCAAGTCTTGGATCGGTTTGAATCGTAGCAATGTTAGGATTAATCAGAACCGTATCAATTCCTTCTTCGCGAATTGCTTTCAAACATTGAGAACCAGAATAATCGAACTCTCCTGCTTGCCCAATTTTAATAGCACCAGATCCCAAGACCAGGACTTTCTTGACCCAATCGAATTTAGGCATTAACAGTCTCCTCCAATTCTTTTATATAATTACGAATCAAATATTCTGCGTCAATAGGACCAGGATAGTATTCTGGGTGGAATTGAACGGTATATGCAAATGCAGATTCGTGCTTAATACCTTCAATTGTTTTGTCATTAGCGTTTAGGAACCATGCCTTTAAGCCTGTTCCTTTTAATGACTCGTTATCAACTGCAAAACCATGATTTTGCGTTGTAATAAAACAACGTCCTGTTTCTAACTCAATTGCAGGTTGATTTTGCGAACGATGTCCATATTTTAATTTATAGGTCTTTGCACCCATGGCAAGAGAAAAAATTTGATTTCCCAAGCAAATTCCAAATAAAGGCAGCTTTTGTTCATTTATTAATTCTCTTGTTGTTACTATTGTTTGTATGTTCTTTTCTGGATCCCCAGGACCATTTGTTATGAAAAAACCCGTCGGATTATATTTTAAAACATCATCAATTTTAACATCATAAGGTAATCTAACTACATTAACTCCATTTTGTAATAAGAGTTTTAAAATGTTTAATTTCATTCCTGTATCAATTATTGCTATTGTTATTTTCGAATTATTATCATAAATAATTGGTTCTTTAATCGATACTTCTTTTACTAAATCTCGATCATTAGGATCCTCAACACTCTTAACTTCTTCTTTTAATGCTTCAAGATCAGGTTCTTCACCAGGATCACAAACTTGAATAATTCCAAGCATTACTCCATGAACACGCAACTTCTTTGTCAATTCTCTAGTATCGATCTCCTCAATTCCAGGGATTCCTTCTCGCATTAACCAATCATCCAAACTCATTTTTGACTCCCAATGGTTCGGTTGTTTACAAAGCTCATGTACGACCAAACCAAATGGCTTAATTCCATTAGGTTTTTTCTCTTCTTCATATTTTGGAGGATCAATCCCAGGTTTAACTAATTTAAAATCACTTTCAAAATATTTAGGCAAGTTCCATTTATCCCTCACGTTTTGGTCTGGAACTCCATAATTCCCGATAAGAGGATAAGTCAAAGTTAATATTTGGCCGTGATAAGAAGGATCAGTTAAGCTCTCGGGATAACCGACCATACCCGTGTTAAATACTACTTCTCCAGAAACTTTTTTTGACGCACCAAAACCTATTCCTTCAAAGATGGTGCCATCATTTAAAATTAAAACAGCTTTACGTTCTTCGTCTAACATCTTAATCAACAAAAAAGATGACATTTCTTTTTTTTAGATATCGTGTTTTATTTAGAACATGAAATAAATCATTAGTTTTTAGTTAAATAATAATTTAAAGAAATGTTCTTTTTTTTTTATATAAAGATGAAAGTTTGTATCTAAAAAATAAATTTATGATATTCTATATATCTCTATTTTTAATTCAGATTCTAGCGCTCTTTAATATGCAAAATATTTAATAAAATTGCCAAGATAAAAGCAATTATTAAAAAAAAACTTCTATAAAAGATTTTTTAAAATAATTATTTCTTTTTTAGAATTTGATTATATCAAACAATTTTATTGATTAGTTCAGATAATTCAAATTAAAATTATAAACAATCAATAAAATAGAATCTATTATATTAGGTTAATTCAAAGAATAATATCTTTATTTATTAATGGATTAGGTGGTAATTTGTCATTAGAAGCTTTTTATGAAGCTATTGAACCAGTTCCAACTAAATACATGGAGGGTAAGAAGGTAATTGGTTCGTTTTGCTCATATACTCCTGAAGAAATGATACACGCCGCAGGTTTTTTACCATTACGTTTGAATGCAAGAGGACATCGTGAAACAGCATTGGGTGATTCATTTTTATCAAAATTTAATTGCACTTTTTGCAGAACCGTTTTTGACATGGTCTTAAAGAATAAATACGATTTTTTAGAGGGTGTTATATCCTTAAATTCATGTGATCACATACGTAGAACATTTGATAACTGGAAACATGAAAAAACTCCAAAATTCCATCACTTCTTAAGTGTCCCTCATCATGCAAGTCCAGCAGCAGTAAATTGGTTTGTTGGTGAGATGTTAAATCTCAAAAAGAATTTGGAGGATAGTTTTAACTTAAAAATCACGGAACAAAATTTAAAGAATTCTATAAGGATTTATAATGAATCTAGAGAATTATTACGCTCATTATATGAAAAAAGAAAAGAGGAAAAGTTGAAAATTTCAGGAACGGAAGCTTTTGCAATTGTAATTGCTGCTACTAGCTTACCTAAAGAAATTTTTAATGCCTTGTTATCAAATTTTTTAAAAAGTTACGATAATAGACCAGAGTTAAATTATAATGCGCGAATAATGATAATAGGAAGTCTAATTGATAATATTGAATATGTAAAATTAATTGAGGATCTAGGAGTTATAGTTGTAACAGATTCACAATGTTTTGGCTCAAAATATTTTTGGAACTTAGTTGATGAAACTAAAGAACCGATCCAAGCTCTTTCTGAACGATATTTAATGAAAGTACCATGTTCTAGAATGATTGGGAAGAATGTCAATCATAATGTAAGATTAGAATTTGTTAAGAATTTAATTAGAGATTATTATGTAGATGGTGTGATTTTCGAAAACTTGAAGTTCTGTGATTTACAAGGGGGTGATAATTATATGATGATAAAAGATTTAAAGAAACTTGGGGTTCCAACTTTAGAACTTGATAGAGAATATATATTATCGGGAGTAGGACAAATGAAAACGCGGGTTCAAGCATTCTTGGAGGTATTATCATGACCATGGAACAATTTAAGAAAAAGTATAAATTGTGGGATACTATTAGACAATATTTTACTATGGCAAGAGATTTAACATCATCTTTTGTAGGTATAGAAGGTGGACTTTCATTTGATGTGGGATTTTTGGATGCCATGGTAGATTATCTAAATGCACTCTATACCGCAGAAGAAAATAATGTTCCAATCGCCATGTATAATTTTTGTGTACCTCCAGAGTTATTTTATGCAGGAGGAGTATATCCTTTATGTCAAGAAGTTGGATCAATTGCTTTAACCATTGCAAACACGAAAATTCACATGAATTATATTGATAAAGCGGAAGAAAGCGGTCTTCAACGAGAGCAATGTAATGCTCAAAAAATCTGGATAGGTGCAATGCTTGAAAATGATAGTCCAAAACCAGATTTCATGGTTTATGCAAGTCAACCGTGTGATTCCACTAACATACTTTATCAAGTAATGACTGATAGTTATAATATTCCAACCTTTACCTATGACATACCTTATTGGCATTATGATGAAAAGCATGAATTTTATGATGAACGTGTTGCACCATATTGCGCAGAACAAGTTAAAGATATAATAAAGTTTATAGAAGTACAGGGAAAAACAGAAATAACTCCTGAAAAGTTAAAAGAGACCATAACCTATTCAAATGAAGCAAAAGGTTATGCCTTGGAAACTATGGAATTATTAAAACATAAACCGAATCCTTTACCTTCATTGGCACCCGTTACATTGTACTTGACTTTAATGTGTGCAAGCGGTCTTCCTGGAGCACCAATTAATTATGCAAAGTGGTGTAGAGATACTGCTAACGAAAGGATTAAAAAAGGAATTGGTCATATTTCCGAATCTTCAAAAGGGAGGAAAGAAGAGAAATATCGATGTTTTTGGGTATATATTCCTGTATTTTTTGATCCATTGACCTTCATGTGGATGGAACAGAAATTTGAAGTAACAACAGTATTGGACATGTTAGGATATCAGATGGCACAACCTGTAGATCTATCAAGTGATGAAGGAATGTATGAAGGTTTAGGAAAAAATATATTAGAAATGCCAATGGCAAGACAGAGCAGGGGACCCATGGAATACTACTTGGATGATGTAATTAACATTGTGAAAGATTATGATATCGATTTTTGTATTTGGGGTGGACATATTGGATGTAAACATTCATGGGCAATTGCAGCCTTAATGAGAAGATTAATACAAGAAAGAACTGGAGTACCAACATTAATTTTTGAACTTGATTCCATGGATAGTCGAAATGTTAATTCTAAAGTCATTAAAAGGAAAATAACTGACTTTATAACAGATATCGTCATATAATTTATTTTTTTTATTTTTTCAATTAAAAATAAAAAAATCCGCTAATTTTACACGTGAAATAATTAAATACTTGCCAAAATTTGAGATTATTTGAGATTGGCTATTATTTCTCCATTTGGTAACATATTATCAAGATGAAATTTTCCTTCTTCTTCTAATTTCTTCCGTATGCATTTAGAATAATTACATATACAGTAATCACGAATCTATTTTTCATTTAATTTACCCGCCTCATAAAATCGTTTCATTGGGCATACCTTATACCAAAAACACTCATCATCCATAAGATCAACGCTTTAATTTTACAAAGACGCTAAAAAATGTGAATAAAAATATGATTTTTATCTAAATAAAGTACTATTTCGATATTAGTTTGATATTTATCGTTAACTTTATTTTAAAGTACCACGGTGAACGAATATATAAGATATATTTCACTAGATTTCAATTTTTGATGCGATTCTTTTCAAACTACCTCATAATACCTTTTTTTATCGCTTGATAAAATTTGAATTAACCAATAAATTTCTGAGTCAAGTTTAACTTCTTGAAATATCCATCATCCATTTGATCCAAGAAACAAGATCTCCTTACCTTCATACTAGGTATATACAAAAACGAATATGCTGATTGAGGATACGTCAAGATTAAATGATATTTTGCACGAGTAGATGAGACATAAAAATTTATGCATATGGATCTACACGATAAATTTCTTTTTCACGATCCGCGCAAACCCCAATATATTGCGAAAAACCTTGAAAATAGTTCAACTCTGCCCCCATATCATTAATCAGTTACCGGTAGGAGGAAGGCTGCTCCTTGCACTTCCAAAATAATTGTTGTCGAAAGATTTAAAGAAAGAATTTTGCCAAGTCTAAAACCAAGGGAATTGAAAAATTCTCTAAAACGGTAGTAAAAAAAAAGAAAAATTTCTATGATTCTAACTTAAGAAGAATTTTGTTTCCTTCTATTTTTAAATCATAGGATTGAATATCATATGTTTTTACTGGATCAACTAATGTTTTTACATAATTTAAGAAATTTTGCATCTCTTCAGGAAGTTTATCCGCATCTTTGAATTCTTCAGATACGGGATCTTTAACCCTTTTTCCTGTCGTAACATCAAAATGAGCAAAATGGAAGGGACAAATTACATTTTTCCCGACCAATTTTCCCATTGAGAGTAGCGCATTCATATGACCACATCTATCATCAATAGCATAAAATTTCCCATCAACATTTGCAACCAATATATCCATTCCTTCTACTTGGATATTTTTCATTTTTCCTTTTTCAATATCAGTGACCTTCGCGACTTCAACATAAACAGGTTCTTTCTTTACAGCTTGCAATATACGCCTCATATAAACCTCATAACCCCTTTAATCATTAATTTTAAAATCGTTTTGGATAATTTAAAAAAAAAAGGTAAATATTAATATTTAAATCTAATGAATTCAACGAATTTGTCCAAAAATTCAATTCTCCAAAAGAAACGTGGGTTACCTCAATCCTTTAAATGAAAGACAGCCGAATCCATGAAATATGACAAGTATAGAAAATATATTAAGAGTAAATCCCTTAATCGAAGAATTTCTTTTTGACTTTCTTCTAACTACATTTTTAATTTGACTTGATCCTCGATATTGAGTTCCTTTTCGAGATAGCTCTTATGGAGGAAATTATAAATTGAGTTAAAGTAATATTTTTGCCTATCACGTGCTTCTTCCACTCGCCTTTTTCTTTATTTGAAACATTCATAAGAATTTTACAGATTTTCTTGTCCAATTTGGGTTTCCTAATAGTATAGCAAATAGATGATGTAAAAATATATATCTTCACCGTAGTATTTTTGGATACATAAATTTGTGAATATAACTATCAAACTGAATTCTTATCTTAATTTGAAAGTTAAATTAAATTTTTATTGTATTTTAAAATACTACAATAGAAGTATATTTTCGTAAAGATTAGAAAAAAATAAATTCATAAAATACCGTCATATTTCCTATATTAACTAATATGTCAGTTTAGTTCTATTATCATTCTGTAAAATAATTATTAAATCTAGAAAATTAATAATTAAATGTAAGATTTAGATAAGATACGAGTTTTCACTAAAAAATAAAATGTGTGAAATTATAAAATGGACAAAGAAAAGGAGAAAAATTCTATCCAAGAACAATTAAATAAAGAAATAATTGAGATTCATCAATTATTGAAAAATAAAAATGATCAGAATATTCTCAAGGATGCCTATATTAAGATAAATAATGCAAAAAAATTAATTTTAAGATTTGAAAATAACAATATCCAGATTTTCAAAACGCAATTTAAAGAACTGGAAAATATATCAGATGTATTAGAGAAATCTTTCAAATATATACCTCATAGACATAGAGCTGCTCCATAAATATGAAAAGGTATTGAAACAAGTTAAAAAATATCTTCAATGGATTAAGAATTAGAAAAAGTTTCTATTATTTATTAAGAAGAATATCTTTGTGGGTATTTTAAAGGCACTTTTTATTAATTATTAATTCTAATTATTTAACAGTAAAGAAATGTAATTTAATAAAAAGGGTAGCTTATGTTAAAAAGAATAGAAGTCAAAATTAAGGGAAGGGTTCAAGGGGTATTTTTTCGTTATACAACAGATAAAATTGCTAAAAAATTGGGATTGAAAGGGTTCGTGATGAACACTAGTGATGGAACCGTCTTTACGATTGCAGAAGGTCCAGAAGAACAATTACTTGAATTTATAAAATTTCTCAAAAAAGGTCCCAAACACGCTAGAGTTGATAACATCGAAGTTCAATGGCTGGATCAATCGGGGGAATTCAAAGATTTTTTTATTAAAGGCTGGTAAAAAAAGAAGAATGAAAAACCGTAATAAAATACTTTGACTTAATTTTTTTTGTAAAGATCATTTTAGATATTTTCTCTGTTCCCAAAATATTGTGAATATGAAAGGTGCTATAGAATAAAATGCAATAACAAACAGGGATATGATAATGTCTGGGTCGGGATAAGAAAATGTAATCATCATATTGGTTTCAAAGATGTTTATATTGATTAATATTTGACAAATAAGTGGAAGGTTGAAATATGGAATGACCCAACCAAAATCCGATATATGTGGTGGCATGTAGATAGGAACAATGAATTGACTTATAATAAATGACAAGAAAACCATAATTCCACTTGTAATTAATGCCCTATTTGTTAGTGTATTTAAAAAGAAGATAATTGAGAGATATGCTGTTGAGAACATAATGGCGATAATAAATGATAAAAATAATGGATAAATCACCTCAAAAACAATTATTGGATTAAAAAAGAAAAAACCTGATGTAAAGGTTATGAGATAAATCACTGCAATAAAAGAAATATTGAGTATAAAACAAGTTAAATATTTCCCTAAGAAGATGATGCTTTTATGTACAGGTTGTACAAATAAAAGTAGACCCGTTTCATTCTGATATTCTATCGATAATGAATCAGTTGCTAAAATTAATGGTATTATAACCAATATCATCGGTAAAATTAGCATTTCAGGTGCAATTAAAAAGGGAAAAGAGGTTCCAAAGTAACGAAAATCATAACCAAAAATCATAATAAGTGGAATAATTATTAAAATTATTAACGGAAATACTATGGAAAGTAATAAAGACGTCAAAATTCTTTTTCTTTTCCACATTTTAATAAACTCATATTTAGAAACAGTACCAATTTGTTCTAAATTTGATGGAGGTTTAATATTAATCATTATATTCCCTCGTTATTTAAAAATTTCAAATAAAAATCTTCTAAATTATCTTTTACTGGTGTAAATGAATCAAATTCTAACCCTAAATCAATTAAATTTTTCATAATTTGATGGGGTGAAATTTTATCTATATTGAATGATAAATACAAATCCTCATTTTCTATTTTTACTGATTCGATATTACTTATAGATTCTATTTCTCGTATCATATCTTTATCTATACGGTTATGTAAGTTTATTTTAAATGTATTCGACTTAAACATCTTCTTTATATTTTTTATCTCATCTTGTTTTATTATTTTACCTTTTCTTATTAATATAACTTCATCACAAATCTGTTCTATCTCAAATAATAGATGTGATGATATAAAAATGGTTTTTTTTGCCTTCAACTCCTTAATAATATTTCTAAACTCCATCATTCCTATTGGATCCAATCCAATTGTTGGTTCATCCAAAATTAAAATGTCAGGATTCCCTAATAATGCAGCTGCAATGTTTAATCTTTGTTTCATTCCGGTGGAAAACTTACCTGTATTTTTATCTATTGAATCTGAAAGTTTAACGATGTTTATAACCCTTTCAATTTCGTTTTTAAGCTCTTCTTTTTTAAATCCTTTTATTTCTCCAAAATATGATAGAATTATTCGAGGAGTAAAAAAGGGGTATGGAGGAGGCACTGAAATAATAGCGCCAACATTCATTAATGCCTCCTTTGGTCTTTTTTGAATATTTATCCCATTTAAATAAGCAAACCCTTTAGTTGGCTTTAAGAGATTACAAAGTATTTTCATTGTAGTTGTTTTACCTGAACCATTTGGACCCAGATAACCAAAACAACCTTTTGATTTTATTTTTAAGTTAATATCATCTAAAACACGAAAATTTCTAAAATCTTTTATTAAATTGTCAGTTTCAATTGAATATTTCAAATTTCTTCCTCAAATTAATGATTTTATTTTAAAAATATATAATAAAAAAGAATTATTACTGACTTTTTGATAAAAAAAAAGATATAAAAAAATAATTATTTTAATATAATAAAAAAACACTTTAAAAAGGAATTTTAAAAATGATAATTTTTCATTGTTTCACCAATTCTCATTATTGTAATTCAATAGTACTGGGAGGTTTATTTGAAATATCATAAACTACTCGATTTATTCCTCTCACTTCATTAATAATTCTAGAACTAATTCGTTCTAATACATCCCAATCCACTTTCGAAAAATTTGCAGTCATGGCATCTTCACTTTCAACCAAACGTACTAAAATCATATTACTATATGTTCTAAAGTCTCCCATGACACCTACAGACTTAATCGGTAAAAAGGCAGCAAATGCTTGCCATATTTTATCATAGATACCTGCTTTTTTAATTTCTTCTGTAACAATATAATCAGCTTCACGTAATAGATTCAATTTTTCTTCCGTAACTTCATCTACAATGCGAATTGCGAGAGATGGACCTGGAAAGGGATGACGATTTATTAATTCATTAGGAATCCCGAGTTTACGACCAACATTTCTAACTTCATCTTTATACAACGAATCTAAAGGTTCGATAATTTTTAATTTCATTTTTTCAGGTAGCGTTAAATTATGATGACTTTTTATAACAGCGGATGAATTAGAAGTTGCGCCACTCTCAATCCGGTCAGGGGCAATTGTTCCTTGACCTAAAAATTTTATTTCTCCGTGATCTTTTTTAAGATTCTCTGCTTTTTCCTCAAAAACTTCAATAAAGGTATGCCCAATTATTCTTCGTTTTTCTTCTGGATCTGTTATTCCTTTTAATCGATCTAAAAATATTTTAGATGCATCAATACAAATAAAATTCTCAAATTTTAGCGTATTTTGAAAAATTTGATTAACCTCTTCAACTTCTCCCTTTCTTAAGAGACCATTATCAACAAATATGCAAAATATTTTCGATCCAATAGCTTTATGAATTAATGTAGCAGCCACTGAGGAATCTACACCACCAGAAACTGCCATTATTACTGATTCATCTCTAACAGTATTTTTTATTTCTTGAATTTTCCGTTGAATAAAATCTTCCATCAACCATTTTTGGGTACATTTACAAATTCTTAAAAGAAAATTATTGAGAATCTTCATCCCTTCATCTGTATGATGGACTTCAGGATGAAATTGAACAGCATATTGACCTTTTTTTAAATTTTGAAAGGAAGCAAACTTGCAATGTTCTGAAAAAGCCAATACATCAAATCCTTCTGGTAAGCTTTTAACGATATCACCATGGCTCATCCATACTTTCGTGGGTGAATTTACGTCATGGAATAGGGCATTTTCTATTTGACTTAAATTGATAATGTTTTTTCCATATTCTTTTTTCTCATGTGAAATAATTTTTCCATCATTAAAAAAAGCAATTTCGTGTAACCCGTAACAAATTCCCAGAACTGGAATTTTTTTTTCTTCACAATATTTAAAAATTGATTCATCTAAATGGGGGCTTCCTTTTTCATAAACACTACTTGGACCACCAGATAAAATTATACCCTTTGGAGATATCGTTTTGAATTCATTAAATTTAATATTGTGTGGTTTTATTTCAGAATAAAATGATAATTCTCTTATTCTCCTTGCAATTAATTCTGTATATTGTCCGCCAAAATCGAGAACTAAAATCTTATCATAATTATCATTTTCATTCATTATAATCAAACATGTAAAATATTAATTTATATTTTAATGTGGATTTTTAGCACAAATTTTATTAAAAAAGAATAAAGAAAAATGAAATTCAACGCTTATAAAGGAAGTGTAAGAATATTGCAACACTGCACCAAAGTCCAATAGCGTACGCTGTATTAAAGATAGGAATGATTGGAGCAAGATAGACAAATAAAAATACAATTGTACTTATAACCAAAATAGTAGACATTACAACAATTAATAAAACACGTTCGATATTTGTAAATGGCTTTTTATCTAAAGAAAATAATCTAATCCAGATAACTATAGCGATTCCAATAAAAGGAAGGAATAATGTGAGAGCAAAAATGAGGGGAATTAAAAGAATTGCACTTAATTGAGATCTGAATTCGTCAATATCATCTTTTAATCTTTGATATTCTGCAGCTTGCACGGTTCCATAATCTTTTCTGATTCTTGACTTGTAACCTTTCCAAAGAGAATATTTTACGTTGCCTAACTTCCCTTTTATTTTTTCACCCCTTGTTTCTTTATGAAATGGTTGGTATAGATCTCTTGCAACGGGTATCAAATATACAGAGATAATTAATGTAAACATACCTAAAATTAATTGTGTTAGAATTTCAAATATAGTATCGGGGAATTTAAGTAGACCTGTTATAAATATGTAAATGCCATAAATAATGAATAATGTCGATAATATAGTAAAAACGAGCTTCATTCTTTGGACCAAGACTTTTCGACCTTTCATTTTTTTAGAAAATAATTTGAAGAAAAAAATACAGATTGTCAAATATGTGAGGCTCATTCCAAGTCCACCAAGAAATTTCATCGTAGTTCCAGAAATGACCGTAAAAAATACGAAAAAAGGTAGACTTGTAAAAATCCCTAAATTCCATCCAAAAACAAACATGATAATTAAAAATATTGTTGTCCCAATACTAATACTAATTAAATAAGTTATCAATAATCTTTCAGAAAGTTTTTCACTCAATCTCTTGAGGTGAGGAGTTGCATGCTCATTTAAAATTTTAACAACTTTTGACATGTTATCAACTCTTTCTTACCATTTTGAATAAGAAATATATTTCATTAGAAAAATCTTTGTTTGTTATTATATCATATCAATTATGTTCTTGAAGTGAAGTTAATTTTGATATTTTTAAATTAGAGGTATCAAAAATGATAACAGATGTGAAAGCGGAATTAGAAAGAATAAAAAAGTTTATTAAAAAATTGGTTGAAGAATCGGGCACAAAAGGGATAGTAATAGCTTTAAGTGGAGGTATTGACTCAGCTTTAGTTGCAGGCTTGTCAGTAGTATCTTTAAGTAAGAAAAGTGTCCAAGGTTTAATCTTGCCTTGTCATTCCAATCCAAATGATCAAGAAGATGCAATTTTAATTGCTGATCATCTTGGTATTGAATATAAAATAGTTGAACTTACAGAGTCATATGATTTATTTTTAAAAACGCTAGAACTATCTTTAGAAGCAGATTCCATACAATTAGCGAAAGCGAATGTTAAACCTCGTATGAGAATGATTGCTACTTATTATTTTGCAAATCAATTAAATTATTTAGTTGCAGGAACAGGTAATAAATCGGAGGATGATATTGGATATTTTACAAAATATGGTGATGGTGGTGTTGATTTTCTCCCAATCCAGCATCTGTATAAACATGAAGTCAGGCAATTATCTAGATATCTTAAATTGCCCGAAAAAATTATTACCCGCACCCCAACAGCGGGACTTTGGGAAGGGCAGACAGACGAAGATGAATTATCAAAACAGCTGGGGTTTAAAATAGTATATGATGAATTAGATGAAATGTTAGATAAAATTGAAAAAAATGAATATGATAAAAACGATGTAAGATATCAAAAACTAGTAGAATTAAAAAGAAAAAGCTTGCATAAAGTAAAATTACCACCGAGTTTACCTCGAAATTTTTAGAATAATCACTACATGAATTAAAAATAAATACTCTGTTTTTCTTTTATACCATGAAAGCTACTTTCATCATTTTAATTACAAATTGAAATGGTTTTTAAAATGAAAAACCTAAAAGAATACTCATCTAAATGGACTTGGCAATTTGAAGATGAATTAATCAAGAATTTAGATGTTGAAAAACCAGAAAGATGTCTACAATGCGGAAAATGTGTGGGTGATTGTCCCGCAGCATTTGCATCACCGACTTATAACCCAAGAAGAATTTTAATGGATATATTTTTTGGACACTCAAATATTCTTTTAAAAAGTGAAGAAATTTGGGATTGTTTTTTATGTTATAATTGCATGAGCATATGCCCGGAATCTATTGAAATTCCTAACATCATTCAAGAATTACGTAAAGCTGCATTAGAAAAAAGTTACGGATATGATTTGATATGTAATTTGGAAGATATTGCATTGAACTTCATAAATACAGGGAGTATCTTTTTCAATAAATCATTGAAAGATAAAAGAAAAAAGCTTGGATTGACTGAAGAAAGAATTATTAATTCTGAAATGGTGGAAAAATTGAAATTAATATGTAATATTACTGGGTTTTCAAATACCGTCCAAAAACTTAATTGTGAAAAAAGAAAACATGAAAAGAGAGAAATAATGTATTGAGGTGTTTAAATGAAAATAAATCAAGCCAGATTTGAACAAATTCCAACGGATGAACCCGTATTTCTCTTTAAAAGTTGTGTTGCGAATGAAATTTATCCAGGTATAGAATCATGTTTTCATAAAATTTTAGATATTATTGGAACGAAATGGGTCGAATCTGATGATCAAACTTGTTGTGGAGGAGTATTTGAAAATTTTGCACCCACTTTAACTACTATTGCAACAGGAGCTTTGAATTTTAGTATTGTTGAAGAATTAGGTTTAAAAAATATTTTGACTCCATGTAATGAATGTCTTTCTGTACTATTAGACGCTAAAGAGTATTCGAATAAGCAAAAAAATAAGACAAAAATTGACAAAATCTTAAAAGAAGTTGGAAAGAAATTAAAAAATGAAGTTGAGATTTTCCATATTGGAGAATTTATTTATAAAAACTTGAATAGAATAATTCCTTTAAAGAAAATTGATCTATCAGGATTTAAAATTGCTTGCCATTATGGTTGTCATTACATTAGAATTCATAGAGATATCATTCTTGATGATCCTGTAGAACCACAAATCTTAGATGAAATAGCTCAAAAATTAGGCGCAAAAACAGTTCAATACGAAGAGAAATATCTTTGCTGCGGAATGGGTTATATCCAAAAACAAATTCATCCGAATAAATCATTAGAAATAAGTTATAAAAAAATTAAGAGTATAACAGAAGCAAAACCTGATTTAATACTAACAATTTGTCCTTCTTGTTTTAATATTTTCGATAATGCTCAAATTGAATTGGAAATCGAAAAAGACTTTGAAGAGAGAATTCCTGTAATTCATTTGACTCAATTCGTAGGTTTATATTTGGGATTAGATCCTATTGATGATCTTGGCTTGGATATGAATAAAACCCCAATTCTTCCTTTATTATTAGAGAAGTTAGCACCACCTCAAAAATAGATTAAATTTATTATAAAAAATTGATTTTAATACTCATTAATAATAACAATAATTGATTTTTTGTAAAAATAAAAAAAGTAAAATGATATTTCATTTACCATCTGCTGAACTTATAAACCAATTTTTTTAAATCTTGTTCGTATAAGGTAGTATGTGGATATTTTTTCAATTTTTTCATCCAAATATTGATCTCTCTTAATGAATTTGGATCAGAAATATCTTTTTTTGAATCTTTCAAAAAACTAATTATCTGGTTACAAGACATTGTTTCTAATATTTCATATGTTTTTTGATCTAATTCTGAGCTGTCAGGAATACGCATCATATCAATTTCGTCAACTTTTACTTTTTTCTTTCTTTTTTCTTCTTTTTCAAAATCAGAATATGCATATTTTTCTCTATTTTTTATTTTTTTAATGAGAAGTACTACCCCTACAATTGATAGAGCAATAAAAACTATGATCATTATTATTAATTCATAAAATTCCAAACTAAACATTACATATGCAGTATATGTTAGAGTCGTTGATTGGTTGTCCGTATCTTCATTTATAAACACAATATAAAGTGTTGCAGAACCCATCTTATTTAAAAGTTCATTATCACCAGAATCAGAAGTTTTTGTACCATCAGATAATATCGTTCCAGAAAATCCACTGTCGCTTTTAAAGATCTCGTAACTTGAGGGCGTAAATGCGCATACTTTTATCGAAATTGATGGATTAGAACTAGAAAATGACCAATGAAAATATTGAAGTGGACCAATAGATAAACTAATTGCTACATGTTGACTTTTTGCTAAGGTAGATACATCTTTTTTATCTAGCGTAATTGAATTTGTTATTACAAATTGATTTTTCACATTATCAAATACAAAACTTGAAAAAATGGACATGCTGACTCCAAAGATTAATAAAAGTGCCATAATTACAAGCGATATTTTTTTTCTCGATCTAAATATCGTTAAAAACCTCCTTTAATTTCCTCTTGAAAAATATTTACGTTATTTTTACTTGTGCGAAAAATAACAACTGAATATTAAAAAATTCTTTATCATTATATAAATTTTTTATGCAATTCCAAAAGAGAGTGTTTCATTATAAATTGCTTTACATTCAAACCAATATTTTATGGAATTCCATTGTTTTATTAGTTTCTTTTTTATTTTTCCATCAACTTTTACCTTGTCGCCGGGTCGTACAATAATAATTGAATAGCTACTATAAATAATAATCAATTCTTTTGGAATTTTTTCAATATTATCTTCTATTTTCAGACTAAAAATTATTCTATTTATGTTATAAGGAGAAGAAAATGCCATTTCTGATGTGACAGTTCCTTTTAACTCACCGTCGTATATAATTTCTTCGCTAATTTTTATGACCCCCAAGAATTTCATAAATTGTATAATAATACTTAAGTTTTCAAATTTAAAAGTTGAACTTGATAAATGAAACACGTGATAAAATGAATGTAATAAACAGAATTAAAAAATTAAAAAGCATCTTGAAAAAAAGAGAAATAGATTGTGCAATTATTTATGAATCCAGAAATATATATTACTTTACGGATACTGCACAACATTGTATTTTATTGATACCGATCGATAATGAACCAACTTTGTTTGTAAGAAGAGATTTCGAACGAACTAAGGAAGAGAGTCCTATAAAAGATATTCGAAAGCTAAACAAATCAAGTGAGGTTTATGATCAGATAAAAAACTATAGTAATTCTAACTCTATTGGACTTGAAATGGATACTCTAAGAGCAAGAACCTATCAAGATATAATGAAAATCTTCCCATCTTCAACTCTTGAAGATATCAGTAATGAGATTCTATTATTAAGATCTATAAAAGATAAAGATGAATTAGACAACATGAGAAAAAGTGCAAAGATTGCAGAAAAGGTTCAAGACGTATCAAGAGAATTTATTAAACCAGGAATTTCAGAATTAGATTTAGCAGCAGAGATACAAAGAGAAATTACGAGATATGGAAGTGTTTTTTCATATTTTAACCATTATTGGTCAAGAAATCCGTTTATTATTGCTTCAGGTGAAGGTCTTTGGAAAAGAAGTGATTTTCCACCAGTTTTATCGGGATTAGGAAATCATAAAGCAGTTCCTTATGGACCTTCAGGGAGGATCATTAAGGAAGGAGAAATAGTTGTTGTTGATGTCGCCACAGTAATAAATGGTTATACTGCTGATCATTCTAGAACATTTTTTGTTGGAAAACCAAGCGATACATTCAAAGAACGATATAATGCGCTTTATAACGCGAGATTGAAGGCAGTTGAGTGTTTTAAGGAAGGGATCCCTATAAGTGATGTTTTCAATGCAGTAAAAATTAACCTTCCAAAAGATTTGCAGAAGTTTTTGCAAGGATATGACGAATTTAAGGAAGGAATGGGTCATGGAATAGGTTTAACACTTGATGAATTACCCTATATAACTCATAACACCAAAAGATCCCTTCTTGAAGGAAATGTAATTGCTTTTGAACCAAAAATAATAATTCCAGAATGGGGAGCAATCAATTTTGAAGATGATTTCATAATTAAAAAAGATGGATTTGAACAAATAACAAACAGTCCATTTTATGAATTTTAACCACATTTTAAATTGAATTTCAATGAAAAACTTAGTCGATGTAAAAGTAATTGTTTTTGATGCAATGGGAGTAATATTTATTGATTCAGATGATATAAAAGATATTTTATTGCCTTATTTAAAAGACCTTTCGAATGATAAAATTACTCTTGAGGATATACGTCAATGGTATTTCCAACTGAGTAGGGGAGATTTTGAATCCAAGAAGTTTTGGTTAAAATTTTTCGATCCAAAAGCATATCCCAAAGTAGAATTTGATTATATAAAACTATTACGAATAGATCCTGAATTTAAAGAGATCCTTCCCCTCATTAAAAACAACTATGAAATCGCACTTTTATCCAATGATGTACATGAATGGAGTAGAGAATGGAGAGAATATCACGATCTTGAACATGTTTTTGATGCAATAGTTGTTAGTGGAGATCCTGATGTTAGAGTTCGTAAACCAAATCCATTAATTTATGAAAAATTAATTAATAGATTTGAATACTCACCTAAAAACTTTATTTTTATCGATGATAGACTAAGAAATCTTAAGCCAGCATCAGAGTTGGGAATGATTACAATTTTAATGAATAGATTTCCCCAAAATTACCCCTTCAAGCCCGATTTAAAGATAAGATCATTAAAGGATCTGTTAAAAATTATATAAAAAATTATAAATTTATGAAATCTAAATTTAATTCCTTTAATTTTTCTTTAGTTGGTATTCCCTTTAAATCCCAACCTCTTAGTTCATAATATTCATCAAGTAACTTGTTATAATCTTCGTATGACAATGCCTTACCTTTTATAGGACCATCATCAAAAGGTTCTGTCCATCGTTTCGGAGGAAGATCCCAAGATCTATCAAAACCAGGATTTTCTCGAATCCAGAAACATCTAGTAAGGTTCCATACTCGTTCAGAAGATAATAATAAATCATTAGTAGTTGCTTCAATTCCTGTAACAAGAGAATAAAATTGAGCATAAAGGTCATAATCCATTTTTGTTTCAACCCATGGAAATCTACAGACACCTAATTGGTCTAATAACGGTCTCTTATGTTGATACATAATAACAATTTTTGCTTTTCCTTTAATTTCCTCTCGATTTTCCTTGATATCATCATTAATAGTCCAACTTCGATTGTGGTGAGCACCAACATCTGCAGTCATAAAAGAAAGTGCCATTGCAGGAAGTAATCTTGTGTCATAAGCAGTAGCTTCATTTCCTTTGATTTGAATAGCAAAGTTTATTGAATTTTTGCCCCATTTTTCTGCTAATTTCTTCACACCTTCAGCTAAAAAATTCCCAAATCCATCACGATGTGCAATTTTTTTAATTAACGTAAATATTAACTTCTCATCACCAAATTTTA
>RDOG01000053.1 GCA_011365055.1 Promethearchaeota archaeon
TATTATGATTATGTTGTAGTCGTCCATCAACGTCCGGGGGGTTTTTATAACATGCGTCACAGTTTTTTGCCTCTTCCATGTTAAGAATATCGCTTTTTGCTGAGACAGCCGTTCCCTTGTGTCTAAAATGTTAAGAGGGGCGTGCCAGGCTCACCAGTTTTTCCATGTGCGGGGTCTTGGGCCCGGTGGGCTTGTCTGCTCCGCCTTAAATGGGGCGGCGGCTGGGTGAGGGCTACTCTTAAAAATGGGTGCTGTATAGTGGTGGTGCGTGAGCCCGTAGCTCAGCACGGATAGAGCACCGACCTCCTAAGTCGGGGGTCGTGGGTTCAAATCCCACCGGGCTCGCCATTACCCTAACTGGGTCTGTTATTTGATTTTACGATACAGATGCAGACCGCTGAACTCGTCGAACTTCTCGAATTCCTGTTCTGTCAACTCGATGGCCTGTTCATATGAATATAATAAAAAACTTGAATACCTCGACTATCATAAAAGAATAAAACATTTTAAAGAATTATTAAACACTCGAAAAGAATTTGATAAACTTACGCCAGTCAACCAAACCGCAAATATTTTCAGAATCACCTTACTGCACGAGATCCAGAACCTGATTTTATCGGTGAAAATGATTCGTGAGCCGGAGAAACGGCACAGTATTTTATTCAGATGAAAATAGGAGACGCAGTCAGAGACTGGCATAAAAAATGGCTTCTAGAAAACTGCATGATAAATGATACCGACTACCAAAACCAGATACTTGAATCGCTCGAAAATATGTTTTCAATGATTTCAACTGATAATGAATAGTGCACGCAACATTTTTTTAAAACTATCCTTTTTGTTATTATTATGGATACTACAGATCTAACTCAATTACCATTAACAACGCCATCACATAATTTGAAATTAAAAAAAATTAAATATGAAAATTTTAAAACATTCCAGAAACTTGAAGTTGAATTATCAGATTTTAATATTTTAGTTGGTACAAATAATTCAGGAAAAACAAATATTTTATTAGGAATTTATTCATTTTTTGAATTTTTAAAACAACTTTATTCTCAACATGAAGACCTGAAAGTAAACGATTCAAAAGCGAATTGCGAATATTTCTTTTTAAAAGTTCCTGAAGACGCTCAAATATGGTATAATAAAAAATGGATGTCCAGAAAATATATTCCAGTTAAATTTGAATTTGAATTTACAGATGGACTATTAATTGAGCTTCATTTATATAGATATTTCGGAGTACCAAGTATTAAATTAATTAATTTAAATAAAACATTGGATAAAGATTATATTAGAAAAATATTAAATTCTTCTCCAATTATGATTCCAAGTTTTATTGGTTTATTGATTAATGAAGAATATAGTACACGAGCAATTAGAAATCAATTTATTAGTGAAGGAAGAAGTTCAGAGGTTTTAAGAAATACGTTATATGATTTAGAAAAACGTTCACCAGAAAATTACAAATTATTAAAAGAGTTATTAATGAAATATTTTAATATTGATTTACATACAATCACATTTGAAGAAGATATTGACCCTTATATAACATGTGAATACAAAGAAGAGAATACATCATTAGATTTAATATGCGGTGGTAGTGGATTTTTACAAATATTACATTTATTAACTTTTATTTTAACCAAGAGTACTTCAATTATTTTATTGGATGAACCCGATGCGCACTTACATCCTCATTTACAAAAAATATTAATTTCAATTTTATATGACTTTCAAAAAAGATTAGATTTACAGATAATATTATCTACTCATTCAAAAGATATCATTAATAGTATTGATTTTACTCATATAATTCCAATATCAAAAGATAACACATTAGCTCGCGGATTAAATACATATTTTGAATCTCTACAATTAATGAGTGAATTGGGTCCTATTGATAATATTGATTTAGCATTGGTGATAAAAACTAAAAAATTATTATTTATAGAGGGGAAATCAGATAAAATAATAAAACAATTAGCTGAAATTTCTGGTTATAATTTATTCGTCAATAACCCATATGTTATTATTTCTCGTGGAGGCGTTGATAAAAACCATTACTATGAGGAATCGAAATTAATTTCAGAGTTTATTGATTCTAAAATAAAAGTTTTTAGTATTATCGATAGAGACTTTCGTTCAGTTGAAGAAAGTGATTATTATATTGAAAATTCTAAAAAACATCAAGTAGATGTTTTTATTTTAGATAAAAAAGAAATTGAAAATTATTTAATAGTACCCCAATTAGTAATGAGATGTATAAATGAATCTAGGATAAAAAGAGGTCTAAAACAGTTAAGTCAAGAAGATGTTAATAATATGTTAAATGAAATATGTGAATCTATGAAAGAATCGACAATTGATAAATACTCTCAATCTTTATTGGCTTTTAATAGAAAAATTGATAAAAAATGTGATTTAACACTAACAAATCCAATCGCACGAGACATTGTTGCAAAAAAATGGACTGATTTAAATGGTAAAATATCTTGTTGCGACGGCTCGGATATTTTAAATGAAATTAATAAAAAAATGTCACCAAATATGATCGTAATTAATATTGGACAACTCCTGAGTAATATTTCAAAGGAAGAAATATCAAATGATTTAATAGAGATATTTAAAAAATTACAATAGTTGCACACTCGCGATTATTTAATTTCCTTTTTTAAAATATTTAATACTTCATCTGGAAAATTGCATTTAATATCAAATTCGCTATAAATTTTATCAGTAACTTGTTTTGATATAAAAGCTCCTCTTTTAACTGGTGAAAAGTGATAATCACAGGATGCAATATAAAATTCAACAGTTCCCCCCTCAGTTTGTTTATATAAATCAAGTAAATATTTAGCCTGAGAAAGAATTTTCATATCAGAATATTCCGCTGGATTATCAATCAAATTTAATAATTGCGCATTTAATACGGTATCTTGATTTTTATAAATTGGTTTCGCAATTTTTCTAAACCTCTTTGCTGAGGTTCTTACCATTATCCCTATATCACGTTTTATATCATTTGCCTTTTGAATTAATTCATAATACATTAATTCAACACGTTTTCCTATAATATTAACTTGGTAATCATCAACAGGTTCTCTCCGTAAAACATCTAAATATTTTCTTAATCTATCATCGCAAATATTTTTAATTGCTGAATATATTTCAAAATCTATTCCCCTTTCTTCATTTCCTTTATTTATTTCGCTCTGTACAGCTTTTGATAAATTAAAAAAAGCCTCATCTTCAATATATGATGTTACTATCCCTATTTGTTTTCTTATGTTTTCTTTAATAAAATCAAGAAGATTACTAGATATTTGTGCAAACGGGTGTTCAATTCTAATCTCAAAATCTGTAGACGCGGCCATTATTGAAGCTGAAATAAGAACATTTGTAT
>RDOG01000006.1:0-109314 GCA_011365055.1 Promethearchaeota archaeon
AGTCCAATCCAACTTTAGTCAAAATTTAATTCTATTACTTTTTCTTGTGGGGTTTATATAGGAAAATTAGAAATTAAAAAAAAATCAACTTAAAGTTATCACTACCAAGTGAAACATCTCTAGTAATTTATATATAAATAAAAAAGAAATTCCGTTGATTGAAATGGAGAAATGAAATTTGATGATTCCAGTATTTAAATGTGAAGATTGTGATACAGAATTTTACGTAGACATATATACTAATTCAATGAAGGGAATATCAAAAACTTTTATTGATATGACTTGCTGTCCCATATGCACTTCTATAGATTTAAGAGTATGTTTTGTAAAAAGAAAAAATTCTCAACCATTTGACCAACAGAATGAGAATTTCGTTCCTGGCTCGTTATTAACCTATCACGATCAATTAGAACGATTTAAGAAATAATTAACCTCCTCTTCTTCGAATAGAACAACCTTCAATGGGACAAAATCGAAATAGAGGTGCAGAACTTCCCCCTTGAGGCCTATTAAAAATCCAACCTGCTATCATACCGTGTTTAGGACAATAATATTTTTTTGCATTATCTAATTCTTTTTCCAGTTGATCAGGTGTTTTTATAAAGTCACAGATTTCATGATTTTGCCTGTATTTTTCATTGACAGGGCATTCTTCATTTTTACGTTTCAAATCGTATTTTTCACTTTTAACACAATTTGAACAATCTACTGGAGACATTTCTATTAAAAATAGTTGAATAAGCTTTATAGAGTTTCTTCTTCAACTTAATCTATAACCTTCCGAGCCCATTTTTTATTTCAAGGAAATTAATAAAAAATTAGGGATAATTTAAAATTATTTTCCGAGTATGAATATAATTTTTTTGAACCAATGATGCTTTTTTATAACGCTATGCGTTAAAATCTAATTTATATTTTTCAAATTTTGTATTTTTTGCCTATTTTAGGTTCTTTATGGATTTTTAAGCTTTTTTTTAGTATTTTTGAACCTAAAATAAGTTTTAATATTTGGAATTTAGCCTAAACTTAATCAAATTTTTTTATATATTTTTTCAAAATTAATACTCTTATTTTCAATTTTGGATTCAACTAATTGATGTTATAGTTTAAAATGTAATGAAAATAGTTGTATATAATATTCTATCATTTATTTTTGAATATCTAAAAGGATTGTAATTATATAAAAACTTGAATTTTTTTTAATACACATATAATGAGGTGAGATTTTATGAATTTGGATTTTAATAATTTAAACCTTATTAGAACAAAAATTAAGGAACTCGTTAAAGAGGTTCAAAGTAAGAGTTGTGATACAACAGTATTTGATGAATTGAGCAATATCATGAAGACTATTGGGCAAGATGATAAATTATATCAAAAATATAAAGATATATATGAGGAAGCAGAAGATGAATTAATGTTAGCTGGTGCGGACCTAGAAAAATGCGGTTGCGATCCGATTAAACGACAGATACCGGCAGATAAAATATAGAATTCTTATTAGAGGAATTTTTTTTACTTTTTGCTATTTTTTTTATTAAAAATTTGTCAAAAGAATCTACTAACGAAAGAAATTAGATGCTTTTTCATTGCAAAATAACATTTAAATAACCAATTGTCTATATATTAAGTGGTTGGGGTTGATTTATCCATGAGTATTGATTCTGTAAAGGATGAGAAAATTGTAGATACTATTAGAGAATTATGTAAAGAACTTCAAAAAAAATCATTCGATTTAAAGAAAATTGATCAATTAAGCAATATATTATCTAGAATTGGCATAGATAATGACTTATATAACATGTATGAGGCAGAATATGATAAAGCCATTGACCAATTGGTCAATAAAGGAAGAAAATACATGGCTCTTTGGTTTTAAGTTCAATGTTAGCTGTTCATTCGATTCAAAAGTTGTTCATAAATTTCCCGTTCTTTACCGTTAGATTGAATGATCAACTTTTCAATTATTAAATAAGGCATACTCTTAGCCAGATAATTAAATCGGGGATTTCTATTTACTATCAATTTACCATTTTTTATTCCGCTTGCTTCTATTCCATCAATCCTAATTGGAATTTTAATCACGGAACTAATTTGTTCAGCAAGATGAGAAACTAAACATGTTATGCAATTATTTGAGGCATCCAACAATTCTAATAAGCGAGCAATGATTTTAGTTGCGCTTCCCGGTTCAGTAATAGCTTCCAGTTCATCAAATAAGACTAATTTAATTTTATCTGATAAGCAAGTATAATTGAATTGTTTTAGACTTGCCTCAAAAGCTCCTGAATTAAGCATGCCTGAAGATTTTTCATAATAATATAATTCATCAAAGATGCTAATATTAGAAAATTGAGCAGGTACAAGCATTCCCATTTGAGCCATCAACGAAATCTGCGCAATAGTTTGTAATAAACATGTTTTCCCTCCAGAATTTGCACCTGATAAGATTATTGTTCTTTCATCCTTCGTATGATCTAAGAAAAAAGGACCAATACCAATTTTATAATCAATTTCTTCAACTGTAAAATCTTCAGATTCTAATTCCAATTGTTTTAAATTCAGATTAAATCCATTTTTAAAGGAAATTCCAAGATTATTTTCCATTAATTGTGGAGGATTTAAATTATAATCTTTAGAAAACAATCCAATAGCAAAAAATTCGTCGAATCTAAATATTTTTTGAATTAAATCTCGAAATATATATTCATATTTTTGAATTTTTTGAGCTTGATTTAATAAAATGTTATATTCCTTAATAAAATATCTCTTTTCAATTAATTTTTTGAGTTTATTAGCCTCTAATTTATTTATTTCAATGGGTAAAGCTCCAGATTCGTTTTCAAATAAAGGTAAAACTAAATCATCCTCTTCATTTCCTAAATTAAAATTATTCAAAATCTTTTGAACGCTTTTTTTAAGTTCAGTTTGAATTATTTCAGATATTTCTTCTGGGAGGTATTTTCTTATATCAAATTCATTTTCATCTAATCCAGATCCTACTTTTAAAATATCTAAAATTTGATTGCCACTTAATTTAATTTCCAAACTATTTATCTTATCAGTAATTGATTGGTTAATATCATATTCTATATCATGCATATAATTATCAAATTCATTTAAATTTTGTTTTAATTTAAAAATATCTTCATTAATATCATCTTTTAGAGTTCCATTTTGATTAATCAAATTCAAAAAATCATTGATTTCATTTAAAACCACCAGATCATCGGGATCTTGAAATTTATTGATTGATTCATTTATACTTAACTTCAATATTTTTTTTACTAATTCTCTTGTTGCTTTAATTGTCAATTTATTTAGGGCAAAAATATTAAGCGTGTTTTCTGGAACTATTTTTATGAGGTCAAGGTCATCTATTTCTATAAAATTTTCAAAAGTGTCTAAATTAGAATAATTTTGGTTTGAAATTATAAATATTAAGTCATAACTTTGGGATATATTTACAAAATATTCATAATTTTCTATTTTTTTTCGATCAATTAATTCAATATCGCAAAATTTAATTATTTCATCTTCAAATAAACTTTGATAATCTTCTTCATCTTCCACTAAAATGAGTTTTTTTCGACTTACAGCAGAACCTGAGATCTTCAATGGTTTAACCTTGGAAAGAAGAAATTTTATTTCATTTATTGATTTGAAATCAAGCGATTCAACGCATTTCTTTGCATCAGAAAAATACGAAATTCTTTCTTGAATTATATCATACTTAGATCTAGGCAACGGAGAATAAAGTGAAATAGCATCTCGTCCATGAGCGGTGTTTGCATAAGAACTTGCAATTTTTAAAATGGATCTATAAATATCTGAAATCTCTTTTGAACGTAAAATTTCTTCTAGAGAAATTCCTATTTGTTTTTCTCTATAATCATTGACTATTTTAAATGCTTTTTTTAAAGAAATACCCCTAATTGCAGCTATTTGGCTGACTCTTGAATTTTTAATTGCATCAATTGCTTCAGATTCGCCACCAAAATGCTTAACTAATTTTTCTGCAACTTTATTACCAATACCCTCAAACTTCTGTAATTCGTTATACACTAAAGTCATGAATTTAATCAAATGATTTTGATTATTTAAGAAATTATGGACTTAAATATAAGTAATAAAAAAATAGGAGTTAAAAAAAATATGGGATGGATTTAATTTAATATAAATTAAAATCCCATAAAAGACAGTCCATCCAAGGGAACATGTTCTGGGGGTCTAATTTCTATCAATGTAATTGCGTTTTCAGGGCAATTCGTTGCGCAATTACCGCACCCATAACATTTTGATAGATCAATGATAGCTTTATCCTCTAATGTAATTGCATTAAACTGGCATTTATCAACACAAGTACCACATCCAATACAAATATCTGCATCAAGTTGAGCCTCAAATCTTGAAGGGACAATTGTTCCGACGTGACCATGAACTGTAGCTGCACGCACAGCACCACACGCACATGAACAACAATTACAAATAAATAGAAGACCCTTTTGTTTATTATCAACACAATGGACTAAACCTGACTCCTCAGCTCTCTTCAATATTTCAAATGCTTCTTTTTTATTAATCTTTCGTCCTATTTTGCGTTGAGTTACCATTTCCGCTGCTAAGTCAAAACTTAAACAGACTTCAGATGGATGATCACATCGTCGTGCTCGCTTCCGACATACACAATTAGCAACACCAATAGAGTGAGATCTATTAACGATATTCGCAACTTCTTCAAATGGAAGTACTTTGGTCCTTTGATCTGTCGAGATCGTTTCATTGACAGGTATTATCCTAAAAATAGGATTTTTAGATTTACCAATCACATGGGCCATTACATTTTCATAATATTCGTCCAATAAATCAAGTATTTCCCCATGTTTTTCCACGGTATATTTTGTATTAATAAAAACCATATCATGTAATAACATTGAATTAGTTGGTTTCCAAATTACGGTTCCTTTTTTTCTATCAGGTTCAGGATGGACAAATCCATCTTGAATAAATATTTCGTTCAGTTTTTTTCCTAATTCTTTTTTATCAATATTCAATTTTTGAGCCAATTCAGGGACAGTTCCACCATCCTTTCCTATTTTGATGAGGAACTCCCCCATATCTTTCGATATTATCTTATTGAGAAGCGTAGCTAATATTTTTTGGTCCTTAATTTTATTTTCCGGTACAGCTAAAGCTCTCAATAAATTTGTCATGTATTCATCTATTTTAACTTCAGAAGACATCTGACCACCTCATTAATTTATCATTTTATTACTTTTTTAATCATCTCAATTTTTTCTGATATTTCTTTAGGAATTTCTTCACCTTTGGTTAAATCTTGTAATAATTCATCAATATTTTGGATAATATTATTTTTTTCTCTTTTTTTCCCTATTTTATTAAAAATGATATAAGATTTCTCAAAATGGTTTAAAGCTTCTAAATATTCTTTATTTTCTGCAAAAACCAAAGCAAGATCAGTTAAATCCTGAGCTTGCCTATATTCATTGCCAATAACTGCATCTATCTCGTAACATTTTTGAAGATATTCAATTGATTTATTATATTCGCCTAATTTTTTATAAATTAATCCTAAATTAGAAAATCCATCAGATACTTTTGATTGATCTTTTAATTTTTTATGAATCTCAATAGATTTTTCAAAGTAATTTAGAGCTTTTTTATATTGGCCAAGAAAAAAATAACAATATCCAATATTATGAAGCTCCTCGCCCATTTCTATTTCGTTTCCTAATTTTGAATGTATTTTATATGCATCCAAATTTATTTCTAATGATTTATTCCAATTCTTATTTCTTGCGTAAGCTAATGCTAAATAACGAAGTGCATTAGCTTCACCCATCTCATTATTTAAACTTTCATAAATTTCAAAGGCTTGTTTATAAGAATTAATTGCTTTGTCTGTATCGTGCATATTGCTTTGACCAAAATCCATCAATTCATTAGCTTTTCTCATTTTAATATAAGACTCATCATCCTTTCCATATGTCTTAAATCCTTGCAGAATAATTTTCACATCTTCAGGCCTTAAAACTTTTCTTCTTTCCTTAACTTGATCAGAAATATCATAGCATTCGTCCATTATCTCCTCATTTCCCAAATCTTTATAAGAAGTGCCTATATTATCCCAAATTCTAAAATCATTCGGGTTATGAATTAATTCCTTTTCGTAAAAATCAATTTCTTTTTTATAATCTTTTAAAGCTCCATATACACAACCAATGCTATACCATCCAAACCCATAATCAGGATTTTGTTCAGTTACTTTTGTATAACATTCAATAGCTTCTTCATACTTTTTTAAATCAAAATAAGAATTACCCATGTTCTTCCATGCTTGCCAATCATTGGGATTAAACTCAATTACTTTTTTGTAAATTTCGATTGCTTTACCGTAATCTTCCATTTTTTGATATTGATATGCAATATTATATAGAGCATTTGGATTTTCTGGGTCTATTTTTAAAACTTTTTCAAAACATTGTATCGCCCTTTGATAATTTTTTAACATTTCATAACATCGCCCCATATGATTAAATGCTTCAGCATTTTTAGGATCATTTTCTATTGCTTTTTCAAATGCTTTAATTGCATCCTCATAATAAGTCTCTCTAGCCATAATTCCAGGCGGATGATCACCAATTTTTTCCCAAACCGCTCCTAAATAAAAATATGCAGATTTATGATTAGGATCAAGTTCTATTGCGTTATTAAAAGAATCTTTAGCTTCAGACCAAGAGCTATTGTTTGCTTTTTGTATTCCAATTTCTACCCATTCATCAGCGGATTTTTCAGATTTTTTTAATGGCATTAATAACCATCTTAATTAAAATAATTTTATTTCACGGTTTGTTTCTTTTACTACTTTCAAGCCTAATTGGGCTAAATCTTTATATATGACTTCTCGTTCAAGCCTTTTCAATTCTATTATGTTTTCTGGGCAATTTACGACACAGACTCCACATCCCATGCACTTATCCTTATTAATTATAGGACCAAAATTTGATACTGTAATTGCTTTAAAATTACAATTATCAACACATACATTACATTTTATACAATTTTCAGGTTCAATTACATTAGCAATATAGTTAGCGGCTGCTACAGCTCGGGGATTATCCCATCTTGTTATTCCACCAATAAGATTACAACAGCATTTACAACAATTACATATTAAATTATGACTTCCTTCAGCAAAATTTTCAGTACAATGAATCAATCCCATTTCATTGAACTTTTTTAAGTATTTTTTTGCTTCTTCTTTTGTTATTTCTCGTCCATGACCTCTTGCAATCGTGTATTCAGCCCCTGCATCTATTGCTATACAAGTTTCAAGCGGATACTTTTCCGTACACTCCCTTTTTCCTAAAACTTCCAATCTCTTCCTACAAGCACAAACTTGAATAGCCAAAGTCGTTGCATTATCAACAAGCTTCTCAACATTTTCATATGGAATTATGGATGATTCGGATTTAATTGATTCTTGAACGGGAATAACACGAGAGAGAGGAGTTTCTGCAGAACCTTCAAAATTTTTATACCATTCTTCCTCAACGAGATATTTATAACTTAATTCAGCTAATTTTTTTGTTTTTTCAGGAGGATATTTATCAAAAGCTAAAGGAGGAGCATCAAATATAAATAATGGAAAATGAATTGCATATGATTTCTTCTCCTTTCCTAATGTCATTACACAATCAGTTTCAAATAATGCGTTTAGGATTTTTTGCGCTTCTTCCTTTGTCATTCCAATCTTTTTAGCATATTTACCAACACTAATA
Organism: Promethearchaeota archaeon; assembly: GCA_011365055.1. Next base: position 7,803 of record RDOG01000006.1, read on the forward strand.
AATGATGGAAATACCGGGAGATGAATGATGTACTTAACTTCTTCGGGAGTCAAAAGTGTTTTTAAATATTGAATCCAAGTTATACTAATATTTCCTTGAGTTCCTAAAGGAGATAATCCTTGAACGGAAGCATCCAATTTTTTTGCTAAAATCTTATAATTCTCATCGCCTTCCATGGAGAATACCTCGAAAAACGTTATAACTATAAAAATAGCGTAAGGATTTTTAATTTTAGCTTTAACTTTCATATTTACAATAATTCTAAATTTCTAGAAAATCACTAAAATTGATCTTTGAAATAATAATATTTTTATTTTTTAAAAAAAATAAGTAAAAAGGAGAGTCTAAGAAATATGGGAAGGATCAGAAGATTTATTACAGTCATTTTGATACTTTTTTACGTTAATTTTTTAAGTATATTCTATTATATAAATTTATTTAGAAAAGATATTGCTAATGGACTAGTTGAACTTATCCCAGGGCATACATTTCAAGCGATCTTGGTTGTGAGCACTTTAAATACTCTACTGATTGTGCTAGGAATCATACTTATTTTTAAGTATAAAAGTGTGCAAGATAATCCCCTTGCGAGAGAACTTTTCAATTTTAGCTCAAGTAGCCACAAGATTGTAAGTTTTATTATGATAACTGGACTCTTTTATATTTATGCTGCAATAAATTTGCTAATTCACGAATTTGGGCATGGATTTTTTGCCTATCTTAACGGCGGATACTTTGATCGAATAGAAATAAATCTATTCATGGGTGGCACTACATATTACGTGTATGGAGTGCCTTGGACACCATTCCAGCGACTCATTAGTTTATTGGGAGGGTTCATTTTCGAATTTGGAGTAGGTCTACCACTAGTTATTCTTCTCTGGACAAACTATAAAGAAAGTAAATTAAGTGGGTTACTTTCGATTTTAATTATGATGATGTCTTTCATTCGTGTTTTATTATACTTCACGTTTCCTCCCCTCTTAAACATCCCCAGTGATACGACAAGCATTGCGAAATATCTCAACGTGAACCCTTTTCTTCTATTCAGTATTTTCTTTTCGTTATTAGTGTTGACCTCGATTTTTACGCTGAAAGCTCTCGCTAGATACTATAGAAATAACTTAGATTCCAATAAATCGTTTATAAGTATCTATTTTCTTAGTATGACTACATACATCGTGCTTATGAGTTTGCTTTATGTAGTGGATGAATTTATCATCCCGCTCATTCCATTGACAATTTGAAGATACTCAGGGAAATTTTTATTAAAAAAATCTTATTTTAATTCCTTTTTTTTGCCAAATTACTATTACTATTTTATTTTTTTAGAAAATTATAAATTTTTCAAAATAAAAAACAATAATTATGAAATTTTTCAACGCTAAGGTATTACTCCTTGGAGATGGTGCAGTTGGTAAAACATCTTTGATTAAACAATATATCAAGGGTGAATTTAAGGGAGATTATAAACCAACTATTGGCGTGGATGTTTATTCAAAAGAAGTTAAATATCAAGATGTCCAATTAAATCTTGGTGTTTGGGATATTGCTGGACAAAAACAATTTGAAATGTTTCGAAAAAATTTCTTTAAAGGAGCGCAAGCAGCACTTTTAGTGTTTGATTACATGCGACCAGATACCTTTGAGTCATTGGATAAGGAATGGATAAAAGACTTGCTGGAGTTGAGTGGAACCGTTCCCTTTGTTTTAATTGGCAACAAAATTGATTTAGGAAAACAAGTTGATCAAAATAAGATCAATTCCCTAGTCAGCAAGTATGATGTGGATTTCATTGAAACTTCAGCGTTAAATAATACAAACGTAGAGGACGCATTTTTAAATATCGCAGCAGCAATTCTTCAAAATTATATTACATAATTTAAGTGAATTCGGTTAAAATGGGCAAAGTAACAAAAGTTTTACTTTTATTAAAAAACATGGTATATGAATCAACTAGTCCAATGGAAATCATAAGATTTGCACGTTATTATAAAAAGAAAGGACTCGATGTACACGTGGTTTTATGGGGTCCGATGGGCATTCTTCTAGGTAAAAAAAACAAAATTGGTAGAATGAAATACGAAGAAGAAATGGAAGAATGTATTAACATGGGTATAAAGTTTACGTGTTGTGATCTCGCAGCCAAGATAATAGGATTAGACGAGTCTGAATTGATGGAGGGAATTTCTTTAGTTCCTTCATTTAATGTTGCTGATTTATTATTAGAATATCAAGAAGAAGGACAATTAATTATTTCATTATGATTTAAAAAAGGGAGCTTGGAAAAAAATAATTTTTATGCATCCCACTAACAACTAGAATTGTTTTACTATCATTGATTGGATTGTTTTGATAAAATTTATTTATTAAATCATTAAATTCATCGATATTTTGCGTTCTAATGGATGAAAATAATCCATAATTTTCTCCTGTTCGATACAAATCAATTACTTGCGGATACGTTTTCATATTATTAGCAACGTCATCATAAAATCCTGGATCTACTTTAAGCCTCATGTAGAATTTTATGGGGCAATTTAAATGATCTGGATTGATAGAAATCGTGAATTTTTTAATAAAATTCCATTCTCGTAGATCATTAATTTTTTTATAAATAGTTGGCTGAGATAATCCAATTTTTTTTGCCAAAGATAGTGTATTTAATTTTTCTTTTCCTTGAGCTTGTAGTTCAAAAAGAATTTCTTTCTCAATATCATTTAAATTCTTTAAATTTCCATCTTCATCAACAAATACGCATCCATATTCTTTATAAGTTTTTAAAACTTCAATTGCTCTATACGATTCAGCCATAGAATTATCAATCAATTCTAAGTTATTTAAGAATTCTTGATTGTTTAGGAAATTATGTTTAATAATCAGCGAATAATCGCCAATAATTCCTTCAAGAGTTTCAAATTTCAAAGATTTAAGGTTCTCTAATACTTTTGGTTTATTTGGATTTGTTTTGATTTCATAAAAAATTTTTTTAAAATAAAAATAGGGATTGATAATTATATTAAAATTAAAAATAAATCCATCATTTATCAATTGTTTAATACGTTTCTGTAAGGTTATACGTGAAATATTTAAAATGTCTGCTAAAACCGTTCCTTTCTCCCAAGAATTCTCATTGAGAAGTTGTAGGATTTTTTTATCAATAGAATTTAACATATTTTTGTTCATCAAATTTATTCTTTTTATTCAATATAACTATAAAGTGTTTTTTTTTTAAAAATTAATTTATTCAATTTATATGATAATGTTTAAAAAAAATATAAAATGATTCAAAGTATAAAATCTTGAGTTGAAGATAATGGTAGATCATAAAATAAAAGATTTGAACCTAGCTCCCGAAGGAGATCTTTTAATTGAATGGGCAGAAAAAAATATGCCCGTTTTAATGAAGATAAAAGAACGTTTTGAAAGAGAAAAACCATTAAAAGGTATTAGGGTTGCAGCTTGTTTACATGTAACGAAGGAAACCGCAGTTTTAATAAAAACTTTAGTAGCAGGAGGTGCAGAAGTTGCCTTAACAGCTTCAAATCCACTCTCTACTAATGATGCAGTTGCTGCTTCTCTAGCAAAATCAGGAATAAACACTTACGCTTTTAGAGAACAGAATAATGAGGAATATTACTTGTGTTTAAATAAATCATTAGATATTAAACCTCATATAACCCTGGATGATGGCGCAGATTTAATTTCAACGGTACATTCTAAGAGAACTGAATTAATTGATGGGATAATTGGTGGTTGTGAAGAAACCACAACTGGTGTCATTCGTCTTCGTGCAATGCATGAAGATGGAGCTTTAAAATATCCTGTTTTTGCAGTAAATGACTCAGCAACAAAAAGATTATTTGATAATCACTACGGAACTGGACAAAGCACTATGGATGGAATATTACGTGCAACTGCTATTTTAATGGCGGGTAAAAATGTTGTTGTAAGTGGATATGGACAGTGTTCCAAAGGTATAGCAATGAGGGCTCGTGGTATGGGCGCAAACACCATCGTTACAGAAGTTGAGCCAGTTAAAGCTTTACAAGCATTATATGATGGTTTTCAAGTAATGCCATTAATGGATGCTGCAAAAGTTGGAGATCTCTTCATTACATCTACAGGGGATAAACATGTCATTGATAAACAACATATGGAATTAATGAAAGACGGAGCAATTATGTGTAATTCCGGGCATTTTAATGTTGAAATTAACATTCCTGCACTTGAATCAATGGCGAAAAGTCAAAAAATATTACGTCCAAATTTAGTACAATTTACACTTAAAAATGGTAAAACTCTTGTATTACTTGCGGAGGGACGTTTAGTTAATTTAGCTGCTGCAGAAGGGCATCCAAGTGAAGTCATGGATATGAGTTTCGCAAACCAATCATTAGCAGTTGAGACAATGGCAAAGGAAGGAAAAAATCTTGAGGTAAAAGTTCATGTTCTTCCTCAAGAAGTCGATAATATGGTCGCAAGTTTAAAACTTGAATCAATGGGAGTTAAAATTGATGTCTTGACTTCGGAACAAAAAAAATATCTAAGTTCTTGGGAAGAAGGAACGTAATTTTTTCCAATTTTATTTTTTTTTAATTTTTAACTAATATATCACTTATTTTTTTTCCGTATTTTTACCAATCTTTTTAGAGCAAAAATAAATTTTGAGTTTAATTCTATTTATATTTTAAATATAAATAGTATGCATATCTATGATATCAATCTAGATAGACGTAAAATTTACTTCTATATATTCATGTTGAGGTTATAATGAAATACGTTAATGTAATTCTATTCTCAGACTTCTATCTTTAATGTTTTTAGATGGCTAGAAAATCATTTAAAAATAACTTTTTTGCATTTAATGTTTCGGAAAATCAATTTCTATTTTGTCGCAATATTATTAAATTTTGGACCAACTACAAATTTTATGAATGAAATTGGTTGACATACAAATGATTTATATTCTAATATTACCTTAAATTTTAATAACCTTAAAAATTTTCTAATTATAGGTTGTTAATTAAAAAATTAATGGGATGATTTTATGGCAAAAGGAAAGAAAGAACCAGCAAAAGCTGCAGAACCAAAGCCTAAAGCAGCTCCTAAAGCCCCTGCTGGAGAAAAATCTACTAGAATAATTACTAAATCCGCTTTAAGAAGATTGATGAAGGAAAAGGCAGATGCAGATTTAGTTGCTTCTTCAGCAATAGTCAAACTCATGGATTATCTTCAAGATAGGGCATCAGAATTAACCAAAAAAGCTTTGGAAATCTGCACTAACGCTAAAAGAAAAACGGTTATGAAGGAAGATTTAAGTTTAGCCATCAAAGGTTAAATAAATCTTTATAATTTTTTTATTTTTTTAATTTAATTTTCAAATCTCAAACTTAAAATAATTTAATATCTATTTTTAATGACATGGAATTCTATATATCTCCAAAAAATAACACGTTTTTAAATTCTGAGGAGAAATATTCAGGAGCAAAATTTGTTATATTAGGAATTCCTTTGGATCTTACTAGTACATTTAGAATGGGAACCAAAGAAGGTCCCGATGCAATCCGATTCGCATCTCAAAATCTTGAAAGTTATGATATATTTTACGATTTTGATATTGAAGAACTTAAATTATGCGATTTGGGAGATATAGATATAGTACCAAGAGATTTACATAAGAATTTCGAGAAAATTTATGAAGTAACGAGGGAAATAGCAAAAGATGGTAAACTATTAATTTCTCTGGGAGGAGAGCATTTAATTAGTTATCCAATAATCAAAGTATTCGAGAATGATTTACTTATTCATTTTGATGCGCATGCAGACATGAGAGATGATTATATTGGTGAAAAATGGACGCATGCATCTGTAATTAAGAGGATAATTGACGAAAATAAAGATATAAAAGTCATAAATCTTGGATTACGAGCAACATCAGAGGAAGAAATGCAAATCATTAGAAATTCAAGTAGGTTTAATTACATTGACACATATAAAATTGAAAAAGGACCAATCGATAATATTACCGGGGAAATAAAGGAATTATTAATTGAAAGTAAAAAGGTTCATATTTCTTTCGATTTAGATATCCTAGATCCTTCTGCTTGCCCAGGAGTAGGGAACCCAGAACCTGGTGGTCTTTCCTATTTGACTATTAAGAGGTTATTATCATCTGTTTTAAAACTCTTAAAAAATAAAATAACGAGTTTAGATATTGTTGAACTTAATCCATTATTTGATAAAGTATCTTCACCATTTATCGCTGCAAAAATAATATTTGATTTTCTAGCAATTCTGGGAAAAAATTAATAAGATTAATTCATCAAATTTTTAAATTCTAAGATTTTTTTTCTTTTCATGGTACCATTTAATCTATCATTTTTCTCACAAACGGCACCTCGTATTCCAATAATGTCTGGATTTAATGTTTTTAATTTATTTATATGATTTACATTTAGAGATCCAGCAAGAGCAGTTAAGATGCCATTTTGTCTACAATTTGTTAGAAAATTCACTAATTTATCATGATCTAAAAAGTCAAATAGACTTTTGCCATCTGTTTTTATCCCAGTATCAATCATGGCAACATCTGCACCACTATCAGTAACAATATTTGGTAATTTTAAGGGATTTAAAGCATCAAATCTTTTATAATCTGCATATGTTGCACCAACAACCTTAATAGTTGAATTATAATCTTTTACTGTCTGAGTGACTTTTTTTAAAAGATAACGAGCAGATTGCTCATCATTTATTTTTATACCTATTTTAATGTAATTTAATCCTAAAGTTGCAGCACCAAGTGCAGCAAGTGATGCTGTTCCTGGGAAATTCCGTAAATCACCAATTGTTGCACTAATTTTTAAACTATTATCATTATTATTATTATTTGATCTTACTAATCTTATTATTTCTTTTATTACATCTGGAAAATTCGCCCCTAATGAACCTTCTAAAGGATTTTTAACATCTATAATGTCAACTACTTGTGAATTAATGACAATTTTTGCTTCTTCGACATTAAAAGGACTTATTAAGAGTTTCAAATAGTAATATCTCCTCGTTGGAACTACTCTTACCAAGATACTAAATTACTGTACTTTCAAAATATAAAATTATTTAAGAATTTCTCCAAAACTTTTAATTAATATTAAGAAGAAAAACTCAAATTGTATAAATATAATTAATATAAAATCAAAACATGAGGGATTTCATGCCAGACAAGAAGAAGTTTTCTTTAAAGGTTTTGGTAGTTGGTGAGCCCGCAGTGGGCAAAACCTCAGTAATTAGAAGATTTTCAGATGGAACATTTGATGAGAATTATGAACACACCATTGGAGCCGATTTTAACATAAAAGTTGTCGAAATTCCAGAGGAAAACGTTGATGTGATTTTAACCGTCTGGGATATTGGTGGACAAGAGAGATTTGAAGTAATAAGAAAATATTATTATGAAGGATCAAATGCTGCTTTTGTAGTCTGCGATTTAACAAGTAAACAGACTTTCGCCGAAGTAAATAGATGGTATGCGGATCTTGTTTCTTACCTTAAAGACATCCCAATCGCACTGATGGCAAACAAACTAGATTTAGCAGAATCTCATGAAGTTACAGATAAAGATCTGGAAGAAATGGTGAAAAATTTAGACCTTCAATTTTACTTTAAAACATCAGCAAAGAATGGTACGAACGTACATGATGCGTTTAGGAAGATTGCTCTAATGTGTTTAAAAGGTAAAGTATGAGGTAATTATTTGGCAACTGTTTTTGAACGACTCGAAATTATAGTAAAGGAGTTAGCATCTAAAATAGATAATTTAGCTTCTGAAATGGGTAACATAACTGGTATGCTAAATGATTTCAAAACCGAAACTAATAACATGTTTTTGAACTTTTCAGACATTCTAGCAGAACGTTTTGAAGAAATTAGCGAAAAAATAAATTTTACTAGTGGAATTGCACCTTCTGGAGAAGGAGATTCTAAATTAGCCGATCAACTTCGAGTTATGATTGAATCTTCAATTCAAAAAATCCCTACGGGTAAAATATCCCAAGATACATCAAGTATTGATAAAATGGATAAAGAACTTACAGATTTGAAGGATTCCGTTGAGATGCTAAAAGATGCGATGAATTATGTTACAAATACTCTTGGTGATGTGTCCAAAAAAATAGAGTTAGTCCCTAGCGTTCTTGAAAGATCCATTCCACATATTGAAAAAGTTGAAAAAGTAAAGGTATTTGAAGAAAAGGGATTTCAAATAAGTGAATCTGATATAGATATTAGTAAAGAAGGTTTAGAACAAGTTATTTACAAGGGTGCATTAAGAAGTCAACAACCCAAAGCACAAAAAAGTACCGTAGAACCTGCAATTCGTCCAGATATTGCTAGAATTTACGGAGGTGTATTAAAACCCCCTTCTACTCCATCAACAATTAAAAGTGCAGCAATCCAACCATTACCTGAAACAAAGACCATTAAAGTGGAAAGCACACCCAGAGTAACTGCAGAAAAAGTTCCAGATAAAGTTATTCACCTACTAGAGAGCATCAAAGAAAGACTTCACATAAATGTTGATCAATTAGCATTTGAGATGGAGAATATTAGAGATGAAATTGTAAAAATATATAAATTTCATCCCGCATTATATGAATTAGGTACATTTTCGCGCAAATTAAAGAAATATCCTCCAAATACTACTTTAGATGATGATATAAGGAATTTATTATTTGATAAGATAAATGAATGGAAAAAGCGGTTAATATTTTAACTTAATTCTCTTTTTTATTATGTGAACCTTAATAATTTCAATCAAATTTAGAAATAAAATTTGATTAAAGAAATGTCTTTACTTGAAAGAAAAATTAGCTGCAATCTAATCGAAAATAAATGTTATAAGTTTAGATTTATATCTTTTTAATGTAATTGAATGTTATAATTGTGGATAAAATGTGAAATTATATGACAATTATGCATCGGCGTTATCTTATTTACTACGGAAAGGAAAGCTCAACTTTTGAGTTTCCCCGTAAAGGAAGCATGGGTTACGGGGTATTGGAAGAATTTATTGGATAATCCCCCTTGTAAGAAACCTTCTGAACCTCGAAATAAAGATTTTGAATATAATTTTCAAGTTAAAAAAAATTCTATAACAAAGTTAAATGAAGTATATCTAGATTTAATCGGAGAAGAACTAGATTTAAATCAGATAGAAAAGGAATTAAGCAAGTTCAAGCTGTGTAGGATTGTTGATGAGAACCAAAAATTATTAACGCTAATTGTTCAAGCGGGAGACCAGTCAATAGGAACTATTAGCCATTTTCATTTATATTGTAAGGATTTGAATTTTAAGATTATCTCAAAAGAAGTTCATCCGTTAAAATAATAAGAAAGAAATAATTTCAATCAAGTAAGAAAGAAAATGAACGAATGAAAATATAATTTTTTTTTACTTATTTAAAGATTTAAAGATAATTAAATAAAAAAAGGTGAAATTTGAATAATATTTTTATTTTAATTCTTTTTCTCTACTACAAATAGAGACTACGCTTGCAGAACCAGTAGAACCTCTTCCCAAACCAATATTATGTTGTAATCCCACGTTCACGTCATCAATTTGTATTTTTCCGGCTTTACCTCTAAGCTGGTCAAAGAGTTCAACTATTTGTGCAACTCCAGTAGCTCCAATAGGATGTCCTTTGGAAATTAGACCACCACTTGGATTTGCAGGTTTTTGACCATCAAGATTTACAATTCCTTCTTCCAATAATTTAGGACCTTCTCCTTTTTCGGCGAAACCCAAGTCCTCATAATTGAGTATTTCTGTAATCGTGAAACAATCATGACACTCAAAAAAATCTATTTTTTCAGGACCTATCCCAGCCATTTTATAAGCAGCATTTGCAGCTGTTTTGGTCGCAGGAAATCCTACAAGAGAATAGTGATCATTGTTAGTCCATGATCCGACACTGCAACAAGATGCATTTACGTAAATCGGGTCATCTGTATATTTTCTAGCAATATCAGAATTGCATACTAATACAGCAGCTGCACCGTCAGTAATAGGACAACAATCATATAGTCCTAATGGCCATGAAACCATAGGAGCATTTAACACTTGATCAATAGTAACTTCAAATCGATACATTGCTGGGGGATATAAAGAACCGTTATGATGATTTTTAACAGAAACCATTGCGAGATGTTCTTTTCTTGTGCCATATTCATGCATGTGTCGAGTGGCTCGCATTCCAAAAAATGCAGGCATTGTCCTTCCATACGAGCTCCAAAGATTCTCTCTTCTCGCAATAGCAATTAAACCACCTGGATCATCGTTCATTTTTTCTGCTCCGATGATTAGTGCTACATCCTGTATTCCGCTTGCAACAGCTAAACAACCTACTCTAAAAGCATCACTACCCGTCGAACAGCCATTTTCAAGACGAGACCAAGGAATATCATATAATCCAGTTGGGTGAGCTGCAGCAACACCACTTTTCATATAAGCGCTACCTAAAAATCCACTATCAATCTCATTCGGATTAATACCTTTATCAACTGTTTTTAGACAATTGATATACGCTTCTGAAATCATATCATCAAAGTCTTTATGATATAATTCACCAAACCGTTCGATTAGAGCAGCACCAATAATTGCGACTTTCCCTTTCATTTTTTATTCTCCATAACTCTTTCGATAGGAACTCCTTTAAATGAGCAAATACTTGCATCCATTCCCTTTAGAATTTCTCTATATTCCAGTTTAACCTTCATTCCGACCTTCATTTCTTCAGGTGCAGTATCAGTCATAAGTACATACAACCTCCCACCACTATCCAATTCTACCATTGCTAGAGGCTGTGGGGTTTCAAATTCTTCAGGTAAGTAGTATTGAACAATATAAGAAACAATAGTACCGGTTTTTGATAATGGAAATGTTTTGAAGGAATCAATTGCATGACATTTTGGACATGCTCGTCTTTTTTCAGGGAAACTCACGTAATTACATTTTTCACATTTCATACCTATTAATCTTGTATTTTGAGGTCTATCTCGCCACCATTTTGGTTTCATAAAACTCATTTTTATTCACCTATTCTATAAAAGGTTTAATAATATTATTATAGCGTAAATATGTAAAATAATTCACGTATCTTTTCTCTTTTAAGAATTTGTCTAAAGAATTGTTATTATTAATCTTATTTTTTATTTTTATTGACACAGAATCACTCATTCCTGATCCATAACTTGTTAGCATAATTTTTTCTTCTGCTGTTGCTTTTTCTAGAGACGATACAAAGCCAATAAGAAGACCCGCACACCCAGTATTTCCAAATGCTATAAAAGATTTATTTAAATTTTCCATTTTTTCTTTAGAAATTTTTAATTTCTTTCCTACTGTCGAAAAAAATCGAGCATTTATAGGTTGTATTACGAATTGACTATATGAATCTATATTCTCATTACGTTTTTTTAATAATCCATTTATTGAATTAACGCAATGATCAACAAATCCATAATCTCTTATAAATCGTGGAATTGATTGTCTCGGATAATCATCATGTGTCGTCCAAACGTCTGTAAAACCGGTTACAAAACCATAGAAATCTTCAATTTTTGCAAACCCACCATCTTTCCCTAAGATTAAAGCTGCAGCTCCTGCAGAATTTGTCAGTTCTAAATCGTGCCCTGGGGCGGCTGTTAAAACATCAGCGGATACTATTAATCCTTTCTTAATTCTTCCAGCTTCAATTGCATCACATATAATTTGAATTCCCATCGTAGTTGCCCTTGTTGATCCTTGAAGATCGATTGCATCAATATTTGAATATTCTTGATCTTCCTTGAATAATGAAACGGAAAGTTGGCTAGCAAGAGAAGAATCCAAATAAGGACTAGATGTCGTTACGAAAACTAGCATTTCAATTTCATCGGGCTTTATGTTAGCATTTTTAATAGCATTTTGAGCTGCTGAAAATCCCATAGTTAATGCATTTTCGTCTCTACTTGGAACAGATTTTTCTCCAACAACTCTTGGGGAAAGATTCCAAGCATTTCTTATCTCTGAAAGCATAATCCTGTTATAAGGAATGTATATTCCATATCCTATAATCTCAACCAAATTAATTTGAACCTCCTTTAAGAGGATATTTTGTCAGATTCATTAATTTTAAGATTTAATTTTTGATTTCTTTGTTTTATAAAATCTGTATTCTATAAATTTAAGATCTATGTTTATATTTTATTAAAGATGAACAAAAATTATAATAATTAGGATTAATAATTTAGAAGAAATTTTTATGACCCCTTATTAGAGGTGATTTATACGCGAAGTTTTTATGTTTATAAGATTTTTTTTCAATTAAAACTAGTTTAAGAAATTATAATTATTTTTAATGATGATTCTTTTAAGATTTTTATTTATAAAATGATTAATTTCTATTACTTCACTTAGAGGAAGTTACAAAATGTAAGGTCAACTATAAATAATTTTGTTCATATGCAAATTATAGATAAAATATTAACAGTGTATAAATTAAAAAACGAGGTGAATTTTTTTTGATATTATGCTTTCCTACTGAAGGTAAAAATGGTTTAGATGATTATATTGGTCAACATTTTGGTCGAGTACCTTTTTTTACGCTTTATGATACTGAAAGTGGTGAAGTTAAAGTCATAGATAATCAAAGCGAACACATGGGTGGCAGAGGATTACCAGGTGAAATTTTAAGTAAACTAGGAATTAATATCTTAATATGTCGAGGTGCTGGTCGTAGAGCTTTACAGATAATGGGATCAAAAGGTATAAGCATTTACTTTGGTGCTACTGGAAGAGTAAAAGATGCATTAGAAGCATGGAAAAAAAATGAATTACAATTAGCACAAGAGGGCGATGCTTGTCAGGAACATGCATATCACGATCCTAATAAACACATGCACTAAAATTAAAGGAGATGATAAAATTTGAGTAAAAATTTAATTATTGTAATTTCTTCTTCGCCTCCAGGGGGTTTGGAAGCCCAAGTTGATGGAAGATTTGGTAGGTGCCAATATTTTACATTCGTTAAAGTTGAAAATGATGATATTAAATTATTAGAGATCGCACAAAACCCAGGAGTGAGTGCCATGGGAGGAGCTGGAATGCAAGCAGCTCAATTTGTTGGAAATAAAAAGGCAGATGCAGTCATAACTGGAAATTTGGGACCAAATGCGTTTACTGCTTTATCATCATTAGGGATGAAAATGATAGTAGGCGCTATGGGAATTACAGTTAAAGAAGCAGTTAAAAGATTCTTAGATGGTTCTTTAAAAGAAACAGATACAGCAACAGTTCAAAGCCATTACGGAATGGGTGGTGGTAGAGGTATGGGTGGCGGTGGTAGAGGCATGGGTGGCGGCAGAGGTCAATTTTAAGAGGATAAAAAATGAAATCTTTATTAGAATGGAATAAGCTTAAAATACCAACTTTAGCAACTACTGGTGGTAAAGGTGGGACTGGAAAGACAACTGTTGCGATAAATTTAGCTTGGTTATTTGTTAAAAATAAAAAAAAAGTACTATTAATTGATTTAGATGTTGATGCTCCTAACACGGCGATCCTATTAAATTCTAAACTCGAAAAAGTTAAAGATATCAAACGTTTCATGCCGGATTTTGATACTAAAAAATGTACCACTTGTGGAGAATGCAGTAAAGCTTGTCATGAACATGCTATTCTACAAGTTGCTGATCGTTATCCTCTAATACTACCCGAATTATGTAGTGGATGTGGTGCATGTAAAATAGCTTGTAAATTCGATGCGATAATAAATGATGAAAAACTCTTTGGAACGTTATCTAAAAGCAAAATAAGTAATAATTTTGATTTGCTTGTTGGTGAATTAAAATTAAGGGAGGCAAGATCGGCAGAAGTTGTTAAAGAGGTAAAGAGTCATGCGATTGAAATAATTGAGAATGGTAATTATGATGTTGTAATAATTGATACGTCTCCGGGGGCCCATTGCGATGTTTTAAGAGCCTTATTTGGAATTAATTATATCCTTTGCGTTACAGAACCTACCCCATTCGGAGCACACGATCTAGAGAGAATATTTATATTAATTAGTCATCTTAAGACAGCTAAAAATGTGAAGATTGTTTTAAATAGATCGGATTTAACAGATAAGCGTGATATTATAGAAGATTTAGGGAAAAAGTATTCTATTGACATTATTTCTAACATCCCAACAGACTTAGCAATTTTAAAAAGTTATAGCCAAGGTTTACCTGTAGTCGAAAGTTTTCCTGATTCAGATGCTTCTAAAGCTTTTCTTATATTATACAACAAATTGGAGGAATTAATTTGGTAATGGTTACAATCTTAAGTGGAAAAGGTGGAGTTGGCAAAACGACGTTAACAGCATCTCTTTCATTGTTATTTAATGAAGAATTTAAAAATAATATTTCAGTAGATACGGATGTTGATGCTCCAAATCTATTATTGATAATGCAAGGCGAGGAAAGAGAAGTACGAAATTGTTATGCGTCTGAAAAAGCTTTTTTTGATGAATCAAAATGTATTAGCTGTAAATCTTGTTTTGATAATTGTAATTATGACGCAATTTCTTGGGATGAAAATAAAAATCTGCCAATTATAGATAGTTTACTTTGTGAAGGTTGTGGTATATGTGAACTTGTATGTGCAGAGGATGCAATTATGCTTAAACCAATAAAATCCGGTGAAATAAAACATATAGATACCAATTATGAGTTTCCAACCATTTCAGGAGAATTAAAAATAGGAGAAGGCAGTTCTGGTAAGGTTGTTAATGAAGCGAAGCAGTTTGGAGTTGAGATCGCTGAGAGAATCAAGAAGAAAATGATAATCGTTGATGGTCCACCTGGAATTGGATGTCCTGTAATTTCAGCTGCATCTGGTTCAAATTATATAATCTTAATAACTGAACCGACCCCTGCAGCAATTCATGATCTAAAAAGAGCTCTTGAAGTCGCTAGATTTTTTTGTAAGTCAATCGGTTTAGTTATTAATAAAGCAGATATCAATGAAAAATATACAGAAGAATTAAAAAAGTACGGAGAAAATGAATTATTAGACTTCTTGGGAACGATACCAGTTGATGATAATATTCCGAAATCAATTGTAAATGGGGTTCCAATTGTGGAATTTTCCCCAGAAAGTCCATCTTCAAAGGCAATTAAAAATATCTATCAAAAAATTAAACAAGTCATTTGAGTGTATAATATGTATGGAAAAAAGAGAGGTAGAAGAGGAAGAGGATGTGCAAGAGGACGCCCAATCATTCCAAGGAATTATGCTGAACCTATTTTTAAACATTTTATTCCCGTAATTCCTCCTGAATTAATCAATCGATCAAATCCCACTCCCATTTATATTTATTACGATGAATTTGAAGCTGTAAGACTCGTTGATTTAGATCGCCTTACCCAAGATCAAGCAGGAGAAAAAATGAACATTTCAAGAGGAACAATATGGCGTCTTTTACAATCCGGTCGAGAAAAGCTAATGTTAGCAATAGTAGAAGGAAGGCAAATCTATTTTATTGAGCGATCATGAATTAATCCTGTAAAATTTGAGTATTTTTACCCATTCCTTTAGAAATTATAAAGGATTCATCAATTTTGGTTTTGTTGGGAGTCCTTGGTGTGACTCGTAAATATAATCCTTTAAACCATTCTTCTTCCGTGGTTACAAGATCCTTGATGTTGATGGTAGGGAGATTATTTTCGGAAAAAAAGAATCCGGTTTTCTTATGATTTTCTATTAATATATTCTTTGAAAGTAATGAATCACATGGAAAAGGTATGTTTTCAATTCCTTCATTAAAAATGATGTTAAAAGTTTCAGGATTTTTTTCTTTGACCCAATTAATGATGGAATCTTCCCATTGGTTTATCAATAACTTGTTACCACACCATGATGCCCATTTTTTCATAAATCCTCGTCTTCCAGCATATAATAATGATTTCATGATTGGAGGCCAGGGAACAAAGCAAAATAAATAATCTGATAATTTATAAACGCTTTGAGAGGCGACACCGTCATAAAATCCACCATATGCTTCATAATTACTGAGGTCAAAAGCTTGATTGAATGCAGCCGACAACCAACAAGTTGCTACATGGTAGGTACTCTGCATGCGATTTGGGGTCCTTTCGTTCCTAATATCTTTTAAAATATCAATCATTTTTAATGATGAATCAACAATTCCCTTTTTAGATTTCTTAACCATATCCCTCAATTTAACTCCGTATTTCAGGTGGCGCCTATCTAAGACATCATCATTTGAATCAATAAAATACCAATCGTAGGGAATTCCATCTTGCAACCCACAATTTAAGAGGAAAAGAATTTCACTATTAATATCATCTGCGATTATAAACGTGGTATCCACGTCATATCCGAATATCAATTTCATCGTACCTTGCTGTACGTCACTTCTTATTGCCACAATGGGTGGAAATAAATTATATGTTAATATTCTCCAAGGTTTTTCTAAGGTTCCCTCAATAACTGCTTTGGCTGTTAAAATAGATTCTGTTAATCTTTCTCTTAATAATTCATAAATAAAATTACCCTCAAGTATGGTTTCTCGTTGTTGATTGAATTTTTCCCAACCGAGTTTTTTAATAAGTTTCAAAACATTTTTCTGAAGCGGGAAAAATTCTCTAGTTCTTATTTCTGTTGGAATTTCTTCAATAAGATGAGTCGATTTTTTCACAATCCTCGTAAGATATTTTATTTATCGCCTATATCGCAATATTGTAATCTAATTAAAATATTTTTAAAATGATTAGTTCAATATAAAATGAGGTAAAAAATTCAATATTTAAAAGAAATTATTTAGCCATTTCCATTAAAAGTTGTTTTCCTTCTTCAGGTCCCACGGTAATTAGTACATCTTCTGGTAATAGCATTGTATTTTTATTTATACCATAAAAATAATCATTATTTCTCTTAATCGCAATTACTTTCATCCCAGTATTAATTTGTATGTTAGATTCAGAAATGGTTTGATTAACAATCTTTGATTTCTCACTGATTTGTATTTTCGAAATTATTTCATCAGTTTCGTTCATTATTATTTCAAATACAGGATGTGGTTCCAATCCTCGTAATACAATTTCTGCAATCGATGTTGCTCCATCTGATATCTCTTCTGTAGCTGTTGCCAATCTTAGAATGGATACAAAACGTGTAGGATCATTAACGCATTTTGCATTAGCTAAAACAGATTTCTGAACTTCTAATTGAACAAAATCTAATCTTTCTTCCATTTCAAAGACATCTTCAGCGATTTCTCTGTTATTAAACAAAATTGCGGAGAATGCAAGTCCGATCATTGCCTCGGAGGTATTTTTCATTTCTAATATATATTGTTTGATAATAGTTAGATCGTGTTCTAGTTCAATAGGAAAATTTTCTTTCTCTTTTTCACCTCTGGTACATTGCCCACCAGTCATATTGCAGAGTAATTGATTTCCCTTAACCGATCCTCTAGCAAAAAGCACATCGTTCAGTTTCAATTTGGTATCTTTAGTTGGATCGAAAATCCACCCATTCCCTCTCCGGATGGCAATAATATCACAACCTGTTTCAGATCGGATTTGTAATTTTCCAATTTTCTTATTATTTATTTCTTTATTTGTAACAATTGCTCTAATTAATGGTTCTTCTGATTGTCTAATTGCCTCAAAAAGTGTGGGGTGTAAATCTAATTTATTTATCGTTATTTTTGCAATATCTGCTATTGCATTTGAGATTCTATCAAAATTATAGCCAATCCTAATAATTGGTTCTAATTCCTCCGCATCTTTACTATCACGAACAGCCAACATTGTATTCATATCGACTAGATAAGTCAAAACGTGAACTTGCTCCTCAAGTTTCATAACTTCATCTGAGATTTCTAAATTTCTGAAAAGAAGAGAAGAGTATGCAAGATCAATCATTAATTCTGCGATATTTTTCATTTCACTGATTGAATTTTTCACAGAAATTGGTTCAAAGGAGATTTTTTTCATCCAATATCAACTTAATTAAAAACCAAGGTTTTTACTAACTTAACTAATTTTAATTTGTCGATTATAGTTTATTTAAATTTTTGTTTATTGTTATACAATATCATTTTCAATTAGATTAAAATTATATTTGACATTAATTAACTTTTGAGAGAATTCTAGATTATTAAAGACAGATTATAAAATTTGTTTAAAATTTGATTATTATTCACTGATTTATTGATTTAATAAAATATTAGGTGTGTTTCGAATGAATTCAAATAGATTTCCTAAGAGGAGTACGGCCTATAAATTGAATATTGAAGATATCAAAGCTGGAGATTTTTATATTGAAAATAAAGAAGATAAAAAAATTTCTTATATTAGAACTCCTTTTGGATTAGAAGTTAGTAGAGTACGTATCCTTGGTGATGTAGTTTTTGTGAGAAGTTATGATGATGAGGCTACAGGTAACGTGAAATCTGTTTATCTTGGAATTAATGACGGTACAGAAAGCATTTTAGTACGTGCATTTTTAGAAAGTCAATATAATACTAAATATTTAGATTCCATACAAATAGCCAAAGAGTTAGAAGTTGGAAATATAGTAGATATCGTCGGACGAGTAAGGAAAAGGGAAAATACAATCTATATAAATCCTGAAATTATCAAAAAAATAGAAGATCCTAATTTCGAGACGTTACGAGAATTGGAAAAAATCTATTTAAAAATGATTAAGAAAAAAGATAGAGAAGCTCCATCCTTCAAAGAAGTAAAATTTGATCTAGAAGTAAATCAAGAAACACAAGATCTAGATATGGAAGATCTTGAGGAATACGAAGACTTAGAAACTTCCTTAACATTAGCTTCTTCACAAGAAAGCGATGATAGCATAACCAAAATCTTATCTTTAATTGAAAAAATTGATGAAGGGGACGGAGTCACTATAGAAGAAATAAGTACTTATACAAACATTGATAATGATAAATTGAAAAGTATTCTAAAAGTATTATTTGAAGATGGTACTATATACGAACCAAAAAGCGGTCGATTTAGAAAATTATGATGATTTGTTGTGTGAGTTAAATGAATTACGAAGATGCATTAAAAAGAGCTCAAGAGATGATTCCTAAAGATGTTTTTGAACATAAAAGATTTACTATACCTCGAGTAGAATTATATTCAGAGGGTGGAAAGACATATTGTACAAATATAAATGATATTTCATCTAAGTTACGTAGGGATCCCGATCATATTTTAAAATATCTATTACACGAATTAGCAACAAGAGGTTCAATTAGAAAAAAGGGTAAACATATAGATGCCCTAATTTTTCGTGGCAGATTTAGAGAATTCACCCTAGATTCCTTAATAAAGAAATATGCAGAAAAATTTGTCATGTGTGATAATTGTAATAGACCTGATACTCATTTGAATAAAAAAGATAGATTCACGTTTTTAGTTTGTGAAGCATGCGGTTCACGTAGAACTGTTGCTACTTTATGATTGATCAAATTATTAAACGGGAATTAACATGGATACATTCTACATGAATATTCGAAAATTCCAGCAAGAAACAGTAGTAGCGATATGCGATTCTGATTTAATGGGGTCAACTTTAAAGGAGGGACGTTTCAAGCTTGAAGTTAATCAAAAGTTTTATGGAGATACGCAAGTATCTCTTAATGATTGCATTGAAGTTTTAAAAAATACAGTAAATGCAAACTTGGTTGGTAAAAAAATTGTATCTCAAGCATTAAAAATGGGTTTAATACACGAAGAAAGTATCTTATACATAAATAAGGTTCCACATGCATTAATTATTTTTTAATCGAGTTAAGTTAGAGATGACAGGATCTCGTTTTTGTATTAAATGTGGCAAAGATAATTTAAAAAAAGCCGATTTAATCGAGAATTTATGTCTTGATTGTTATAGAGAGATGAATCCGCTTTTTAAAATAGATAGACAAAGAATTCCGACTTTATTTATTTGTAAAAATTGCCAAAATTTTAGATTTGATTATTCTAAAAATTGGTTTCATCCAGGTGAATACTTTTTAGATGAAATAATTGATGAATTGTCTCAACACGTTACAAGATTCATTAAATCTGATGAAAATATTAAAGTAATTCTAGCAATATTAGACGAAGATAAATTAAATTATGAATTATTAAATTCAAATAGGTTAATAAAAATAAAAATTAAAGCCATGAAAAAAGATTTTGAGAATTCAGAGCATGAAATAATGGAAGAAGAAGAGATTCCAATACGTGTTAATTTCAGTATCTGTGATAAATGCACAAAGATTCAAAGAAACTTATCTAAAGTAGAATTACAGTTTCAAGGCAAGAATAGAAAGCTAAAGGAAGATGAAGTTTTATATATTGAAGAAATAATAGAAAATGAATTCGAAAAATATTTAGAAGCCGATCCAGATGCATATATTCTTGTGCCAACTAAGAGAGAAAAAATTTTGAAATATAAATTATCATCCTTTAAATTGGCTAAAAAAATAGCAAATTTGATTAAAAATCAATTAGATGGATCTATAAGAGAATCTTTTAAATATGAAGATAGAGAAAAAAACAGAGCTAAAGTTAAATCCAATGCAATAATTAGAGTTTTATTGCCACCTTTTAGAGTAGGAGAAGCCTTTGAATTAAATTATGAAATTTATCAAGTAGAAATGATTGTAAATAAAAAAATTATTGCAATTAATTTAGATAACCTTCAAAAGGAGAAATTCTCTTATAATGATTTAAAACATGCACGAGAAATTAGGAGTGAGAATTTAAATTCTTACATGGTCTTATCCATCACGCAAGATAATTTACAAGTCATGGACAATAAAAGTTATAGTATTTATGACATTCCTCTCCAAACGCATTTAATAAATGTTAAAGAGGGAATGGAAGTAAAGGGATTAAAAAAAGAAAATAAAGTAATCTTAATTCAGTTAACAAACGTGGTTTCATGAAAATTTGGGATATTTCAATAATTGGGGCAGGGCCTGGGGGTACAAGCGCTGCAAAATCTCTGTCTAGTAAAGGATTTGACACTATAATTTTTGAAAAAGATAAACTTCCACGATATAAGGTTTGTGGTGGTGCCATCCCTCAAGAATTTGTGGAACAAATTAAATTGCCAGACGAAATAATAGATAGAAAATTTGATTTTTTGACTTTACACCATTCAAATGGAAAAATTATTGATAGAAAAGGGAAGGGGGCTTGTCTTTGGAGATCAAAACTTGATAATCATTTAACTAAGTTAGCCATAGAAGATGGAGCGACATTAAAAGATGCAACAAAGATTATTGATGTAAATTATGATGAAAATAAAAGATTGTACTGTTTAAAAACAAAAAAAGAAGAATTTTTATCAAAAATTTTAATAATTTCAGATGGAGTCCCGTCAATATTAGATCAAAAATTCAATTTCCCGAAATTTCCCTCTAATTACATGGCACAAACTATAACTCATGAAATCGAATTTGATTCAAAAAAAATGGTTGATGACCGTTTTGGAGATAACTTACACTTATGGTTCGGGAAAGAAATTGTTGAGATCGGATACGCATGGATTTTCCCGAAAACGAAAGTAGTTAGCGTTGGGTGGGGTTGTCAAATTAACGTATTAAAAAATATCAGGGAAAAATTTGAGAATTTTTTAAACATAGTTAAAGATTTAATTAAAGGTGGAAAGACTATAAAAAAAGCAGCCCACATGGTGCCTGTTGGAATCAGAAGAAAATTTGTCGATGAAAAAGGGCTCATTGCAATAGGTGATGCAGCAGGTTTTGTTGATCCTTTAAGTGGAAAAGGGATTGCTTATGCGGCACTTTCGGGATATATACTAGGAAATGTCGTGAAAAAAGCTCTGGAATCAAATGAGCTACAAATTATTCCCCAAAAATTTGAAAAAAAGCTTAATAGGGAATTCTTATCAAGTCTAAAAGAGAAAGGAAAGATAAAAGAAGATGTTTACAAAAACAATGAAAATATTGTAAAATTTCTTGAATTATGGAAAGACCATAGAAGCACTGAAATAGCATCAAAATTATGGAAATTAAACTAGGGTTTGAATTTATTGGAAAAAGATAAGAGATTAGATGAATTAGAACAAAAAATTGATAAAAGCCGAAGAAAAATAAAGAATTCGGATGATAAAAAAGTAGTTGAAGGAACTTTTGATTCATCTACAATGCTAACGATATATGAATTATTGAATAGGAAGCATATTGATAGTATTGGTGGTGTAATTGCAACGGGAAAAGAAGCTAACGTCTATCGAGCTTTCTTGGAAGTAGAGTCGGAAGATGAAAATGAAGATTTGAAAAAAATATTGTATGCATTGAAGATTTACCGAGTAAAAACTTCTGATCCCAGGCATATGTATGCTTATATAGTTGGAGATCCTAGGTTTAAAAGAATTCGTCGTAAGATGAAGGATATTGTTTTTGTTTGGGCAGAAAAAGAATATAAAAATCTTAAAAGAGCATTTGATGCAGGAGTTCGGGTGCCAAAACCAATTGTTGTCAAGAAAAATCTACTTTTAATGGATTTTATTGCTTCAGAAAAAACCGATGACCCAGCACCTCTATTAAAAGATACCAAGCTTAAAGATCCAGAAAAAGTATTTGAAAAGCTTTTTGAAAATGTTAAAAGATTATATCAATATGCGCGTTTAGTACATGCAGATTTAAGCGAGTACAATGTTTTAATGCCAACGCAAGATGATCCTGTCATTATTGATATCTCTCAAGCAGTTGTGAGACATCATCCTCAAAGTGAGGAATTTCTTTTTAGGGATTTAAAGAATATTTTGAATTATTTTAAGAAATATGACATAGAGATTCCCTCAGTTAAAAAAGCATTTAAAAATATTTCCAAATTATAGGTGGATTAATGTCCTTACTAACTGAAAACATAAAAATTGTTAAAGATAGGATCGCTGTTTTAATAGGAAAAAAAGGTTCTACCAAAAATTTCATTGAAGAAAGAACACAAACTGAAATTGATGTTGATAGTAAAGAGGGATTAGTTGTAATTAGCCCTAAAGAGGGTTCAAAAGATCCTTTAGGAGTTTGGAAAGCAAGAGACATTTGTAAAGCAATCTCAAGAGGATTTAGCCCCGAAAGATCCTATCGATTATTACATGATGATGAAGGATTAGAAATTATTAATCTTACTGATATCGTTGGAAAGAATCCAAAAAGAATTAAGAGGATTAAATCTCGTTTAATAGGCGAGACGGGCAAGACTCGCCGTATTATTGAAGAAAATACCGGAGTCTACGTTACTATTTATGGAGACACGATCTCCATGATAGGAAGCATTAATGATGAATCCATGAGAATAGCTCGAAAAGCAATTTCAATGATTGTTGATGGAATACAACATTCCACTGTATATTCCTTTTTACAAAGAATGAAACGCAGATTAAACAAACAAAAATTATCCCTTTGGAGTACTTTTACTCTTAATGAAGATTAATAATGATGAATTTAATCGTTAATAAACCAATACAAAATTAATTTCTTTTATATCAATTTAAACTTAATTTTCGCCCTTTAAAACGATAAAATATATAAATAGGTTTTAATCTTTCTTATTGAAAATAAAAAAATTTACCAATTAAAAAAATATTTATTATCAATTGGTGTAATAATAATAATTTCTAGCATCGGGCAACAAACTCGTGCCGCCGTGGCTCAGCCAGGTAGAGCCAAATTAGCGCCAAATTTTTGGTATAGCAGCGGGCTGTTAATTGAAGATTTAATATCTTAAACAGAAACCCGTCGGTCGCAGGTTCGAAGCCTGCCGGCGGCGCCAAATAATCCGAGCTCCGGTGGTGTAGCCCGGCCAAGCATTTAGGGCTTTCACCCCTAAGTCTGAGGCCACGAGTACATCTACTCAGTAGGAAACCCGGGTTCGAATCCCGGCCGGAGCACTATTTCTAAATTTTCCTGTTTTTCAACTCATTTTACAATTAATTTGATTTAAAAAAAGAATAAGGTGTTTAAAATCAAATTTTTAAAAATAATAGAAATTTATTCAAGTGTAACAAGAGAATTACAGTAACTGCACTTAAATGGTTTGCCTAATTGTGGAAATTTATCTAACGGAGCAGCACATGAGGGACATCTCAAAGCAACTAAATCATCTTCGTAGCGAATTATGCCTTCTCGAAGAATTCCTTTACGTAAATCACTACCTAATTCTGATAAAAATCCAACTAAAGATAATTCATCATCACAATCAACCATTATTTTTATACACTTGTTTTTTTCACTTACTATTCCTTGAATGACAAATTCCTTTAGATTAATTTTCGACTTTCCATAATACCATGCATGGGCTTCAAAAGTCGATTTATTTTCAACTGTTTCGCTAACAAATTTAACGTGATGTATCTGAATCACGCTTTTTACTATTTGAAATGCTTTATCTGGTGATAGTCTTTCGGGAAGGGCATATGATCGTTCATCATTTTTTTTCAATTTGTAAGTGATTAAATTGGTCAAAGTCGCGATATTTGCATCTTCTTCCGTAAAAAATAATGGACAAATAATTTCTAACTCTAAAGGCATCATTGTCATCACTTTATGACTCCCTCTATAGTCCAAATACTCAAGATTACCGTATAATTTTTCTTTCCCGCAAATTAATGGTTCTAGAGTGAATCCCATGGTCTTTGAGGAGTTAGGAGGAAGATCAGCCAATTGTACTTCATCACCTTCAATTTTATATGCGGGTTCAATTTTTCTCAAGACCAGAGATTCTGGAATGTCTAATTCAAATCTAACTCTTGAAATAGTATAATTACTTTGATTTATAATTTTAACTTTTACTCGAACAAATCCACTCAGGTATTCAAATTGCCTTTTAATTGAAACTTCCGTGGGAGATTGAACGGGAGAATAATAAAATTTTTTAGGCCTCGTAAACGGTTTCGCCGTTTTACTTGATTTTTGGATCTTGATAGTTTCTGCAGCAATATTAATAAAAATAAAGCTGATTATACCGATAGCTGTGAGTATAAAAAAAGGAATATAATTATAGATTAATCTTCCATATTCTTTAAATTCTTGGACGGGAGCGCTATTAGCCCCAGATCCACCCGTAAGAACTCTAAATGTAAAATGTCCAACAGGACTTCCTTTAATATCAATAAGAATATAGTATATTTTTGTATTATTGGGTTTAAATATTAACTGTTCATCAGCACTCCCAATTTTATCAACCATTAATCCAGTCAACATAAGGTTAGATTCACTTATTTTAATAGCCACATCATCATCAAATACAGTCCAGGTTTGGATCGTATAATTTTGTCCTGCAGATAATTCAACTGAAAATCCAGTATCTTTTGTAATCATTAAAGAATTCCAAGAAGTATCCAATGCATATGTAGAGAATGAATAACTATTATATTGCATTGAAATAGATATAGTTGTAGCACCGATTCCAATCATTGAAAACATGAATATGAGAGTAATGATAATCCTTATAATTCTCTTCAAGATAAATCCCTCGAATGGTTTCTACTATATTTATTCGAACGGTAATAAATTCCTTAAATAATATAATTAGTATCTGTTATTAATAATTTCTGAATAATGCAAGCTCAAAAATATTTAAAAAATAAACTCAAATTTAAAAAAAACATTAGAAAGAAAAAAAAAGAGTATAATTAAATTTATTTAATAGCCTTTAATAGCTAATTCAATATCTTCTTTGGTTATTTTCTTTCGCTTGGAGTGTTTTGCTAAGATATAAGCTCTTTTAGTAATTGTAATAGCTTTATCTTGTAAAACGCCAATCAAAAAGCTTACAGCATCTCTGCTGACAATTTTTGCACCATTATCAGCCATCAAGGCTCTCAATGGGCTCCATGCGAAAAATCTTTTTTTGGCCATATTTATCATCCCTTATTTATTGCAAATTGGATCATTTTACCTTAAAAGTTTCTATTTTTTGAATTTAAAGTAAAATGTTAAATATTAAATCAAATTCAGTTTTTAACCAAATTGATTAAATTTGGACATTATATTCTTTTCATAAACTATATTTAAATCTTTTTCATTTTTGTCGTATAAGAGAACGATTTTTGATTAAAAATTATAGTATCGGATTTAAAAATTTTCAAAAAAAAAATTTGTACGTTTCAAAAATTTGATTTTGGTTGAGGTCTTAAATCGGTTAAAATTGTAAGGGATATTATGATTTTTCAAGAATTGAAAAAATCAAATTTTTTCGCGCGTGAATTGAATCATTGAACATATTATTTTGTAATTAATGAAAAATGAGAATTTTATAAAAAAATTTAGGCACTTATTCATAAACCGTAATTTGAAAAGAAGTTAGCCAAAAAGTAAGAATTTGTAATTTTTCAAATTTTTATTTAAAAATTGATTTAAAATAAAAAAGAAGCTAACCTAAAAAGATATAAACCCTTCTTTTTGATAAGATCGTAAAATATTTAAAATTTTATTCGGATTTTCAGTTAAATTATTAGATATATCTTGAATGCTATTTTTACCGTTAATTAATTTAAATAGTTCTCTTCGAATTCCTGAAAATTTAAATGTATCCCCGTTAAAATGGCATTTTGGAACCAATGTCGCATATCTATCATCATTACACATTTCAATTATTTCTTCTTCCTTTTCTTGCTCGGGTTTGATATAGGCATTAATACATTCTTTGATAACGGCAGAAACAAGCCTATCAAAGTCTTGCATGTTTTTAGAACTAGGAATTTCAGGCATGCGTTCAATATATTTGTTGGCAATATTTGAAGATAAATAATGCAGGAATTCATTTTGTACTTGTAAGTCGCAGCATATAATATAGACTAATCCCGAATTCTCATAAAATGAAAATTTAATTTCATTCGTTACATATTCAAAAGCTTTACCTAGACCTATTTCTTCACCGAATCCTGTAATTGCACTTAAAAATCCCATTAAAAGAGTTTCATCTACTTCCTTTGTTTTTTCATCTTGTCGTTTATGATAAATAGGGACCCCATTTCGTAAAATGAATACATCATGTATTTCCATATTCAAACCTCAAAACACTATCAAAATCAAAATAGGTCATAAAAAATATGAATTAGAGTAATACGAGCGTATTACAATTTTTTTGAAAGCGAATTCCCTTATTTTTAATTACTTAATTTGTTGTTCAATAACGTTTCCATATCAATTAAACTTGTTTTTGCTTCAAAAGAAGGAGGAGAAAAATTTTTCAAAAGTTTGATAATATTTTTGGTAGCTTTCGTAATATCTAAAGAAATTAGACCCAATTTTACATTTTTATCGACTAATACATCAAGAAAAATGTCATTTAATAATGGAACTAATAATAAATATCCTTCAGTTCCTCTAATAATGATTTGAAGTAATTCGCCTTTAAATAATTCTTGAAATAGCTTTCCTGCTAAATAGACAAGAACAGCAGATCCTTCTGTTAATCTCTCAATATTGAAATTTTTTGGCAAGTGAGTAGCTACTGGGAGACCATTTAAAATAAATATCATGGAAGCTAGAATTTGAGAAGAAGAATCTACTAAATTTTTCAAAATTAAGCATAAATCTTTTGTTTCAGTTGATTTAATTATTTTTTTATCTCTTGAAGTGTTTATTATTTCAAAAACTTCCTCATTGGAAATTTTATTTTTTGGAATTTCGCTTTTATATTCCTTTAAATTAGATATAATTTCTTTTACTGCCCTTTTCATATCTAATGGCCCAGTTCCTAATTTAATATTATCAGATTTGGAAGTTAACATTATATTTTTTCCTGCTAACATGGTAATTAAATGGCCAGTAGTCCCTTTTATAGTAATTTCCAAAGGTTCTCCTTTCATAAAATCCTTCATTAATATTTTTGAACAGATAAATATCAGCGTGTTTATAATTGATACTCTTAATTTATCTACCGTTTTTGGTAATGTATCCACAATTAAAAGCCCTTCTAAATTAATTATAGCAGATGATTTAATATCCGGACTTGAATGTGCTAATTTTTTGAGAATTTTTAATAGTATTAATTTTGTTTCATCAAATTCTTCTTCCTGAACTTCCTCTTCAGTTTTTATTTTCATTTCAAGCTCAGTAACACGTCTCTCTAAAATCTTCATCCTTTCGATAAAGGTTTTTTCTAATAATTCTAAAGTTAGTTCTTTTTTTTCTGAAATTAATTCGCTCTTTTTTGCTTTTTCTGTTTTAATTCTCTTTGTCTGCTTTTTTTGTTTTTTAGATTTAGGCATAAATACACCCAAGTTCTCAGAATTTTTAATCTAAAGAAAAAATAGTAAATTTTTTTCTTTAATACTTATATTCTCATTATTTCTTTTTCACACGAATTTCAATCATCCATCAAATTTAAAATTACAAGATAATTATTTTGTTTTGATTAATGATGATATAGAAGAAATTAAAGTCATGATGCATGATTTAATCAAAAAAGAGTATTTTCAATTGTAACACTTATTTTACAGACTTAAAACTTAATAAGTGCGAATTATAAGAAATAAGTTAAATCAATTTATTTTCTTTCATTAACCATTAATAATATAGAGGTATTTTTATTGCAACCGGATGATATAGAGAAAATTAATATTGGAAATCGACTAATTAGAGACATGTTTCCAAAGGTTCGGACTACTAAGGGAGATGTAGAAACCTTTGATGCAAATAAAATAATTGATAGTTTAATCATAGAAACGGGTATCTCCGTTCCGACTGCCGAACAAGTAACAAGAATGGTTTTAAAGAGGATCATAACTTCAAACATTCAATGGCTTTCAGGACCAGCTATTCGAGAAATGTGTTGCTCGGTTTTAGCTGAAATAGGACTTTTGGAAGCGAGAAAAAGATATACCCGGTTAGGTATGCCATTAATGGATTATGAAAAATTTGTTACATCAGGAATTCGAGAGAATGCGAACCAATATAGAAATCCTGAATCAATTCACAGTTGGGCAGCTGATAGAATTTCATCAGAATATGCATTATTAAGATTATTATCTGATGAAGAAGCTAATGCACATTTAAATGGGGATCTTCATGTTCACATGTTGAGATATTTTGATTTAAGACCCTTCTGCCAAGAATGGGATCTTCGACTCATCTTAAAGTTTGGTTTACCTCCAGTAAATTGGCCATATTCTGCTGTATCAAAACCTGCAAAACATCCCATGGTAGCTTTCCTTCATGCTGCAAAATGGTTAGGTTTGATTACTGGAGAATTTAGTGGTGGGCAAGGAGTAGATAATTTTACAACATTCCTAGCACCTTATGTAAAAGGATTAAACGATATTGAAATAAAGCAACTAGCTCAATGTTTTGTATTTGAATCAAACCAAATATATGCATCTAGAGGTGCTCAAGTTCCATTTACATCCATTTCATGTACACCAACAATACCTGATACATTATTAGAAGTTCCTGCAGTTGGTCCAGGAGGAAAAAATACTGGCGTTTATGGGGATTTTATCGATGAATGTCGTAAATTATTCAAAGCTATTAGTGAAGTCTATATTGAAGGTGATGGTCTTGGTAGATTATTTAATTTCCCCAAACACGAAGTTAAACTGAAAAAAGAATGGTTAGATAAATTTGAAGAAGAATATTTATTAATAAGCGAAGAAGCGGCTAAATTTGGATCACCTTATTACTTGAACCTCGCGGCATCATGGATGCCAGATGAAGTTCATAGTCAATGCTGCCGGATCTTATTAACACCAGAAGGTATCAGAAAGATTTGTGATGATCCAGACCTATTTGATTGGAATAAATCCTATATCAACATGGGCAGCTTGCAATCCGTAAGCTTAAATTTACCTAGATATGCTTACATGGCTAATGGGAATGATGATAGATTATTTGAAATTATAATGGAAAAGGCCCAAATTGCTAGAAATATTTTATTAAAGAAAAGAGAAATAATAAAGGATAGAATAGAAAAGGAGTTATTGCCAATTTGTTCTCGAAAAGCACCTGGTCAAGACTATCCACTTCTAGATTTGAGAAAACAATCATTGAGCATTGGTTTTATTGGATTAAACGAATGCGTGCAAGCACATACTGGTCTTGAATTACACGAAGATAATTCAGCTTTTGAATTTGGAAAAAAGATACTCCTTAACTTGGCAAAGATATGTGATAAGTTTACTACAGATACAGGATATAAATTCTCACTTTGGGAGCAACCGGCTGAATCCTCGTCAACTAGGTTTGCATTATTAGATTTAAAACATTATCCAGATAAAGCAAAGGTTCAAGGAATAAATAAATCGGTTTATTATACAAATAGTGATCATTTAAGATATTCTGCAGATATTTCATTAATGAAAAGAATAACAAAACAAGCTGAATTTCATCCAATTGTTCAAGGTGGAGTAATGACACATATTTGGCTTGGTGAATCCAATCCAGAAAAAGAGGCATTATGGAAATTTACTAAAAACATCGCATTAAATTCAGATACCGCATATTTTGCATTTACGAAAGATTTTACCAATTGCTTGGAATGCAATAAATTTTCTGCTGGAATTTTCACAAAATGCCCTCATTGTGGTGCAACTGAGGCAAAATTAGAATGGTATTCTAGAATCACAGGCTATTATTCGAGATTAAATTCGTGGAATGAAGGTAAGATCCAAGAATGGAGAGATAGAAAAAGATATAATTTAGAAAAATTATAAAAAAAGAATTTATATTTAATGCAATTTAATTATTTTTTATATAGAATTTAATTATAAATAGACTGTAAAAATTGATTCCTGAGGGAATTTCGTGCCAATTTTAGAATTGAAAGGAAAAAAACCACAAATAGACGAAAATGCTTACGTTTCACCTCAAGCAACAATCATTGGAGATGTGCAAATAGGCCCTAATTGCAGTGTATGGCCTGGAGCGATTGTTAGAGGTGATTTTGCTAAGATTACTATAAATGAAGGAACACATATACAAGATTCTGTCATCATTCACGCTCATAAAAAAAATAATCCCGTTAGTATTGCGTCATATTGCACAATTGAAACTGCTTGTGCATTATATGGGTGTTTTATTGCTGATGCAACGGTAATTGGATATGGTTCCATCATATTTGATGGAGTAAATATTGGAGAAGCAGTATTTGTCGCGCCTAATTCATACATACCACCCGGAATGATAATTCAACCTAGAGTTGTCGTTAAATCTGAACAAATTGGACTACCTGCAGCAACAATCCGAAAATTAGGAATGGAAGAATATACCAGTCAAAAAGAGCGAGCAGAAAGGTATTCGGATGTATTTACAAAATTAAAAAACTGGATTTAAATTTTTTATTTTTTATGAATTGAAAATAAGAATTCTTTTTCATAAATTGAAAATTCAACATCAATAAATTCAAATTTTAATAGATTAATTAAGTGTTTTAATGCTTTAATCAATGCATATCTTGTAATATCAATAAAATTCATCTCATAAAACTGACAATAATGAAGTATCTCAAAATTTAATCCCTCACCCAAGATGGTCTTTAAATCTTGTTTTTTAGCAGATTTTAAAATCTCATGATTTACTGGAATGCCTGCAAGTATTAAAAAATTATCAATTTCTGCGTTGGATTCGGAAAAGAAATATTGAACGTGTTTCAAATTCAATTTTTCTGTCACGTAATCTAAAAAACTTTTTACTGACATTTTTGCTACCTTTAATCTGGCAATTCTGCCAACAGGTACCATTTCTCCATGTATTTCTACATTAAATGTCGAATCAACCTCTCCATTAAGAATAGCTACTAAAAATTCATTTAATTTGTTATTAATCAAGTTATTTTTTTGAAAGAAAAATAAATAGATGTTTTTTTCTATTAAAATTTTGATTAAAGAAATTAATTCGTCTTGAATTTTGCTGTTTTCCCAAATTCCAAATGCTTGATGAACGAAAATGATATCTATATTATTGTCTATTGCATGAAGCACGACTTCTGAAGTCAAATCTAAACAAAATAGTACTTTTTTTATTTTCTTTTTTTCCAATTTAGATGGTTTAATAGAACCAATTTTAACTGATTCTTCGATATTTAATGACTTTTTGTCATCTAGAATTATCTTTGCTATTTTATCAAAGAAATCTTTCAAAAAAGTCATGATTTACATCAAACTCACTTCATTCGTATCTTCAATCTCTTTATTTTCTCATTTTTTTTATGTTTGTTTTGTCTTTTTCTAATCCTTATCAAATTTTTCTTCTTTTTAGGGTCAGTATTTATTGACAATTAAAATCACCTGTTTGAAATACATTTTCTTGTATTTATTATATTTCCTCCTCGATCTTGCTACGAGTTTTTCGTTTTTTAATGTACATGACAAAGATGATGGATGAGCAAGAAGCGAGTATAATTAATAGAATTATCCAGAATAAATAATTCTGAGTAACAGTGATCGTTTTATTATAGGACCACCCATAAATTCCAGTTCCATCAATGGTAGTTATGGATTGTAATAAGGTGCCATCAATCTTATTAAAATATAGAATTTCATTAATGCTGTTTATATTTGGCGCGGGTGAGACTAAAGTCACAGATAATTTATATGCAATAGACACATCCTCAACTCTATATTCAATAAAATTAATGATTACCGTTCCACTAACATTGCTAGCAATTTTTTCAAGTGTTAATGCTGCGGATCCTCTTATTGGAATCACGAGTAAGGAATTGAGATTTAGATCTACTGGTATGTTCTCATTTAAGTTACCCGTCAAGTTGTAATTAAACGATCCTGAAAGCTGCCAAGCTGCAGCGCGATCATTCCATGCGTTACTTCCATAAGCTTTTACCCACTCACTGTTAATTAAAGAAAAGGGATTAAATGAATTGACAGACCACCTTACCGATTGACTTTGATCTAAGTCTGGAAAAATGCATTGGATGTAATCTACCTCATATTGGTTATTTAAATTAATATTAACATCCCAATGAATTAATTGATTTGGAAATAAACTCCAATTTCTTGTTAAATTAGTAAGACCTATAATTAAAAAAGGCAAAAATAAACCTATAAAAACTGTGATTATTATTAAAATCGTGTAAACTTTAGATCTTTTCATAGTGCTTTCAGATTGAAATCAATCTAAATATATAAATATCTTATCGATCGAGGAAGAAAAATTATATTGATAATTCAGTAGAGGATGAATTCTCAGTGGAGAAAAAACCAAGAGTATTTGATAAAGAAGAAATAGCAACAGAAGTTTTAGTAACTCTTGAGTTGGAAAATATTAGTGAGAGAGAAGCCATTAAGAAAATAATGAGAAAGCATGAAATAGAAGATTGGAGAATACGCGGAAGTGCTCACAGATTAACGCTTGAAACATTAAGAAAATTAAATGTGATTGACAAGATCATTAAAAAAAATTTAAAGGATAGAAATTCTTTTGCTAAATTGGATCCGTTTTTAAGAAATTTGTTACGGGTTACCGTTTTTCAGATGAAATTTAGTGATAAAGCTCCAGAATTAATAACTAATCAAGCCCTTGAAATTTATAAACGGCGAAAAAAGAGTCAAAAACAAGTTAATTTTTTAAATGCGATATTGAGACAGATTGAAAAAAAACAAATAGAACAATACTTCAAGGGTAATGATTACATTGAAAATTTGAGTTTACAACATTTTCAGCCGTCATGGTTAATAAAATACATGTTGAAATATTATGATAAAGCATTTACAGAAGAATTTATTAAACAACGAATACCTCCGTATTTTATTCGAATAAATACAATCAAGATTTCAATTAATAAAGCGTTAGAGAAATTAGAAGAAGAAAATTTTGAATTTGAGGAGGTTAAAGGCATACCCGAATGTATAAAAATTACTAATTCATTTAAACCAGTTACCAGAAGCTTGTTGTATCTCAAAGGCATGATATACATACAAAGTAAATCATCAATGATCGTGTCAAAGATTCTGGAACCAAAGAAGGGAGAAGTCATTGCAGATCTTTGTGCATCTCCAGGGAGTAAAACAACTCATATAGCGCAATTAATGGAAAATGAAGGGAGCATCATAGCTATAGAAAGAAACATTAATAGAATTCCGGAATTACACAAAAATATTAATAAACTAGGAATAAAAATTGTTCAAATTATTAATGCAGACTCCTTTTTATTTAATAATTTCATTCGTATTGAGTTTGATAAAATATTGATTGATCCTCCTTGTTCAGGAACAGGTACGTTTGATAGCAGACCAATAACCAAATGGAAATTTACTCCAAGGGATATTTCAAGAAATATTCATGTTCAAGAGCAGATATTAATGAATGGCTCAAAAAAAGTCAAAGTGGGCGGAATATTGGTTTATTCCACTTGTTCAATTTTGATTGAGGAAAATGAAAGAGTTATTCAAAAATTTTTAGATCATAATCAAAACTATAAAATATTAAATATTAAGAAAGATCATGGAATGGAAGGTTTAGAGAATTTTTCACAAGCATTAAGATTATATCCACATGTAGATGATTCTGAAGGATTTTTCGTTGCAAAATTAAAGAGAATAACTTAAATTTCTTTATTTAAACTATCTAGATTTTCAAATCCATTTTTCAACACTAAAATGTTATTAGCTAATTTTCTCGAGATGGATTTTTGTTTCTTGTCTAAGAAATCGACCATATT
Organism: Promethearchaeota archaeon; assembly: GCA_011365055.1. The sequence goes on from RDOG01000006.1 coordinate 42,504, forward strand.
TTTTATTACTGGACTTAAAATATTGTTGTAAAAGTCCAAAATACCTTCAATTTTACCAGTATTTTTAATTGCATCCTCTTTATTAATTGAAACTAACTTTATTGTATATAACATCCAAGAAAAGGCGAATAAAGAATTCGCGATTTCTATTGTCACTTCAAAATTTCTCTCAGAATAAGCCCACTTGATTTCTTCTTGAATATTTTGACCAGATAAGGCAACTGCATTTGAAAATGCTTCAATAGCAGCCTCAATATCCTTATTTTTTAACTGATTCAATCCCTCATTTATTTTATTTAATACGTCCATTTTATCACACTTCGATTTTGATTCATTATAATGATCATGACTTTATTTTTAACAATACGTACACGAAATAAAGCACATTTTTTTTATACCTAACAAAGGAAATAATAAAAAGAGAAAGATAAATCATTTGAATTTCGGAGTTCAAATCAAAAGGCGTTATATTCGCTAATATTAAATACAAATTAGAAATAAATAAATATCAATTTTGATAATTGGTTAAAAATATTCGATTTAATATAATCTTATCAATTTTAAAGTGGGATTTGGCAAAAATGATCGATCAAAAAAATGATAATGAGATTTCAATAGCAGAGGCAACACGGAGGATCGTGAAAAGCCATCCATCAATCATTGATTGCATGAAACAAGGAGTTATTAACTTCTCAGGTCTTGCAGAATTGATTAAGGATGATGTAGCAAAACTAGTAAATAGGACCCGTAAAATTAACATGGATGCAATTAAACAAGCTTTGATGAGATATGCTGAGGAAATAACAACAAAATGGAAATCCCTTGAAAATGAGATAATTGAAATAATTGCTGAAAGTAAATTGGAATTAAAAAATGATTTAGTAGTAATTACAGTAAGACCTATCATTTTTTTAAGTGGAGAAATACATGTTTCTGATTTAATGAAAAATGCGGAATTTTTTCAATTAATTCAAGGAACTAATTCATTTACGATAGTAATAGATAATGATTTCAAAAATAAAGTAATTAAATTAGTAAAAGAAGTAAATGTTATTAATATTAAAGAGGATCAATCGGCAGTTATTTTAAAAAGTCCTTTGAAAATTATTGAAGTTCCAGGAATTGTTGCTTACATAACGGATTTATTTGCACGTAATAATATAAACATCTCAAACTTTATGAGTTGCTATACTGACACGTTATTTGTCATCAATAGAAAAGAAAGTAGAAGAGCTTATGAATTGCTAGAAGATAAGATCTTGCTCTTGAGAAAAATAAAAAAATGAGATTAGATGATTTATGGAAGAAAATGACATTTGTTTCATTTGTAAAAAGATAATTACTGAAGATTACTCTTCCTGTGCTTATTGTGGAACTACCTTTCATAAAATCGAATTAAATAATTGGATTAAACGATATAAAAAATGTCCAAGATGCGAGAGAGAATTAAAAAAATTTGTGATCATTTAAAGTAATGAATAATCATGAAAAAAATTGACTCTATTCTTAAAAAATTCATTATTGGTACGTTAATTATAATATTTGGGATGACAGGAGTAGCCATTTTGTTTTACTATGTCATTCCATTCTTTTATAATTTAATATTCATCGGGATTGCACTTTCTATATCATTCATTCTTGAGTACTATTGGATGCAAAAATATGATAGAGAAAAAAGAATTATTAAAAAATCGAAGATGATAGAAATTGGATTGATTGCAGATGATGAAGATGTAAAGGAAATAATTGAGGCAGAAAAACAAAAATTATCTGAAAAAGTAAATGGCGAAAAATTTGTATCCATGCAGTTAATGGATAAATTTCGAAGTTACATGAAGCTATTAATCACGGAACTTTCTGAAATAGAAGTAGAAATTGATAATTTATATCGTGAATGTATTGATATGATAAAAGAAAATATGACTATGAAAGCTAAAGAACATTTTCGAATTATTTCAAATGCAAATATGATAAGAATACAAGAAATGGATGATGAACTAGGTAAAAAATTTAATTTGTTTTTTGCTGAAAAATTAAAATCACAAAAGACCTTGAAATTCTTGAAGAGTTTTAAGGAAGAATGGGAAAAAAGAAAATCTAAAACGGTTGAAATCATCAAATCAGTCTCAAAAAAATTTGAGCAAAAGAGTTATTTTCAACATCACATTGAAGAGGTGTTTAACTTTGAACTTGAAAAGAAAAGAAAATTTACAATGGACGATAATCTATCGTTAAAAATCCCTGAGGATCAATTAAAAAAAATAATAGAAACTATTGAAAAACCATCAACTCTAAATCTTGATGAAGTATCTCGGGAAAAAAAGCAAGAGCTGGGAAAAATTGGAAAAAAAGTTATAGCATATTTCACTAATAACAATGAACATCCAAATCTACCTGCCATGGTTATGAGACTTGGGATAGCTTTAAGTGAGGCGAAAGACGTTCTCATGTACTTAAAATTGATCGGCATGATTGATGAAGTTCGATATCACGTGAAAAAATAATAATGCTGAGATAGCCAAGCGGTATGATAAAAGTCATCTTATATTACACCATACGGCGACAGGCTCGAGGTTTAAAAAAGACTAGAAACCTGTTGAGGTTCTCCTCGCGTGGGTTCAAATCCCACTCTCAGCGCCAGTTCTTCTTTTAATAAGGGAATTTTAAAAAAAATTAAGAATTTTTTTGGTGGAATTACGAATAAATGATGATTTTTTATTTAAATTTCCTTGAATTTTTAGTGAAAGAAGTAAAAAAATATTTAATTTTTATTAGTAATTGTTTATTAAAATTAAGATAGAATCTTAAATATGAGATTAATAAAGATTTGTCAAGTCTTATATTAAAAAATAAGTAATAAGAAGTTAGATTATTACGGTTTAAATGATCTAAATGATATTAAGTCTTAAATCATTAATATAAAATAAAAAAAAAAGGATTAAATTAAATTCTCTTTATAAAGGTTTTTCTTTCGATAGTAAATAAGTATGATGATTGGTAGGGCAACTAGCACGAATAATAATTCAAAACCAGGAATGACGGGAGATCCTACTGTAGGAGCAGTCATTGGAGAAGTATGTACAGTGAATACGGGGTCATGTACGATTCTATGACCACTCCAAGTCGGATAATTCACTAATTCATAGCATATCGTGATATTATAGGTCGATGGCAGGGTATAGAAATTATTATCATATAAAATGGATGTAAAAGGATTTGATCCTGACAACGTTGACATTGGATTCGAACCGACTTCTACCAAGACTTTTGCCACACTGCTACCAATACTTCTACACGTCAGATTATTTCCAGCAGATGGATAATCAACTAAAGTATAATTTTCTTTAAAAGGATTATCAAATTCAGCTTCCCCAATGAGTTGATCAGCTAACTTAAATTGCCATTTATTTGCCATTGATGGAATATGTTTGGTTTTTGAATCATTAATTTTTCCAGGTGCAAAGAATGCGGAATAATAGGGTACTGCTAAACTCATATTATCTAACGTCGATTTAACCGTATTATTTGCTACTTCGCCAAAAGAATTTGTTGTTTCTATTTTCACTTCTCCAGATTTATTCAAAATTAATTTGTTTGCATAATTGTAATCTGTTTCCATATCTTCAGTTATTTGAAGTCCACCCATACCCATCGATTGAATCATTGTCGGAAGATCATCTGCAAATTGATTCCAAGAAAATTCTAATAGATCGTTACTGGTTGTTGTCGGAGTATCCCATTGAAACATAAAATTATCAACTAAGCTTGGGATATCAATATCTTCTGGGGTTTTAAAGTTCTGAGTAATTGGATATCCAGGATAGGGAGTCTGATTGTTTTTAAATAATAAACTCATTTCCAGGTCAACATCGCATGCATAGGGCATCATCATTCCGTAAAATTCATCGGAAAAATATAATGAAGGTAAGGTACTTAATCCAGCTGTAGAACTCCCAGCATCAAATATTCCATTGTCATTAGAATCATTATAAATTATATTTTCACAAAGTAAGTTGCTCCATCCAACTAAAGTTCCAGCTTTAGATGTTAAGGTTAACGTGGATAATTGCATTGGAATCATAAAGGTAACGTTTTCTTGAACATGTTGAATGTATTCAAACATTCCATTTCCAACTTTGCTCGAATCAAATGAATAATTATACTAGTACCAATACTCATTCTGGTCGTAAGTAACTGAAACAATTTCACCAGTTGAAGCATCCCTTTTAGTAACAGTATCATAATATGTAGTATTGGATGTTTGATTTGTATAGGAAGAGTATTGCATGTCAGTGATCCAATAATCCATGTAAAAGTTTCCTAGCTTCATCCCATACCAAGAATATTCAGCAATAGCGCTAGCTCCAGTCCAAATCTTAACATAATCAGCTAAAAATCCCATTTCTATAGTATAATTACATAACATTGTTTGAGTTGAATTTCCTTCATAATCACATTTGCCCACACACATTGTTTCATATTCATATATATAACCTCCAGATTCATAGGAAAAACTGTAATTATATGTATATTCATAAGTACCTTCTGATTCAAAAAACATAGTATCATCATCAAACGCTGCAAAGGTTGACGAATTAACAACGGTTTCACCATATTCCCAATTTATACCCGATATGGTTCCAGAACTAGTCACGGTCGCAATCGTGGGTACCAAAAAAAGAAAGGCTGCAGATATAAAGAGAACTGATAAAAAAAATGGTAAAATTTTACCCGTTCGCATTTTGTATTTTTTGATTTTAATTCGTCTTGAAAATATCCCCGAAATAAAATCGTGTAAAAACCTCAGGGCTTTCTAATATAAATAAGTAACTGTCCATGCAAGGAAATTAATTGATAAAAGAAAATAAATAAGGATAATTAAAAATAATTTTATTATTTGATGTATTACGCAAAATGCGTTTTTTTTTTGTTAATTGAATTATTAAATAAATTTACACGGTGATATATATCCATGAATTATTTAAAGACGAGTATTGAAAACGTTTTAGTTTTCAAATTGGAAAAAGGAAAGGATTTAATGAGCTCCTTGAAGGAAATCGCAGTAACTAATCAGATAAATTCAGCCATGTTGTACCTGATTGGAGCAGTAAAAAAAGCGACTTTTGGTTTTTATAAGAATCAAAAATATCAAACAATAACCATTAATGAAAATTTGGAAATTTTATCGTGTCTAGGTAACATTTCAAAAAAGGATGATGAAATTATCATCCACACACATGTCACATTTGGTAATTCTCAAGGAAAAGCCTTTGGTGGTCATTTATTAGAGGGCTCTATCATTGATCCTACTGCGGAATTATTCATATTGCAATTAAAAGATGAATTAAAAAGAAAATTTGACCCAGCGACAAAATTATCATTACTTGATCTCTGATATTCTCAGACGATGCAGATGCACACGAAGATGTTAATTATTACTTGAAAACGCTTTGATTTTTTTAATTGACCAAATGAAAAAAAATACTTATTGTCGGAGCGACACTTTTTTATATATAGAATGGATGGAAATACTACTAATCAAGACATAAAGTGATTCTCGGAATTGCTTTGTTTCATTATACGGAACGTTAACTTATTAAAATCTGTACCAATGGAACGAGTTTCGTAAGAATGGAACGCTTCATTGTTAAGATCTTGATAGAGTGTTAAAAAATATTTAACATTATTCGATTTGCTCTTTGATGAATCGAGTGGTCGAATGTTTCCCGGAAAGGGCGGCTCTCATGGGCGGATTCAGTAGCCTAATTGGAGTCTTTGAGGGTCGATAGTAGGTTAGGTGACAATTCCAAGTTGTGTAGATCTCTACATGGAGTACATGCGAGTAGAGCCCATTTTTCGCTTTGTATATAGCAAGCTGAAAAGTCTTCTCTCGCAAGGTATTTATGAGTAGAGCCCGATACGCATACGTCATTTGGTGGATGGCTGGGCTTGGGCGCCGATGAAGGCCGTGGCAAGCTGCGATAAGCCCCGGGTAGACGCACGCTGTCTGAGATCCGGGGATTGCCGAATAGGACTTCCTGACTCGATCTAATAAATCTAGTCATTCGCAGTAGCGAAGGGGAACGCGGGGAACTGATACATCTTAGTACCCGCAGGAAAAGAAATCAACCGAGATTCCCTTAGTAGGGGCGACTGAAAGGGGAATAGGGCAAACCGAACCCGGTCAGAAATGATTCGGGAATGTGGTGTTATGGACTTTGCTACTACCTCGATAAAGAAGTTGAACGCGCCTGGAACGACGGGCCATAGAGGGTGATAGCCCCGTAAACGTAATTTGTCAGGTATTGAGCGAAGACTCCTGAGTAGCGTGGACTGGTTTTTCCGCGTGAATTTGGGAGACAACAACTTCCAACCCTAAATACGTCCCAAGACCGATAGCGCAATAGTACCGTGAGGGAAAGCTGAAAAGGACCCCGGAAGGGGAGTGAAAAGAGCCTGAAACCAGATGGCTATTATAGTTTGTGGCCCGAAAGGGTAGATTCTTCTCGAACAACCTTGGAGCAATCCAAGTGAGGAGAGAAGATGACTAGGGTCACAAGTTCCGTCTAGAAACACGGGCCGGGGAGTTCGTGGTTATGGCAAGCTTAAGTGGTTCACCCACGGAGGCGTAGGGAAACCGATAGTTCGCAAGCTGGATGTTTTTGCATGTTGACCACGTGGAATTCTTGGAGGAAACTCCTGAGCTCTTTGAGCAGATGAACACGCCATTAGACGTGTAAGGGGCCAGCCTAGGAACGAGGTGTGAAAGTGCCTTGAGTCATGGCCATGAGACCCGAAACCGGGCGATCTATCCCTGAGCAAGGTGAAGTCAGGCGAAAGCCTGGTGGAAGCCTGAACGATAGCTGACGTGCAATTCGCATTGATGACTTGGGGATCGGGGCGAAAGGCCAATCTAGCCCGGTTATAGCTGGTTCCTTCCGAAGTAGGTCGCAGCCTAGCCTTGGACGAGGTAGCTTGTGTGGTAGAGCACTGATCGGGTGTTCAGGGGAAGAAATTCCTCGGCATCCTTTTAAACTCCGAACATGCATGCGCCGTAGACTCCAGGAGACGGGCACACGGGGGTAAGCCCCGTGGCCGAGAGCGGAACAACGCAGACAGAGGTTAAGGTCCCTAAATGCTGGCTAAGTGCTAAACGGAAGAGCGTCCGTAGGCATAGACAATGGGAAGGTAGGCTCAGAAACAGCCATCCTTTAAAGAGTACGTAACAGTTCACCCATCGAGCTTATGGGCCTCGAAAATGGACGGGGCTAAGCCAGCTACCGATACCCCTGGGCACGATGAATGTCGTGATTCGGTAGGAAGGCGTGCCGATTGGACAGAAGCAAGGCGGTGACGTCTTGTGGACCGGTCGGTAGTGCAAATCCCGGTGGTAGTAAAAGCTTAGCAGGGTGAGAATCCCTGCCGCCGAAAGGGCAAGGGTTTCTCGGCAATGCGTCGTCAGCCGAGAGTTAGTCGATCCTAAGAGCATGGTTAACCTTCATCGCTCGAAAGGGAAACGGGTTTATATTCCCGTACTACGGAAGTACGAATAGCGGTGACGTAAGCGGGATTCGTGACGCTTCTGGATAAGTGGAATAGGGTTTTCGCCTTATTTAAATGTATAAGTCTCTGGAGTACCGCAATGGTGAGAAGGAGATGAAAGCATGAATAGCCATCCGTCTGAGGATGGTTCTGCCGATTCCTGGAGCCCATGAAAAACGAACCCCGAAGGATCTTCCGTAATCGTACCCAGAACCGACACCGGTGCCCCTAGGTGAGAAGCCTCAGGCGTGTCAGGTCTACTCTAGGTAAGGGAATTCGGCAAATTAGCTCCGTAACTTTGGGAGAAGGAGTGCCGTGGGTCTTAGGCTGAAACTTGGGACCCGCGGTCGCAGTGACAAGGGGGGCCCGACTGTTTAATAAAAACATAGCAAACCGCGAGCCAGAAATGGTGTGTACGGTTTGTGAACCCTGGCCAGCGGCGGTCAGTCAACACCGGGTTCAACCGGAGTAAGCTCCGCTAAGCGCCGGGAGTAACTATAACTCTCTTAACGAGATTCACCCCCTGAATCTCGGGAGACAGGTAGCCAAATGCCTTGTCGTGTAAGTTACGACGTGCACCAACGGGTCAACGTGGTCCCTACTGTCCCTACCTAGTACCTGTTGAACCCACAGTCCGGCGAACAGTCCGGATTCGCCCAGTGGGAAGAGAAGACCCCGTGGAGTTTTACTGCAGCCTGTGCCTGCTACGTGGTGATGGATGCATAGTATAGTCAGGAGCGTCGCAGCGGTGCTTGCGGGCACCGTGAAGGCAAAAGTGGAATACTGACCTTTTATTGTTACGTCCCTTATCGGAGCCACGTGTTCCGAGACAAGTACAGGTGGGCAGTTTGGGTGGGGCGCCACCTCTTTGAAAAGATAGCAAAGAGGCCCAATAGTTGACTCAGGCGGGACAGAAATCCGCCGTAGAGGGCAAGGCCATAAGTCAGCTTGATGGGATCCCGAACAGTAATGGATCCCGGGCCGAAAGGCTGGCCTAGCGATCCTTCGTTGGCCGTTGTTGGGCGGCGGAGGTGACAGAAAAATTACCCCGGGGGTAAGTACGTGGAATGGAGTTCTTAGTAATTACCTGAGTTGAGAAAGACATTCGGTGGAATCATGCTGGTAAATTTTCACCCCTTGACGTTTGGCATGATTTTACACTACTCTAGGGTCACGTGCACCCTAACAGAGTCGTCGCGGGCAAGAGCCCATATCGACCCCGCGGCTTGCTTCCTCGATGTCGGCTCTTCCTATCCTGGTTGTGAAGCAGCGACCAAGGGTGGGGCTGTACGCCCATTAAAAGGGAACGTGAGCTGGGTTTAGACCGTCGTGAGACGCGACCAAGCCGTTATTAAGAAAAAAAAATCAAATAACATAAACCCATAAGAAGAATCTAGTTATTTGAGGATGAGATAGCAGAGGTTTGGTAGCGCGCGAGACAGGTTGGATTCTATCTACTGGGCGTGTTGGATGGCTGAGGGTAAAGGCGTGTCAGTACGAGAGGAACGCATGGCTGGGGCCACTAGTCTACCGGTCATCTGAAAAGGTGCCGCCGGGCAGCCACGCCCCAACGGATAAGTGCTGAAAGCATCTAAGCACGAAGCCGAACCTGAAAAGAGCCATCCATTTTTTAACAAGCGAAAGCGGGCGGGCTTGGTGACAGGAACGCCCTGTTAAAAACGAGGGTTCTCCTAGAAGAGGAGTTTAATAGAGCAGGTGTGTAAGCACCGACTAACGGAGGTGTTCAGCACGCTGCTACTAATCACCCGAGTGTTTCGGGCTTGAAAGTAACCTAGACATGTAGAGATGCGAAACACGACTTGGAGCTGTCCCCCATTTTTAATTAAATCCTAATTTTTCAATTAAGTTTAATTTTTTGAATTTCTTTCTTAAAAAGCAAATTTTATGAATTCAACGGAAATATTGGGATCTCAAAAATTTTAGAGATTCTTGAAAAGGATATTAGTAATTTAATACCTTCCATGTATTAATAGGTTTTATTTGGTTAATCATTAGACATGAATCAGCGATTTTTTAAAAGTTCGATGCGAATATTAATGGAAATTCATTATTTTTTCGGGGGAATTTTTTTTTGCACTAACAAAAACAATTAAATGTGAGATGGTATTAATTTCAATTATTTAGAAATTAAGGGAATGATATACCCATAATAAAAATCAAAAACGGAGGAGAAGTAATTTGGAGCGTTCAACAATCAAATGGATGTTTTTAGCATGCTTGCTATTAATGATATTGTTTCTAGTAATTTGGTTAATTGCGATAATTCCCCTCATCGGCACAACTGAAGATGTCTATAGTTTAATGTATCACCCACTATTCATCCCAGTCATTATATTTTTGATACCAGGTGCGATTTTAGAACTATATTTACGTTTTACAAGAGAATCAAAAGAAAAAACAGGATATAAATTAGAACGAAGTAAAAAGGAAAAAAATGTATATAAGGAAATGGTAGATGAGGAATATAAATCCTTAGACAAAAAGGATGATTTTGAGACTTTAGATACCATTAAATCTAAAACGAAATCTTCAAGCAAGATAAAAATGAGTGATATTGATGAGATTGACATGATGAGAGTTCCTGACATGTCTGAAATAGATCAAAATACTTATGAACTATTGGAGGCCATGACGGTCAAAAAAATTAAAAAATTTCTTGAAGATTCTCGAAAAGAAATTACAAATCATAAACATGAAGAAGAAATTTCTGCTTGGATAAAAAAATTAAAAAAATATCCAAATGATAGCTTGTTTGAAAATGATTTAAAGAAATTATCTTTCGATTTTAACAGGTGGTAAGTCAAATTCGATTTTAGAAACCTTCATTAACATTAAGAATTCTAGCATAGATAATTTTTGCATCATGTAAGTTGAGGAATCAGAAGTCATGGAAACTTTTTTAATAAAAGAAAAAGAACGTTTGATAAGAACTTCATGTTCTTCAAGTTCAAGGAATTGGAGGAATTTATCTTGAAAGGAAGATTTATTGGGATTTATCTTCTCCTATTATTGAGTTTTAGCTGGGGCATTGCAGTCATGACGCCCATTTCGATGGCAACCCCTTCAGATTCTTTTAAAGTTAAAGTCAACGATGAATTTACGTGGGTCTGTACCTACTCAATTGTACCTAACGTAATTAATGCTTCGGATCAAATTAAAATCGTAATCACCAAAGTTAATAACACGTATTTTAATTCTTCTATATATTCTGCATTCAGTTATTATGCTGATACTGTTTATGGAGATTATTCAATAGCTCTAGCTGGTAATGGAACGTTTTCTACACCAGTAGAAGAACTTCTTGGAGCGTATAACGCTACATGTATGTTGAATTGGTTTCGAATGTTTGGAGGATATTACTCAGGCACAAATATATCAGCTGCCCCTACAAATTTAACAGCATTTAATATCTCAATGTTTGTGGAATTAGGAATGATTAACGGTGTGAATCAATCATTACAATCGGGATTAACATTCATCTATTGGAATGGTACTGCTGATGGCAATGGAGGAAGAACAGCAATGAAATATGTATACACGTTGGACGATTCTAGCTATATCATTTCATCAATTAGCGTCTATAATAATTCGGGTTCAGCTTGGGATCTCATATGGCAAATTGCATTCCCATCCACATCATCGCCACCACTCATTCCTGGATTTGAATTCATGTTCATTTTTATCGTTTTAGGTGGGATAATCTCAGTATATGTCTGGAGAAGAAAAGAAATAACAATTTAAACTTTTTTTTTATTTGTATCTAATCGTAATTCCTTATTGAATAAAGATATAATAATATTTGATTGTATTAGTAAATTTTTTTATGTAAAAATAGAGTCTGTGAAAGATTTAAACAAATTATTTTTCAATTTTAATGGAGGGTAAGTAAAAGTCGATTCTATTTATCTTTATTACTAATAATAGATTTTAACAATAAATTTATTAGACTTCGAACATTGGTGATATTAAAGAAATAGACGAAACTCATCTGCTTGAAATCATAGAAATTCTTTCATTTTTTATTGCTTACGCATTAGAATCGATGGGTTCTTCAACGATTAAAAAAATAATGACTTCGAGCTCATTTCAATTTCTTTTTTAATTTTGAAACTTTTTGGTTAGCTGGTTTATTCCTAGGATCTATTGAGAGTATTTTTTCAAAACATTCAATTGCTTTTTTAAAATTTCCTAATTGTTCGTGGGTTTCTCCCAACTTGCCCCAAGCATCTACAAAATTTGGATCAAGCGATACTGCTTTTTCAAACATAGTGATAGCTTTATCGAATTCCTTTAATTCTTGATAGATCAAGCCCAAATTAATTGCAGGGATCGGGTGAGGAGCCTTACTCATTAAGTGGTCCAAAATTTCTACTGCTTTTTTCAAATTACCTATTTTTCGATATGTTAACGCAAGAATATTCCAATGGTGATCTTTTTCATCAAGTTTAACAACTTTTTCAAGAATTTCAATTGCCTTTTGATCGTAATTTTTTTGAAGCAACAATCCTACTAGCCGTTCCATCGTTTCGACCAAATTTGGTTCGATCTCGAGTATTTTTTCAAGATTTTGAATAGCATCATCAAGTTTTTTTAATTCAATATAAGAGATTGCTTTCCCATCCAATGCTGCAATTTGTTGAGGGTTCACTTTAAGCACGTTATTAAAAGCTTGGATCGCTTCTTTATGCCTTTTTGAATATTGATGACATGATCCAATATCTAATAATGCTAATTCATCATTAGGATCAAGCTTTATAATTTCCTGAAGTTTTTCAATTGCTCCGGAATAATTCGTTTGGATCATCATCTTTTGTGCTTCTGCACGTATCGTTTCCTTCTCATCAACCAATACAATACACCATCAAGATTGATATGTTTTTTATTGCTTTATTATTGTTAATGCTTAAAAAGAACTTGGCTTGTCTTCATTAGTTAATAATTTCTATTTAATTAAACCTTAAACTTGAGAAAATGACTTTTCTATCAATAATGTGAAGATTTTTTTATCATTTACGTTTTTTTCAAAATAAAAAACTCCAAACATTTAAAAATAAACTCCACTTCAAGATATTTGGAACAGAATATTGTAATGCTACTTTTATTTTTAGAGCCTTTTTAATCGAAAATAAAGACATTCTTTTTTGTATCCAAAGATTGTAGGTGTGATTAATGAGTTATAGAAGAGATAATAATCGTCCTCGAGAAATGCATAAAGTCACTTGTGCGGATTGTGGTCAGGAAACAGAAGTTCCTTTCAAACCAGATGGGGTTCGTCCTGTTTACTGTCAAGAATGCTATAAGAAACGACGACCTCGAAGATATTAAAAACATGTTAATTAATATATTGAAAAGCCAGATGTTAGGCAATATTTAATGAATTAGGAAAAATTTATTTTTTCCTTAATAAGAATAACTTTTTTTTTGTTTATTTTTTAGTCACTGGTCAAAAGTTGATTAAGAGATTTTTTCACGATAGATTGTCTACAAGTTACATTGTTTTGCTTTCGTGATATTTTCGGGTCTGTTTTAACAATTCTTCAACATTTTGTTGATATCGAAAATCATTTCCATGAACAGAAAACAAGGAATGGATATGATACGAATTCATTGTTAAAAATTCTAAGACTCGATTGATGGAAGTAATAGAAACAAGAGGTGAAATATTATTTGGATTTGGATCACCTGACCCAAGCCACCAATCTCCTGTGATCATGGCACCACGGAAGATAATTAAAATATCTGTTTCAGAATGCTTAGGTGCATAAATTAAATAAGCGGGTTCACCTTCAATATTCATTTTAAAAACAGGTTCCTTGAAGATCGTGGTAAAAAACTTGCGAACAGAAGGTACACGCTTTATTAATGATTCATGGCATATCCAGTCAAAAGGCAAGTACGGTGTTAATTTTTCACGGTATGAATTAATTCCATCAAGATGATCCCAATGATGATGAGACACGGTGATGCCAATGGGTTTAATCTTATGTTTATAAAGGTATTGGGAGATCAATTCAGCTGGAACTAAAGCATTAAGTTTATTTGATCGAGGAGGCACCTCCACGATCATGCATGAACTTCCATTAAGTAATAGCCATGTTCCACAAATCTGATTTTCTGTTAAAATTAGTATTATTCCTGGAGAAACGTGTTTAATTGCTTCATTCATCTTTTTTATTCCAAATTATTTTTCATATTTTTCTAATATCAACCTAATCAAATATCTTTTTATTATATATTAATAGATAAATATAAGGAAATGTAACATGGCATTAGAGTTTTTAGAAATTCTTGGTGAAGTCCTTGGGCTTATAGTTAATTCACGTAAGAAAGGGAAAAAAAAAGAGTCCGATCTTGGAATATCGTGTCCTATTTGCAACCAAGTCAAATTAACGGATGATTTTTTTTGTTCAAATTGTAACACTCACATTATTTTAGAAGAAAATACAAATAAAAAGAGTTATTTAAAGCAAAACGTCCACCCAAAACATAGAAAAAAACAAGAGGCATCTTTAAACGTTCATAATCAAGTTAGTGAGAGAAAAAAAGAAGCAGAAATTAAAATTCTCTGTCCTATTTGTAATCAAGTAAATCTAAGTGAGGATTATTTTTGTTCTTTTTGTAATACTCACGTTGTAACGGAGGAGTTAACTAAAAATGAGGGTGATTTAAGACAAATGATCTGTCCTGAATGCGGAAGTATTCAAGAAGAAGCTTCGCTTAACGACTATTGTCAACGCTGTGGCGAAAAAATGATAATTAAAGAAAAGAAGTAATTTTATCGTACCAATTATATATTAAAGAATATTAATATAGGAAACAAGATTACCGTTAATTCATGCCAACACACAAATCAATGAAGATGAATCACTTTTTTGAATTAATAGAGGATTTATACGAAATATTTGTTATATCTACTGGAGTATCTTTGGATTTGTTTGAGGTAATAGCTGAAAACAAGCAAGTTACGGCACTTCAAATTGCGGGGATCAAAGGTTATGATGAACGAATGGTCAGAGCTTGGTGTGATGCAGCAGTCGCCTGTAACTATTTAAAACAAGATAGAGATACTTATATCTTGCAAAGATGGACAAGATCTTATTTAATCAAAAAATCCCCTACTCAAATAGGATTTATGTTCGAAAATAAAGCAATTAAGATGATGATGCATCCTTTTCTTACAAAAATAAAAGAAAGATTAGAAGGAAACCATCCAGATTTTGAGCCAGAACATGTTTTAGCAATTCCAGAAACGATAAAACACTATGCACCATTAATCATTCCAATAATTCGTCAAACGATACCAAAATTTACGGAAAAATGCCATGTATTAGATATAGGTACGGGAATAGGTGCATATTTAATGAATTTTGCAGAAACAAATCCAAATATCACAGGAGTTGGGATCGACATTCAAGATTTAACGATTAGAGAAGCACAAAAAATTGCTAAAGGGAAAGGTCTGGATGATAGATTAAAGTTCATTGCCATGGATGCCTTGAAATTAGAGCTCGATGAAAAGTTTGACATTATTTTTGTTAGTAACATGATACAAGCTTTAAGTTTTGAGCAAGCGGGATTATTAATAAAAAAAATTTATCCCCTACTAAAGGATGAAGGATATATCGTTATTTTAGAAATTTTAGTTAATGATGATCGTATTTCACCAAAATTAGGCGCACTTACAAATTTCTATTTAAAAATGGAAATGTTAAATGCTGGTACATTCAGTTTAACTGATTTGAATTCATTTATGAAAGAAGCTGGATTTACTAATCCAATCATGAACACGCAATTAGTATCTCAATCGTACTTAATATATACTCAAAAATAATCATTTTTTACATTTTTGATTCTTAAAATCAAAAAAATAACAATTCAAACAGGATTTTTTAGTTTCAAAATATGAAAAAAGCATATCGTGTTTATAGAATTCACATTTTTGTGATTTTAACATGCATAAAACTTGAAAAGTTTCTTCTTTATTCATCTTAATTTACTCAAATTTTCTTTTTTACAGAAAAAAGCTTTTTTAAACATCATGAAATCTTCATCAGAAAGTAAAGATTTGCACTTTTTTTCATCTATTTCATTTTTTTGAAATGCAAGTTTATTTTTTGCACAGGGATACTTATCGCAGTAACCACAGTTATCGATCTCTTTTTGTTCACAGCATTCTTTAATCCCATATTCGCATTTAATCATAAACGAACATCCATTACATTTGATATTTTGAGGAGGCAGGATTTGTTCTCGCCATCCAATTTCATGCAAGATTTTTCCCATTTTTTTCAGTAATTTCATATCATTATTTTTAGTTCCAATATAAGAAAGGCAACATGTACAATCATCCCCACAACATGCTATCTTATTCATATGATGATTATTAAAAAGAAATAATTAAATTTTTGTAATCATAATGATAAAATCAATAATACATGATAAAATGTCCAAATTGTCACGAAGTGGATGAATTAAAAATAATAGATCATGGTTCTGAGCATACCGGGGGAGGATATGGTACTTATTGGTTTTTATATAAGTGCTTGAAATGTAAACACGAATTTAAACTTGAAAAATTTGATTATTTTTGAACAGTACAAGAATGATTTTTATAAAATTTACAGCTTTGACAATGTCGATTTAGTTCTACTTGTAAAATTCTTGGTTTCCATTTAAAATATTCACAAGCACTTGCCTTGATGAAACAAGCAATCATATATTCTTCCGTGTGAAAAGTCTTACATTCTTCACAAAATTCCTCATAAAAATAAATTCGCTTTCCACAATCTTCACATTTCATTGAGTAATTAATAATAAATGGTATGTTTTATTCTTATTGAATAGGCGATTTTTGATTATTAAAATTGAATAATTCAGTTTATTTGGCGGATACTTGTAGATATTTCACAAAAAAAACTTGAAATTCAAAAAATAGTTCCGAATTTTTCAAAAAAAAAAAAAAAATTATCGACAAAAAAAATAACAAATAGTATTATTTTTTCCTTCAAAATTTCCGTTTTTTAAAAAAAAATAATGCATTTTTTTTGCAATGTAAGATAAGTTTTGACTTTTTTATTCAGAGTATTTTTAAGAAATGACTTGAATTTTTCCCATATATTTAGTTAAAGAAGAATAAGTTAAGAAGAAGGGTTTAAAATGGCAAGTGATGTCTTGGTTTTTGAATTAAAACAAAAAATTAATTTTTATACAGAACCTAAATATCCAGAGGGAATATTTATTGTAGATTATCAGAAATCTTTATTAAAAGATTTGTGGACACTTTGGAATTCGACTTGTTCAGTAAAAATATCTCTAAATCAATTGGAAACATTGGAATGTGATGGAGTTTTTTTAGCAACTTATAGAAATGCATTTGTTGGATTTGTGATCACGGATTTAACAGGTGATATAGGCGAAATTTTAGCAATAAAGGTTGCACCCCAATATAGAAATCTTGGAATAGGAACATCTCTCTTTCAAAAAGCTAGTTCTTATTTTACAGAAAAAAATGCCAAAAAAATAATATGGGTAACAGATAATTCTAATGAAATAGATCCAGCAATTATAAAATTAGCTAAGAAGTTTGGGTTCACACTTACACGTAGAGAAAGATTAGGTTCAAAAGAAAAAAAGCAGGAGGGACTTCTTAAATATGACTATATTTATTTTCTAATAAAAATCGTTTGCATGCATTGCCAATCTAAAGTAGATTTTTTTTCTGTTCAGAACTTAAATCGCTGCCCAAAATGCGAAAAACCGATTGGTATGGATCCGATGGCAAGTTAATTGTATTGCATTGGAAATGTACCCAAAGTCAATATTTTAAAAGCATGATCTAGCTGATTGTCCATTTGATCTTATTACTTTCGCGATGAAAGTTATAATAATTAATGTTCGCTTGAACATTAAGAGGGGGCTAAAAAGAAACGATAGAAGAATTGGCAAGAAACGATCATGAGTTAAGGATCAAAAGATTAGAACATGAAATCAATTTAGCGTTAGAAAAAGCTAAAGATGCAGAATTAGAGTCTAAACTACTACTTGCTTCACATTTTTATAAAATTGCTTCAGAATTGTCTAGAAAAAATGATGATTATCAAAAAGTTAAAGTATATCATCAGAGAGCTGAAAGCTTATTAAATAAAGATATTAACTTGAAAGCTGATAAGCATGCAGAATATGTCAAAGATAAAGCAAAGAAAATAGTAAGTTCAATTAGAGGGCGCTTAAAAATTACTCTAAAAGTTGCTGAACTAGCTGTGGACAAGGAAAAAAATCTTGATGCATTCATGTATTACGATATCGCAGCTCATTTGTTCTCGGAGCTGGGAGATAGTGAACGCGCTATAGCATGCAAGCAAACAGCAAGCCATTATAAAAGCATAGCGATTGAAATGGAATGCAAAAAAATTGCTGACTATTACGAGCAATCTTTAAGTGAAACGGGATTTTTTAAGTAAATTTAATAACCATAGAGATCTGAACTTAAAATTGCACCACATTGCACGCAAACGCACACCATTATATGCCTTCTACCCAAATTTTGGTTGTTTTTTGCAAAATCGCTAAAGTTATAGCTAATTGGAATGTGAAGACCGATCATCATAAGGTCATTTGTTTCAATTTTATTACTATCTGTATCCAAAAATCTAATATCTGTTTTACAAATTGGACATATTAATCGTTCTGGATATTTTATAGACACTTTTTAATTTCACCTCGTTATAATAAACAATTTAAATCTCTCATTTAAATATTTAAGAAAAATTATTTATGCAATTAATTAATCGATAAGTTCAACCCATAATAGGTTTATTAAAAAATTTTTATTTTAAATTAGAGAAAATTTTGAGGCGTAATCGTATAACTCCGTTCCTTGCTTCATTAAATCAGGATATTTTTCCTTGAGTTCCATAAAGAATGATTTTAAGTGATTTAACATCGAAGTTTCTGCCATTTGATTCCTTTTTAAAATGATAGAGAGGGGTTCTCGGCATTCTTGTCTAATACTGAGTGCAAATTCATTTAGACTTTCTTTAGTCAGTGTTTTTCCTACTAAAAAATTTAAGCTCGCCTTAGATGCTCCACATGGACTTTGAGTAATGAGTTGAATATTTTTAACAACTAAATCATCTAAATCGATTATATATTTGGGAATTCCAAATTTTTTCGCAAATTCATTGATTACGGAATTCTTCGAGTTAGGTGCTAGATGGCACATACTTGAAGGCATTTCAACGTCCATGTTTTCGTTATGTATTTGTCGTAAAAATCCCTCACCAAAAAATATGCCTAAAATAACTGGTTTTTCATATAGACATAATTCAGATACAACGTCGGGGTGACGAACGTAAGATATTAGTAAATCAGCTTCATTAATATCATTTTCTACGTCTTTTGGAAATTCAAATTCATCTAATAATTGTCGAGGATCCATTTCTTCTACTACAACCATTTTTGTTTCCGGAAACACTTGTTTTATTATTTCAACAGCTCTATCGCCGTATTTTCCGTCACTTACGATTAAAATCTTCATAAATCATCACCTTTTTCTTATAATTACTATAAAAAAGTAAGTATTTAAATGAGTAAATGTACGGAAATATAGTAATAGAAAAGGAAGTACTAATAAATGATCGAAAATAAAACAGCCGAATTTTCACTAAAAGGCGAAAAAAATGAAAATTTTTGGTTTTGTCCTTGTTCTATAAATAACGTGTTAAATGTAATTAGTAAAAAGTGGGCCATTTTGATAATTAATACCATAGGATATCATGGTAAATTAAGATTTAACGAATTATTATTTAATTTAAAGCGAATTAAACCAAATCCAAAAACATTAACTAACAGATTACGAGAATTGGAGGAGGAAGGATTATTAGTTAGAGAAAAATTTTCTGAAATTCCTCCTAGAGTTGAATATTCATTAACACGTGATGGTATTGAGCTTAGAAATATTTTGAAATCGTTAGTGGATTGGGCAGATAAACGAACTAAAGAAATTGATTCATAAGATGGAAATAAATTTTTAAATATCTATTTATATCCCACTTAAATATTATATATCTAAGGGATTAACTTGTCGCAAGATGTCAGCAAAGATACGAGAATATTACTTGTTGAGTATGTTTTGAAAAAATTAAAAGAACTTACTATTCAAAAACGATATAAGCTTCCGGCAAGCAAGGAAATCACCATAGAAGCAATTAATAAACTTAATTCCGCTATAAAACAAATTAAATTTAGTTACATTTTACCCTTAGAACTTGTAAATAATTACATTGTAAAAGAATTTGATTTAATGACACGTCAATTCTGGGAAGCAATTTCAAAAAATTTATCCGATATTGAAAAAAATAAAGTTATATTGTTAGAATTACGGTTTATTTTTAATATATTACAAGGTTTTAGAGAAAGATTAATGTTAGGTAATGAATCCTCTATTGAAAAAGCAATTGATGTTATTGCAGTTAAAATTTTATCGATTTCAAATCTTAATAAAAAGGAAAATTTGAAAATCTGCCGTGTTGCAGATGGTAAACAAATCATCAATATCATAACTAATTTATCAAATGTTAAAAAGGACATGGTCCTTCCTGCGGCAATTCTACCCCCTCGTGAGTTTGGTTCTGAAATAAGTGAAGCAATGTTTTGTTCCAATAAAGATTTAGTAGAAATGCATGAAAAAATAGGGAAACGGGTGATTTTGTCGGAAATAGAATTGAAAGAAGTAAATAATCATGTTTTAAGCTTATTAAAAGATATTTAGACTGAAATTTAATGTAAAATTTTAAATAAAGTGTTAAAATAACGATAAATTCAACCGATAAAATCCAATCTTTTTAATTTTACAAAGTATTAATTTTTTAACTTTTATAATTTTCAAATTAAAGTTATCAACTAAAATATCATTTGAGCTCATCCATAAGGTTTTTTTTTGTTGTTACTAAACTTATTACGGTTTTGATTTAAAGTGAAAGACAAAGTAGAATTCAGTTTCAAAATTGTTTTAATCGGCAATACTGGTGTAGGAAAGACTTCGTTGGTTAATAGATACGTAACAAATCAATTTAGAGATGATTATATTCCCACACTTGGTGTTAACATAATGATTAAAGAGATTAGTCTTGGTGGGGGAGGTCCTAAAATCCAGTTATCGATATGGGATGTAGGAGGTCAAGAGAAATGGGCTAGAGTTCGCCATATGTATTATAAAGGATCAAAAGCTGCATTAGTCGTGTACGATATTACTAGTCTGAAATCTTATGGTTCGGTTCCCGATTTAGTAGAAGAATATAAAGAAAGCGTGACGAAAAAGGAAAGTATTTTCATTTTAGTTGGTAATAAAATAGATTTAAAAAATAATAGAAGAGTTATGGTCGAAAATGGGGAGGAAATGAAGAAAAAAATAAATGCACGAAATTTTTTTGAAACATCTGCAAAGGATGGAATTATGGTTGAACGGGCTTTTAATGAATTAGGGAGAATTTTGTATGAGAGAGAAATGGACAATCCCTGAAAAATTCCATTTTTGATTTAAAGTGTAAAATAGATGCAACCTATAAAATTTACAAAAGTGCAAGAAAGTATTTTATTTTCAGTGTATGCAAGAGCATTATATAGTATTAATCCAAATAATAAATTCAAGGATGTAGAAGCAGAACATTTAATTTCATTATTAAATGTTGATATAAAGGATCTAGAAAACAGATTTGATGAAATTACGCAAATCGGATGTGCTACAAGAGCAATTACAGTTGATTATATTCTAAAAAACTTTATTGAATCCCATCCTTTAGCTACTATTATAAATATTGGGGCAGGTTTGGATACAACATTTATTCGGGTTGATAACGGTTCGATACGATGGTATGACCTTGATTTACAAGAGGGAATTGAATTTAGAAAAAAATATTTGAAGGATTCTGAAAGAAATAAATCAATAGGAAAATCCATGTTTGACTATACTTGGATGAATGATATTGAATTTGATCCAATTAAAGGAATATTTTTGTTTGCAGTTGGAGTATTTCCATATCTTACTTTTTCACAAGTTAAAAAATTCTTTCAAATTATTCCAGATGTTTTTCCTGGGGGAGAATTTTTATTTGACACGGTTTCAGAAAAAGGAATGAATCTTATAAATAAAAAAATTGCTAATTTGAGGGAAAAAGAAGAAGAATTTGATTTAGAAGTTCTTTCTTATATCAATGAAATAGAAGATCTTTCAAGATTTTCAGATAAAATTATGATGATTGATGAATTTTCGTATTTTAATAAGATTTCACAAGTTTATGATGAACAATTGAATATAAATAATAATGTATTTTTCAACTCGAAGTTAAAATTAACTAAATTTATTCATATAAAATTTAAAAAATAAATTAAAAAGCAATCAATAATAAATTTTATTAGACCGATGATGAATACATGGAGATGATTTGCTAGTATGATATTCTCCGGGGTATCTGAGGTCAGTTGATTGCATTACAGAATGAATCGTTTTGTCCTAATTTTCACATTATTAATTATTTTGTTGTCAAAGTAAAGTTCTTTATATCGAGCTTAATTTAATTTATTTATGAATAAAGATTATCCCTTTGAATATAACGATGATTCAGTAAAATTTCCTAAATATAACGGTTATATAACTCGATCTTGTTTTATAACCATGAGAGATGGAATAAAAATTGCAGCAGACGTTTCTCTTCCGAAAAATTTAGCATTTCAAGAAAAGATACCAACAGTATTAATTCAAACTCGTTACTGGAGGGCATACAGATTTCGTGCTCCTTTTAAGTGGTTAATAAAAGAAGCTGAAGACCCTAAGATAGTAAAAATATTAACTAGTCGAGGATTTGCTGTTTGTGGAATAGACGTCAGAGGAACCGGGGCATCATATGGAAACAGATCCTATCCTTTTTCAGATATTGAGATTCAAGATGGTGCAGATATTATAGATTGGATTATCTCACAATCGTGGTCTGATGGTAACGTGGTGACGTGTGGAAATTCCTATAAAGGTGCAACAGCAGAATTAACTGCTACTTTAAATCATCCTGCCATAAAATGCGTTCTTTGTAAGCATAATCCATGGGATTTTTACCTTCATGCTGCCTTTCCAGGAGGAGTTTTTAACGAGAAATTTATACAATTATGGTCCAACTTAGGTAAAGCTTTAGACCAAACAACAGGTGCGGCCTTGAAGGAAATGAAATCTTATAACACTCTAATGGCGAAATTAGGACCTATTATTGTTAAGGGAGTTAATCCTGTTGAGAAAGATGATAAACAAAGCACTTTGAAAATAGTAGCAAATATTCATACCAGAAATAATTATCCTATAGATTATTTTGAGAGAATAAAAACGCGGGATGATCCGATGGACGATGAAGGACATACGATAGATTCAATTAGCATATTTACTCAAAAAGATAAAATCGAAAAGTTAAATATACCTTTTTATACGTGGAGCTCTTGGTGGGATTCGACAACTGCAAATGCAACAATTTATCGATTTTTGTACTTTAAAAATCCTCAAAAAGCAGTTATTGGTGATTGGGATCATAAAGCATTACACCGTGCAAATCCATTTTTTAGCCATAAAAATACAGCTAAACCAATTAAGGACGATCAAATAATTGACTGGGTTAAATTTTATAAGGATTGTTTAAATGATAATTTTGGAGATAAAAAAGTTCTTTATTATTACACAATGGGAGAAGAAAAATGGAAGAGAACTACAATCTGGCCGCCTAAAAATCAAGAAATGACCAGTTGGTATTTAAACAAGAACAATTTACTAACTAAAGAAAAACCAAAAGATGAACATGGCGTTGATAAATATGCAGTAAATTATGACGTGACAACAGGGATTAGAAATAGATGGTATACATTGTTAAGCGTGCCAATATTTTATCCAGACCGAGAAGAACAAGATAAAAAACTTCTAACATATACTAGTGAACCACTTGAAGAAGATATTGAAATTACTGGACATCCAGAAATAACGTTGTTTCTAAAAACCACGCATAAAGATGGTTTTGTTTGTGTTTATCTTGAATTTATTGATGAAAATAATAAAATTCATTGGATAACTGATGGTCAATTACATTTCATACATAGAAAAATATCTTCTGAAAGCCCGCCATATCAGATTTTTGAGCCCTATCATTCATTTAAACGTAAGGATGTTCTTCCGGTCGTACCAAATGAATTAATGGAGATTAAATTTGCCTTATATCCCACATCGATTTTATTACGACGAGGATATAGAATAAAATTAGCTCTTAGTGGTGCAGATAAAGACACTTTTGCACGTGAACCACAAAATGGAATGCCTATTTTAACTATTGAAAGGAATACGATTAAAAGCTCTCTAATCAAAATTCCCATTATTAAAAAATAATTTTTATACGTAAAATTAAGAAATAAAAAAAAGATAAAATTATTTTTTGACACGGGGTGGTGGTATAAATACCTTACGCATGCCTTCTTTTAAAGTTATTGCATTTTCAGGACAGAATCTTGCACAAACTCCACAACCAATACACATATCAGAATTAACTTCTGCTTTAGAATCCACATTTAGAGTTATGGCGCCTATAGGGCATTTTTCTTCACATATTCCACATCCAACACATTTTTCTTGATTAACTTGTGAAAGAAAGTTAGTTGAATTTAGAATCGGTATTGCCCCCTTTTTCCAAAGATTAAAAGTATCACAACAACATGAACAACAATTACAAATAGAATTCTCAATATCGTTTATATCAGATTTATTATGAAATGCCTTGTGAACTAATCCACCCTCTTCAACTTTTTTCATAATCTCCAATGCTTCTGCCTTAGATACTCTTCGAGCAAAACCTTGTTGAATTACATGTCTTGCTGATTTGCCAAATGTAAAACACACTTCCAAAGGAGCTGTTGATTGACAAGTATGCCCAAGTAGACTACGATATTGCCGACAGAAGCAATTTCCAACAGCGATATCATCAAATTTATTAATTATTTCTTCAACAGTTTGAGCAGGAAGAACTTTTTCTTCGACATCGATTGCTTTCTCAACATCTATCGTTTTTCCATCATCTGTTTTTGTTAATGGAATTGTTCTATCCATAGGTGGCTGTGATGCAAATAATTTTACCATGCCATCATATTGATCTTGAATATTATCAAATAATTCTTCCCATAATTTATTAAAAAGTCCTGCCAATCGTCTTAATTCCCCAAGTTTTGTTTCATCCTCAGGTAACTTAGGCATATGCATCCATTCAAAAGCTCCTGTCATTACTAAAGGCATTAAACGGTAAACCATTATACCTGATGAGCTTGGTTGATTAAAAATAAATCCTTTTTTTGCTAGTTTAGCAGCTTTTTTATCTATCTCTTCTTCAGAAAAGTTAGGTAGTTTAGTTTTTAATTGATCCATTGTCATGGATTTTTTTGATTTAAATGCTGAAACGAATTCAACGTCTTCCTCGTCTAAAATATATTTTATTATTTCTATAAAAGTATCTGATACAACAAAAGGCATCATACCAGTGCTAGCAATGATTTTAGCTGCCTTCTTTATTTTCTTAAGTAATTCTTCTTCTTCAGACAAGAATCCTCACCTCATGAATCATTTTATAAAATTTGTCGACTCGTTATATAAATTTCTTTGCTTCAATAATAATAAATAAGGAAGTTAATAAATGACTATATTAAAAAATGAACATTAGAATATAAAAAAAATGATGGTGATTTTATCATGTCAAATTCAAATAATGATAATTTTTCTAAAATCTTCTTTTTTATATTCCCATGGACCATTCCTGTTATTGTAACTTTATTAACATATTTATTCTACCCGTTAGCTGCTCCATTTAATATCACATGGCTTCCTTTATTAATAATTTATTGGATTACGATTTGGGGCTACACGTTGATTTATCGAAAGTTGCGTGGAGGTGTATTCGATAAAGAACGTCTTAAATTAACTTTGT
Source organism: Promethearchaeota archaeon (assembly GCA_011365055.1). The sequence continues at coordinate 68,057 of RDOG01000006.1, forward strand.
TTTTGAAGGGTGATCATCTTTGGTTGCAATATCTACTAACTTATGGTCCTTTAATTTACCAAATTCCAATGTTCATCGTCTTATTTGCAGGAAATCCAAATATATCAATAACCATGTACGTTACATTTATTTTAGCTGCTGTAGTAAACGGTCCATCTGAGGAGATTTTTTGGCGAGCATGTATGGATGATGCAGGAAAAAATGCAGGGGTATTGGAAAAAAACAGATTAATTTATGCCCCTATTGTATTTGGATTTTGGCACACCGCATTCATCATTCATCTTTTTCCATGGAACTTAAGTTGGTGGGGATGGTGGATAGGAGTCATTTTAATGACGTGGGTAAGCGGATTAATTTGGATGTGGGTTATGCATAAATCAGAAAGGCTCATACCTCAATGTATTATACATTCTTGTGGTAATTTTTTCCAAATATTCCCTTTAATAATAGTAACTGTCTTGGGTTTCTATTTTTAATATTTTTTTATTTAATGGACATAGGTTAATACAATTAATATAATTATTAATGTAATTAGGGAAATCAAACCTATAATTCCTCTAATTCTTCTCGCTCGAAGTTCTTGAAGATAACTATGTTGCCAACTATGAGATAGATACCTAACATACCAATATGGGGTTCTATGGAGAGGTCCATACCTTTTTGCAGCAGATAATCTCCTTCGAGCACTTCTCCTTGCAATTCTACGTGCTATAAATGGATCTTTTCTCATTTATATCAATTTATTAGATTTTTATGATAGTTTTCAAAAAATTTCGTTTTTCAGGTTTTAATAAATCTTCAAAAGCTTCTTGAATTTTTTCTATATGCACAATTTTCGATGAAATTTTACTTGGATCCACTTTCTTTTGTTCAATTATTTCAATTGCTTCTAATATATCTTCTCTATCATGCCCCAATATGCCTTGTAATCGAATTTCATTACTAATTAGATACAAAAGTGGAAACGTAACTGATCCTTGAAAAATACCCAATAAAATTACAGAACCACCTCGTTTTACAAGATCCATTGATAATTTAAAAGACTTTTCATTACCAGCACAGTCAAAAATAAATGATGGTGCACCCATTTTCTTCAAGAAATTTTTGATTCTAACCTTGCTTGGAGGAAAAACTTGAGTAGCTCCAAATTCTTCTGCTTTTTTTCGTAAAAACTCAAAAGGTTCAACTACTATTGTGTATTCTGGAGATTTTAAACTTATTAATGTCATTAATGTTATTAATCCAATATTTCCTCCTCCAATGATCATTATTTTTTGATTTTCACCAATTTCTGACAATTTAATTGCACGGATAGCAACAGCTATGGATTCAACTAAGGTACAATTTTTTAAAGATATATTAGAAGGGGCATGAAACAAAAAATTCTTATGAACTTTTACATATTCAGCAAAACCACCATCTGAAAAAATCCCTAAACCTCTTAATTCTTGTCCCATTACATCTAATTTTACATTAATGCCCAAAACTTTATCTCCAATTTTAAAACCAGTTAAATTCTGACCTAATTCTACTACTTCACCTGCTAATTCATGTCCCATAATTAATGGAACTTGATATAATTTATTTTTAAAATTAGTCAAATCACTGCCACAAATTCCACAATAATGAACTTTAACTAAAGCATCTTCTGGTCCGATTATCGGTTTTGGATAATTCTCAGTATATTCTAGACATTTTAAATCCTTAAATACCGCAGCTTTCATACAAATATCACTATTTTTAATCAAATTAAATAAAATTTATGATGAAATAGAAAAAAGTCTTTTTTTTAATTTCATTGGAAGCATATTTGGCAAATAAATGCTTGATAACATTGAATTCAATAGATTTTTTGAGATTTTTTATTATTATTAGTTATTATGATTTCAAATATTTTACTTTTTCAAGACTCTTAATTTATTAATAGATAGCTCCGACAAAAATAATCATATTACTCGAAAGTTGAGAATTTTTATGTCTAAAAGAAAGAATCCGAAATTTTATGATGCTTTAAAGGAATTTGATGGGAAAACATATTCTGGAATGAAAGTCGGAGGAAAACATTCATGGACTTATGATAATGGAACTTGGAACGAAATTAAATTGGCTCCAGATAGATGGAAATTTGAATTTATTTCTAAAAAGATTAGAAAACATTTAGCTCCACAAAATTCTGGAGCACCTTCAAACACAGAATATCATTGGTACATACTTAGTCATCAAAAAGTAATCAAAGTAGATGCAAATACCTATCAAACAGTAATGCAAGGATCAAAATATAAAATAGGTCATAAAAGACCTAATTGGAAATTTTGGTCTTATAATTACTATAATGAATCCCCTGAAGACAAAATCATTGCAATATTAGAAGAAATGATTTGCGAGTTAAAAGAGAAGAAAAAACAACGGGAATTGTTAAAATTCTTATAAATTTATAATTATTATTCAACTTTATTGGAATAACATGCTAATAATTAAAAATATTTAAAGTGAAAAGGAATTATATCATTTTTTAACATCTTCTATTAAGTTATTAGCAATTTTTTGGAAAGCATTATTTACATTAATTCCTTCTTTTGCTGAAGTTTCATAAAAACCTATTGCTCCAATATTAACTGCCAATTCTTCTCCTTTTGTTGTCACGATTTTTTTTTCATCAATTAAATCGATTTTATTGCCTAATAATATTAACGGAATCTTATCATTTTGAACTGTTTCACGATAATCTTTTACTAGATTTGGAATATTTGAAAATGATTTCTCATCAGTCACATCATAAACGACTAATGCAGCTTTTGACCCATTATAATACATTGATCTTAATTTTCCGAATTTTTCTTGCCCTCCAACATCCCAAATTGAAAGTTGTATGTGAAAATTCTTATTATTTAATTGTTTTTTCATATCTTTTACCATAACGTTTACGCCAATAGTAGCAATATAATTTTTAGCGAATTGATTTGTCACAAATTTATTAACTAACGATGTTTTACCTACATTTGGACTCCCAATCAGAACCACTTTAAAATTATATCGATAAATTTCCGTCATATTATTCATCCAATTAAGGCAAGTAATTACTTCAATTATTTAGCGTTCTATTATATTAAAGTAAAGGTGGTTTAAAAAAAATACTAGTATCATTAAAAATGTATCAGTTTGATTTGGTTTTTTTCATTTTCATACGTTTTAAAGCACGTTTTTCGAGAATTTCAGAATAATTTTTCCATTTATCAGTTACACCTTCCTCTTTTTCAATAATTTCAAATTTACATGTCTTTGATCCTGAGGGAATAGTGCTTAAAAATTCTAAATTATAGTCTAAATCATTTCTTAATTCTTTAATATAATTCAGAATACCTTGTACTAGATATCTTTGTATTCTACAATCAAATGCGCGATAGATATCTTCTAATGGACACCATAATATGTCAAAATCGCATTTTTTATCATTAATAATATGAGGATCTTCAACGGATGACCAAAAAACCGTATTGATAATAGTAGCAACGAAGCTAATTAATTCAATATTTGAAATATCAAGAGGAATTTCTAAATCTCCAAATGTTTGTTTACCAATATCATAACCAACTTTTATTAAAGCTTGATTGCATATTTTTTGTCCCTCAGGTCCGAAATTAGCTTCAACGTCTTCTATGACTTGTAAAAGTCCTTTAGACATAAATATACTGAATTGAAAGAGACTTGTTGGATCAAAATCAGATCGACTCAAAATTTTTTCAATAAAATTTTTTGTAGCTTTAGAATAAGGTTCATTATACTTAAAATTCTTCCAGTTCTCTTCAACTCGAACTCCTTTCTTCATTATACCTTTAATATTATCACCTACTATTAACAATTCTCTAATAAAACTCTATATAATAGTAAACAAAAGAATTGTCTTTTAAAAATAAATTGGATTTTTTTTCTTTAATCAAATCTTATAATTTCAAGAGTTAAATTGATTAAGAATTTCGGTATTTTTTAGCCAATTTTATCTTTTATACAAATAAATAAAAAAATCTATTAAAAAATATTTAGCAAAATTAATGGATTATTTTCGATATACACCGTATTTAAATACCGCTTCAGTCATTGCTTTCACATTTTCAGCCTTCGCTTCATCTGGTATGCCAGAAACGCCTCCATCTAAGAGATAACCGCCCCCTTCAGCACACCCTTCAATACATTTTTTAACATATTCTTCAACTTCTTTTGGCGTCCCAGTTACCAATAAAGAACCAGGTACGTTACCGCGAATGCATACGTGATTTCCAAATGCTTCTTTAGCTTTAAAAATATCGGATTGATCAAACCAAAATATCATTTTTGCTTTATGTTTTTCTGCAAATTCAGCTAGATAGGGGAAGCGTGCTGTACATTTGCCTTCCCAAAAAGGCATTGGTATTAAATTATTTTTCATTAATCCCTCAAAAACCTTGCACAAGGTAGGAAAATAAAATTCTTGAAATTGTTTATCATTCATAAATCCTTCAGCACCGCGGTGAAGTGGCATAAAGATTATTTTATGTTGAGGAACCATCTGAGCTAATTGTAACGCTGAATCAATTAATGATTGAGTCAATAAATCCATAATATGTTTTAATTCTTCTGGATTTCTATACATATCAAGCATTGTTCCTTTCATACCTCTTAAATAATCGCTTACGATATCATAAGGAGCTTGAGTCATGGCCATGAATTGTAGGGGATATCCAAGCTTTTTCATTTCGTTTTCATATCTCATAAGATGATTAAACCATTGAAAGAATGCATCAACAGATTCATTAATTCTTTTGAACATTTCTTTAGTTTCAGGCATAAAAAAGAAAAAAGGGAAGCCAATTAAAGCACCATATCCACTAGCTAAATTACTTAGATAAGGAAAATTCGAGAATGCTTTATACTCACTCCACTGTCTCTGTAGAAGCCTGTGAATGCAAAAACCAGTTGGATCATCAAAAAATTCTTCATATTCATTAGCTTTCAGGTACTCGGCTTCTACAAATTGATAAGGCAAGTGATCTTTTAATCGTTGGTTCTCATTCTCGGCACCAGGCCATTTAAAAAATTTCGCACCCATCAAATCAAAATATTTTGCAGGATATATTTGTTGAATAGGGGGAACGGCATCCCAATTATAGCGACTAAACACTTTAACGGATGCATCGGTAGTCCTTTTCATATCATACATTGCTTCTTTTTTAGTCATGCCCACTTGTTCAGTAGCAAAGAAAGTACTCATAGGAGTAATAGGAACTCTATCAGGTTCTTTTATTGCAATTGTTTCTTTAATTCTTTGATTTCTTTCTTTTAACAAAGTTCTTGGTGATTTTTCACTCATTATCAACCACTCATCCAATTATCAGCTAATTTAATGGCATCCATTGCCGTATCGCCAAAAGCATCGGCTCCAACATAATTAACAATCCGTTCATCAATGGTTCCTCCTCCAATCATAATTTTTACGCTTTCTTTTAAACCCTCAGCTTTCATTTTTTCTATTGTCTCTTTCATTGCATCAAAAGCAAGCGTTAAAAATCCACTTAATGCAATTATGTCAGGATCATATTCCTTCATCTTTTTTACAAAAACTTCAGGGGGTACATCTACTCCTAAGTCTAATACATCATATCCATTTGCATCCAATAGAAATTTCACTATATCTTTTCCAATATCATGAATATCTCCTGCAACAGTTCCTAAGAGGATTTTTCCTTTTTTTTCCGAACTGTCAGATTCTTTCAGTTTAGGGGCAATTAATTCAAAAATTTGACGTAAAATTTCCCCAGACATCATCAAGTCAGGGAGGAAAAATTCGCCTTCTGAAAAAAGATCCCCGACTTTTTTCATTGCAGCCTTTACATCATTCATTATATTCATAGGATCCTCATTATTATCAAGCCTTTTTTTCAAGATCTCTAAAACTGCATCTTCATTTAGGTTAACTATTTCATCAATAATATTAGACATATGAAAACCTCATAAAATTGAATTGGAATTAAATTTTTAGCATTTTTTATTGTTAATCTTAAGACATTTTTAAAAAAATACTGGAAATTATAAAACGTTAAACAATTTATTTAAAAAAAATATTGAAAGAGATTATTCAAATTTTTAATTTTTCTAGAGCTCTTCATCTCTATATAGTTTGAATTTCTAATTTTATTACTAATTCTTGTTGAAGTGATAAAATTGATACAATCAAGTTTTGTTAGGCGAAAGCTTTGGAATCGGAAATTTCAAATTAGAAAATATTCATATCATAAACAAAAATGAGGAGATAAAATGGTAAAATTTTCATTACATCACGCAACTAATTTCTCCAATTTGGGATTTGGAAGGAATGAAGTACTAAAATCCATAAAAATTTCCGAAGAATTAGGATATGATATGAATTCAGTCATGTGTCATTTAAATTGGTTCCCAAACAATGCAGAAATATTTTCTTCTTGGATAATGGCAAGTGAAATTGCCATGAATACTAAAAAACCGGAAGTAGGTATTGTTGTAACGGATGTTTTTAGGACACATCCTGTTCAGACGGCTTTAAATGCATTACATTTACAAAGATTATCGGAAAATCGCTTTGTTTTGGGGTTAGGAGCTGGAGAAGGAGCTAATTTAACAAATTTTGGAATTGATTGGGAAAGATCAGTATCACATTTGGAGGAGGCAGTTCAGGTTATCAAGTTATTGTTCGAATCTTCTCCTAAAAATAAAGTAAATTTCGATGGCGATTATTTTAAATTAGATCAAATATTTCTTCAATTTCCAATTGAAAAACCTCCAAAATTATGGCTTGCTGCGGGGAGTCCTCGAACCTTAAAAATTACAGCAAAATATGCGGATGGTTGGATACCAATAGGTTGCACTCCGAAGTTATATAAAGAGCAATTAAAGATGGTGGATTCTGAGGGGCGGAATATTGAGCATGCATATAATATGATGATAAGTATTTCAAAGAAGGATCCAGAAAAATCTAAAAAATTAATGGATGTAGTTGCTTGTGTACAGAGTTGTAGACCAGAGATTCTTAAATCTTACAATTTAGAGATACCAGAAAAAGTCGATTTCATTAAACATTTTAAATTACCTTTAAAAAATCAAAAATCTCATACATCTAAAGCAATGAGTTTTGCACAACAGAACATACCTCAAGATGTTCGAATGGAATGTGTTCTCGCAGGATCACCTGATGAAATCATTAGCCAAATAGATAAATGGGTTGACGCAGGATGCGAACATTTTTGTTTACAATTTTTTGGAGATTATTGGGAATCATTAGAATTATTTGCAAATGAAGTGATTCCTCATTTTAAATAAATTTTTTTATTGTTTTTAATAAATTTAATGAGGTTGTATTAAATACTTCAAAATTTGAGGTATTAATTGAAGAAATTTTTTTTAAAAAAGCTTCAAATGCAAGTAATGAATTATCAATTCCAATCCATTTTCGCCCTAATATTTCAGAAGCAATAAGTGTAGTGCCGGATCCAGCAAAACAATCTAATATCATATCATTCAAATTAGAAGATGCTTTTATAATAGTTTTTAATAAATCGATATTTTTTTCAGTAGGATAACTAGGATATGCAGGGTCCTTAAACTCCCAAATGTCTTGTCTTTTCTTTTTTTTCTTGATGTGATCATCAGCGAATATTATTTTCCTAGGATTTCCCGTAGAAGACCATTCAATTAATCCTTTTTCATCCAATTCTTCTAAAATTTCAGGTTTATATCGCCAATGTCGTCCTTTTGGAGGATTTATCCCACGCCATGGTTTCCCCGTTTCACCATTTTTAGTTTCGCCAGGCGCATGAAGAGGATTTGTCGCATATCGCCTTCCTATTCTATCCTTTTTTGGAAATAATCGCTCAATATCATTCTTAGTATATTCTTCAAGAGAATCGTTCCAGATATAATCGCCCGATTTAGAATAAAAAAAAATTAAATCTTTATAATTTCCATAAGCTCGTCTCGAAAAATTTTTTGGATTGCATTTAATTCTAATTATATCATTTATAAAATTCTGTTCTCCGAAAATTTCATCTAATATAAGTTTAACTTGATATCCCATTTTAGAATCAATATGTACGTAAATTGAACCTTTATTAGACAATAATTCATACAATAAAATTATACGTTTTCTCAAAAATTCAATATATTCTTCACCAATTAAAGTATCATCATATGCAATCTCATCTTTCAGGCTTGAGCTAATAGTAGATGTTCTTTCATCTCCTCCTTTAAAGAGTTGTCTTGTACCAAAAGGAGGATCAATATAAATTAAATTGATTTTACCCTTAAAACACGGATTGTCTAATAATGTTCGAAGTATTCTCAAATTTTCTCCAAAATAAAATGAATTAGTCCCAAAATTATCTAATAAGTTCATATTTGATTTAAAGGTATATATTTTATTCAATTCAATTGGTTTAATATTTTTTATTATAGAATCTTTTTTCTCTTTTCCTTCATATAATAGTTCAAATTTTTTCTTATGACTCATTAAAGAAATTTACGTTCATCTTTTATTTAAAACATATGATTTAGAATTATATTCATATAATTTCATAAATGCGGTAGCTGCACGAGGAATGGACTGAAAAACAGGAATTCGTTCCTTTATAAAATAATTTTTAATTTCTTCTCTAGTATTTGGAAATAAAGAATGGGGAAATGATAATAAAAAAGGTTTTTTCAAGTTTCTAGCGTGTTCAGCCACTTTAATTATGTTATTATATACGATCGAGAATGATTCATCAAATTCTCTTGGAGCTGTAATTTCTAAAATAACACCTCCAATATAATCTTCATCCATGGCAAGATTACAAATTTCAGAGAATTTTTCCCTTCTGAATATCCAAGGTAAATCTAATGGATTTTTCACGCTTCCAATGGAAATCATTTCCATTAATTTACTTTTTTTAGGGTCCTTGATTTCGGGAATGTCGATTCCTAGTTTAGCAATAGCATCGGTTGACAATACTGCTTTTCCTCCACTCCAAACGATGATAAGGAGGCTATTAATTTTAGGAAGAGAATAACGGAAATAATCAAAAGCCATTGTTACGTCTAAAAACTCATCGAACGAACTCACGTTATTAACATTAGCTTGTTTATATATTGCTTGCCATATATCATCATTTGAAGCTAACGTTCCAGTGTGAGATGAAGCAGCGCGCTTACCTACTTCTGAAATTCCACCTCTCAAAAATATTATTTGTTTCTTACAATTCTTTAAACTATGAAAAATTACTTTACCTTCATCTTTCCGATATTTTGAAAAACCTTCAAAATAAACACAGATAATCTCTGTTTGTTTATCTTGGCTGAAATAATCAATAAAATCTGCCACAGTAAGATCTATAGAGTTCCCTATACTTGCAACTTTAGAGAATTTCAAACCATAATCATTTTCGATAAACACGAATTGAGTTGTTAAATCCCCAGAATGGGAAACTAAGGCAATATTTCCCCCTGTATCTTTTGAAAATAATGGGCTATAAGATATTTTACCTTCTGGACAATAAACACCCATACAATTCGGACCAATAGCATGGGTTAGTTTGTTTTGTAACAAATTTTGTAGCTTTTTTTCAATTTTATAACCTTGTTCATCGTATTCTGAACCTCCAGCAGAGAAAATATGAAGTGTATGAAATTTTTTTTCGATGCATTTTTCGACGAGTTTTTCTAATTTATTACGATTAACAGCTATTATTGCATGATCAATTCCATCAGGTAAGTTAGAAATATCTTTATAACATTTTCTTCCTAAAATTACATCTTCATTATTAGAAACTAAAAAAAGTTTTCCATCATACCCTCTATTAATAATTCCTTCGATTGCCCATGGTCTTTTAGAAGAAGCTTCAATAATTGCAATAGATTTTGGAAAAAACATTCGATCTAAAGATTCTTTAATTGACATAATTAAAACCACAAAAACTAAAATATTTTTTGTAAAATTATAATAAAATTGGATTTTATTTTAAATTTTTGATAATTAATTTATAATTCACATAAAACAGAGAGTAATTCCATGGAAAGAAAAGAATTAAGAGATTTAATTCAAAACCATTCATTAATAAAAGATATTAACATACAATTATCATCAGGAGAAAAAAGTAATTATTATTTTGATTTGAAACAAGTGACAATGATGAAGAAAGCTCGTGAATTAATGGCAAAGTTGATTTGGGATATGGTGAAAGATGAAGGTATTACAGTTGTAGGTGGAATGGAATCAGGTGCCATTCCAATTGTCGATACTATTATAGATTTAACGCCTATTTCTCATGGTTTTTACGTTAAAAAAAAGCCTAAACAACATGGTTTAAGCAAGTTCATTGAGGGTATTCTCAAAAAAGACGATAAAATTCTTATCGTTGAAGATGTTTCAACAAAAGGAAATTCAGCTCTTAAATGTATAGGAGAAGTTAAAAAAATTAATACTAATATTGCAAGAGTTATCACGATAGTTGATAGATTAGAAGGAGCTCAAGAGACTTTTAAAGCAAATAATATGGTTTTAGAACACCTTTTTACGAGAGAAGATTTTAAATTTGAATAAAAAATTTGATTGGGAGATTAAGGAACATGCTTCAACCATATGATTTTCATTCGTTAATTATATTAAATATATTTTATTTAATTATAATATCGTTACCAATTCTTCATATAATTCATTTTAGAGGCAATTATAAAATTCCATTTCCATCAATAATTAGAAAATTTACGAGATATGAAGAATTTTTTATGAAACTCATGTTTAAAATATTAAATTTAAATTTTCTCTATAAATACAAATCATTAAGATTCATACCTGAAGCTATATCAAAACTAGCTGGAGGAATCATTCAACCATCACTTTATACCTTACAAGAACTAAAAGCTACTTTGAATCAAATCTATAAAAATAATGGTGATTTTTCTGAATGTTATTCAGCAATATTATTAAGACCTTGTCCTTGTAGAGATGCACAACGTAATTATTCAACCAAGCTTCCTAACGTTACAGACGTATTATTTACAACCAATAAAAAAGAGATCAAAAAAAATAAAAATAATATCTTCATAACGAAAGAACAATTATTTAAGCGATTAGATTATTTTGACGAAATGGGGTTAATGCACATTGTCCTTGGATGTATGGGACAAGAGGGATATGGACTAAATATATGTAATTGTCACAAATCAGTATGCTTTGTTCTTAAAGCAGTTATTGGTCGAGGTATACAAGGGGGCTTAAAAAAGAGCTCTAAAATTGCAGTCGTAAATGCGGAAAAATGTAAGGGAATTGAAGATTGTGGTAAATGCTTAACACGTTGCCAATTTAATGCAAGAGAGGCAAGAGACAATAAAGGTGCAGTTATAGAAGAAATTTGCTATGGATGTGGTCTGTGTGCAAATTCATGTCCCGAAAAAGCAACTACAATGATCGCTCGAAAACATTATCATCCAGGATATATTCCAATAATGTGGTTAAAATAAAAGGAAATTAAGAATTTTTTAATTCTTTATCTCTTAGAGCCCTTCGCATTACTTTTCCAACAGAAGTTTTTGGGATCGAGCTAATGAACTCGATTTCTCTTGGCCATTTATAAGCTGCCATGTTTTCTTTTGCCCATTCTTGAATTTCTTCAGCAGTAATTTTATCTTTATAAGAAGGTTTCAACTTAATAAATGCCTTGATCCGTTCACCAACCGTCTCATCAGGGATACCAATAACACCACATTCTAAAACTGCTGGATGTTCATATAAACCAGCCTCAACTTCAGCTGGAAGGATGCGATATCCTTTATATTTAATCATTTCCTTAGTTCGACCTGAAATATAAAAAACTCCATTTTCATCCATATATCCAATATCACCAGTTCGTAACCAAGTTTTTCCTTCTTTATCCTTTATTAAAACACTTGCCGTTGCTTCAGGTTTTTTCCAATATCCCTTCATTACTTGGGGACCTCGAATTAAAAATTCTCCGGGTTGCCCAGGTTCTAACTCTTCTAATGTGATTGGATCTACTACTTTTACGTCTGTATCAATAATTGGTATTCCAATTGATTCAGGAATCCACTTAAACCATTTATATGGCTGTAAATGAGTTCCAGGAGAACATTCAGTCAACCCATATCCTTGTCGTACTTCAATTTTTGCTATTTCTTGCCATTTTTTAGCTACTGCAGGAGCTAAAGCTGCACCTGCGGTTATTACATTGGATAAGGAGGTTAAATCACGCTTATGAAAATCTTCATGTTGTGCTAGCATTATATACATAGTAGGAACGCCTGAAAAGTTTCCAACTTTATACATTTCTATTAATTTTAAAATTAATCCTGCATCAAATTTATCCAAAACAATCAGCATTCCACCACCTGTTGAATAGGTAAGCGTTGAAATAATCCCAAAACTATGACAAAGAGGCAGCACGTTTAAAAAAGTATATTTTCCAAGTTCTTCATCGATTAATACTTGATAATCATCGGCGGAAGAACCTAATTGATTTATATTTGCTAAGACATTAAAATGAGTCAGCATTACCCCTTTCGGTAAACCTGTTGTTCCTCCCGTATAAAGTAAGCAGAAAATATCATCTTTCATATTTATTACTATTTTTTTAGTCATAGGTTCATTTTTTTTCATTAATTCATCAAAAACATGTAGATTTGCACCTTCGAGGGATTTATCAAGACCCTTTTGTTGAATTAATACTACATCATCAAGCCCTAAATCTTTAGCGGATCTCTTAAACAATCCAAAATTATCTTCGTGAATAATCGCTGTTTTCACATTGCCACAATCACTTAAGATATGGTTAACTTCCTTTTTCTTTAATAAGGGATTGATTGGCACTAAAATTGCACCCAATTTGATGCAAGCCCACATTGCAAATACAAATTCTGGACAACTTTTGGCCATTAGAGCAACAGGATCACCTTTTTTCACTCCAATACCTTCCAAGGCAGAGGCGATTTTCATTGAATAATAATCGACTTCTCGATACGAATATTTCAAATTTTGTTGAAAGAAATTAAGTGAAATGTTATTCGGAAAAAATTTTTCAGCGCTTGCTTTTAAAATACAATATAATCCATTATATTTCTCTAAAGTTTCATAATCCAAGGTTTTTGGTATATATTTTGGATAATATTTTTGCCAAAGTCTTCCTGGTCGTACCCAAGAACTTTCTTTATCAAAAATTCCACGCGATTTATCTATGTCAATAGGACAATCTTCACTAAAATAATTATAATCTCCCATTTTTTCACCCTTAAGATAAATTATGGAAATTTCTATCAGTTATATATTTTAACCTTTTAAAAAATATTAGCTTATTGTTAAACAACTTATACTTCTTTTTTAAAAAATCGAATAAAAATTAATTTTATGAAGATAAATTTAATGAATCCAATAGAAAAAGCAATGATCAGTATTAAAAAATCTAGGAAAAAGGCGGAGAACTGTCCTTATAGACCTAAGTTTCATTTTATAGCTCCAAGCAATTGGATGAACGATCCTAATGGGACAATATATTACAAAAACGAATACCATCTTTTTTATCAGCATAATCCTTATGGAACTAAATGGGGAAATATTCATTGGGGCCATGCTAAAAGTAAGGATCTTGTTCATTGGACACACATGCCGATTGCTCTTGTCCCATCAAAAGAACTTGGAGAAAATCATTGCTTTTCAGGTTGTTGTGTAATTAATAATGAAGTACCAACTATATTATATACTAAAATTGGGTCGATTTTTAATGTCATCAAGGGCGCTGAACAGTGGTTGGCGATAAGTGAAGACGAATTAACTACATGGAAAAAATATAAAGATAATCCCGTTATGACTGATAAATTACATTATAAAATTGAAGTAAGAAATTGGAGAGATCCTTATATTTGGTTTGAGAATAATACATGGTATTCTATATTGGGAGGACAAATTAAAGGAAAAAAGCATGGAGTTATTTTTCTATATAAATCTCCAAATTTAATTGATTGGGAATATTTACATCCATTATACGAAGGTAAGAGAAGTTTTGGTGCAGTTTGGGAATGTCCAAACTTTTTTAGATTAGGAGAAAAGCATATTCTTATTATATCCCCTCATGGAAAGGTCAAATATGCAATTGGGTCATTTAAAGATCATAGATTCAAACCAGAAAAATGGGATATTTTAGATTATGGATCTTCATTTTATGCAACTAATACGATCATTAAAAACGATAGAGTTATTTTATTTGGATGGATTAAATATGGGAGGTTAGGAAATAAATATATAAAAGGTTGGAACGGATGCATAAGTTTGCCTCGGATCATAAGTATAAATAAAAGAAGAGAATTAAATATCGAACCTGCAGCGGAATTAAAAATCCTTCGACAAGATAATTATAAAATAGAGGAATTAGTTATAAATTCAAATAAAAATCTAGTTATAGATGATACATATAATAATTCATTTGAACTCTCAGGTAAAATACAGATTTTGGATGCAAATCAAGTTATTTTTAATATTACAAATTGCAGAGGAAAAGCAATATTAGGATTTGACATAAATAATCAAGTAATTTTTATAAATAAAGAAAAAGGAAAAGTAAATTTTTCATTAAAGAACGAGAATATAGATTTTGATATTTTTATTGATAAATCAGTTATAGAAATGTTTGTTAACAAAAAAGCATGCTTGACAAGTAAATTTTATCCAAAAAATGGGAAAAATCAACAAATTGAGATTAATTCCAAAAGTGGTAGGGCTAGATTATTAAAATTTAATATATGGAGAATGAAATCCATTTGGTAAAACTTTTAAATTCTCTTTAATAAACAAAGAAGTCATGGAAAATATTATGAAAAAAGAAGAAAATAATAAAAAAATTATGAAAATTCATAAACAAATGTTCGAAATCTTTGAACGACTTAATTTGAAATTACCATCACCTCCATCTATTTCAAACATGGCAATTTTTCTTCAAGATCATCAATATATATCAAAAAATTATGCCAGTAAGATAAAGTCATTGGATTTAATATCAGATTTTAAAAACATGAAGAATATATCTAAAGAAATCAATGATATTGAATTATATCTTTTAACAAGATTTTATCATTATATATAATAAAAAAAAGAAAATTTGGAATTAAGCAACGAGCGCATTGAAATACCAGAGGTCGATTTGAATATATTGCAATATAGATATAAAAATTACTATAAATAATAAAGCAACAAACGCAACAAGAATAGCACTTTTCCATTGTAAATCAAATATCCAATAACTTAATCCTAACCAAACTATATAAACTAAGTATGGCGCAGCACCACTAATAAAAGCACCCCATGGATACATTCCAAAAACCATATAAATAGCGACTGCTGCAACGGTTCCAAGAACAGTTACTACAAGCGCTTTAAAATATCGTTTACCTTCCTCAGAACTCTTTCCTTCAGATAATCTTACTGTTAACCAAGTTAATATAGAAACGGAAAAGATTAAGACTAATATCCAAACAAGTAATAATATCTGGTCAGCAGTTATTGTTTGCAACTAACATCCATCCAGTCTTTTTAAATATATGAATAATAGTTATCAAAAAGAAATTCAATCATAAAAATTTAATGTTTATATTTAATTATTCATTGATAGGTTTTTGCTTAACTGATACTTTAGCTTTTTTTACGGTTTTCGGTTTTTCCTGTGTTTTTTTTTCGGATTTCGGTTTCGATTCATCTTTATTTGAAATTTTTTCAACCTCTTCGGGCTTTTTTAAGAGATCTCCTGTTCTTTTAGATAAAAATTCGAGGGCAACTACTTTTCCGTGTTTAATATACATGCGAGAAACGTAATTCTCTGGTAATTCGGTGACACCTTCTGGTAAAAATGCTGATTTTTCAAATTTTAACACTTCAGAACCCATTATTTTTGTGACGACAGCAACGTAATAATTTTTTCCTATTAAAACTCCCTCTCTTTCATATCCTTCAAGAATAGGAGTTTCTTTTACGCGTTTCTGGATTTCAATTACTTCTAAAGTGGGGCCCTCATCTCGAACAAACTTTCTAATCGAGTCCTTCAATATTTCTTTAAACACATCTGGTTCAGAATCTTCATCAACAGTCTTAATTCGGTATGAAAGCCTTCTATCATTTATTACAGTTCTAGAAGAGCGAGCACTAGCAAATTTTTTTCTCGTATTTGCTTCCTTCCCAACCCAAATATAACAAATTTTCCAATCATGATTCAGAATTACGAAACAAGACTTACTGCTTGTTCCATCAGTTTTAATAATATCACTTAATACCTCCCCATCTGTAACTATTTGTAAATCCCCATTCTCAAATACGTCAAATACTTCCAATGAGTCATCTCCGAATTAAATCAATCTATTTTGATTTTTTATATCGTTCATTTAAAGTATTTCTTTCAATACTTCCTTTTTTGATATTCGATTAAAAATGATTATTTTATTCTCGTATTGGTTATATCAATTTCAAAATTTTTAATACTTTGGGATTTTGGAAGGATTATTTTTTTTTATCATCTGAATTATTCTTGAATTTCTTAATCAAAAAATAGAAAATTTCGACAATGCAAAAAAAATCTGGATTTGAGTCCCATTTGACAATTTGCTTGTAAGGGATGATAATATGGCAAATTTTTGAAAATGTATACCAAATGGAGACTCAAACCTTAAGAATATATTATAAAATCTATATTTTATTATTTTTGGTTAATTTTCAGAAAACTTAAATGGATGCAAAAATGTCGAATAATTAACGAATTTTTTGATCTGAGAAATGATAAGTATAATTTTTTAATGAAGTCACTATGAGATCTCAAAAATGATCATCCAATTTTTTTATTAAAGTCACTATGAAGTCTAAAACATAGTAGATTTTTAAAAATTTCATTGTAAAAGCTAGAAAAGTTCAAAAAAATGCATTCTTAAAAATGCGATATTTTAAAAAAATGTTCTTTAAATTGAGAATTGATGGTATTAACACCTAATTACGAATACGTCTGACTAGTTTTAGAATACCTTTTTTCTGAAATTTTTTTAACATTAAATAAATTCTAAATTTAGATAATTCAAATTCATTTATCAAATTATTTAATGTTTTTTTTCCGTCTATTGTTAGGAGAATTTCGCATTCTTTTAAGGTAACTTTAATATCCCTTAAAGGAGATGTGATAATTGGTACTAATTCCATTTTAAATCAATAGATTTCTTATTAATTTTATATATCATTTAAAACTAATTATCTATAATATATAAATTTCAATATTATTTACAAATAAATAGTGAAGATTAAATTTATTATTTAAATTTCCTAAACCTTTATAGATTTTAATACACATAATATAATACTAATCCATAAAAGAGGTATTTTAATGAAAATTATAGTAACGGGACCGTATCACGCGGGAAAATCGACGTTTGTGAAGAGTTTTTGTGGTGAAAGTATTAATTTAGAAAAAGTTGGGATCGAGGGTCCAACCACGGTAGCAATGGACTTCGGAACTAAGGAATTTAAAGATTTAAAAGTTTCAGTTTTTGGGACGCCTGGGAAAACTAGATTTTCTGTTGTAAGGGAGATTTTGGCGGTCGGTGCTGATGGAATTGTATTTGTTATTGATTCTGCAAATCCAAAATTAGATGAAGAAACAAAAATAATATGGTCGGAAATAATGAAATTTTTATCAGACATTCCAAAAGTAATTGCTGCAAATAAACAAGATGAACCGACAGCACGATCAATTGAACAACTTGAAAGAGACATGGCTTTCTTAAAGGGTACTAAAATGATTCCAACAGTTGCTAAAGACAATTCAGGGCTTGATGAAGTAATGAATTATCTATTAAAAAAGAGTATTGATAAGATATTACCTCTTTTAACAAAATTAAATGATTTTCATGGTCAAATACAAGGAGTTGAAAAGCTCTCAAAAGCTTTGAATAAATCAACTACTGAAGCACGTTCTTATTTGCGCTGGCTTGAAAATAGGTACTTAGTACAAGTCGATTGGCGTCTTCACATTTACTGGCTTTCTTCCTCAATTAAGAAGACACTTGATGAATTAAAATAATATCAGTCTTTTTTTCTATCAAAAAATATCAAGAAAATTTATTTTTTAATTTTAAATTGGTTATTTAAAAAAAATTAAGATGTGATTCAGTAAATGGTGAAATTTGAGAAAATAAAAGTACCCACCGAAGGTTCTAAAATTGAAATTCGCGATGGAGAACTCGTGATACCAGACAATCCGATTATTCCATTTATCGAGGGTGATGGAATTGGCGCAGATATTATGAAAGCAGCCAGGAGAGTAATAGACGCGGCGGTTGAGAAAGCTTA
The DNA here is from genome assembly GCA_011365055.1 of Promethearchaeota archaeon. The sequence continues at coordinate 86,418 of RDOG01000006.1, forward strand.
TGGCACTAAGCGGAAAATAGCATGGTTTGAAATAATGGCAGGGGAAAAAGCACAAAAATTATACGGAACAGTGCTTCCCGATGATACGTATAATGCAATAAAGGAATTCATAGTAGCCATTAAGGGTCCACTCACCACTCCTGTTGGTGGAGGTTTCCGAAGTTTAAACGTAACTTTACGTCAATATTTCCAATTATATTCATGTATTAGACCAGTAAAATATTATAAAGGAGTTCCAAGCCCAGTTACTCATCCAGAACGCATGGATATCGTTATTTTTAGGGAAAACACCGAAGATGTTTATGCTGGAATTGAATGGAAAGAAGGAAGTAATGAAACTAAAGAATTAATGAAATTTATTAAGGATAAATTTAACGTCGATATTGCATTAGATTCAGGAATAGGCATCAAACCAATCAGCATTCACGGAACAAAAAGATTAGTACGGGCAGCAATAAAATATGCTTTGAAATATAAACGAAAAAGTGTCACTCTCATGCATAAAGGCAACATTATGAAGTTCACGGAGGGATCTTTTAGAGATTGGGGTTACGAAGTTGCTAAAGAAGAATTTAGGGATAAGATCATTACTGAAGATGAACTTTGGAAGGAACCTTATAACGGAAAAATCCCAGAAGGAAAAATATTAATCAAAGATAGAATAGCAGATAGCATGTTTCAACAAATGTTAACTCGTACAGACGAATATGATCTAGTTGCAACGCCAAATCTAAATGGAGATTATCTTTCTGATGCAGCTGCAGCTCAGATCGGAGGATTAGGTATCGCTCCCGGAGCAAATATAGGTGATTATATCGCTTTATTTGAACCTACTCATGGAAGTGCCCCGAAATATGCGAACCAAGATAAAGTAAATCCAAGTTCCTTGATATTATCAGGTGTTATGATGCTACAATACCTTAATTGGATTGAAGCGGCGGATTTAATTGAAAACGCAATTGAAAAAACAATACAAGAAAGGAAAGTAACTTACGATTTTGCTAGATTAATGGATAACGTTACTCCAATCAAGACTTCAGAATATGCAACAGCTATTATAGAAAATATTAAAAAATTATGATATCTATTTTAATTTTTAATTCTTACTTTAAAGATTTCTTCCAGAGCAAGAATTAATTCTTCACTTTCTCTCGTTAATCTTAATATATCTGATTTTTTCATCTCTACAATATCTGCAAATTTCTTTGCTGCTTGTCCAATTTGTTTATTACTTTTTTTATTTCGTCTATTATCTTGTAAATTCTCATAATATTTATAAGCTTTCTTTAAATATTGATCCGGAAGCATACTGACTTTAACTAAAAGTTGAATATTTTCTTTTAACATGATACCCGCTTTTTGAATCCTTGCTCTTTTCCAATACACTTCTCCTGCTCTTTTCTGATATTCTTCTAAATATGAAGAAGTTTTTTTGCCTAAATAATCTAGAAATTTGTAAATTTCTTCAATATATTCATCAAAATATCTCACGATAAGTTCTAGATTACTTTCAAGAACTTTCAAGGATGCTTCGCTCAATTTTTTTTCTATATCAAGGGATTTTAAGTGATCCATTTGTGCCGCAATTATATCACGTTTCATCTTTAGTTCTTCAGCTAATGTGATGACTTCCCTTATTTCTTTAGGATTAACTTCTTCGAGATTAAGTTTATGAACTTTAGATAATAATTTTAATGCACTTTTCAATTCTTCTGGTGAAAATTTATCTGGTTCATCTGTATAAGATTCCAATAAATTCTCAACTTCACCAATAGTCTTTCTAATCATGGCTAATTTTTGTTGATCTTTTTCATCAATCACTCCTAATTGTCGCTCCGGTTTTGTGGAATCTTTTAAAATTGAAGGAAATGTTTTTAAAGAATCTAGCATCACATCTGGTAAATCTTCGGGCAGTTCAGCTCGAAATTCTTCAATTCGATTCATTAGATCGTTAGGTATTGGTGTAGTTACAGATCCAGAAGGAGTACTCATAATTTTTGTTTTAGGTGGTATTTCTCCAGAATTACCAATTATTTTTTCTTTTGGCATTAATTCAGAAGATATATCCACAGAAGGCGTTTTTGGTACAGTACCAGGAGATAATTTCATAGATGCGTTTATCAATGGTTCCTCTTGTGGAATTTCAGGGATTATTTTAGGAGAAGATTCGGATAATAATTTTGAAGGAGGACCTTGTTGTAAATTATTTTGTAGTCCTAACGGTTTTATAACAGCTGGACCTTTTGGAGGTAATTTAGGTGGAATTTTTTCAGGTAAATCTTTAGGTGGACCAGTTGGGGGACCTTTAGGTGGACCAGTTGGGGGACCTTTAGGTGGACCAGTTGGGGGACCTTTAGGTGGACCAGTTGGGGGACCTTTAGGTGGACCAGTTGGGGGACCTTTAGGTGGACCAGTTGGAGGACCTTTAGGTGGACCAGTTGGGGGACCTTTAGGTGGACCTTTCATAGCTATTGGTTTATTCCCCATTAATTTTGCTGCTATTGAACTAACTGATGAAGTAGAAATCTCTTGTTGCTCGATTTTTTTCTTTAGTATTAATGAATTTACCCAAATATCTTTTACTTTTTCCTTAAATTCAGATAAGAGTGTATTTTCATTTAATTTATAAACATCAAGTTTTTCAATGATATTAATCAAACCATCATCAAAATTTTTCATTAAAGGTTTAAGTTTTAAAGAAATAGTTTTTAATTTAACATCATATTCTTTCTTATCTGCTTTTATTATTTCATGTAACTTATTTTCCGCGTTCTTATTTATAATATTTATTAACATATCTTGTGTATTTTCTAATAATATATCAACAACATTATTTGGAATAACTTTATGTGTTTCTAACTTATCAAATAATGGTTGATTTTTTATAGTTGACGTTTCTAAGAATTTCATAAATTCAAACTTTATTTGTTTCAAAATTGGTGCAAGACGTTGATCTGGTTGAGGTGGTATGATTATTTCTGATGCAACCTCAATTTCTTTATCTTTTTCAGCTTCACCAGCACTTAATTCTGAATAAACTTCATATATTCCATTTTTTGACAGATATTCGATAAGATATCCCTTAAATTCTTCTTTATCAATTTTTACTTTTTTCTTTAAAATTAATTTGACTATATCAGATCCTAAAATGGGTGGTATGCCGTTGAATAATTCTAAAATATTTTCCAGACCTGCTTTTTTCTCAATTTTAATTCGTTCTAAAATCCAGATTGCTATTCCTTCAATTGCATCTTTTAAAAGCTTCAATCCAGAAGAGCCTTCTTCTTTTTTTCCTTTTTTCTTTTTATTCTTTTTATCTAATTTTTTATTAACAAGTTCCTCTAAGTCTTCCACGTGCAACAAGTTTTCTAATGGTTCAAAAATTATTCCAAAAGAGGTCTTTATTTGTTCATGTTTTAATGCTTCTTGAGTATTATTGGGTAATAGATTTCCGAGTTTTATAATTTTTTGAAGAGTTTTTTCTTGTTCTTGGTTTAAATCTTTATTTTTTCTTATTGAATTAGTGGTCTGAGCAATTGTAAAAAATAATTTTGGTTTTTCATTTATTTTATTTATTTTATCGATGATTTCTTTGCGTTTTTCTTCACTAATGAAAGTTTTATTCTCTTTTTTACCAATAATAGTAGATTCATTGAGAATTTGGTTTACAGAAGACGTGAATTCAAGAGATTCTTCCTTTGAGATCTCCCCCGTAACTGAATAAAAATAGGTGTCATCTAAACAACTTAGAATATTTTTTACGCTTTCTGGACCAAATGTCATCATTTTTCTTTCTTCATCAAGTCTTTCCTTGACAAATACAGCTTTATCGTATTCACTCCATTTCTGGTCAATTTCTGGTTTGACCTTTTCTATCGCTTTTCTAAGGCTAACTTTTTTTTCTTCAAGTCCATCTGAAGTATTTAGAAAGGGAATAAGGAATTTTGGAGACATTCCCATGCTCATTGCACCATAATAGCGCATATTTAACCACAAAGTCATTAATTCAGAAACTTGTTTTTGATTGAAGCCATGCTTTGAGGCTAATTTTAATGTTTTATCCGAAAAAAAATCTTCTCTAATAGCCCGAGGAGTTTTTTCCAATATTTTCTGGCATTCCTTTAATTTTTTGGGAGAATAAATACTAAAAAAATCAAAAAGCTTTAATTGAAAATCAAGTGCATTAAGCCTACTTTCCAACGGTCGTAAATATGTATCAATAGCTTTCAATTGATTTTCTATAGCAATCATAAATTTATCAGGTTTTAATCTAAAATATTTTTGCGCTTCTTTTTCTGAAAGATGTGGAAAAAATCTCTTTGTAAAATCTTTAATGTCTAATTTTTGATAAGGCCAAATTACTTCATCTTTATGAAGAAGAGAATTAGTTTCTGATAACAATTTTTTAATATTTTCAAATTGATTTGGTTTCTCTTCTTCCAAAAAAATCACTTGTCATAATAATTTGCGCGCGAGGTTCTTTTCTAGTTAATTAAGATCAAATTTAATATATCAGTGTAATTCTATAATATTATAATAAACACATTGAAAACTTAAATTTATGAAATTCAATTGTTTTTTAGGACTTTTTATTTGAATTTATCATATTTTTTCAAGGGATTTTAAATGGATAAAAATAAATTACCAAAAAAGATTCTTAATTTTGACCTGCAAGGTTACGTGGGAATTCTAACTGCTGGTGGACCAGCTCCCGGTTTAAATGCAACCATCCAAGGATTCGTGTATGCAGCTTACGAAAGTCATTATGGTGTTATAGGATTTCATGAAGGATATAAAGGATTAGTAAATGGTGAGTTTTCTATTCTTGTACCAGAAGCTTTGGATCCTAATAGAACTCATATTAGTTCTATTAATCATATCAATATAATAGGAGTTAGTAATGTTTTACATCAATCAGGAAGTATTTTATCAAACTCACGAACAAATTTGCTGAAGATCCCAAATGGTCTCCAACAAGCAAAGACTATAGTCACCAATACTCTAGGGATTAGAGCTCTAGCTTGTTTAGGCGGCGATGATACTCTTTTCATGGCTAATGAGCTCTATAAAAAAGGAGTACCTACAGTTGGAGCACCAAAAACTATTGATAATGACGTAATGGGAACAGATTATTGTTTTGGATTTGATACAGCAATAAATTCAGTTGCGTCTATACTTCGAAATTTGTATTATGATGCGAAGGCTACTAATGGAATCCTTGTTGTAGAGACCATGGGTCGACGCGCAGGATGGATAGCATTAGAAGCAGGATTAGCTGGAGGAGCTCATGCAATTTTAATTCCAGAATTATATCGTGGAAAAGTGGAAGATCCGGATTTATATCCGGAATTGGAAGAGTATAAATCAATTCATTTTAATGTAGATACAGTTGCTGATATTATAAAGCATAGGATTAACCGAGGCAAAAGGTATGCTTTGATTTGCGTGGCAGAAGGTTATACAGATGAAATTTTGGAAGATATTGTTAAACAACAAGCTAAAGATCTTCCTAAAGACGAATTTGGACACGTACGATTAGATAAATTAGGTGTTGGAAGAATAGTTGCAGATTACCTATCAAATAAATTAAATGTGAGAACACGACCAGTTCAAACAGGATATATAAGTAGAAGTGCGGAAACCAGTGCTTTTGATGCTTACATGTCCATAAATTATGGTATTCGGTTATTTGAACTAGCAAAAGAGGGTAATTTTGGAAAAATGGTCGTAATGGATGGATCCGCATTTGTTATTAAGGATTTAAAAGTTGCTGCCAGTAAGATACGTTATGTTCAACCATGGAGATTCAAGAATGCTTCTAAATTTTGGAATTGGACATTAACTGGATAATTTTTTCTTTATTAACAGGTTACAAACATGGAAGAAAAAAAAATTTCAGAATCAGCTGTCGAAATTGCTCAATTAATGATGCCGGCTAACGCCAATCCTGTTGGAAACGTGCATGGAGGCACGATAATGAAAATTATTGACGAAGCAGCAGGAATTGCAGCACTTAGACATTCACATAAAAATTGTGTTACTGCATCAGTAGATAAAATTGATTTCATTTCACCCGTTTTTATTGGAAATCTGGTAATTGCGAAAGCCTCAATTAATTATGTTTCAAAAACATCCATGGAAATAGGAGTTCGAGTAGAATCAGAAAATATAAAGTCTGGGGAAAAAAAACACGTAGCATCTGCATATCTTACATTTGTTGCTTTAGACGCGCGTAATAGACCTACTGAAATTCCAAATATTATTCTTGAAACTGATGAACAAAAACGTAGATATGATGAAGCGAAAAGAAGAAGAGAATATAGAATTAAAAATAGGGTAAGACAAGAACACTAATTTTTTTAAAAATTGAGATGATTTTCAGCATCGCATATATAAAGGAATCGGAAACTTTATAAATAAAGAATTTATTTAAAAATCTATCGACAAAAGACTTAAAAATCTTTCTATTTTTGTTCGAAAAATACAAACTCAGATACAGATCCGAACAAAAAAACAGCAAATATGATTTGAAGGTGGTAAAATAAGTAGAAGAAATTTTGGTAATGATAAAAAAAATGATGACGATAACGCTGATGAGGAAGGAAGAATAACTAATTGCTCAGAATGTGGAAGTAATGAAATTCATCACGATCATCAAAGGGGAGAAATAATTTGCATGAGTTGTGGGATTGTTCTAGGAGATAAACAAATTGATCAAGGACCTGAATGGAGAGCTTTTACAAGTGAAGAACGAGATAAACGAAGTAGAGTGGGATCTCCAACTACATATACCGTTCACGACAAAGGTCTTTCTACCATGATTGATTGGCATGATAAAGACAGTTTTGGAAAAAAACTGACACCTAGGCGTCGGGCTCAAGTATACCGCCTTAGAAAATGGCAAATACGGACTCGTGTTCATAGTTCAATGGACAGAAATCTTGCAGTGGCCATGTCTGAACTAGACAGATTATCCAGTCAATTAGGCATACCCAGAGGAGTTAAAGAAAGTTCGGCAGTTTTATATAGACGAGCAATTGAAAAGAAACTCATAAGAGGACGAAGCATTGAAGCCATGATAGCAGCGTCTATTTATGCGGCATGTAGAATGCGTAAAATTCCTAGAACTCTAGATGAGATTGCAAGATTTTCTAGAATTAATAAAAAAGAATTAGGTAGATGTTATAGATTAATTTTACGAGAATTGGATGTCAATATCCCTATTGCTAGTCCTATAGATTTTATTCCCCGATTTGGAGCCGAATTATCATTATCTGGGAGAACTCAAAAAAGAGCTGCAGAAATCGTTAATTTAGCTCGTAAGAACGGATTGACAGCAGGTAAAGATCCAACAGGATTAGCTGCAGCTTCAATATATATATCAGCCATTTTAGAAGGAGAGAGAAGAACTCAACGAGAAATAGCTGAAGTTGTTCACGTAACGGAAGTTACAGTTAGAAATCGATATAAGGAACTTGTTAGAGAACTTCAAATAAAAGTAGAAGTATAATAGCCTTCATTTTTTTATTTTTTTAAGCATTTTGAGATAAATAAATGTCATTATTGAACTTCGTGAGATATATTCTTGATTTAAAGAACGTAGAAATAGTAGAACAAATTGCGATTTATTCAGGAACGAAAGAAATAATTAAAATCAATCTCAACGAAATAAATCTAAAAAAATGGTATTGTCAATATGATGGCACTGAATTAACCATCAATTTTTATAATCAAGATATAGATTGTGTTCCAAAAATTCTTCAACCTAGTTTTGAGATATTTAGATTAAGTTTTAAAGAGCATCGTATCGAAAATATTAGGCTTGAAAAATCAAAAATTCATGATTTCTGTCATTTCATGATTCAAGTGCGAAATGATTTACATTATTATTTAAAAATTTTCATACCATTCGATCAAATACAATCAATAAAAGATTACGTGAAACAAAAAAATTTAACGAAACAAGTAAATATTGATAAATTTGATTAATCTGTAAAATAGGGTAGTAAATAACAATATTGTCGGTTCATTGACCCAATTCTAGTTGTTAAAGAATATTTGAAATTCTCTGAGGGATATAGTTATTGCACTAAAATTTTATCTTCAGAATAACCTGTATGAATTAAAAAATCTTTGGCAACATGCCTGTGATCACCTTGAAGCTCCAAGTGATCTTTTTTATTAGTTCCCCCACAAGCACATTTTGTTTTTAATTTATTAACGATATCTTTCATAACGCCGGTTTCTAGTCCCTCAATTAATGTTACAACCCGGCCATATTTTCTTTTAACAACTCGAATTTTTATTTGTGATTCTTCTTGTTCGATATCTCCACAAACACACAATTCTTTTGGTAAACTACACTTCGGGCATATGCTTATTGTTTTTGTCTCTCCTTTTCACGTTTTTTATTTAATGTTAAATTTATTATTTGGAAACTATTAAGTTTATAGGTATTATTAAAATTAGAAGTTTTTAATTTTAATACTTTTCTGAACGGAGTTGTTACTTTTAGATCTAAAAATCTTAATTTCAGACATATTAGCCACAGGTAAAGGGTTAAAAAGCTTTACTCGGGATTTTATTGGAGCTGGACCTCGAACAGTAGCTGGTATTCTTAAAAAATACGGTATCAAATCTGAAATTTCCCTATTTAATGAATCCAATTCTAAAAAAATGAAAGATTTTGACATTTTGATGATTAGTGCCATGTCAATGGACGCTCAAGCATGTAAAATCTTAATAAAAAATTGGAGAGCAATAAAAGATGGAAATTATAATCCAATTATTTTAGGGGGACCCATTGTATGTAGTTCTGATCATTTAATAAAGAATTTAAATTTTGATTTAGGGTTAATAGGTGAAGCAGAATTAGGTATTGAAAAGTTAATAAATAAAAAAATTCTCAATAATTTTGAAAAAAATCAAGATATATTAAAAGAGATAGATGGAATTATATTTAAAAAAGATAATATTTTAAAGATTAATCCAATTACTTCATATCTTGATAAAAAAACGTTTAATTCCTTTCTTCCATCCACTTCTCATGTGAAATATTATCCTAATTATTTCATTGCAAGAGTTTATGTGGAATGTGTACGTGGGTGTTCAAATTTTAATCGTACTAAATTAAAGTTAATTGATGGAAGAAAATGTAATAATTGTAATATTTGTGAAGAAAAACCCAATGATCGATTGAACTGCCCTAAAAAAATTCCTCCAGGATGTGGATATTGTTCAGTTCCAAGTGTTTATGGGCCTTCAAAGAGTAAAACAAAACAAAATATATTATCTGATATTAGAGGATTGATAAAAGAAGGCGTAAGAAAAATAGTTCTAGGAGGTCCAGATTTTCTCGATTATGAACGAGAATCTTTAATCGACTCGGATTGGTTAATGAATCCTATTAATCCAAGATCTAATGTAAAAGCTATCGAAGATTTATTGGCTGAAATATATTCAATTCCAGAAATTAACCAAAAAAAAGTATTTGTAGCAATTGAAAATATAAAACCGAATCTATTTACGGAAGAAATTGCTGAAATCATTTCAAAATATTTACCAAACACGTACTTATCAATAGGGTGTGAAACAGGGTCGCCAAAACTTGCTGAATTAATAGGAAGACCTTCTTTGCCTAAAGATGCGTTAAATGCAGTTAAAATAGCAAAAAGGAATGGTATTAAAGTCCATGCATACTTTATTCATAACCTTCCTGGTCAAGATAAAATCGCAGCACTTAAAACAAAAGAATTAATGATAAACCTTCAAAAACTTGATGCTGATAAGATAACAATTTATAGGTTTAAGGCACTTCCATCATCAGCATTTCAAGATTTTAATAGTAAAGAATCAATTTATTCAAAAAAGTTAAAAAAATTGGCAATAAAAATTAATCGAGAACAAAAACAAAAATATTTGGGTAAAAAATTCAGAATTTTTATTTCGGAACGCCATTTTACAGATCCTTCAATAGGTATTGGAGTATTTCTAACTGAAGGACCCTCTGTATTAGTACCTAATGCAGGTCAATTAGTTGGAAATGAGGTCGATGTAATAATAAAAAGAATAGTTTCTGATAAATTGATTGAAGGATCAATTGTTATATAAGCAAGCTTATAATAATGATATTTAAGATGATAATGCAAGATATTTGAAAGAAAAGTGATAAACTTGAGTTATAAAATAGTTATAAACGAAACAAAATTAGGGTTCACGGCATCTCATTTTTTAACGAACCATCCCACGTGTGGAACTATTCATGGACATAATTATGGAGTTACTGTTAGTATTGAAGTAAAAGAAGGTTTTCTAGATAATAATTACATGGTAATAGATTTCCATGACCTTAAAAAAATAATATTAAATATAATTGAAAAATTAGATCATAAATTAATGATTCCGGAGAATTCAAACGAGTTGGAAATAGGTAAAAAGAAAGATATTGTTGAAGTTAAGGTAAAACCTTCCGATAAAACATACATATTTCCTTCAAGAGATATTGTATTTCTCCCAATTTCTGCAACAACTGCAGAGTGCCTCGCTCGATTCATTTTTAAAGAAATTCAAAAAGAATTACAAATCAAAGAATATAATATGATAGTGAGAATTCATGAAAATAGGGGCTGTTATTCAGAATATTCAGAATAAATATATTACTACCTTTAATTAAAATGATTTTTAATGAAATTAATACTACATACATGTTGTGCAGCTTGTGCAACAATCGCAGTTGAACGATTACAGAATACTTGGGAAATAATAATATATTTTTCTAATTCTAATTTGTACCCAAAAGAGGAATTCAAAAAAAGATTAAATGATGTAAGAAAAATTGCTGATATACATTCAATTGAATTGATTGTTGATGCATATAATGAGCAAGACTGGTTATTTTGCATGAAAGGTTTAGAAAATGAGCCTGAACGCGGAGAACGGTGTAAAAAATGCATTGAATATAGACTTAAGAGGACCTTTGAAGTCGCCAAAGAAAAAAATTTTGATGCATTCACGACAACACTTACGACAAGCCCGCACAAGGATGCAAATTTCATAAATACTTTGGGAAAAAGACTAGAAGAATTATATGGAATCCAATTTATTCCTTTAAATTTAAAAAAGCAAGACGGATTTCGGAGATCATTAGACCTTTCAAAAAAATTTGAATTATATAGGCAAGATTATTGTGGATGTAGATTCAGTATTAGATAAAATTTTTAGTGGGCCTTTATAGAAACACAAGCATGGAGTCTCCAAAACTATAAAAACGGTAGTTATTTTTTTGTGCTTCTTGATAGATAATTTTTAATCTTTCCAAACCTATTAATGAACCAGTTAAAATAAATGGTGGTGCCTTTGGAAGATGGAAATTTGTTAAAAACTTGTTAAATTTAAATTTAAATGAATATTGGGGATGAATAAAAAGATCGCTAATCTCACTTTTAGGTTTAATCGCTCCATTTTTATCAGCTGCAGATTCTAATGCCTTTAAACAAGTTGTACCAACGACCAATATATCCTCTTGTTTTTTTTTCCATTCATTGATTTTTAACGAAGTTTCTTCGGAAATTTCATAATACTCAGGATATCCAGTTTGTTTTGTTAAATCCTTATTTCTTAAAGGAAGTATTGAACCTAATCCTACGTGAAGTGTAATAAATTCAAGTTCAATCTTCTTTTTTTTTAATTTTTTGATTACTTTAGGAGTAAAATGTAGACCAGCAGTTGGAGCTGCTATTGAACCTTCCTTACTCGCGTAAATTGTTTGATATCTTGATATATCTGGAGGGCGCATCCTTATATAATGAGGTAAAGGAATCTCTCCAAACTGCTTCATTAATTCTCTAATGGGAATTTTTTCATTAATTTCAATGATATAAATGCCTTCTTTAATCCATTTTATCAATTTTCCTTCGAAATTTCCAGGTTTAAATTTAATAATTATCCCCTCTTTTAGATGTCGCCCTTCTACAATGCATTCCCATTGATTGACTTTTATTTCTCTGGTTAAAGTAACTTTGACTTCTCCACCGCCTTGAGTAATTTTATTCCCTTGAAATTTTGCAGGAATGACTTTGGAATTATTCATTATAATAAGAGTATTTTCCTTCAATTCATGATTAATTTCGTGAAAATTACGATGTCTGAATTGCTCTCCATTAAAAATTAAGAGTTTAGATTCGTCTCTTCTCTTTAATGGAATCTGTGCAATGAATTTATCTTCTATTTCATAATCAAAATCATTTAACAAATTTGTTGTTCATCTCAAAAATCATTTAAATTTAATTCTGAAATTTTTTCTTTTGTTGGAATTCCTATATTCACATCCCATCCTCTTTCATCGTAATAATCATTAATTAAACGCATAGAAATTTCAGGAGTAATTTCCAATCCACCGTAAAAATCTAATAATTTCAATTCTAATTTACCAAATTTCATTGATTGAAACCATGCATCGGGAAATTTATCATCTTTCTTTGAAAAACCTTCCCTTACATTTAATATCTTCAATAAGTTCCAACTTCGTTCTGCAGCTTTCCGTAAAGTTTCCTCTGATAAATTTAAACCAGTTACTGCATTATAAAATTCTGTAACGGATTTTAAACTATAAAACCTGTTGATTTGAGCACGACCACATAAACCCAAAGAAGTTAATATTGTGTACCAATCTTCTGAATAACGAGTTAATCGTCCGATATTAAGTCCCATTTCTTTAATAGGTGGCTGGAAGATGTTTTTTATGGCATTTTCAGGTATACCCATTCGGTAAAAATGAGTTTTAAATTGATTGAGTGGTTTGCCAGGAGCAAAATAAGTCGGAGATCCTCCAGATGCTATATGAGATCCTTTTGGATTGACGACTTGTTCAAATTCCATGGTACCAAGTCGTAACAATCTTGGTTCGATTACAGTTTCAAGACCTTTTATCACAAGCATATCTTTTTCTATATCATCATAAAGTTCAGCTAATTTACCCCATCCATCTGCCAATATATTTCCGAAACCCTTCCTATTCACGATTAATTCGCTAATTTTCATAAGAGTTTCAAAATCTTTTTTCCATTTGATGCCCGTTTCTATTTCAGTAATGATTCCTTTTTCGTAGAGGTCAGTACAAAACTCTACGAGTGCAACCATTGTTAAGGCATCTAATCCATATCTATTCATTACATCGAATGCTTTTACTGCATCATCATACTTAATGAGATCTTTTAACAAGAGCAAATTAAATGCATTAACAACAGAAGAAGTATAAGTAATTAAACCTTGATATTTGCCTTCTTTTATTTCAAGTATGTCCTTATCCCCAATTGGACAAGATGGGCATGCAATTCTTCTTTTTTTTAATTTTTTTAAATAAGTCTTATTATTACATTCTTTGGATTTTTCATTTTCGCCTCTAGCAGCTAGTGCCATGCCTACTGGTAATGATCTCATTAATCCAAGTTTTTGCCATTCTTTTTTTAATGGATATTTTTCAATTCGTTTATGTAATTCATTGTAAAGCGTCCAAAAAGTTTTTGAATCTGCTAATTTAATCCCTTTACATCCTATTGCTTGAATTGCTTTTAATTTTTTTGAACCCATTACTGCTGCCAGTCCAGCTCTTCCGAGAGTGGCAGTTTTATCAATCAATGCCATGGATTGTTTAACGAGATTTTCACCCGCTTGCCCAATTGCAATAACTCCTGATTGTCCATATTTTTCTTTTAAATAATCGTTAGTTTCAACAATATCCTTTCCCCATAATTCCGAAGCATCTAAAAACTTTATTTTATTATTAATTAATTGTAAAATTGTTGGTTTTTTAGCTCTACCATATAACACAAGATGATCAAATCCTGCATTTTTCAAGTTAAATCCAAAGCTCATACTACCGCAAACAGTAGCTATAGCTCCAGATGCAGGAAATTTCGTTGTTGCAACAGTTCTTGAAGAACCTGGAATAATAGTTCCAACCAATGGACCTGTTCCAATAATGATTGGATTATTTTCAGAAAATGGATCAATATGTGGTTTAGAAAATTCTGCCATTAATTTAATATTAACACCAAATCCGCCTATAAATTGATTTATCTCTTCAGAAGTCAGCAATCTTTCGTTGAATTCGAAATTCGAAAGATTAATTATCGCAATCTTCCCAGTGTAGCCGAAATAATCCATTATGAAACCTCCTTTAAAATTAAGGCGTTATAAGAGCAATGACGAGCACATTGTCCACAATGCGTACACCCTTCAAGAAATTCTATTTTTGGACTTAATTTTTCAATTGAAATATTAATAAAAGCCTTTGAGCTGTTAAATGACTTATCTTGTAAATAAGAGCATTTTAATTGACAAATTTGACAACCTGTACAATTGTTTTCGTTAACTTCAATTTCAAATTTAGGAATTAGCGACAAATTTGATCATCTCGTTAGAACTATGTTTTTAAATTGAGATAAACAATATTTAAATAATGCTAAAAATAGCAAATGTGGAATTCGAAAATATTTTGATGAATGCATCAGGAGTCTTTTCTGATTCACCTTATTTATTAAAAACTTGGGAGGAGGCAGGAATTGGAGGTGTAGTTACAAAATCTATAACCGTGGAGAAAAAAGATCCGAATCCGTTTTCCTATAACAATGGTAAAATCATACTTATTCATGGAAAAGATTATACAATTAATTCAATGGGATTGCCAAATAAGGGACTTGCATGGTGGAAAAAAGAGCTCCAAAAAATTACTTTTAACGTCCCTTTAGTAATAAGTGCAGCAACACATACTGGGATACTTCAAGAATATGCTCGAATCGTGAATGAATTAGAAAATATTGCTTCTATGTTCGAGATTAACGTTTCATGTCCAAATATTAAAAACGAGATTATAGGATATAACTTGGATTCTCTCAGAGAATTATTATCTAATATTAAAACAAAAAGATCATTAAGCGTTAAAATTCCTTGTTATTATAAAAATGATTCATTAAAAAAAGTGATCCTTGACTTTGAAGAGTTTGGAAAACAAATTCTCAAAGAAAAAGCATATGTTCACGTTCCTACTCAAATTGATGAGATTTTTTTAAGTAAAGTTTTAGATTTATTTCAAGATTTTAAAATAAAATGCGTTACATCTCATAATACAATTCCCATAACGCATCCTTTATTGAGTACACCTCGAGGAGGATTATCAGGAAGACCAATTCACTCAATTGCAGTTATGCAAGCAAGATCTATCTCTGCAATTTCAAATATTGATATTATTGGAAGTGGGGGGATATTAAATTCCCAAGATGTTATTGATTTTTTGGAGATTAAAAATGTAAAAGCAGTACAACTAGCAAGTGGATTTTATCAATATGAAAATCCTTCCTTGTTTATTGATAAAATCAAGGATGGATTAGGGAAATATTTTAATTAATTTTTTTTAAGTAAATAAGCATTAAAACGATTTTTCTAAATAATTTCCCATTGATCATCTTTTTCTGAAATAAAATCAACCGATAAACAGTTCAATTTTAACCAATCTTTCAATTTATTTGAAGTAAGTTTTTGTTTTAACTTTAATCCTTTGTGTTTCCTAAATTCTATTGCGGTAACACCAGAAAAAAAAGAATTAAATTGTCTTACACTTTCAATAATGGAAGATTCTTTTATTCCTTCAATACCAAAAATAACATACGAATAGAAATAAACATTAGGAATCTTAAGGGAGCTAATTCTATAAATTTCAGATTGAGGAATTCCCTTTTTCAATATGTTATTTCTAATTCCATCATTAAAAGAATCGAATCCAATAAAAATATTGAATATTTTTGGATTTAATTGTTTTTCTAACTTTTCAATCTCAGGAATCGTGATCATTTCTGGTCTAGTTTCAATAGATAAAGTTTTTTTGTCAACAATTCTTTCTATAATATGATATAATTCGGTAGGAAGTTCAAAAAAAGATCCACCATTAAAAATTTTAATATTCATGGGATTATATCTTTCCAAGATCTCTGAAGCTTCATCTAAAATCTCAGAATTTTTAAAGATAATGGAATTTTTATCCGTTGAGGATTCCTCATGGAAATAACAATGACTACATTTATTCCATTTACACGGAAAGCTCATTAAAATTATTGTTAGAGTTTGAGTTTTTTCATCAAAAAAATTACCTATCATTACAATTACATAGAATAATTTATGATTTAAAATAATAATATTTCAAAACCTTGAAGAAACATATTGAAAAACCAACAACTTGAAAGGGAATACAAATAAAAAATAAATAATTTAGAGAATAAAACCAACCTGCTCCTAGCTGTGGAGGTAAAGCTGCGAAAAGAATAGATAAAATGTAAAAATATCGAAATTCTTCGTTAAAATCTTTTTTTATATATTTATCTAATTTAATAAGATAATTATTTATTACAAAAATCAAAAATAATGATATCGCAACAACGATTAAACTTAAAAAATACAAGAAATCTCCTAAGAAACTTCTTAAATAATAAAATAAATCAAATAACAAATTATAAATAGAAATAAACAATAAAATTGTTATTTTAAATAATCTTAATTTTTTTATTTCCTCTTCCATATTTATCTATATAGAAAATATTGCTTTATAAAAATTTCTTTAGAGATGTTGTTAAGTTATTTAAACTCCTTTTAGTAACTAAATAAATATCGTGATCATCATAAAAACCTAAAGATATTTCGTCATATTCTTCCTTTCTGATTTCTTTTTCATTAATGGCAAAATTAGGAATTAATATTTTAAATTCTTCCTCTATATTCTTTACAACTTTAAATGATTCACTAGAATGGCGCAAATAACAACAAAATTTAATGAAATATTTAGATTTTTTATTAAGAAATTCTTCTAATCGTTTTTTTAGAATTTTTATATAGATTTTTTTTATCTCAGGAGTCTCTAGGTTAGGATCCCAATCATAAGCAAAATAAGGATATTCGTCTGTAAACCCATAAGGAATAACGCCTGCATTAGTTAGTACTATTAATTCTATTTTATCGAAGAGATTGTTTTTGATGAGTTCGCTTATTATCATATAATGAATGTAACTTTGACGATAGGGCTTTCCCCATGAACAAACAGTAAATAAACCAACTTTTTTTTCACTAGGCTTATAATTGGATAAAATATTTTCATGAGATTTGTTAAAAATTTCATTATCGGTATATTTTTTTCCTATACCCTTCAAGAATAATAATTTGTCTTCATTTTTCATAATTTTTCGTTCCAAGTAATCAGAAATCAAATCAAGAATTTTTATTGTTTTTAATGCATGTGATAAATGAATAAACTTCATATATTTAATTTTAATATAATTATTTCAATCAAGGTGATAAATTTTGACATATATTTGCGCACGATGCTCCCGTGAGGTAACACTAAAAGGCATGGAATCTTTACCAGGGGTTAAATGTCCTCATTGTGGTTATAGAATTCTAAAAAAAATTAGGCCTCCAATAATCCAGAAGCGAATTGCAAAATAAACTTTTTTATTTTCAACTCACTGGTGTTTTTTTACAATTTCCATTGCTAAAGTTTTGAATGCTTCATTTACATTCGTATTTGACAATGCAGATGTTTCAAGAAAACTCATTCCTTTTTCCTCTGCAAACTTTTGAGCATCTTCAGCTAGGACTTCTTTTGGGAGATCTATTTTATTTCCTACTAAAATCATTGAATTTACAGGCGAATCTTGTAATTCTTCAAGCCATTCATCAATATTTTGAAAAGACATGGGACGAGTAACGTCATAAACAACAACTGCACCCTGAGCACCTTGATAAAATTTGTTTCTTGCGTGTTTAAAAACTTGTTGTCCTGCTATATCCCATAATAATAATTCTATAATGTTACCTTTTGGTGTCACGTATTCTTTACTAAGTATATTTGCACCTAAGGTAGAGAGGTAGTCTTTATCAAACTTATTTTCAACAAATCTTCTTAAAAGACTCGTCTTTCCGACTCCATGATCGCCACAAATTACGACTTTAAATTTATAACGCATCGTCATTTTATATGAACACCAATTTGATATCGATCTATGTAACTTTTTAAATTAAATTTTTTTTATTTTAAGTATTAAATGGATGAGTTTAATTTTTAAAGAAAAAATTTTCAAATTTATTTAATTAAGAGGATTATTTAGTGAGTGAGCTCAATGAAAGACGATTTAAAATCCCAAATTGACAAATTTCTTTTCCCAAAAAGCGTGGCAATTATCGGAGCATCCAGAAGCCCTACAAAATTTGGTAATCTTTTTTTAAGATCATTTGTATCAAACGAATTCCCAGGAAAAATTTATCCAATTAATCCAAAAGCTGATGAGATCTCTGATCTTAAAGCTTATAAGAGTGTTTTGGATGTTCCTGAATCTATTGATTTAAGTATTATCACGACACATCCAAATGAAAATATTGCGGCAGTAAAAGAATGCGTTGATAAAGGAATAGAGGCAATTATAATTTTTTCTGCAGGATATGCAGAAATTGGAAAGGATGGTATGGCTCGTGAAAAAGAATTATTATCAATAATTAAAGATAAAGCTAGAATATTGGGTCCTAATTGTATTGGTGTTCATTCAGCTCCTGGCAGAGTTTCCGCTTTTCCCGCAACATCGTTTGATATTAATGCTGATATAGCTGTGTTGTCTCAGAGTGGTTTTTTAACATCATTAATTACAAGAATATTTCCAATGCGCGGAGCTTATGTCAGCTATGGGATCTCCTTAGGAAATAGTATTGATCTGAATATCTGTGATTTCCTTGAATATTTTTCTCAAGAAGAGCATGTTAAATATATAGTGATGTATTTAGAAGGAATTTCGCAAGCAACTAGATTTAGAAAATTATTAGAAGAATTAAATCATAAAAAAAAGCTATTAATCTGGAAACCTGGTAGAACTAATATTGCAAAATCAGCAATTTCAACACATACTGCAAGTATTACAGGAGATGAGAAAATTTGGAATTCCATTTTTAACCAATATAATATTTTTCGAATTGATTCTGTTGAAGAAGCAATAAATCAAGTTATTGCCTTGAAATATTCGGATAACATGAAAGGTTGTAAGGTGGGTATTGTTGGTTCTCAAGGAGGTCTAATCGTTTCGACTGCAGAAAATTGCGAATTACATCAGATACCTATAGCAAAATTAACAGAAAATACAATTCAAAAGTTGACTAAGACCATTCCTGAATTTGGAACTAACGCCAAAAATCCGGTTGATATTTCAATTGCAGCAGCAATGAATTATAAAGTGTACGCAGATGCAGGAATAATTACTATTCAGGACCCGAATGTTGATATATTATTGTTAAATGGAATTTGGATGATAGATTCATCTTTCATCAAGAACTTAATCGATATACGAAAAAAAAGTGATAAACCTATCTTTCTAATTGAACCTACAATTATGGAAAAATTGAAATCTTATAAAAAATTGTATGAGAATAATATTGGATTAGCAATCACAAGTCATACTTTTATTAAATTCTTGAAAAATGCCATTAATTATAAACAAAAAAATAATGAATTAGATATGAAATCTTCATAATATTTAGCCTAAACCAATATCAGAAGGGCTTAATATTGCACCACAAGCAGGGCATTCAGGCTCATATCCTTTGAATAATAATTTAATTTCTCGTAAATCGATTATTTTTTTACAATTTGGACAATGTGGCTGCAATCCAGTATAAATAGCCTCTGGATCATCATAATGTCTAATTGATTTTACTTCTTCTTTTTCTACTATCATGTATTTTTTCCATCGATCGATTGAAATACTTGGTAATTCGAAAAGATCTTCTGAACCAGATCGAGTAATGTTTAATAAATCGTTTTCTTTTAAAAACTCAATTGCTTGATATAGTTCAAATTCAACTAGATCCGTCAATTCAGAAATGGAAAATAAGGTCTGAGGACCATTTTGTAAGATCTCAACAATTTTTTTTGCATCATCTACAACCTTATTTTGGTCAAAGGAAATTTGTTTCAATTCTTGTGAAGCTTTTGAAATTATGACGTAATCTTCAATAGACTCTTGTTCTGGAAGAGTATTTTCCATAGTTGGATGAGGAGTTAATGTAAAATTTGGAGGAAGTTCTATCGTCTCAACAGGTTTGGGTTTGGGTTCTAAGTCTTGTATTATTCTTTTTTGGGGAATTTTTGGTTTTTCACCCGTAATTTTTTCTTGAAGTTTTAAAGCAATGGGAATATCTTTATCCTTCATTACTTCTTTTGTTTCCTTTTTCCCATCTAATTTAATTACTAATGCAGGTTGAGCTTTTAATTCACTAGTTTTTTCTTTAATCTCATCCAATTGGGAAAATAAAACTTCAATATTTTCTTCATCAACAATTTCTTCTGTACATTCCTCAACTCTTGAATCTTGATATTTATTCTTCAAACCCACGAGGGATTGTAACATATCAATGGGTTTTTCTTTTTCTTCAATCGTTGTTGTTACTTCTATTTTTAATTCTTGTTTTTTCATTGGTTCAGATGGAGGAAGTTCTAATCCTGGAACTAATACATCATCATCAAAATCTTCTTCTTCTTTGATCTGAAGTGAAATAACTTTTTGTCCAACTGCTTCTAATTTTAAATCGCTTAATTTCTTCGGACTCAAAATTTCTTCAGGAGGTTTAAAATTTATTAAAACTTTTTTAGCATCTTCTAACATTCTTAATAATTTCAATAATTCAGCGTCATAATCAATTTCCAGCAATCAAACCATTTTCCGATATTTTATTATCCAGATTTTGCAGAATTTTTGCAATTTTGTATCTGGAAATATTAATTATTTCTTATTAATTTTTATCTTTATTTTTTTAATCCTATGAATTTTCTTGATTGGTGTATTAAAATAATATTTTTTTAGAAAAAAAAATATAAAGGTGGAAAAAATGGGAAAAATTGACTTTTTGATGGTTAATCCCCCTATTAAACCAATTAAAAAACCATTGGATTACACAAATACTGTTTTTAAGAGATATAGGCGAATGAAAAAAGATTTTGCACTCTATCTTCAAACTGGACCACTTCTTATCAATAGTATCTTGGAAAGAGAAGGTTGGGCCGTAAAATTCTTTGATTTTTCTTATTTCGAATCACCTTCCTCATTAAAAGAAACCGTAAAAAGACTAGTAAGAAAATACAATCCAGAGAAAATTGGTGCGTTTGCCTATACATCAACAATGAATGGATTAAAAAAAGTATATGAATTATTCAAAAATGAAAATCCAAATATAATCACCATGGCAGGAGGATCACATGTCACATTTTTAGATGTAGAAAGCCTTAAAGAGTTTAATGGAGCCTTGGACGTGGTTATAAGAGGTGAAGGGGAAAAGTCAATAGTAGAACTAATGAATAAAAAGCCAATGAATGAAATTAAAGGTATTACTTATGTAAAAGATAATAAGTTGGGAAAAACCCAGGATAGAGAGTTTTTAAATGAAGAAGAGTTAGATAAATTGCCTATTATTAGCTTAAATAGTATCCCCAAAAATGAGATTAATCGATTTATGATATTTTCCTCAACAATATCTCGAGGATGCCCCTTTAATTGTAATTTTTGTTCAATTCCTAAATATTGGCGAGGAAATCTAAGATTTAGGAGTGTAAAAAAAACCGTTGAAGAAATAAGAATTTTAAATGAAAAATATGATATTATGGTTGCATTTGCAGATTCAAACCTCCCAATCAAAAAAAATATTTATTCTGATTTGGTAAAAAATTTAAATGAAAATATAGATTTTAAACATTCAATAACAACAATTTTTATGCGCTCTAACATGGTTGATGACGAACGACTTGCGCTCACAGAAAAACTTGCAAGCAGACATCCATATTTATACATTACAATTGGTTTAGAAAATACGCACCCTGACATCCTAAAAAAAATGAATAAACCTTCATGGGACATCCAATATCAAGCATTAAAAAAAATAAAGGCGAAAAAAATAAGAAACTCACCAAGTTGGCAAGTTGGTCTGCCCGGCGAAGATGTTCATACAATGACTCACAATATTAAAATGGCTAATTATCTTACAAGGGCACGAATAGTTGATGAAATTATGTTTTTCATACATATACCATTTCCTGGTACTCCCATCTACTTAAATCCAGAAAATTATGGAGTAAAAATATTGACTAAAAATTGGGATTTTTACATGCGTGGAGGTTATCCTCCTCCTTTTCATTTGTTTGATCTTAAATCTAAAAAGATAACTCTTTCTAATGAGTTGATTTGGAGTTATTTTGTCTTGATGCTTAATATAAATAATTTGAATTTTGAGCAAGATGAGGATTTTTCTATTACATCTCATATTAAAGCATTAGAAAATGATCCAAGAATGGAATATTTTCCATTCGGTTTAAATAATGCAAATATCTTTGATGATTTTAGATAGAAATTGAACTAGAAGGTCTTAATCTCCAAGCTTTAAATTTTTAAATAGGGATATTTTACAAATTCTTAATGAAAAAAATTATTGAATTTTTAAATCTTATCGGAAATTTAAAATTTGAAAAACGAAAAGGGTGGATTCAGCATGGGATTTCAAATAAAGTTGAGAGTGTCGCTGATCATTCATTTAGAACAGCTTTAATTACTTTAATTCTCTCAGATTATTGGAAAAAAAAAGGACTTAATCCAGAAAGAATGTTAAAAATGGCTTTATTGCATGACCTTCCAGAAGCGATAATTGGTGATATCACCCCAAGAGATGAAATTTCTGATAAACGAAAGAAAGAAAATGAGGCAATGAAAACATTAATTAATTTAATTAATGATTTTAAAGAAATTGATAACATTTGGGATGATTTTTTTGAACAAAAATCTGAAGAAGCAAGATTAGTGTTTCAAATTGACAAATTAGAAATGGCAAT
>RDOG01000006.1:109414-273894 GCA_011365055.1 Promethearchaeota archaeon
ATTTGGGATGATTTTTTTGAACAAAAATCTGAAGAAGCAAGATTAGTGTTTCAAATTGACAAATTAGAAATGGCAATTCAAGCATTGGAATATGGAGGCAAAAATAACTCAAAAATATATTCTGAATTTTTTCTATCAGTTGAAAAAAACATATTAGATCCAAAGTTAAAGGAAATCTATAATTCTCTTAAATCTTAAAAATATAAATGGTAAAAGAATAAATGTAATCCTCAATATTATATTTACAAATTATAACAATAATAAAGAGATGAAATCTAATGAAAGCAAAAAAAATCATAATAAGTGCTATCTTATTCTTATTTTTCACGAATATCATAATGAGTTTTTCAATAAACTACGAGCAATTAAACTCAAATCAAGCAATATTATCTATTTCATCAGCTCCTTTATCCTCACAATCTGTATCTCTTGATACTCAATGGAATCTAGAATTGATTGGGGCTAGAAAATCGCGTGCAGCAGGACTTACAGGTGCAAATGCTTCAAATCCAAATGATCCTGTAGTAATCGCCGTTTTAGATTCAGGTATATTCAATCATTCAGAATTAAAAAATGCTACTGGGCATACAAAAATCGTTAATTCGACGGACTTTACTATTCCTTCTCAAGGAGTTCAAGATGATACGGCTCACGGAACGCATGTTGCAGGAATAATAGCTTCTAATGTAAGAGGAATTGCCCCTGACGTCATCCTTTATAACTTTAAAGTTATTGGAAGTGGAGGGACAGGCTCTTCTACTTGGTTGCAAAATGCTCTAAATGACTTAGCAACTAATCATCCGCCAAATAAAGGTGGGATTGAAGGAGTAGACATCGTAACAATGAGTATTGGCATCGTCCCAGATGAATGGAATGATATGACAACTGGTGAACAAAATGATTTTAAAGCTGCAATTAATGCATGTCTTAATTCTGGAATGATCTTGGTTGCGGCAACTGGAAATTATAATTCTGGAGCTGAAGGAATCAACTATCCAGCAGCATTATCAGGGGTCATTGCTGTTGGAGCCATTAATATGTATGAAGTATTAACTTCTTATTCGGAATATGGTTCAGCTGTTGATTTTGTTGGACCAGGAGGCGATCAAATCGGTCAAATCTATTCAACATTTCCGGAAGTAAATGGTTCATATGGATTAATGTCGGGAACTTCCCAGGCAACACCTCATATAACAGGAATGATTGCGGCATTATTAGGAACAAATTCAACAAAATACAATAATAATACAATTAAATCAGAATTACAGAAGTTATGCAAAGATTTAGGTGCATTGGGACGTGATGACTATTATGGATATGGATTACCACAATTCTTTCCAGAAGATAGTTTTGTAATACCTTTTATAATTATATTAATAATAACTGCCATTATTGGAGTAATTGTCATAATAATTCCAGGGAGGAAAGAGTGAAAATGGGTCGAGGAAAAGCTGTTTTGGGATTGATTTCAATTCTAATAGGAGAATTTTTAATTTTTCTCTTCATACAGGAAATGTTTATATTGGATGTACTTCAATTATTTACTCCAATACCATTTATGTTACAAATAACTAATTCAATGCCCTATTTAATTTGGATATTCTTGATTACTGGAATTGCATTAGTCGGATCTGGAATCTACATGATGATACGAAGTAAATTTCCACCAAAAGATAGTTCTTCGTCAAGTGCTTATTTTTCAAGCTAAAAGCAAAGTCAAATATTTTTATATCCTTTCTTTTTTCTTATTAAGTTAGAATTTTCAGGCGTTTTTAATGGTAATAGTAGCTGCTTTTCAAATCAAACTTAGAGAATTGAAAGAAAATTACGAAATTGTTAAAAATCAATGTGAAGAATTGAGAGACAAAAATGTTGACTTCCTTTGTCTACCCGAAAAATGGAATTCAATCGATACATCTCTAGAGTTAATAGGTGATGACAGCTCATTTTTAAAGGAAGTCTCGAATCTATCAAAAAAATATGGTTTATATATCATCTTAGGCGCTTTATCAGAAAAGTCTGAAGATAAAACCTATGTTACCTCCTATTTTTTTGATAATAAGGGAAAATTACTTGGGAAGCAAAGGAAAATTCATCTTTATTCTTTTGAAAATAGAAGATATTCTAAGGGAACTGAATTCAAGATTTTTGATACGGAATTTGGAAAAATAGGAATTGCAGTTTGTTTTGATTTAAATGCATTTCCAGAAGTAGCAAGAGCCTTTGCTTTAAAAGGTACCGATATAATTTTTAATCCTGTAATGGTTTATGAAGAAGGTATTGAAAATTGGCATATATATTTAAAATCTCGAGCATTAGAAAATAGATTACCGATAGTTGGCGTGAATAGTATAGGAAAAGCGCCTTCGGGGCATATAGTTAGTGGAGAAAGCTTACTTATCAGTTTTAAAAAAGGTCATGAAAGTCCAGCAAAATTGAATTTTAAATTTGGGAAGAAATCAGAAGAAGAACTTATAATATCAGATATTGATTTAGATTATCCCAGAAAGATACGAAAAAAACGATTGGCAGAGATGCAAGAATTCAAGATAAATTAAGGTAACATTTAATGAAAGATATTCCCATTCAGATCAAGAATTTACTAAAAAAACAAAAATATCATTTAGTCGGAAATCATTCAGCCATAAAAAAGTGTAGATGGACACATAAAAGTCTTGTATTTGACCAAGCTTGTTATAAAGAAAGATTTTATGGCATATTTTCTCACCGTTGCATGCAAGTTACTCCAAGTCTATTATGGTGCACACATTGCTGTGATTTTTGTTGGCGTCTTCAACCGTCAGATATTGATATAAATTGGGATCAAACGAAAATTGATGTTCCAATTAATGATCCCGAGTTTATTTTAGATGGTTTTTATAAAGAATGGAAAAGAATTTTAAGCGGATACAAGCCACTTTCTCATGATAAAGTTACTTGGGAGAAATGGGAGGAGGCTAATAACCCTTTTAGCATTGCAATTTCTCTATCTGGCGAACCTTTAATCTATCCAAGAATAAATGAATTAATTGAGCTTACAAAGAAAAGGGGATTAATTACTTTTGTTGTATCGAATGCAACAAGACCAGAAATAGTGAAGAACTTAACAGAACCTAACCAGTTATATTTCTCACTTATATCTCCCAATAAAGAAAATTATGAGCAGATATGTAGACCATTGATTTTGAATGCTTGGGAAAAAATAATGGAAAGTTTTAGTTATTTAGAGAGTTTTTCATGTCCAACTGTATTAAGATTAACTTTGAGTGATCATAAAAACTTGAAAAATCCAGAAGAATTTGCGAAAATAATAGAGAAATATAGCCCTACTCACGTTGAGGCAAAGGGTTACATGTATTTGGGTTTTTCTAGAAGAAGAGGAATGAAAGTTAATAACATGCCCCTTCATAAAAAAATTAAAGAATTTGCCATAAAATTAGCAGATAATTGTGGTTATTATTTCATTGATGATGTAGAAAGAAGTCGAGTAGTTTTGCTCTCAAAACAAAAGAAAATAAAGAAATTTTCATAAATTACGAAGGATTTATAATGAATCTTGCTGAAAAAAAATTAAATTTACTGTGCCATGGTGCAAAAATAGATATTTCAATGGATTTAGGGAGGAAAGGGGGTGCAGGTCCAGCAGGAGGATCTAGTTTTATATTAGAAAATAATCCAGTAATTAATTTACCATTATGGACAAAAGAAAATAAAGGATCTAATTTTATTTTAAGAAAAATCGATGATAATTATGCAATTTATTCAAAGAATAATGAAAAATTGATGAATTTAAAAAAAATTCTTGAGCCAAAATTCTACAATTTAAAGACATCCGATGGAATATTAATGAAACAGATTGCACTTCTTCATGGAAAAGATTGTTTGGCAACGACAGTTTTTCAAAGATGTATTTATTGGAGATCGAATCTACAATGTAAGTTTTGTGCTATTGAAATTAGCTTAGAACAAGGAAGAACTACTTCATACAAAAAGCACGAACAATTATTAGAAGTCATTAAGGCAGGTATTGAAGAAGGAGTAATAACTCACTGCACGTTTACGACAGGTACTTTAAAGGATAGAGAAAGAGAAGTACAAAATTATATTAATTTAGTTAAAATGATAAGAAAATCTTATGATATTCCTATTCACGTTCAATTAGAACCCATTAAGAAAAAACTCATAGAGAATTTATATTCTAGTGGGATAGATACAATAGGAATCCACATTGAATCTTTTGATGAAAAGATTCTTAAAGAAATTTGCCCAGGTAAGCATATAAATCATGGTCTTGAAGATTATAAAAAATCTTGGGAGGAATCTGTAAAAATTTTTGGTAAAAATCAAGTTTCTTCTTTTATATTATTAGGACTTGGTGAATCTCAAGACTTGAATATAAATGGTTCAATAGAATTATTAAAATTAGGTGTAATTCCATTTTTAGTTCCAGTGAGACCTTTATTAAAAACAGAATTTAATAAAATTAGTAACATGGATTATAACGAGATTTTTCGGACACATAAAAAAATTATTGGTGATTTTAAAAGATATGGAATAGATCCTAATAAAAGTAAAGCAGGTTGTGTTCGTTGTAATGCTTGCAGTGCAATTAAAGAATTTTTTAAAGTGTTATAATTTCATTTTTGACAAAATTTTTATTTAAATTATGGTGATTAATTCAACATATTAAGGTGATATATTGCATAAAAAATCAACTTTGGATTCATTTCTTTCCCCAAAAAGTGTTGCAATAATTGGTGCATCATCTCAAGAGGGCAAATTTGGAAATCAAATATTAAAAAATTTAAAAAATATAGGATATTCTGGAAAAATTTATCCGATAAATAATAATTCTAAATCAGATATTTTAGGAATTCCAACTTATAAATCATTTGATGAAATTCCGGAAAAGCCCGATTTAGTAGTGATTGTTTTGCCTCCAAAAGCAGCGATTAAAGTTGTAAACGAATGCGTGCAAAAATATAAAATAGAAAATATAATGATTGAATCTTCTTTTATAACAGAGGATAACGAGATTTATTTAAGAAAAGTCTCATGTGATACTGGAATTCGAATTATGGGAAGTAATTCAATAGGTTTAATTAATTTTAATGATAGATTTTCAACATCAATAATTCCTGTTCGGTGTGCGATATCAGATAAAAAAGATAGAAGTTTTAAAATAGGGTATTTAGCACAAAGTGGAGGTCTTGCAGGCGGTTGTGGTTGGTGGGAACCGTATGTTGGAATTGGTTTTAGTAAAGTAGTTCATTTAGGTAAGAGTTGTGATATTAATGAAGCTGAAATGATAGAATATCTAGTAAATGACCCAAAAACAGAAGTAATTACGTTATATTTGAATAAAATTACTGATAGAATTATAGAAATAGTGAAAAAATATTCAAAAAGAAAGCCTATTATTTATTTAGAAATGAATAAAACTGAAAAATTTTCGAAAATGAAAGCGACAGGAGCTATTCCTGCTGAAAATTATCAAGAATTATTTGATTTAGCCAAAGCATTTATTCAGGCGCCTATTTTTAATGGAAATAATATTGGAATAATTGGACCAAGTTCCGGGGCATTATCACTCATTACGTGTAAATTGAGAGATTTTGATTTTCAAATAGCGGAAAATTTAAGTGATAAAACAAAAAAGTTACTAAGAGAATATGTTTTACATGCTGATGCTAAAAAATATAATCCAGTTGATTATTGGCCTCCAACTAGATTTGACGGTAAGGAAGTAGGAGAAAAATACAAGATAGCTTCAGAAGCGTTATTATCTGATCCAAATGTTGATGCCTTGATACTCGTTTTAGAATTATTCAAAGAAATAGAATTTGATGTTATTCCAACATTAAAAGGATTGAAAGAAAAATTTCCAAATAAACCTATTGTTGCAGCATGTGTCCAAGTAGAGAAAAGCGTTTTAGATAGATTATTAATAGGTTTAGGTAAATTAGATATATTAACTTACGATTTCTACATTGAAAAATCTTTAAAAGCACTTTGGGCTTTGAGAAAATTCTATAATTTAAAAAATTCTTGATTTTAATGCTAAAATTTGAATGTTTACAATGTGGTTCGTGCTGTAAACACGTTGATCAAGATTTTTCTGAACATCGATATATTCCTATTTTCTATGATGAGATTAGCAGTCTATTTCAACTTGCAGAAAATTTAAATGTTCAAATCGAAATTCAACCCGATTTAATGTACCCAGATAAATTAAATCAAATTCTCTTGATAACAAGTTATGTTTTACAGTTTAAGGAAAATTGTGGTTTTTATAGAGAGAATGAGGGATGTTTAATATATAAAAATAGACCTTTAACTTGTCAATCCTTTCCAATCGCAATATGGAGAGAAGATGCAAATCGAACAATGCTAAAAGTTGAAACCAGTTGTATTTTTGTTAAAAATAATATAGATTTAACCTTGAATAAAGATTTTAAACAATTAAAAAGTTTCTTTCCTAATGAATATGAAATAGCGGAAAAAATCCTGATGAAAGGGAAAGAAATATTGTTTAAAATCGTAAGATTAGAAAAAGAAGAAAAAATAAATTTAGGATACTTAGATGGAACTATTAATTTATTTTATGATTTAAACCAAGCAATAAAAGATCATCCAAATTGGGAAAGAATCGATATTAATTTAATTGAAATTGATTGAAATTTTCGTGATTACATGTATAAAGCTGCAAATTTAATAAAACCAAAATTAATTCGAATTGAAGAGAGAGAAAATTTAACACCAAAAAAAGAAGAAGTTATAATAAAGGTGACAACTGCAGGTATTTGTGGAACAGATATCGCAATTTTCTCTGGAAATTATCCTGTTTCACTCCCATTAGTTTTAGGTCATGAATTTTCCGGCAAAATAATTAAAGTTGGAGATAATTCACGTAAAAATTTAATTGGAAAAAGAGTTACAGCAGAAATAAATAATACTTGTTTATCCTATAAACTAAAAAACAAATGTATTTCGTGTTCCAATGGATTAAATACTCATTGTCTAAACAGAACTGTTTTAGGAATAACTCAGTATGATGGAGCATTTGCAGAACAACTAAAATCACCTTTAAATAACATCCATTTAATACCAGATGATATCTCAGATAGTAAAGCAATTTTCATTGAACCGTTAGCAGCTGCCATTCAAACATTTGAAATGTCTCCCATTAGTAAATCTGATTTTATTGTTGTACTTGGAAGTGGCAGGTTAGGAATTCTAATTATAAAAGTCGCAAAATTATTTGGGGGGAAGGTTTTGGCAGTATCTAGATCAAAAGAAAAATTAGAACGGGCAAAAAAATTTGGAGCAGACTATGTTTTACCATTTTCGGAGAATTTAATTGAGACTATAAAAGAATTAACCAATAATTTTGGAGCAGATATGATTGTAGAATGTTCAGGAAATTCTGAACTTATAAATGAAGCCATTAAATATGTCCGTCCGAGAGGTACAATTGCTTTAAAAACAACATCTGGAGTTCCAGCAAATTATATTGACATTACTAAAATCGTTGTTGAAGAAATTCGCGTTGTAGGCAGTCGGTGTGGAAATTTTCAAAAAGCTATTGAAATGATGCAAGATAAGAAATTTGATGTTTCGACTTTAATTTCGAAAAAATTCAAATTAGAGGACATTGAAAAAGCAATGAAATCTGCAGAATCGGAATCAAAAGTGTTAATAGAATTATAAAATCAATCTATATTTTTGAAATATTCTATTAGTTCCCTTAAATCATGTAAGATTATCCCATTACTTTTTAATATCCAATATTCTACTTGAATATTAATAATTGAGCCAGGATTTTCTCCTGCCATTCTAAAATCATTCCTATAACCAATAATTCTTTTATTTTTTGCAAAAGCATATCCAATCTCTGACGCAGTTCCTGAATCAACATCAGTACCATCCAATATTGCCAAGATTATTTCCGATTCATTTATAGCATTTTCATTTCTCGTACCGATCTCAAGATTCAATTTTCTATAAGCCTTTATCCTTTCATTTTCGTTTAATATTTGCCCAATCCTTTCAAATTCATCTGAATTAGTAAGTCTCCATGGATTAATAATAACGTATCCAAGTTCAATTAAAGAAGTTTCAATTTTTTGCATAAAAGAAAAAGTAGATTCGGAGAATCCGAGAGGAGATGCTAAATAGATTTTTTTATTTATACCCATAAATTTCACGTGCTGGGCTTGTAAGGACGAGTAAATATTCTATGTTTTTCCATTTCGTTCTCAATTTCTGCTATTATTCGTTTTATTATTAATTTCTTGGGATCTGAGATTTTTACTCTAGACATTAAATCTTTAAAATCAAGGTAAGGACTCTTTTTCCTTTCATTGATTAAATCCCACATTAATTTTTTTCCTACGCCTGGTAATAATTCTAATTGGTGCATTCTTGTAGTAATTGGACGCGCATTATTAAAAAAATCTATGAATTTTTTTTCATTTTTAGTTATAATTTCTTCAATAACTTTTGGTAATTCGAATCTTGCATTTGAACTTAGATCTTGAAAATATATCCTGTTTTTAATTCGCTCAATTTTCTTTTTTTGCCTGTCACCTCTACCAATAAATAATTTTTCTCCAATAGACACTCGTTGATTGCGAAAAGGTACGACTTCTAGAAGTGTAAAAAATTCAGTTCCTATGGATTGTATAATTGGTTCTTTTGAATAACTAGGTCTTCTATCACTTGGGGTTTGCTTTCCCCGTGCCATGAAATCTAATACAATAACATATTCTTCGTATTTCTTTTTCGAAATATCGTCAATTCTATGAGAACTCTTTTTAAAACCATCTTTTCTGTAATCTTCTTTAAATTCTCTATCTTTCTCCATGATTTTTCTCCCAAAGTGGACCATTTTATGATTATATATCTTAAATTAACCCCTCTAATTCGCCACCATAAAAAATAATATTTTTTACTTCATTTCTGCTAATTCTTTATATTCTTTTAATACCTCAAGTAATTCTATTTTTTTTTCTTCAGTTAATACTTCATCTGACTTATCAAAAATTAAATCTATCTCTTCGATGGTTTCAGGAAATTTATATTGTAAATTAACGATTTGAACAGCAAGTTTTTTCTTGATATTGAACTTATCCCCTGTGAGTATATTCAATAATTTTTGCGTATCTTCATTACTAAGCTTGGTAAACTTTAAAACATAATCTAACGTTTTTCTTTGGATATAACCTAATTCGACTTCTGTCGCTTCTCTTTCTTTTAAAATATCTCTAACTTCTGTGAAAGTTAAAATTTTTTCCTCAGATTCTTTTTTTTCTTCCAAACATAAACCCTCAATTTTGGACTTTATTTATAGTTGATTTACTTAACCTCATATGTT
Organism: Promethearchaeota archaeon; assembly: GCA_011365055.1. Next base: position 118,791 of record RDOG01000006.1, read on the forward strand.
CTTTACGCGTAATTAATGTTTTTTCTTTGTTACCATCTTTAATTTTAATCAAGTACGCCTGGCCTCTTGTATCAATAATCTTTCCTGTTCTACCATGAAACCGATAATGAGGCTGAGCTTTATGGATAGATGGATCAATTATTATATCTACCATATCTCCAACCGTATATTCTTGTAGAAATCTACCTAATGGTGCAAGTCCTCTATCTCTGACTCTTCTTTTTCTTAACCTGAATCTTGTGTGTCTAGATTTAAAACCGTGTGATTTTTTCAAGTAATTTCACCACTAATTAACCAAGTTATTATAATCAAACTTACTTGAATTATTAAATTTTTTCTTTTTTTTTGAATGAAGTTTTTAGATTTCTTTTAGAATATTGATCACATCAAGTTCTATACAAGTAGCTTTATTATTAAGGATAGAACTTACACTGGGAGTTGTTCTTCCATCATCACCCGAAATTAATTCTTTAATATAGGTACCTCCATCAGCGGTAACGATGAATTCGAATTGATTTTCTTTTATTTTGCGGATTTTAACTTCAATAACTCTTTTTATTCGGATTTTATCAGCTCTTCTGTGTAAAACTCTTTGAGGAGTCTGTTGTTTAATCGTACAGTCCTTTAAAGTTGATTCTAAATCTTTAAGATATATTAAATCGAGATTTTTTTCTGTTTCTACTAGTGCTTTATAAGTCTTTAATGTAAATGGTGCAACTGCTTTAATTTTTCTTACCTCATCTTTATTTGAAAATCTTAAATTTGATACTTCGATTAGATCCTTTCCAAATTCATTTATTTTTTTTTCTAAATCATTTAAATTAAAGAATCGCTTCATGGGTTTTTTTATTTCAAGGATAAAATCTCTTCCATTCCCTAACATCAAAGCATCTATATCTTCCCTTCCAGAACCATGAAATTTAAAATCAGTTCCTTCACTTATTTTTAAAATTTCATGGCTGATTAACTCGGAAACAGACGTTTCATACCGTTTTCCTTGAAAGTTGCACTCTTCACAACCCTTTCCATAACATTTATTACAAGTCCATTTAGTTTGTGGTATTCCTCTGACTAATTTTTTATACAATCCACGAATAAAAATAGCATTAATGTTGATTTCAATAAATTCCTTTAAAGGATCAATTAAAATTAATATGTTTGGATGATCAAAAATTACTTCTTTGTCATTTAAACCTGAAAAAATAAGTTTGCCTATTTCTCTATTTAATTCTGCTCGCAAAGCTTCACCATGCACAATAGAGCATTGAGATCTAAATGAATCTTCTCTTTCAATCATCCAATTAGGAATTAAAGATCCTACCAAAAAACTCTCAAATTCAATTTTTTGTAATTTTCCTATAGCTAAATCAGCTAATAAATGTAATTTAGTGAAGATGTTATCACATAAAAAACAAGTTTCTGAAATTTTCAAATTTCTTAACCCAAGACTTTTTAAAACTTCAATTGCAGGTTTAAACATTCCTTTTTCAGCAAGAATTTTTAAAACATCCAACGCCTCATCGCTTTTGATAACTTGATAATTCTCAAATTCATTTAATAGGATACTAGTTTTTAAGGAGAATCCCCTTTCTTCATTAGTTAAATTCTTACCTAATAGTCCAAATTGTCGACCTAAACAATGATCACATAAGGAATATTTTCTTAGAACCTCTATAGCTTTTCCATTTACATTCATTTTTAATAAATCACTGTAATAATTTTTCTTTATTTTTAAGAAATTAACCTTTTTTAACCCATAACAACCTAAAATTTAAAAATTTCGTACAATTTTGCTTGAAATCAATAATATTTTGTTTTTTTTCTCTAGTATGATTGTAAAATGAAATTAATTTAAGCAATGAAATATTATTTAGTATGATGATCGATAAATTCTTTTTGATTTTTCTAATCACTTTATATTCGATTATAAATATCAATATTCTTTTTAAGGGAAGAAAAGAAAGAAAATTTTCTGAAAAAGTTTTAAAAGAAAAGATAATAGATTTAAATAATTTAAAACACGTGTTAGTTCTCCAAAACGGTTCTGGATTAAAATTATTTTCTCAATCTTTTTGCTCTCAAGAATTTTACTCAGATATCTTAAGTGGATTAATAGAAGCTATCACGATGATGGGAGAAAAGATATCTGGAGAAAAATTACGAAGATTAACGTATGAAAATCATCAAGTAATAATTTTTGACGGAAAACACGTGAAAGGAATCTGTGTTTTAAGTGATGTCCCAGTTTCAAATTTTTTAATTGATGCTTTAACCGTTTTTATAAAAAAATTTGAAGGAAGGTATGCAGGTACTTTAATGGATTGGAGAGGAACAGTAAATATTTTTAATTCCGCAATAGATCTTTTAGATGAAGCTTTCTCAACTTATTTACTTTATCCAATATCTTTAATGTGGAATGGAAATGAAGAAAATTTATCAAAAACTGAGCTATTCATCCTCAAATGTTCTAAAAAATTATCAGAGGCTTATAAATCTTACACAATACCAAATTTAGTAGATGAGGTCAAAAAAAATTTAAAAAAATCTGATGTAGAGTTATTAAATATCGTTAATGAATTACTAGAAAGAGGATATTTTATACCAACAACGTGCATTTAGCATGGAGATAGCGTATTTCTTGACTGATTTAAAGACTGAAACTTTAGATATTTTAAAAAAGTATAATTTAACTCCTAAAAAATATTTTTCACAGAATTTTGTTATTAACTCAGCCCTTAATAACTTACATATTAAAAACCTTGATTTGAAAGATGATGATGAAATCATAGAAATAGGCGGAGGGTTAGGATTTTTAACAAAAGATATAGCTGAAAAAGTCAGTAAGATTATTACGCTTGAAATTGATATAAACATGGCAAAAATTTTAAGAACTAGGCTAAAAGATTATTCGAATGTTGAAATTATTGAAATAGATGCATTAAAAATAGATTCTAACTTGTTTGAAAATAGAAAAATAGTTTCAAATACACCATATTCAATATCTTCTGTTTTATTATTTAAAATTTTAGAAGCACGTAATTATATTTGTTCCTCCTTAAGTTTTCAAAAAGAATTTGCAGAAAGATTAATTGCCCAACCAAATACCTCTAAATATGGAAAAATTTCATTGACTTCAAAAATCTTTAGTAAGATAGAATTGGTAGATTACATTCCTAAAAATTACTTTTATCCAATACCCAAGGTAGATTCAGCAGTTGTAAAGATCTTGCCACGTTCAGAGATTGAATGTGATAATTTGACCTTCTTATTAAAATTTATCAGAGAAATTTTTAATTATAGAAATAAAATTTTGAAAAATGGAGTAAGATATTTTTTAAAGAAAGAAAATATTTCATTAGATATGAATAAATTAGAAGCGGATAACTCTCTAATTTTAGAACGAAAAATTTTAACTTTATCATTAGAAGAAATAATTCTCTTTACAAAAGAATTGAGAAAAATAAATAATTTTGGTCAATATTTTGAAGGAATTAAGTTATAAAAATTTAAAGTATATTATATGTGAAGGAGTATATGAACCATCAGACGATACTTTTCTTTTAATAGATAATTTAATGGTCAATGATGGTGATTTTGTTTTAGAAATAGGAACTGGAACTGGTTTAGTTGCAATGATTGCTTCACAACAAGCTAAAAAAATAATTGCCACTGATGTATCTTCTCTTGCTTTGAAATGTGCTTCACAAAATATAAAATTAAATGATCTTACTTCAAAAATTGAACTTAGAGAAGGTCAATTATTTGAACCGATACATCCAAATGAACGATTCGATGTCATACTTATCAACCCTCCTTACTTACCTGCTGATTCATTAGAAATTGATGATACTTTAACACAAAGCTGGAGTTCTGGTAAAGATGGTAGAACGATTATAGATGAATTTCTACAATATTTTGATAATTATTTGAAGAAACATGGTAGAGTCCAGTTAATTCAATCATCACTATCAATGCCTGAAGAAACGATAAGAGCAATAAATAAAAAAGGAATGAAAATCGAAAAAATTTCTGAAAAAAATTTTTTTTATGAGAAAATAATACTCTTTTTAATCAAAAATGATTAATTTTTTTTAGATTTAACTAATAATTTTTTAGCTCTTCTATCCCGAACGTAATCTACTGCAATTAATATACCCAAAACGATTATTATGGGAGGAATGATGTCATAGATAAATGCATGAATAGTAACTTCGAAATTTCTTGTTAAATATGATTGTGGTACCTTATCATCATAAATTAAAATTTGAAATTGAATTGTTATTCCAGAAATTAGTGTATTAATGAGATAATTTGAGGAAATCAAGTTAATCAAAGGTTCAGTATTATAAGTTAAGTATTGATTTGAAATTTTTGTCATCTCAACTATTGAATTGCCGAATTTTAATGTACCATTTAGAATACTTGTGTTCCCTGTGGCAGTTACTATTAATGAGACTCTTTCATTCATATTATAAGGTGCATTAGGAAGGAATAAGGAGAGAAAATTATTATAAAAGAAATAATCCGTGTTTAAATCAACTTGTGGTGTATAAGCTAAATTCACGAAAAAATCTAAATTGGTTTGAGTTAAATTATGAGAAGAAACCAATCCATAATATTCCTCACCAGCGTATTGTAGATCACCTTCCACCACGATTTTCAAGAAGTAAAAATCTGATGATGATGGGGTATAATTTAACTGTTCAATATTATTTTTTACATCTGAAGAATTAGCAATAACTGCACCACTTCTATTTAAGAGATATAAATTTATATCATTAGGGATTCCATTTCCATAATAATACACGTAAGGAGCATTATATGAAGCATGACGATTCCAAACAAATGTTAAATTAAATGGAATACCTGCTTCTAAGCTTACATTATAGTAATAGGGAATTCGATAAGCCACATAATATGATGATAAAGATGCACCATATAAAAAGCCATAATTCGTAAAATTTTGAACGTTAGGAAGTGAAATATAGCCAAATCCAGTATTATCGTCAATTCCATCAGTTCCGGGTCCGGATCCAGATTCTTTCCAATCAACTGCTGTATGAATTAATAGAGATTTCACAACTAATGGGTAAAACTCTTTATCGATATTTTCTTTTTCATTTAAATATTGTTCGATCACTGCAGCTGCACCGCTTACATGAGGAGTTGAAAAACTAGTCCCAGATTGCGTTCCCCAATCTGAATCAGTATTTTTTGTAGAAGTAATGGATGTACCAGGTGCCACAACTTCTGGTTTAATCCTTCCATCACTTGTTGGACCATAGGAACTATACGATGTATCGCATTCATCATCAGTTCTTGGAATGGTACCCTTATTATTTATTGCTCCAACGGCAATACAATTGTAACTATCCGCAGGTAAATTAATGAGTTGATCTCCCCCTATCCGATTCCCTGCCGCATTAATCCATAATACATCGTAGGTAGAAGTAATTGCATCTACAAAAAAGGATAAGGAACTTTGCCCATCATTGGGTAACCCAGCCTCACTAGTCGTTATTCCTCCACTGAAATTTATTATATCTGGTTTAGGATCAGCTTGAGTTACTGCCCATTCTGCACCCGCCATTAAATAAGAAGAATCACCTGATCCCGTACTATCAAAAACTTTGACGATCACCAAACTAGCGTTTGGGGCGACACCAGTATAAGTAGAATGATTACTATTGATGATTCCTGCACACATTGAGCCATGATAATTAGAATAATCATCATCAACTACATTATTTGTTCCAGTAAATGCGTTATATCGATCAACGATCCTTCCTTTTAAGGCATTATGATTTTCATTTATTCCCGTATCGCAGATTGCCACAACGATACCTGTACCATCGTAACTCGAGTTCCATGCAGTTAAGGGAGAATCTTGTTCAATAGCAGGCACACTATCACTAATACTTGCTTTTAATTTATAATCATATTCAATTCTTGCAATTTCATTTAAATCTAATAAATTTTTAATTGTTTTAATTGTAAGATTAGCTGAAATAGCATTAATTACAGAATAAGTGTGTTTAATTACTTCATTTTCTTTGTTAATTAATTTAATTATTTCATTTTGAGATTTTGCTATTTGATTTTTAGAAATAAGAGTTATTTCATCTCTATCTGTTATTAAAGGATCGATTCGAGGTTGATCAGAAAGCACTATTATTACGGGTATGATATTGTTTTCGGCACCTGTTTCTAATAGACATTCAATTTTAGCGTCAAATTTAGATTCAAATTTGACGAAATTTAGCTGATTTTCCTCTCCAATATTCAGATCTTTAATCTCGAGTTTATAAGTATTAAATGAGTTAGAAGATTCAAATATCATTATTATTTGTAATACAAACAAGGCAAAAAATAAAATCAAAATGAGATATCGAAGCTTCTTCCTTTTCATATTATAATCAATTCAAAAATTTCTATAAATGTCTAATCTAATTTATAAAATAAGTCTACTTCATAACTTGCTCAACCATCTTGGTTAATCGATTAGGATCAGCACCAACTAAGTGATCAAATTCGTTTCCATCTTTATCAAAGACAATAAGATAAGGAATTGCATTATAGTCATAGGGTATCGCCATCGCCATGAAAACAGCATTACCTTCTTCAGTATCTACATCAATCTGCAACACGTTTAATTTTCCCTCATATATTGCCTCTAAATTATGAACTGTTGGGGCAATAGCATGACAGGGTCCGCACCAATTAGCCCAAAGGTCTATTAATGTTGGCTTTCCCTTTAAGGTCTTCTTCATTTTTTCTTCAACAACGTCAATTTTAAGCAATTTTTCTTTTTTTGACAAGATCATCATCTCTTTTTATTTGAAAATTAATATGTAATTTTGAATAAAATTATTTTGATTAAAAAATAGGGTGTTTTATTTGAGTATAATTGACGTTATCCTTGTTGATCCAAAAATATCAGGAAATGTTGGAGCTATCGCTCGTCTAATAAAAAATTTTGAATTCAATAATTTAATTATAATCAATCCTAATGGATCAAACTTGATAAATGATGAATCCATTTCAAGAGCTAAACATGGAGTCATGGTCTTAAAAAACGCTTTAATATTTGATTCGATAGAAGATCTTTTAAACAAATTGAAATTAGATTTTTTGATAGGCACCACTGCTCAGCCAGGAGGTTCATATAATCCATTAAGATTAACCATATCACCTAAAGAAATGATTAAAAATCTTGATATTAATGCAAAAATCGGCATTTTATTTGGAAGAGAGGATTCGGGTCTAACAAATGATGAATTAGATTTTTGTGATTTTATAGTCTCAATACCTGCAGGAGCATACTCAACTTTAAATATCTCACATGCAGTCGGAATCATATTATATGAGATTTTCACTTGGAAAAACTCGCTCGGAAAAAATATAATTTTTAGGGAAGCTAATGTGCATCATAAAAATAATTTATTTATCAAATTTGACAACATCTTAAATTTTTTGCACTCTAAAAATAAGAAATTTGGAAAGCGTCAAGTATTGGATACTAAGCGAATTTTTAGGAATTTAATAGGAAGAGCTTTTGTTTCAGAACGAGAAGCAAATACATTGGGAAGAATTTTTCGATATATTGATGAAAGTTTACAAGGCATTTGGAAAGAACGAACTTAATCTTTTAAATTTATTAGATATTCATAAAAAGCTTCTTCATGATAATCTTCACGTTGATTAAAAATGACACTAACATTCCATGCACTAACCACTTTTTCAAATTTCACGTCTTCTCTTGTGGTGTTATATACTTCTTGTTTTAATTTTTCAAAATCAAAAAGTTTTCCTTCAGTTTTACCTTTACAATAATCAGTATCGGGATTTAATTCAAATACTACTTCTTTGCTTTCGGGGTTTGAATAATCTTCATCATCATCTACAAATTCATAAGTGAAGGGAAAAAAACGACATACTAATGGTCTAACAGGATAGATTGAGCAACCAACTCCATCAAAAAATTGGCAATAATCTTCTCCTTGTATCACCATAACTAAATTATCGTTCGCATAGTTGGAAAGCAAGATTTTTGGAACATCATCATAAGTATCTAACACTTCATCATCGGGTTCGATGAATTCTACAATCTCTGAAATATTCTCAATATTAATTTCTTTACCCAAATGTCTTAAAATTCGATAAAGATCGGTATGAGTGATAGGAATACAGTATTTACTGCAACATTCTCCACATTGTTGGCATTTAAAGACGTGATTGAATATTTTTGTCATTTAAAAAAATAAAAAAATAGATAATAGTTAAATCTTTTTATGAGTGATTATCAAAAATACGTGAGAATTAAATTGAATTTTAAGAAAGGAATCAACCTTGAACTTCATTGATGAGATCATAAAAGAATTAGATGAATTAGAAAGGAAAAATCTTTCAGAGAATGCAACGCCAAATTCGGCAGGTATTAGAAGAAGAAAAGAAAATGAACTTGATATTCGCCCCGCATTTCTACGCGATGCAGATAGAATTTTACATTCATTTGCTTTTTCTAGATATATTGATAAAACTCAAGTTTTTTACAACATTAAAAAAGATTTCATTTCTCATCGAGTATTACATGTACAATGGGTCTCTAAAATCTCGAGGTTTTGTGCGAGAGTCTTATCTTTAAATGAGGATCTGGTTGAGGCAATTTCACTAGGCCATGATATAGGTCACCCACCTAGATCTCATGTTGGAGAAGAAATATTAACTAATATATGTCTTAAACACGATATTGGACAATTCCATCATAACGGAAATAGTATTAGATTTCTTGACAAATTAGAAAAACGAGATTTTTCAGATAAAAAGGCAATAGGTCTAAACTTGACTTTACAAGTGATGGATGGTATTCTTTGTCATGATGGAGAAAGACATGAAAAAAAAATTATTCCTGATAAAAATAAAGATTTTTATAAATTTGATTCGCAATTAAATGATTTATTTGGTGGAAAGAGACCTAAATTGATACCAATGACCTTGGAAGGATGTTTAGTTCGATTCGTAGATTCAATTGCGTATGTAGGGAGGGATTTTGAAGATGCGATCTACCTTAATATCATAAATAGGAATGATCTCCCAAACACTGTAATAAATAAATTAGGGACAACTAATAGAGAAATAATTCATAATTTAGTTATGGATTTAATAAAAAATAGTAAAAATCAAAATTATATTTCTTATAGCAACGAAATTGCTAATGCTCTTGCTGAATTTAAAAACTTTAATTATGAAAATATATATAATAATCCAATTAATACTGAAGATAGAGAACAGTTTGAGAAAAAAATGTCATATATTTTTGATTATTTTATTAAAAATATCAAAAATAATGAAAGAAATTCTAAAATATTCACTGATCACGTGAATTTAATAGGAAATGATTATTTAATAACGAATAATCCTGCAGTAATTGTTAGAGATTACATTTCTGGTATGACAGATGCATATTTTTTAAAAATAGCAAATCAGGTTTTAAAAAAACCAAATTTAAATTCTATGAAATGAAATAATAAACATCCACTTTAGGAGTTAATTAATTTGGCTAAATGTTCATATTGTGGGCATACTCAATGTGACAAATGTAGAGCTGAATCAGCAAAAAGTAGCAGCAAAGCAGGTTATTGCTGTCAATGTCATAGAACTAATGTAATGAAATAATTTAAAATTTTTATTCTTTTTTTTTTATATGTTCCCAATTTTACTTGAACTTAGTCTCAAATAATGATCCAAGATACAAATAGCAACCATTGCTTCGCAAACTGCGTTAATCCGTGGAATTGCACTAATATCATGGCGACCTTGAATTTCTAATTCAGTTTTTTCAAGTGTTTTAATATTAACAGTTGATTGTTTTTTTGAAATTGAAGCAATAGGTTTAGAAACAACTCGAAGTATAATGTCTGCCCCATTTGAAATACCTCCCTGAATACCACCGGAATGGTTTGTTTTTACACCAATTTTTTTATTTTTGAAAATAAATTCGTCATTTGCTTCAGATCCCTTCATACTTGCAAGTTGAAATCCATCACCAATCTCAACACCTTTTATTGAACCAATAGACATTAATGCTTTTGCTAAATCAGCAGATAATTTATCAAAAACAGGCTCTCCTAATCCTATTGGAATATTTTGTACCATAATTTCTACAATACCACCAGTAGAATCGCCTTCTTGTTTTAAATTATTGACCAATTCTTCCATTTCTTTTGCCTTTATTTTATTAGGGCATTTAAATGGATTATTATCTATTTCTTTTAGATCAATCTTGTCCACTTTGATAGTTCCAAATTGAATCGTGTATGAAATAATATTTATTCCTAATTTCTTCAGAATTTTTTTCGCAATAGCTCCACCAGCAACTCTAGAAACGGTCTCTCGACCAGATGATCTACCTCCACCTCGCCAATCTCTAATACCATATTTTTCAATAAACGTGAAATCGGCATGAGATGGCCTTATAATATCTTTTATGGATTCATATTTTGATGAATCAATGTCTTTATTAAAAATAATGAGGGAAATTGGAGATCCAATCGTTTTACCTTCAAAGACTCCAGATAAAATTTCAACTTGATCTTTCTCCTCTCGGGTTGTACTTGTACCAATTTTTTTGGGTTTTCTCTTATCCAATTCCATTTGAATATCGATTTCATTTAATTCTAATCCAGCGGGGCATCCATCAATAATAACGCCTAAAGCTTTTCCGTGGGATTCACCCCACGTAGTTATTTTAAAAATCGTACCGAAAGTATTACCGGTCATTTCAAATCAAGTTGTTTTTTAAATAATGTTTAATAGATGTTGATCTATTAATTATTTTAATTTATTTAAAAAAAGGTAGATGAAACATGAAAATTGCTATAATTGGTGGAACTGGTGGCATGGGGCAGATTTTTATCAAAGAATGGAGAAAAATAGCGACAATATTACTTTGTAGTAGGAATTTAGAAAAAGCAAGAAAAATCGCTAAAGAATTTAATGGTGATGTAATCCCAAGATTAAATTATGATATAAATGATGCAGATATCGTTGTTGTTTCAGTACCTATAGATAAAATGTTAGCAACATGTCAAGAATGTGTAATCAACATGAAAAAAGGTTCTTTACTAATGGATTTAAGCTCCGTAAAAACAGGATTAGTTGATAAACTAAATATTCCACCTGATCTAGAATTCATTAGTTGTCACCCATTATTTGGACCTAATGGTACGTTAAAAGACAGTAATGTTGTCTTAATCCCAATAAAGAATCAAATATGGCTTGAAAGAATTAAAAAAATATTTGAGGATTCTGGTTCAATTATATCAATTGCAGGATATAAAGATCATGATGAAATAATGAGTAAAATTCAGGTCATGTTTCATTTTGCTAATCTCTGTTTAATGAAAGCAATCGCTGAATCAAAAATTGAAGAGAAGTTTTATACGAGATCCTTCAAGATGTCTCGATCAGTATTATTAAATTTTAAGAAAAATTTAGACGTAATATTTGAAATTCAAAAATATAATCCTTTTAATAAAGAAGCAAAAGAATTTTATCATAAAGTAGTTGGAGAATTGAAGGATTTAACACCAGAAGAGTTTGAAAAGGAAATAAAAGCAAATTTTGCACTAATAAATGATAGCTAACCATGTTCTAAATTTAATATTTTTATATAATCAGCAGTATCTTCAACGGAATCAGCAATCAGCTCGATACTTTCTATTATGGTGTGAATCTCTATTATCGTAAAAGGTGAAATTTGAGAAGTATCGATTTTATACAAATTACTACGCACATTATAATGATCAATATCAACTTGATGTTCTTTTTTATTGATATCAATAATTAATTTATTAATATTGACTTTGCCTTGACCTAATTGGTTTTCAATCAGTTCTTTTAACATTCGGACAGATTCGATAGTATGTTTTAACATTAATTGAAAGTCATCTTGTATGGGAGTGAGAAGCTTGAGATCAAATAATCTTGTCCGCCTTGCTGTCGCATTAGAATGATCAGCAACATTATCTAATCTTTTTATTAGATGAGCTAAATCTTCTCTAATATTTGGTGATAATATTCCTCGCACTAATTCTATTGTGATATCTCGTCGTATATCATCGCATTCATTTTCAAGTTTATTGATTTTTTCGATAATTTTATTTTTTTCTTTTTCATTAACGGATAAATCTTTAAATAAATTATCTAATTCAATAACACATTCTAATACTTTTTTGGCGTGTTCTTTTGTCATTTTTACTATTAGATCTTCCTTTTTTGTATGAAACCATTCTAATAAACTACCCAAAAATATCACCAAATCAAAATATGAATTGATGCTCCCTTAACTCGCATGATTTCATCGAATCCAATTGGAACCTCGACAAGCTTAAGGAAGGGAGCAAATTTTTGATTAAAGAATTTATTTCTATTATTTTTTTCGCGTTATTCAAAAATTTAAATTTAGTCATAAAAATGAAATATGTGAAGCAATATGACTACAAAAAATTTACCTGCAGATGTACAATTATATTTTCCCTATCCGAAATTTCGAGAGGGGCAAAAGGAAGCAATTTTCGACATTCATAAAAATATTTCAGACCGAAATCATATTATTTTAGAAGCTCGTAATGGATTTGGAAAGATGAGCATATAATGAAATCCCAATAAAACCATTACAGTGTTAAGCTCCATAATACCTTTTGCCAAAGAAAACGGATTAAAGATAATTTACTTATGTCGGACGCATACGCAAAGCTCTAGAGTAATTGAAGAACTAAAAAGCATTTCAACTCATTTAAAGAAAAATAATATTTATTCTGAAATTGGAGCAATTGGATTAAGAGGAAGAAACGCTCTTTGTTTTCATCATTTAATTAAGGATTCACAAAATGACGCTTCAACTTCTCAATTAGTGTGTCAACAATTAAGAAAATTTAAGAAATGCAATTTTTTTAATAATATCAAGAAGAATCAAGTTAATACGATAGATTTAGTAAAACAAATTTCAAATTATCCAATGGACGGATATGATTTAATAAAAATATGTGAAGTTTGGGAACTTTGTCCTTATTTTATTAGTCAAAAAGCACTTACAGAATCCGATTTGACATTAATTGCGTGTAATTATCAGTGGATCATTAATCCAAATATTAGAGAAATATTTCTAGAAAATCTTGGTTGTAGTTTAGAAAGCATAATCTTGGTTATTGATGAAGCTCATAACTTACCTGATGCGGCGATCGAATTAGCTTCCCGGGATTTAACTCATTATTCAATTGATCAAATGGTTCGGGAAGCAGAGGAAATAGATTTCCCTCTGGCAATTCAATTTGGAAATATATTATCGAATATGTTGGAGGATTTTAAATCAAAACTTAAAAATCAGAATGAAATGGCAATATCTCCTGAATTGATCATAAATAGAATTAGAAAAAAATTAAATATTGCTTATTTAGAAGATTTTTTTGAGCAAATGATAAATGAAGGAGAAATTATTAGAAAAAAATATATTGAAGATAACAAAAATCCTCGTTCATTTCTTTTTAATGTGGGAAATTTTTGGTCATACTGGTTAAAAATGATAGGAAATGATGCTTTTTTCTACAATATTGCCAAATATACAACTAAGAATAAATACACATCAACACGATTTGAACTGCATTGTCTCGATCCTACCATTATCACGAACTCTTTTTTAAAAGAGGTTTATTCTTCCATTCATTTGAGTGGAACTTTAAACACAGGGGCATATTTGGATATTCTTAATTTACCTGATACAACAAAAATCTTGCATTTACCTTCTCCTTTTTCAGTAGATCAGTTTAAAGTATATACCCTAGAATCATTAACAACGCGAAATACTGAAAGAAGCAATGAAATGTACGAAAAAATCGTGAATCGATGCCTTGAAGTCATTGAAAATACACCTAAAAATATTGGTATTTTTGCAGCATCATATCAAGTATTAAATGGAATGATTAAACAAGGTATTGATAAAAAAATAAAGTTGTTGGGTAAAAAATTTTTCAAAGAAAGCTCAGAACTTTCACCAAGAGATAATGATGGGATGATCAAGAGATATAAGGAAGAATCTAAAAAAAATGGAGCAGTTTTATTAGGAGTTTGTGGAGGAAGAAATGCTGAAGGAGAGGATTTTCCTGGGGATTTTATGAATGCTGTTATTATAATTGGAATTCCTTTTGCTACGCCGTCGCTAAAAATAAATTCGATGATAGAATATTATACGAAGCTTTTCAACGATAATCAGAAAGGAAAGGATTTAGGCTATAATATTAAAGCATTTCAGAGAGCTTCCCAAGCAGCAGGTAGGTCAATGCGTACGGTCGATGATAGATCCATAATTATTTTATTAGATTATAGATATTATTCACCTTATTTTAATCGTTTATTATCTAATTGGTTAAAAGATCACTTAGAAATTCTTCCAGATACCCCAAATTTGTTAGGAAAAAAAGTAAAAGAATTCTGGATTAAAAATTCTCGATAATTTTGAAAAAATCTGGAAAAGATTTAGCAACAACTTCAGGATTGTTTATTTCTATATTCCCTAATTTTACTGCAGCTACTGAGAAACTCATTGCTATGCGATGATCGTTATAAGTTTCGATTTTTGCTGGTTTAAAACTTTTTTCTTTTCCTTCTATGAACAAATCCTTTCCATCAAAGTTGGATTTTATACCAATTTTCTCCAATTCATTCATAATTGCAGTAATTCTATTTGATTCTTTATATTGTAAATGTTCTACATTTTTTATAATGGTTTGTCCATTAGCAAATGCAGATACAACGGCTATTGTAGGAACCAAATCTGGATAATTTTGAAAATCAAATTCGATTGCATTCAGTTTATCTCCTTCTAATATGACCCAATTTTCTCCAACTTTTATTTTTGCACCCATTTGTTCTAAAATATCTAGAATTATTCGATCTCCTTGTTTAGAATTAGCATTTAAATTTTGAATTTTTATTTTACCGTTTAAAACTGCAGCCATTGCTAAAAAATAAGAACTGGAACTGAAATCTCCTTCGATTTTTATTGAATGACCTATTAACTCTTGTTGTTTGGGTATAAAATAATGGTCATCCTTAATAATAATTTTCCCCTTAAATTTGGAAATAATATCAATAGTCAAATCTATATAAGGTTTTGATTTCAAAGGTTTTTGAAAATAAATTTGCGTGTTTTCAGAACTTTTAAGACAGCTGATTAATAGCGAACTGAAAAATTGGGAACTAATGTCTCCTTTTAGTGTAGTTTTTCCTCCTTTTAATCCTGTACCATATATTAAAAGGGGGGGATAATTTTCGTGTTGAAGATATTTAATATTTGCACCAAGATCATGTAAACTAGAAACTAATTCACCTATAGGTCTTTCATGCATTCTTTCAATTCCAGAAATTGTTACTTTCCCATCCTTTAATAGGCAAGCATATGATGTTAAAAAACGCATTGTAGTTCCTGAATTTCCAATAAAAAGATCTTTATTTTTGATTGAAAGATTTCCATCAGTTCCTTTAATAACTAAATATTTCCCTTTCTTTTCAATTATTGCTCCTAAATCTTTACAAGTTGTAAGAGTATAATCTATATCATCGGATTTTAATAAGTTTTCAATTCTTGTTTCACCTTTAGCTAAAGAGGCTAAAAAAATTGCTCTATGAGATATGCTTTTTGACGGAGGAGCTGTCATTTCCACGTCTAGGCTTTCAATCTTATTTATATTTGACAAATTTCTCCAAATTCCAATATTTTTTTATCTTAAATTAACTTTAATTTAAATTACTTATTAAATTCTTTTTAAAATTTTTAAGTTGGTTTAAATGAAAAATATCGTTCTAATTGGTTTTATGGGAACAGGTAAGACTGTAATAGGAGAAAAATTAGCCAAAAAACTAAATATGGATTTTATAGAATTGGATAAAGCAATTGAGGAAAAATCTGGAAAATCTATACCTGAAATTTTTTCTCAAGATGGAGAAATCAGATTTAGAGAATGGGAAATTCAATTATGCAAGGAAACTTCTGAAAAACAAAATGTTATTGTTGCTTGTGGCGGCGGAGTTGTCTTGAATAAAATTAATATTGATTATTTTAAAAGAAATGGAATAATAATTTGCTTAAAATCAACGCCAGAAGTAATATTAAAAAGAACAATGAAAGATGGAAAAGAAAAAAGACCATTATTGAACAATCCAGATCCAAAAGCTACTATTAAACAGTTACTAGAATTTAGAGAGCCATTTTATAATGCAGCCGCAGATTATATTATAGATACAAATAAAGATATTGACACCATCATTAAAGAAATTATAAAAATTCTTGAATAAAATAAATTAAAAAATTTATTTTAATGAATCTAAAACAATTTTTTCCATCAATTCCACTGGAGCCTTTTTTTTAGTCCAACGTTCAAAAGCTTCTACACCTTGATAGACAAACATTTTCACACCACTGATTACTATCGCACCAACGGCTTTTGCATTTTTCAATAATAGGGTCTCTAATGGATTATATACTGCATCAAAGACAACTAAATCCTTTCTTAGAAATTCTTTTGGAATGGGGGTTTTATTTACATTTGGATGCATCCCAACTGGCGTGCAATTTATTAATAAATTAGCGTTTTTTAATTCTTTTTCTAAATTTTCAATAGTTAAATCAAATTTTTCTACTCTATCACCGTATCTTTCTTTCAATTTCAATAATAATTCCTTGGAAACTTCATTTTTAATGTCAGTTAATTTTAAACTGTCAATCTCTTGTAATAAATAAAATGCAATGGCTCTTGCTACGCCTCCAGCACCTATCATTACCGCTTTAATATCTTTTAATTTAATACCTGCATCTTTCATAGAACGAATAAAACCCAATCCATCGGTATTAGTAGCATACAATTTTCCATTTTCATTTATTATGGTATTAACGGCCCCAATATCTCTTGCAATGGGATCAATCTCATCAATGTGGTTCATAACAGCTACTTTATGGGGAACCGTCACGTTTGCACCTAGAAGGTTTAAAGCCTTAATAGAATCAATCGCTTCTTTTACTTTATCATTTTCTACTTTTGTAGCTAGATATACAGCATCCATCTTTATTTCTTTAAATGCCATTGTATGCATCTTTGGAGACATACTATGCTCAACGGGATTACCAATTAAAATTACCATTTTTGTCTTACCACTTAAATTGATATCTACCATTTCATTCACCATATTGAAATCTGATCAAGATATCTTGCATTTCTTCAAGGGAAATTTGGCCAGGTGCAGTTTTTTCTTCCAAAGAAGCGAAGGTAAAATATCCACCAAATAAAATAGAAAAGATTCTTGAAAAGATTCCATCTTTACCCATACAAAAAGAAACTACATTTCTTCCTTTAAACAGATTTATAAGATTTATAGGGATAAGATTATCTTGAAAGTCATTTGCAGTTGTAATATATTTTAATACATCGGCCTCGCGTTTAGCCATAGTTTGCAGGATATGCTTACATTCTTCAAATGGAGGAGTTTTTTGAAAATCATGACGTGAAATAATTGTTTTTACTTCCTTAATTTTTGCAAATTGTAATAATTCATCTAAATTTAGACTATCATATTCCAAATCAATGAATTCTGGTTTTAAAGTAATTAATTCCTTCAAGAATTCAACTCTTATGTTTTCATCCCTTTCAAAAAAACCACCCTCAGATTTTTTTCTTAAAGTAAGAATTAAGGGTATCTTCGAAGATGAAACTACATTCTTTAATTGTTCAAAATCTAATTCCTTTAAATAATCCAATCTTAATTCAACTAAATCAATTTCAAAATATTCAAGTTCTTTAAATTTTTCATTTAAATGACTAATATCTTTCACAGGTATTGCTACACAAATCAAGGTGAATCAACTATCTCATTTTTTTCTAGAATGTAATGAATTTCTTTATTATTCTCTTTGATATTTAATTCTTTTAATATGACTAAATTATTATAAAGAAATTGTTGTTCGAGTTTTTCTTTTAATTCCTCAATAGAATAATCACCTAACTTAACAGAAAATAAGATAAATCCTTTTTTTTTCAAAAATGGAAGAACTTTTAGTAAAGCACTAAATGATATAAACGGATCAAGTGTTAAATCGTTTAATATACAATTAAAATATTCTTTTTTAAAAAAATCCGTGTTAAAATTGAAAATATTTTCATTTATTATTTCTATATTATTGTATTTTTCTTTTAATAATTTTAATTTATCTGAAAAATCCTTTGAGATTTCAATTCCTACAACTTTTTTACATTTTAACGCACAATATTCTAAAAACCCCCCTTTAGAGGATCCTAAATCTAAAACTTTCATTTCTTTTCTTATAAAAGAAAATTCTTTTTCAATTAGTAATAACTTCCAAAAACCTCTTGTCTTATTTTGAAATGTTGTTTGTATTTTGATTTTATCAGTTGATTTTACGGTATACGAATATTTAGTGCAAATGTTACCATTTACAGAGACATATCCGTCTTTGATTAAATTTTTAGCAATCGAACGAGAAGGAGAAATTTCTTTTATTACAAGATACATATCAAGGCGAGTCAATTAAACGCCTCACTTTTGAGGGATTTAATAATGAAATATCATTTTTAAAATGTTTACCAATTTTTGCTAAAATGCCTTTTGCGGTTGTACCTTCTTCAAGAATTACTGCATGTTCGAAAAAATCTAAGTTATCAATATTGACTAAATATTTATTTAAATTCATCTTTTGAAAAGTTTTTTGGATTTTGGTTAAAGTAGCACCGCAAAATAACAAAATTTCATTATTATTTTGAATCCATCTTGAGTATTTTTCTATTTCTAAATTACTTAGATTTCCTAAAATCTTATATTCTGTCGAATTTACATCAATGGTCTCAATAGAAATGGGTAAATTATTTATAAAACCAAGTTTTTCAGTTATAGTTCTTAATGGAATTTTTTTTTCTGAAAAGAAATTTTTTCGTAAATTAAATAAAGGAATCAATACATCTTTTTTTAATTTTTGTCTAATACCAATATCCACATAAATTCCGTAACCAAAATCTCCAATACTATTAAGAAATCCTTTATAAATAGAATTTTTTTCAATATTCAGAATATTTTTTTCAATTATGAATTTTTTATTGATGTAATTATTAACAATCTCCCAATCTTCGCCTTCAATTGTAAAATTGATTTGATTTTTATTAATTTGGAGGTCAATTTTAACATCAAGTTCTTTGAATTCATTATTAAACATGCGTGAAAAATAATTTTTTAAGAAATCTCTTGAAAATGAATAAAAAGGTCTAAAAACTTGAATATTTACCATAAATAATAATTCCAAAAAATTAGTCTAGGTCTTTTTCTAATAATTCAATTTTTTCTGAAAGTAACTTGATATATTCAGTGTTTGCTATATTTTCAAGAGGTTTTTCGCATTCCTTGCATTGAAATGTAATTTCTACTGCTTCCTCAAATGTATATCTTGGGTGTCCATCTGAACATTGATAAAAAACATTATTTTTTTCGTATTCAAATCTCTCTTGTAACTTTTTTAAGACCATCAATTTCTTATTTTTTACTAAATCCAACATTCTTTCTGGTTTTAATTTCCAGAAATATACAAACCACCCCGTAGATTTATCTCTAATTCTTCTAAAATCCGCAAGATGATTGTCATATAATTTATAGAGAGTTTTTCTGATTATATTCAATCTTATTTCTAGTTTCTGGGAAATTTCTTCGTCAGTTGCTTCGTCTTTATCTTTAAGCATGGATACAACATCAATGGCTTCTTCACCAACTAATTCTTGAACGACACTTTTGAATACTTCGGAATCGATCTTGCTGTACATGTTCTATAGTCCTTCTATTTTGCTTCATTTTATACTTTTTAACTGCCTCCCTTATTTATTAATAGAAAAAAATGAATTTAAACTTTATTCAAATTGCTTGAAGAATTGAACTTCAAGATAAATTTGAAAGAAGTAAAAGAAAAAAAAAAGATAGTAATGTATTTAATAGCCTTTGACTGCTAAGTCGACATCGGCTTTGGTGATTTTCTTTCTATTAGAGTGTTTTGCGAGGACTCCAGCACGCTTTGTTATGGCAATGGCGTTATCTTGTAAGTAATTAATTAAAAATGAAACGGCATCACGTGAAACTATTTTTGCTCCATTTTCTGCCATTAAAGCACGAAGCGGAGACCATGCAAAAAATCTTTTTTTGGCCATATTATCATCCCTTCTTTTCATAAAAGCTTTATTTTCTTCCAATCAGCTTAAATCTATTTTTTAAATAATATTGGATTTTTTATAATTTTTTTTAATGTTTTTTCAAAATTGAACAAAGTTCAATGTATATTTTTCAATTGAATATAATATAAAAACTTTTTGTGTAAATGGAGCAATTTGAGATCATCTTCAATCGAAGTCTATTAGAAAAATTTTGTCGGATGATTGACGATCAATATCTTTCATAAATTTTTATGACTCAATAATATTAGAAATTAAAAAAAGAAAAATTTACTTTCAAATTTTAAATTTTTTCGTTACAGAAGGAAAAAAAAAATATATTATCGTATAAAATTTATTATGCCATTGCATATGAACCAAGAATTTTAAGCATTATTGTTTTTTGATTTATATCATCCAATGCTTTCTTGCTATTTTCATCTTGTACATTACCAATAAAATCAAGAAAAAATAAATACTCCCACGTATTGGTTTTTAAAGGACGTGATTCTAATTTCGTTAAGTTAATATTTCTTTTGGAAAATGCTTCTAATACTTTTAATAAAGCACCTGGCTCATGTTTAACTGTAAATACTATAGAAGTTTTATCATTATTAGTTTTTTGAGGCATTTTTTTCCCAATTACAAAGAATCGCGTGAAATTATTTTTGATATCTTCTATTCCCTTCTTTAAAATGATTAAATTATTTTGTTTTGCTGCTAATTCAGATCCTATTGCAGCCGCATTTTCTTTATTTTTAATAATTTCAACCGCATTAGCCGTGCTTTTAGTAGGTATTAATTCTGTTTTCTGGAAATTGGCTTCTAAAAATTGTCGACATTGCGAAAACGGTTGAGGATGGCTGTATATCTGCTTAATATCCTTTAAGAGTAATTCCGATTTAGTTATTAAACAATGCTTTATTTTTTCTATTATTTCCCCGCAAACAAACAAATTTGATTCTACGAGCATATCTAAATTTTCTCCAACGGATCCAGCCGTGGAATTTTCAATAGCAATTACACCATAATCTGCTTCCTCGTTCTCAACGCTTCTAAATACTTCTGAAATATTAATTTCAGGTAAGAACTTAGCATTTTCTTTTAAAAAAAAGTTCCTTGCAGCTTGCTCAGTATATGTTCCAGAGGGGCCTAAAAAAGAAATTTTAATCTCATCTTTCTGGATAGCTATAGAAATCTCAATAATCTTTTCAAAAATCTTAATAATGTCTTCATTAGAAGTATTTTTTAATTTTATTTTTGATAAATTATCATAAATCTCTTTTTCCCTTTCTTTATCAATTATAGGAAGACTATTTTTAGTTTTAATATTTCCAATTTCCCTAACTAAAGAAATTCTCTCATCAAGCAATACGACTAATCTTTCATCAATTGCAGATATTTTTTTTCTTAATTCTTCAATTGTCATTTATAATCCCCTTATCAATTCTAATTCAGACATGCACCGAGGGCATTTATTTTTTGAAACTTCTGCCCATTTAATTATTTCCTCTTCATGAGCAGCAGATCCACAAAATTTACATCTAACCAAATTAGGATCATCAAAATCTATCATTTGATAGCATATAATGCACTTTAATTGTCTTCTTTCTTGTTCATAAGGAAGAATCATAAATTCATTTTCAGAAGTAAATTGGCCTACAAGATACCCATCAAAAACTGCATCTTGTATTATTTTTCGAACTAGAATGGAATCAAATCCAAGATTATTACCTAATTCTAATATATTAATTCTTGCAAATTCGTTTGTATTATTGATCAACCATTTTATAACTTCATCTCGACTATTTAACAAAGCACTTCCAGGAATTGCTTGTTGTTCCATGGCATTAAGAGCTATGTTAACGTTCATATCTATTAATGGATCTTCAAAGAGATTTCCATTCATAATTAAAGGAAGAGCATCAACACCATATTTGCCTTCAGTTTCAATCATAATGTTTGCTAATAATTCATAACAATCCCTAACAAGATCCAAATCAACCACTTCATAATTTAAAATTTCAGTTATTTTAATAACAGCATTAAGATAATCGTTTGTTGCTTTCATACTTTTTGCATTTTTTATGATTTCTTTGACTTCTTTGTTAGCTTGAAAATAATCCAAGTAGTTACACGCTCTTTTGAATGTTTTTTTTATTAAAAATTCTGAATTGAAATAATAAAAGTTCTTTATATAGATAAAATTTTTCTTATTTTGAAAAGAATATTTACCAATGATAAATTTTTTGTGAGTGGTTTTGAAAACAGATATCCTTGTTATAGGTAGCGGGATTGCAGGTTTATACTTTGCAATAAACGCCTCGAATTTTGCCGATATAACTATAATTACAAAAAAAGAAAAAGCTGAATCTAACACAAATTATGCACAAGGAGGAATTGCAGCTGTTCTATCACCTACTGATTCGTTTGAAAAACACGTAAATGACACGCTAATTGCAGGGGACGGGCTTTGCGATCGGAAAGTAGTCGAACGAATTGTAAGGGAAGGACCGAAACATATCAAGGAATTGATGAAATTAGGTGTTAATTTTTCAAAGGATGATAATGGAGAAGAATTACATTTAACAAGGGAGGGAGGACATTCAGAGAGAAGAGTTGTACATTCAAAAGATTTAACCGGAAGAGAAGTTGAATCATCCTTATTACACGCCATTTTAAAAAAACCGAATATTCATATACTCGAAAATCATATAGCAATAAATTTGAAAATTAAGAATAACACTTGCTTGGGTTGTTATGTATTAGATCAAATTAATAATCAAGTATATAATTTTTCTGCAAAAATAACCGTTCTAGCAACTGGCGGAGCAGGTAAAGTCTATATTTACACTAGTAATCCTGATATCGCGACTGGAGACGGTATTGCTATGGCTTATAGAGCAGGAGCTACCGTAAAAAATATGGAATTTTTTCAATTTCACCCAACTTGCTTGTATCATCCATTCGCAAAATCCTTCCTAATATCTGAAGCAGTCAGAGGGGCAGGTGGAATTTTAAAAACAAGGAAGGGGGAAGAATTTATGAATAAATACCATAAATTAGGATCACTAGCCCCAAGAGATATTGTTGCAAGAGCAATTGATACTGAGTTAAAAAAATCTGGGGATGATTTTGTTTTATTGGATATTACGCATAGAGGACAGGATAAAATTGTTTCTAGATTCCCTAATATTTATAAAACATGCCTGAAATTTGGTATTGATATGACGAAAGAACCCATACCAGTAGTTCCAGCTGCGCATTATTGTTGTGGAGGTGTCCAAACAACCCTATCAGGTGTAACTGATATCAAAAATTTATTAGTGATAGGAGAAAGTGGTTGTACGGGTTTGCATGGTGCAAATAGATTAGCTAGCAATTCATTATTAGAAGCATTGATTGTTTCTAAGAATGCTTGTGAGGAAAGTAAAATAATACTTGATAAGAACCCAATAATTCAAAAATTTGAGCCTTGGGAACCTGGAAATGCAATCGATCCAAACGAAATGGTAATAGTTACAAACAATTGGGATGAAATTAGGAGATTTATGTGGAATTATGTTGGCATTGTGAGATCCAATAAGCGATTAGAGAGGGCGAAAAAGAGAATAACGTTACTACAAGATGAAATTAATGAATTTTACTGGGATTTTAAGATCACAACTGATTTAATTGAACTACGAAATATTGCAACATTAGCAGAAATTATCATTAATTCAGCCATAAAAAGGAAAGAAAGTAGAGGAATTCATTATAATTTAGATTATCCGAATAAATTGAATGTAATTAAAAATACCATTATTAAGAAAAAAGTCTGATTTTATATGTTACAAGTTATTCAAGTTCCCAACTTTCCTTTAATTAATCCCGGTGATGATATTGCTCAGCTAATTCTTAATTCGTTGAAAGATGCCTCTATTGACTTGGATGATAATGATATTTTTGTTATTGCGCAATCAATAATTTCTAAAGCAGAAAATAGAATAATTGACTTACAATCAATAACTCCATCTTATGATGCTTTAAATTATGCTAAAATTATTGATAAAAATCCAAAATTTATTGAATTAATTCTCAAAGAATCAAATAAAATCTTGAAATATAGTTCTAAAGCAATTATTGTTGAAAATAAATTGGGTTTTGTCTGCGCTAATGCAGGTATTGATCAATCAAATTCAGGAAACGTTGATCATGTTACTTTACTACCTTTGGATCCCGATGAATCCGCACGACAGATTCAAAAAAAAATTGAGGAGAAAACAGGAAAAAAAATCGCAATTATTATATCTGACACTCAAGGAAGACCGTTCAGAAATGGTGCAATTAACGTAGGCATTGGTATTGCAGGATTTAAAGATCCAATACAAAATTATAAAGGTCAGAAAGATTTATTCGGATATATTTTACAAACAACAGAAGTTAATATAATTGATGAGTTAGCTTCTGCAGCAGAGCTCATTATGGGTGAAAGTAACGAAGGATTTCCAGTTATACTTATCAAGGGATATAAATTTCCAAGAGGAACTTCAACTTCAAAGACTTTAATTAGAAATAAAAAAGAAGATTTATTTAGAGATGATTAAAATTACGGAAATGAAGAAAAAACGTTTTCCAAGAGTTACTATCGATGCAATTATAATGGAAAATGGAAAAATTTTGCTTATTCAAAGAGGAAAACCTCCATTTATCGGTTCTTGGGCACTACCTGGGGGTCATATAGACTTAGGAGAAATAGTAGAGGATGCAGTGATAAGAGAAATTAAGGAAGAAACGAATGCAGAGGTTAAAATTGATAAACTCTTTAACGTATATTCTCACCCAGATAGAGATCCTAGAGGACATTACATCACAATTGTTTACTCTTGTAGTATAAAAGACAAAAATCAGAAGATTTTGGGGGGGGATGATGCAATTAAAGCTCAATTTTTTGATATTGAAGAAATTAATAAAATAAAATTAGCTTTTGACCATAAAGAAATAATTAATGACTTTCTTAGTTTTAAAAATGGAAAAAGAGATAGTTTTGTTGCAATTTAAAAATATTTAATATTTATATACTTTATATTGATTTAAATTAAAATCTTGAAATTAAATTTAAATAGATTTAATAATAATTGAATTAAAAAGATAATTTTAAAAAGAATCAAGGTTATAAAAATGAAACTGAGAATTTTTTGGAAAACTTTTAGCATGGCTCGTAGAAGTGGAAGAAGATTTATCGTTTTTGTGACAATATATGCTTTTTTAATTGCAATTACCGCATATTTTTTAAAAATTGCGATAACCCTTCAAGTTGCTATTTACGCATGGTTTACAATTTTAGTTATAGTAATGGCTATTGTGGTTTCTAGTTTATATGGTTATTTGGTTTGTAATTATAGGAGAAGAGAGATAGCGACGCTTCGTACAATTGGCTGGGATGCGGGTTCAATACGAACTTTATTTTTAAGTGAGCTATTTTTAGTATTTATTTCAGCGATTCTCGTTGTATTAGAAATAATTTTCCATATAGTTGCTTTAACGTATTGGGCTTTTGCACCAACTCCTCCAGAAGCATTACAAGATTTAATAATTCCTTGGTGGATTTTATCAATAACATTGGTAATAATTTTTGGTTGCCAACTCCCTGGAATTCTCTTCGGTTATAGAAAAATATTGAAAGTTCGTCCTATGGAGGCAATGCGAAAAGCTTAAAGTGCGAGGTGAAATTATGACTGAAATAATAATTGCTGAAAATGTAACGAAAGAATACAGAAGAGGAAAGGAAATAATTATTGCTGTTAAAAATTGTAATTTAAAGATAAAACAAGGTGAATTTATAGTTATCATTGGTCCTTCTGGAAGTGGAAAGTCATCATTACTAAACGTTTTAAGTGGACTCGATAGACCAACAGTTGGTCGAGTTATTTTAGACGGTTTGGATACAAATATAATTGAAGAGGACATGTTTCCAAAAATTAGAAGGGAAAGAGTGGGATTCGTTTTTCAAAATTTTAATTTAATTGATGGATTAAGTGCAATTGAAAACGTTGAAGCACCATTATGGCCTACTGATTTGTCAGGTAAAGTAATTGAAGAAAGAGCGTTAAAATTATTACGAGAAGTAGACCTTGTTGAAAGAAAAGATCATTTACCCAAAGAACTAAGTGGTGGCGAACAGCAGCGAGTAGCTATTGCACGTGCATTAATTAATAATCCCAAAGTTCTATTTGCAGATGAACCCACAGGGAATCTAGACACACAAACTGGAGATGATATTGTTAAATTATTAAAGCGTTTAAATAAAGAAGAAGGAGTAACAGTAATAGTGGTTACCCATGACAACACTTTAATGAAATATGCTGATAGAACTCTTCGAATTACAGATGGCAGAACAGAAATAGGTTAAATTGTAGGAAAAATCAATTCAATCTTTTTATTTTCATTCTCTTCAAGACATTTTTTAAACAAGTGATACTGGAACCACGGGATATTTACGGCTTTTTTACTTTTGATTTCATTAAAGATATATTCAAGTATTTCTTTTATTTTATTTTTTTCAATTTCGTTATTCAATATCTCTTTTTTATTAGGGCAATTTTCATTGGCAATAATTTCAATTATTATTTTATCAGTTTCAACTTTGGGTAATGAAATAACTGCAGGAAATAATTCACATAAAAAGGTTCTACCAATTTCTAATCTTTCCTTCCAATTATCAGAGGTATATAACAAACAATTTCCTTCAGAAAAATGCTCGCATGCATCTTGTATTTTATAATCTCTTGGTTTTTTAAGAAATATACAACAATTTTTTGAACAATTTGAACAAATTTCTTTTAAAGACATAAAAAATCAAAAAAAGTTAAGTTCTATCACGTAATCTCAGTTTTGGCATTATATTCAAAGATAAAAGTTCCTGTAATAATAATTTAAATGCATAAGATACCGTTACTCGTGATATTTTTACTTTATCACCACATATAGGGCAAATAAATTTATCCTTATTATGATCGTGAATGCCGATCATACCGCATTCTTCGCAAACTAGAATTGTAGCTTTATCAGATTCATCTAAAAGCCTTTCTTTTAACAATAGTGCAGCTCCGTGACCAATTAAACAATCTCGTTCCATTTCACCAAATCTTAAACCCCCTTCTCTTGCACGACCTTCTGTTGGTTGTCTCGTTAGAATTTGAACAGGCCCACGAGCTCTTGCATGGATTTTATCTGCGACCATATGATGTAGTTTCTGATAATAAACAACACCAACAAATATATCACCTTCAAATTTTTGACCAGTTGCACCACTATACATAGGTTCTCTGCCAGTTGGCGAAAATCCATGTTTTCTCATTTCTTCGTAAAGAACATCGGGTGTTACTCTTGAAAATGCTGTACCGTCAATCCGCTGACCTGCTAATGCACCAACTTTTCCTGCAATTGCTTCAAAAATTTGACCTAAAGTCATTCTTGACGGAATAGCATGGGGATTAATTATCAAATCTGGAACCACTCCATCTGCAGTAAAGGGCATATCTTCATGCGGGACTATTAATCCAAGAACTCCTTTTTGACCATGGCGAGAAGCGAATTTATCTCCTAATTCAGGTTGTCTTTGGTCCCTAACTTTTATTTTAACTAATTTATTTCCATCAATTGTTTCAGTTAATATTACAGAATCAATAATTCCAGATTCACCATGTCTCATCGTAATGGATGTTTCTCTTCTTGTTGGAGCTGGTAATTCAAATTCTCTATATTCTTCTAAAAATCTTGGAGGGCTTGTTCTACCTATTAACACAGCATTGTCCTTTTCATGCACTTCAATTTCTGGTTCAATAATACCATCTTCCCCAAGATACTTGTATGCATCAGCAGAACGATACCCACGAACTGAACTATTTGGAATCTCGAACTTATCCTCTTGACCACCGGGATATTTTCTTTCTTCAGATTCATAACATCTAAAAAAAGTAGATACAGCTAACCCACGTTCAATTGAACCTTTATTTATGATTAGAGCATCTTCAATGTTATATCCCTCAAATGATATGATTCCAATTATAAAATTCTGACCAGCAGGTCTATTATCAAAGCCTATTGCATCCATCGCCTTTGTTTTTACCATTGGTTTTTGAGGATAATGTAATAAATGACCTCGTGTATCAACTCGAATATTAAAATTTGTGCTATAAAGACCGAGTGCTTGCTTTGCCATCCCTGCCTCGTAAGTGTTTCTTGGCGATTGATTATGTTCAGGATATGGTATTATAGCTGCAGTAATTCCTAGAATTGTTGAGGGTGAAATCTCAAGATGTGTATGCTCATTAGTTAATTGTGATTCGTACATTGCAATATAACAATTTTCTTCTTCTTCTGCATCTAAATATTCAATGATTCCTCTCTTTATAAGTTCAGACCAAGTCCAATCGTCACCTTTAATTTTATCCACGATATCAGAACTATATTTTGATTTTCCTTTTTCAACAATAATAAGAGGTCTTCGTGCCCGACCTGCATCACAATTAATTTGAACTTCATTAGCATCTTTATAATATGCAACATTTACTTCATGATTAATTTCATTTTTACGTCTTTTTATACGTATCTGATCTATAAGTTCCTGAGGCTCTTGATGTACACCAATTAATCTGCCATTCAAAAAAACTTTTGCTCCAGACTTAATTTCCTTGAGACGCATTTCTTTAATATCTTGAACTTTTAATTCGATAATAAGTCTTTCAATATCAACTTCATCCATACCAACTGAAATATATGACATCAGAGTTAAGTTCTTTACTAAACCGCAATTTGGACCTTCGGGTGTCTCGTTTGGACATATTTTTCCCCAATGAGTTGGATGTAGGTCACGCGCTTCAAAATGTGGTTGACTCCTACTTAATGGTGAAACAACTCGCCTTAAATGACTTAATGCAGAAATATAATTTGTTCTATCTAATAATTGTGAAACCCCTGCTTTTCCTCCGACCCAATTACCAGTCGCTAGCGCATGTCTCAACCTTTCTGTAACCACATCTGCTCTAACTGCAGTTCTAATATTTGGTCTTCTCCCCCGAACAGCAGTTCGCTCCAATTGATATTTAATATCACGACAGAGATTCATAAATGCGACTCGAAAAAGACTTGTTAGCAGGTCACCAGCTAACTTTAAGCGTTTATTTGCGTAGTGATCTTTATCATCTTGTTCTCTTTTTTCTATAGAAAGCTCAAGTAATCTCTGTGCCATTTGACCTAAATAAAAGGATTTACTTAACCGATCGGGTTTTGTTCTACCAACGTGGGGTAATAGATATCTATCCAAGACTTGTCCAGCCCTTTTTAATCTATATTCTTTGGTTTGACCGACTGCGACACGTTTTCCAATATAATCTAATGCATTTTCGGTTGTTTCTTTGGGTTTTTTTGCTACATAAATTGGAACTGCAACTTCAAGCGTTGGTATTAATTGTCTTCGAATATCCATATCGTCAGAAATTGCTTCAAATATCTCTTTATCGGTTACAAGGCCTAATGCCCTCATTAAAATTGCCAGAGGAATTTTTCCTGGAACTGAAGGAAAAGTGACTCGGAGAGATCCATCTTTTTTTTGTTCAAGAGTTACAGGAGCTCTAAAACCATGAGAAGTAGAAAATACTTTTGCTACATATCTAGCTGATAAACTTTGACTTGCTTCTTCAATTAATATTCTATTAGGGGCAAGATCTTCTCTAGTAACTAAAACTCTCTCAGATCCATTTATAATAAAGTAACCACCAGGATCTCTAGGATCTTCACCATATTTTGGCAATTCATCCTCGGGGATATCTTTCAATAAACACACGTTCGACCGTAACATGATTGGAAGGCGACCTATATACACATTTTCCATTTCACCTTCAACCTCTAAACCAGTCCGCTCATCTTTATAGACTGGTGTCATTTCAAGGCGTAAATTCGCAGCATAGGTTAAATTTCGAATACGAGCCTCCATTGGAAAAATAGGTTTTATTGAGCCATCAGCTTCCCTAATAGAAGGCTCACCTACTGTAATTTTCCCTAATTTCACATAAAATTGTGATATATCAAATTCAATTCGACCAGTTTCATCTACAATCTGCTGCATCGTGTGTTCGATAAAATAATTATACGAATCTAAGTGTTGCCTAACCAGACCTTTCTCTTTAAAGAAAGCTTGCATCAATTCCCAATTTTCAGATTCACTTTCAATCATAAATCGCACCAAATGGCGGAATATTACGTTAAAAAACTTAATTTACCTTAAAATCTCGAGAAATAAATTTAAGATAATATCTAACTATAAAAATATACTAAATTTCTAGAGAGAAGAGAAAATTTACTTATATTAGTTTTTTCATTTTGAGGTCGAATCAACTTCATCAAAGAAAAAAAAATTTTCTCCATAAAATATTATGGCGGGCCCGACGGGATTTGAACCCGCGACCATCGGGTTTCTTTACACAAGTATGCTTAAAAGCCCGGTGCTCTACCTAGCTGAGCTACGGACCCATTTTTTTTAAGATTATTTATTAATTTCTTCAAGTTATGATGAATTTTTTAACCATCTTTACTATTTAAATTTAATCAATAATATTTATTTATAGTTTGATTTCTAATTCAAAGAAATATTTATTCGAGAGAATAGGAGCATTTTTATTAAAAAATATCGACATTAACGTTCTGACTATATAAAATATAGGAATTCGATATCTTTTTTATCAATTGATAAAATATATTAAGAGTTTTTCTATTTTTGAAAAATTTTTGATTAATTTTTTTTTTTAAGAATTTAAAAGAATAGAATAAATAATTATTGGTGGACCCAGAGGGATTTGAACCCCCGATCTACAACTTTCATCCAGATTATTCTTTTTAAATATCTATCCGAAGGCTGTCGCCTTATCCATGCTAGGCTATGAGTCCTTTTCCTGTATTAGGCTTTCATATTAGTAAAAACTGACTTTTTTTCTAGTATTTTTCTAATCTTTATGCTTTAAACATCTATTTTAAGTAGTTTTTTTGGATTTTTTATCCAAAATATCAAATAAAAAGAAACGATACGCTTTAAAAATTTTTTTAATTCCATAGAAACTTAACTTAGTAATTATTTCAAAAAAAGGATGAATTGGATTAAAAATTCGGTGAGTGAAAAAAAATTTTAAAGTTTTTTTGATTTATAATTTCCTCTGAAATTTTTTTTCTAAGAATTTTTCATCGATAGAAATGATCGTAGGTCTTCCATGACAGCAACTAAATGAATTTTTACATTTTCTCAATTCTTCAAGCAATTTTTGAGCTTTCAAATCAGTAATTGGTTCTCCACCCCGTAACGAACTGTGACAAGCCATTGTTTTAAACATACGATCATCTAGGAATGTCTTACTTATATCTAAATCATTTAAAAATTCAATAATTGATTTTTCATCTTTAATTTGTTTAAGAAGTACTGGAACTTTTTTTACAACGAAGGTATTACCTCCAAAATGAGCTACTTCAAATCCAAATTTTGATAATTTTTCAAGGTTATTTGATTCTAAAAGTTGTTGAGATTCTTTTGACGGCAATTCAAATGAGATTGGTGAAAGAAGAATTTGAGTTTTAATCTTTGCTTTTTTATAGTGATCGATTATCCGTTCATATTGAATTCGTTCTGCAGCGGCATGCTGATCTACGATATACATTTCGTTTTTGCCTTGGAAGATCAAATAAATATCAAAAATCTGTCCAATATATTTCAATTTAGGAATTTTGGTTGTTTGTTCATCTTGAACCGTTTCGAATTGTTCAGATTGTATTATAGATCTACTTTCAACTGGTTCATTGATCCAATTCTCTAAAGATCCAGTAATATTTACTTGATCACTATCCTTTTTTATAGATTGCTTGACTTTTATAATTTTTTTATCTTCAATTACACGAATAATGTTTATTTCTTCCAACTTTTTTCTAATTGATTCTGAAATAAATTGAAATAGCGCATCTTCATCTGGAAATCGTATTTCTCTTTTTGTTGGGTGTACATTTACATCAATTTTGGTTGGATTTATTTCTAAGGAAATTAAAGCGATAGGATAATAACCACTCAATAAAAGATTTTTATACGCATTTCTTACGGCATTGGTGATCATATTTGATTTTATATACCTTTTATTAACGAATATTGAAATTCGATCAGAATTTTTACGATAAATAGAAGGTTTTGCAATAAATGCAGTAAGTTTTATAGTATCATTCATAGAATTTTTTACTTGTATCATTTCTTTGGCAATATCTTTTCCTAAAATATATGAAATATTTTCTAAATAAGTTAAATCATCAATAGTAGTTGATAACTGTGGACTTACAAGAATTTCTTTCGAATTATGTTTTAATGAAAAATAGATATTAGGATATATAAGGGCATAATTTTCAATCAAATCAATAATATGCGAAAATTCGGTTTCTGTAGTTTTCATGAATTTTTTACGTGCAGGAGTGTTAAAAAATAAGTCTGAAATTTTAATTCTAGTTCCTTGATTCATGGCAACTTCTTTTTTTTCTAATAATTTTCCACCTTCAAATTTTAATTTGATACCAACTTCAGAAATAGCAGTTTTTGTTTCAATTTCTAATCTTGATACTGCAACAATACTAGATAGTGCCTCCCCTCTAAATCCCAATGTATTGATATTTGATAAATCGTTAAGAGATTTAATTTTACTTGTCGAATGTCGTTCAAATGCTAATTCTACTTGATCTTTAGGTATACCCTTCCCATTATCTTCGATGATTATTTCTTTTTTCCCACCATCTTTTATTAAGATGTTTATATTATCGGCACCTGCATCAATAGAATTTTCAATTAATTCTTTCACTATAGATGCAGGACGTTCGATAACTTCCCCTGCGGCTATTTTATTAATCAGATCTTCTGTTAATTTAATAATTTCAGTCAATATTATTAACCATTTTAATCAAAAAGTGATTTTTGAACAATTTTTTTTAAAGATTTATCTTTAGATTTTTTAATTTTTGCAATTTTTTGAACGGGATATTTATTAACCGTTGGATGCTGGATCGGATCCCCATTTTCTAATTTTTTTAAGATTTTTTGAGCACGCTCTATGACTGGACTTGGGATTCCAGCTAATTTTGCCACCTCAATACCAAAACTCTTATCAGATCCTCCTCGTTTTATTTTTCTCAGAAAAATCATTTCGTTTCCTTCTTCTTTAATTTGTATGTGGTAATTTTTAACTCCTGGCAAATAATTTTCAATTTGACAGAGTTGATGATAATGAGTAGCAAATAATGTTTTTGCTTTTGTTTCATTATGAATGTGTTCAATTACTGACCAAGCAATGCTTAGTCCATCAAATGTTGACGTACCTCGTCCTAATTCATCCAAAATTATTAGACTTTTTTTGGTCGCATTGTTTATAATGTTTGCAGTTTCATTCATTTCAACCATAAAAGTGCTTCTTTGACGGGAAATATCATCAAATGCTCCAACCCTTGAAAAAATTCTATCAACAATTCCAATTGTTGATTTTTGAGCAGGTACAAAACTACCTATTTGAGCCATTAGTGTAATTAGAGCAATCTGACGGATGTAGGTTGAATTATGATTAATTATTCCATTTCCAATAAAAGCATGACCATCTGGTACACAAAAATCAAATAATTTTGCTTTGTCTTTCTTGATTTCTGCTATTTTATCATAAAAATAATTATTTTCTGCAATTGTTACTAATTCTTGGTGATTAATTTGATATTTCTGGCAATAATTAATTAATTCTGATAACTTATTGTATGAAATATTTCTGTTTTGATGAATGTATGAATAAAAAATACCTCCAATTTTATTATTATATTTTAATTTGTCCTTATGTGGAATTGAATCACTTTTTTTTATGATTTCGATTTGTATCTTCCTCAAAAGGTCAGAAAGATATGGGATACTATTAACATTAGTCATTCTGAGGGAGCTCGCTAATTTTCCTCGTTCTATTTTTTTATCGAAACGAAATCCAATTTCCTTATGAAATTTAATTGAATCAAATCCTGTAATATTTACAACATAATTTGTTCTTCCTGTTGTTTTTTTGGGTTTAAGAGAACTTATTATATTAAAATTCAATAAAACCATATGAATTTGCTTTGCCATTTTTATTGATGATGTAGAATAAGAGATATTTCCATATCTTTTATCTGCAGTTGCATCTGTATCAAATAATCCTTGTAAAAAAGCCCGAATTATATATTTTGGAGATTTTAAAATTGAAAAAGGAACTTCTTTTTCATAAGCTTGTACTTGATTTAATCCAAGATTCTTCAAATAATCTCTTAAATACAAACTTGAAACAAAATGCTCAATATTATTATTTTTTGTTTTTACTTCATAGTCAAACAATTTTGAATTTAATTTATAGAATGATTTCTTTAAGGATTCTTCAGTGTTAGTAAAACTATAACTATTATCATAAGTTAAAGTTCCATCTCCAATCAGAAGTCCAATTAAATATGCAAGGTCTTCATTCATAGTAGAGGGTGTTTGATATATCTTCGGAGTTTTTTTATATTTTGGTTGATTAAAATTTATTTCTAAATCTGATCCCCATAAATTATTTTTACGATTAATAATTAAATAGTCATTTTTGGTGATGTCAGGTAATTTCTTCCATTTTTCTTCACCTTTTGGAGTTCGAACAAGAATGGGATGATTAAAAGAACCTTCAATAGAATAACCCATTTTTGATATTATTTTAATTGATGGTTCTTCCCCATTAGAGTAAAAATGAGAAGTGGATGTTATTCCTTTACTTCCAATGACTTTAATTTTTAAATCCTTAAATTCTCCTTTTTTTGTATTCTCAGGTTCAAAGTCGGCAATAGGTAAAATACCTTGT
This sequence comes from Promethearchaeota archaeon, assembly GCA_011365055.1. Next base: position 153,931 of record RDOG01000006.1, read on the forward strand.
TCAGAAAAAATTATTGTATCATCTTTACAGCATTTTCCTGCCATGTTTGGACCCGTTAAAATGATGATTAAATTTTCTTCCGCATCGAGATAAGCATCGTTTGAAATAAAATTATGAGGACCTGATATTTTTTCTACAACAGGATGACGACCTCCGATGATTTCTATTCTATTACTGCTATTTACAAGTGGTTTAACGTAATTATTTAATTTTGCAATTTCTGCATATGTCGAAATCACGTCGAGAATAGCGACGGATCTTGCTATTTCTTGTATGTCTTCAATTTTTTCAGCGACCTTATCTCGAATTTCGACAAATAATTCATACTCTATATTTTTAATCCGTTCATCAGCACTCAAAATTTTTGCTTCAAAATCTTTAAGTTCAGGAACGATAAATCGCTCAGCATTTACTAACGTTTGTTTTCGGATGTATCTTTCAGGCACCTCTTTTAGATTAGCTTTCGTCACTTCAATGAAATATCCAAATACTTTGTTAAATTTAACTTTTAAATTCTTAATTCCCGTTTTTTTTCTCTCTTCTTCTTCTAATTTTAACAAAAAATTCTTTGAATTTTTTTGAATCTCTCTAATTTCATCTAACTCTTTATGTATTCCTTTTTTTATGATTCCTCCATCTTTAATGGTTATGGGACAATCCTCTTTAATCTTTTTTTCAATTAATTCAATAATTTCAGGGAGTTCTTTTATATTATTAATAGAATCGATTAATAATTTAGATGAAAAGGAATTTATTTTTTTTAAATCTCTAATTTTCAACAAGGAATTTTTTAGCGTGATTAAATCTCTTCCATTAGCATTACCATAAGATATTTTACTAATTAACCGTTCAATATCGAAAACTTGAGAAAGAATCTCACGAATTTCTTGCCGTTTAAAAACATTATTAAATAATTCTTCAACCGAATTTTGACGTAATAATATTTCCTCAAGATTGTTTAGAGGTTGAATGAGCCATTTTCTTAACAATCTTGCACCCATGGGAGAAACGGTTTTGTCGAATATTTCCAATAAAGAGCCATATATGCTTCCATCTACAATATTTTGCATGATTTCTAAATTTTTCTGAGTTGCAACGTCTAAATTCATAAATTGAGCTGAATTATAGGTTGTAATTTTATTAATATTCTTTAATGAACCTTTTTGCATGTTTTTCAAGTATGCAATGGTTGCTCCGGCAGCTTGGATTCCGACTTTTTGTTCTTCTACGCCAAATCCATCTAATGAGTTTGTTTGAAAGTGTTTTATTAGCTGTTCGTAAGCATTTTCATATTCAAAATAAAAATTATCAAAGGTCGTGATGAATAAGTCTGGAAATTCTTTCTTTAAACTTGCATAAAATTCCTTGTTTTCAAATAAGTTTAATGGCAATAAGCATTCAGAAGGATTAAATTTATGCATTATATTCAAAACTTGGGATGATAAATTATCTTTTTTTAATTCTATGATCAAAAATTCGCCGGTTGAAAAATCGATAATGGTAATTCCAATTATTTTTTTTACTATAATTATACTAAACATGTAATTATTGATTTTATCATCTAATAAATCGTTCTCATAGATTGTTCCAGGTGTTATTATTCTAGTGACTTCCCTTTTCACGATTTTACCTGATTTATCTTTGGGATCTTCTACTTGTTCGCATATCGCAACTTTATAGCCTTTTTTTATTAACATCGGAAGATATTTATCAAGCGCATGATAGGGAACCCCTGCTAAGTCTTGTCCTTGTCTCTTTGCAAGTGCAATGCCCAAGGCTTTTGAACAAGTAATGGCATCTTCATCAAATGTTTCGTAAAAATCACCCATTCGAAAAAGTAGTAAACAATCTTTATGATTATCTTTTATATCATAATATTGTTTTTGAAGAGGTGTTAATTTTTCGGAATTTTGTCGGGATGTCACGAAAATATCTTCCTAAGGTATATAATAATGATTAAATGTCATTTCTCCATTTCTATTTTTGTACATAAACTAATAATAAGAAGTCAATTTATTCCTTTTTCTAAACTTATTATTTAAACAAACATCAAAATATTTATTAAATTAAACAAAAAATTATCATTTCTTGATGAATTCTAATAATTTAGGATTGAATTGATCTTTAAACGTCTCAAAAGGGGTGTGTTCCCCACCTTTTATGATAAAAATATCAGCTTTTAATTTATTTTTATAAAATTGCGTAAATTTTAAAAATGGATCTTTTTCAGCAGATATAAATAGAACGGGAATTTTGATTTTTTCAACTATTTTTGTCAAATTTGTTAATACTAAATATTTTACAATGCTTGTTATAGCTTGAGCTGAAGCAGAAATTGCGGAACTGATTTCATTGGTCAAAATTTCTCTTGGTTTCTCTTTAGAGCCTTTGGAAGCATTCATTATGTGATACATCTTATAATAAATAAGCTCATAAATTTTTAAGATTGGAGTCCCTACTTTAGCTAAAAAATTTGCCGGAAGATCTATAAAGAGTTTCGGACCAGTACAAACTAAAACAAGTTTTTTTGAAATATTAGGATATTTTAAAGCGAATATTTGGTTTATAAAGCCCCCCATGCTATGCCCAATAATTATAGGATTCTTTATTTCGAATTTTTTAATAAATAAATATAGGATTTTGCTTAAATAACGGAGATCATATTCAATTTTAGGTTTAGAGCTTCGTCCTTGTCCAAGCTGATCGTATGCGTATACTTCGGTATAATCTTTAAAAAATTTTAACTGTTCTCTCCAAGCTATCGTGCTACTTGATATACCATGGAGAAATATTAATGGAGGGAGGCTAGTCTTCTGTCCAAATTTTTCATAAAAAATTTCGTGTCCATCTATTTTAACGCGTGGCATGAATACATCTTGATTTCTTTTTTATTTAAAACAATGAAGTTATAACTAATTTTGTTAATAAGAGAAATAAATAAGAAATTCTTTTTCTCCATTATCCTTTAAGCATCTTCTCTTAAAATTTTTTTGATAAATAAATGAGATAAATAAGAGAAATAATTGAGAAAAAGTTGCTCTTTTTGAAAAATAAATGAGAAATAATTAATTTAAAGAAGAAATGATTATTAAAAATACGAATACTAGTTTCATCTTACGAAATTAGATTTTTTGATAAAACAGATTATACAAGACAAAGGTTAGCTGGAATTATTTTAGATGGAAAAAGGTGATTTTATTATTTCAAATATTCAAAATCGGTTTGAATTTGAAGGTTGTATATATTTAAAACCACATTTAGATGCATAAAAATATTCAGAAATGATAAATTTCACGCAGGATAAATAATAAACCAGTTGTCTCAGTACCATTAAAAGTTTTTATTAAGTAAATTTTTTTCTTTTATCAAATGGTTAATAATATTTATTAAGTATTTAAAATTAGATGAAATACATTTGGGGAGCATAAATCATCAATTATTCATTAGGATTTATGATGATTTATATAATTTAATTAGAGATAGTAACTGAATTAGGATTTGGAATCTATATATTCAGGCCGTTTTTTTAAGATTTCAAATTAATTCTAGTTCACTCGGGATAATTTCGATTTTTTGTGTGCTGATTTTCGGTACTCTTGTCCGAACGACCAAATTCTTCAATTTCGTTTCTTTTAAGTACTGAACTGCATTCCAGAGACTAATGAATTCAATATTAGATTCAAGTATGAGCTCATCCAAGTTAATGTCTAAAGGATCTTTATTTTCAATCAAATGTTCGACAATCATCGCATCGGCTGTTATTATTTTCTTATGTGAAGTTAATATTAGATTAAAGTCCAAATTTTTTGTCAATACTTGCTTATAGATGGAAAGAAAGTCGATTGCTTCTTTTATCCCGAAATCCAAATCTTTGACCAGCGTGACCAAGCTTAACTCCTTCTGGTGTGCCACCAAAAATCTGAACACTTCTCGTACTTTCAACCCAAATTCTTTAATTTCCCTGCGCAGAAAGAAGGATATTGATTTTGGCTCATAGTCATGTAAGATCCATTCATAATAAGCAAGAACTTTCCTACAATCATAAATCCCAATTTTTAAATCGGGCGCTAATTTCATTAAATCAAAATTTAAAAGATTTTTTGCAGATTTGATGAAGGATTTAGCTATTAAATCAAGTTCTTTCAATTCTTCAAAGCTTAAATATTCGAATTTTACCTTAATTGGCTCCATTGCTACTTTTTTAATGAATTCCATTAAAATTTTGAGTTTTGAAAGCGAGATGTTTAACTCAATTAATACATCTCGTGTACTTATTTTTGTGCCTTTTAACAAATCCGGCTTATTTTTTAATAATTTAACTAATTCAAGCGATAATTCATTATATTCTTCCAGCTCCCTATTAGAAAGCGGCCAGTTTATCGTTATCTTTTCTTTTAATTGTTCCTTCAAGTAGACTTGTAGAATTTTCGCATCTTTCATACCAATGTTTGCATGAAATATTAAATTTTCGAGATTTAAGGCAAGATTCATCGCATTTAGTTCTTTAAGGGTAATCTTACCAAGTTCATCGTAATATTCCTTTTCAATTTCTGATAATAATGGAGAAATTGGCTTGGTTATTTGTATTTGGACATATTTGTTTATGTCATCAAGAAACAATCCAGGGATGCTCATTTTATTTGCTTCCTTTTCTGTTAAAAGTCTGTTATTTTTCAGTTCAAATCGTTTTATCTCAACAGCCCACTTATCAAAATCTTGAAATCGTTTTGCCAAGAGTTCGAATTGAATACCTTGAGCATTTGCAAAGAACGCACGGATGCCAAATCCTCTCAATAAATAGAGGGTATCTCGATCATTATAACCTATTAACGCGTTATTTTCGATTAAATAGTTCAGGATAGCGTTAAATATTTCCTCAGATAACTCATATTGTTGGAATCGGCCAAAAATTCTGAAGGGGACAACGTCAAATTCGGGAACGGGTTTATTATTCCTGTAATCTATATGATTTGGAGAAGGATCAAATCTAATTTGTTTTAATATTTCGTCAATAAATGCAGCTGGAATGAAATATTTTTGTTTTATAAGATAAATTCCTCGAACTTGTCCCTTTTTAAGCAAATGATTAAGATAACTTAAACTTTCTCCAGGAATTATCTTGTAATGTTGGTCTATTTTTGTTAACGAAATTGGTATTTTATTTTTCAAAATGAATTCTTGATGTTTTTGCTTTCTGTTTTGACGAATCTTTGATCTACCGACTTTAATCGCAATTATTGAACCCGCAATAACGACTCCAATCACGATAGGAATCATTATGATTAATATTCTAACTAGTGGATTATCAAGTGAGTTCGTGGGACTGGATCCTGCGCTAACTTCAAAACCATCAGAAAATCCGTCTCCATCAGTGTCAAAAACTAGAGGATTACAAAAATAAATGTAAACTTCTTGCTGATTTGTTAGCCCGTCCCCGTCAGTGTCACTAGTAAATCTCAGGTAAAAAATGTTGATGCTATTAATTGGTCCAATATTACCCGCATTATCCACGCATCTAGATTCTATTAAACTACTATAAGGCAGTAGTCCAGAGATTACTAAACTGCTTCCCATGGTCCAAGTTCCCCCGTTAATTCTATATTCATAATGACTGAATCCTGATCCACCTGTATCCTTTCCTCCGGTGAAAGAAATGTTCGTATTTTCCAAAATATAGGGAAATGGTAATAAAAGGGAAAAGTTTACAAAACAAGTACTAGGTAATTCTCTCTCAGTTACACATAATTGAAATAAACTGCTAGAATTATCATTTATATTCCAGTTATCAGAAGTATCATTGGCATAAAAGTAGTAAGCAAGGATATCCGAATAATTTAATGATTCAATATCAATAATATACGAAAAAGTCCCGTTTCCAATCGAAATCATGCTTCGATTTACGAAAAAACTTGATGAATTTTCACAAATCAAAATATTACTCGTTTTTATATTATCCGTAACATTTACTTTTATTTCTATACTTGTTTGGTTGGTCCATATCTCCGTTGCATTAAGAAAAAAAGAGTTAATAAAGTGAGTAATTTCAGGAGATTCTTTATCATTAACAGTTAACCAATGTGTAATCTTACTAATTGAAAAATTTTCATTTTCAAACGTGCAAGTAATGTTATATAGACCCGCGATTATTGCAGAAATATTGCTAAATTCATCAGAAAATATGGAATAATAATCAGAACCGTTAATTTCTATTTTAAAATCTCCTATATTCCGATCTTCAAATAATTTAGCACTTAAATTTACTGATTCATATTGATTTATTATATAATTCCCATTTGTTGAATTTAAAAGGAACTTGAATGAAGGAATATCTTTGAAAATAATGTAATTTTGAGGAGAAGTTGCATTCCAGTTATTAGATGTATCATTTGCTAGCCATCGATAGTCATATCCCGTCTCATTCGCTGGTAAATCCGAGAAATTATAAAAATACTCGTTGGAATTGTTTAAAATATCCGTGTAATTTATTCCATTAAACTCAAAAACTATTGTATCTAATTCTATTGAATCCACCCACGTGCAATTAAATTGATATAACTCATTTTGATTATAAGTTGGGTTTATTTGACTTTCAACAATATTTTGATATTCTGGAGATATATAGTCATCAATAAATAACCATAGAGTTTTAACTTGGATCGTATAATTTTCATTTCCAGGATAATATGCAGTTACATTATAACTCCCTTTGGAATGATATTTCGTGATATTCGCTATAGGAGAAATGCCAGAATCAATCAATGATTCATTCATATAAAGGAAAACGTTATTATTTGGAATATTTTCAATAGTAATGTTACAAGCATCATTTAAGTTTAGATAGTAATTTAATTGAGTGTTATTCAAATAGAGTTTCAAGGAATTTGACGATTTGGTGATATTATATTTCTTTAACTGTGTAAATATCCAAGAACCATCTGTTTTATTAAATAACCACCGATATTGAAAAGATCCCGCACTTAATGAGGAAAAAGTGTGATTAAAACTGTTACTAACGTTTTCGGTTATCGTATAATTTACATTTTCCCACTCAAAAAATACAGTATAAAGATTCAGTTCCGTTGAGATATTTATTGAAAAAATATATTCTCTATTCTGAGAATATTCTAGTTGAGAAGGAAAATTGACAGATTCGTTGTAAATGTTAATGGTAAAAATTCGTTCTATAATAAATTCTTCACCATATGAATCATTATAAAAAACTTGGATAGAATGGTCTCCATTAGCCCATTTTGCAGTAGAATTTTGAAAATGGGATCCATTATAAAATATTGAATAATTATTTGACCAAGATCCTTGAAAAAAATCTCTATACCAACATTTATCAACGAAACTTGAATTCTTCAAGATGATAGGAACTATATCATTATGATAAATCAAGTTCAAAGGTTTTATCATATCAATGGAGTTCCTTAATTTTTGAGCATAAACATCATATCCGTTATTTTGATCATACCATGTAATAATTGTACCTCCATTACCATCACTACAAAGAGACGTACCATATTGGCCAGTTGATGGTAATAACGAATAAATGCTAACTCCATTGACGTCCCATTGCACCTCTCCCGAGGCATCAATAAACTGAAAAAAGATATGGTTATTTCCATCTCTTGATTCAAACCACGTGATGTAGGCACCTCCATTACCATCCTCACAAATATCCGGGTACCTAGGCATGTACGTACCGCGGACCATCGTTCCATTTTCAACCCATTGCACTTGGCCTAATGCATTAATGCGTTGAGCGTAAACTCCAGGATTATTATCCCATGTTATAATCGCCCCACCACTACCATCGCTACATATTTGATGGCTTTCCTGATCACCGGGTAAATTACATATCGGAATTCCATTGTTGTCCCATTGTACGTGCCCTGAAGCATTGATATATTGAGCATAAATATCTTCATTATTGTTCCTTTGATCATTCCATGCAATAATCGCCCCACCATTCCCATCACTACAAGGATAGGACAGATCTTGAAGATTTAATGCTGTGCAAATGGCAGTACCGCCTACATCCCACAGTATATCTCCCATGGAATTAATTCGCTGAGTAAAGATATCGTAATTTCCATTTCGATCATCCAACCAAGTAATAATTGCCCCACCACTCTCATCACTACAAATTCCTCTAATGGACTTGCTCATGGGCCCCATACAGAATGCAATTCCACTATCTCCCCAAGGTAAGTGTCCCGTGGAATTTACTCTCTGAATAAAAAGATCACCACTAAGATGAAAAGCAATAATTGCCCCACCACTCCCATCACTACAAAGATATGGTGTCCATGCTGCTAATGAATATCTAATGCCATTTGTTTCCCATTGAACATGCCCCGATGAATTCACACGTTGAGCATACCCTTCGTATCCTCCTCCATCTCTTTCATCCGCCCAAATAATTATTGCTCCACCATTATCATCACTGCAAATTCCTACAAAACTTTGAGTTTCATTTGCAGTGCATATGGCAACACCACTTATATTCCATTGAATATATCCTGAAGAATTGATTCGTTGGGCGAATACATCCCCTTCACTATTCCTCCAATCTTGCCATGTAATGATTGCTCCGCCGTTTCCATCAGTGCAAATTCTTGTATATCTTTGTACACCTGTTTCATTACAAACAATGGTTCCATTATCCTCCCAAAAAATTAGGGGGTTCCCATTGGTAGAAATTTGCATATTATCTGTATAAAACATATTTGATTTATTTTGATTTCCATGAAAATTAATTACTGCAAAGGTTCCAATCAAAGAAATTATTAATATCAGTATAATTCGTGAGCGATTAAACTTATTTATCATATTTCTCATTTTCCCTCAATAGATTTTCTTATAAATCCTATTTTTTTAAAAAAATATTAAAAGTTATTTAATTAGGAAAAAAATACTTTTTGGAATTTATAAATGCGTTTGGTGGGATTTTTATTATTTTATAAGTCTACTTGGTGAGATTTTCGATTGGAAACGCGTGATCCTTTTTTAATACATCCTTCTCAAGGATATACCCATAAGATTTTCTTATTGTTCTTGTTCCCACCATCTCTTTGAATTAAAGTTAACTGCCGGATATAATTTTTGTTGATGTTTCTCTAAAAATTCCTGCACTGCATTCAGATCGACCTCGTAACCTAAATTATAAAATGAAAAATCAGCAAGGTGAAGATGTTTACCTAGGTCATTTTCTTCAATTTTAGAATAAACTGGATATATATTGTCCTGGTCGACCATCTCTTCGATATAATACAATTCTAATTCAGTTTCCTTTCGTTCCTTTCAATTAACAAAAGAAGAACTGACAGATTTAGTATGGAAAATGCCTTCTGCTAAAATTGCATAAAAATGTAGGGTATCTGCTAGATTAATTACAAAAAAATGTAGATAATGTCCATTGAGAAACCGCCGCGAGGATATTGGCATAAAAAACGAGCGGAAAAATAAGGAAATATGGCGCCCCCGCCGGAACTATCATCGCCGTGTCTTCACTGCGCGATTTTGAACCCGGGTCCTGGGAGATCTGCCTAAATGATAGTTGACAGTCCCAGATGATAGACCAGACTACACTACGAGGGCAAAATTAATCAATTTTTTTAATACTCAAGTAAGTATCAATGAAAAAGATTAAGGAGTAATTATTTAAATTTTTTTTAAATTATCAGAAATGATAAGAGTAGAACTTAAAAATTAATTTTTGATGAATATTTTAAAGTAAATATTAAATTTGCTTTGTACTTTAAAAAAAATTAACCCAAGCAACCATTAATGTCCCCTGGTAGCTTAGCGGTAGAGCATCGGGCTGTAGAGAAATCGCACGATTGAAGTTGGGAGAATCCCAATAATGATCTCGTGTCAGCATTTAAATAGAAACCCGGGGATCGCTGGTTCGAATCCGGCCCAGGGGACCATTTAATTTTTTTTACGGGACGGTTGTCTAGATGGTTATGATGCTGGCCTTACGAGCCAGAGGTCGGGAGTTCAAATCTCCCCCGTCCCATTCATTTATATTTTTTGCCTAGAATATATTTCATAAAGTGCAATAGCGATCGTCCCAGTCGTTCCCACATCTTTAGGAGTATTAATGTAGGTTGGAATTCCCATATCCAATTCACGTTTAGATAAACCTGGTGCAGATCCACCAAAAATTAACAGAATTTTTTCGTTATTTTTTAATTCTTGTATTATTTCGCTAGGATTAAATTCATTTTTGCCATAAGGTTTTGGAGCAAACACGTAAACTTTGGAAGGTTTGATAATATCCATCACGTCTGGAAGATCTTTTAAATATAAAATATTTTTATCATTTTTAATTGCTAATTTGTTTGCATCTGGAACGCCTTCTTGAGCAGCAGATCCTAAAGCTCTAGCAATTATTATTGAATTTAAGTCGAAACCTATTAATAATTTCGTTATTTCCTTTATTTTTTGACTAGAATGCACGTTATATAAAACGACATTTAAATTTTCCATTTCCATCACATACCCTTCAAATTACGTTACATTTTCAGTTATCCACTTCAAATAATTGTCATTACCTTTTATGATAGGCGTGAAAATCGTTTCAGGGACTTCATAATCATGTATTTCTTTTACTTTCTTTATGATATTCTCTTGATTTTTAGAGAGAGTTTTGCAAATTAGTAAATCTTCAGAATCTTCTTCAACCTTATCTTTCCATTTATAAATGGATGTTATGTTTGAAATTATGTTAACACACGCTACTAATTTTTCTTTAACTAAAGATCTTGCTATTTCTTTAGATTGCTTGGGAGAACAAGTAATTAGGCAAATTAAATACGAAATTTCTTCATTCACTCTAAATCCTTCTTTTTTTGATCATTAAGAAATATGATTTTTAATTTTAAATTATTGCGCATTCTATTAAAAAAAATGCGAAATCAAGATTCTACCAAATTTTCATCAAGAAAAATCGCCTTCTATTGCGTAAATTAGTTCGTGTTTCTTTAATAAATAAATGATAATCATATAACATGATAAAAACAATTATGGTCTTTAAAAAGAGCGGACTTTGCTTATTTCATAAGAATTTTTTCTTCCCACATGATGAACCTCATGAATTAACGGGATTTTTCAGTGCTATAAATATATTTAGCAATAATTTGTTTAAAGAAAAAGTTCAATCAATATTGCTAGGTAATTCAAAAATTTTATTTAGATATCATAATGACAATATTTTCGTCATAATAACAGATAAGGATGAATACGTTGATGATATGTTTAATAGTTTAATAACTAATTTCATTTCAGAATATACACCTGAAAAGGATGAGAAATTTAGGCAGGAAGGACAGGTTCCAGAGTTCCAGCTTCTAGATGATTTTTTAGATAAATGCTTAAAAATTCCAACATTTCAAAACTTTTAATTTTGCTTTTATATTTTAAAAAAAAGTACATGGAAATCTTTCAAGACCTGAATCCAGGATCTATCATCAAGTAACAATCATTTTTCCTTTAATTTCTTTCCTTCTTTCATAACTTTGAATAGGGCTCGGAATGTATGATACATCTCTTTACGCGATTAATAGACTTTCTTATATCCGCTTCTAATTCTTCTGTTGCATGGTGAGCTTCAGTAATATTAACATTACCATCGAGATAAACAGTTAAAGATATCGACACGTAGCTATGTTCTTCTATTATGTTCAGATGATTCCAACCTTTTACTTCTGGCATGCGCTTGATCGCTTCTTCTACTATTTGGCGTAAATTTGAGGAAACCGGTTGAATGCCATGTGAATGAATTTTTCCAGCAGGTGGACGTTCAGGTTCAAGATGGCTTATAATTTCCAAATTTCGGCGAATATCAATAGGAAAATCTTCTTGAAGCCTTGTTTCGATCCTAGTAGCAATATCATGAGCTGCTTCCAATGGAGTTTCTATGGGTACATCAAAATGGAATTGTAAGAGGATTTTATCCTTCATAATATCAACTGAAATATTATGCAAGTTATTTATTTCGGGTATTTTACTACGCGCGTTTTCCATAATCTTGAAGACTTGTTGTAAAGGTGATTTACGCAATTTTTTATCAAGGTACTTAACTAATTCGACAAGAAATACCATTGAAAATGAAACTCCCAAGACAATAAGCCAGCAACCGAAATCTAAGGGGACAACACCTAACAATGAATTTAAACCGGGGATATAAAGGCCAGTAATGATTTGAGATAATCCCAAAATAACTGATCCAATTAATACTTTATTAGAAAAGAAATTTCCAGATTTAAAAATTGAATTATGGAGGCTTCGATAAGAAAATATGTAAATCAAACTCTGTACACCTAAAATTGCAAATACAAATGTTCGACCTAAATCAACATTCCCTAATTGCCAGAAAATATAGAAGAGTATTAAACACAACATACCTGAACCAATGCTAATGCAAATGATAAGACTTCTACCTTTCACGTCTAAAATTGATTCATTAATATCTCTTGGAGGTGCATCCATGATACCTCTTTCACCACGCTCGAAGCCCAAAGATATATCAGCAGGTCCGTCACAGATAAGGTGAATCCATAGTATTTGAGCGATAGTTAAAGGTACTGGCCAGCCTAAAATAAAAGCACCGAAAATCACGAAAATTTCAGCAAAAGAATTAGATAGAACATATGCCACTACTTTCTTGATGTTATCAAAGATGATTCTACCTTCTTCTACAGAATTTACAAGCGTGTTAAAATTGTTATCTAAAAGGATAAGGCTTGCGGTTTCTTGAGCCACGTCAGTAGCATTTCCGACTGAAACTCCAATATTAGCTTTTTTGAGTGCGGGTGCATCGTTGACACCATCACCAATCATTGCCGTGATCTCCCCGCAAGATTGTAAAGCATTAACTATTTTCATTTTATGATGAGGAGACACTCGGCAGAAGACTATCAATCTAGTCATATTCTCAATCAATTCTTGTTCAGACATTACTTCAAGCTCTCTTCCTTCGATGACTTGATCTGATCCCACAGCTAATCCAAGATCACGAGCTACTGTCTCTGCGGTTTTTCGATAATCGCCCGTAATCATTTTAATTTTAATTCCAGCTCGACGACAAAGGGCTATTGCATCTTTAACAGAAGGTCTAATTGGATCTTCAATTCCTACGAACCCAATCCAAGTATATCCAACTAGCTCTTGTGGATCTGCCGTGTTTTTATAAGCCAAACCAAGTACTTTTAACCCTTTCGCAGACCAAGCTTCAAGTTCCTTGATGAGTTCCTCTTTGTCTTGGTCAGTTAAATTGCAGAAGTCCATAATTATCTCGGGTGCTCCTTTCAAAAAGCCAATCTCCGTTTCTTCTATTTTATTAACGGTCAACATGTACTTATTTTCACTTGAAAATGGAATCTCATACAGACGCGGATATTTATCAAACAAGTCTTGAGGATTAGTCTTCATTGATTCCACGTGTGCCCAAAGACAAATTTCTAATGAATCTTCCAAATCATTGCAAAGGCTCATAACATTCAATGCTTCTTTTTCGAATCGAAAATCTGTTCGTACAACCTTCATTATTCCTTCAGTCAATGTGCCAGTCTTATCCGTGCAAATCGTGGAAACTGAACCGAGTGTTTCTACTGCAAGGAGTTTCTTAACTAATCCTTTCCTACGTAATATAATGCGCATCCCAATAGCAAGAATCATTGTTACGGCAATGATCAATCCTTCTGGGATGGCTGCAATGGCAAGGACAACAGAAAGACGAATCATTTCAAAGATGTTAAAACCCAGAATGATTCCAATGGTAAATATGGATATACTAATTATGAGGACTAAATAAGTCAAGGTTTTTCCGAAAGCATTTAATCTTAATTGTAATGGTGTCTCTTCATCTTTTATCTCAGCTAAAGAACCAGCAATTTTTCCAAGCTGAGTATTTAATCCCGTTGCACTTACTTTAATTACACCTCGTCCTGATAAAATCGTGGTACCCATGTAGACTTTATCATCCTTTTTTTTAATTATGGGCTCACTTTCTCCAGTCAGAATGGCTTCGTTAATCCCAAGATTTATTGCTTCAATGATTTCTCCATCTGCTGCAACACGATCACCAGGATGCAACGTTATAATATCATCAGGTACTATTTCTGTGATCTCAATTTCGCATACTTTTCCATCTCTAATGACATGAGCGAGGGGTTTTAATAATTTTCTTAGAACTTGCATGGTTTTTTCTGCGCGATATTCTTGAAAAAATCCTAATACACAATCTAAGATGATTACAACGCCTATAATAATTGCGTCTTCAAATTGAAGAAGTAATAAGGAAATGATTGCAGCTACTGTTATGATATAAATTAACGGATTCTTGAATTGTGCAAAAAAAATTACGATAGGTTTCCTTCCAGCTTTTTCTGGAAGCTTATTCGGTCCAAATTTCTCTTTTCGTTCTAGAGCTTCTTCTGAAGTCAATCCATTTCTCGTTTGCTCTTCAATTATCATTTTCGTACCTTACCTATAAACTTCTTCACGATACTATAACTCAAAAATTTCATACAAATTAAGGTCATTGCTAGGATTTATTGTTTTTATGATCAAATTGGTAAAGATAGAATTAAAGATAACTCATTTTAGGAATTCCTAATTTTGATAAGGGAATTGAGGGATTCCTAATTAATAATTAGATCTAAAAGTATTAAATAATTTCATTTTAGAATATACCCCTGAAAAAAATGAGAAATTTAGGTACGAAGAACAGGTTCCTGAGTTCCAGTATCAAGATGAATTTTTGCATAAATACATAAAAATTCTAACTTTTCAAAGATATTAATTGAATATTATTTAATAATTCTTAATTAATAAAAAAAAAGGATTTTAATAATCCATTAATATTAAGATGAAAGCTACTAGGATAACAATTCCAGCTGTTACATTAACCCATGTAAAAACTAGCCATCCGATTATTAAGACCGTCCACCATTCGTAAGGGATCTTGATATCTACTTTTTCAATCATTGTTAATATCAATATTATCCCACAAATTAATCCGAATATCATATAAGAAATGGCATTTACACCGATGCTTCCAGCTTGAACTATAAAAAACAAAATAGAATTATAAATTACCCAAATGGCACCAATTAGTGCAACAATTTGAGAAGCTAAATAATCCTTTTTATCCGCAAGTAGCTCTATGACTCCAGCAGTTAAGATTAAAATGATACTAGTTGTAATTGATGCGTAACCAAAGTTCCCAGCTATTAGCCATAAGATTAAAACTGCTCCACCTATACAAAACAATAACCACCATTCATATGGAATGGGAATCTGTTTTATTTCGATAATCTGGATCGCTAGTATGAGGATAGCAGCAGCAAGAAGTCCTATTATTCCAAAAACAATATTAAGAATGCCAAGTCCTTGAGTTTGTGCGATTTGAACTTGAGCTAGATTGATTCCTGTGAATATCATCCCAATACTTTCTGCAATTAAAAGTAATGCACCTATAAGAGCAACAACTTTTGAAGCTGATAAATCTACATTAGCCATTTTCCACCACTCATCATAGATATTTAATGAAATTTTGTTTTAATTTAAAATTAAAATAAATATACTTTAGAAACCTCCTCTTAAATGATCTTCCATCAAAACGAAAAATTATTTAAGCAATTATCGTTGATGAATATGAACCGAACATAAAAAAGTGAAATAATCTGCAAACATATGATTCATTAATTATATTTTTATTAGTAATTCTTGCCTTTTGGGGAATAATCCTTATTGTTGAAAAAATATTTAAGTTAAGAAAGAGAGGTTGGGAAGTAGAACCTGGTTTATTAATGGCAAAAACAAAGAGATTTAATGTTTTATTGGATAAAATTGCAAGAAAAGCTCCGAAGATTTGGAAATGGTTTTGGAATATTGGTATTATTGTCGGATTCATAGGAATGTGTTTTATTGTTGGATTTCTTTTCATAAATTTGTATTATTTGTTTTCTCCACAATCAAATGTCACGAATGCTGTAGTTCCGTTAATTCCAGGTTTGACGATTGGATTTGAGACTTTTTTACGTATTTTAATTCCCATTGTTATTGTAATGATCTCTCACGAAATTGCACATGGAATTGCTTCTCGAGTTGAGAAGGTAAGAATAAAATCATCTGGTTTCTTAGTCTTTTTAATTTTATTTGGAGCATTCGTTGAACCTGATGAAAAAAGCCTAATGTTAAAAAAAAGACCTTCACGAATGAGAATTTATGCTGCTGGTTCCTTTAATAATATTGTTGTTGGTTTTATTTGTTTTATTCTATTGTCTAATATTACTTTTTTATTGATACCTTTTTATTCAACGACACCCGCAGGGGTAACTTTCCAAGAAGTAGATTATGCTGGTCCGACATACGGTTTTTTATATCCAGGAAGTGTTATTACTAATATAAATGGGACCCCTATAAATGAACTAAATGATTTGGATATTTGGTTAAATAATTCAATTCCTTATGAACATGTAAATATGACAGCGATGATTAATCCTTTTTATACAACAACGAATACAATTAAATTAGGACTTAAATCAATCGAAACAGGTCGAAATAATGTTCTAAGTAATTTGAATATGTCTTATCTTCAATCCTATAATGGCACTATAACTGGAGAGATAGAAAATATTTCAAGAGTTGATGGAAGCTATATCAACGTGACTCCATCAACTAGCACGAACTACTCAAGAATAGATTTATATATTGATTTTATACCATTAAGAATCGATCCTAATTCGATTTCTAGTCTCATTATCCAATCTAACATATTTTTAAATAATACAAACAATATAACCTTAGCGAATTATTCAATTTTCTTAAAAAGTGGTATTAAAGTAAATCTTGGTGAATTTAATACTACTTCCAACTCAAATACTATTTCTATTGAATTTAATTGGTTTAATATTTTAAATTTTGTTAATACGACAGATTATTCTATTCACTTGTCATTTGAAGTTAATTCAACAACTAACAATTATACTTTATCAATAGATGCCATGAATTTTGCTGTAGTACATACCGCTTATATAATTGGATTACTTGGAATTCGAGGGGTTCAAAACTATTATCCTCCAACAGGACCATTAGGATTTCTTGTAGCATTATTTGGCCCTCTATTATATATGGGATTAACGGATGTATTAATTTGGACTTTCGTACTTTCAATAGGTATTGCAATTTTTAACTTAATGCCACTTCCACCATTTGATGGAAATTCGATGTTAGTAGATCTAGTTGATTCTATTTTTAAAACTCCTATAAAAACTATGGAAGAATTAGAGCAAGAAGAAAAAAAGAAAAAAGAAAGAAAAAAATCTTGGTATAAAGTTAAAAAAACTGACATCACCAAAAGAAACGTGATTATCTGGTCAGTAAGAATTTTTACTTTGGTAATATTCTTATTAAACGTAATAATATCAGTATTTATGATATTTACTGGAAGATTTGATTTGAGTTTACTCTTACCTTAATAGAAGTGAAATATTTGTCATGTTCAAGTTGTAAAAAAAGAGATCATGTCTATTATAGAAAATATTCTGGCGAAAAATTTTGTAAAAAATGTTTTTGCACATCAATCGAAAAAAAAGTGGCTCGAACCATTTCTAAATTTAAGATGTTCACACCAACAGATCGCGTTGTTGTCGGATTATCTGGAGGCAAAGATAGCATTGTATTGACCTATTTATTAAACGAAATTGAAAAGCGATTTCCTAATTCCGAATTGATTACATTAACGATTGATGAAGGAATAACTAATTATCGAGAAGAAAGTATTGAAATTGCTACTAAAATTACTGAAAAATGGGGTTTAACGCATAAAATATACAAATTTAAAGATACTTTTGGACATACTATTGATGAAATAGGGAAAATTATAAAGAATAAAGAATTAGATCTACTACCTTGTTCATTTTGCGGAGTTTTTAGAAGAAAATTATTAAATATAGCAGCCAGAGAACTTAATGCAGATAAACTAGCAGTGGGGTTTAACTTGGATGATGAAGCACAAACAATTTTAATGAATCTTATTAGAGGAGATATAGGGAGATTAAAGAGAGTTTCGGGAGAGACCAAAAAAATACATGCAAAATTTATTCCACGGGTTAGACCTTTAAGAGAAATTCATGAAAAGGAAGTTATGTTATATGCGTATTATAAAAATTTGCCAATACAATCAAAAGAATGTCCATATGCTTTCACATCACTTAGATATAATGTTCGATCTGCAATAAATTTACTTGAACAAAAAACACCAAACGTCAAATATAATTTAGTTAAGGATATGAACATTATCTCCGACCTATTACAAGAGTCAGATTCACTACAAAAAAAAAGAGTTTACGAATGTATGAGCTGTGGAGAACCCGCATCCACTACTACTTGTAAAGCTTGTGAAATAAAGAAATTATTAGATTAATTAATGGCGCGAAGGGCGGGATTTGAACCCGCGAGCCCATGGGGCACAGGATTAGCAGTCCTGCGTCTTACCGCTTGACTACCTCCGCATCAAAAATAGCGATCACCCAAAATTCGATAATCGCTCTAAATAGCGTTTCTTTTATCCGTCCTATTACCCGTATCTTCCGAACACTCATCCTAGGTCCTTACGCTGCTCACGCCAGTGCCTCGCTGGGTTCGAACCTCAAAGATGATATCAATCTTTTCTACAAAAGACGACTCATCACGGCGAGTCCCGGAAGGCGAGCAGTCATTGGATTAATGATAAAAGGCGTCTATAAAGTGCCATTACCTCCAATTGGTCTTTAGCCCGCCATTTAGACTTGCAATTATAGATAACCGCCTAATGTTATCCGCCTAGTGATCGCTAAAAATAAAGGTTGTTATCATGATTAAAAATTTTCCGTAAAAAACAATAATTTTAATTTATAAAATGAATTATTGAAATAGAGGTTATAGTTCATGACATTTAAAGCAATAGATCTATTTTGTGGTTGTGGTGGATTTTCTCTAGGTTTTTTACAAGCAGGATATGAAATCATTCTAGCTATAGATATAGATCCAGTTGTACTCAAGACTTATGAATTAAATAATTATGGTATACCAATTTTAAATTATGATATAAGATACCTTCGAGCTGAAAAAATATTGGAAATTACTGGATGTACACCTGATGTTATCATTGCAAGTCCTCCATGTGAACAATTTAGTGTAGCAAATAGATTTAGAAAAAAGGATCCTTTCATGCGATTATACGATGATAACACGGGACAGCTAGTTTTACATGCAATTAGAATAATTGGGGACTTACAACCTAAGGTTTTTGTTATGGAAAATGTTATTCAATTAATCGATGGGGAGTTAAAGGACGCATTATGTAATGAATTTGATAGAGTTGGCTTTTCTAAAATTTTTTTTAATGTTTTTCATGCTGAAGATTATGGTACTCCATCAAAAAGAACCAGATTATTTATATCTAATGCTAAACTCCGATTAAAAAAAACAAATTCATCTCAAAACCTAAAATTAAGCAAGATTTTGGAGGATTTACCTGATCCAGATTTCATTCAAGAAATTCCTAACCATGAATTAACCCCATTGACAACGAGAAGAGACAAAAAAATTCAACAATTACGCCGAGGAAGTTCGCTTGTATATTATCGGTCCGCAAAAGAAAGCATGAATACGAATTGGAAAAAAATTCAAGGAAATTCAATTTGTCCCACGATCATTGGGCATAGTCGGTATGTACATCCAATAAAAAAACGTTTATTAACAGTTAGAGAACATGCAAGACTCATGGGATTTCCTGATAATTTTGTCTTTTATGGAGGAATATCAAGCCAATATAATCAAATTGGAGAAGCGGTTCCGGTTCCCTTATCTAATGTAATTGCAAATTATTTGCTTGAAAAACAGTTACAAGTTTTTTAAATTGAATTTAAATACCAATATTATCAATATAATATTAATTATGGTATTGATCTTAGGTTATGAAATCGCTTTTTAGAGAAACCCAACGAGTTTAATGTAATTATTATCCAAATTTATATTGGGGTATATTTGTACATGATACAAACTTGTATTAAACGCGTTGAGTACAGCTAAAAGCGACTAAATTATCGCTATTTAAATCCCTTAAGAGGCGCCTTGAATGTTTAAGAAGTATTCTAAACAACTTAGTGGTTATTTTGAAAAGAATAAAGATTCAAACAGTATGGACTACATCGCAAAAGAATTTTTGAATCTTATGAAACAAAAATGCGAAAAATGTCTTCGTTATAGAACAGAATGTGCATTAAATCCTCATTGCAAGGACAGGAGATACGTTAATATTTTAATTGACATGGAAGTGAAACCAGATGATTTGCCTAGTTTTTGTTATTTACAACATAAAAGGAGCATCGAGAATATTTTAAAAGGAAAACCTAATTTATTTGATCCAATTGATGCAAAATTATATTTAATTGATTTTTTACAAATCGTGGGAGTAAAAAAGACGCTTTCTGGGAATATGAATAGAATTTGTAGTAATTTGGATCAATTATTGCCTAAACTTGCTCCAAATTTTGATTCAAAATTGCTTGAAGACAAAAAATTGTTTATTTTTACTTTAAATGATAGTTTGAATTTAGTGGATTTTAATTCCGAAATCGTGACAATAAATCTAAAGTTTGAATATCCAAAATCAGAAGAAGAATTGAAAGCATTTATTCTCTTATATCAAAAAATGTATCATTTAGACATTGAAATTATCGAAGAAATGTGGGGTTGGTGGTATTTAAAAGTAATTTTTCCTGACTTAAATGAGTTAAAAGAGAGAATAGAGAATTTTGAGCAAAAAATTGGTTTTGATAGTACATATGATTTTCCGGATTTAAAATCTTTAAAAGAAAAATTTTTAAAAATAAAATCATTAAAAGAAAAAATTAAAATATCTGAATTGATAGGAACCGAAATCAGTAAAAAATTAGAAAATTTGTGTGATCATGTTCAATATTATGAAGAAGATAATAAATTTGTATACTTTATTGATGTAAAAACCCCTAAAAGTCAAAATTGGTATAATTCCAAGTTTAGTGTTAATAAATTAAAGAAGATATTTGAGATTTTAGCTCAACTTAATATTTAAAAAAAGGAATGTGAATTAATTGGAAGAGGATATTTTAGATCAATTATTCTCGGATATGTTTGAATTAGAAACAAATGAATTAATGGTATATAAAAATATAATTTTAAGAGGCAAAAGTTCATCAGGTCAATTAGCTAGTATTACAAACCTCAAATTAGATAATATTAATTCAATATTAGAAAGATTAGAAGAAAAAAAATTAATTAAATCAGAACTTGGAAAAATAAAAACTTATAGAGCATTTGCCCCGTATAAAGGATTTCTAAAGCATATTAAAAAAATTGGAGAAAATTTTGAGAAGTTAGATGAAGATATTAAAAAAATTTCTCAAAAATTTTCTGATAAGCTTGAAAAAGACATTAAAAAGAATAAAGAAATGGTTGAAAACTTATTCAAAGAACAATCGGAAAGTATTTCCAAGTTAGAAGAATCTTCAGTAAAATTTAAAGAAGAAATTAATCCACAATTTTCTAAAGTAAAGTCAGAATCGGATGAACTAAATAACAGAATGGAATCAATATTCACGGAGTATTTAATAAATTTTGAGGACAAAACTACTGATATTAAAAAATTAATTACAAAAATAATTTCTGATTTTTATGATAATTTTAGAATTTTAAAACGTGCAAAAAAAGATTTTCTAGATAAAAATATTGAGAAAACTTTGAAACCTCAAAAGGATTTAATCAATAAATTCATGTCAAAATTCTCTTTAATTGCAGAAGAGACACATTTAATTTTCACAGAAGATTGTAACGATTTAAAGAAGCAGATTACAATTATATTAGATACTTTTGAAGAGTCCTTTCAGAATCTTACGGGTCAAAACAAAGAAATTGTTATTAAAAAGCTTAATACTCACATTCTTGAGTTAGAAGAAGTAATTAATGAGATTTTTGATGGAATTTCATCATATATTCCTAATAGTATGAACGTTTTGAATGAAAATTTAGATAAAATTGATTCTGATTTCGCTAAAAATAGCGAAATGTTACAAGAAAATTCAATAAAATTACTTAATAAATTCAAAGATAACGAATTCAAATGGATAAAATCTTTATCAAAAAATTTAACTTTACAAGTCAATCAAAGGATGGATGATGCAATTAGAACATTTAAAGAAGGGCAAGATAATCTAATTTCTCACTCAGATAATTTCACTTCAAAATTTAATGACTTGATCAATAAATTTGAAAATATTCATTCTGATATGATTCATGGATTCAAGGGAAAATTTAATGAGAGAATGGAGAATTATTCAACCATTTTAAGTGAGATAATTAATAATCTTAATGTTAAATTATCAGAAAATATTTTCAGTAATAACGAGTTGGATGAAAAAATTTTCACTGATCTAGAATCTGAAATAATAGAAACTATGAAAATGAGATTTGAAACCTTTTATCAAGATGTTTCTAATTTTACTAGCAACATTTCAACTCATTTTCAAGAGAGAACCGAAGTCTTCTCCAATAATATTGCATCACTCAAAGAATTAATATTCCAAAAAATAAATCAAACATCTACAAATATCGAAAAGGACACGCTTAATTTAAAGACAGAACTTATAACAAAGATTAATAATCAAATTGATATTATTCAAAAAGAAGGAACTTTACTTGAAACACAAATTAAGGAAAGAATCATAAAAGAACTGGAAAAAACGAATATTGATATCAACTTAATTAGAAATGATACAGCTAATTATTTTAATGAGAGTATTAATTTAATTGAAACGGAATCATTGGCATTTAAGGACGAAATAAATAATTTTGTGGCTACTAGAATTCCCGTATTAGAGAAAAATGTTTTAAATTTCAATAATCTGATAAAAAATTCTATTGCAGATTTCCTAAAAAACGTTCAAGAATTAATGATGAAAATTGAAAAGAGTTTTGTTGAAAATTCTAATAAACAATTTCTTGTTATAAAAGAAAATATGCAATCCTTAGAGAAGAAATTTGGAAATAAAATAAGTTCCAGAATGACGGAATCCAAAGAAAAAATAAATCTATTAAAAGAAAACTTTTTAAGTTCTATGGATAAAAAATTAAGAAAAGTAGAGGAATTAACTAAATTTGAATCAAAAATAACAGAGGATTTAGCTAGACACGTAGATTTAGTAAAAAAAATTGCCAATCAGATAACAGAAAATGTAACTACTATTTTAGAAAAACATACTACAGACTTTGGTTTACTAACTGAATCAATTAAAAGCTCATATTCTGATTTAACCACGAAGGAAATTTCAAATTCAGAACAATTATTTTCAAACATTTCAAATAGTCTAAGTTCTATATTAGGAGAAAATTCTACAATATTAAGGGCTAAAACCGATGAAATTAATTCTAATATGTCAAAATTAATAAAAAGTAACTTAAATATGAGAAAGAGAAAAGATAAAAAAACTCAAAGAGAAATCTCTGACATAATCCAAGTTTTTACGAATAATTGGAATAAAAATATTGAAGAAATTAAAAAATATTCGGAAAATTTAAAAGAAAATGTAGAGGAATATCATAGAAATGCAAATAAATTTCAATTTTCACTTTCTGAAGAATTAGCTGCAATAATTGAACCATTTAAAAGTAACATTACTAAAATTGAAACAGATATTAATACGTTAAAAACCCAGCTAGAAAATACATATGATCAAAACCTTGATGATTTGGATAAAGGAAAAAAGGAATCCATCAAGAAATTTTCGGATGAATTAAAAGTTCTTTCTGATGAAAATCAAGAATCAATTAATACCATATTAACTACTAAGGTTGAATCAACCAATAAAAAATTACAAGATATGGGTGATAATATTCGTGGAACTCTATCAAAATTTTCTAATGATTTAAAATCTTCCAAAGATGAAATTAATGAAAAATTCAGCCATTCTATCACTGATATGGGAACAAAAATCCTTCCAGAATCAATAAATAAAATTAAAATTCGTATCGAGGATTTTGTAGAAAAAGATAATTTAGAAATACAACAAAAACTTGATGAACTAGAAGAAAATATTAATGAAAATAATCAATTATATGCTGAAGATTATAGTTCTTTTTCCATAAACTTGAAAAAAAGTGTTGATAGCTTACAAGATGAGGTTTTAGATGATTATGAGAGCAAAATAAACATGATTCAAGATAATATTGTTCGATATTTAGATTCTAATCTAAATGATCATAAAATGGACATCATAGAAGTTAAAAATGAAATTATTATCAATTCTAATTCTAATATTAAGAAATTAAAAGAGAATATAGATGAAATTACAAAAAATTTATCAAATAAATTAATTGAAAATAAGGAAGAATATTCTTCACTTTTACTAAATTTAAAAAATAAAATAGATGTTTTACTTACTGAAATTAAAAATGACAATGAATCGACTTTTTCAAAAATAGCACAAGATGGTATGAAAAATATCGAAAATTATAGCCAAGAATCAAATAAAATTGAAAATTTATTGGACTCGATTTGGAATCAATTAGAGAAATTAGAATTTGTCGAAACTGATAAAACATGGAAGATAGTTACTGTGGATTCCATATTATCTTATTTAAATGATATGATAGAAAGAACACGTTCTTCTTTGACAATTATTATCCCCGAATTAAATCAGATTCAATTGGAAAAGATAATTCAATTAAAATCAAGTGTGAGAGTTCATATTTTTACAGATATTGATCTTAACTTGGAAAATGAATTATTCAATGAAATTCTTCAAAAAAATAATATAAGAATCTGGCAATTAGAAGAAATTTCTCCTTATTATGGATTTTTAAGAGATTCTGAGGAAGTTCTTTTAGCACCTGATTCTGAAAAGAGAAAAAACGTTGTTGGATTTGTATCAGAACAACGAGAAAACATAGAATTATTTAAAAATGTGATTGGACCTAAATCCTACTCGGTTTCAACTGAAATAAAAAAAGGGAAAAATATAGAAGAGGGGTCTACAGCTTAAGAATGCTGCATTCTTTTTCTTATCACGAATTTAAATGACTCAACAACAGGAACTATAGTACCTGAAACTCCTAAAATTAAAAGCCAATCAATTGGTGTTAGAAAAATTGTATTAAATGCATAATACGCTCCAGGTATGTATATAACTGACAATTGTAAGACAATTGAAATTGCTACAGCAATTAATAAAGATTTATTACTTGAACCCAGCTTGAAAAACGATTTAAGATGACTTCTACACATAAAAACGTGAAATAATTGGAAAAAAGCTAAGGTTGTAAATGCAATTGTTGATGCATATCGAGCCACTTCTTCAATTGGAAGACCAGGAGAAATTATTTGTCCATAACTTAATCCTATAAAGAAAATCAGAAGCGTACCAGCTGCCATGTTTATTCCAACAATAAGCATGTTAATTAAATTTCTGGTAGGTAAAATTCCCTCTTTTGGATTTCTAGGAGGTTGTTTCATCAAATCAGGATCAGGGGGATCTACAGATAATGCGGTGGCAGGAAGCCCATCAGTAACCAAATTAATCCATAATATTGTAATTGCTGATAAAGGTAGAATAAATTCACCTGTTACAGGATTTTGAAAACCGATAAGGATAGCAATAAACATTGTTAAAATTTCACCAGTATTTGAAGAGAGTAAATAAAATAGAAATTTTCCAATATTATCATAAATTCCTCTACCTTCTTCAATAGCTGCAACTATGGTAGCAAAATTATCATCTGTCAAGATCATATCACTTGCTTCTTTTGAAACATCAGTACCTGTAATTCCCATTGCAACGCCTATTTCCGCGTTTTTTAGCGCAGGGGCATCATTCACACCATCTCCAGTCATTGCAACAACGTGATTTCTCCTCTGAAGAGCATTGCAAATTCTTACTTTATGTTCTGGAGAAGTCCTTGCATAAATTGAGATTTCCTCTACTTTTTCGTAAAGCTCATCATCACTCATCTGATTTAATTCCGAACCTGTCAAGCCTATAATCTTACCTTCAACAAACCCCAATTCTTTGCCAATAGCTATGGCAGTTTCCTTATTATCTCCGGTTATCATTTTTGCTTTCATACCTGCAGATTTAGCCTTTTTCAAAGCCTCTTTAACCTCTTCCCTAGGAGGATCAATCATTCCACTCATTCCGACAAAAATTAAATCGTTTTCAATTGATTCATCATATTCCTTTATTTTAGGATCTAACTCTTTATAAGCATAAGCTAATACTCTAAGGGCATTTTGAGCCATGTTTGAATTGATTTTCAAAAAATCTTCAATATCTTTCTCAGTTATATTTTTCACTTCACCGTTTTTTTGGTATCCGCTACTTATTTCTAAAACACTTTCTGGAGCTCCTTTAATATATAGTAAAATCTTACCATTTTTTTCATGAATAGTCCCCATTCTCTTTCTAGCGCTATCAAAAGGTACTTCCCCGATACGAGGATATTTTTCTTCTAATTTTTCTTTCCATAATCCTGCTTTTGCAGCATCAGTCAATAAAGCAGCCTCTGTTGGATCACCAATTATTTTCCAAGTTTTCTCACCCTCTTTTGCTTTAATTAGCGAAGCATCATTACAAAGAGCACCAATTTCAAGTAATAGAGAGAGGTTTGAACTACTCTTCAATAAAATTTTATTTCCATCAACTAAAAAATCGCCTTCAGGAGCATATCCGCCTCCAGTCACTTCAATTTCTTTCTTATCTGTTAAAAATATCTTTTTAACTGTCATTTCATTTTGAGTTAAAGTACCTGTCTTATCTGAACATATTACAGAGGCACATCCAAGTGTCTCTACTGCAGGAAGTTTTCTAATAATTGCATGTTTCGCTACCATTCGAGTCACCCCTAGACTTAAACAAACAGTAACAATAGCGGGTAAACCTTCTGGAACGGCAGCAACGGCCAATCCTACTGCAGCAGTAAATAGATCAAGTACAGTTGTTGGATATAAATGTTGAAGAACAATTATTTCACGCAAAATTCCTGTTATAAATACTATAACACAAATAATAATAATTAAAATTCCAAGATTTTTTCCTAATTTTTCTAATTTGCCTTGCAGCGGAGTCTTTTTTTCTTCAGCACTTTGAATCATCTCTGCAATTTTTCCAATTTCAGTCTTCATTCCGGTAGCAGTCACAAGAGCCCTTCCTCTACCGTATGTGACTATTGTAGAAGAATAAGCCATGTTTTTCCTTTCATTCAAAGGTAGATTTGGATCAGATAATTCTTCTGAAATTTTTTTTGTAGGTACTGATTCGCCTGTTAATGCAGCTTCTTCTATTTTAAGATTAATTGATTCAATAATTCTCATATCAGCAGGAACTTTATCCCCGGTATTTAGAATCACTAAGTCTCCAGGAACAAGTTCTCGTCCCCAAATTTCCATTTGTTGATTATCTCTAATTACAGTTGCTTTTGGAGCTGCTAACTTCTTTAAAGCTTCTAATGACTTTTCAGAGCTATAATCTTGTTTTACACCGATAATAGCGTTTACGATAAGAATTGCTAAAATAACCGTTCCATCTAGCCACTCGGTACTTGAATGATGATAAACAAAAACTTCAATCGCAAACATTATAAATGATATAGCAGCCGCAACTATCAAGAGGATGATTAAGAAATCTTTAAATTGATCTATTATCATATCTTTAAGAGTTCTTTTCTTAGACTCAACAAGCTCATTAAATCCATACTTTTCAAGCCTTGATTTAGCTTCTTTGTCAGATAATCCCTTCACAGATGAATCCAACTTCTCGATAATATTGTCAACATTCATAATATAAAAATCTTGAGCACTCATTTATTTTTCATCCTCGTATAATAAATCAATAGAGATAAAATATTGATAATACTATTTGACTTTAATGATAATGACATAAAATTTCGACCTTATAAAATTTATTTAAATAATCATTTTCACAAAAAAATAGCTAATTAATTTAAGTATAGTATATATTCATAAATATTTCTAATATAAATAAATAATTAAAAAGAAGAAAATTGAAATTGCTAAACGATATAAAAAAATTTTCTTCTATAATTTTCTAATTAAATAACATATTCAATTCAAGCTTGTTTTTAATAACCGTTATACTTAAAAAGCTATAATTCCAATGGAAGTATACGTTTCCAATGGAAATAAACGGTCAAAAGGCTAATGTTCCAATGGAAGTGTTTTCAAAATTACCAAAAAATAAAATGACTTATGCAAGTGATAATAATGAAATCAGAAAGCGATGGTCCTTTAGATGAAATTTTTGATAAATTTATTTCAAATAAAAATCAAATTTTTATGAATAGAGATGTACTAAGGCATACATACGTACCAGAGGTTCTTCCGCATAGAGAAGACCAAAGCAAGCGAATTGCTCAAATTTTAGGCCCAGCCTTAAAAAAAGAGACGCCATCAAATATTTTTTGTTATGGAAAAACTGGAACCGGAAAAACAATTGTTGTAAAATATGTTTTAAATTATTTAAAAGAAAAATGTCAAACCATGAACTTACAAGTACCCTTAACTCACATCATTAATTGTCGAATCATAGATACAAATTATCGAGTATTAGCAAGCTTGTGTAAAGCTGTTGGAGAAGATGTTCCATTTACGGGTTTACCAACGGATGAAGTATATAATAGATTCCAAACGAAATTGGATGAAAAAGAACAAATAATGATCATCGTGTTGGATGAAGTTGATGAATTAGTCAAGAAAAAAGATTTCAATAAAGTAAATGATATTCTTTACGATTTGACGAGAATGAATGCAGAATTAGTTAATGCAAGAGTTAGTATAATCGGAATTTCTAATGATTTAACTTTTAAAGATTACTTAGAACCACGTGTAATAAGTGGTTTAAGTCAAGAAGAGTGTCTATTTGAATCTTATACAGCAAGACAATTACAAGATATTTTACGACAAAGAGCAGAAATCGGATTTCAGGATAATGTATTGGAAGAAGGTGTTATTCCAAGAGTAGCTGCTTTTGCAGCTCGAGAACATGGTGATGCTAGGCGTGCTTTAGATTTATTATTAAAATCTGGAGAAATTGCTGAAAGATCTGGCACAAAACAAATTACAGAAAAGCATGTTGATGAAGCGCAATTTGTTATTGAAAGTAGTTTAATAAAAAATGCTATAAGTAAATTGCCTTTACAAAGTAAATTGATCTTATATAGCGTTTATAAAATTGAGAATTTAAAAGTAAAAATGGAGATTAACACTGGGGAGGTTTATGATGTATATCAGCAATTTTGTGAATTCATAAAGCTAGAGACTCTATCTCAAAGGAGGGTGAGTGATCTAATAACGGATTTAGACATGCAAGGCTTAATAAATGCAAGTATAATTAATAGAGGGAGATATGGAAGAACGAAAAAAATTAGATTGAATATTAAAAAAGCACTAATTAGGGAATTAATAGAGAATAACGAAAGATTTGCTTTATTGAAAGATATAGAGCTTACTGAAAAAATAAAAAAATAATTTTTTTTATCTTTTTTTTTAAGTCAATATGTTAAGATATAGTTCAGAGAATTACATGGAGATTACTATAATTATATTTCAAATGAATCGTCCATGATATTTATTTTTAAATAGACTCAAAACAAGGATCGTTTAGATCAAATTTAGGTGTATGAAATGAGTAAGATCGATCTTGAATTTAAGATAAACGGTCAAAAAATGAAATTATCCTTTGATGAAAAGGTTCAAGTTACGAAGATCAAAGAGATATTGAATTGTTTAAACGAAACTACCGTATCTAATCAAGATCAAAAACCTAGCTTGGATGAAAATGATATTGGAAACTTATCAATCATTGATAAATTGAAATTATTATTTAAAAAATTAAAAAAAATTGGATGGTTTACATCTCAACACGTCAAAGAGTTATATTTGCATGAATTTGGAGAAGAATTAAAATCGAGTACAGTTTCTACATATTTAAATAGATTATATGAATCATCGGAATTATCTAGGAGAGGTTCACGATCAAAACGTGAATATTTCGTTGGTCAGATCGAAGAAAAAGCTTTAATTCAAATTTAAACTTTTTTTATATTTTATAGATTATAAAATATTGAATATCAGATTATATTAGTTTTCAGTACCATTTTAATCATTTTAAGCAGATATAGGAATAGAAACAAGAATATATTCATTTGGTTAAAAGAAGTATTATAAAATTAATATTAAATTTTAACAAAAATTAAAATATAATTAAAATTAATTAAGTTAGAGATACGGATTTCATTTAAATCACCAATATTTTGCACTAATAGACTTTTTTACTAAAGGTGATATTTTGGACGAAGTTTTAGAACCAAAAGAAAAAATTGAACAGTTTTTAAATGAATTTACCGCCCATTCGGGCGTAAAAATTTATCGGGAAAAAGTTAAAGCTTTATCACAAATTACGGATAAAGATGAAAAAAGACGGTTACTTATTGATTTTAATGATTTATATTCATATGATCCTTCTATTGCTCGACAATTAATAAATGAGCCAGATAATATCATTGAGGAGACTACTCGTGCAATTTTTCAAGTTTTAAAAAGAGTTGATGAAGATTATTATAACTCGAATCCAGAAATTACACCAAGATTTTTCAATATAGATAAGGATTTTCAAATAGAATTAAGAGGAATTAGAGCAGATCACATTGGTAAATTAATATGTGTATCAGGAATCATAAATAGCACGGGTGTAATCAAGCCACAAGTAGTTTTAGGTGCATTTGAATGTAATGAATGTGGAGACATACAATATCTTGAACAAGAAGTTACAGAAATTCGTTTAATCAAACCAAATAGATGCAAAGTTGATACTTGTGTGGGTAAATACGCTCCAAAATTAAATATTGAAGAATCTACTTTTATAGATAGACAGAAAATAAGAGCACAAGAAAAACCTGAAGAATTGCCAGCAGGACAATTACCTCGGTCTGTAAATGGAATTTTATTAAAAGATCTTGTTGATATTGCAAGACCTGGGGATCGTGTAAAAATTATAGGCATTTTAAGAACGCGAGAAGATCAACGTGTTACAATAAAATTAACAACATTTCATACTTATATAGAAATAAATTATTTGGAATTAGAAGAAAAAGACATTGGTAAATTAGAAATCAGCCCTGAAGATGAAAAAAAGATAATTGAATTATCAAAAGATCCTTATATTCATTCTAAAATTACAAAATCAATTGCTCCTTGGATCTTTGGATATGAGGAAATTAAAGAAGCAATAGCTTGTCTCCTTTTTAGCACGGCAAAAAGAGAAGATGGAGATGAAGAAGGTTCAATGAAAATCAGAGGAGTTACTCACATTTTTTTGGTGGGAGATCCCGGAACAGGAAAGAGCCAAATTTTACAACACGTTAAACAATTAGCTCCACGAGGACTTTATACAAGTGGAAAAGGATCAACAGCAGCAGGATTAACAGCCGCAGTAATGAGAGATAAGGATACAGGGGAAATGTCTTTAGAAGCCGGCGCATTAGTTATAGCGGACCAAGGGGTCGCATGTATTGATGAATTTGATAAAATGAATAAACAAGATAGGACAGCATTACATGAGGCAATGGAGCAGATGAGTTATCATAAATTAACAGAAATATTGCTCTCTAATGGGAAACGGACTCAAATTGGTACCCTCGTAGATGATTTAATGAAAAAACAATCAAATAAAGTGATTAAGGGAGTTGATTGTGAAATCTTATCGACTTCAGAAATTGAATTATATACAACTGATTTTCAGTCTATTTATAAAAAAAGGATAAATAGAGTGAGTAGACATAAAGCACCGAATAATTATTATAAAATTGGCTTTTCAAATGGTCGTTCAATTATTATCACTCCTGAACATCCTTTATTTATATTTAATAACTTATCAATAGAATGTATATCAGCGGATAAATCTCAAATAGGTAACTTTGTTCCAATTCCTAAATTTCTACCTAATTCAACTGAGATGATAGAATTAGAACCTATATTGAAAACTCAGTATCCTTTATTAAAAGAAATTAAGTATCCTAATTTTTTATCAAAAAAATTAGCTAGAATATTGGGTTTTTTGACAACAGAGTGTCATAGCTTTACAGGCATTACTTCAGAAATTGGATTTTCAAATAAAAATGAGGAATTATTAAATGAATTCAAAAATTTAATGAAAAATACTTTTCAAATAGAACCAAGCATTAATGAAAGAAATGACGGTCTAGTCACATTGAGATATTTGTCGAAGAATTTAACTGAATGGTTTAAAAAAAATTTTCCAGAAATTCTCAAAAAAGCTAGATTTAAAAGAATTCCGTCAAAGATTCTTGGAAGTAGTAAATATATAGCTAAAGAATTTTTGATTACAGCTTTCAAAGGGGATGGAAGTTTAGGATCTACAGCAATTTGCTTTAGAACAGCATCAAAGGGTTTAAGTGAAGATTATCAAGATTTATTATTAAAAGTTGGTGTACAAAGTCGAATTGTATTTGATTCTCACAATAATTCATATATAACATACATAAGAGGGAATTCATTAAAAATATTCTTTGAAAATATCGTTCAAAAAAGTGATCCAAGATTTTTAAAAATATCAAATTTAATAAAACAAAACGATAAATCAATTTCAAATACTGATCTCTTTCCATTTAATATCCTTGAATCAATACTTGAAATGAAAAAAGATTTAGGAATTCCTGATAAAAAGAATTTTTGGAAGTATGAACAGAAAAAATCAGGTATTTTAAGAAGAATAGTTGAAAATGAACTTATTATTATCAGAAAAAAATTAGAAATTACAGAAGAATTAATTTCAAAACCACTTTACATAAAAGAATTGAGAGAAAAACTTGGTCTTTCACAGCAAAAAATGGCAAAAATTTCAGGATTAAAACGGCAAACAATTGATTATTTAGAAAGAAATAGGTATTCAAATGAAGAAAAGGAAACATATATTAAATTGATAAATAATGGTTTAAAAGATAAAATTTCAGAGTGTAAATCAAAAGTTGACAAAATATACATGATTTTAGAAGCAGATATTCAATGGAGTCGAATTATAGAAATAGAAATTATAAAAAATGAAAAAGAATTTTACTCACCTTTTGTTTATGATGTTACTGTAGAACCAAATCATTCTTTCATTAGCCAAGGATTAATATTACATAATACCGTTTCAATCGCAAAAGCGGGCATTATAGCAAATTTGAATGCAAGAACTTCGATTTTAGCTGCAGCCAATCCAGATATAGGAAAGTATAATCCAAATAAAACGCTTGCAGAAAATGTAAAGTCTATTCCCATTTCATTATTATCGAGATTTGATCTATCCTTTGTATTAGAAGATGAACCTAATAAAGATAAAGATTTAGAACTATCATCTCACATTTTATCATTACAAGATCAGAAACAAGTAAAACCAAAACCACCTATTGAAACGAGTTTTTTAAGAAAATTTATTACATACGCTAGAGGAAAAGTACCTGCACCCATGCCCACTCAAGAATGTTTAAAAGCAATTCAAGATTTTTATTTGAAGATTCGAGATACTGCATCTGAAGAAACACCCATTCCAATAACTGCAAGACAACTTGAAGGAATGGTGAGATTGGCCATTGCAAGAGCGAGGATGGCATTAAGAGACGAAGCCACCATTGAAGATGCAGAAGCAGCAATCAGGTTAATGAAAGTTTCTTTTGGGCAAGTCGGAACGGATGAAATCACAGGAAAATTTGATGTACTAAGAGCATTTACTGGAAAGTCTGCTAGTCAAAGATCAAAAATTTCTATAATTCTTGATATTATAACTCAATTAAGTAATGAAAATCCTGGGAAAAGTATCCCAAAAGAAAAAATCCAAGAAATGGGGAAGAAGAAAGAATTGAGCGAAACAGAAATTGATTCTTATATAAAGACTCTGTTGCGTGATGGTACCATTTATGAACCAAGCCAAAATCATATTAGGTTTTTAGGATGAAATAAATAAATCATAATTAGTGAAATGAGGGAAAAAAAATCCATATTGAAATTCTTAGGTTGGGTCATCGAGTTATAAGAGATGAAAGAATCACAACTCATCTAGCTCTTTTATCCCGGTTATTCGATGTTAAGAAATTTCTCGTATCTGAAGTCGAAGATAAAGGATTAAAAGAAAATATAAAAAAATTAACTGATAGGTGGGGAGGAGAGTTAAATATCGTTACAAAGGTGGATTCTCTTAAATATTTAAAGAATTGGAATTTAGATGGAGGATATATAGTTCATTTAACCATGTATGGACAAAGATTGGATGGGAATATGATAAAAACTATTAAAAATCAAAAAAAAGTAATAATAATTGTTGGCTCTCAAAAGGTTGAATCAACTTTTTTTGAGATTGCAGATCTTAACTTGTCTATAGGGAACCAACCACATTCTGAATTATCCGCATTGACAATTCTTTTATATGAAATGATTGATAAAAACAAAGATTTTTTATACCGAGATTTTAAAAACAGCAAACATAAAATTATTCCTTCAAAAAAATCAAAAACAATTGTTAATGTCGAATGAAATATGAATAAAAATCTTGCAATAATTTTCTATGACAATATAGATAAACAACTTGGGGAGAATTTATTACAAAATTTTAAAGAAATTTTTTTTAATATAATTGATGTTTTTATATTAATAGATACACCAATGAATCTCCCTCCAAATTCATTTAATAAATTAAGAAATCAATATTTATCATCCCCTTTACTAGAGGAATTACGAACTTTGGCAATAAGAAATGGTTATTTTAAAATTTTAGGAATAATTTCTGCCGATTTATATACAGAGGGATTAAATTTCATTTTTGGACAAGCCGAATTTGGAAATCCACAAGAGACGAGAGCTGCAATAATATCAACTTATAGATTAAAACGGGATTTAGAGGAAAATGAATCAAGATTTTCAATAATTTATAGAAGAATTCTAAAAGAGGCCATACATGAATTAGGTCATACGTTAAATCTTTCACATTGCAAAGGCTTCTGTGTAATGAGATTTTCTAATTCTTTACTAGAGGCTGATAATAAGCCCATATCGTTTTGTAAAATATGTAAAAAAAAAATATCATCTAGTTTATTTCCATAAAAAATTTTTAAATGTTTTAAACCAATTGTTAATAAATTACTCTTTAAGTGAGTTAAATGGTAAATACATGTGATATTTGTGGAATAGAAATCCATGGAAAGCCAAGATTAAAATATGTTGAAGGAGCAAAGCTTCAAGTTTGTCAAAATTGCTCAAAATTTGGTAAATCAGTTGGATTCAAAGGTACTGGTGATGATTCGTCCCCAAAATTCATAAAAACTCAACCAAGAATGAAAACAAGAGTTATTAAAAAAGAGCAAGAATTAGAGTTAATTGAAGATTATAATTTAAGAATTAAAAATGCTAGGGAAAAAGAAAAACTTACTCAAGATGAATTAGCCCAAAAAATTAAAGAACCAGTATCTTTTGTAAAAAGAGTGGAGCAAGGAAAAGTTCATCCGCCAATAAGCATTGTAAAAAAAATAGAACGAGTATTAAGAATAAATTTATTAGAACGACTTGAGATGGATGATTATATTCCTTCTAATGTAATAACAAAGGATGATAAAATGACACTTGGAGATATGATAGTTGTAAAAAAGAAAAAGAAAAAAGATGAATAGGAGAGTTTGAATTGGGTAAAGTATCTGATTTATTTTCTTTAAAGGATAAAGTTGTAATAATTACTGGAGGAGCTGCAGGTATTGGTATTTGGATGGTCGAAGCACTAGCAGATATGGGTGCAAAAATAGTTGCAGTTGGACGTGGGAAACATGGTTCTTTAGAGGAATTAATAAATAAAATAAAACAAGAATATAATGTTGATATAATAGGCGTAAAATGTGATGTTGGAATTGAAGATGAAGTTAAAAACTTGGTTAAAACTGCAATTGAGACATTTGATCACGTCGACATACTGATAAATAATGCTGGAATAACTTGGGGGTCACCCTCAGAAAAAATGAACTTGTCAGATTGGGATAAAGTAATCAAAACCAACCTAACAGGAGCGTTCTTAGTCTCAAGAGAGGTGGGAGCCCATATGATTGAACGAAAATCAGGTGTGATTTTAAATATAAGTTCGGTTTGGAGCTTATTTGGTGCAGAGTGGGGTGCAGTGGGCTATGCTTGTTCGAAAGCAGGTTTAAATGGATTAACAAGACAATTAGCAATTGAATGGGCAAAGCATAATATTCGAGTTAATGCACTTGCCTTGAGTTTTTTCCCATCAGGAATGTCAAATTTTTTTATCGATAACTTCGGAAAGGTATTAAAGAAAGGGACTCCGTTAAAAAGAATTGGAGAAAAAGAAGATATTCAAGGAATGGTAATAGCAATGGTTTCTGACTGTTCACGATATGTGACTGGCCAAGTTGTCGTAATTGATGGTGGTATGACGACCAAGATGGGAGTCTTATAATAATTATGTCCCATCTAAAATTTTTTTTGTTTTTTCTGCGGCAACTCGCATATTAAATAGAACTAAACCTAAATTTTTTCCATTTATTACACTAAAAAAAACCGCTTCATTTCCTGCCGGAATGAGTATAATCGTACCTTTTTTTGATTCAATGATAATTTTATCAGGATGCGAATCTAATATTTCATATGTTGTTTTTTCTCCGAGAACCAACATATCTGCAGCCATTCCTGCAATTAATTCCTCATTAAAGTCGGTGTCTTGTATGGAGGCAATTAATAATCCTTCTTTTGAAACTATCGCACTAGCTTTTGTTGGAGATTTTGCTTGAAAGTTTCTTAAGATTTCCCCTAAAAAAACACTTTTATTAAATACCAAATGATTCGCCTAAAAACTTTTAACTATCTATTATTATGTAAAAAATATATTTAAACAAAACAAAAATCTAAAATTAATTTCAAATTTAAAACGATTATCAATCTAAATCGGCTTGAAAACTAAGAAAATTAGAAATTTCGATTTGCTTTAGCCATTGACCATATAATAATCCTTTTCTAGCTAAATTTCCAATTATTTTTTGCATTTCGGCACTTAAAGGTCTAGGAGAAGAGTTTTCAAGTCTTGTGTCAGGAAGAGGCATAAAATAATGAGAATGAATTTTAACTCCTTTTGAGCAAATTTCTTTCATAAATTCAATATTTTCTTCTTCTTCTTCTATACTTTCATTAGGTAATCCAAAAATTAAGTCTAGATGTATCTTTATATCATAATTAGTTAAAATATCTATACATAAAAGGATATCTTCTTTATTATGGCCCCTATTTAATTTTTTCAACATTGTATTGCTGCCATGTTGTCCACCAATTACAAAATAATCGTTGGAAATATATTCTCGTATGGTAGATATAACGTTTTCATTAACATAATCAGGTCGTATTTCTGAAGGAAAAGTTCCAAAAAAAATTTCAACTATTCCTTGAAGTTTACTTATAGAATTTAATAATTTTTGAAGCTCATCAGGATTGGGAGTTTTAATTTTTTTTGATTTATATGCTAAAGCATTGGAAGACAAAAACCATACTTTATCATAACCGCATTTAATTGCTTTTCTTAAACCTTTTATTATATTATCAACATCTCTAAATCGATAATTCTTTCCAAAAATTGAGGATGTTGCACAAAAAGAACAAGCAAACGGACATCCTCTACTAATTTCGATAGGGTTCCATAATTTATATCGATTAGAACAAATTGGATATTTATTCAAGTTAATTCCTAGTTTAGGTTTATTTTTAATTAAGATTTTATTTTTTATAAAAGATAACCCATAAATTTTATCTATGGAATTATTAAGAATTAAATTTTTTAATAATGTTATCAGAGTATTTTCTCCCTCACCCATAATCACGTAATTGATTCCTAAGTTCAGAACTTCTTCGGGTCGTGCAGTAGGATGGGGCCCTCCTGCAATTAAGATTACATTATTTCCAAATTCTCTTAAATTTTTTATTTTTTTTTCAAAATCTTTTATTTGATAAGACATGATAGAGAATAATACAATAATTTTAGAATATTTCATAAAAAGTTCTTCTAGATCTTTCTTAGAAATACTCCTCCGGTATATTTTAACAGGAACATCATTAAAAAAAGGATCAACTTCCAAAGACGCTATTAAACTTGAGATTGAATATTTATTAGGAAATTTATATTCAGCTATAATAACAAAATTTGAAAACATTTAATACCAAATTAATTCATTATTATAAAGAAAATTCCTGAATCTTATCCTTTTCAATGATAACTAAATCCATTCCATTTCCAGATGATGGATCTCTTTCAATAGCTGATTGAATTGATTTTTTTATTAATTCTTTAGCAGCGTCTATTTTTAAGTTCAAATTATATTCTTCTTCTAATATTCCAATGGCAACCTGGGATCCAGTTCCAATTGCAGCGTAATCATCATCAATCGCTGAACCAATTAAATCTAAAACAATAACTTGGGGCCCTTCCTCATCAATACCCCCAATGATAGTATCTGTAAAATATGGAAAAATTCTCCTCGAATATAAAATACCTGACATTAATTTTGCCAAACTTTTAATGGATATTGATCGTTCGTGTTCCAATTTGAATAATTGAACGTACGCTTTTACAGTACTTGTTAGTACTTGAAAATCAGATACTAGACCTGCACAGGCAGCTGCTATATTGTCGCTTATCTTAAAAACTTTTTTACCAGCTTTACTTAAAACTCTACCACCAAAATTAACTCTCTTCTCTGAACCTAAAATCACGAAATTTTCAAACCTGGCTCCAACTGTCGTTGCTCCTGGTGCCCATTCTATTCCATATGACATATTTTTCACCGAATATTATAATAGAATTAATAAATTTTTAATTACTATTTCTATAATGTATCAACAATAAATTCCTATAAACAAATCTTTTAATTTTTTTTATTAAATTAAAAATTATTGTTTGATAAAAGATGATCAAAAACAAAGATACTATTCGAGCTATTTTAAATGAATTAAAATGGAATAAAAAATATGATGAGCGTGATTTTACTCTAAAATATATCCATCGAGGAAGTCCGAGAGGTTATAAAAAAATTAATATCTCGGAAATTAAAGATATTTTAGGAGCATTTTTTACTTTAAATGAAAAAGAATTTAATGATCAATTAATTAATATTCCTTTTCATCGGATTTTAGAAATTAAAAATGAAAAAATTAATAAAATTATATATGAAAAAGTTCAATAACTATACGGAAGGAAAGAACCATATTTAAGATACCTAAAAAAGTTCCGAATTCACAAGACTTGCTAGATAGAGCATTTAAGAGAGCTTCAAAATCCATAAATCTTAGTTTTAAACCTAATACTCCATCATACATTAAAGCAAGAAAGAGAGAAAATTATAGAATTCAAGTAGTTAATGATTATTTAATCAATAAATTAGAAGAAATTGTAAAATCTTTTCCATCAATAGATAATCTTCATCCTTTTTATAATGAATTATTAGATATTTTAGTTAAAAAGGACACGTTAAAAATTAATTTAGGAAGCTTAGGAGGAACGATTCATATATTAAAAAAAATAGCTAAAGAAATAAAAAGTAAAATAAGAAAATCTAATATTCCAGAAGAAATAGCGAGATATAGATTACATTTTTATGGAAGAATTTCATCAATAATAAAAAAATTAAATTCCCAATTAATTTTTTTAGAAGAGTGTCGATATAAATTTAAAAAAATTCCCTCCTTTAATATTGAAGGACCCGTAATAGTCATTGCTGGTTATCCGAACGTAGGAAAAAGTTCATTAATTCGATTAATTTCTAGCGCGAAACCCAAAATTGATTATTATCCTTTTACAACCAAAAATTTATTCGTAGGTCATCAAGTCATTAAAGGTACAAAATTTCAAATAATAGATACTCCAGGGCTTTTAGATAGAAGCATTGATCAACGAAATAATATAGAATTACAAGCAATTATAGCATTAAAATATTTAGCTGATAAAATAATTTATATTTTTGATGCTTCAGGAAATTCGGGTTATTCTATTAAAGATCAACTAAAATTATTTAACGAGTTAACTGAACTTTTTTCAACTATTCCAATAATAACTTGTCTAAATAAAATAGATTTAGCGACTTTTGATGAATTATCAACAGATTTCTTGTCTAAAATTCAATTTAAGATAAGTACTTTTACAAAAGAAGGTATTGAAAGTTTAAGTAAACACATTTTTATATAAAATAGAGAGAGAATTATAAAAAAATTATTTAATTGTTTATTAATTTTTTCTTTATCATATGATAAAGTTTCGTTTGAAGTCCCCATAATTCAATGAACCCATATGAAGCTTTTTCATTAAATGTTGAAGTTCTTTCGTAGGTTGCCAATTGGTAATCATATAATGCCCATTTTGACTTTCTTCCAACAATAGTTACATTTCCATTATATAATTTGATTTTAACCTCGCCATCTACACGTTCGTTTAAATTATTAATAAAAGCATTTAAATCATCCATTAAAGGATTTGTCCACATGCCTGCATAACATAAATATGCCCATTGTTGGTCTACGATTTGTTTAAAAGCAAATTCTTGTGCAGTACAAATAGATTTTTCTAAATCTTTATGAGCTGCTATTAAGATAACTGCAGCAGGGCTTTCATATATTTCACGAGATTTCAACCCAACAATTCGATCTTCTAAATGGTCAATTCGACCAACTCCATGTTTTCCTCCAAGAATATTTAATTTATTTATTATTTCAAGAGGTGTCATTTTTATCTGATCAACCATAAAAGGTATACCTTTATTAAATGAAATTTCAATATATTCTGGTTTTTCATTTGAAGTACTTGGATCCTTCGTCCATTCATAGGCATCGGGCGAAGGTTCTTGATCAGGAAATTCCAAATCTGAACATTCAATGCTTCTTCCCCAAAGATTTTCATCAATCGAATATTTAGATTTTTCAGGAATCGGAATCCCATGTTTTTTTGCGTATTCTTCTTCTTGATCTCTTAACATGCCCCATTCAATTATTGGTTGTATAATTTTTATTTCCGGATTTGAAGATAAAGCAGCAATATTTATTCTTACTTGGTCATTTCCTTTACCTGTGCAACCATGTGATATAGCTGCTGCATTTTCTTTATTTGCTATTTTAACTGCCCATTTTGCAATTAAAGGTCGTGATAAAGCAGAATGTAACGGATAGGATCCCTCATATAATGCATTTGCTTTTAAGGACGGTATAACATATTCATTTATGAATTCTTCTCTTACATCAATTGTATAATGTTTTTCAACCCCTAGTTTCAATGCTTTCTCTTCAATCAAAGCCAACTCTTTGTTAGGTTGCCCAAGATCTAGGGTTAATGAAACTAATTTTACTTCATAATGCTCTTGAATCCATTTTAACATTACACTTGTATCTAGTCCGCCGGAATATAATAGGACTACCTTTTTTCCTTTAATTTCATCCTTAGTTGGAGTATAACTAGCTTTAGACATTTATTTCACCGATATTTTACTTAATTATTTGAGAAAATTAAATTTCTTAATTTACTATTATTTTTATTATCTGTTTCACTTAGAATAAATTTTATTAATTTCTTTTTAAAAAAATGATTTTTTGTTTAGTTTTTATAGTATTTGCATTTATAAAAAATACCAAAAATAATATTAATTAAAAATGAGGTTTATAATTGACAAATGAACTGAAATTAAGGGATTTAAGGTCAGAATCCAAGAATATTAATGTCAAGGTAAAAGTTTTAGAAAAAGATAAAGAAAGAAATGTAACGGTAAAGAAAGATAATACTAAACATAGAGTTGCAAATTTTATAATTTCAGATGAAACGAGTTCTATTTTTTTAACAGTCTGGGATGATGAAATTGATAACATTCCTATAAAGGAGACCATTATAATAAACAATGGATATGTTTCTGAATTTGGTGGAAAACTTTATTTAAATATTGGAAGGTTCGGAAATTGGGAAATTGCAGGATCCAAAATTACAAAAGTAAGGAATCCAAATACTCCAATA
The DNA here is from genome assembly GCA_011365055.1 of Promethearchaeota archaeon. The sequence continues at coordinate 196,059 of RDOG01000006.1, forward strand.
AAATATAAAGATACATCAGAAAATAGCCATAAAAAAATTGAAAGCTTGCTACCAAACCAAAAAGATATCACGTTAATTGCGAAAGTTGTCGAAATCTCAGAAATACGGAAAGTAAAAATAAAAAAAAATAATTCAGATCACGAAGTAGCTGAATTCTTAATTGCTGATGAGACAGGATGTATAATTTTATCACTATGGGATAATTACATTTCAAACATTTCTGGTTATAATGTAATTGAAATAAAGGGAGCATATATTACGGAGTATAAAGGTGGAATGAGACTAAATATGTCAAAAAGTGGAAGTCTTAAAGAATATGATGAACCAACTGAATTCTTTTTTTCTGATATAAATATTGAAAATAATTTGTCCCTAAATGAATATTATAAAATTTAAAATGAATACAAAATTTTTCGGAGTTTAAATAACAATTTTATTAAAAAAAGATGATGACTTGTAATATTACTATAGAAAATGGATTAAGAGATGAATTTATTAAAATAAATTGCGAAAATTCGTGTAATAATACAGATTTTTTTTTTAATAATCATAAATGTTTCAAGAACATTATCAGATCAATTTGGGACCTTAAAAAAAAGAGCATTTCAAAAATTTATTTCATTCAAAAAGAATCGAAATATTATTTAAATCAACAAGCTAGTGAAATATTATTTAATTTTGCCTATTGTGTAAAAGAAATTTTTTCAAATAGTAAATTATCTCTTGAATTCATTTTAAAATGCCAAATGAGTAAATGTGTAATAAAAAATCAAATAATTCATCTTATAGGAAATGAGATATTTGATGGTCTAATCTTGAAAAATCCAATTGTTGGATATAAGAGTATCAATAATTTTATTCAAAATTTTTCGAATGATGAATTAAATTTTGATTGTGAAATGTGTAATCTAAAACTTATTTCAATTTTAGAACAAATAGTAAAGAAAATTGAAAATACTAATTTAATTAAACTTTATTTTAAGGATAAATCTAATTTAAAAAATTTTAATAATAATGAATTTTATAAAATAATCTTTAATCCTCAATTAATAGAAGAAAATAATGATAAAAGGAGAGTAATACATAAAAAAAATTTTGATCTATTAGACTACTATAAAGTCGGCCCTTATGAAATTAGAATTTATGAGAATAAAAATTCGATTGAAAAAAAGTATGAAATAACTTCTGAATTTTCTGATGAAATTTTAATCGACAATAATTCATTAAATTTATTAATAGATACAGATTTATTATCCGAATTATCTAATGAATTTTTAAATTTTGACAAAATCATACAATATAAGGAGGATCAAATTAAAAATTTAATATTTAAAAACGAATTAAACATAAGAACTCAAAATTTTGAAGATTTAATAAGTTTTTTGACTTATAAATCATTAGGTTTGGAAAATATTTTCCCTTTTCTATTAGATAATAGTATTCAAGAATTTTATTTAGATAAACCAAATTCAAACATTTATCTTGATCATTCAAAATATGGTAGATGTTTATCCAATGTTATTTTAAGTACACAAGAACTGGAAAACTTCATAACCAAAATTCGTACAGAAAATAATATTGCAATAGATATTGAAAATCCAATTATTAAAACTGAAATAATTACAGAATATTTTCATATTAGGACGTCTATAAATTATGAGCCGCTAGCAGTGGATGGTTTTAACTTAGCAATTAGAAAATTTAATAAAAATTATTTAACTATTTTTGATTTGGTAAGATTCAACACAATAAACCTTGATGCAATTACTTATTTAATGTATTTTTTAATGCAAAAACGTAATATTTTAATTATAGGAGAACCTGGAAGTGGAAAAACAACACTAATGAATGCTATTGATTTATTATGCCCTTCATTTTGGCGAAAAATATATCTTGAAGATGTTATAGAATCAATCCCTCAAATTCATCTTGGAAAACACCAAGTAAGATTGAAAGTGAAAGAATTATCAAGTAAAAAATATTCTAAACAATATCAAGTAAGGGAATCCTTACATAGAACTCCTGATATGGTAATAATTGGCGAATTGATTCATTCAGATACCATAAAGGCAATGTTTTTTCTGCTTAAAGTTGGCTTACAATGTACATTAGGGACATGTCATGGAACGAATCCAGAACTTATTATTGAAAGATGGAAGGAAGATGATGGTATTTCTGCAATATCGATTGGAAATCTGGATATTTTGATACATATTGGAAAAACATCAAAAGGTAGGAGAATTTTAAGAATTTCTGAAATAAATAAGAGATTTGAGAATGGAATTGCGGAAATTTTAATTCAAAATATCTTTGAACGTGATCCAATTCTTGATAAATTAAATTTTAAATTTGATAATTTGAATGACTTATATTTTAATTCTCATATAATAAAAAAAATTAATTCTAATTATGAAAAAAATATTCATGTAAACGAATTTAAGGAAAATTATTCTAAGATTAATTGCTTTTTAAAAGAAGTTTCTAAAAATGAGTCAAAAATGACTCAAATCTTGATAAATAATTTTGATTTTTTTTGGAAGGAATATGATTAATATGGAATTTATAATTTTTTTTATTTTTCTTGGATTTTGGGGTTTAGAAATAATTTTTATCGCCTTTTGCAATGATTATTTATCATTAATTATCATCTCTATTCCCTTTTTTTTATCAATTCTAATTTTAATTAATATTTTATTTATGTTTTCTTCAATCTACAAGGGAATTTTAATAGGAGTAGCCATAATAATAAGTTTATTAATTTTTATTCAGTTTTTTTCAATCTTTCTAACATCATAAGTATTTTATTTCGTGAATATTGGAGTTTATTTTATTTTATTTTAGAATTAAATTTAATGGATGATCAGTTAATTCATATTTTTGAAATTCTTCAGAAAAAGTTTCATTTTGAACAAAAAATCCAATTTAAAAAGCTAACTAACTTTCTAATCAGCAATGAAAAGAAGACTATTATTAATTATTTTTTCAATGATTTTAAAATTTATCCTGAAACAATACTTATTTCAAGTTTAATGTTTTCTATTTTTGTATTTTCCATAATTTCATTATTTACTTTTATGTTTAACAATATTATTTTTTTGATTTTTGGGTTCTTTTTCAGTTATGTTGTCTATAAAAGAGTCATTTTAATTTTTGAAAGAAAGTATAAATCAGAAAAAGCAATAATTTTAAGCTATAGCGATTTAATTTTTCAAGAATTTCTAATGATAATGACCACTACTAAATCGATATTCGATGCAATTAAATTTGTTTCAAATGGAAATTATCCTATTATATCAGAAAAATTTAAAAAAATTATAATAAATATAAATAATGGTAAAAAACCTGAGCTTGCATTATCTGAATATTTAGAAAAACAACCTTGTGAAGCTTTTAAAAATAAAATATCTATATTGATAGATTCAAATTTTAGTAATAATTATATAATTCAAGAATTAGCAAAGGATTCATCAGAAATTCATTTAGAATATGAAAAAATCAACAAGGAACTCGATGGAAAGTTAATTTTAATCATTGGCTTTTCAATCTTTATTCCAATGTTGATTTCACTTACAATAAGCTTCTATTCATTATCAACAAATTATTTTATTTTGTTTTTTTTTCCTATCTATTACCTAATTTCAATTTATATCGAAAAGAAAGCATTTTCATATGAATTATTCTTATTAGGAGATTTTATTACCGATAAATCAAAAAATGGGAAAAATTTTGATGAGTTAATTACTTTTTTTTCACTCTTTAGTAATTATCTCAAAAAAAGTAGTTCCCCAGAAAGATCCTTTATTTTTACGTACAAAAAGTATAATGGGATTTTAAAAGAAAAATTGGGAGAGATTATTAACAATATGGTGATATCTAATATATCATTGCATAATTTTTTAAAAATATTAGCAAATTTTTCTCAAGAAAATCAAACAAAAAGATTTATTGAAATTATTTCTCGGATGATTTTACTTGATTCTATAAAAGCAAGTGATCGAATTCAATTTATAATATCCAGGATAAGAGTAAATCAAGAATTTATTTCTAAAAGAAAAATGATCTTTGAATCTCAAAAATTTAAAATTAATATTCTTTGCATAATATTGAACGGTATTTTAGGATTAATTAGTGCAATTTCGCCTCTAATAAGCTTCTCTTCGTTTTATATTTTGAATGAAAATGTTAATTTCTCTCTTTCAAACATTTCATTTTTTTCTTTCATTCCCATATTCATCTTATTAGGATTGATTTCAACGTATTCAACATATTATGTTCTAAAAATATTTAAATCTAGCCAAAAAGAAATAAAAACTAGTATTTATTTTTTAATATTTTTATTTGTCTTTTTAATTAGTTTACAAATTATGATTTGAATTATCTAACTAGTATCTTGGTTATCTATTTTTTCTTGCATCATTTTTGTTTTTAAGATTCGCGTTATATACCCTGCAATTCTATTTCTAAAATGTTTTGAGTTATATATTGTATAATCTTTTAAAACCTTTTTATTATTTTCAAAATCTAAATTAAATTTATCAGAAAATGTTTCATATATCTTATTTGCATATTTTTTAATTGTTTCTGTTCTTACTTTACCACACATTTAATTCATCTTAAAATTTTATTTTCTTAATCAATCTTAATTCATAGTATAAAACGGATTTTTAAAAATTTTGATTTAGAATTCATAAAATTAAATTGAAGAACGGTTCTGGAAAATTTTTTTTCATTGAAATAAATTTCTCAATGCAGGTCAGTTTCTTTCATTACACGTTCTTCTTTATAGATAAACTGCTTGTTGAATTAAAAATTTTCCTTTTAAAAATATTTTAATAACTTTTCTATTCTCTGAATAAAAAGTTTTGAACCATTAAATTTTTCGGATAATAAATCACCATAAATTTTAGCTTTAAGTAAAAAAGATTTGAATTTTTTATTGAATGGGACGCTTACGTCATATTTTTTTTCAATTATTTTTAAAATTTCTCCAATTAATAGAATTTTCTTTTGAATTTCATCAGATTCATAAAAGTGAGGTATTGAATCTAAATTTTTTAATATTAACTTTTTATCAATATCAAATTTATCAAGTGCATCATTTTTAATATTAAAAATTAACTGCTCAAATTGTATTTTTGAATCTCTATGATTTTTTGTTAGAGCCCAATATAATTCTGAACTCATCGAATTTATCAAAGATTTAAGCCCCCAAATTGTGAAATCCTTTTGATTTTTATTGAAAGTTGTGTATTTGGTTAAAGAATTCACAAGATTTTTATTTTTTGAATTTTTAATTATGCTTTTTTTAATTCTATCTGGTATTTTATAATAATTTTCTGGGCTTATTGATTCAATGATCTCTTCGATTATTTCAATATCTTCTAAATTTTCGAAAATTGTAGAATAGTCATTGCTTTTTTTGAATCTCACTTGGTAATCTAGATTACCTTCGATGACTTTTTTAATTATTTCTCGCAAAGACAGTCCATTTCTCATCTTATTATCACTTTAATATGAATATTGTTTTTAATTTGGTTTTAAGCATTAAGAAATTTCTAATAAATGTTCTATATAGAACAATGTAGTTAAATTTTCGTTAATAAATTTTAATTTTTTCAATATAATTATTAGCTAAAAGCGTTTTATTGAATAGGAAGTAAAAAAATGAAAAAGGCATGGCAAGGTAGATTTGAAAAGAAGTTAAATAAAGAGATTGAGAGCTTCACAAGCGGTGAAGACATACTCTACGATCACGAGTTTATTGAATATGATATCAAAGGTACGGAAGCTCATAATATAATGTTAAATAAAATCGGTGTCTTACCTGATGACAAATTAAAAATGATCCTCCATGCTTTAGAGAATATTCTAGACGAATATAAAAAAGGGAAATTTAAATTGAAGAAAGAATTTGAGGATGTACATCTAAATATTGAAAAAGTGCTAATTTCAAATTTAGGGGGGGAAGTAGCAGGAAATATACATCTGGGAAGAAGTAGAAATGACCAAATTTTGGTTGATATTAGATTATATTTAAGAGCAAAAATAATAGAGCTTATTGAATCATTGCTCAATCTCTTAGAAACTATATTGAAGCTCGTACCCAATTACACCGAAACATTAATGATATCTTATACTCATTTACAACCAGCTCAGCCAATTTCCTTCAGTTTCTGGCTAATGGGGAACGTTTCTGCTTTGATGAGAAATATCGAACAATTAGAAAATAATTATAAATTAATTAATAGAAATCCACTTGGAGCTGCTGCTATTGCAGGAACAAGTTGGCCAATTAACAGAGAATTTACTGCTGAATTATTAGAATTCGATTCAATTCATGAAAATACTTTGGATGTTATATCTTCACGTGGAGAATTCGAAGTCAGTTTGATTTTTAATTGCGCTTTAATAATGAATCAATTAAGTAAAATAGCAATGGACTTTCTTTTATGGTCAACTCAAGAATTCAATCTTATCATTTTTGATGATTCAGTAACAACAGGAAGCTCAATTATGCCTCAAAAAAAGAATCTTGATCCATGTGAATTAATAAGAGCTAAAACAGGACAGGTAATAGGACATTTATTTCAAGCATTAAATATTTTAAAGGGATTACCTTCTGGATATAATAGAGATACACAAGAAATTAAAGCTCCTTTAATTAATAGCTTAAAAATTACTAAGCAATCAATAGAAATTTTTATTATTTTATTTAAGAATTTTCAAATTAATGAATCTCGAATAAAAGATTTATTAAATAATCATTTTACTACTGCGACTGAATTAATTGATTTAATTATAAAAAAAACGGGATTAGATTTTCGTAGAGCACATGAAATCGTAGGAGAAATAATTAAATTTATGGAAAAAAACAAATTAAGTCAAAAAGACATAAATTCTGAATTAATTAGAGTTGTTCTAAAAAATAAATTAGAATTGGAGATTCAAATTAATGATTTGGAGATAAATGAAGCTATTGATCCCTTAAAAACTATCAAAAGACGATCACATATAGGAGGACCTGCACCAATCGAAGTTATGAGAGATTATAAAATTAAAAAAGAAAAATTAAATAAAATTAGAATTGAGAATAAATTAAAAATGGAAAAAAACGATTTAAAAAAATTGCAAGAAATTATTGATAAATACAAAAAAGGAGATGTTTAATGAATGAAGGCAACGTGTCCAGAATGTTTTTTTGAATTTGAATTAGATGAAGGTGTAATTTTAGGTGAAATCCTCAATTGTGAGGATTGTGGAGCAGAATTAGAAGTTATTGAAATTCAAAAAGACGAAATCAAATTACAGATTGCAGAAACTGAAGAAGAAGATTGGGGAGAGTAAATATTATAAAAATATCTATCGCGATTAATCGAGTTAATTGGGAAGAAAAGGAAATAATTCAGGATTTAAAAAAAAGAAATGTTCAAGTAGAAATTATCGACAATAAAAATGTCTTTTATGACCTAGAAATCCCCACGTTAAAAACCGATATCGTATTAGATAGATCCCTAAGTTATTTAAGAGGACTGTATCTCACTGCAATTTTAGAATATCAAGGATATAAAGTTGTAAATTCATATGAAACTGCTCGAATTTGTGGGGACAAGTTGATAACAAGTCTAGAACTAATTAAAAACAGATTACCGATTGCAAAAACTTATTGTGCATTTACTAAGGACTCTTCTTTAAATGCCTTGGAAGAACTAGGATATCCAGCAGTAATTAAACCAATAATAGGATCTTGGGGAAGATTGATTGCATTATTAAGAGACAAGGAAATGGCAAAATCCATATTAGAAGAAAGAGAAGTAATGGGACAATTATATCAAAAAATATTTTATTTACAAGAATATATTAAGAAACCTGCTAGGAATATTAGAGAATATTCAAATAGAGAAAAAGTTCCAAGAGATATTAGAGTAATTGTGATTGGTGATGAAGTTATTGAAGCAATGTACAGATTTGAAAGTATTAATGATTGGAGAAGTGCAGCAACAATGGGAGCTAAAACTTCAACTTGTCCAATAACTTCAGAAATAGAAGATATTAGTTTAAAAGCGGCAAAAGCAGTCAATGGAGAAATATTAGGCATTGATTTAATGGAAAATGAAGATAGAAAACTAATAATTCAAGAAATTAATCACACTTGCGGATTTAAAGCGATTAGCTTGACTACGGGAAATGATATAGCATCAAAAATAAACGATTATCTAATTTCGCAAGTTAAGAATTAATGAAGTCTTATTTATGTTGAATTTCAAAACAAAAGATTTAATATCAATTACAGTTTTATCTCGAATATTAATTGGATTAAAACGGATGAATTAAGGGGATAATAAATATGGTTTTAATAATAATTAAAATAGGTGGAAAATTAATTTCTGAATCAGAGAATTTAAATAACGTATTTAACGATATTTTGACTTTAAAAGAATCAAAAAAAATAATTCTCGTCCATGGTGGTGGTCCACAAATTAATCAAGTTTTAAATCAAATGGGAAAAAAAATTGTTATGTTAAAATCTGCTTCAGGATTTAAAAGTAGATTTACGGACAAAGAAACAGCTGAAATCGCAACAATGGTTATGGCAGGATCTTTAAACAAATTTTTAGTAAGTAAATTACAAAAAATAGGTATCAAAGCAGTTGGGATTTCGGGTGTGGACGCATCTATTGTTAAAGCCAAAAGAAAAGATAAATTAATTGTAATAGATGAAGAAACAGGAAAAAAGAAAATTGTCAGAGGAGATTACAGTGGAAAAATCGAAAAAATTGATATAAATTTAATAAATTTATTGTTAAATAATGATTTTCTTCCAGTGATATCTTCAATAGCTTTGAGTGAAGATTTTGAACCATTAAATGTTGATGGCGATAGAATGGCGTTATATTTAGGGAGCACGTTAAAAGCTGATGAATTATTCTTATTAACTGACGTTAAAGGTTTATTAATTGATGAAAAAATCATTAAAGAAATTGGGAAAACAGAAATTGATCAATTTATAAATTTGGCTAAAGGTGGAATGAAGAAAAAGCTCTTTGCTGCAAAAGAAGCATTAAATTTAGGATTAAAAGAAGTTATTATTTGTTCAGGTATAGGCGACAATCCAATTATAAATGCAATAAATAGAGAAACTGGAACCTCCATTTCTTGGAAATATATATAGGGAGGAACTTGAATTAATGGAGAAAGATTTTCTTAAAAAATTAATTTCAATTGAGAGTATCTCTGGGAATGAGAATAAAATTATTGAATATATTAAAAATTTTTTTGAAAGAAATAAAATAAGAGCAAATATTGATTCAGTAGGGAATATTATCGCAGAAATCGGTTCTGGTTCGAATTGTTTAATTTTTTCATCTCATGTTGATACTGTACCTGATTTTCTAAAAGTTCAAGAAAAAAATGGGAAAATTTTTGGTCGAGGAGCAGTAGATGATAAAAGTACAACTGCAGCAATGATTTTATCATTTTTAAAATTTAAAGAATCAAATTTGAATAAAAGAATAAAATATATTGGAATAGTTGAAGAAGAAATTAGTCTGAAAGGAATGCAGCCATTTATTTCTGAAAAGATTAAAGCAGATGCTGCAATATTTGGTGAACCTACAAATAATATGGTTTCTATTGCATATAAAGGGAGATTATTATATGAAGTTTCATTAATCAATTTAAAGGGACCTCAACATCCAGCAAATATATCTGATTATGAAAATCCAATTTTACTAACATTTCAAATATGGAATGAAATTGAGAAGTTTTTTTCAGATAACTATAGAGGAAAAACACCATTTTTTTCCGTTATTCCGAATTTAACCGTTATTAATACAAATAATAACTCAAATATTATTCCCGATAAATGTAATTTCTCGATAGATATTAGAATCCCACCTAGTATTTCTTTAGAAGAATTAAACCAAAAAATTACAGTAATTTTTAAGAAATATAAAGAATCTTATCCAATTAATATAAAATTCAAGCTTTTAAGCAAAATTCCTGGTTATAGAATAGATAAAAATGAAAAAATCGTAAAAATTTCACAAGAGGCAGTAAAATCTATTTTAGACGTTGAACCAAAATTAATAAGAAAGACAGGAACTAACTTTATGAACATATTTGGGGAAATTTTAGGAATCCCAACAGTTAGTATAGGACCTGGCAACCCAAAATTAGAACATACTAAAGAAGAATCAATAGATATCCAAGAATACGAGAAAGCAATAAAGATATTTGAAAAAATTATCGAGTTATATCTCACTTCTTAACCTATCAAATATTCTAAAAGTGCTTTTTGTAAGTGTAACCTATTTTCTGCTTGATCATATACAACACTATGAGGACCATCAATTACGCTATCTGTAACTACAACATTTCTTCTTACTGGTAAACAATGCATAAAAATGGAATCTTTCTTAGTTTTTTCCATTATCTCTTCATTACATATCCATTTTTCTCTATAGGGTTGACGTAGTTTTTTTTCTTCTTGAAAATTTCCATAATGTTGAAAGGCACCCCAAGATTTTAAATAAACTATATCAGCATCGTTATAACCTTCATCCATATTATGAGATATTTCAAAATTACTACCACTTCCCTTAGAATTCGTTTTAGCTAAATCTAAAATTTGAGGAGATAATTCAAAACCTTTAGGGTGAGTTAATGTTACATCCAAACCGAAACGTGTTGAAATTAGCAAGATAGAATTAACTACACTCATTGGAAGAGGTTTTGGATGATATGCCCAGCTAATTGTTAATTTTTTATTTTCAATTTTTCCTTTAAACTCTTTAATCGTCATTAAATCTGTTAATGCTTGACAAGGATGGTACATATCATCTTCTAAATTTATTATTGGTACAGTTGAATTTTCACAGTATTCTCTAAGCGATGCATTACTAGCACCATATATCCATTTACTAGCATTTGGAAACATTCTTATAGCAATTAAATCTGCATATCGGGATAAAACCCTAGCTGTATCTTTTACTGATTCTGATTCTTGACCAATCCATGATTTTTCCGATGACATATAAATCGCATGCCCTCCAAGTTGGGTCATTGCAATTTCGAATGATGTTCTAGTACGCGTAGATGGATTATAAAAGATCATTATCATAGTTTTATTTTTTAGTGGTTCGTAAATATCATTTATATCTTTTCTTTTTTTCATTTCAAAAGCTTTATCAATTAAAAAATTGATTTCATCCAATTTCCAATCTTGAGCAGTAATTAAATGCTTAATGATCACGATTCTAACCTTGAAATGCTAATAAAAACGAAATGAGTGTAAAAAATTACCTTATAAGATCTTTTATAATATCTAAAGTTTTTATAATTAAAATTAAAAGTTATTGTATTTTTCTAAAAGAATGTTTTAAATTAAAAAAAAGGTCGAAAAAATTGAAAAAAAATACTGCAGTTATTGGTTGCGGATGGTTTGGAAGAGCGCATGCACGTAATTATAACGAATTATCCAATTTAGTTGCAGTTTGTGACGAAAATGAAGAAAAAGCGAGAGAACTCGGAAATTTTTACGATGTTAATTCTTATGCAAACGTATTAGATTTGATAAAGAATGAACGTTTAGAAGCTGTAAGCGTGGTTTTACCCCCGAAAGAAATCCCTAAAGTAACAAACCAGCTTGCTGAAAAAGGTATTGATGTGTTGTTAGAAAAACCCTTAGGTTTAAATTTAAAAGAAGTAAAAAATTTGTTAAAATTTGAAGATAGCGTTCGATTGACTTGTGGTTTTATTGAATTATTTAATCCTGTTTATAATTTAATGTTAAATAAAATTACCGAAATTGGTAAGATTATTAATGTTAGCTCAAAAAGAATTGGATTAAGGCCAAAAAGATTTTGGAATTTAGGTGTATTATTGGACCTAGGAATTCATGAAATATATTTACATCAAAGATTATTGGGGGAGATTTCAGAAGTAAAAAGTTTGATTAGTTATTTTTTGGATGAAACAAAGAAATATGAAGATGCTGCTTTTTTACTCTTAAAATTTCAAAACAAAGTAAATAGTTGCATTGAAGTTAATTGGTTAACTCCAACAAAATATCGCGTCATGACGGTCTATGGGGAAAATGGGGTAATTGAAATTGATTTAGCAGCTCAAATATATAAATTTATTAAAAGCTCTGATGACGAAATCCCAAAAAAGATAGAATATAGCACACAACCATATATTTATGAAGAACCATTAAAACTAGAATTAAATGAGTTTTTATACTCGAAAAAAAATCCAATTCCTTTAAAGGAAGGAATTAAAAGTCTCGAAATTGCATTAAAATCATTAAATTTAGCGTAAAAATAGATAATTATGAAAACTATTATCTATTTTGAAGTGCTTAATACAATTTTTCAACATGCAAATTCATTTTCATCAAAGGAGGTTGGAGGATTCTTATTTGGATTAATAAAAAATAATAAATTATTTATTAAACGTGCGTATAGAGGAAAAAAATCTGGTTCTTCAATTCATATTGAGATAAGTAAATTTGAAATGATAAAAGCTATTGAAGAAATGAATATCAAACATCCAAATTTAAAATTAATAGGGTGGTATCATAGTCATCCTGGGATGGGGGCACACTTTTTTTCTCAAACGGATATAAATACACAACTTAATTATCAAGTTTTCTTTCCTGAAGCAAAAGCTCTTGTTATTGATACGAAAAAAAAAGCAATTAAACCAATTTTAATCCCTTTTGATCTCCAAGCTTGGCGTGTTAAAAATAATAAAGCAGAAAAAGTTGAATTTTTTTTAGAGAATTCCTTCAAGAAAAAAAAACATAATTTTGAAAACAACATTAAATTAATAGGAAATAAATTTGATTTTTTAAAAAGAATTGAAGAATTTGTGCATAAGGAAATTAGTTATAAAGTTGAAATGAATCTAACAAGCTCAAAGTATCATATTAATTTTCAAGAGAATCCAAGAAAAATTTTTATGAAAATTTTCACTCAGAAGTACAAAGACTTCGATTTATTTGATTGCTTATTATATGGAACTTTTTCAATCAATGATTCCAAACAAATTATGAAATTGGCAAAATTATTTAAACTCAATTTAAAAAGTTACAGTGATAGAAGACAAGGGAAGAAAATTCTTCTTTTAAAAAATATTTCTGAATTAAGAATCAATGACTTTTTAGAAATCTTGAAAAAAATTTCAAAATTCTGGAAATAAAATAAATTTTTTTTAATTATCTATGCTTTTCTTTTAGAAAATAATGCTTTTAATTCTGAATTTATTGCTGATCTTGCACTTAATGGAGACATAGGTTTTGGAGCAGGTTTTGGTGGTGGTGGTGGTGGGCTTACTCCTTCAGGAGGAGTTCCAAGTAATTGAGGTTGAGGCGGAAGAGTAGGTGGAGCACCTTGTTGTAATTTATTTACATCATTTTTAATTGTTTCGATATTATTTGCGTTATCTTGCAAAGTTTGTTCCAGCATTGACATTCTTTGGGTCAAATCATCGATTGCAGAAACAACTATTGCCATAACTTTCGTCAAAATATCTGAAATTTCATTAACTTGATCCTCAAGAGGTTGCTCCTTAACAGATTCCATAAAATTAGCGAAATCTTTTGACAATTTTCATTCTCCAAGAAATTAATGGTTAAAATTTTTCTACATAATTTTTCTTATAACTTAAAATATTTACCACATATAGTTCACTTTGATCTTTGAAAAGGATTTCGATTTTTTTAAAAGGGATTTCCTTTATTTGAACGTTTTCACATTTACATAAAGGATTATTACTATTTATCACTTTAAAATGGAATTTTTTTTTAATATAAACTAATTAAAGACGAATTTCATTTTTCCTAATGATTGACTCAAGTTCTTTAATCCTTCTATCTTTTTCTTCAAGCTTCTGTTTCCAAATAGATTCCATTTTTTTTAATTTTGATTCCGTATTTTTTATAAATTCTTGACTTTTTTCTAATTCCTTCAATTTTTTGAAATCTAATTTTAAATTTTCAATTTCTTTTTCTTTTTCGATCCCTTCTTTTTTTATCTCAGATAAATTTTGATTAATTATTGAATATTTTTTTTGTTGTTCTATTAGAAGTCTATTCTTTTCTTCATTCTCCTTAATTTTTTCTTCAAGCTCCTTTCTTATATCTAATTCTTGATTTTCTTTTAATTCTTGCTCCAATTTTTTTATAATGATGAGTTTTTCTTTTAATATTTTTTTTAAATTTTGTTCATATTTTTTTTCTTGTTCAATTAATTTATTTTCTAATTCTTTAATTCTTTCAATTAATTCGTTTTCGCCTATTTGATTTATCATTTCAGAAATATTTTTTCCATCGTCTAATTTTTTTAATTTTGAGACTTTTAACTCCTTAAATTTAATTTGAAATTCTTTTATTTTTTTTGTTAATTGATTTATTGTGTTCTGTTGCTGAATTATTCTTTGCTGCTGTTCCATTATCAAATCTTGTTGTTCATCAATTTTCTTAATTTCTTCTAATGACATTCAATCACGATTTTTTTCTCTATTTATGGATTTTTAAATATTTTTAAAGATAAAAGCTTTAAATGTTCTATTGAACTTGATAAATAAATGGATTTTCTTTCAAATATTTAATATAAAGGATTGTTTAAAATGAACAGTGAAAATAAGATTAAACAAATTGAAAATCTTTCCCACAAGAATTTTCGCTTTTTTGAAGGAAAAATTGAAGGTTATAAAAGTCGTTTTTGCATATTTAAGGAGGAACAGCTTGAAGCTTTCTATAAATCTTTATCAGAACACTTTATGGAAGGAAAAGAAGCCATTTTAAAAAAAATTGGGCAAGATTATGGAACGGAATTATTTAATTTTCTAATAAAAGATATGCTTGATGAAAAATTATGTTTTAAATATATTTTAACAGAACTTAACAAGCTTGGTTGGGGAAAATTCTGGAATATTACTTTTGAAAAAGATTCAATCTCGTTAGAATATCATTATCCACTTGAAATTTTTGGAGGGAAAGAAATTTCGGGGCATTATATTATTGGAATAATAAAGGGAATTGCTATCGCTTATTTAAAAGAAGAAGTTAAGGATATCGAAGAAGATAAAATAGAAAGGGGAAACCTCATTTTTTTTAAGTTAAAATTTATTAAAACTTCAATTTATAAACAAAATTGGAAAAAATTGAACGAATTAACAGAAATTTTAAACGAATTTGATAATAAATCAAAAACTAATTATTCAATGATCATTTCAGCAACTGGTGAAATATTAGCTCAAAATAAAACTGATAAGATCGATAAGGATAAGTTCTCAACAATTGTCTCAATGATTCATGGAGGTATTTTAACATTGTCAGAAATGGAAGTTGGGAGCTTCATTCAATTTGCAATAATGTATGATGATGGCGTAATTATGGCAACATCAACTAATAATAGAAAAGCAATAATTGTAGGGGCATTAAACAAGCAAGCTTCTGTTAATTTAATTGGAATTGCACTAAAACAATCATGTGAAAAACTAGAAAAAGTATTATAAAATAAAAAAGGGAATTAAACTCTAGTAATTTTTGTTGCTCTAGCGATTACTAGTGGACCAATTATTTCATGGACGAATTTTACAATTGAAGGTTGTTGTGAAATTATAGCCACTTGATGAGTAGGTTTCCCAGGTACATGCGGTGCTAGTAAAACTTCTTCATTTTCTCTAGCTGCTGCATATAAATCCATTTCAGGACGTTGACGAACTTCTACATTTCCTTGTTCTAGTAATTTTGCAACAGCGTTTCTAGAATCTGCTAATATTCTTGATGCTGTTTTAACACGAATCTGTCTTCGAGCATTATTTATAGATTCTAAAGGTAAATCATTAAAATCAGGTGTAACTACGGAGATGGTACTTTTAGTTCTATCAACCATATCTGCCATATATTCTTTAATTGCTTCCTCAGAAGTAAGAATCCAAGTTAATTCTGAATTTATTGCTAAAATTTTAATAGCTTCAGCCCAAACAGCTCTTAAAACCTTAGCTCTTTCTTCAGCATTCCCTTCACATTCCTTAAATGTTCTTGCTGCATCGTTATTAGTATTTGTTAATCTATCAGTTATAATTACATCAGTCTCTTCTAATTTTGATAATATTTGATCATTTAATGAATTAGCGTTTAATTCATATTCGTTTTGATGAGCAGTAGTGAGATCTAATAATTCAATTTCCATGGTGCTAGCATCAGATTGAAAAGCATCTCTGTGTTTTTCAATTATATCATTATTTTGTTGACCTGTTAATGTAGTTAATTCGTCAATGGATGCTAAATATTTATCATTTATGCTTGCTATTTCAGTCTTAATGCTTGAAAAACCTTTTTCGATTTCCGAAGATAGGTTTTTATGAATATCGCTTGTCATTTCATTTACTCTATCAATATCTCCATTAACAAAATCACTGACTTCTGATTTCATACCATCAGTAGTTTCATTAAGTTCTTTAAATCTAGCGTCTTTTAATGCTTCTTGATTTGATTTATGGGATAAAATGGTTTCATTTCTTCTAGATTTAATTTCTTTTAATGATTCTTTATTTATATTTATAAGATCTGCTAATAATTTTGTCACAGCTTCCTCTCTAATTGCATGCGATTGCGTTTCAAGTGATGTAACATGGTTATCTAATCCTTCATAAAATTCTTTACGAGCAGAATCTATTTCGCTTCTATACATATCAGTTCGTTCATCAAGTGTTTCAGATAAAGTTTTTTCAAGATTTGCAGTATCGGTCCTTAATCTATTAACTTGTTCAATAATTTTTTCCAAAAATCTTTCTTTAACTTCTTCTAATATATCCTTAAATTTTTTTACTAATGATTCATTTCCTTCATTTATACTGTCTTTTATTTGATAGAAATCGGTTTCTATTTTTTCTGTTTGATTATTGAATATTTTTGCTGATTCTTCGCCAAAATTTTTTGCTTTTTCCTTGAAATATAAAATATTTTTATTCATTGCTTCTGAAGTATTAGTATGAGAATTCTCGCTAATTGATTTAAATTCATTTATTTTTTCCAGAATTATCGAAGATAACGAATCTGTTGTTTCTTTTTGTAATGATTCTATTTTTTCTGATGAGTCTTCTTGATTTTCATCAAGCTGTTTATTTATTTTAGTATTTAATTCCTTAATTTTTTCTTTTTGAGTTTTAATTATTTCCTTTAATTTTGAAATTCCTTTATTTGATTTAAGCTTATCAATAGATTCACTAATTGAATTTTTTAATGAATCTTGACCTTCTCCAAGACTATTCTTCAAATTATTTGCGCTATCTGCAACTTTTTTAATCCAATCCTCAGATTCATCAGAATATTCCTTTTGCCATTTTTCTAATTCATTTTCTAAATCTTTAAGTACTTGATCCACTTGGAATTTGCTCTCTTTATTTGTATCTTTTATATCCTTTTTTACATCATTATTAATCTGTTTCAGTTTTTCATTTGTCTCTTTTGATAAAGAATTCAAATTATCATTTAATTTGTTAAACTCAATATCGATTTTTTTTCGTAAATCATCTTTATTCAGATCAATTTCAGATTCAAGAGCTTCAATTCTTTCATCTAAATTTTTTATCAGTATATTTTCAATGGAGGAAGAACTCTTTAGAATTTCTAATTGAGAAGTTATTTTTTCAACAAAACTATTTTGAATATGATTTAAAATATCTTTAAATCTTATAATTAAATCAGAAGAAATCCCTGTAATGCTATCTTTAAATTGACTAAAGCTATTTTCTTGAGTTTCTATTTCATCATTAAAAGTTTTTGCTGCACGTTCTCTTAATTGAGCAGCTCTTCCTTTAAACCAATTAAAATTTTTTTCTTGAAAATCTTTTGAATAATTTTTAAGCGTATCCTTTTTCTCATAGACCCCATTTACTTCTAAATTTATTTGATCTTGTAGTTTCTTAGATAAATCATTGAACCAAGAATCGTATTGAGAAAAAGTTTTGTCTTGATGTTGGTCTAAATCAGTAATAAATTGATCATAATCATTATATGTATCTTTTTGATAACCTGTAATGATTTCAATAACGTTGGATTTATAGTTGTCAAAGGTACTATTTACAGTGTTTTGTAGTGTTTTAATAGCTTTTTCATGTTCCGACGTAGTATTATTTTCAATATTTTTACAATTTTCAGTTATATAGTTAAATTTGTCATTTAAAGCATTAGAATTTTCAGTTTCATAATTATCTTTTATTAATTTTTTATGATCACTGATTTTTTCTTCGTATAAAGCACCAGTATCTTGTTTCCTTTTTTCAACATTATCATTTAAGTCCGTTATGTGTTTTGCTATCGTTTGACTGGTTTTTTCTTTAGATTTTAAAGTTTCTTCATTAAATTTTTCAATTTGATTATTAACTGCATTAGAGACACTATCTTTTAATAATTGGACTTCTTTATTGAGAGTTTCAATATGTTCTTTAATATGTTTATCCAACGTAAGCCGATGATTTCCAACAATATCCTTGAAATTATCTAAATAAGACGTGAAAGCACCCCAAGGAACTGTGGGCATGTATCGAGGGACTCCACCTTCAGCCATTGCTGCTTGAATTTCTATTGTAAGTCCTTTTTCCAGAAATTTTTTCAAAATATTGTTTGCTTCTTCCATGCCGACTGTTGCATATGTTGCAATTGATGATACAGTAACATAACCCTTTGCATAAAGCCCCACAAACGCTTTAGCTTCTGCTTCAGAAAGATCTAATCCATCCATTATGATTTTAATCATATTTTGACTACTTGTTTCCATTTCTATTCACCTATTCCCACAATTTTAGCAAATTCATCATTTAATTTTTCTGTATATTTAGCAAGTTTAGAACTTGAAAATTTATCACTAGCGATTTCAAAGGTATCTTTTGCGTTGATTTTGTCATTTTTCTCTAGATAAAAATTTATTATTCTTGAAAAGTACTGCCAAGCGTAATAATGTTCACCTTTATCAAAAAAAAGACTTGCAGCTTTATTTAATATTTCTAAAGCCTTAATATCTTCACCAATTTCGCCATAAAACTTCTGGGCTCTTGAAAAATTAGCTCTTGCAAGTGGAAAAGCCCCTTCACCAATACTTATTGTAGCTTTATTCAATGAATTCTCTGCTACTTCAATTTTTAACTCTCTAATTTTTTCATTATCTTCTAATAATTCATATTTTTCAATCGCTTTTAGAAGTATATCTCTAGAATAATCACCCATTCCTTTATCTTTGTATAAATAACCAGCTTCCTCCAAGATTATTGCTGATTTTTCAATTTCGTTTACTTTCAAATATGATTCACTGCCCAGAATAAAAAATTTATAAGCTTCTGATGAATAATTAAAATTCATTGATAAATTTGCAATCCGTTCGTACCCTCTTGCAATCAATTCAATAGGAGAAACTAACCCTGCAGATATAGAATCTTTTCGAAGCATTTCAAGCTCATTAAATAAGTTTTCATTTATTATCCGTCCATTTATTGCATCATTTTCTGCAATTTTAATCATGGCTCTACAAGTGGCAGCTATAGCAATATCTCCTAAACTATCTCGAAGAAATTCCCAAAATGAAGTCATTGAGATGAAATAGCTTTCTCCTTCACAACTTACATGGCCAGATTGAGCTAAAGAATTTAGGATATTCAAAATATTTTCTCGTTCTACTGAAGTTGCCCTCATAAGCATGTCAACATCTGCAAAATTCGCGGGTTCCATAGCAAATGCTTGCAAAATTTTTCTTTCATTTTCAGTTATATCTTTTAATTCATTATTAAACCCATCTTTAATGATTGATTCAAATTCTTCCCAATGGGATTTATTAATTTCTTGTGCATCACTTTCCTCAATTAATTTAGAAGTATTATAAAGCAATAACTGAGGAATTCCTTGAGAATTTTCTATTAATTTATTCCTAATTTCTTCCTCAATCGAAATTCCTGTATTTGACTCTCTTTTCATAAGTAATTCAATTGAATCTTTATAGGGCATTTTCGGAACCCCAATAATCTCAAAATTGTTTAGAGAATATTCAATTTTTGGTGCATATCTTTCTTCCCCAAAAAGCACGAATATAATTGGAGTAGGTTCCAATTTTTTCTTTTCATCAATTTCTTCAAATTTTTTAACAATTTCATTAAATAAATCAAAAGCTTTTTCATTGGCTAAAAAAATAAATCTTTCAACATTATCGACAAATATAACTATTCCTTTTTTTGCTTTTTTCGTTAATTCTTTGCCAAAAAATAGAATTTTATTATTACAAAAAGTTTTCAAAAAATCAAGTATGTATTTTTCTTCATTTACTAATTCATAAGATTTCTTTATAGTTGTTTTACCTGCCTTTTTTTTACCTGGTTTTTTTGGCTTGGGGGGTTTAAATATCTCCTTAATTTCTGGGAGTAGTTCATCAAAAAATGCTTCAGATTCTTGTAATGGGACTTGTTTTTTGAGAATCAAAAAACCTTTTGATCTAGCAATCGAAACCATCTTTTCTAATAGAGAAGACTTCCCAATGCCTGGCCTTCCTTTTATAAATATGCTCTTCATTTGTGCTTGAGATAAATTTTCTTCAAACTTTTTTATTAACCTTTCTCTTCCGACAAATAGATTTTCTGAACAAGGAACTTGATAATTTAAAGACTCCTTCATAAACGATCACCTTACATTTCATTTTTAATGATAAATTCCAAAATACTTTAATTAATTTATTTGAAGCTTCTTACTTGATTAAACTCAAAAAAATGTTGTAATTTTATGCTCTAATATTTTTTTGTCTAATTTTTTTATGGATATTTTACTCTTTTTCTCATTTATAAGTCTTATGAAATAAAAAAGTGAGTGATCTATTATTTTTTAGCTTTTTTAGTTAACTTTTTTGTCTTTAAATCGGGTTTTTCCAAAATAACTTTCTTTCGACTAGCTGAACCTCGATTAATAATTTCATTATTTATTGGATGCGCAATAATTTCATTTTTAATTTCTTTGATTAGGTTTGATTTTAAATCTCCAATAGTTATACTTTGGATAATTTCATCCTTTAAATTATTTTTAAATTGATTAAAAACATCACGAAGAGATGTTATTCTTTCTCGCGTAAATTGATCATATTCGTCTAATTTAATTTCAGAACTAAAAATTAGTCTAATTATTTCTTCTATATCTCCTTTTATTGATTCTAATGATTCAAAAATTTGTTCTTCTACCATTTCTGAAATCATTTCATAAATTTCTTCTTTTAAATTCTCAGAAATTTTATTTATCCCTGAATCCAAATACCATCACTTTTTTATTTAACAAATTAATTTATTAGGAAATTTTAAAAAAATTTACGGTTATCTCCATTTTTTCATTTTCTAAAAAGCAAGCCGTTTCTTTAATCTTTATTTCATAATTTTCAATATTCTGTATTTCCATTAAAAATTTTGTTGCACCCTCAATCATTCCAGTTAATATGCACGAATAATTCTCTTCTCCATTGTGAATTTTCTCCAAATCCTTAATGTTTAAATCATTTTGATCAATACCTAAACATAATGGACATTCAAAAATATTGAGTTTTATGATTCTTTTATCTGATGAATCTTCAATAATATCATAATTAAATTCGGGAGTACGCCCAAATGCGACCACCCATAAAAATTCAACTAATTCTACAATTTTTTCCAAGTCATTAGCTTTCGGAGCAAATTTCAGAACGGTAGGGTGTCTTTTACAGCTTCTAATTGCAGAATCACTTCCAAATTCTTTTAATAATTTTGTTACATCCTCGCCTTCAAATAATTCGGAGGTTTTTAGAACTAATTGATTATATAATAACATAAAAAATACTGTTTCAATGCTTCGACTAAACGAATCTAACAATTTAGTTGTAATTTTCGTTACCATATTCAATTATCTCCCCTAATTTTATAGGAATGAATACATTTTTTATCACCAAATGTTTTACTTGAAATCACTTGACCTTCAATTTCAGGAATTTTTGAATTTTGTTTTGAAATCATCTTAAATAACTCTTCTATAAAAGCAATCGCGATATTACAACCTGCAATCTTTCCAACATCCGGTCTTTCATATTTACAAAAACAACAATCCTTTTCAATGACTAAGAAATCACCGGGAATTTCTTCTTTAAATTCTTCTTTCATTTTGATTTTAATTTTTTTCTTAAATACAAATTCATGTATCTCTTTGATTAAATCTATTTCATTATCTGATTTAGGAATCCAATATTGAATATAATTATGTAATATTCTTTTACCAATATCTTTAATATGGGAGGTGATTTCAAAATCGCTCATTTTCTTTTTTTCTTTCAAAGTTAAAATTAATTCATAAATTGTATTTCTAAATTGATTCATTTTTACTTTTTGACCCAATAAATTTGAAGATTTCAAAAAAAAAACTCCTTTATTATATATTTTTTAACATTATAGCTGCATCTTCGGGAGATACTGGATTAATAAAAATACCGCTTCCAAGTTCGCATCCTCCCAAATATTTAATTTTATCTTGTGCTCGATTAATAACGTAAAATTCTATATGAAAATGATAATAGGGATAAGAATTACCATCAGTAGGTTCTTGATGAAAGATCATTTCAAATGAATGTTTTCCATTGAAAAACCTACTAATTTTGTTTAATATTTCCTTTAAAATTTTGGCTAAATTCTCCCTTTCTTCTTGAGTCATTTGGTTAATATTTTGTATGTGATTTTTTGGATAAATATGAGGGCCAAAGGGCCATGTAGCATAATGAGGCATAAAACAAATGAAGCTATCATTTTCCAAAATTATTCTTTTTTTAAAATCTTGTTCTTTTTTTAATATAGTACAAAATAAACATTTATTATACTCCTCAAAAAATTCTTTACTTGAATTTAATTCTTTAAGAATCACTGGAGGAATAAATGAAAATGAATAAATCTGTCCATGGGGATGATCTAAAGAAACTCCAACATCTCTTCCACGATTTTCAAATATTAATACATAATTAATATTCTTATTTTCACCTATTTTTTTATATCTATCTCCCAAGAAGGAAAATAATCCTGATACATGCTCATTTGGTAGTTGTTCTAATTTCACATTATGTTCAGGAGAATAAAGAACTACTTCACAGCGACCAAAGGCAGGTTTTACTTTATTAATATCGTCATCATCAAGATCCGGCTCAGGAGGATCTTCCATCAAAGAAGGAAATTTATTTGGGAGATTTAAATACTTCCAATCTTCTATATTTTTCAGTTCATTAGATTTAGGGCAAAAGGGGCATTCTATTTCAGAGGGCAAATTTGGACGTTTCATTCTATGTCCTGCTACGACAACCCATTCCTTAAGGATAGCATTCCATCTTAATTCTACCATATTTATCGACATTATCCATTATTATTTATTTTTTCAATCTAACAAATTTTAATTAATATTTATAAAAGTTTAAGTCTTAGATTTGATATTTCAATTTAGAGAAAGCAATAGTAATTTAAATAAAAGATTGATAAGGATTAAAAAAAATGAAACTATTTGTATATGGAACTTTGACAGATGAAGAATTTTTACACAGAAAGACAAATAGAAAATTAGGTTATTTTAAAATAGTCAATGCTGAACTGCCTAATTTTAAAAGAACGAGTTCAATTACTATAAAAAAGGAAAAAAATCATAAAGTTATGGGAAAATTGATTTTAAATATTAATTTTGAAGATATTATTATTTTAGATGAATATGAAGGATGTTCTACAGAAAATCCTCTATCTAAGCATAATATGTACATTCGAAAAGAAGAACATGTAATTAATCTTGATAATAGTAGGAAATTTGAGAAATCTTACGTTTATTTATTTAATGAATGAATATTTTATTTAATTTTGGTTGAGAAATATGGGAAAACCTAAACCACCAATTGGAACATGTCCGAGATGTTCAAATCAATTAGCTCCAAAGAAAGCAAAATTAGGTAAAGCAATTGAATGTCCATTTTGTGGTCTAAAATTAAGAATTATTGTTAAGAGAAAATATGATTTACAAGAAAAAAAGAAATTTTCCAGGGAAGAGCTTGGAGTAACTGACGATATTTATAAAGCTTATGGTGTTACAATGGGATTTGAGATTGAAGCTTATTCCATCTCCTATTTAATTGATGAAGATGGATTAAAAAAAGATTTTGAAATAGGATATGATGTTTTTTATCCGCAAGAAAATGTTTTTGAGAAGGGAGAACAATACACTGATGATGTGACTATAGGTCCAGAATTCAATTCTCCAGTTTTTTTTAGTATTAAAAATTGTCTTTTTATGCTCAAAAATAGTTTACGGAAATACAATGTTTTTCAAGAAAAAGATGACGATAATAAGGAAAGACGAATCGCATTATTTGGAACTTGGCTTGAAAATCCTGCAGCTTTACATGTTCATATTGGTTATGGTTTAGATGGAATTCAAATTGGAGATGCTGCATATCTTGCCAAACATATAATCCATCATTTACCCTTTTTAATTGCTCTTACAACATCCTCTCCAATTTTTGAGAGACAAATAACTGGTATTGCTAATAATAGATTGAGTACCAGTCAATTTTGTAAATCTATTGATTTAGATACAATTGAAGATGGAATCCCCATAGAACATTTTACTGAAATAAATTATAATAATTATCTCGCTGAAGAAAGAGAAAAACCTCCTACCTTAGAAATCAGAGTGTGTGACACAAATATACCAGAATATGCAGTTGCTGCATTGACTGTAATTTATGCAGTAATTATGAGAGCAAAAAAAGGAAAAAAAGGAGAACAACGAAAGATGAAACCATTAATGGAAAATTCATTTAAAAATAATTTAATTGCACGGGAAAATGCAATAAAAGATGGTTCAAAAGCAATTTTAATGTGGAATGACAAAAAAACAACAATTTCAAAATATGTAGACAAATTTTTTTATTTTTATAAGGATGAATTAGACGAAATGAGTGTATCTTCAAATATTACAGACACGTTTAAATACTTGAAAAGAGGCTGGAATATGGGAGAAATTATAAAAAGAGCAGTGGAAATATCTAAGAAAAAAGGAGATAATTGGGAGCAAGATTTTTGCAGTAAATATATAAATGCTCTCGAACATTCTTTAGATGGGGCTGATTTGACTTCATTTGCGGAGTTTTTAGGAATTAAATTGCCAGATTTGAAAAAAATAAAATTGGGGGAATTCACGTTTTTTAGCAATTAATCTCATTTATTATTGCTATATAATTTCCGAGTTTTTATAATTAAAAAAATTTAAAAAATAAGTTATAACAAAATGAAAAAATCTTAAAAAATATCATTTACTAATTAAAATAAATACAAAAAACAAAGCATTTAAAATTTGAAATAATAAGATCCCAGAAATTAAATCATATAGATCAAGTGAAAAATAGGATTTTGGTGAAATAATTGATACATAATGTTTATTTAATTAAAGCAAACAGCGGATTGTGCCTTTTCAGTAGAAAATACGGAGGAATAGAATTCAATGAAGATTTAATTGCAGGATTTTTGACAGCTTTAAAAGATTTTGCAACAGAAGTTACTGGAGGAGAAGGGATAATTAAAGTTTTAGATATGAATGCGTATAATGTGTGTTTGGCATTTAGAGAAGGACTAATGATTTCAGCGGCTGCAGATAAAACAGATGATAGAAATCTGGCAATGAAAGCAATGGGAGAAGTTTTAAATCAATTTCATGAACACTATAATCTAGAAAACTGGGATGGAAATATCAAAATGTTTGAACCCTTTGCAAACATTATTGATGACATTCTTGAAAATGGAAAAATTGCAGAAGTTGAAATACATATTCCAAAATTGAAAAAGAAATTACCTAAAATGATTTTGAAAATGGGAACTATTAATAAATTTGAATTTGATATCGCGAATTTATGTGATGGAAAGAAGTCTTCAGACGATATCGCCGAAGTATTAGGTGTACAACAAGATGAAGTGGTTTTAGCTTTAGAAAAATTAAAAAAATTAAAATTGATTGATTAAATTCGGATTAGTAGCTTTTCTTTTTTTCGCTTTCTAAAAACAAATAATAATTTTTTAATAGTTATTTCTAAATATTACCTTTGCATATTTTATGCAAAAAATGATATTATTCATAATTTAAAGTAAAGTGAGACTTTATGGTAATGATTGATTTTTTTTCTAAAATTCTAAGAAGATTATTTATTACTGATAAGGAATTAGACCTTATTCAAAATTTATCCGCAAATTCACCTATAAAATCTGAAAAAATACAAAACGTGTTAGTAAACTCTCTAAAAAAATATTTTAACATGTATTTTGATGATTTTTTTCAAGTTAGAAGTTTTACTGATGAAGAATATAGAAAAGTTCTAGGTGAAATTGCAAATGAAATGAAGAAAAATCCTGAAACAACAGAATTTCAAATTGAAAACCTAAAACAATTTCAAAATTTCTCTAAAGCCATGCAAAAAGCTATTTTTAAAGTAGTTAAAGAAGAATCTTTGTAAATTTTCTATTTTAATAAAAATTATCTCAATTTTTTATTTTTATTTTTTTATCTTTTTGCATTTATTTGCATTTATTTGTGATTTTAGTTTGTTTAAAAAAACGTTTATAGAATATTTATGCATTTTTACTGCAACATTTGCATTAATTAAATTATAAAATGAGTTGTAAAAAAAATACTTGAAGGTCATATCATAATTTTGTTTTAATTTCTTGAATAAGTTGATAAGATTTATTTTTCAAAGCTAATGAAATATAGCCTTCTTCATATGCCTTTTCCAATTTATCTTCATCTAATATAACAATTTCTCCATCGGGTAATTTAACCAGATCAATTTCAAGATCCAAATAATATATTTGATATGGATGGGGGAAAAACTCAATGGGAGAACTTACATTCCAGTATTCTCCTTTTATATCACCTTTTCTGTTAAAATATTCAGTTTTCATGTACCAACTGCCTAATTGAAATGAATTAATTGCGTAATCTCCCTCTTCTTTAGTTAAATTTAGTCCATCATAATATCTCTTTTTTGATCCCAATATCTTTCTATGTATTTTCATATATTTCTTATCTAAGTCAAATTCAATCAAGTTGCCAGGAGTAAGTTGAAAAACGCGACCATCAACTTTTGCATGTGTAATACGAACCATTGTATTTAATTTTGGATAGAGATTTCCAAAATATCGCTCCATTTCTTGTTCTAGGATTTCAATCAATGAATTATTATTAAAAGTAACATGTTCTGAAAATTTAATTACTTCACCTAATTCAAAGCTACAAATTTTATAATAATGGTGATTTTTTAAAGTCTGTGTAGTTTTAATTTCTTTTCTAATATTGTCGATTCTTTCTCTTGTATCTGCTGGAAATTCAATATTAACAATTGGAGTTCCTTCCAATAAAATTTTAGGCGCAGGATAATTATTATAATTTTTAATGATTTCATCTGATTTTTCCTGCAATCGATCTATTTCTTCAATTAAAATGTCGGGATTCTCTTCAAAAGCTTCGCTTGCACTAGTTCGCCATAATATTCCCCAATTTTTCGGCTTTATTTTTCTTGCTAAATTATAAAGATTTTTTCTTGAATTATCATTTGTTATTCTTTGTGAGATTTTATTTGGATTGTTATAGATCAAAACAGCATGCAATCCTGTTAATGTGATATTAGAGTTTAAAATTGCCTTTCTTCTGCCAATATCAGGAAAATCTATCTTAACCAAATAATTTGAATTATTTCTTAGTGTCTGGCCTTCCAAAATTCCTTGAGAATTCCCAAGATCAAATATTGTTATGTTTTTATTTTCAATTGATTTTAATACTCTTCCTTTTATTATTGTATCTTTTCCCATTTGCGATTTTCTTATTATAGAATTTGGAAAGTTTTCTCTAATTATTTCTAATAATTTTGAAATCCCTTCTTTTTTCCCAAAAACGAATAAATTTTTTTTATCATTTCCGTCTTCAATAATAACATCAGGTTCACTTTCTGAAAATTGTGTATCAAATCTTTCTTTAATTATTTCAGAGCTTTGCGTAATAATAAAATCATTTTTTAATAATAAATGAGTTAAAGCGGTTGAAAATATTCCTCTAATCTTAATTTTGTAAGACACTTCTTTCCACTATGTTAATTTTAAAAAATTCATTAATATATCAAACAATTACCATGAACTTTAATAATATACTTATAATTTTTTTGATATTTTGATTTAAATGTTGATAAAGTACATCTAGGTAAAGAAATGCATATATAAATAAAAATACTTTCTGCCGATTACTCTATCCTCTTTAAAAGTTGCAAAAACATTCTTTATTTCTTTATCTCATTTCTGAAATAGAATATTAAAAAAATTAATTATATAAAATTAAAAAAGATGCTTAAGGTTAAAATGCATTATTTACGTATATTAATGCAAACAAACTTATGAATTTCGACAAAATTAATTCATTTTTACATTTGAAACACAAATTATAAATTTAATAATAGGCTATTTTATAATTAACTTTGTTTTAAAAAAAAAGGTGCTGAATTTGGGTAAAAAAGATAAGAATTCAACAATAATCCAATCAGAGCTTTACGAATTAAATTTACCGGGGGAATTAATTTTAAAAGAAGTAATGGATGGAAGTGCAAAAAGAATAGGGGTTGTTAGATGTGTTAGGGTGAGCTTTCCAACCAAAGTTGAATTAATAATTAAGGGTTTAGATGTAGAAATTCCAATTAATTTTAATGATATCATAAATATTGGAACCGTCATACAATTAAAATCAAAAATTAAAGTTGCAGAAGAATGTGATGTAAACGAAGTTGTAAGATTACGTTCTGAAATTCAACAAGAAGTCAAAGAATTATACAATGGTTAAAATTTTTATTTTAATTGAATTAGGTTATTAATTTTTGTCAACGCATTCAACAAGTTTATTAATAGTTCTGTTAATTGATTCATTTCATTAATTTCAGTTTCCTTACTAAGTAAAATACTCACTTTTTCAATTTTTTGATTAAGAACTTTTTTTACCATCGTTTCTAATGTTATTTTGTCTAACTCTTGTTCCTCAGTGCTTTTTACTACTCTTTTATCGCAAGCTCCACAAAATAATTCCTTTTTTTTATTTTGAAATAGGGGAGAATTGCATGCAGGACAAATTTCAGAAGTCATAGTATATCCTTTTTTTAATAAATCTGCCATTTTTTTTATTTCAAAATCCTTTTGATCTTTTTGCATCTTTAGACCTTTCTTAAAACTATTTATGCAAAAATAATTCCATTATCATATAAATAAATTTACAAGTTAAAAATAATATTTTATTATTGAATAAAAAATGGTTCCCAAAAATAATAAGCAGAAGAAGAACGACTTAAATAATGACAATGATGACAATATGATTAGTGAATTAAAGGAAAAAATTAAAGAGAAAGAAAATGAAATCGATGAAATAAAAAAAAGTAAAAACGAAAAATCTGAAGAATATAACAAAATCATAAAAAATCTAAAAAAAGAGATTAATATAAAAAACGAAATCATCAATAAATTAGATAATAAAGAAAATAATGAGGAAATTAAAGAATTATCTAATAAAATATCGGACCTTGAAAAAGATCTAATAAAAAAGGAGAAGAATCAAACAAAATTAATTGACGAAAAAAAAGAAATTGAAAATAAATTACTCAAAATTGAAAAAGATTCCCAAAAGGAAATTTCACAATTAGTAAAAAATCTTGAATCCTTACAAAAAGAACTGGATGCTTACAAATCAAAAGAATCAATTGATGATATATATTTATTTGATTCATCAGGGAAATTAAACGAATTAAAAAATAGAATAAAGGAATTAAAATTCGAAATAAAAGGTTATAAAAATCACGCTGAGTCACTTAAAAAAACTGTTAATGGATTAAATCAAAGGATTGATAAGCAGAATATTGAAATTAATCAACTTAAACAAACGATTAATGATTTGAATGAAAAATTAGAATTACAAGCGGTTGCTTTTTCCGATAAACTCATTGAAAATTTGAAGAGCAATATGACAGAAATTAATGACATTATAAAAAATTTAAAAAAAGAGATTATTAATAAAGATGATGAAATTAAAGATTTGACGGAAAGTCTATCGGAACTCAAAGATGTTAATTCTAAATTATCTATCAAAGAGCAAAAGCTCAAAAACATCGAAGGAGAATTAATAAAATTCAATGAGATTAAAAAAGAATTAGAAAATAAAAAGAAAGTCATTACAAGCTTACAATTAGAGGTTGCAAATTCAAGTGTGGCAAAATTAAAGCTTGAACAAGCAAATAAGAATCTAGATGAATTGAAAAAATTAGCTCTTAAACAAGAAGAAGAAATTTTAACTTTGAAAATGAATGTCAAAGCGGAAAAGGCTGATGAGACTCTTTTATCACCTATAGATTTTGAGCCTATACCATATTTTATTATCAATACTACTAATTCTTTAAAATTTAAAGATGAAAAGATCCCAATAGAATTTCGAATCAATCCTCCAAAAAAGACTAATACAAAAAAAATAGAATCATTAGCTGCTTTAAAAATTAAGGATATCATTGTGGAACCAGATAAAATCTCAAAAGCTCCAAGAGAAGGAAGTAAATTACCAAATATTGAAAAGATTAAAAAAGCTTCAAGAATTGATAAAGAAGTAGAACTAAAAGCATCTCAAACTCCAATTAAGTTTTCTTCAAAACCTCCAATTAAATTACCTGTTGTAAAACCTGCACCTCCAAAAAAAACAAATGAAACAAGTGAAAATAAAAAAGATTGAATATTATTCATTCTTTTTTATGAAAACCAAAAAATACTTTTAATCATATTTTACTTAGAGAATTGTAAACATATTAGAGGAACTTAATTTTTTCACCTATTTCATTAAATATTATCCCACTTATTTCCTCAGATCATAAAAAAATTATAAAAAAAAATTCATATTTCTTAATTTATTTCTTGAATCAATAAACTTATTAAATTAAATAACATCTTGATTTTCATTAAACAAAAAAAACATTATTAACTATTATATGATATTAAAAACTACTCAATAAAGTAATCTAAGTTATTTATTTTTCAATAATATTTTTATATCTTCTGCAAGATATTTGTTTATAGCACAAATAGAAGTTCGAGATTCGATTCTTAAAGGTATATCTATTATATCGCCCATTTCATTGAAAATTATTCCCCCAGATTCTTCTACTAAAAGCATTCCAGCAGCAATATCGACCAAACGTAACTTTTTTCTTAGATCTATATAACAATCCAAATTTGAAGCTGATACATGGGCGAGTTCTAAAGCAGCAGATCCCATATGTCTAATTTTTTTACATCTTGATAAAATATTTTTAAGATTCTTATAATCATTCTCAAGATTAGAAGGATCCATATCATAAGCAATTACTGCTTCACTTAAATTCTTTTTATTTGAGCAAAAAATTCTTGAATTATTTTTTAATGAACCTTTATTTTTAGTTGCTTGATAGATATCCCCTGTAATCCAATTATATATCACTGCATTTTTTAAATTACTAATTTTGTTTCCATCAAAATGTGCAATTGATACGCAAAAAAAAGGAATCCCGCGCGATGCATTTGTTGACCCATCAATTGGATCTAGAACAATATAATCAGAAGAATTTTGCCCAATTGAAAAGGATCCAACCTCTTCACTAATAATATTGAAACTTTTTTTAGATTCTTTTAAATAAGAAATAATTATTTCTTCTGTCCTTTTATCAATTTCCTCAATTATATCTCCTCCTGCTCCAACTTTATCCAAAGATTTTGAATTTCCATAATATTTTTTAATTTCATCAGAAGCTTTTAAGACTGCATTAATTAAAATTTCAATCCAAATCATTTTTAATCACTAAATTCAATTATTAAATAAAGTAATTTTTTGATAAAAGAGCGGAGGTTTCCAAGTCAGGTCAAAGGAGAAATAATAAGAGATACTTATTTTTCCTGAGCAGGACTCAGAATCCTGTAGCATAGGCTTTCGTGGGTTCAAATCCCACCCTCCGCATTATAAATTTTTAAAATATTACAAATTTCAGTTAGGTTTTCAATAACATAATCAGGTTTAACGCTTAACTCGTGTTTTGTATTATGCTCTCTTAATATAAAGATCGTATTTATTTTTGCGTTTTTACCAGCTAATATATCTAATTCGGTGTCTCCAATAAAAAAAGTATTTTTTTTATTAATTTTAATCTTTTTTAATGCAAGTTCGATGCTTTTTGGATTGGGTTTTGCAATTTTTTGTTGTTGTGTGCCTAAAAATAACAAGATATCAAAAAAATTTTCCGATAGATTCAACTTTTTTAATTCCATTTGTGCAATTTTAGCGGGGGTATTGCTAATAATTCCCATTTTTATGTTTTTATATCTTTTTAAATTTTCTAATATTTTTAAGGTATCAGGATATAAAAAACAAGTACCTTGATCAATCATTTTAACTCTTTCTTGATAATCCCTCTGATCAAAAGTATCCCAAAACTCTTTTATGTTAATTATTCCCCATCTTTTTAGAAATTTATCGAAATTTCTCCCTGATTTCCAAAAATTAGAAATTTCTTTCTCATTTAATTCCTTATTTGTTAGCTCCTTTACTACTTGTTGTAACATTTCATTTAGAATTTTAAAAAAATCCTTAGGAACATGAACGATTTTACTTACTAATTAACGAAATTAGAAATGTGTACCGTCCAAATCAAAGAGGATTCCAAATCTTTTTTTAAGAAAATCATTCATTATAACATTTCCTATCACAATATTTATCTGCAAATTCTTCAAATTTGTTTTTTGTTTCTTCTGTTACAGTAGGTTTAATAACTTTTAAAGCATTATTAAAATTATCCTTAGAAACTTTATCATTTTGAGAATTTTCACTTAATAACATCATAACTGCCTCTCTACATAAATTTTGTAAATCTGCGCCAGAATACCCTTTAGTTAATTTTGCTAATTCAGTAATTTCAACATCGGCTTCTAAAGGCATATTTTTCGTGTAAATTTCTAATATTTTATATCTTGCGTCAAAATCTGGCATTGGAACGTAAATTAATTTATCAAATCTTCCTGGTCTTAATAAGGCCTTATCAATCATATCAGGACGATTTGTTGCACCGATACATATGACCTGTTTTATATCTTGGAGCCCACTCATTTCTGTTAATAGTTGATTAACAACTGTATCAGTGACTTTATTTGCTGAAGATTGACCTCTTTCTGGTGCCAATGCATCGATCTCATCTATAAATATAATACTTGGAGAAGTTTGTCTTGCTTTTCTAAAAATCTCTCTAATTGCTCTCTCTGATTCTCCTACCCATTTTGAAAATATCTCTGGACCTCTAATAGGTATAAAATTTGTCTCAGTATAGTTTGCAATGGCTTTTGCTATCAAAGTTTTACCGGTTCCTGGACAGCCGAACAATAATATTCCATTGATTGGAGTAATTCCATATTTTTCAAATATTTCCGGTTTTCTTAAAGGAAGATCAACAGCTTCGATTAATTGTGCCTTAACATCTTCTAAACCACCAACAGAATTCCAAGTTACGGATGATAACTCGATCATTATTTCCCTTAAAGCGGATGGTTCAACTATTTTCAAGGCATTTTCAAAATCATCTTCATTTACAGTAATCTCTAAAAGTGTTTCAGCAGGAATTTTATTATCATACATATTAATCTTGTGTCTAAACCTTCTTAATGCAAACATGGCCGCTTCTCTACAAAGTGAAGCTAAATCTGCACCAACAAATCCATGAGTTCTTTTAGAAAAAGTCTCTAAATCTACATTTTCTAGAGGCATCCCTCTAGTATGTATTTGTAATACTTCTAATCTTCCATTCCTATCTGGAACCCCAATTTCAATTTCTCTATCAAATCTCCCAGGTCTTCTTAATGCCAAATCAATTGCATTTGGTCTATTACTAGCTGCAATAACGATAACATTATTTCTATATTTTAATCCATCCATTAAAGCTAATAATTGAGCTACGACCCGACGTTCTACTTCTCCACTCACTTGTTCCCTTTTTGGAGCAATTGAATCAATTTCATCAATAAAAATAATGCTAGGAGCATTTTTTTCAGCATCATCAAAGATTTGTCTTATCCTCTTTTCAGATTCACCATAAAATTTACTCATAATTTCTGGACCATTAATTGATAGAAAATATGAATCAGATTCATTTGCTACAGCTTTTGCTAATAAAGTTTTGCCGCATCCAGGTGGTCCATGTAATAAAACACCACTTGGAGGTTGTATTCCCAAACGATCAAATAATTCTGGAAATCGCAGAGGTAGTTCTATCATTTCTCTAATACGAAGAATTCGATCATTTAATCCACCGATATCTTCGTAAGAAACTTCAGGGAAATGATCGGTTTCAATATTTTCAGGAAGAACAGGTAATATTTTTAATTCGGTAGTATCTTCAATTTTAATGATACCAGTTGGTCTAGTTTTAACGACAATATACTTCTTATCATTTAAGGAAAAGTCCTTAACAAGTGAAATTACATCTCTTGTTTTTAAAGGTCTTCCAAATAAAATTCTTTCCAAAGAATGTCCTATTTCATCAATTAAATTAGCACTTATTCTTCCCCGAATAGGAGCTAATTGAACTTCTAATGCTGTCTTTACTTGAGCTTTTTTAATCTTTACAATATCACCGACCCCTGCTCCAATATTTGATCTTATTAATCCATCCATTCTAATTAATTTATGCCCTTTGTCATCTGTATTTCCTCTCAATGCAATTGCGCCGGTATTTTTTTTCCCTAGCAATTCGATAATTGAACCTGATTCTAAATCCATTTGATCCATGATTTCAGGATCTATTCTAACGCGACATTTTCCCACATCTATCTGTTCTGCTTCAGCAATCCTTAATGAACTCATATCTAATGCACACATTTCTAAAAACCACATTTAAATTTAGTTGATTTTTAACAGTTTATAAATAGTTTAAATGTAATTTTTTTAACCTATTTCTTTTATTTTATATTGGTCAGAAATTTCTTTAATAAAAGATTAATAAATCTTATTTTTCTTTTTTGAATTACATCTTTTATCATTTAAATTTATAGAGATTTGACGATTATAATGCATTTGTTTGGTTTAAATATCATTTTTTTTAAAAATTAAATAAAAAGGAATAGAATAAAAATTGTTTATTGATTTTGGTTCGAGAGTCATACAAATTAAGATTGTTTTATATGGTCCTGCAATGAGTGGAAAAACTACAGCTTTAAATCTATTATTTAAAAAATTTAATTCACCTTTGATTTCAATAAATACTTCTCATACTCAAGAAGCAAGGACATTATTTTATGATTATGGATATATCGTAATGAATATAGGAAATTGGTCTTTAAAATTGAATTTATGGTCAGCAACTGGTCAAGATTTCTATTGCATGACAAGATCAACAGTACTTCAAGGAACTGATGGAATTTTATTTATGGCAGATTCCCAAAATCGCGTGTTAGAAGAAAATATAAAAAGTTATAAGGAATTAAAAGATTTTTTTGGACATAATTTAGAGAATAACATTCCAGTTGTAATCTGTTTGAATAAAAGGGATTTGAAAAACGTTATATCATTTGAAAAATTTAAAGAAGTATTTTCAATTTTATCTAAATCTGTTATTTTTGAAACAATCGCTCTTAGGAATGGTAAAAATGTATATCAATCCTTTAATTTGTTATTTAGGCAGATATTAGAATTTCATAAAGATATTTATAATACAATCCAAAAAGAAATTAGTTTTGACAATTAATGTTATTTAAATAAAAAAAAGCTTAATTTTATTTTTAATTTTATTTATCTTTCGTTTATAATATCGAATATTAGGTGGTAAAATTGAAATAAATATCATTGACTTCGAATTCTTGATTTTTTCATCATCCATTCTTGTTACATACACTTTCATTTCATTTAATGAAAGAAGAGCTTCTTTATAAAAATTATTATCTGAATTGAAAATATTTGCCGCATCAGCAGCAACTGATTCTAAATCAATGTTATTTGATAAATCTCTACTTGATAATATGATGAGTCCATCATCTGAAATGACTAGAGATCCAAAAATGCCTATTTTTTGATTAAATGCATTTAAAAAATTTTCTAATTCACTAATATCCTTACAGTTTAATAAATCCAAATATTTCACCATTCTTTTTTTTTTAAAAAAATATTTAAACTACCCAAGTTTTAATAAAATTTTGAAGATATACTATTTATTAATTTGTATTATTCTAATTTTTTCAATATTTCTTCTAATATTTTTTATTCTAACAATTTTAATTTCAATTTATAGTATTAATATGAAAAATTATTTTATTAAAAACGTTTCAATATTAATTAATTCTTCTAATAACTCTAAACTTTTTAATAATAGCGGAATACCTATCAATGCAGCAATAGTTAAGCTAATTGCTATTAATAATGCTTTTTCTAGTGTAAGTTCAACCATTATTTTTTTTTAAAATTAAATTATAAAAAGACAACTTATTTAATTATATCAAGTATTTAACAATTTTAAGGATTATAGAAGGTGCGATTACCGGGAATTTCACCCAAAATCAATAAAATAATGAGTTTTGAACCCGGGTTTGAAGGATGGGAACCTCCAGTCCTAGACCACTAGACTATAATCGCATTTTTATGTTTTTTTTAAAAAGTATAATATTCAGTATCCTTTGAATTTTATAAATTTTTATATTAGAAATAAGTATTAACTTAATTCAAGCAAATTTTAGGATAATAAAATAATGTTTTTTAAACTCAAGAATTTATTAAACAAGCTTGCTTTTTATACAAAATTTGAAAGAATGGATATGATTGAATTTTATAAGACTGAAATTCAAAAGAATTTAATGCCGATAAGAAGTTTTGAAAGAGATTTTAATGAAATTTGGACAAATTGGGCAAAAAAAAATAGTAAATCAGAGGTAGCAAAATTTTTTAAAGAAAAAGGAGATAAGTTATTAATAAGATGGCTCACTGAGGTTTTTCCATTTAATAATAGGAAATTAGATGTAAAATTTTTTGAGGGGGGAACGACTGTTGATATTATCTTAAAAATAACTTATGCTTTTTCTAATGAAGAATTGTTTTTTGTTGAAAAAATAATTTCAGAAAATAAAATTGATTTATCTCCTCAAATAGCTTTGGTTAGAAGTTTTGCTGAACTAATTCTAATATTTCCAATAATTTGGAATGAAATTATTGGATATGAATTTACTATTATGCCTGAAAACGAAAAAGAAGAATTAAAAAAAGACGGTTTAAATCTACTAATGGAATTTTCTTCGAGACCATATTATTAAAAGAAATTTTATGAAAAATTTTTTTTAATAAATTTAACTATAGAGGTGCTTAAAGAAATACTACTACATTCGGATGGTATTGCATCAGTTCCAATTATTTTTTTTGCCCCTGCATTTAATATCCTTGTTTTTGCATCTGAAATTAGTAATGGGTGTGTACATGCCGCATAAATATCTCTTGCTCCTTGAGATCTCGCCATTTCAATGCCTTTCACCATTGTTCCACCAGTTGAAATAATATCATCGATAAAAACAACGTCTCTGTTTTTTACTGATAAATCTTTTAATGATGTTTTAATTTCACCAGTTATTTTTGATCTTTCTTTTTCTAAATAAGTATAATCAGAAGCTAACAGATCTGCTAATTCTTTTGCTTTATCTTGTGCACCCTTGTCTGGTGCGATAATTAAAGGTTTTAATAAACTATACTCCTTTAATAATTCAGCAATTAAAGGAATTGCACTTAAATTTATAAAAGAATAATTTTTGAAGAAATTTTCTATTATTCTTGAATGTATGTCAAAACTCACAAAAAATTTTGCACGATCAGAAGAGATACTGTCTATTATCTTGCAGATTAATTTTGAACTTAAAGATTCACCTTCTAAAAATCTTTTGTCTTGCCTACTATAAGCGAAATAAGGAATAATTAAAGATAAACTTTTCGGATTCATATTAATTATTGCTTCTATCATAAAAAATAACTCTATTAAATTATCATTTTGAGGAAAGGATGTGGTTTGAATTAATAACACGTCCTTATCTGCTACATTATCCTCAATTTTTACATATTGCTCTCCATCTGGAAATTTTTTAAATTTTACTAAAGAAGGTTTTATATTAAGAGAAATAGCAACATTTAAGCCCAAAATTTGAGAAGAGGGACCAGGAATAATCTTCATTATAAATTCCTCCATTTTAATAAATACAAATTTTTAAATTAAACTATTTTTTCTTTTCTAAACCTCTTTTTATAAGTTATGATTCTAACTATCTTTATTTTCTCTTTTATTATTTATCTTTTTTAATTTAAAATTTAGGTTCAATAGAGACTTTTGTGTAGTTTTTATAGAGAATTTTGTAACAATAAAAAGGATCTCAAATAATTAAAAATACTTTAACTTTACGAGTGGTATAAATGAAAAATCTCGTTTTAGATATTAAAAAACATTTAAAAATAATTAAAAATATTTATGGAGTAGAAAATGTAGTATTAACTCAAAGAGATGGGCAACCAATTGAAAGTAGTGGTGTTTGGCTATCAAAAAATGAAATTTTTGGAGTTTGTTCATCCACTTCCGCTATATTTAATGTTGCAGAATTATTACATAAAGATTGTTTAAATTATATTTTAATTGATGGAAAAAGAGCAAAGATTTTAATAACTCCCATTTATATTGAGAATAATACCGAAATTTTTAATCAAAATTCAAATAGAGCAGAATTTTTTATAGCAATTACTACTCGACCACAAGTAAACTTAGGCGGCATCTTTATTAAATTGAAAAAAAAATTGGAGATTATTGGAAAAATAATTTCTGAATCTAAATATGATTTTAAACCACCTTTAAGGTCATTTTCAGAAAAAGAAATTGAAAATATTCTAAACTCTTTTAGCGTAAAAAATCAGCAAGAAATAGCATCTGATAAATTTATCGATACATTTACGTTTAAATTAGACATAAGTATTTCAAATAAAATAAGGGATGTTGTTTTTGATTTTTCAAAAAATGTCCCAGGAGTAAATTTAGCAATAGTAGCACTTAATGGAGGATATTCCTTATGTAAATTTTCTTTGGATCCACTTATTGATTCTGAGGGTGCATTACCTTTTAGCTTATTTGATACTAGTAGAAGAATTATTTGGATGTTAAAAAAAACAGAAATTAATAATGTTTTGTGTGATTGTAAAAAATATAATCATTTCACATATGGTTTGTTGAAGGGTTCAATTTTTAGCACTTACATTTCAAAAAATAATGAAAAAAGATTAGGATTATTAAGATTAATGATTCCTCAATATGTTAATAGTTTACAATCTTATTTACAAGAAGCTAGTAAAAAATCTATAGATTCTTTTGATATTAATCAACTTTTAGAGGAACTTAATCTATGATGGGATAAAAATGGAAGAATCTTATTCTTTAAAAAATCTTATTAAATATTTAGGGGAAAATAACTTTACTATTTTATTATATTCTTTATTAAATAGAATACCAATTTTTGTTGTTGGAGAAATAGATGATGAAATTAATGATTTAATTAATTCGATAATATCTCTTGTACCACATCGTAATGATGTTGTGTTTTATTCAGATTTTATTGACCCAGAGGATTATTCTCTTATGATTGAAGAAGAATTGAACAATTTTAACATTCCAAGACTCATCATATGTTGCCCAACAACAGCTTCAAATATCGCTATTGAAAAAATCTCAAATCTTACAGGTTGGATATTGGGTATTAAATTTAATGAATCTTTTTCATATAGTAAAATTTTCGATAAATTATCAAATCGCTTAGATTTCTTTCTTATATTAAATATATTGAATGATAAAATTCAAATCGAATCAAAAGGACTCAATTTTAATCAAATTGATTTAAGTTTTGAAAAAAAACTTATTATTAAATCAATTGAAAAAACTGAAATTGCTTTGGAAAAAATGAAAAGAGTATTGAATAAAAAAATTAAGGATTCAATCAATTCACAAATACTTAATTCTATTATGAATTTTGAATTAGAAGAAAATAAAATACAAGCAAATATATTTAGGGAGGAAATTCAAGCATTTGTTCATGCTAGCATTAGGGCATTAGCTATCTTATCTAGGATTGATTTACTTAGAGAACTTGGCATAAGAATCCAATTGGCAGACAAAACCCTTTTACAAACAATTGATTATGAAAATATTAAATGTCAAAGGTTATTAAGGTTTATTAAATCAGAATATGGGGTAAATTTTGAAAAATGTATAAATATGGGATGGAAGAATAGATTTGGGGATCAAATAGAAAGTTCATGGGGTTAGATGGAGGTCTAAATATGTTTATAGATTATGGAAAAAGAACAATAATGATAAAAATAGTATATTGGGGCGGAGCCATGTCAGGTAAAACAACTTCTGTTAAATATATTTTTCAAAAATATAATTTTCAGAGAGCTTTAAAATCCATTGAAACAACAAGTGGTCGAACTTTATTTTTTGATTTTGGTGAATTAATTATTAATAGAGGTCAATGGAAATTCCAAATTAATTTATGGACAGCTACAGGACAAGATTTTTATTGTGAAACAAGACCTACCGTCTTATCTGGTGTTGATGGCATTGTTTTTATTATTGATGGACAAAAAAAATTAATTGCTGATAATCTTAGAAGCCTTAATGAACTAAAAAAATTACTTGGCCCTAAAATAGATGATTTACCATTAATTTTTTGTTTAAATAAGATAGATCTTAATGAAGTTATTTCGATTAAAGATTTAAAAGAATATATTAATTTCCATGGTAATTTTAGATTTTTTGAAACCATAGCTACTTCAGGTTATAATGTGATTGATGCTTTTGAAATAATGATAAAAGAAATTTTTAATGCAGCAAAAAAATAGAATTAAAATTTTAAATCTTTCATCTTATTCTTATTTTTTTGTGATTTAGCTAAAACAACACAAAAAGGAATAAGTAAAAATATTGAAAATATTATGCCAAAATTTGAAATTAATACATTTAATTCGTTTGGAACTATAAAAATGCTAAAATAATGTACATAGGAAATATAAGATAAATTCTCAGAAAAAATAATTTTTAAATTAACTACTTGGTCAAGATTTGATACGCTAAGGTAAAAAGAACAATTACCAAAATAATTTGTTATTAAACTCTTATAAAAATTATCATTTAGAAATATTTTTAAATCTTGATAAGGAAATGCAGTTCCATTTTTATTCAATAATTCAATAAATATATGATTTATTGTTGTACTTTTCATAGGATTTGTATAACTCATCGATATTTTTGGAATTGAATAATTAAATTTCAAATCTTCAAAAAAATAACTTGTGCTATTTATTTTTAAAATAAATTCAAATGATTCATTTAGGTTTTCGACATACCCATTTAAATTGATTTTTGAGTCAATTATGCCCAAATTATTATTTAAAGAACAAATACATATCCAATTATTGTTAACCTTCAAAAAAAAATCTATAAAAAAATCAAAATCGTTTGATGTTTTTGTAAGATTGTCTATATAATGTTGAAAAATTTCTATTTCATTGTGATTATTAAAAAAAATTGAAGATTGAATAGAACTGAGATTCCGTTTATAAAATGTTAAGTAATATGAAAATGAAATAATTTTATTAAAATTGGTCAAATTCCCCAGAATATCAAATCTATAACTACCTGAGTTTTTAGGATTTATAAAATTTGTTTTATAATGATGAGAATAATTTGTTTCTACAAAAAATTTTTCGTTGAAACTTGAATTCCATTTAAAAATTCCAATAAAATTACTTTCTAATTCCATTACAGTAGATCTTTCGTCAAAATCGGTTGAAACATATGATTCAGAAATATTTTCAGTTCTTATAATGAATGAAGAATTTATATCTATGATGTTAAATGATTTATAGAATGAGAAATCTTCATAATCTGTTAATTCAAATGCATTTAAATATAAATGGTATGTTCCTGGAGTTCCTGAGTCAAAATTAAGTATTAAATTGAGATTTCCTTTATCATCAGTTGATTTAGAAATGTTTTGAATCAGTTTAAATTGAAAATCATATAATCTTACGTTTATCATTTTATTTTTAAAAACAAAATTTTGA
Organism: Promethearchaeota archaeon; assembly: GCA_011365055.1. Next base: position 238,276 of record RDOG01000006.1, read on the forward strand.
TTATGTTCATTATAAAGTTTACAAGTAAAATTTAATTTTTCATTTGAAAAAATCAAATTTGGGATCTTAGAAATGATTGAACACTCTAAATTGGCTTTTAGTAATTTAATTGTTTCTTGAGAATGTTTTGTTTTACCAAAAATACTACCATTTATCGCTATAATTTCAATATTCGCAATAGCTGTATAATTCTTTTCATAATCTGGATCAAACCTTTCTGGATCGATATAAGCAATTTCCGTAAATGAAAAGTTTGATACTGGATGAGCTAGATTGGTTCTATTCTTTGGTTCTGACAGGAGATCTATCCAATTTTGGGTTATAAAATAATCATCAGAACAATTTAACGTATAAAAAATATCCATTTTAACGGCTTGACCAATTTCAATTTGTCCAGTTCTATTTAAAGTTAAATTATATATTTCAACATTATAAAAATCTTCACTTAATCCGCCTAAATTAAAAAAGTGTGATGATTTTAAATGATTATTATATTTAAAAACAAAATTATTTACTGTAATTATAATTAAAATGGAAAAAAATAATATTATTACTAATTTGAACAAGTTTTTCTTGTTATTCATAATTTTTATTTGTATAAAACAATATAAACAAAAATTATTAAAATTCGCAAAATCTAACAGGTAGAAAAATATGCGTTTCCATCAAATTAATGACGTTTTAGAAATAATGCATAAATTAGAAAATGTAAGAAATGTTGGAATTATTGCTCATATAGACCATGGAAAAACAACAATAACAGATTCTTTACTCGCTAAAGCAGGTCTAATTTCCTCAAATCTTGCAGGTTCATTAAGAGCACTCGACTTTTTAGAAGAAGAGCAAAAAAGAGGTATTACAATTAAAGCTGCTAATATTTCTCTCTTTTATGAATTTGAAAAATCTAATTATCTAATAAATTTAATTGATACTCCAGGCCATTAAAAATAGATTTGAACTATTTTTGAGCTAAGTGGATTTATCTCCAAACGTTACTCGTTCTTTGAGAGCAGTTGATGGTGCTTTAATTGTAATTGATGCTGTTGAAGAAATTAAAGTGCAAACTGAATCTGTTTTAAAAATGGCATTAAAAGAATTGGTAAAACCTGTTTTATTCATAAATAAAATTGATAGATTAATTAATGAACTTAAATTGGATTCAATAGAAATCCAAAAAAAATTAGAAAATATCATAAGTAATTTTAATAATTTAATTGAAATTTATTGTGCGAATCAATTTAAGGAAGATTGGAAAATAAATCCAATTTTGGGAAATGTTGGTTTTGGATCAGCTATTTTTCCCAACTGGGGATTTACATATAACATTTTAAAGAAAAATAAAATTACTTTTAATGACATTATAAAAGCTTATAAGAAGAATGAAGTGGATAAAATTCATAATTTAATTCCATTATCCATATGTTTATTAAATTTATTTACTAATCATTTGCCAAATCCATCTAATGCTCAAACTTACAAACTTAGTTCTATTATTGATCTCGAATTGAATTCAAAAATGAATGAATTCATAAAAAAGTGTGATGAAAATAATCCATTAATATTAAATGTTTTTAACTCAGTTTATGATAGTCATTTAAACAAATATGCAATTGGGAGAATTTATTCAGGTAAAATTAAAAAAAATAGAGTTATTTTTAATATAAATATACAGAAAGAACAAAAAATAAGAAATTTAAGTTTATTTATGGGATCTAAAAAGATTCAAGTTGACGAGATTCCTGCAGGAAATATCGTTGCAATAGGTGGATTGAAAGAAATAAAAATTGGCGACACGATAACTGATCTTGAATCAAAAGATTTGATGTCTCAATTAAAAAAAATTGAATATTTTTCTGAACCTGTAATGACAGTTGCTATAGAGCCTATTCATCCTCAACAATTAAATGAAATGATTAAATTCTTGATGATTTTAAATGAAAATGATCCAAATTTTGAGTTAACAATTCATAAAGATTCAGGGGAAATTTTAGTTTCTGGTATGGGGATGTTACATTTAGAATTAATTTGTAATGATTTAAAAAGAAATAACATAGAAGCCATAATTTCTGATCCTATAATTATATATAGAGAAATGATTTCGAAAAAAAGTCCAATTTGCGAAGCTTTTTTTGAAAATAATAATTTTATACGTATAAAAATAGAACCGAATATTCAAATTAATAAAGATACTCATTATGTTGTTTATAAAGATAAATATAACAATACTATTGAAAATAAATCTCAAAGAAAGCTCTCTCAAAATTTTATAGAACAAATAATTAAAGGAATTAAAATTGGATTAAAAGCAGGTCCATTATGTGATGAACCAATTATGAATCTAAAATTTATTTTTCTAGATTATGAATTTAATACACATATAGAAAATTTTGAAGAAAAATTAATGTTATGTGCAAAGAGATCTTTATTTGGTTCTTTTTTATTATCAAAGCCAATGTTATATCAACCAATTTATAAAATAGAAATAGAAACTTCTGAAGAAAATATAGGAAATATTACTACTATACTATCAAAAAATAAAGCAAAAATTGATAATATTATTTCTAGAGGTTATAATTCTAAGGTAATAGCTTATATATCCGTTAAAAATTCAATAAATTTCTCTAAAAATTTAAGGAATTTAACTTCAGGTAAAAGTACTTGGCAAATGTTATTTTCTCATTGGGAAGAAATTCAGGAAAAAGATCAATCTAAAATTATTTCGAATATTAGGTTAAATAAAGGAAGAAAAATTGAGATTCCTGATCCTGAAGTATTTGTAAAAGTTATATCTAAAGAATAATTCAAATTTTTTTAGATATTTATTTAATTAAATAAATCAATAAATTTTATCTGTCCCTATTATTTCCAATGGAGAAAAAAAGAATTAATAAAATTTTATTTATTTTTCTAGCTAATTTAATAGGTTAATAATATATTTCAATAAGTTCTTTATAAAAGTACACATTTTTTATAGAACTTGATTATTTTTAAAAAAAATTTTTGTATTTTACAATGGAAAAAAAGGAGAGTTCTATTATATTATTGAAATTAATTGAAAATATTAAAAAAAAATTTTATTAAATAATTAATTATTCTAAATAATTATGAAAATTATTGAAAAGTATGATCTTTTTATTTTTGATTTAGATGGTGTAATATATACAGGAGAAAAACTAATTAATAAAGCAAATCTTATTATTGAAGAACTAAAAAGTAGAAACAAAAAAATTTATTATTTAACAAATAATTCAACGAAATCCAGAGAAAACTTTAAGAATAAATTAAATAAATTAGAAATTTTTTCTGAAATTAATCAAATAATTACAAGTGCTTATGCAACTGCTGCATTTTTAAATAAAAATTTTAAAAATGAAAAAAAAGCATTTGTAATTGGTCAAAACGGAATAAAAGAAGAACTTTTAAAATTCAATTTTGAAATATTAAAAAAATTTGATAAAGAAAATATAGCAAATTTTGTCATTGTTGGATTAGATCAATTTTTTAATTATGAAAAATTGGCAAATGGACTTCATTTTTTAATAAAAGGTTCAAAATTCATTGCTACTAATGATGATCCATCGTTACCAACAGAAAATCTTCCTTTACCTGGTGCAGGATCGATGGTTAAAGCATTAGAAATTTGCTCTGGAAAAAAACCGTTGATAACAATTGGGAAACCAAATGATTTTATGATAAATTTAATATTAGAAAGGGAACAAATTAGAAAAAATAAAGCAATAATTATTGGAGATAGATTAAGAACAGATATATTAGCTGGAATTAATGCAAAAATAGATACATTATTAGTAAAAACTGGTTCTGGAGAAGAAGAATTGAATAATAAAACCTTAAATTCTATTAGGCCTAATTATATAAAAAATTCTATAAGTGAAATATTAGATTAAACAAAATTAGAATGATATTATTATGACAAGGATAGAATATTTAATTTATTTTTCACAAGAACACAAAGTTCTTCCTTTATTAGAAATAGAATCTTGTTTAAAAACAGAGGGAATTGATTACGAATTTAAAGAAATAAAAAAATCTTTGTGTATTATTTCAAGTAAATTTGATATTTGTAAGAAAATTGCTAAAAGATTAGCTTTTTCATTTAATTGTGGATTATTTTTATTTAAAACAAGTTCAGATATAAAAGCAATAGAAAAAGAAATTAAAAATATTGATAATTATTTCATAAAAAATCTAAAAAATAAGAGTTTTAGGGTAAAAATTAAAAATTTAATTTCTAGAAATAAGTTTAGTGAATCTTATGAACGAGAAGTTGGAAAAATCATTAAAGATCTAGTAAAAAATGCAGGAAAGGTAGATTTAAAAAAACCAGATATCGAATTTTTAGGATTGATTTTAAATGACGATTTTTATTTTACACACAAATATACTGATACATCCAGAAATCAAATTTTATCAAGGTCTTTAAAAGATAGACCATTCATTCATCCTTCAGCTATAAATCAATTATTAGCTCACGTTATGATTAATTTATCGCAAGCTAATGAAAAATCCTTATTATTAGATCCCTTCTGTGGTACCGGCACTTTTTTAATTGAAGCCCATTATTTAAATATAAAAACAATTGGAATAGATATTGATAAAAATATGATAAAAGGATCTTTAATTAATTTAAAATATCATAAAATTTATAATTCACATTTAATTCAAGGAGATATAAAAAATTTAATGTTTTCAATTAATAAAATTAATTCAATTGTAAGTGATCCTCCTTATGGACGTTCAAGTTCAACTCATAAAAAAACTTTAGTACAACTTATAAATAATTTTTTTCAAAATTCTTTGGATCTCTTAAAAAGAAATGGTTACATTTGTATCGCTTTACCAGAGCAAATTGACATTAAAGATTATGCAGATGCAAATAGATTAGAAATTAAACAAGATATTAAATTTTATGTTCATAAATCATTAACCAGAAAAATTTTAGTGTTAAAAAGAAAATAAATAGTGATTAAATTGACAAAAATATTCTTAAAATTTTTCTCAAAATTTAAAGAATTTACCAATAAAGATCAAATGATTATGAATTTAAATGAAAAATTTATACCTCTTATGCTTATTATTGAAAAATTGATAGGTCTTTATAATTTAGATTTTAAAAAATTAATATTTGATGAAAATGAAGAAATTAATTCAGAAATAATCATTTTAAAAAATGATAAAGATATCTCCATTTTAAATGAAGATGAGAAATATATAAAAGATAATGATACTTTGGTTTTTATATCCACGCTCCATGGTGGATGAATAAAGTTTATAATGAAAAAATAAAAAAATCACTTGCAAGATATATATATGTTTTACTTTTTAATTTATTAATATATTCATTAAAAACTTCTAATGTTTTATATCTGGAGCTAAAATGAGTAAGGATTAAATTTTTAACTCTCGCACTTTGACCCAAATCAATTGCTTCTTCTAATGTTGAATGATTGGTTTCTAAAGCTTTTTCTTTTAAATCATTAAAGAAAGTGGATTCCATTATTAAAACATCTGCATTTTTTGCAAAATCTCTTAATTTTTCAATTGGTCTAGTATCACCGGAATAAACCACAATCTTTTCTTTAATAATCGAGTCACAGACATCCTCTGGTGAAATAATTCTCCCATTTTCTAATGTAATTGCATTTCCTTCTTTAATTTTTTTTCTAATTATTGTATTTGGGATTTTTAATTTGCTAGCTTTATCGTTATTGAATTTACCATATCTTGCATTTTCAATATATTTAAAAGAAAAGTTTTGGATTCGATGCTGCGTTTCAATTGCTTCAATGGAATATTTCAAAAATTTAAAACTTTCTTTATTTTTAAGTTCAATTACATCTAATCTAAAAGAAAGATCACTTTCAATAAATTTCATTATAAAATCAATATATTCCAATATACCTATTGGACCATATATTCCTAAAGGTTTTGTTCTTTTAAATAATGAATATGTCATTAATAAAGCAGGAATCCCTAAAAAATGATCACCATGAAAATGGCTGATAAAAATTTTAGTAATTTTCGATATTTTTAATTTTTGTTTTCTACATTGAATCAGAGTTCCTTCTCCACAATCAAATAAAATTATTTCATTGAAATTTTCTATAGCTATCGAAGAAACATTCCTATCTAGTGTAGGAACTGTAGCTGATGTGCCTAAAAAATGTATTTTCATTTTATTACCAAACTGAAAATTATAAATTAATGTTTGTTTAGTTGTTGATTAAAAAAATATTCTTGAAATTGAAGTTATTTTTGTTGTTATAAATACTTATATAATTAACTTTAACGATTTCAAAACGAACCCTTGTATATCCTTTTATAGCTGCTCAATGTTTGTAAATATTTTAGATAGTATATTTTAGAATTTAGAGATATGATATCGTTGATCAATTAAAAATTATTTAGACCTAAATATCTTCTTAAAGATTTTTATTAAGCAATTTACGTTTAAAATCAATTCATATTAATTATTTATAATTTTATTCAATTTAATAAGTGAATTGAAGTTATATTTTTGACGGAAAGCCTAGTTATTTCTTTATTTATTTTGAATATAACTGCTGCTTTAGAAATAACTATATTATTTCAGTTATAAAAAAGAGTCTGTCACTCTTTAAAATAATTTAGTCGAATTGTTACTTGTGAATAATCTTGAATCAATTAGATGAAAATCCAAATTATATTGAAGAAGAATTAAAAAAAGCATCGATCTTTATTAACGAAAATAAATTATCAGCTAATTATGTTCCAAAAAATTTACTATTTAGGGACGATCAGTTTAAAAAATTATCGAATTTATTTAAATCAATTATCGAGGATCCGGGTGGTGCAAGTAGACAAGTAATTATTCATGGACCTGTCGGTACGGGTAAAACAGCAGTTATTAAACGTTTTATTTCAATGCTTCAAAATGCAGCTTATAAACGAGATATTAATTTAAAGTATGTACATATTAATTGCCGAATCAATAAGACCACGTTTTTAATCCTAAAAGCAATAATTAAAACTTTTAATAATAAAATCCCTGAAAGGGGACTTTCTTCTGAAGAATTAATAGTAACTTTGAATGATATTTTGGAAAAAAGTGATTTTTTTTTAATTGTAATTCTAGATGAAATAGATTCGTTAAAAAAGTCACAATTTGATGTATTATATTACCTTTCTAGGATTATGGATACAAAATTAAATCCTTTACACAGGTTATCTTTAATATTGGTAGCAAAATCTCTTAAATTTTTGGAAAATTTGGATACAGGAACCCTAAGTACCTTACAAAATTATCAAATTTATTTTCAAAAATATTCTAAACAAGAATTAATTGAAATTATAAAATATCGCATTAGGGAAGTCTTTTATGATGATGTTGTTCCAAATGAGACCATATTAAAAATATCTGAACTAGCTAATGAATTAGGTGACATACGTATCGCCTTAGAATTATTATGGAAGGCTGGTAAAGAAACTGATTCGTTAAATTCATTTAAAATTATGCCTGATCTTATAGAAAAAAATGAAATTGATTCAAAACCTTTTATTAAAAGCGAATTATTTGATAAAAAGAGTAGGAAATAAAAAATGAGAAGTAATGAATTAAAAATTCTTGAAAAAATTCATGAAAAAAAAATAAATATTGAAGATATTCTATCCTCAAAGGGTAGAGTTAAAATCATAAAGATTTTAGCAGAAAAAGGAGAACTTAATATTTCTCAAATCGCAAAAATAGCAAGAATTAACCATAACACTTGTGCTTTTCATTTGAAAATATTAAAAGAATATGATATTGTTCAAGAAAAAATTTTTGGTAGAATAAAAATATATCGTTTTAAAATTGAGAATGGAAGAATTAGAGCACTTAAAAATCTATTTGAATTATGGAATGACCTTTGAAACTTTAGAGAATTGTGCTAAAAGACTAGATAACTGAATTAATTCATTTGCACCTTCAATAAGTCTAAAATTTATTTCTCCAACAATATTTATTAATTTTATTTTATCATTTTCACTTATATCAAGCATAAATATTTCCTGATGAATTTGTCTTATAATATCTACTCCAGATAACCCATAGTCAAATAATAATTTCTCTAATTCTGATTTGGAATCCAAAAACTTTTTTCTTAATGCTAAATGTAGCATGTCTCGTATTTCTTCTGGTCTAGCTTTTCCAGTTACTTGATAAATTAGATTTTCAGTAATATTTTTATTCAAACTCGCCGCAGCTTGCAGTGTATTCACTGCTTTTCTTAAATCACCACTAGATACATAGAGAATAGCTTTTATTCCACTTTCGTCAATAATTTTTTCTTCTTTTTTGCAAATCGATTTTATTCTATTAATAATATCATTATCTTTTAAAGGTTTAAATCTAAATACCGCACATCTTGATTGTATTGGCTCTATTATTTTTGAGCTGTAGTTACATATTAAAATAAATCTAGTACTTCTAGTAAATTTTTCCATAGTTCGTCGAAGAGCTTGTTGAGCGGCTGATGTCATATTATCTGATTCATCAAGAATTAATATTTTAAAAGGAATACCCGTAATTGTCCCTTTACTTGCAAAATTTTTAATAGAATTACGAATTACATCAATTCCTCTTTCATCAGAAGCATTCAGTTCTTGGAAGGCATCTCTGGAATAAAAATTTCCAAAAAGATCTCTCACTAACGCATGAGCACATGTAGTTTTTCCAACACCTGCTGGACCAGAAAAAATTAGATGTGGTAGAGATTTATTTTCAACAAATTTTTGCAATCTTTCAACAATTTCTTTCTGATTCACAACTTGACTTAAAGATTTAGGTCTATATTTTTCTACCCAGACGTTATTTATCATCCATTTCACCAATTTAATCAAAAAACTTTTCTTTCTATGTATTTATTAAGAAGCTTAAAGAGGTTAAAGCAATTGATATTGCTTCTTCTGTTCTAATCGTTCTGACACCTTGTTCCGGCAAAAAATTAATGATATAAGGTATATTTTCATCAATATTAATACTATATTTCTTAAAAAGTTTAAAAATATCTAGTTTTGCTGATCCAAATATTAAGGAAATACTTTTATGTTCTTTAATTTCGTTTTTAATCCTACTAATAATTTCAAAAATTTTTTTTCCTTTTTTTGACGTTCCCAAAATTAATCCTATATCTTTATTTCTTAATAAATTTGTTAAAGTTACAATTTTTATATCATATCCAATATACTCATGTATATCATTTTTTTCAATCAAAGAATAATAAAATTTGTTTATTTTTTTTTCAATTTTGACGTAAATTCTACTTAAATCTTTAAATTCATTGACTTTTTCAGTTAATTTAATAGGTTTTTCTATTCCGATATCAATAAATATATAATTATCTTTTTTTTCTATTAAATATCCTTCTCTTATTTCCCCATTTTTTAAATTATCTTCCGTTTTTGAAAGATGGTGAAGATATGTAGCTAATGGTGGAAGCGTTCCTACGTATTTCAAGTCCTTATCAATAGAAAATCTTTTTTTCCTTAGATATTGAGGGGTCACTAGATATTCTAATATTTTTTTAATAATTGTAAGACCAAAGTCATAATTTGTTTTTGTTTTTAATAAAAAAATTGTTTTTACCTTAAAAATAGCAATTATTCTAGCAATTTGACCAATTTTTATAGTTTTTTCAAATAAATTATTACAATTTTCCAAAATTGTTGAAGGGATGACAATGTTGATTTCTTTCATCTTATTTATCTAACTTATTCAAAATTTTATTTCTTTTAATTTCAATAATTCTTTTGCTTTACTTGAACATTTTTTTGCATTTTCATCATCTTTCTTAATTGAAAATAATCCTGCTACAATATTATAATAAAGACCTGCTTGTGAAAAGTTACCTTTTTCTTCAAAATCATATGCTAATGACAAATTTTTAATTATTTTATCATCCTTTAATGAACCTAATTGTATTATTTTTTCAAATTTATAATTCTCAAGCTGGAATTTTAAATTTAATTCATAAATTTTTTCTTTAAACTTTTTTATTGTTTCAAAATCTTCAAAAAATTCTAATTTCTTTATTAATTCCTCATAAAAAGTTATAGCTTTTTCAAATAAATTTAACTCTTCTGCCAATTTTGCATTATTTAATAATTGGTTTAATTCATCGTCAAAAAATTTATTTCCTTTTTTTTCTTCTCTAAGCGATTCTGTATTATTAACTTCTTCCAAAAAATGATTAGTTTCTTTTTCTAACATTTTTTCTTCTGGAAATTTACCACCGATCATATGAACTGCATAATTTATCTCATTTTGTTGTCTATTTAATATTTTTTTTGCATAATTAGAACATTTTTCTGCGTTTTTATGATCTTTTTTTAAAGTAAATAATCCTGATGCTGAATTATAATAAGTTGATGCTTCCCCATATTTATGTTTTAGTTCTGCTTCGTACGCTTTTTTCAGAGTAATACTTATTTTTTCATCATCAATTAGCTCAAATGGAATAATTGGTTCTATTTCCAATATAACAGGATGTTCTTCTTCATCTATGGAATTAATTAAATAAGCTTCATCTCCAAAATCGGGTTCATTAATTTTATTTCTTAATTTTGATACATGTTGCTTACACATCTTGGATTTTTCATCATCTCCAATATCTTCAAATAAACCTGCTGCAACCCCCCAATATATTATAGCATCTTGATAATTCTTATTTTGAAGAGCATATTCAGCATTTTCTATCGTTTCAATAATACTCTGCTTATAAATTTCAATATCATTATCCGAAATGTTTTCATTTCTTTCAATTTTTATTGCATCAATTAAAGGGGAGAACCTCGTTTGTGCTCGTTCTTCTTTCAATCTTTCAATCTTCTTTTCAAGATATTTATTTTGGGAGATTCTTTCATTTAAAAAATCAGAAGATTTGGCGATAAAATCATCAATTGTTTTAATAAAAGGAGTAAATAATTCACTATTTTGTAGTTCATTGTCTAAAAAGGCGTCATATCCCTCAATTTTAAAATAATTTAGGATGTTTTCTAAAATAGGCGCAATATCAGATTCTATTAAATTATAGTTTGCAGCTAAAGCTAAAATAATTTCGTTAGAAGTCTTATAAAAAAGTTTAATTGTTCCCATCGTTATTGATTTAACGGATTCTCCACTCAGCTCCTCAGAAAAATTAAATATTGCAGTGATAAATCCACTAAAAAGGTCATTATCAATATTAGTCTTAAAAGAATAGTTCTTTTGTAACATACATAAGGAGTTTTTTTTATTGATTAGCCAAATGTTATAAATTGGATTATCCGTGTTCAAAATAATGACCTTTAAATAAAAAATAATATTCTTTGTATTTTTTTTTTTCTATTTTTAGTTTTTCTTTGATTGATTATGGTTTTTAAATGATAATAAGAAATTAAAAAAAAAAAAAATAGGTGTTTAAATATAATTTAATCAATTTGATAATTTGAAACAAGTAATTTGGATTGATTTTTTTGAATGTCGATTTAAATAAAATTGAATTACAAGATATTTTTACTTCACTTTATGATAAGATTGAAGACTTAACTCTTAATTTTGAATATTTTAATAAAATAGTTTCATTTTTTATTGAGGATAGAACAAAAAAATTTTCTAATCGAATGAAAGATAAATTCGTGCAAAATGAAAATCAATCTAAAGATATTTTCCAATTCGAAATTTATACCAGTATTAAAGAAAAATTAGAGAAGAAATATTATAAAGATGAATTTTTTGAAAAAAATCTAGTAAAATTATATAAAGAACTAAAAAAACTTTTAGATTTTTTAAAAAATTTTGAAAATTCATTTATAAATTTAATAATTAATAATTTTTCCTCAAACGATATGTTACATCTTAAGGTTAATTTATTAATGAGAGAATTTAATGATAGATTTCTTTAATTTTTGAATTTTATTACATAATCAATACTTAATTATTAAACTTTTTAAAGAAAATCTTTATAACAATTGATTATTCCCTCAGCAGGATTTATTTGACTATAAATTGGATCATTATTTATGAATTTGACGAACTCATTATAATGAATCATTTCATTTGCTTTTTTTATTAATATTTTTCTCCATTTCCTCTGCGTCTCAACCATTAATAACCAATAATTCCAAATTTGTTCGCTAGTTAAAGTTATTTGATCTGTTTTGGTATCTTTCAATGAATATGGAGGGGGAAATATTGCACGATCATAATATTCCCATTTGTAATGATGAATAATCAAACCAAATTTTTCCTTTTCATGAAAGGGAGCGGTTCCAGGTAATGGGGTATACATAAATAAAATTGAAGAGTCGATTATTTTTTCTTGATTTAATTTATTAAGCATTAAAATATTTCGAGCCATTGTATGTGAATTTTCACCTGGATGCCCCACGATCCAAGTAGGAATTGATTTTATTTGGTAATTTTTAATCTTCTTTAAAGCTTCTAATTGAATATTCCAATTCGGTTTATTCATTATTTTTAAGATATTGGGTGAAGCATTTTCAAGTCCAACAGTGATGTATGCTGATTTATAATCCCTAATAAATTTTTTAATAAGATCTAATCTTTCATTCTCAATCAGATTTGAACGAATTAATATCATTCCCAAATTATCTTTGGGTATTATTTCTTTTTGAAATTTAATAATTAATTCCTCGAAGATCTTTTTATTTATAGGTAAATTTGAATCCCCAAAATCATAATAGATATTAAATTTATTGTCTAAATATACAATATCTTCAATTATTTTATCAATTGATTTAAAGCGTAATTTTCTCTCCCAAAACTGGTGATTAGAACAAAATGTACATTTATATGGGCAACCTCTTGAAATATTTATTGAAAAATATATTAATTTTTTTAATTCATTTTTAGGATAGCTCTTTAAGTCTATATTGGGTAATTCATTTAATTCCTTTGAAGTCATTAATTTCCGATTTTGATTTTTCTTTATTTTTCCATTTTTTCTGTAGGTTAATCCATTAATGTCCTCGAAATTATTATTTTTAAATAGTCTATTAAAAAGTTCTAAAATAGTTTTTTCCCCTTCTCCACGCACAATAAAATCTAAGGATTTTCTGAAATCTTTAAATGTTTCTATATCCAGAAATGTTACATGGGGGCCTCCGACAATGGAAATAATATCTCGATTTTTACTTTTAAAAAGTCTCAAGCATTTTTTTAAACCAGGAATAGAAGCTGTATAAGAGTAAGCTAAAACAGTTTTTGGATTGTATTCTTTTATCAAAAACTCAATAGTCTCTTCTAATGTTGCTTTGGATTTAAAATGATTGAAATCAAAAAATTTTATTGAATATCCATGGCTTTCTAAAATGTTTATAATAGATAATGGCCCTGATTGAACATATACCATACTTTCATTGTTCAAAATTTTGATTTTATCAAAAAATGAATAAGTTAAATCTAAAGGTCTTGGAATCGGTTTTATTGGAGGAATAAAAAATAAACCATCTATCTGATTTCTTGTCATCTTAAGTACCTTTTTTTCTTATAAAGTAAAAATTTGTATTTAAAAATGATATTTAAACCCAAATGATTCTGGTCTACAATAAAAATGAAAATTTAAAATGTTTAATTTATAGTTAACAAAAACAGATTGAAATTAAAAAAAAATTCAAGGATTAATTAAATTAAAAAGAGTGTAAAATATTGAATAAATTAAAATTTTCTTGTAAAAAATGTGGTAATTGCTGTAAAAATAGATATTTGTGTTTCTATTTTTTTGAAAAAGGAATAGTTGATAAATATAAAGGAAAAATTGATTCAGATTTTGAATTAGAATCATTTAGATTTTATTTCGATTTAACTAATAAAAAAATAATTGATATTATTTATAGGATAAATACAAAACCGTGTCCATTTTTTGATTCATCATGCATGATTCAATCTCAGAAATTCATAAGCTGTCAAAAATATCCAATCAATACTTTTATAGATTTAGGATTCTTATCTCTTTTGGGATTTAATAAATTATATTTTGATATAGATAAAGAATGTTCATTTATAAAAAAAACCAATAATTTTATAAAAAATTTGAAAAATCAGAAATTGGAAAAATTATTTCCCACAGAATATGATGCAAATCTTAAAGATTATGAAATTTGGAAGAATATTGATAAAAAGATTAAATATTATAAGATTAATTTCAATTTTAATATATTAATTGATTTTAAATTAAAAAAAAGGAAAATTTCTGACTATAGAACTTATTTAAAAAATTGGGATCATTTAAATTTTGATGAATATGAAGTTTGGTTAGGTTCAAGGACCAAAAGATATAAAAAGCTCTGAAAATTTTTCTCCAATCCATGAAAAAATTCCAAAAACCAGACCTATAACAATTAAAACTGCCACTATTGCTAGACCAATTAGTAATGCTTCCTCGGTTATTGGTGAAAAATGATAAATTAAATTATTTGAATTAAATTTCATCTAGTTTTCTTTGGATATTATATATTTAAACTCCAATTTTTTGAAGAATTAAATATTGTAATTAAATAGATGAGCATTAAATTTCTTTTAATATCTCCGAAATAGCATTAATAATTGAGGAAATTTTTTTAATACCAACTTCAGACAAATTTATTATTGCTATTACAATTTTATTAGTCATTTCAGCAATTTTCATCACAAAAGTCTTTGTAATTAGTTCATTTTTAATTCCGAATACTAATGGATTTGTCGCCCCACCAGTCTTCGAAATTAAAGGAGAAAGTGGCACCCCAATCCCAATATTGACTATTTTATTTTCTGAATCAGTAATAAAAATTAAAATCCCGTTAATAAAATTTGTATAAAAAATACGAATTGTACTTTTTTCCTCTATAATTATTTTTTCAATCCAACGCAATTTATAACACATCCCATAAAATGAAAAAAACCTTTAATTTTCATATATTTTGTGGAGTTTATAAGATTTCTTATTAAAATAAAAATGATAATTTATGGGTAACCAAAAAGGATTTATTTCAAACTATGACGAAAAATTTAACAAAGATCAATTCGAACAAAATAAATTAATAGAAGGTAATAAAGAAAAATTTAAACTATTTATCAAGATTTTAATAATTCTATTCTTAATTAAATATATATCTAAATACATATTAATGAATTACAATCTTGATGCTTTTATTGATTCTTCTTTAGTAAGTTTAATTATCAATATAATTAATCAATTAATTTTTATTGTTGAAATCTTTTTTTTAGGTTTTTTAAATTACTTTTTACAAAGATATTTCAAATATAAAAAAAATATAAGTAAAATAAAAAAAATTTGCATATCAATAATGGGTAATCTTCTGTTCATTGGAATCTTTTTCTTGATTGATTTTTTTATTTTTTCAAATTATGTAATAAACCCCAAAATTTTCAATAGTATCTCAACAAATTTGTTTTTATTTCTTAATCAAATCCATTATTTGATATATTTAATTAATTATAATTTGATATTATTTTTAAGCAGTTTTATTTTTCTATATTTTTTCTTAAAAAATATTAAAATTCGCTTATTTTTTGGATTATTAATCAATTTTACGTTATTTTACTTAATTTTAAATAATTTTTCTATTTTTGAAATATTTGAACTTCATTTATACTTAATATCATATTTTTTATTAATATTAAATTTAATATTGTTCATTTTCAATATCAAATATTCCAAGAAAAGCTTTAATGTGAATGAATTTAGAGTAGATGATTTTTACATTATTCTCAAAGGTGAAAATAATAAAAAAAGAATTATGTCTTTTTTAGAAATTGAAGAAATTCCCAAGAATTTTAGTGTCAGAGAAATTAGAGAAACTCCAAGATTAATTGATAAATTAAATATTCGGCGCATAAAACAATATACTTTTTATCATTTACTAGCTTTAGCCGAAGAATTAGATCAAATAGCTTTTGAAATATTAATCACTGATAATTCAATTAAGTTAAGGTTTGTTTTATCAATAATTACTAAGGAAAATGAAAAAATTTTAAAAGAAAAAATGATTGATAAAATAGAATTTTTTAAATCCGTCTATATTTCAAGTTTTCCAGGTATTAAATTCAAAGTTATGAGAAATAATGAATTAAAAGATGCTTGGAAAGAAGTAATTTATTATAATAGTAATAATAATTTGAAATGGGTCGATAAAAATATTATTGAAATTTCAAAAGAATCAAAAGAATATAAAAAATATTTATCTATTTTAAAAATCTCTTCTTCCATTTGTCTTAAAGCAGAAGATCCATTGACACAAATTGATCAGCTAATAAACAATTTATTAAGCAATAAAATAAAATCTCGCACAATAACTGTTTTAAAACCATATATAAAACACGATTTTGATGAAAATTTTAATAAATTCGGCCCTTATATACTTCAAGATCAAAACAAAACTGCTTTATTTGATAATGAATTACAAGAGAAAGTCAAAAAATTATCCCAATATTTACGTCATAAAGAATCATTACAATTATGGACCACTTCTATATATCAAATAATCGAATCAAAAAATGTTAATGATTTAAGGATAAAAATTAAAAAGGCAAAAGCTTTTTTAATATCCATTTTTTCAGACTCATTTAAAAAAATAGAGATAGATTTCATAAAGAGAAGGAATTTAAAATCAACTTTGGTAAATGTTTTAATGCGGGATCCTATTAACGAGCTAATATTAAGCTCTGATCAGGCAATTGGAGTTTTTCATTTACCAGAAAAAATAACGCCTTCAATAATCACAAATTTTAAAATTCCAAATTTTGATCTTCCTCCAAAAACTGACCAAAAACAAAATCAAATCCCTATAGGTGAGGTTTTATATCAAGATTTGCCATTATTTCCTGCGTTCATTGATATTGAAGAATTGAGGCTTAATACTTTTATAACTGGTTTAATTGGGATGGGAAAAACTGAATTTTCTAAAAATATTTTAATTAATTTATCTAAAAATTTTCCTAAAATAAACTGGATGGTTCTTGAATGGAAGGGTGATTATTCTAATTTAATTTACCAAATAGATGAACCAATTTTAGTTTTACCAATTGGAAATGATCATTTGAATTTTAAAATTAACTTATTCGAACCAAAAAAATCAAATCCTGAGAATCACGCTAATAAAATATTTTCTATTTTTAAAGAATCATTGAAAAGTAGTATGAAAAGTGAAATGAGTTCATATGAATTAAGTCCTCAAATGGAAAAAATTACTAAAGAAGTATTAATAGAATGTATTAAAAATAAGCAAAAAAGAAGCTTCACTTGTTTTTTTCAAGAATTAAAAAATTATGAAAAAGCATTTTCAAGTAATAATAAATCTATAAGTATGACAATTGCTGCAATTGAAAACAGATTCAATAAATTTGTGAACGGTTCTCTCCGAAATATTTTAAATGTACAAAAATCAAACGTTAATTTCCACGATTTAATGAATTATAAGGTAGTTTTCGATTTTTCTCATGTAATTCTAAAGGAGGGTTCTAAGGAAGAAGCGATTCTATTAATGAATATCATTTTAAAATATGTAATGGATGAAGCGTTAAATCGAGGCCCTATTAATGAATTAAAACATATTGTTGTAATTGAAGATGCACAATATTTAGTCCCATCTATCCTTCGAGAACTTCCAGAAACAACTCTTGGTGAAGATATTCCATTATTATTAAGAGGAGTAGGAGAATCTATGATTTCGATTGCAACTCGTCCTGAAATCTCTCAAGATATTATAGCAAATTCTGCATTAAAAATTAGTTTCCGATTAACAACTGGTCAAGATACATCAAAAGTGAGTGGTTATCAAAATCTTAACGAGTTACACGAAAAATATTTAAAAATTTTACCTAAAAGAGAATGTATTGTGACAACTTTAAACTTTCCTTTCCCTTTTCGCATTAAAACTTTAAATATTTCACAAAAAAAAGCATCTATTAAAGAGATATTCAGCTATAATTACGAAAATTTCCTTAATTTTAATTTTTTTAATATAAATGAAAATGACGAGAATAATGATGTTACTTATAAAGAAAGAATTTCAAATTCAATTAAAAAAAAGGATGATTTGGAGGCTCTAATTGAATATATTAAATACGAAGCAAAAACATTAGTTGAAATAAAAAATAAATTTAAAAATAATAATATTGAAGAAAATCTTGAAAAATTATTTAGAAAAAATATAATAAAAAGAGAAATTTTTCCAATTTTTGAATCTAACATGGCAAGAAGTTCTATTAAATTTTTTATAATTGAAGAATACTCTTTAAAAAATATAATTATTAAAAAATTAAATAAAAATAATATTATTCAAAAAAAGTATATAAAACTGGATGACGGAGAAGATTTTAATTATATATATGAAAATTTAGTTGCAATAAAAATATTTGAAATGTTTAACGTAAAAAATAGAGATTTAGAAATATTAGAGAAAGCTAAAGAATTTATCGAATTAACTCAAAAATATAAATATGAAAAAATAATAGTAATTCTTCCATTATATGAAGATTTAATCAATTTTAATGACCAAATTACAAATCTCCAAGAAATTGAAATTTTTGCATTTTATTTCAATTATAAGCAATGGAATTTGTTGAATAAACTAATAATGAATATATCTAAGAATTAAAAAATATTAAATAGCTATTAATAAAAAAATTATCGCTTTTTTCTTCCACTTCTTCTCGCTGCAATCAATCCTACTTTTCTTCCTGGAGGAGCATTTCTTGAAACGCAAGAACCTTTTTTTCCAATATGCTGGTGATTCCCTCCACCGTGAGGATGGTTACAAGCATTCATTGCAACCCCTCTTACCACTGGCCAATAAATTCCTTTTGCTCTAGTTTGGTAAAATTTATTTCCAGCTTTCACAATAGGTTTTTCTGTCCTTCCTCCTCCTGCAACAATACCAATTGTAGCACGGCATAAAGGATGGAAATTCTTAAACTTCCCTGACTTCAATTTAACAACAATTTTTTCCTTTGAGCGCGTTTGAATAGTAGCATATGATCCCGAAGATCGAATAAATTTTCCTCCATCTCCTGGATTTGCTTCTATATTGAATATTGGTATTCCTTCAGGAATTTTATAAAGAGGTAAAACATTGCCGATATTTACAGAAGCATCATGTCCAATTTCTATTTTATGACCAATTTGGACTCCTTCTGGAACTAAAAAGAAAGTGAGTTCCTTATTATCTAAAATATATTTTCCTAAAGGTGCTCCTCTTCCAATTTCATGATGAAACTCTAAAAGTTCCGCATCTCTCTTTTTTTCTTCTTGTAAAATGTATTTTATTGGTTTAATTCTTCTATGCGTTGGTGCCCTAAATACTTTACTAGATTTCCTTTGAACTCTTAATCTCTTTCCCATTAAAATCACCAGAATTAGAAGATCCCTAATTTTGTAGCAATATCTGCTGCATTAACGATGTTAAAATCAAATTTAATAATTGCTTTCTTTTTTCCTTTATTATTAATTAAAGTGTTGATTTTAATTATACCTTTTTTATCGACACTGAATAATTTATTTATTGCCCATTTTATTTGGTGCTTATTTGCACTTTTATTTACTATAAACGTTAATTTATTTTCTCTTTCAATTTGTTCAAATGCCGCTTCTGTCATAATGGGTTGTATGATAATATTATAAGGAGTCTTCATTAAAATCACTTAATTTTGAAATTATAAAATTAGTTAATTATAATTTTAAAAAGTTTTTGAAAATCAAAGAATCATAATACACAAATATTAAACAAGCTTTTAAGAATCTAAATCTTTAATTAGATTGAATATATTTAATATAAGTTTAAATATTAAGATTTTGAAGAAGTATTAATGAAAAATTCAAAGCAGAATATTAAAAATTTCCAACAAAATATTTTAGAATCCTTTATGAGTAGTTCAATTAAAAATTTAATTAAAAATGGAAGAATTTTATGTCCAATTTGTGGAAAAAAAATTCAGAATTTGAGTCGTAGGTTAAGATTCATAAATTCTCCTGCTAGTATATATATTTTCTTTTCTCATATAAAATGCAAAAATTTTTTTTTTAAAAAGCTTTCCCAAGAATCAAGCATTGAAACAATAAAAGAAATTATTTATAACACGCCTATAAGAGAAGAAACACAAAAAATGAAAAAAGAAATATTTTTTGAGACTTTAAATAATTTTATTAATAAAATTTAATTCTTATTATAAGATTTTTTAACAAGATATTGAAATATTTCGATAAATCATTTTTTACATAATATTTTTTTAAATTTCTTATAGATCTCTCTCTAATTTTTATTCTAATTTTTATTATGATTTTCATCTTCAAAATTTTAGTATAAAATTTCATACTTTACTTATTCACATTTTCACAAGAAATTCTTGAGAATAGAAATATTGTCGGGATAATATCGTGATATATCTTAAATCAACATATGATGTTTGGATCTTCTCTAATTTTAACCCCTTCATTTCCATTGGAAATTTTTTTGCTGTTTCACAAAGAATTGAATTATGACCCCATTATTTCCACTGGAAAATTTTTATTTTAATTATGATGTAAAAATCGGTCATTCGCACATAATTAAGAAAATATGTGAAATAGTGATTTATAAAAATGGTTATTTATGTAAATTAATATTCAAAATTAAAAACTTATATTAACTTAATTAAATATAAACTAGTCCTCTTCCGTTTGTGCTGTTTTTGACCATTCTTCTATAGCTTGTCCAATAAGATCCATTAAATTATCCCTAAATGTAGGATTAATTGCAACCATAGGAAAAGTTGGAACCCCTAATAATCGTTCAACTAGTTTAGGCTTCATCGCCCTAGGCATATCTTGCTTATTTGCCAAGCAGTAAGTGATTAAAACTCTTTCTTCTTGTTTTTCTTTTATGATATCCAAATACACCTTTTTTGTTTCAACCACGTTTTCAACGGTCGAATCAGTTACTAAAAGTACGATATTAGTACCTCTCAATAAAAAAGTCCATAATGGCGTGTATCTTTCTTGTCCCGCAAAATCCCAAATTATAATTTCATACCTATCTGATAACCCAGAGAGCCTTTTTACATCTACAGCTATCGTTGGATTATAATCTAAAGGTATATCTGTTCCTCTCATTAGATTTAATAAGGTTGTCTTTCCAACACCACCAAAACCAACAAGAGCAATTTTAATAACTCCCATCAAGATTTTCTCCAAGGATGATACAAAACCATCAAAAACACTCGTATCTTTACCATCCCAACTGAGTGCTTGAATACCATAATCTTCGACAAAGGAGTCTCGAGCTCTTTTCAAACGTTCTCTTAAGCCTAATTCATCATCTCCCTGATCTGCGCAAAATACAAATAGGTAATCTTTATACCGCCCAGGGCCACCCGTATAAACAAATTTTAATCTTCCAGTGATTACTGATTTCACTTCTCCTTCTGCTAAACTCCCTGCAAAAGAACTAACTGCACTTAAAAATACTGAAACTAAGCTGTCATCTACTTTTACAGAACCATAAGTCTTGTGAAAGATAATCTTTCCATCGCTCTTTATGACGTAAACGTGATTTATCATTTCTTTTTCTCCAAATTAACGATTATTATTTCTTGATTAAGTATTAAATATTATTTAAATATATTTGAATAAATTAAAAAGAATTAAGTACATCGCACCTAATACAAATTTAATTATAGAAATCATTAAAAAATTCTTAATTCTGGCGAGTTTTTTATTAATCCATAAAAATTAGCCTTTTTATCCATTTTATTTTTGCAAATAGATTATATTGATAGGTAAAAACATATTTTTTAATCTTTATCATTTTTTTTAACAAGATCTTAATTTATTCTGTTTGATTTCTAATAATAATATTAAATTTTTTATTAATATTATTCTAAATGTTTAAAGGAAAATACTTGATTTCTTCATTTACAATTAAATATAACGATTACTATGAGGAAAAAAAATGAACAAAAATTCAGATTTCATTTACGATAATGAGTATCTAGAGAACTTTAATTTATATAAGGATAACATACCATCTAAAATACCAAAAAAGATTCAAATTTGGGATGAAACTCTTCGGGACGGGCAACAAACTCCTGGTGTGAATTTAGATTTTGACCAAACGATTGAAATTGCTAGATTATTGGATGAAATTGGCGTCTCAGTTATTGCTGTCGGATATCCTGCCGTTTCTAAGGAGGAAAAAGAAACTGTAAAAAAAATTGCTTCCGATGGATTTAAAGCTAAAATTGCAGCTCCAGCTAGAGCTGTTAAAAGTGATATTAATCATTCATTAGATTGTAATGTAGATGAAATTCCCATTTTTTTTCCGATTAGTGACTTGGCATTAAAAAAGGTAATAAAAATATCATTTGAAGATGCCTTAGACAGAATTTGTACCGCAATTCAATATTCTGTGGATCATGGAGTAATTACTGATTTCATAGCAATGGATGCATCTAGAACAAAAATTGAAAAATTAGACAAATTATTTAGAGCTGCATTTGAAGTTGGAGCTAATAAAGTAGTAATCGCAGATACAACAGGATTTTTAAGACCGGTATCAATGTCTTATTTAGTAAATGAAATAAAAAAACAAGCTTTTTACGAAAAAAAATGCATTTCTATACATTGTCATAATGACTTGGGATTAGCAAATGCTAATACTTTAGCAGCGATAGAAATGGGTGCAAATTATCCTCATGTTTGTGTCAATGGCTATGGAGAAAGAAGTGGAAATTGTGCTTTAGAGGAATTAGTGCTTTCCTTGGAAATTCAATATGGTATAAAGACTGGAATAAAAATGGAAAAGTTATATGAGTTATCACAATTGACAGAAAACCTCTTTGGGCTGCCACTATCAATTCATAAACCTATAGTTGGAATGAACAGTTTTTCTCATGAGAGCGGATTACATGTAAATGCCATCTTAACGGGGGGGGGTGAAACAATTGAACCATATTCTCCTAGGTTAATTGGTCGAAGAAGGCGATATTTTGTTGGTAAATATAGTGGGAGATCAAGTATTGAACATGTCTTAAAATTATTAAATGTAGAATTAACTAAAGAAGAAATTGAAAAGATTTTAATAGAAATAAAAAAACCAAGATATATTAAAGAAAAAGAAGCAGTTGAAACAATGAATAAAATAAGAAAGGAACTTCTTAAATCTTATTCAGGCGTCCCTGCTACCGGATTTTTGAAAATTCTAAAAAATGTTACCGGAAAGATACCTAATATTGATAAAAAAACCTTAAATGAATATTCAGTTATTTTTTAATTCTTAATTTTTTATCAATCTCTAATTAGTTCTAATTTTATTTTTATGAGAATAAATGATGCAAATGAAATAATAATTGAAATATTAAACACTAAGTCTAAAATTAAGTGTAGAATTAGCAAACCCGCATCTATATAGGAAAATAAAGAAGAAATTCTAAAAATTATATTAATTATTTCAATAATTGCTAAAGATATTATTAAAATTGAGGAAATCTTCGAATATAAAATTAATTTTTCGTTTTTTAAATTAATTATTTCTCTATTTGTTAGATCATATTTTTTAAAAACTTTATATAGACAATAAAACGCAATAATAGTGGTAATAATTAGCAAATTATAGAAAAAAAAGAATAAATCTCCCCCTTCTAATGTAAAATTTAATCCTAATATTCCGATACCTTGATAATTTTTATATTGCATTATAAATGATACAACGAATGTTTCATTCCAAAAATTAATTATTAATAAAATAAAAAAAACGAATGAAATCAGAAAAAAATTTTTATTTTTCAAATTTTTAGCAGAATTTTCCATCATATTATTATTTTCTTCTTTTAAATCATTCATTAAAAATCATTTTTTTACTTTACTTTAATTTTATTAAAAATTAAAAACCCTAATCTTCTTCAAAGTATTTTAATCCATTTTTGAATTCTTCAACCATTTCTAAATCAATATCACATAAAATTATATTATTTAAGGGGGCATTAACAAAATATGTATTACTTTGATTAATAATTCCATCAATTATAGCTTTTGCTGATTTCTTTTTTGTTATTCCTCCCGATTCTATGCCCATCGCTGGAAATGCAATACTTTTTACTTCGACTGAATCTTTATCCAATCCAAGATTCCACCATAACTCATACGCTCTTTGCATTGTTGCCCTTATTGCACTTAACAACCTATTTCTATTTGATTCTTCAATAAGATCATTCATTATCGGTGTATGTATAATAAATTTTATATTAGGTTTTAAATTTCCTGCAGTTGTAATAACTGCTTCACCTATTGGACAGAAACCCCCGTAATCTTTTAAGTGAGATTGATTCTTATAATTTTTTAAAATATTAAATGCTTCATCTTCAACAACTTTACCTGCGGCTTTTTTAATTGCCAAAGCAATCCCAGAATCCATTTTTAAATATTTATTTGAAGGATTTACAATGGCATCAACTGTTAAATCCGTAATATTTCCATGAAATACTTGTATGACTAAATTTTTATATCGGGTTTCAGCTATTTTTTTCAATTAAAGCTCACCGTTCTGTTTTATTTAATTTAATGTTTTTTCGTTTATCTAAAAACTTTTTTATTGCAAAAAGAATTTAAAAAATTCATTTCTTTTATTAAAAAATTCAATATTCGAATAATTAAATAATAAGGGGAGTTTAAAAGCTATTTTTTTTTAAAAAAAAAGGTGATTTGTTGTTTTTAACATTAAATATTTTAGCATTTTTTGGAAATTTAATCATTTGCCCTATTGCAGCAATTATTCTTTTAAAACAATGGTATTTTAGCGATCGAAGATTTCTAACAGATTTACCATTTCTTTTAGGCTTATCTTTCATTTCCGCTTTTATTGATAATATTGATTCTACTATTGGATTTATATTAAATTTTAAACAAAATGTATATTCTGGGATTTTATCTGCCAGTATTATGATTATAATCTTAACTTTTATGTTGATTATTATTACTGATTTGATCTTCAATGAAAAATCGAAAAAATCAAGATATATAATATTATTTTTATCTGCAATTCTATTAGAGTTATTAGCAATTATTCTAATTCTTTTTGATTTACACGTGATATTTGTTATGTTTATAAACGTTTGTTTAGCATTACCAACTACGATAGTTTTTGCTTTTACTTTTATTCAATGTTACAGACAAGAGAGACTTCCAAATATCAATCCACTTTATATTGGGATTGGTTTTTCCTTATATAGTATATCATGGATTATAAAAACTATTATGTTTGCTACGCTTGATCCAATTTCTTATGTTTTTCCTGCTTGGATTTTTATTGGATATTTTTTAGATATCTTAGCATATTCAATTGCGATTTATGGTTTTACTCATAAAGCTCCATATTGATCTTCAACTATAACTTATATAGAGATGAAATTATGGCTCTTTGTATTAAGAAAATTCTATTAATTGTTGGATGCTCCTTATTTTTTACTGGTTTTGTTATTTCAATGATATTTAACGTTTTTCTTTCCCCTTCAATTGAAAGGACGTATAGGATTCCTGTCAATCAACCATTCGGAATTTGGGGACAAAACGATTCTTTAATAGATGCAACGTTATATATGCCGAAATCACATTATAACATATATCCGAAAAGACCTGCAATAATTTTAGTTCACGGACATCCATTCGATAAATCATATATGAAAGGTGTTGCCTTTGAATTAAATAAGAGAGGTTTTGTTGTAGTATGTATATCAGCTCGTGGTTCAGGTGCTTCAATGGGAAAATTTGTTTCAGATGTTCATTTTCATAATGAAACGCTCGCTACTGTTGAATGGTTGAGAAATAATAAAGAAAGTTTTCAAATAGATATTAATCGAATAGGTTTAGCTGGACATTCTATGGGTGCCGTTTCAGTGACCAATGCAGCTATTTTGGATCATGAACTATCAAATTTCTGGATCAATTCCACAGTATCAATTGGGGGTCCAGTTTTAAACTACTCTAACGAAATTGGAATGAAATTACAAGAAAATTTGGGACTATTCAAAATTTTATATCCATACTCAAATATTGCTTTTCGCTTTTTTTATCCTCATAATCAATATAACATTGAACAGGCAATGAAAGAAAGCATTATAGAAGGTAGGACAAGTAATATTACTCCCTATAATTATCTTAATGTAATTGGAACAGAAGATACTTCTTTTAGTATCGAATCATCCCAAGAAGTTGTATGGAATATGGGATATCAAGAACTATTTAATGTATCACATTTTTCTCAATTAGAGTTAAATAAATTATTTGGAGATTTTAATGGAACCGCTAGGAAATTAAGCGTTATTCCGAATGTGGATCATTTTGGAGAAATCCATAATACTCAAGTTTTAATCGAAATGATATTATGGTTTGAAAATTCAATGAAATTGGAAAATTCCACGGTATTAAAAATAACAGAACCTATTAGAATTCTATTCGTTCCTTTAACAATTGTGGGATTATTTATTTTATTTATTCCATTAACCATTTATATAATTGGTTATTTAAAATTTCAAGAAAATTTGCCAAATTATGCAAAAGATATCAATAAAAAATGTGAAATTAAAAATTGGTTTTCTTATTCAATGCCCTTTATGATTATTGGATTCACAATTTTTCCTTTAATAAATATTTTTGGTCTTCAAAATATCTTTTTTACAGAAAATCAATTTTTTAACTTAATTATACTATTTTCCTTCATTCATACTTTAATTTTTTTACCTTTTTTATTTTTAGGGATAATTCTAGAAAATAAATTTCATAAATTTGATATTTTAAAATATAATTTTTCTAAAAAAACTAATTTAAAAAGCATTTTATTTGGTTTAATATTATTTATGACGCTTTTTGTTCCTATTAATTTAATTATTTCAAATAATTATTTTAATTTTTTTCCTTGGAGGCTGTCAAACTTCATAATAAGTTGGTTCTATTTATTCATATTTATTTTAACTAATGATATTCTGTTTAGAGGAATAATTCAAACAAATTTTATGAAGTATAAAGGAGAGAAATTTTGGAAATTTTTTGATAAAGAATTAATTTATTCAATTTTTTTTTCAGGAACAATTCAAGGAATAACATTTAGCATAATTTTTTCATCTTATTTATTATATATTATCATGGATATCAAAATAATCATTATAAATATACTTACTTTTTTAATTTTTTCTTATTTAATTAACTTAATTCAATCTTGGTTATTTAAAAAATGCAGAAATTTACTTGGAACTTCCATTTTCTTAAGCCTTTTCCTCACTTGGATTTTTAATGTGTTTTTACCTTATATTTAATTTAATAATCGAAATTTCCAAAATTTTCTATAGAGAAATATCTATAAAAATAAACGCGCTCAAAATATATTATAACGAAATTTGTTTTGATATTAAAAAGTTTTATTCTATTTTCTATTTTTTTTGTAAAATATATCATTTATGTTTTTATTATTCATATATTTTTATTTAGTCGCATATTAAAAGTCTGAAAGATGCATAAAATTAACCAAAAAATAGAAAAATTTATATATAACATTATAGAAAAATTTAGATAATATTATCTAAAAAAATTTATAGGTGAATTAAATGCAACAAGATTTGAGGTCATTCTCTTATAAGGGAAGAGGTTCATTTGAGCCAAATGTTGATATTAAAGAATTTTTGTTTCAAATAATAGAAAAATCTGGTCCAATAACTAGAGGAGAAATTAAAGAATTAACTAATATTCCAAGAACTACTATTTACGATACCATTGTAAAGCTTATATTAATGAAAAAGATAAAAAAATTCACGGTTTCAAATAAAAAGCGGGGCAGACCAAAGGTTTACTATAAAATTATCAAATAACTAATTTTTTTTTCATTTATTTGGAATGTTTTCTATGAAAAATTTTAGATTTAATTGGATAAACAATGATGTAAAAGTAAAAGTTCTTAAAACATGTCCACTTTACAATGAAAAAAAGGGAAAAATCGAGTATTTTAATTCGGAAATTGAGTTTAATTTGCCTTTTTGGAAAGCAAAATGGTTGGAAGATCATGGTTTCGTAAAAATCCTTAGTAGTTCTAAATTAAATATAGTTGAAATTGATAAGCTAACTTATAAGGAATATGCGAATAGCGAATTACAGGAATTACCAAGAAATTTTTTTATTGATTTTTTAACCTTGTCAAAAAAATCTAAAGATAAAGAGTTAAAGAATAAACTCTATGATAATTTTAATGAAATTATCGATAGGAGATTATATAAAATATTAAAAATCATAACGATAAATAAAAATAATTTAAAAAATGTAGAAGATAGATTTTCAAAAGAAGAAAAATTTCTTCATAATGGGTTACAAGCTTTTTTTAATGCTTGGAAAAATAAAATAACAGAAAAATAATGGAATTTTATTATTGATATTTGAACAATTTATGTAAGTTTGAAGAAAAAATGAGAAAAAGATAGATCGATTGAGACCATTTCTTGAAAAATCCTCTCATTTGATTAGAAATATGATAAAACATGTTAAAAATTTAATTTACATTTAAATGGAATTCAACATTAAAAATTCTAAAAAGAATTTTAAGAATTTATTTAGCGCCTATGAGAAATTCCGTAAGTTTTTAAAGAATTTCTATAAAAAAAGTAAAAATTTAGAATTATCATCAATAAATAAAGAAATATTAAATGGATTTAATAAAATTGACAATGATTATAAAAAAATTTTCTCTATAGGAATTGAATATCTAATATATTTTTATGAAAAAATATGTGTAAATTTAAAGAATCCCCTTAATTCTATAGAAAAGTTATTAAAAAAATAATTTTTTTTCTCCTTTTTTTTTGAATTTTAAAATTAATGTTAAATTTAGTAAAAAATATCCCTTTATTAAAAATTAATTAAAAATGATCTGTCTTTAATTTCTCTTTGAATTTCCTTTTAAAGTTCTTGATCTCTTGAAAAATTGCTTTTTCATTTGATCCTAATTTAATTTTTTTTAGATTTTTCTGAAGTTCTATTTGTAAATCATTAAAAATTTCAATTGCATTTAATGACAGACTTGGAAATTCAACATCTTCGAATTTGTTTATATTATTGTTAATCAGCAAATTACTTTTTTTAAGTAAAATATATTTTCCTTTAGAATCTCCTTTTTTAAGGAAATTTTCATCAATTAAGCTCCGAACATATTTGTTAATTTGTCCTTTATCTATTTTTAATTGTTCTTTCAATTTTTGATAATTTATTTGCTCATTCTCATTGAAGAACCTTAATATTTTTTCTTTTTTCTCTCCAATATCCCATTTTATGATGGGTATCTCAATAAATTTTCTACTTTCTTGTATCTGATATATAATTTTTACAATTCTTTTTCTTCTTTGAATTGCTCCAAACCATACTCCAAACACTTGAGTTTTTCGCCCTGAAGTTAAATTTATAAATATTTCATAATTTGGGTGTGAATCGATGATATTTTTTGTCAATTGACAAATTTCAATCATATTATATGCATTCACTGAATAATCTTCAAGTTTTAATTTTCTATTTCTAGCTTCCTTGCGTAATATCTCGATATTCTCTCCAGTTTTTCTTTCAAGGTCTGGATCGTAAATGATAATTAGTTTATCAATTGAAAATTTATTTAATCCCTCTATAATTGGTTCTGTTCGTTCAAAATATGGACATATTTGAAGAACGTCTTTAATATATGCCATTTAGAATTTCCTCTTCTAATAAGATCAATTTAATCTTACTATTATCTGTAATAGATCATCTATTTTAAAATAGGTTTTGGTTTTTATTTTAAATCATCTCAATTAGGAGTTTAAATAAAATTCTTTGAAAATATTGATGATGAAGCGATTTAATTCACCTTTTGAATATGAAGAGGTCTTTAACCTCATTCTCTCTCTAGTAAAACAAGTAAAAGGAGATATAGAATCCAATAAACAAGTATCTTCTTTAGAATTAGAAAATTATTTTTATAGATTAACAAAGGGATCCCTCGGAGAAAACGAATTCATTAGAAGAATGGCATTTGATGAGATTCCAGTTTATCGCCTTGCAGCATTGCCTATATTATGGAAACAAACTAGCATTAATGAACAATTAATTGCTCCGGATTTTATTATAAAACTTAAAGAGAAAATTGCCTGTGTTGAAGTAAAAAATTATGATTGGCAAGCAATGACTAAAAAATTAAAGATTGATAAGAAATCTTTTGAGAGATGTAGAAAGTTTAAAGAATCATTAAAATTTAATATGGCTTGCATTGCAATAAAAAGGCTTCAAAAATGGTATTTATTAGATATTGATATGATTCAGATTGAAGATACAGGCCCATATTACCAAATCTTAATAGAAGACGCAAATAAATGCAATTTATTGAATGAAGATTTAGTAGTTTTTGATACAGGAAATTATTATTCAACAAAATATATGAAAGAACATAAGATTTTGCCTCCAAAAGAAAGTAAGAAAGAAGGAATCATCTATACAAGCTTATATAAAAATAAGAAAATAGTTATAAATAAAGAATTACGTAAACCAATCAAAATTAGATATGGAACTAATTTTCAATCGAAAATTCAAGATTATAACTATCCTGAAAATTCTGTTATTTTAATCATACATGAAATCATTGAAGAAAATTTTCGAAAAATTTTTTCAAATGGGTTCCAATATGATAAGATTCACCTCATTGAGGATTGTTTACCAACAAAATTTACCGTAACTGATAGATTAAGGGGAAAAAGCTTGCATAAAGACGTGGAAGGAATTTTTAATAGACTTGAGAATGATATTTTATATATTGGTAGAAATGACAACACTAGATACTATGCTTATTGCATTGCGGTAATAATCTGGAAGAATTATTCAGATAAGCTTAAAAAATTAAATGTAAAATCTAGCATTAAAGATGTTGGAACAATTATTAAAGACGTTGAGCAGTTTAAAAAAGTTTTTAAAAAAAATTCAGATAATTTTTATTTTTAATTGATAGAACAAAGGAAATAAGATTTCAAAAAAATAAATTCAACTTAATTTTTAACTATACAACATTTTAAACTCTTTGAAAGTATTTTGTTTGCTCATTTTCTTATCGATATTTGAGATAATAACATTATAAAAGTGCTTGATTCCAAAATGTATTGATTTAAATTCAGATTCGAAGGTTTTAAAATTAATGGAAGGAATCATATCTATCTCTAAATAAATGTTACTTTCTAAATCCATTGAAAAAGTAACTTCTGGATATTGAAAATTTGATTGTAATAATGATTTCATTATTGAATTTTGGAGGTTTTTAGGTATTTGTTTTGCTAATAAAATTAGACATTTGGTTAGAATCCATTTTTCCATAATAAAAAATCTAATTAATAATGCAATTTTTTCTCCTGATATAAATTCAAATGGAAAAGGAATATCAATAACATATTTTTCTTGATCTTCAATGATTTCTTCTATTTTTAGCTTCTCTAAATATCCCCGAATACGATCAAAATGTTGTAAACGCACATCTTTTATGTTAGATTTCATATAAAAACCTCTAAAATATTTCATTAAAAAAATATGAATTAAAAAATATTTAAAATTTCGTCATATTTAAGAAATTAACACATAATCTGTTAAAATAAAAACAATTAAAATAGTGGATTTAAATGAGTTGGTAAGAGAAAATCAGATAAATCCAAGGATGATTTACACTTTGGACAATATGATTTTGTTCTATCCTCCCCAAGATCCATACCACAATGATAGCAATAGTACATCTTTGAGTTAAACCACAATAGATTGCTTTTTAAAGATTCCAAAATGAAAGCTGAATCATAGAGATATGATTCAAATAGCTGGGCATATAAGTTTGCTTGTCTTAAATTTACTTGATCCATCTTCATTTGTTCTCTAATTCTTTCATCCAAGTTAATGGGTTTATGAAAATAATCATTTGCACAATGAATTCTACTGAAATTTTATGTATCTTTGCTTTATAATAAAATGCCTCTTTATTTTCTACTTGCGAAAGAACAGTTGAAAAATCCTTTAAAGATGTTGGAAACCATTCCAAACGAAAATTACTTCTGCCTGAGCCTAGCTTTGCAATGATAAAGTTGGGATTATCTCTATTAATATAGTTATAGGTTTTAATTTCATTTTCATAATTACCGCCTCTTTCAAGTGAAAATGCATTCAATAAGGTGTTATTATCGTTCATAGGTTTTCACCTAATATATAATTTACAGAACTGATGGATAAAACTGAGTAAAACTTAGATATTGCGTCAGATGAACAATAAGAAAAATATATTATTTGCGCATTGCGTGATATATTTGTTTATAATTATTTTTAGGAAAGATTGGTTATAATCAAATATAAAAATAAGAAATTTTTATAAATGAGGTTTAAATGCATGTTCAATTTAAATAACATTCCTGATATAGAACATAAAACTGTTGATATTGAAAATCAATTTTTTGAAAATTACCCTGAATTTCTTCATTTACGTGAAAAAATTGAAGAAGTAATCATAAATATGGCGAATGAATGGAAAAATGAAAGACCAAGAACAAAATTTTATGGGATTCTTTATTGGGTAATGAAAAAGGAAAATTCAAATCTTACACAAGTTCAATTCGCTAAAAAATATAACATATATAGAAGTTCATTAACTAGAATCACTCGAAATTATGGATTCATACTAAAAAATATTTAATAATCAATCAAAAAAAAAAAAAAAAAAAGAATATAAAGAAAAAAAGGAAATTTTTTTTTCCGTTTCTACAATAATTGTAGATAAGTAAAAAAAATTATACTCTTTTTTCTTTGAATATTTAAATGAAAGAGAAAAAAAATTGACTTTTAGATGGGAAAAAAATTTGACTCTATTTAAAGAAAGGACAATGAATTCTATACAAGAAAAGAAAAAAATATTTGACTTTTTTCTCTATTTATTGCCTCAAATAATTTAATATGAAGTATATTTTAATTAAATTTAATTAGATAACTTTGAATTTTGATAAATCTGGAGATATGTGAAATTTTTAAATTAGCTATAATTTTGGATTTTATTACTTCTATGTTTTCTTTTTAGGACTCTTATGCTTTAAAATGCTCAATTCAAACTGAATTTATGCGAGAACAAATAAAAACCAGCGAAAAGACAAAATTAAAACAATTAAGAAAACCCCAACCAAATAAAATTTCATTTCGTACTATCTATCATTCAAAGAAGCTGAATAATCCTGACGAAAAGCTAATTCACGATTTTTCAGAAGATTATTTAAATCATTCACAAATTATTGGGGAATCCTTGCTGGAAGATAACCTAATTGTTCTACTAGAACACGAAATAAACGTAATTGAATACCTAAATCAAGCAGTTCCTCGCAATATCGATGGAGAGTTTAAACCACTATCATATATTCGTTATGATGGAATTCGCGAGGATTGGATACCTGATTTTTCAGTGATTTGGAAACACCGTAAACCTATGATTATCGAAGTTAAACCATTAGCAGTAATTAATAAAGAGCGAAAAAAATTATTTAACAAGTGGAAACAAGCGGAAGAAATAGCAAAAAAGAATAACTGGGATTTTTATGTTTTTACAGATATGTATAAGTCAAAAAGTTTTCGTGTA
Organism: Promethearchaeota archaeon; assembly: GCA_011365055.1. The sequence goes on from RDOG01000006.1 coordinate 271,918, forward strand.
GAAAATATTATTGATTTAGAAAGCCAATTAGTATTTGCTACAAAAGAATGTCAAGAAATGGTAATGAAACTATTTAATACAAAGGAATATAATAAAAATTTCAGAAAATATTGGACAATCGAAGAAATACAAAATACTTTAAAATCTTATAAATTTTCAAGAGGTGAAATTTTAGCAAGTGTATTTTATTTAATATATAACAATAAATTATTTGTTGATTTAGACAAAATTGTGAACATATTAACCCCCATTTTTAATGATAAATCTCTCTCTTTACCTTTAGATAAATGGTTGTTAAAATTTGACTGGGAAAATGAGCAAGCTCAAGAAAATTTTACATTAATAGATGAAAATTATCTTTCAAAAGAGCAGTTCAAACGATTTAATGAGGCAAAGGAAATTGTATTATCATATAAAAATGGAGAGAGCCCAAGCCAAATAATGCTAAAATATGGTGTTTCAAAGCAAACAATTTATAATTTATGGAAAAAATCAGAGTTTGGTACAAATTTTAATAGATTAATACGCAGAAAAGGATCAGGGCGCCCTAATAAATCTTTATTTATTATTGATGGGGACCAAAAAATTACTTATTTAGATGAACAATTTAAAAAAACAATTGAATATTATGAAAAACCTGAAAAACCTAATAAAGAAGAATGTTGGAACCATTTTTTACATCTAAAACGAGTTATTGCTTATAATGAAGGATTAATTGATTCTTACCGTAAATCCCAACAAGAGATACGAAAAATTATAAATAATTTACCAGAAAAAAACTTTTTTATGAGAGAATTAAATCGATACATTGAGAATTTTAAAAGGAGAGCAACTGTTAAAAGGGAAGGATTTAAAAAAGCTACAAAATTATTCCGGAATATTACTGGTACAACCCCTTATACAAATTACATTGGTCAAATCTGTGAAATTGATCACACTCCTTCTGATGTAATTGGTATCGTACCCTTATCAATTTTTTATGACATTGAACAAAAGAAATCAGGATCAAGAATTAAAAGGCAATACATGAATAGAGCGGTAATTACTACTGTAATGGATCTTCACACTCGAACAATCCTTGGTTACGGTTTAAGATATCGAAAACCAAGTATAGAATCAACTTTTTTAGCATTGCGAAGAACCATTCTTGGGAAAATTAATCCTTTAGCAACCGAAGAAGAAAAAAGTAAAATGTCTTCTGCTGAAAAAATCCTTAATACATTAGGAGGAATGGTCCAAACACAATTACTACCGGTTGAACTTTATACTCAAATAAAAAATGAATTCGATCCTATTGATGGCAGTGCAGGATTAAGATTAGTTGCGGATTGGTGGGATGAAATAAAGGTAATGCCTAGAATTTTACATACTGATAATGGAAGTGATTTTCAAAGTAAGGAAATAATTAAATGGGGGAAGAAATTTAAAGTTAAATTTTACATTCGACCTGTAGGAGGAGCTAATTACGGAGGTCATATTGAAAGATTATTAAAAACTCTTAATAAAGAGGCATTCCATACTCTTCCTGGTACAACAAAGGGAACAATTGAAGAACGAGGGGATTATAAAAGTGAAAAAAAAGCAATATTGACATTTGAACAGATGGAAACTTTCTTTTTACTTGCCATTCTCAGATATCACGTTAAAGTTCATCAAGCATTAGGTATACCGCCAATGGAGGCTTGGAATCGTGCAGTAAACCGTGGGGATAACTTAACTCCTTTTCAGACAAAAAAAGAAATAATCCATCTTGCTTATAATACATTACGAACGAAAATAAGAAAATATAATCAGAATCAAGGAATTTCAATAAATGGTATTATGTATAATTATGATTCCATTATAAATCGAGATAATTCGTGGGCTTTACAATTTAATCAAGGTGATAAAATAATTGTTAGATATGATCCAACAGACATTCGATTTGTTTGGTGGTGGAATCCAAAATCAAATAAACCTGTTAGAGTATGGGCAACT
>RDOG01000007.1:0-120180 GCA_011365055.1 Promethearchaeota archaeon
ATATTGAAAGAATTGTCTTATTCTGTAGCTAGCTGGATTTTCCCTTTCTCTTCTGTCTAATTTTGAATCTTTTTCAGCTTCATCAATTAACTCGGTTGGTGTCATATCTGTAAATTCAAGATATTTAAGTAATCGACCTAAATTATTGCAGAAGTTTTGCTTTGTAAATCCTTTTTTGCCTTTTGCCCTAGTTTCAAGATTTCTTACCCATTTTCTACATTCAAAAGAATTTAGGAAGGGGTATTTCTCAAGATAAGTTTCCTTATCTTTTCCCAAAAATTGATAGGTTTCTATCATACATTATTATAACCAAAAAATGAATATAAATTTTCTGATAATCCAACTTATATTCCCTTAATTCAAATTATACTATTTCATAAATTAAAAAAAAAATTAAGCGAATTGGAATATAATTGCTTGATTTACGAAAGCTTGACATTCAGGAACTGGGGGCCAATGAAAAGGCCATCCGACCAATAGGTTTACGCTATAATAATACAAAACCTTAATGGTATACCCACTAAGGTCGTCTGTGGGAGTGTTTCCTGGCCAGTCAAAATCCCAAAAGAATCCAGTATTCGTGGGAAGACCCACTATATGTTGTTCGATGATACTTCCGTTAGGATGAATAATTTGACAAGTAATTGATCCTACATGGAAATAAGGCACATAACAAGCAACACCAACATGGACTTTCAACTCATATAAATCCCCATTATCATTTATTGTTCCCCCAACATATGCGTAAAATTCCCCAATGAGAATAGTTTCAACATGTTGTACTGGTGATGGAAAAGGATAATCATAAAAATTATTAATTCCAGTCCAATTTAAATTAGGATATGTAATGTCTCCTGTGTATACTGGGAAAGCCTTAGCAACATTAACGAAAGAAAAAGTCACTAGCATTATTGTCAAGCCTAGAAGTACAATTTTCAGACTTTTCTTTTTTTGTTTATTTTTACTCATTTTATTCACCATGCATCTAATCACGAGTGAATTATGATAACATTTGATAAAATGAATAAAAACTAAATTGGTATAATTTCTGAGGCAATTTATAAATAGATTGGTATGAAACTTGAGAATAAATTGAAATTTTTTAATTTTAAAAATTAATTGAATTTTAAATTGAATTATATGAAATTAAAGAAATTCTCTAACAAATTGCTTTAATTGATTATTTAAAAAATCAATGCTTTTATTTGAAGATATTATTGCAGTTCGGATGAATTAACCCTCTTCTATTGTTATTTCAAAATAGTTCTAAATCATTTTTGAGGCACTTATATTAGAATTATGTATTTCTGCACCAAAAGATTGAATTGCTTGAAGAAAACCGCTTAATAAATCGGCATTGAATTCTTTATCAGATATTTTTTCTTCGAGAATGGATAAACCAGACTCCTTATAAATGATAATAACATATTTTACAATTCATTTGCAATAATTTCGATAATAAATCTTGAGATGTTCTTCAAAATTTGATAAATAATTATTAATTATTTTTTAATTCATTTTAAATAAAAAAACTTAAGAAAGCATTTTTTTTTGATTTAAAAAAGATAAATTTTCACATTTCAATTTAAATTTATGAAGTTTGAATGCTAAATTTTTATATTTATTTATAAAATTTTATATGGTCGTGGATTTATTGAGAAGGAAACTGATATTGTGTTTAGTTATATTAATAGGAGCATTTTTCTTAATTTCAATCAATATTAATTCAATTATTGATGAAAAAGTATTAAGCCAAGGAGGAGAGAAATTATTTATTAAAGCTCTGCCATTCAGTATAACGAATAATGGTGAATTTGCAGCGTATGCAAATGGTGGCGGAACGGGTTCTGCTGATGATCCTTGGATAATTCAAAACTTGGATATAAACGCAAGCGGTGAAGCCGCTGTTGGAATTTTAATTGAAAACACTAGAGACCATTTTATTATCAGAAATTGTACAATCTATGAGATGGATTTTCAATATGATGGAGTAAAACTTCTAAACGTTTCAAACGGGTGCTTTACTAATAATACTATTTATAATACGGTATCTGGTTCACAAACTGGAATATATTTAGATAAATCAAACCATAATAATATCTCATTTAACAATTTACATGATCTTTATTATGCATTAAAAATTGAAAACTCCTCATTCAATCAATTTACCCATAATAGCATGTACAATCATAAAACTGGGATATACATGTCCATGAATTCAAAAAATAACACGATAAATCATAACACTATTAATCTCAGTAAAGAATTAGTGAATCAAGGAATATTGATTAACACATGCGACTTTAATTTGATAAATCATAATACTATTAGTAAATTTAACCAAGGTATTTCCGTGCAATTTTCATATTACAATAATTTCTCCCAAAATGTGATTCATGAAAATTCTTTATATGGTATTTTTCTTCATACAAGTGAAAAAAATGATCTATGTTTCAACAATACAATTTACAATTGTGGAGACGGTATTTGGTCGGGAGGCAATGAAACCTTAATTCAAAATAATAATATTTTCAATAATACAAAAAATGGAATCTATATGCCAGGTTATTCTCAACAATTAATGGATAATATGATAAATAACAATTCAGAAGAGGGAGTTTTCATTCCCGGTCAGAATAATTCGTTACAAGGAAATCAGATTTTTAATAATCAATTTAATGGAATTAATATTACAGGCAATAAAAACAATATAAGTTATAATAACCTTACTTCTAATAATTTATTTGGAGTATTTGTCAGTGGGGATTTTAATTACTTTTACCGAAATTTTATCTTAGAAAATTATGATGGGACAGTTTCAACACAAATAGGGGACACGGGAATAAATAATAATTGGATCCAGAATGTTCTTAGTTATGAACTAGATTCTGATGGAGATAGCATCACGGATTATCTCGAAATCTTTGCCTATGGTACTGATCCAATTCTAACCGATACTGATAATGATGGATTAAATGATAATTTGGAATTAATATATCAAACTAATCCTTTAGATTCCGATTCGGATGATGATGGTTATCTTGATGGTATTGAAATTGGGAGGGGGACGAATCCTTTGAATCCATTAGATAATCCTTTGATGAGAGATATCATTACCATCGTTTTAATAGCTACTATAACATCGATAATTGCTCTCTTAGTAATTATAAACGTGCTGTTTAGAAAAAAAGTGAAAAAGTTGGAGAAACAAATGATAGAATTTGATAAAAAGAAAGCAAGTTCTGGAGGAAAAGCTAGAGAATCTAGTAAATTAAAAAATAAGGATATTAAAGTTTAAATCTATATTTTTCACTTTTTTAAAATAATAAAATAGTTATTTTCCTGTTTTTTCGGTTGGGTGGAGCTTTTTTCCATTCAAGATCTTCTTTCCTTCCACTTCTTTAGCGCTCTTCGTATTAGATTCGAGCGTTTCTTTTCGCCTTTTAGCTTGGACTTGGGTGCTTTTTTTTAGTTCCGCAATTTCTGGCTTGATCCGATAGTGCATGTACAAGTACATGGCAACTAATGCTATAGCCAAAACGATTCCTGCCGTAAGAAGGGATATTAGGAACGTGAGAGGAAAATCATTAGGTGCTGTGGTTGAAAGTGCAGAGACTGTAAATGAACCAGATACATATGCCGTGTTTCCCGCAGTATCCTCAAGAATAATCGAGAACATTCTTGTACCAGCAATGCTAGGCGTGAAAATATATTGATATGTACCATTTCCCATGAAAGTCATTGGAATACCAGAAGGGTAGGGAAAATCGTTTCCAGAAACGAATAAAAGAACCTGTTTCACTTCTACATTATCGCTCACGTTGATGCTAATCGTGACGGGAAAACCTAGATCCACGTTAGGAGCCGTGAGGTTCAACAACGTAGGTATTTCACTATCGCCAATCACTGTGAAGAAGCTTGACACGTATGCCGTGTTTCCCGCAATGTCCTCGAGAATGATCGAGAACATTCTTGTACCAGCAATGCTAGGCGTGAACGTATATTGATATGTGTCATTTCCCATGAAAGTCATTGGGGTGCCAGAAGGGTAGGGAAAATCGTTTCCAGAAATGAATAAAAGAACCTGTTTCACTTCTACATTATCGCTCACGTTGATGTTAATCGTGATAGGAAAACCTAGATCCACGTTAGGAGCTGTGAGATTTGACCAGGTAGGCGCTTCAAGGTCTTCGATGACTGTAAAAAAATAGTTCGAGACATTCACGTTTCCAACTGTATCGCTTAGATACACTGTAAAAAATTGGTTTGGACCATATCCTGTGGGAACATACCAATATTTATAGTTATTTTCTCCTAAAGGTACCATTGATACATTATATAAACCATTAAATGAAATATTGACGCCTTGGACTTGAACATTATCAATCACGCTCGTAAGCAAGATCTCATTAGGAACACCAATTGCCATTGTTTCTGGATACGAGAGTAGTTCATATGTTGGAGGATCTTTATCTATATAAACGCTCCTGCAATTAGAAAGAGCGCTAAAGGTGAAGCAATCGGTCGCAATGATTGCATAGTAATACGTCCCTGCTTCTGAGATAGTCTCAGTGAACGTGTTAGAAAATGTGACGCCGTGGGGTGTCAATCCAATAACTGTCGTAATATTAAAAGTTTCCCGGTATACAAGATATTTCGGTGCCACGTCTGTCCAGTTCAAGATCACAAAACCTGCGGAAGGATTGGTTAAGATGGGATCAAGACTTGGGCGCAAGATTCTGGGCCATGTGAGGATGGACACGTTGTTAGCATCATAATTTGCGGTCACGATATCTTGCTGCCCATCGTTATTAGCATCATCAATCACTACGCTGCGAGGATCAGTACCTACCGCTCGCGTGGTTTGGGCGTTCCAATCTTCTATCGAGACATTCCATGTGAGTATGGAGACTGTATCATCAAGACTATTTGCGGTCACGACGTCATTTTTGCCGTCATTGTTTGCATCCCCTATCACCACGCTATAAGGAGCATTGCCAACCGATCGGGTGATTTGTGAATCCCAATTATTGGTAGTGTTATTCCAAAGGAGAATGGATATGGAATCAGTATTAAAATTCGCAGTTACGATATCCCGTTTCCCGTCGTTGTTGGCATCTCCAATCGACACGCTATTAGGTCCAGACCCCACCGGTCGCGTGGTTTGCGCGTTCCAACTCTCAATTGAAACGTTCCACGTGTAGATAGACACGGTATTTGAACCCGTATTTACGACCACAATGTCCTGCTCCCCGTCGTTGTTGGCATCACCTATCGCCACGCCGCGAGGAGAACTGCCAACTGCCCGCGTGGTATGAGCATTCCAGTCTCCTATCGTAACGTTCCACGTAATGATGGACACGGAATTTGCACCATAATTTGTAGTCACGATATCCTGCTCCCCGTCGTTGTTGGCATCACCTATCGCCACGCTGATAGGATAAGAACCTACCGTTCGTGTGGTCTGGGCGTTCCAGTCTCCAGTCGTGATATTCCAAAGGAGGATGGATACAGTATTATCATAAGTATTTGCGATCACGATATCTTGCTCCCCGTCGTTGTTGGCATCTCCTACCGCTACGCTCCAAGGATTTGTCCCCACCGTCCGCGTGGTCTGGGCGTTCCAATCACCTATCGTGACGTTCCAAAGGAGGATGGACACGTTATCATCATAAAAATTCGCAATCACGATGTCTTGCTGCCCATCGTTGTTGGCATCCCCAATTACCGCGCTATAAGGTTGATGTCCCACCGTCCGCGTGGTCTGGGCATTCCAGTCTCCTATCGAAACGTTCCAAAGGAGGATGGAAATGGTATCAGCATTGAAATTTGCAGTCACGATATCTTGCTGCCCGTCATTGTTGGCATCTCCAATCACCACGCTGTAAGGAGAACCTCCCACCGCCCGCGTGGTTTGGTCATTCCAGTTTCCTATAGTGACGTTCCAGAGGAGGATGGAAGCAGTACCGTCATCATAATTTGCGGTTACGATATCCTGCTGCCCGTCGTTGTTGGCATCTCCAATCACCACGCTAATAGGTTCATTTCCCACTGCCAGCGTGGTCTGGTCATTCCAGTCTCCTATCGAAACGTTCCAAAGGAGGATAGATACGTTAGCGTCATAATAGTTTGCAGTCACGATATCTTGTTGCCCATCGTTGTTGGCATCTCCAATCACCACGCTAGAAGGCATAATCCCCACTGACCGCTTGGTTTGCGCATTCCAGTCTCCCGTTGTGACGTTCCAAAGGAGGATGGACACGGTAGCGTCATAAGCATTTGCGGTCACGATATCCTGCTGACCGTCGTTGTTGGCATCTCCAATCGCCACGCTATAAGGTAGATCGCCCACAGTCCGCGTGAGTTCATCGTTCCAGTCTTCCATCGTGTCGTTCCAAAGGAAGATGGAAGCCGTACCGTCATTATAATTTGCGGTTACGATATCCTGCTGACCATCGTTGTTGGCGTCGCCCACCACCACGATATGAGGATAATCCCCCACTGCCCGTGTGGTCTGGGCATTCCAGTCTCCTGTCGAGACATTCCATGTGAGAATGGATATGCTATCGCCATAATAGTTTGCAGTCACGATATCTTGTTGCCCATCGTTGTTGACATCTCCAATTGCCACGCTATAAGGTGCATCCCCCACTAATCGCTTGGTTTGGGCGTTCCAATCTAAATAGGAAACCGCGTTCAGGGGCACATTCGTTTCGCCAGATCCGTTCGAGTTAGGATTCTTTTGAAATATAAAAGGGGGAATAATAGAATTTATTAACAGCATTGAAAATAATAGAAAAAATACCAAAAAACAAATGAAGTTTTTCTTCGTAAAAAAATATCTAAATTTATGATTTAAATTCCAATTTTTTTTTTTTTGACTATCTCTCAAGTAAATCAAGCCGCCTTAAAAATCTCGTGTAATTTAAGTCATATCTATGATATAAAAGCCTTAAACTAAGTTAAATATTTCTTTCTAAAAAAGGAAAATATTAAATAATACATTAAGCAATTAATTTAACATTTATGAGCATGTTAAGTGAGAAGAAGGCTCTAGTAGGGGATATTTTTTATCGCAGGGATTGTCCGAAGGATTAATAGAAAAGAAATATCTGCACGAAATTATTGAAACCTTGTCACTCGGTGAGATTTATCGTTTTCCTGTTCTTGTGAAGAAAATAGCATTCTACGGTGAAGGGAATGTCATAAAGGAGGACATTCAACCAATATTCTTGTTTATGGTGAGATCTTCAACGCATATGAGCTTGCTAATAATTAAAGGATGCAAGGAATAATTGAACTCGGCCTTGAACGTACCCTCTATGTAAGAAAAGACCTCCATGCTCCCGAGCTCCGGACGCCTAGCGATGGTGCGTGGTGCATGGCAGGCATTTCTCTACCAGAATGGTGACCCCCGAGGAGTACAAGTAAGGTTTCCACCCAAGATCTTGTTCTTGGAAAAAAAGGTGATCTTGTTGGGCTTGCAGGTGGCGGTCAAGTCATTGACTATACAACCAATTAATAAAACATAGAAAAAACATGTTAAATTAAATTATCTAGGAAAGTTGTCTAATATTTTCCTTGTGTTATTTAATTTCATCATTATTTGATTGTCTTCCATATACTCCCCCACACGTAGTTTCAATGACCAGCACATCACCTTTTTTTAAAGTTATTGAATGTTTTGAGATGATTTCAATAAAAAGAAAATACGAGATTTTATAAAAAATAGTTTTTAAAGAGACTTTATTCATAAAATGAGCTTTAAAAAGGAATTATTTAGATGAAATTGGCCAATAAATAATTCCAAACTTAAAAATTATTTCAAATTTTCTTTAACCTCTTATTTTTTTTAATGTTCCTAAAAACATTTATAGATCTTCAGTTAATCAAATAAAGATTTAATCATAAATGGAATTTAAAATGAGAAAACTTTTTTCCGGACCGTTTAAACGAGTCTTACTTGTTAAGCCGCATGGTCCTTCTGGACTAGCATTTGCTTTGAATCCAATTCCCTTAGGACTTGAAGCGATTGCTGGATATATTCGAAATCACGTCGATGATATCTTAATATTTGATGAATTCATGGATGATGAGCCTATAAATAGAATTTTATTGAAATTCAAGCCTGATTTGGTAGGTTTTTCTTTAAGCGCCACAGAACACGAGAATGCACGAAAATTAATGAATAAAATAAAAAAATTTAATTCAAGAATTCCCATCATTGCAGGGGGATATCATCCAACAGGTGCCTCGGATGCCGTGTTAAACGACCTTCAATGTGATGCAATATGCCGTGGTGAAGGAGAGGAATTATTTCTTGAATTTGTTCAAGGAAAAGAATGGACTGAAATAAAAGGATTGAGTTTCAGAGATTCAAAAAATAATGAAATAATTCATAACGAGGATCGAGAATTAATAAAAGATCTCGATACGTTACCGTTTCCAGCTCGGGATTTACGTAAAAAACGAGGATATTCATATCATAATATTTTACTTCTTAATCGAGAATATGATCTTATGGAATTTGGGAGAGGATGTTATGGAAAATGCACGTTTTGTTGTGAACCTTACTATTCCAGGGGGCATCAACGTTATAGATCCCCTGAAAGAACCCTTGAAGAAATCCGCTCAATATGGAAATTACATGGGGGAAAACCCTTACGTATTTTAATTGCAGATCCGAATATAATGGGTAATCCCAGAAAAGTAGAACAGTTAGCTGATCTTCTCATCAAGGAAGATTTGGATATCACGTTTCAAATAATGACCCGCACTGAGATGATTGTTAAACATCCAAAGATTGTTGAAAAAATGATTCGTGCCGGAATGATTTCATGGGAACTTGGGATTGAATCATGCATGCAAGATGATCTAGACATTACAGATAAACGCATACCCCTAACAACTCAGATTGAAGCAGTTTCAATTCTACGGAAAATGGGAGGTGAAGTATTAGGCACTTTTGTGATTGGATTGTCTAATCACACAAGCGAAGACATTAAAATGATTCCTAATTATGCTCGCGAAATCGGATTATCAGCATCAGCATTTGGTATTGCCACCCCTTTTCCTGGAACTGGATATTGGGACGAATTAGATTCAAAAGGGCTAATTTTTGAAAAAAATTGGACGAAGTTTGATGAGAATAATAATGTGTTTACTCACCCCACACTCACACCAGATGAAATTACGGACTTGAGAAATTGGTGTCTTGCTAAATATTGGAATCTCGATACCATCGTGGAACAAATTCGCTTGGGCGAAATTAGAATTGGGAAATTTAGAGCAAAATATAAAGCTAATCTAGTTGATTTTGCAACATTGGTAATGAGGAGAATATTTTTCGCTGTAGATGCTGGTTCAGAATTAGCAGAAAAAGGAATGAATGGGAATAGCAAGGAAAATTACCTTAAATACGTGAAATTCTTTTTTGATGCATGGGCAGATCCGCGCATCGAGCGTTATTTTACAGAATATCCCATGCATGAAATTGTAGACATGCGACAGTTCGGAAAATTATTTAACGGAAAACGTTTTCAAGCCGTAATTCAGAATGGGCATAATAAGTGCGTCTTTGCATTACTCATTACCGTTGGGCCTAAAGGTATCAAATTGATTAAGACTTCTAAAAAGCCCACTCGTGATTACGATTTTATGATACGTTCCCCCTTAGATGCATTGTACATAGATCAATCATTGAATATAATGGGAAAAGCAAGACAGCTGGTTGGACTATTTGCAAAACAAAAAGTACAAATAAAAGGATATTATACATTTTTTAAAATGTTATTATATGGCATTAAAGAAGCGTTATCTAATAAGTTAGGAAATGGTAAAAAATAGCGTTTTAAAAAATCAATATATTTTTTTAATTATAATTTGACTTTTTTTCCATATCCTCCACCACCCGGAGTTTCAATGACCACGATATCACCTTTTTGTAATTCAAAAGTGGTTTTACTCTTCAATTTAATGGCTTCATTTCCTCGTTGTACGAAATTATTGCCCGTCTTTCCTTCTGCACCACCATACAATCCATAAGGAGAAATTATTCTTCTATCACTCAGTAGGGATAATATTGCAGGTCCATCCAAAAGTTCCATTGCTCTTCTAATCCCGCAACCTCCTGACCACGTGCCTTCTCCTCCAGAGTTCCACCTGATCGAATATTCCTTGATCCGGATTGGAAATTCGGTTTCAAGAATCTCAATGGGCGTGTTTCCAGTATTTGTCATTGCAGCATGTGTAGCATTGCGTCCATTAAAGCCATGTGCTGCGCCAAGCCCACCAGCAATAGTTTCATAATAAGTAAAATTTAATTTATCTGATCCAATAGCGAGGTTATTCATCGATCCGCAATTCGCAGCGTTAATTTTTTTTGGTAAAAGTTTTGATAATGCTTTCAAGATCACATCAACAATTCTCTGAGACGTCTCCACATTCCCGCCTGCAACTCCAGCGGGGCGTATTGGATCGAGAATTGTGCCCTCTTTCATTATGATATTCACATATTCATATAAACCTGCATTCGTTGGAAACGTTTGTGGCACCAATGCCCTTATCACGTAATAAACTGCAGCTAAAGCAACTGCTTTCGGAGCGTTAATGTTACCTCTCGTTTGACGTGCAGATTTTGAAAAGTCAAAATGTAGATTCTGGTTGCCTGAATGTTTTGAGATGGTTACAGTAATGTTAATCGGCTCTTCAGTTATTCCATCATCGTCAAGATAATCCGTATCAGATACTAAAAATTCAGAAGGTAACTCTTTCAAGATTTCTTGGAACCCAATTGCAGATCGTTCCCGCAAAAATTCCAATATATTAATAACTTGCTCCTTTCCATGACGATTCCATAATTTTTGAATGTTTTGTTGTCCCACTCGAATGCTTGCAAGTTGAGCTTGCAAGTCACCTTTCCGTTCATTCGGAGATCGAACCCGTGATAAAAAATCCTTGAGCAGATCATTATTCCACGTTCCTTTTTGAATCAAAAATTGTGGATGAATCACGTAGCCTTCTTGGTCCAATGTATATTCTCCGCCAGGCATTGACCCAGGATGGGTGCCTCCAACATCTGCATGATGAGCCCTGTTTGTAATGATTCCGATCAATTCATTTTTCATAAAAATTGGTGCTGTTAAAGAAATGTCTGGAAGATGAGTTCCGCCTAAATAAGGATCATTGTTAATTATGACATCTTCGGAAGATAATTTTGAAAAGTCAAATTCTTCAAATAAGAATTTTACACCTTCTATCATCGCACCTAAGTGGACGGGTATATGTTCTGCTTGAGCAAGTAATCGGGCATGATCATCGTAAATTGCTGTTGAAAAATCCAATCGTTCACGAATATTTGGTGAAAAGGCACTCAATTGTAATGCTAATCCAGCTTCTTGTGCTGCATTGATTAATGCATTGTTAATGACTTGAGCAGTAATGGGGTCAATAATTCGAGCCACGGTTTAATTTCCCCCTTTTTAATTTTGAAATTAAGGGTTTGATATCTATTATCAAGTATCCCATTTTATTTACTCTTGCTTGAACACCTTTAGGGATGAAAGTTGTTGTATCCATTTGTTGAATGATGGAAGGCCCTTCAATAATATTTCCGGCAAGCAGATTTTCCCTATTATATAGTAAAAAATTACTAAATTCTTCATTTCCTTGATAAACTTCTCGTTCCCCTAAATAAGATTGAGAAGGAGGTTCCATATTACCTTTTTTCAAGGGTTGTATGGGCATACGGGCTCTTGGAAGCATCACCGTGATCCATAAATCCACGATGATTACCTCTCGCTCTTTGTCATGCCATTGGTATCGTTGTTGATGAGTAACTTCGAATCTTTCCCTGAGTAATTGGAGGTCTAGATTTTCAAGATCTTGAAGTGAAATTTGCAAGGTATATCCTTGTCCTTTGTATTGAAGCGCAGCTTGATAGTTAATTTTAATTTTCTTGAGGGAAAATTGATCTTGAGCTAATTTATCGAGTACTTTTTGTTTTAATTGAAGCATTTTTTCTTCGACAAATGCTTTATTTTTTCTTTCACAAGGTAAAAGGATTGTTTGCATCATGTCGAACTTGGGCTCACTATCTAAAAGACCTCTGGCAGACCATATTCCTGGAAATGGAGGAATGAAAATTCCAGAGATATTTAATTCACATGCAATGTCAGTTGCATGAGTTGGTCCTGCCCCGCCAAACGGGATCAATAGATAGTCTCTGGGATCTCTTCCCCTTTCTATCGTCAATTTTCTAATTGCATGAGCCATGTTATTATTTAATATGTGACGAATCCCCAATGCTGTCTCAAAGAGCGATAAACCGAGTTTCGAGGCAAGTGGTTTGATAGCTTTCCTTGCTAATTCCATTTTTAGAGGAGATTTTAGTCCCGCAAAATTATTTGGATCTAAAATGCCCAATATTAAGTTTGCATCTGTGACTGTAGGTAAAATTCCACCTTTTCCATAACAAGCGGGACCTGGCTCAGCTCCTTGACTCTCAGGTCCTACCAATAATAAACCTTCTTCGGCTTTGGCAATAGACCCTCCTCCAGCACCAATTGTCTCAACTTCAACAGCTGGAACCATCACTTGATAACTTGCAACTGTGAAAAAATTTCGCATTGATGGATGTTGCTCTTCTATCGTGCTAACATCACAGCTAGTTCCCCCTATATCTAACGTAATTACGTGACTAAGAGCCTCAATTTGAGCCGCGCCAGCTCCTGACATGACTCCGCCAGCCAATCCTCCTAATAATGAATTTACTGCCGTATTTTTGGTTTCTTGAATGGTAGCAATTCCTGCATTTGATTTCATTACGTGTAACTGACATTTGAAATTCAAGTTCTGTAATTGAGATTCAAGATCAGCTAAATATTTTTGTAAAACAGGAGTCGTTAATGCATTTATTACAGTAGTAACCGTTCTTTCATATTCTCTTATGATTGGGACAACTTCGCTTGAAAGAGAAACGTTAATGTTTAATGGTTTTACCAAATCTCGAAGTTGTTGTTCATGAATTGGATTAAGAAATGAAAATAAAAAACAAATTGCTATTGATTTTACTTTTAAATTTCTAATATGTTCTAATAAATTATCTATTGAAATTAAATCTAACGGTTTCAAAATATTACCGTGAGAATCAAGTCTTTCTTCTATTTCAAGTCTAAAATTTCTTGGGACTAAAGTTAAAAAGGGTTGTGCACCTAAATTATATAACAGTGGACGACGTTGCCGTCCAATTTCGATGATATCAGCAAATCCCTTAGTAGTTATTAATGCAATTGGAGGACATTTCCCCTCCAATAACGCGTTTATGCCAACAGTCGTTCCGTGAATGATTTGAGTAACATCGGAAGGCTTCTTTCCTATGAGTTCAATAAGCTCTAAAAGTCCTTGAATAACTGCTTTTTCAGGCTTATCAGGAGTAGAAGGAATTTTATATAAGGTTGTTTTATTTCCTTCAATAGCAATAAGGTCTGTAAACGTGCCCCCTGTATCAACACCTATTCGAAGATCCTTAGTAAAAGACACGCGATTTTATATATAAAGAGCAATTAATAAAAATTCTGGATTAATTTTCTTTTTAACTTTAAGTGGGTGTTAATATCATACAATAGCAATTACAAGCGTAACTTTAACCATAATTTTGCTATTTTTTCTAGAATTATATGATATAATTGGGTGTATTTTAGATACTTTTGTTAATTTTTAGACTTTTAAAAGAAATCATTTAAAAATGAAAAAGAAAATTAAAAAATTAATAATATTTTTTGATTTTTTTTATTCTTCCTTCAATTAAATAAATTATAAAAATCAATAATTCCATATTTTTACATACATTAATTATAAAAATATATTATGTTAGACAATTTTAATTCATTCCTCAAGTTTTATACCAAGTCGTTTATAAAGAAATCTCAAATTTTATACCAAATTCTTTCTTAAAGATTTTCGATTTTTTATGATTTAAAAGTAAAGCAAATTCAATTTATGATTTGAGGGTGAATTTACTGACATTTAAGAAAAAATTAAAAGGTTTAGCAATATTGTTTCTAATTATTGGGAGCACGTTAATATCACTATTTTACTTATTTCCATCTAATTTATTTTTAATCAACAAAATGAATAATCAAACTGATTTAAATAATCCTAATGAATCAATTCAGCTATCATCACAAGATTATGGGGAATTTCTTGACCCTTGGCTTCAATTAATGATAGCTGGGAATTATATAGCTAATCAATCATTTGATAATTTAGAAAATGGAAATTTACCTAATAACTGGCTAGTTAATGAACGTCCAGGTACCTCAGTTCAGGTAATATCTTCGTATGACAATCATAATGAAGTACTTGAAATATCTGATTCAAATAATTCAGATCATGTTAATATTATTTATGAATTTACACCTCAATTATATGGTTATATTGAATTTTGGATTCAATCTAATAATTCAGATAATTACTTTGAAATTATTTTAAAATCCAATCAAGGTGAAGAAGGTGTTTATATTGGTATTAATGAATCGCAGTTTTTTTATAATCACCCAATAAATGGTTATACAACTTTAACTCTTGCAGAATCCAATGTTTGGTATCATTTTAAAATAAAATTCAATAATAGTGCCGGTTTATATGATTTAGCAATAAATAATGCTTTATTTTCAAATATAGGGTATTATACCTCAGTTGATAATATTACTAAATTGGAGTTTTCAACACAGATTTCTCAACTCGGTAATTATGCAATTTATTTAGATGCTATTGATTTTTCTTTTGATCCTGAATGGTATGAAGGAAGAAGTATGGGTGTTTTTGATGAATATACGGGGGCATATACTTTTAGCGGAGACATTTTAGACAATTCGCCTTCTGATTGGAATGATGCGAGTTCGGGAATTACTTCTGCAAAAATTCAAGGAGGGTTAGATGGACATGCTAGCGTATTAAAAATTCAAGATTCTGATAATACTTCTCAGGCAAAAATTATTCGTGATGGATTAAATATATCCACAGATGGTTCACTTGAATTTTATATTCATTCTGATAATAATCAAAATGCACCAACTTTTCTTGAATTGAAAGATTCTATAAATAATAAAATTGCTATTAGTCTTGCTTCATATCTTGATGGATATTTCAAGGTGAAACATTCTGGATCTTGGTCTCAGTTATATCATAATGAATCCCTTATTCCACTTCTTTTAGATTCAAATATTTGGTACCATATTTACGTGTTTATGAATATGGCCTCGCAAACTTTTCAAATAAAAATAAATGACGTGCAATATTACTGGAATGATGGAGGAACTCCTTCAACTGATATTCCTTTTTATGATTCTGTCTCAATTGCTGATACAATTAGTATTTTTTCTGATATCGAAACGCAAATATCATATTCTCATTATTATGATGCAATTGACTGGTCTTGGAATGATTCTGATTATTTCATAGGACGAAATACGTATGGAATTTTCGCTTTTTCACATGAGGAATCTAAAGGTGAAGTAATTTTAGGTTGTGAATCTATTGGTCCAGAAAATGAAATCATAATAGATTCAAGTCAAAAATTCGATGCTAACTTTGGATTTAATCAATATTTCCTTGATTTTGGAGAAAATGCATCAAATCATAAATTAATTGTTTCCAACCCCGAATCTATTAATGAACTTTATGTTCAACCTGTTATTCTTTTTGATAATGATAGTATTTTACTAGACAATATAAATTCTCAGGAGTTTTCCTTTTATGGTGGAGGTCCGATAAATATTTTGGCAAAACCCGACAATTCATTTTGGGATCTATCAATTTTATTAGATGATATAACAATAAAAAATCCGTACAATTTTAGTATTCCTTATTCCTTTGAAAACGACATAATTGGAGAGAATCCTTCAAGTTGGCTATCAAATATCATTGAAGATGTAATGAATGATCAAACTATAAGAGTGGTTGATCAAATTGATGGACATAATAATATCGTAAAATACCAAATTAGAACTGGTGGCACAAATCATAATCCTTCTGCAAATGCAAATATGGACTATGGACAAATGCAATCCTCTGTTGAATTCTGGTATAAAACAAATTCTACAGATAGTGGAAAATTTTCTTTTTGTTTTTCTGATGTTACTACAACATCAGCATTTATAAACATCAGCTGGAATTATGATGGACATCTCTGGCTTTTTTATAAAAATACTAGTGTTCCAAATTCTTTGGATGGGAATTTAATAGATTTGGGAGTTCGCGATACTGAATGGCATCATATGAAAATTTGGTGGAGTTATGAAAATGCAGGGAATGATAATGATAACAAAATAATGATTTGGATTGATAATAATTTAAAAGCATATGTTTCTGACTGGTGGGTTTGTGATTATGATGGTCTAGATATTTGGGAACAATATGTAGACGGTTCAGCATTTAAATCAGGCGATTTATATATCGATGCAGTTGATTGTAGTTGGATTGATGGATATTTTGATGGTAGAAGTTTAAGTTATTATAATTATGATAATAATGTTTTTCCATTAATTGAAGATTTATCTTTAAATGATGAATATTTCGATTTTCCAATTAAAATTGAACCTTCAAATAACCATAAATTAAAAATTATTGGAAACGGTTCGATTGATTTAAAAATCGTATGCGATTGCGATTATGATGAAGATATGATTAATACTAAGGAAGAAATTAAAGAAAATCTTGATCCATTTAATCCTGATTTTTGGTGTTGGTATGGATCAGGAGCTCATGAAGGTTGGAATTATAAAAAAACATTATGTTCACTTTATGTATTTTTACCCACAATTTCAAATTTATATATTACCTTAGAAAGTGGAATTATTTCAGATCTTCTTATCGATTCCATTGAATATGAAGAGTATATTTCTCCTTATGAAACAATTGATTTAGGAGAACTCTCTAAGGGTTTGCATTCCTTGATATTCAAGGCTACAGGAGATCAAATCGAAAATTATTTTAGTATGAACTTATCGAGAATGAGTTCATTCCAAATATCATTAAATCCATTAGAAAAAGAAATTGTAAAAATAAGGTCTTTTGATGAGCAATTGGATTATGATGGAGATGGGTTAAAGAATTTTTATGAATCTGAAGTAGGTTTAAATTATTTTAATCCTGATTATGACGATGACGGCCTATTAGATGGCTATGATACTAGTCCATTTAATAAAATAGAATTTTCACCAAATGAATTCATACAAGTGGTTTTTCCTGTTGAAAAGGAAAAAACAACTTTAATAACAATTTTAGTGAAATCTCCCGAAATCGATTATAGTTCTCCATATATGAATTGGAGGGATGAGAAAAATGTAACGATTATTCCAGGAATGAGAATATTTGGAAATCCTGACACAAATATTAGTAGTCTTAGTAAAATGATTAATAAAAATGTTAAATCCTATTCATTATTAAACGATAATTATAATTACAATCCAACTGAACCTGGATGCCCAGGTGATTATATTCCCACTTATGATCCAAGCGAAAGTAATATGATTGAACCATTTGCAGTCACAGAAAATTCTTGGGCAGTAAATTTAATTTATGAACCTAATCATCCTGCTAAAATGGATAAAATAATTGATTTCAGATTTGACTTAGTTTGGATGGTTTTAGAATCAATCCCTAATTCCCCAGAACCACGATTACTTGCATTATTTGATATGGAAGAAAAAATGATCATCCAAAGTTTTCAAAAACAAGAAGTAAGCGATATAGAATATCAAATTATAAATACGGATAGTATAGTTGAAATAAAATTGTTAGAATCTTTATTCATTAACCCTTCTTTAATTTCAACCTTGAATGGCTCTGTAGACTTAAATGAAAAAATTGTTTTAAATGGTACTTCAGATTTACCCAGCTTTTTCATAAAAATATCTTCTGAAGCTCAGGAAAAGTCGATTCTTTTGTCAGAATTCAATTTAAAAAGTAATCTTTTATTAAAAGGAGAATCAAGGACTGATGATATTCTACTTCAAGGCATAGAACATATCGATCCTTCAACAGAATTTATTGGAACTACAATTAAAAGATGGTATCTAACATCAGGAGCTGAAATTAATGATATCAAATTCATAATAAATAATTTACAACCATATTATACCGAAACTTGTATTTCTTCAAAGGCACAACATAAGATTTTTGAAGAAACAATTATAAATCTGAATTTTAATGAAATTGATTCGAATGACGTATGCTATAAGATTTTAGAGGTCTTTAAATCTCAAATCATTAAAAATCTTGAAGATTTTAAATCAGAAATCAATCCAATAATCCTAAATAATCCTAATGAGATTTTTCAAGAAACTTTTAAGATCATAAAAAAGGGTACAAAATTTGTTAAAAGTGTTATAAAGGCTGTTACTAAAGCTTACGAATTTATAAATAATCAAAAATATTTAAGCCAACTTAAAGAAATGGATGATGCTTTTTTATGTAATTTAGTAACTAAAAAACAATTAAATGATAATATTGACGAGATGGCTAATATATATGATTTTCTTTTGAATGGAGCGGGAGACGACAACCTTAAGGGAAACACTGGAATCCGTAATATTGTTAAAAAATTTAAGCATTTTAAAAACCTTGACCCCAAAGATGTTCCTGATGTTATTAGAAATTTTAAAAATAATAATGAAGGAAAAGAAGAATTTCTTAAAATGAATGAAGAAATCTCCGAAACACTAATGGGAAGTAACAAAAAGAAAGATATGGCATATAAATATGATGCTGGGGATTTGGGGGAAATTAGTAAAGAGTACAAGGAAAACGACATAACATATAATGAAGCTAGAGAGTTAAGAGACTATAGTTCATCACATCAACATGGATCCGGGGATCTTCCGATTTTAGAAGGTGAAATAAATCAAGAAGCAAAGCCAAAATCAACATTATCCGGTATTAAAGCAAGTTTCAAAAAAAATTGTTTAAGTATTTTTATGAATGGTTTAGATTTAATAAATTCATTTATTTCTTTGGGTATGGCCATTAATAAAATTCAAATCTATTCAATTTCAATAATTGAATATATTGAAGAAAATAACGAATTTGAATTAGAATTTTTGATAGATATTTCAATAAAAATCACTATTGAAATATTGGGAATAATAAAAGCATGTTTTGATATAACTACAACTGTAATTCTTATTTTAAAAGATCTTGGAATTATAACTATTTCAACTTTTACTCAAAAAGCAATTGGTGTGATTTCAGCTTTAGTTACAGGAATAATTAGCCAAATAATAGTAATTTTAAATTTAATAAATGATATAAATGCTGATCCACATTTTAGAAATGTTTTTACTGAATCCAATAAAGCAATTGCTCAAACCGTTTGGATTGGTCTTTCCGTTACTGCATCAATTCTTAGCGTATGCTGTCCAATCGTTGGGCTTCCAATGTTAGTAATGGTTACAGCGATTAATTTGATAATCACTCTTTTTAATGGTTTTATTGTATTCGGAGAAAAATTTTCAATTGTAAATATTGATCTTGAAATTCCTGATAATGTTAAAAACGGTGAACCTTATAAGAATGGTGATAGAATAAGATTAAATATTGAGTTTCAAAATAAAATTCAACCATTAGTTTGGATTCATTTATTTGGTACGTTTTTAAATATTTTTTTAACCATACCTGGTCTTGCAGTTTATATCACGGAGTCTATAAGAGCAACTTCTATTTGTGAAGTTCCGTTTTCAGGTACTGTTATTCTTGGTGGACAAATAAAAGTCGGTCCAAGAGGGGAATACGGTGATGATAATCCACTAACATATAATATTTCTACATCATATTTGCAGACTAAAACACTGGTACTGGAAGATACAATAGAAAATTACGATCCAAATAATCAAAATTTATATTTAAAATTAAATCTTTATATTCGTGCAGAATGGTGGGAATGGTATGGTGTTCCCGTTTATTCTGGTAATGTTGACTATGAACCCTTTGAAGATGAATACCTTCTATATATTGCACCTAATAAGGAAAAGTTATATGATGAATCTATAGCTAATTTTTCAAAAGGATTAGAACCTTGGGATCCAGTTGATTATAATGCCGCGGAATCTTTCTCATCCTATAATGAAGGTGATTTTGCCTCAGAATATCCTTGGTCGATTACATCTAGTCCTAATGCACCTGTAAATATTTTAAATTCTCTACATGGACATAAAAAAGTTCTACATTTAAAAGATGAATCAGTATCTAATGAAGCTACTGCATCTTATTATTTAGAAGAAGGTGCATCTAAAGGTAGCATTGAATTTTGGATACGTACAATAAATAATTCTGCTGAAAATACAATAAAATTTATTTCAGAATCTTCAGAAATAGCGAAATTTTCTATCAAAGACAAAAAATTTAAAATTTGGAATAATAATTTACTAGATTGGCAAGATCTTCAATCAGCAATTAATAATAAATGGTATCATATAAAGATCGAATTTGATTGCTCAAAAGGATATATCTCTTATTATATCGATAATGAACTAAGCATCTCATCTATTCCATTATATGGAATCTACTCAAAAATTGATGTCATTAAGTTTGTTACGGGATTATTAGATATAAATGCAGAATTTTCCATTGACGCTATTGATTATTCATGGAGTTTTGGTTATTTTGATGGAAGAAATTACATACGAAACTCAACTAATTACAATGGAGAAGAATCATTTGATAATTATTTCTTGGGAGAATTTAAAAGTAAGGGAAATTGGATTATTTTACCTGAAAAATCTGAACAATTATCTGTTAAAATCATTCCGACGTTTGATGGACATAAAAAAGTTTTATCAATCTTGGATGAATCAAAAATGAATTCTGCAAAAGCGATATATAATCTTTCCAATTCACCATATGAAGGTATTATTGAATTTTGGATCAGATCTTCTGATTGTTATAAAAACCACAGCATAGAGTTATCGGAAAGCTACAAAAGCTTCTCAAAAATCTCAATCTTCAATGGATCGCTCTATTTCTGGAATATTACAGGCCAATCCTCCGGACAATGGACGGAGATAATGGATATTGAATCAAATAAATGGATTCATATAAGAATTGAATTTAATTTGTATCTTTCAAAAATAAATATTAGTGTTAATGGATTAAAAGTCTTGAATAATAAAAATGCTTATAGTGGAATTAATTATATAAATCAATTACATTTTTATAGCTCAGAAGAAGAAACTCAATTTAATTACGAATTTTTTATTGATGCTATTGATTTTTCCTGGTCGACAGGTTATTTTAAAGGTCGAAATAAACTTTTAGAGCAAAATCTTCAAATAGAAACCTCTTCATTTGATCCCACTCCTCATTTTTCATTCGACCAATATGATGCAGGTGCCATCCCTTCAAGTTGGAGCATTACGTCGACTTCTGGCTCAACTTGGTCAATAAAGGATCAATGGCAAGGGAGAAATAAAGTATATATGTGTGAACATCTTCAAAATCCAGATCAATCTAGTCCAGTTACTTCAACAACATTTTCTAGCCCTCAAATTTCTGGGACTATTGAATGGTGGTGGTACTTCCAAAATTCAAGCAATTTTAGTCCTTATTTCTATATTCGTGATGGAGCAGATCGAACTTATATCCAAATTTGTGGTTCTTATTTAACAGGTAGATTTGAATCCCTTCTTTATGATAATGTCTATCAAGAGATTGATGAAACTTTGTTAAGTATTGTTCCTTATCAATGGTATCACCTTAAAATAGATTTTGAATGCTCTAATGGTGGATATAAAGGATTAAGCCAGGATACATACTATTTTTATATTAATGGAATTCGTTATGGTCCTTTATATTTTACGGATACTGGAGAAAATGTTGATAGTTTAACCACATTATATTTTTGTGGAACTGGTGGTCCATATTTTAATAATTGGATTCAAGTATACGATGATATTGACTTTTCATGGGCTCCTGGTTATTTTGAAGGCAGGAATATAGTTGATGGAAATACAAGTACTCTGTCAAAATATACTTTCAATAATGATAAAATTGGAAAAAATCCATCAGGTTGGATATCGACTACATCTGGAGATTGTCAAATACAGGTAATTCAATATAAATCGGAACGAATAAAATTGGTTGAGTTGGAAAATATTGATAATTTTCATAGTAGCATCTCAACAACATTTTCTTCTCAAAATATGAAGACGATAGAATTTTATTATCTAACTTCAGATTCAAATGAACCGACATACATGAGTATTTTATATAATGATCAAGAAAAAATTCAATTTTATCAAGATGGGAGTTATTTTAAATATAATTATCAAGGATCTCACAATATAACAAAATGTTTTTCAAATAGATGGTATCATATAAGAATAAATTATGACATTACTAATAAAAAATGGAATATAATAATTAATGATAATCTTTATGGTCCATTTAACTTTACTTGGGACTCTTCTTATCTTAATTGTTTAAAAATTCGTACTTCTGGTGATTCATCATATAAAATATATATTGATGAGGTTGATTTCTCATGTGCAAGTGGCTATTTTTTTGGAAGAAATAAGTTATCTTCATTTAATTCTTATGAACATTTTTCAAATTATTCATTTACATGTGATTCTAATGGGGAAATACCAGATGGTTGGTCTATAGTAAAACCCTCTGGTAGCGATTTTAGAATTATTGAAGAAAAAAAAGGCCATTTAAAAGTATTCGAATTTTATCATGGATATTCCAATGATGAAATTTTTACTCAAACTGTTTTTACTGAAAAATATTATGGAACTATTGAATGGTGGTGGAGTACTAGCTCAATTAATTCCATACATACAACATCACTTTTAAATTCTGATAGTGATGAAGTCATTCAGGTTCGACAAAACGATTTGGGTAAATTACAATTTTGTAATTATGATTTTAATCAGTCAGCTTGGATTTGGTATGATATTGAAACCGATGAGATTGTCGAAAATGAGTGGTATCAATTTAAATTAGACTTTGATTGTTCAGATGCGGGAGGCTATAAAGATCTTAAATCTAATCAATTTTATTTTACAGTTAATAACTTTCAATATGGTCCATTTAATTTTACACGTGAATCTGCAGATTTAACTACTTTAAAATTTTCTGGAGACTCAAGTTCTCATGACTGGTATCAATGGTTTGACGCAATTGATTTTTCTTGGGCAGATAATTATTATGAAGGTCGCAATCAAAGAATGCAATATCATCATATTCAAGCTGCTGAAGATTTTGATAAATATATGGAAGGATTATTCGGATCTAATGAAAACTGGGATATCATCCCAGATATGAGTGTAAATGCATATATCATTAGTGAAATTGATGGACATAAAGATATTCTTGCCTTGGAAGACGAATCAACTATTAATTCTCCCAGTGCATTGTTAAATTTAGGAGATGGTTCCAGATATGGGAATATAGAATTTTGGATTCGTACAACTAATGCAACTAAAGATAATAAAATCACATTTTTAAATAAAAGTTCGGAAATAGCAGCTCTTGCCATTCGAATTAATGAATTTCAATTCTGGAATATAGATACACAGACCTGGGAAATACTCCAATCCGCAACTAAAAATCAATGGTATCATGTTAAAATTCAATTTGATTGCGCATTAGGAATTATATCATATTATATTGATCAAAAATTACGCGCAACATCTAAGATTTACGGATCTGATGCAATAATTGATTGTATTGAATTTAGGCCAGAATTTTATGAATCGAATTTAATCATGTACATTGATGCAATAGATTATTCCTGGGCACCGTATTATGAAGATGGAAGAAATTTAGAACAAAAATCAATAAATTTTGATGGTGCAGAATCATTTGATGATTACGAACCAGGGATACCAATTTCTAATAGTGGGGAAAATGGAAAGATCTTGGATGATATTTTATTCGTAGGAAGCACTAATAGTTATGGTTGTGGCGATGAAGATGGACTTATTGTTTCTTATGAATTTGATCGAACTGATCATGAAAATTGGCAACAATTAATAGGTAATGTTAATCAAGACACGGTTGAAGATGTGGTTTTGGATAGCGAAGGAAATATTTGTGTTACAGGTAGAACGTATGATTTAATATCAGAAGGATATGATGGTTATGTCGCAAAATATTCTTCAGAAGGGACCTTAATCTGGTTTGAGACTTGGGGAAGTGCCGCATCAAATGAGTATTATTCAGATTGGGGACACGGCATTGCAATTGATGCTGCTAATAACATTTACGTGACCGGATCTTATTGTAGACTTAGCATACCATGGGATGATATTTGGGTTGGTAAGTATCATTCAAACGGTACGTTATTATGGTCTCACACCTGGAATGGTTATAAAAATCAAGGGGATATAGGTTATGGTATTGCAGTCAGCAGTTCTGGCAATGTATACGTCACGGGAAGCACTTGGACGGATTCTGGACTATATAGAAATGAATTAGTCTTGTTAAAATATGATACATCAGGAAATCTTATATGGGCTAAAACTTGGGGAGGAACTCAAGATGAATGTGGTCTCGATATTGTAGTTGACATAAACGAAAAAATTTATATTTCAGGATTTACTGCGAATTATGGAGCAGGTTTATATGATGCCTGTGCTTGGATCTTCGATTCTTCAGGAACTCTCGAGTGGTTTGATTATTGGGGGACACCAAATTATGACCAAGGATGGGGAATTTGTCTAGATGCATCAAATAATTTTTATATTACTGGAAATGTATATAATGAAACGCATTATGATGCCTTCATTAGAAAATATAATGAAAGCAGGAGCATGATCTGGTACAAGACATTTGGAGGGGATTCTGATGACGCTGCACAAGCTATTTGTCTGGTAAATTCATCTTATGTTTTAATCACAGGTCATACAAAAAGTTATGGAAATGGGGGTTCAGATGTTTATTTAGCATGTTTTGATACTTATAACGGATCAATGCTTTTAAATCAAACTTGGGGTGGTATATCAGATGATTTTGGTAAATCTCTTGTCATAAAACAATACTCATATGTACAAGGGGAAAACTTAAATCCATATGCCTATATTTCAGAAAATATATATGAACATAAGGATGTTCTTTGTTTAAATCATCCAGAAGGGAATGGAGATGGTCGTTGGAATTATGAAATTCCGACATCTGATGAAACTGGAATCATAGAATTTTGGATTAACACAAATGATGCATCTCAATCTTCTATTGTCGAAGTATTAAACAATTCACAAAAAGCCTGGGTATTTTCTATTCAAGCTAATGAATTTCAATATTGGAATCCAAGAATAAATGATTGGTCAACAATTAAAAGCTCTCAATCTAATGAATGGTATCATGTTAGAATAGATTTCAATTTTTCTATTAGTAAATATAATGTAACAATTAATGGTGATACGGTTCTAGAGGGTGCACCAACTTTAGGTGCTGATAGAATTAATAAAATAAATTTCATTTTAGCTGGCTATTCTTTAAATGCTTCATTCGAATCTTATATAGACGCAATTGACTATTCCTGGGCAAATGGATATTATCAAGGCAGAAATTTCCTTCCAATTGAAGCTGATTACTTTGGAAACGAAACTTTTACTTCTTATCAAGTAGGTCCATTTATTTCATCTGGACAGTGGGTAATTACAGGAAATAATCCTCAGCTTGAAATTCTCGACGAAGTAAACGCGCATAGAACGTGTTTAAAACTGCAAGATGCGAATGTAGCTGAATATTCGATAGCATACATGGATCTCTATGAAAAAAGAAACAATGGTTCTTTAGAATTCTGGTATTTAACTGAAGATCCTACAAAAATAACATGGTTTGGTCTAAAAGATGATTCCTTACAAGTAAGTATAGCGCTCTCAACGTTTTCAAATAATTTTAATTTCTGGAATCTCACTTTAAATAATTGGCAGAATGCAAAAAATTGTATTGCAAATATATGGTATCATCATAAGATTGTTTTCAATCATACAAGTGATAAATTTGACTGGTATATCAATGATGAACTAATTCTTTTTCAAGCTGATTCGTTTTCAAGAGATTCAATTTTATATTTCGAAATTCATACTTCAGATCTTGATTCAGGAGTTTGTTCCTATTTAGATGCCTTGGACTTCTCTTGGGCTAATGATTATGATAATGAAAGGAATCTCATACCTAGATTGGCTGAATATGATGGAATTGAATCATTTAAATATCCCGAAGGAAATTTTCTCCCTGTTGTTAATTGGTCTTTAGATATTGACCAAAAAATAAATAGTAGTATATCAAAAAATGTTTTAGGTCATAATGAAATTTTATGTTTAGATGATACATCAGAACTTGAGTATGCTTCTTTCACTTATTTAATGTCTGATTTAGATATTATTGGAAGTATTGAATTTTGGATTTGTTCCACCAATCCTTCAAAAATGACAGTCATAAGTTTAAACGAAGAGAATTTACCAGTCTTAGCGATAGCTATTAATCGGAAAAAATTCCAATATTGGGATTTAGAACTTTCCCGTTGGATAGATTTTTCTGATTGTCTTAAGAATAAATGGTACCATCTTCGAATAAATATTAATCTAAATATCAACGAATTTTCTGTATACTTAAATGATGTACGCTTTTTAAATTCTATTCAAACCTATTCTCGTAATTATATAAACGTGATAAATTTTTTAACAACAGGATATAATTTTCAAGACAGTTATGAGTCCTATATCGATTCAATTGACTATTCTTGGGCTGAAGGATATTATTATGGAAGAAATAAACAAATTGAGCCGTCTTCAAACAATTTTAGAGGAAAATTTTCTTTTAATAATGACAAAATCGGAACAAATCCAAATGAGTGGAATACTTACGAAAATTATGAATCTAGTATTAGTATTACTGAAAGTTTATTAGATCATAACAAAATCGTAAAGATTGTAAGCGAAAATGACAGCGCAATAAATTTTAATGAATGGAAGATTGGTGGAGACGGAGAATCTTGGAATACTTGTACTGATGAATTGAATCGATCTATTGTAGAATCGCCCTTATTATCAAGTAATGGAGGAATATTATCCTTACAACTTAATTCACATATAGAAAGTACAACCTGTAGTTCTGGTGATTTTTATGTTATTTACTATTATACGACAGGATCTTATCCTAATACCAGATATAATGACGGACTATATTGGGAAATAGCTCATGCATATAATTTATATCAACCATCAGCAATGCAAATGAGATTATATTTCAATCCTGCAGGACCTGGTGTGGGATATACTTATGATAGAATTTATATGAGTGCGAATGCACGAGGTTGGGATGGAATCCCCTATTATTATTGCTATCATATCTTTACTTGGGCTGGAACATCATCAGGAAATTTTTATGAAGTATTTGATGCGACTAGTGCCTTTAAAAATTATAATGCTGAAAAAACGAATTATGAATTAACAGATAGTCAAATTTATTTCAGAATATACAGAGGTCTTCACGTTGATGCTGGAATTGAGTCCATCCAATATGCTTATATTGATTGGGAATGGAAACAATATGAAACGGATGTTCTATTGAATTCCCCAATAAAAAATTTTGAGGATCCAGTGGAAATTGAAAAAATTACAATTAATGCAACTGCATCCCATTTAGCAAAATTGCATGATTGGGAATATCAAATAAAAAATGCTTCTACTTCATTATGGGGTGATTGGAACTCTTTTACACCTGATGAAAATGGGGAATATGAACTTTCTGAAATTTTATGGGCAAAAGGAATTCGTTGGAGAGTTCGAATAGATCGATTTGAGTTAGCAAGCAATCCCACGACTTTAAATTCAGTTTCAGTATCATATCGATCTTGGGATCTTGATGAATTAGAAACCGAAACTCCAAAATTAGCTTATCAAGGACCAAATTATTTAAATGGAATTTATGAATTTTGGGTTAATTTAGCTCAAACTGATTCTCATATGAATATTTTAGCAAGCTCAAATGTAAATTTAATTGATGGGTTTATATTATTTGATATTAGACCAGATGGACTTTGGGACATTCGTTATAAGAATCAACTCCAAAATGATAGCTGGCTTCATGAAAAGATTAATTTAGGAACGTATCAAGCAAATCAATGGTATCATATGAAAGTAGCATGGAATTTAAGTAGTGGTAATACAGATTCTGGTCATTTAGAAATGTGGCTTGATGGTGAAAAGAAAGTTGATGTTAATAATATGGCATTTGTAGGTTTTGGTGGAATTAATTACTTTTCGTTTGAAGCTCATGGTCCAAAAACTGGAGCAATGTTTATTGATGCAATAGATTTCAGTTGGGAAACAGACTATTTCGATGGCAGGAATAAAGAATTAAATATAGGCGATTATATTGCCACAGAATCTTTCACGAATTATACAGCTGGACCGTTTATATCACAAGGACAATGGACTATATCATCTTATATTAACACGAGAGCAAGTATTTCTAGTATTATAGATGAACATCATCAAGTAATGTGCTTAAATGATGAAAATGAAAGTGAACACGTGTCATGCATATATGATTTTTTGAATCCTACTTCAAATGGAAATCTAGAATTTTGGATACGTTCAACGGATACAACAAAAATTACGATGTTTGAGATATTAGAAAATAATCTGCAATCTATATCTCTTTGCATAAAAGATTCTAAATTTAAATATTGGAATTTCAATGATGAGAAATGGATTGAATTCGCAGAAGCAGATTCAAATGAATGGTATAAAATTAGAATAGAATTTAATATTAATTCAAATCAATTGACATTTAATGCATCAATAAACGATGATTTGGTATTGCAAGACATTGAAACATCTAGCTCAATAATACAAGTGGATGCTTTACGTTTTTCCACGACAGGTTTCCCAAATCAAGCTGGATTTGAAACTCATATTGATGGAATTAATTGTTCATGGGTATAAAGATGTTAAATAAATTGTCAATTTCTATTCTCCAAATTTATACCAAGTACCTTTATAATCATTTTTTAATAAAATTAAGAATAATTTTCAGAACACTTCCTTGAAATTGATATGATTTTAGGAGGAATTTATTTGAATAAAGATACAAAAATCGCATTATCCTCAACGCTAAGTGTTTGGATATTAGCTTGTTTTTTAATTATATTTTCAATCGTTTTAGTTATAATGCAACCATCGTTACCTACTCCCCCATCTGAAAACGTTTATGAAATAGGACCTAATGTCTATGTCGAAAATTCGACGATAAATATGCACAGCTTTGGAGTTGCATTTGATGAAGGCGATATCTTCATTAACGAATCTCTTTCTTATGGTTCAGGAACTTTAAATGGGTATAATGTAACAAACTCAACAGTGGCCAATAACGTAAATTTTTCATCGCCCTCTACAAGTTCTTCAATTTGTTTATATGGAACTGCTAATATGACGCTCAAAAACGTTTGGAACTCTTCAATATGGTTCTCGCTCTTCGGGACTAGCTCATTACATCTAGAAAATTGTTCCTTAAATATAATTTTACTTTATGAACACGCATCCAT
Source organism: Promethearchaeota archaeon (assembly GCA_011365055.1). The sequence goes on from RDOG01000007.1 coordinate 29,558, forward strand.
CACAATTAAAAACTCTTCAGTATTTCACGTTGGAGATACTTGGTCAAGTTTACCACCAGTTGGAGAGAGCTCCGATTATAACACAACTTATCTAATAGAGAACAATTCAATAGTGAATTCAATAATATTAACTTATAATGCAAATATACACGTAAAAAATTCAACGATCTGGAATTTTCATACAGGAACTTATGGAATGGGTGATATTCTTTGGGATTTAAGTAATATTAACGGTATGTTCGAAAATTGTACAATAAATGTGATAATACTAGGAGTAAAAAGTTCAATTTTTTGTTATGGAACCAATATTACAACATCTTTAACTACGTATGATTTTAGCAATGTAATATTAAATCAAAGTACAGTAAATCAATTGGCATATGGTATTATTGCATATGATGATTTATCTATTAATAATCAGACTATAACAGGAACAAACTATGAGAATATGACTCAAGAATTTTCATCTTCAGTGTCAAGTCGATATTTAAGAACAATAACCATAAATAATTCTGCAGATGTTTCAATAACTAATTTTTCTGGTCCGATAATGTTATTTAACAACGCAAATGTTACTATATTTAATAATACAATTCCACAAAATGGTAATTTTGCAGCTCTTTGCTTTGATAATAGTACATTAACTTGCGAAAATATCTCACAAGAACAATCTTTCTTTCCAATTGGCCCCTGTATATATACATTTGATAATTCTTCTGCACGCATCCTAAAAAATTCATCATTATATAATTTTGTTATTCGGTCCTCGGGAATTCATTTTGTGTACAATTCATCAATTGACTTATTTGGTGAAGGTTTGGATTATGAGCATCTCATAACTAATGCCACGTTCATAAATTCAACAATAGTAAATGCGACACTATTAGGATCATCAAAAAACAAATTTGTGAACTGTTCGATAACAAACCTCTTTGAAGGGGTCGTATTTGCTTCGGGTACTTTAACCTTAAATACTAGCGGAATTTTTGGATCTGGAACATATTATAATCAAACTTTATTAATCAATAACACGATAACAACAAGAATTTTCGATGGAATTGAAGTTTTAGGTGATACTAGTTTGACCATTAATGACTTTGACAGGGAATTAAGAATTTTTAGTGCTGATGAATCGTTGTTATTAATGCATAATTCAACATTTTCATCTATTAATGCTTTAAATTTGTCAAAAGTTACCATCTCTAATTGCACGGGCAGTTGGGCTGTTTTCAAAGATAATTCAACATTAACTTCAAACCAGAATTGTAGCATATATCAAATTAGTATTTATAATTATGGAAAAATGACTATTGAAAACGGAACTTTATCTTACTTGAGTCTTGAAGATAAAATAAATGTAACTTTAAATGCAACTAAAGTAAACATGATACAAATAAGGGGACATCAAGCATCCGATTATGCATTAAAAATATATGATTCGATTATTCAAAGTCTATGGGTACTTAATTGGGGTAACTGCTAATATTTTTTAAAAAATGCTATTTTTTTTTTTTAATATAATGAATTTAAAAAAAGAGTTCTTTGATTTTTACTATAAAAATTCAGCTATAAATAAAAATAGTTCAAGAACTTGATATAATCCTAAATAGGATAGAATTAGAAAGATCAAACTTAAACTATTAAATGTGAAGACGAGAATAAAGAGATATCCTGCTCGATAATTATTCTGTTTTATTTGATAAATTAAATAACCTGCGAGAATGAATGATATTACCAATAAAATCATTCCAATAATAAATATTGTGGGATCTAACGGTATTAACGTAAACATACCTAAAATCCCAAAAATTATTGAAACAATTAAGACTATTGTTGAAATTATTACTGTAATTGCTGTAATTATATTATTTAACAGTTTAATCTCCATTTTCCCTTCACCATGATAAATTCCGTTTAAATCTTAAGAATAATTTCTTTTTAAAATTATCCATTTAAGTTTTTTTAATTAATAAGAAGAAATGTTATCTAAAAATTTCAATTACTTTATACCAATTTTATAATAACAGATGTATTTTTCAGGAGGGATCATATGGACATTAACATGCACGATTTCTCCGTAATTATCTTGAAGTATAGCTTCAAAAAAACCTGCACCTAGATAATAGAGAAGTCCTGTATTTAAAAATTCGAATGGAAAGAATTGGGTCTTCAGGCTAATAGCTATTTGTTTTTCATCTTCAATAAATTCAACCTTTTTTGCTTTAACAAGTTCTTCATAACCTCGTTTCTTACCAATAATATTAATCAATTTTAGTATAGTTAAACCAACATCAGCCATTTTATCTAAAGAAACCCGTTTATCCATTAACAAATCTATAGAATTCGAAATCTTAAGTTCGGGGAATTTTATATGTTTATTCAGTGCTTTACCTATTTTTTTCATTATATTTTTAGAATCATCAAGAGATTCCGATACGACATCTTCAAATGATTCAAAAAAATATCCGAGAAATTCCATGACTAGAAATTCAAATCTATTAAGTGTTAATTCTTGATCTTTCGTGTAACAAATTTTAGATCGGCCAATTTTTTTCACAACAACTAAATTTTCCTTTTTCAAATCTTCAATATAATTTTTAACCGTAATTCTATGCATTTTCAAGTCTCTAGCAATTTGAGATATGTTTATTCCATATGTACTTTCCTTAATCTTATTTAATATTAACTCTCTTTTCGAAAGGATCTCAGATTCATCGCTAAATACGAATTTATTAGACATTTTTATCCAATATTCCATTTTTTGTTGATTTAATTTTTAAATCCAAATCGAACTGGCGTTAAAAATCTGACCAAAAATATTTATACGACTAGTCAATATTGTACATTCTAGCCAACATTGTATATAAAGTTATAAAAAGGTACGTATAATTAAAAATAACTCAAAAAAATGGAGACTTTTTAATGAAAGACTTCAACAGATTATACGAAGAGACAAAACAAATGTCTAGAGATGAGATTATTAAAAATGGACTTCCTATATTGATTAGTCTAATAGAAAAAGCAAAAGAAATTGGTTTAATTAAGGTATTGAAAGAATTTCCAGATATTACAGAGTTCTTACGAAATAAAATATCAATTTTTGAACCTGATGATGCGTTATTAATGTTTAAAGAATACGTACCTCTCATATATGATGGAGTTATTAGCTTAATAGAGGAAAATGAAGAAATTAAACATAAGATAGAGGGCACTGAGGATATATGCGTTGCCATGGAAATCGATGATGCAGACTTTGCTGTAACAGGGAAGTTAAAGGAAGCTAGAATGAGCTATCAGATGGGTATTAATAATAATGTTGACCTTATCATAAAAATGAAGAAAGATGCAATGAAAAAACTTTTGTCTGGTGAATTAGAAGTAGTGCAAGGACTTAAATCTGGAGTGATTAAAGCAGAAGGCAATATTACTAAAGCGTTAGGATTACGTCCCATAATCGATATTATTAGCAAAGAAATTAGTATAAAACCTATGAATATACAAATTGAATGAAAAATTTAAAAAAGTGAATGATATGGAACCAGATTACTTTCGGGATCATTATAAATTCCACAATTATAAAGGTGCTTTTTTGCAAAAAAATACCTTAGACTATTCTGCTCCCAATATTAAATATAAAACCACCAATTATTGTGAAGAAGCACTTTGTGATAATAATTCTCCCGAAAGCAAAAGAATCATCCCAAAAAGTATATATTTAACAATAAAAGAGCGTAAAAACCGGAACTTTTTTCAACTTTAACCATAAAACTGGATCTGGTTCAGCCAGCCCTCGGGAAAGTTCTTTTCTCGAGGGTTTGGCATAAATATTTTTCTTTAAACTCCTTTCCGATTTAAAATAATTTGCCAAAAACTTGATCTCTGAAAATTTAAAAAAGCATATATGGTTGATGATTGAATATTTTTAATTAATATTTGATCGGGATTTATAATGAATGAGATTGTACTATATAGCCTAATTAGTCTATTGGTTATTGGAATAATAGCAATTGGGATCTTTATAAATTTCTATCTTGAAACAAAGAGGAAATTATTTATTTTTTATATACCTGGTTGGATATTTTTTACTTTGGGAAATGTTGGTCCAATATTATCAATTTTTTCCAATAACATTATTATTACTCAAATTCTTTTATTATCGTATGGATTACTCACACCTACAGGAGTTTTTTTAATAGCGATAGGAGGCATTTCATATTTTACTGGAATATCTCCAAAAATAATTATTATTTTATGCTCGTTTTTTGAAGTCGTATCAATAATTCTATTCATAACCTTAGGATTGGATATTGCCCTAAATTTCTCATTTATTACTATTATTACAGGTTTGATTAGTGCATTTATAGCCCCATTTTTCAAATGGGAACAATCCAAAAAAATACTCGGTAAAAGTAGTAGATTATACTTTATGGATTTAATAGTTATTTCATTATTTATTCCAATTTGTTTTGTAATATTTTCACAAGGTTATAGCTTCGGATTATTCAATTCTAACGATTCATTATTAATAATGCTAAACTATTTGAGCATAACTTGTGGAACGATATTCACAATTATTTATTTTATCAATTTAGAATTTTCAATATCGAATAAAGAAAGATATGATTTAAAAAATAAATATTCTCAAAATATGGGGAATCTGCTTCAGGCTATTTATTTGTCAATAGCTTTAGTAAAAGAAAAAAAAGATTTGACAAATATAGAACGATCTGATTTAGCAATAGTAATTGAAGAAAAAATTGGCATAGCTAAAGAATTTCTAGAAGAAATTAGGGGATTAAAATGAATTTAGATAAATATTTATACATTTTTAGTGAATTGACTTTTGTTAATACTATTTCAACCGAATTTATATTTAATTTATTTGGCGAAAAAATCATCATCTTACTAAATACAATTCCAAATAAAAGTATATTATCGCAGATTGAACAAATAAGTCATTAATAATTGAAAAGGGTTAAGAATGAATGAAATTTTGTTATATAATCTCATGATCATTTTGGCTATTGGGATAATAGGTACTGGAATTTCCATTAATTTTTATTTTGAAACGAAGAGAAAATTATTTAAATATTGCATACCGGGTTGGATAATTTTTTCTCTTGGATATTTATCTCCAATAATTTCAATATTCTTTAATAACATTATAGTTGATCAAATTTTATTTCTATTCTATGGAATCTTTGCATCCATCGGCGTTTATATTATTGCAATAGGTACCATCTCATACTTTATTGAAGTTTCATTAAAAATCGCATTAATTCCTTGTTATTTTTTTATCTGTACATCAATAATTCTTTATTTAATATTTGGAATACATTCAGCATTAAATTTATCATTAATATATTTTGGTGTAGCTTTAACAAGCGTTTATATTGTTCCATTATTGAAATGGGAAGAATCCAAGAAAATAATTGGTAAAAGTATTAGATTATATTTTATATCTCTAGCTGTTCTAACAATGTACTTCCCAATTGCGTTTTTAATTTTTTCAGAAGGGGATTCTTTTGGATTATTTTATTCCGATAATCCCGTTTTGATCATGCTTAATTATTTATGCATTATTTGTGGTGCTATATTAGTAATTATTTATTTTATCCATTTAGAATTTTCAATTACCAATAAGGAAAGATTTGATTTAAAAGATAAATATTCACATAATTTGGGAAATATTTTACAAACTATATATTTATCAACTGGATTATTAAAGATAAAAGGAGATATGGATAATAGCGAAACATTGGGTTTATCTAAAATAATAGAAAAAAAAGTTAATGAAGCAGAAAAATTTTTAGAAGAAATTAGAGAAATAAAATAAATTTATATTGACTTTTTTTCCTCTTTTTAGTAATTATATTTGTTTAAATTAACAATTCATTATATTTATATCCATTTTATTTTGAATCCTTTTTTATTAGAGACAAAATCTAATTTAATTAACTATGGAGAAAAAATTTTTATCTAGGGAAAGTAAAACTCGTTATACTTTTTTAAAAACTCTTTTTTTTATGTTCTATATTTCAATAAATTATGAGGAATTAAGAATTCATGAACATTTAAATACTGAGACACAAAAATGAATTAATTAAATGCAATTTTTAAAGTTAAATTATAATCGTGATTAAATATGAATCCAATAGTATTTTTTAGTATATTCATACTCTTTGTTACTGGATTAATAGGTTTAGGAATTTATATTAGTTTTTATTATGAAACAAGAAGAAAATTATTCTATTTTTTTATACCTGGTTGGATATTTTTTACATTGGGACGTTTTGGTCCATTAGTTTCTGAATTTTCTTATGATATAATTATTTATGAAATTCTTATATTATTAAGTGGAATACTAGCGAGTATTGGTATATTTTTGATCGCAATGGGTATAATCTCTTATTTTGCAGAAATCCATCTAAAAATTGCTGTAATTCCGTGTATTTTGTTTTTTATTATCCCGATAATTCTCTATCTAACTTTCAATTTAGAAATAGCACTTAATTTTTCATTTATAACGTATAGTCTTTCATTAATGAGTGGTCTTTCTGCACCATTATTTACATGGGCTAAATTTAAAAGAATCGTTGGAAAAATTGTTAGTTTGTACGTCATAAATTCAATAATAATAGCTGCATATTTTCCAATTGCTCTTATCAATTTTTCACAGGGTTTGTCTATAGGATTGTATGAATGTGATAACAATTTTTTGATAATGCTTAATTATATAATCATTATTGGCAGTACAATTTTAACAATCATTTATTTTGTATATTTAGAATTTTCAATTTCAAAGCAAGAAAGTTTTGATTTAAAAAATAAATATTCTCATAACTTAGGAAATATTCTCCAAACTATATATCTATCAACAGGAATATTAAAAACAAAAGAAGATTTAGATATTCAAGAAAGATTAGATTTATCAAAGGTAATCGAAGAGAAAATTGATCAAGCAAAAAAATTCTTAGAAGAAATTAGAGAAATAAAATAAATATATATTAATTCTATTTTGTTTTTTTTGTAATCACGTATTTACAAGTTGGATATCCATCGCATTTGCATTCAATTTCTTTTACATTGACTTTGGTTGGAAATAAAATCTCATCAATTATTCCTTTTAATAATCCATTTTGAATCTCACAAATTGATCTATATTCGCTATTCCCATCACAAATACAATTTTCAATATTTAGGATGAAACTATCCGCTTGATCTGGATTTAACTCCACATTTGCTTTCACGTTAGCAATTGGATAAGTAATTTCAACTGCCAAGGACATTATACTTGAAATATATTCAAAACTAATGTCTGCGTTTCCAAATCGTTTGAGATATAATTCAGCAGTTTCAGGAGCCATCATAAGCCCGATTTCTCTTGCCTTTTTAATTTTTTTCTTAAATAATGCCTTATGAAGTTCTTGATAAAACTTTATCATGTAGTAGTTTCTTTCTTCATTTGATCTAGCAACTCGATTTGGATAGAAAAATTTCAAGGTTGGACTTTTTTCTAATTTATAAATTTCACGTCTATCGGCCATAATTTCCAAGTATTTAGAAGTAGAGTTTCTATTAAGGTTTATTTTTTCTGCAATCTCAGATATAGTCAACCCCCATTCACCTTCATCCTCTAGTAAATTCAGAATTTTAGCTTGTTGAGTGGTCCCTTTTAAGTCAATATATTTGCTTTGATTTAAGTTTGAATCATTACTCAAAATAATCCCATTAATTAAAACTAATATTAAATTAGATTTGAGTATTTTCTTTAGATATATAAATTTTTTTGATGAAAATAAAGCCGAATTTGAATACTTTTTTTTGATTTATTATTATTTTTAGTGTATTGATGGATATTTATCGTTTATATTTAATATTTTTTTTTAAATTTCCGTAAATCTAGAAGTTAACACGGATTAATGTCATATTATAAGTGAATCTTATTTGTATCACAAAGTTCTTAAAAAAGTTAGGGGGGCATTTTTTTGTTCCTCATTAGCCATTTTTCTGTCCATCAATTTATTCTTATCCCTTTGATTTAATTATTTTAAAGGGATTAAAACTTTTGGATAAAAAAAAGCAAGCTTGCAATCCTACTTTGATATCTCGAACAATATTGCAATATAAAAAAACAGTATTAGGGGATCTTGCAAATCAAGTTTGTAATGCAAGCCAACTTGCAATACTAACTTGTAATAAAAAACATTTTTAAATGGATTTTTTTCTAATTCTTAATAATTTTAAAATTAAATCTAAATTTAAGCAAGATTGTGTTGCAAACTTGCTTGAAAATGTTTCAAATTGTAAAAAAAATGTAAAAAATGAAGTTAGTTTTGGAGGATTAAAAAATGTCCAAACTTTGTATGGAAAAATATTTAGAAATATTGCCACCCAATTATGCAAGAATTTACAAAGAAGGATTGCTTCATAATTGGAATATTGAGGCTGGTTGGAAAAATTTAGAAATAAATACGCCACTTAGAGTAATTGACATGACTTTAAGGGATGGGGAACAACAACCTGGCGTTTATTTTACTCCTGATCAAAAACTTGAGATTTTTAAAAAAATGGAACAAATAGGATTTTTTGGAGGAGAAATAGGTTTTCCAGCGGTTTCTGAAGATGAAAAAAAAGCTTGTAAATTAATGTATGATGAAAACCCTAAAGGTTTATTTTTTGTAATGGCTAGGGCTAAAAAAAGAGATATTGATGATGTCATAGATGTAGGAGCTACCGCTGTAGATGTAATTACTTCCAGTTCAGATTTTCATATCCAATACAAGCAAAAACTTGATCGTGAATCTAATATTGAAAAATATCTGGAAATGGTAGATTATGTAGTTGATCACGATTTAAAACTCGTTTTTGGGAGAGAAGACTGCTCTAGAGCCGATTATAAATATATGTGTCAATTCATAGTTAAAGTAAAAGAAAGAGCAGGAAATAATTTTGCAGGATATGCACTATCAGATACAGTTGGTGCCATGACTCCACCAACCGTCAAATGGTGGCTTCAAACTGTTTCAGATGAATTATCTAAATTGGGTCATCCAGAATTAAAACCTCTTACTATTCATTGTCATAATGATTTAGGATTAGCGGTTGCAAATTCGCTAGCCAGCATTGAATGGGGTTGTAGTGGCGTAAATGGCTCAATGACTGGAATTGGAGAACGAGCCGGTAATGCTGCTCTTGAGGAACTTATCATAATTTTACAATGTCTTCTTGGTATTGATATGAATATCGATTTGGAAGAAATGTTTGAGTTAGCGAAACTAGTATCGAAATACAGCGGGATTCCAATACCTGTTAACAAACCAGTCATTGGAGCGAATGCTTTCAAACATGAGAGTGGTATTCACACTGCAGGACAATTAGCGCATTCTCATGTATACGAGGAAATTCCACATGAATGGCTTGGAAGACAAAGCATTTATCGTTATGGGAAATTTAGCGGAACACAATTAATATTGAAAGAGGCATTAGAGCCGTTTGGGATTAGACCTAACAAGAAACAGCTTTATGATCTAGCAATGGAAGTAAAAAGAGAGCAAATTAGAAGGGGAAAAGAACAATTCGAAAATTTTGTTGATACTTATAACCAAATTATGGAAGCAATGGGAATGACCATTGAAGATGTAATGGATATTGCAAAAAAAATTGGAATAAATGATGAAATTTCAGAATTTCAAAAGGTAGTTATAACATAAATTTAAAAAAATTTGAGGTGGTTAAAAAATGGCGAAAGTAAAAATGCAAAAATATCTCCAGTTATTACCGGAGAGCTATGCAAAATTATATGAACAAAATCTTCTTCATAATTGGAATATAGAAGAAGCTTGGAAGGATGTGAAGATTAATGGCGCACTATCTGTTATCGATATGACTCTTAGAGATGGGGAACAACAGACTGGTGTTTATTTCACACCCGAACAAAAACTTGAACTCTTTAAAGATATGGAAGATGTTGGATTTCATGGCATGGAAGTGGGTTTTCCTGCTGTGTCTGAAGATGAAAGGAAAGCATGCAAATTAATTTTTGATGAGAATCCTAGAGGGATGAATTTTGTAATGTGCAGGACAAAAATCAGTGATATCGATGCTGCAATTGAAGTTGGAGCTCCATCCATTAATATGTTCACTTCTAGTTCTGATTTACATATTCAATACAAGCAAAAACTAAATCGTGAATCCAATATCGAAAAAACACTTGAAGTCTGTGATTATGTGAAAGATCATGATTTGCGGGTTATATTCGGAAGAGAAGATTGCTCGAGAGCAGATATTTCTTACATGTGCTCGTTAATCATTGCTGTGAGGGAACGACTTCAAAATAATTGGGCAGGTTATGGACTTGCAGATACTACAGGTTCGATGACACCAAGAACTACTAAATGGTGGATCAATAAAGTTATGGAAGAAATGGCTAAACAGGGACATCCAGAACTCTTTCCTATTGGAATACATTGCCATAATGATTATGGGTTAGCAACAGCAAATGTTATCGCGAGTTTAGAAGAAAGATGTGGTGGTTTAAACGGAACAATCACTGGAATTGGTGAACGAGCTGGTAATACACCAATAGAAGAAGTGATCACAATATTACAAGGTCTATTGGGCATCAAATTAAAAATTAACATGGAAAGATTATTTGAACTTGCACAGAAAGTCTCGAGATATGCAGGAGTTCCTATTCCGATCAATAAACCATGCATTGGAGCAAATAATTTCAAGCATGAAAGTGGTATACACGCTGCGGGACAATTAGCACATCCGCATGTCTATGAATCAATTCCTCATCAATGGACTGGTAGAGAAAGTGTTTTTAGGTTTGGCAAATTTAGCGGAACAGAGGTTGTTTTAAAAGAAGCATTAGAACCATATGGTCTCAAACCAACAAAAGCCCAACTTTATGAAATAGTTATGGAAGTCAAAAGAGAACAAATTAAAATTGGAAAGGAAAAATTAGAGAAATTCGTAGAAATGTACAATGAAGTAATGAATTCGATGGGAATGTCAATGGAACAAGTGATTGAGATAGCCAAATTAAAAATGAAGCCTTTAGAACAAACACAACCAATTTCAAAGTAATAACTTTAAGGTGAATTATTTTCAATTCACTTTTTTTTCATTTCAATGTAATTTATAGAATAATTAGATTTTATGTTACGTAATTTAGTTTGAAAGTGATAGAATGCCAATTTTATATAAGGATGAAATTAAAGGAAAAATGTTATGTCTTCAATTTAATCAATGCAAAGGTTGCGAATTATGCATAGAGGTTTGCCCTAATAACGTATTGGAGAAATCTAAACAAAAAAATAAGAATTCACAGTATCCTCCCGCTATAAAGAATGGCTTTGAATGCAATCTTTGTAAAACTTGTGAATTAATTTGTCCTGATTTTTCAATTTATGTTACAAAAATTAATGGAGTTAGTAATAATGATATGTAGTGATGTTAATATTTATAATTATGATACACCCGAAGGCGACCACGTGCTTTTAGGAAATGAAGCAATGGTTGAGGGTGCGTTAGCAGCGGGATGTCGTTTTTTTGCAGGATATCCAATCACGCCACAAAATGATGTCCCTGAAATGATGAGTAGGCGTTTGCCAAGATTAGGAGGGAACTTCATTCAGATGGAAGATGAAATTGCCAATATTTCGGCAGTTATTGGAGCCTCCTTTGCAGGTCTAAAATCAATGACAAGTTCAAGCGGTCCGGGAATTAGTCTAATGCAAGAAACTATTTCATGGGCAGCAATGATCGAAATACCGATCGTAATTTGTAATGTACAAAGAACCGGACCAGGATCAGGAGTTGTTTCAAGACCTCATCAATCTGATATAATTCAAGCTCAATATGGTGGTAATGGGGAGTATAAAGTCATTGCATATGCTCCTGCGTCATGTCAAGAATTATTTGATTTTACATTTGAGGCATTCAATGATGCTGAAAGATGGAGGGTTCCAGTTTTTGTTTTTTCTGATGCTTGGCTTGGTCATGTGAGGGAAAAAGTCACGATTCCCTCGCGGGCTGAAATTTTGGAAACAATAATTCCAAGAAAAGTAATGCCAGACGATATCAATTCTTGGATTCCATTCTCACAAAAACTAGGAACCGAAATCAAGGTTCCAGATGCTGTTCCTACATTTGGTCAAGAAAGTTTTCCTGATTGGTTGCCTTCAGTCACCCGTACTGCTACAAGTATTGCTACTGAAAGAGCAGAGGATTCTTATGAAATGATTGAAGCCATTAATGATAAAATTTTAAAGAATGAAGATAAAATTTGTAAGACCAAGTCATACTTTCTTGATGACGCTGATATTGCTGTTGTTACATATGGATTCCCGAGCAGACCAGCTCTAACAGCAGTTCTTGAAGCTCGCAAACAAGGAATAAAGGTTGGATTATTACGATTATTAACAGTTTGGCCTTTTCCAACCAAAGAAATTAAACAACTATCAGAAAGCGTTAAAAAAATTATTGACGTGGAAATGAATTGGGGACAATTATTAGTTTGGATACAAGCAAATGCATCAGATGGAACTTCGGTCGAATTCGTACCCGAGATTTCTAAACTACACGAACCCAAACAAATTTTAAATAAAATTAAAGAGGTAATTTAAAATGTCATTTATTTTAGGAGGTATTAAGGGGGAGGAGGGAATCCCACAACACCCTCTCATGGAAAATAAAATTATTTACAATGCCAAACACACTGGATTATTTAAAAGTTGGTTTTGCAGTGGTTGTGGATATGGTTCTGTTGCTCAATGGATAAGCAATGTTTTTTATGAGGATAATCTAGACATTCATCAATTTCCATTTATTAATGGGATTGGATGTTATTCCTTAATACCATTGTTACTACCTGGAAAAATATTAATGAATTTACATGGACGTGGTCTAGCTGTTGCAACAGGAGTTAATTTAGCAAATCCAAGATTAAAACCCATCATTATTGCGGGTGATGGTGATTTATTATCTATTGGAACAAATCATTTCATTCACGCAGCAAGAAGAAATTTGAATTGTGTTCTTATTTTACTTCGTAACCTGACTTTTGGAATGACAGGTGGTCAAATTTCTCCAACTGCACCACTAGGATCAATACATTCCACTGCTCCATATGGTTCAGAAATAGAAGCAATTGATGGTGTGGATTTAGCGAAAATAAGTGGTGCAACTTATATTGCAAGATGTACGACTGCTCAACCACGTCAATTCATGAAATATTTTAGAAAGGCGTTAAATCACAAAGGTTTTGCTTTTATTGATGTTGTAAGTCAATGCGTTACGTATTTCGGTAGGCGTAATAAAATGAAAAAGCCTGTTGAAATATTTAATTGGATCAAGAATCATACTGTTTCTATCAATGAGTCAAAATCAATGTCTGAAGAGGAATTAAAAGATAAATTCATAACAGGTGAATTTTTAGAAATCAGAAAAAGAACTATTTCAGAAATTCATCAAGATTTAATTCAAAATTTACGAGGAGGTAAATGAACTTGGTTAGAACGGAAATAAAAATTGCGGGTTATGGAGGTCATGGTGTCATTACTTTAGGAAAACTCATCGTAGTTACCGCAATCAAATATGGAAAAGAATTTAGTGCCGCACAAAGTGAAAGTTATGGTGCTGCAGCACGAGGAGGCGCTTGTTGGACAGATGTGATCTTAGACAATGAAAGCCAAGAAATAGATTATCCAATGACCCTATCTGGTAGCGTTGACTTTGCTATATTTTTTACAAATGCAGCAGTTGAAAGATACGCCCAAGATCTGAAAAAAGATAAGGGCAAAATAATTTATGATCCAGAAAGCATTGATGAAATAATTCAAGGATTTAATCAATTAGCATATAGCATACCTGCCCAAAAACTTGCCCAAGAGATTGTTCATAACCGTTTAACAGCCAATGTAGTCATGTTTGGTGCATTTTGTGCCATAACAAATATTTTTGAGAAAGAAATAGGTTTAAATTGCGTGAAAGAAAATGTTCCAAAAAACATGATTTCTGATAATATTCATGCATTTAACGTGGGATATGAATACGCTTTAAAATTAAAACAAGATAATGAAAGAAATTAATACATGGAGGTAAAATTTAATGAAAAAAATTTGTTTAATAGGTGGAGAGGGTATTGGCATTGAAGTAGTAGAATCAGCTTCAAAGGTTCTCCAAGAATTAGCAATACCAAATGTTGAAATAATTGAAGCTCATGCTGGTGAAGTCGCAGAACAAAAATTTGGAAAAGCATTTCCCGAAGATACAAGAGATGCCATAGATAGTTCAGATGCCATCCTATTTGGAGCAACGCATCAAAAAGCTCGACCCGTACTTGGTTATCTTCGATTTGTATTAGGAAATTATGCAAATATTAGGCCTTGTAAATTATACAAGGGAATTAATTGTCCATTAAAAGGTGTTGATGATATAGATTTTGTCATCATCAGAGAAAATATGGAAAGTGTTTATAGTGTTTTGAGAATCGGTGAAGGAAATATTAAGACTTTAGTAAGAAAAGAAGTAATTTTAAACAAGAAAGTTCATGAAAGCGTGTTTAATGGAAGTGATGGTAAATTTGCTCTTAAGATTATTACAGAAGATGAATCTCGAAGAATTGCTGATCTAGCTTGTAAGAAGACTGTAGAAAGAAAACAAGCAGGGTATCCCGGTAAACTAACTATCGTGCACAAAGCTAATGTCTTACAAAAAACAGATGGATTATTCAGGGATATAAGTTATTCAATTGCACAAGATTATATTAATAGTCATAACATACAAGTTGATGATTATTTTGTGGATGACATGGCTCGGAGATTAGTTCTTTTAGCCCAAGAACAGGATGTGTTATTAACCATAAATGAATATGGCGATATTTTGAGTGATCTAGGCGCAGAGTTAGTTGGGGGATTAGGTATAGCTCCAAGTGCATGTATCGGTTCGGATCACCCTTATTTTGAGCCAGTTCATGGTAGTGCTCCAGATATTGCGGGTCAAGGTATCGCTAATCCATTAGCAGCACTTTTGTCATTGCAAATGCTTTTAGAATATTTGAATATTAAAGAAGCAAAAACTCTAGAACATGCCATTGAAGAATATTTCCTTTTAGTTGGAGCTCCTGGAGACAATTGGAAAATCATACCAAGAGATTTAGTACCAAAAATTTATCAAGAGCAAGATAAATTCGCCAAAACTGAGATGATAACTCAAAAAATCATCAGTTTGTTAAATAACCATAATTAATTTTTTTTTAATTTTAGTTTGAAATGAAAAAAAATTTATAAAAAGGCTTTAATGCCCTCGAGTTTCTTCTACGCGTTGAAACATCCCTAAAATAGTTTCCTCGGGAATGTCATTATAAGCTTTTATCATTTTAATTGCATCTTTTGGACAATGATGTGCACAGAGACCACAGCCTATACAAAAATTTTCTTTAAACATTACTCGTTCTTCTGCATTTTTTCCAGTATGGGAGTAATGATGCCATAAAGCATCCATGGGGCATATTTGAATGCATTTATTACATAATACACAATTTTCTTGGTTAAAGACGGGTTTGAAATTGCTTCGTGCTAATGCCGATGGATTCTGAAATTTTTTTAAGGCTTTTATAACTTCACAATGACAAGGACAACAATTACAGATCATCATTGGTGCATCAGGACCAGATGCATTGTTGATCGTGTGGATGAGACCACTATCCTCACATTTTTTCACTATTTCTAGTGCTTCTTCCTTTGAGACTTTCCTCCCAAGACCATATGGTTCAAGCGAATCTCCCGCCATGTTTAATGCCATGCATACGTCTTCAGTCATTTTTTCACATTTATCACCTAATAAATCACTAATAGTCCTGCAAGCACAATTTACCACCGTTATATTTGTACATCGATTTATATAGGCTTCAATATCTTCATAAACAAGAAATTTTTGACCTACATCTTCAATTTTCTCATCTATTTCAATTGTTTTTTCTTTTAGGGATGATGATGGTAAGTTCCGAAAAAATGGATAACCTGAGGCAAACCATTCGGGTGCTATTTTTCCAAAACTTTCATCAAGTAATTTAGCACCCATTTTCATTTCTTCTTCATTTTCATTCGCAATAAAATAAAATTCAATCAATCCCGGCATTGCAGCAAAAATACCATATTTTTTACCCATTTTTAAAATAACTCCTCGTCTAACCATCGCTTCACAACGTTCGATGACTTTTTCTAATGGTATTCCAGTTATTTTAGCTATTTTTTTTGGACTTTTTAAATCAAACATTGCTTGATCGAATACAGAAACAATTTTTGCATCTTCTTCTTCTGCATAAATAATTTTTAGAATATCTAAAACTGATTTTTCTTTAGGAAGCTTCAAAGGCCATCCTTTATTCATACTTAGCCTGATTTTTTCATAAATATCATCATTTGACAACAAATCACTCTCTTTACTAATCTTCAAGGTTTAATGTCCATCAATAAAAATATCAAATTTTAAAAATTACTTAAATTATCTGAATTATTAGTATTGAGAGAATTTATATAGGATTCTAAAAAGTGTAATTTTTTGAGAGATAACTAGTAATAGAAATAAAATAATCAAATTGAGAAATATTTTCGCTAAAAAATATAATAAAATTATTTAATTTTTAAATAAATTTTTTTATTAAATATCTTTTTTTAGTAATTTTTCAAAGAAATTATTAATAATAAATAAGATTTAGGTGAATTGAGGATAAATTAAAACAGAAATTCAATATGAATAAAAAATCGATTTATTTGACTTTTCAGCAGAAATTAGACATAAAATCTTGAATATTAGATGATTCAAAAGCTTTAAAAAGGATTATCGCACATTTTAAACTCGTAATAATATAGAAAATAATACTTTTCTCTAGTCTTAGAAATAATGAAAGCAAGAATTTATAACCAAAAACTTATCAAGTCTCTGCGAAAAAGAAATGATATAATGATATCGCAGCATATTTTAAAGTATAAAAGAAAATCTTATAAATTTTTAAGAATTATTTCAAAAAACATCAAACCAATGGATAAAATCATTCTTATCTCTGCGGGAATACACGGTGAGGAAATAGCGGGTCCCATCACGCTTCTTAAATATTCTAATTTAATTCTTGATTATATACATAAGAATGGGTTTCGTGCTATAATTTATCCTATTATTAATCCTTTAGGGTTTGAGAAAGGTATAAGATATCAACCTGATACTAAAACTAAAGATGATGGAGTCGATATCAATAATTTTTTACGCTATATTCTATATGATGGGACTATAACAGATGATCTTAAAGAACAAAACGTATATAAAGAATGGATTTGGTCCTCAGATGAACGTCTTAAATTGAATCTACCAGAGGAAACGAAACTTCTCCATTTTCTCTTGAAACAAGAACCCTTATATCAAATAGTTGCGGCCATCGATCTCCATCAAGATTACATAACAAAAGATGTTCCTCCAGCAGCATATCATTATATTTATGGTGATAGCATGGAATATTCCGAGATCTACCGAAAAATAGAGGAGATTACTCCATTACTACGTAATAAATATATTGATGCAGGTTATACTAATGGTGGGATGAAAAGTGATGCTAATGGTTCTTTAATTCGATATGATGGTTCTTTATCAGATTTACTTCAAAGATTAGGGGCAAAAAACGTGGTAACTGTTGAAACCACTGGCATAACTCCTTTAAATAAAGCTTGTATGGTTAATCTTGCTTGGATATTAGGGATAATTGATATAACATCAAATAAATTTGGTTTAGCAAGCTAAAATTCATACTAAATTTTATTCGTAAAGGAGTGGTTTTTCCATTGCAATTACTCCTTCAATTGCATTGAAATTTTTTAATAACGAACTTTGAAACCTACGTACTTCAGAAAATCCTATTTTTTCATACAAAAAACGTGCTGGGGCATCTGAAAAAGCAACATCGAGTGTCATGGATCCTAATCTCTTTTTTCGAGTTATTTTTTCTATTTCTTTTAGCATCCTAGTTCCGATACCACGGCGATGATATTCGGGTGCAATTGCAAATAGGTTAATATAACAACTATTTTTCCGGAAATTTTCAATAAAAAACCAATACATTGACATAGTTATTCGAATCGTGCGTCTTAAACCTATTATGGAAGAAGCTCGTAAAAAATGAACGTTCATTTTGAGGAAATTGAAAAAAAATCTGATTAACCGTGGATTTTCAAAATCAAGATTTGCTGTCCCCACGACCTTCCCGTTATATTTAGCTATCAAAAAATTTTCTAAATGTTGTTTTTCTATTGACCTTTTATAAAAATTAACTAACAATTTCTTTCCTAATTCATAATGTTTCCCAAAAATATATTTAAATTCACCTTTAAAAGCATCATATATAACTTTAATTGCTTGACCTAATTCTCCCAATCTTGGTTGGCGAATTTCTAATTCCACTAAAACCCCCATCCTTAAAAATTGTACATTTTTAGCTTTTTTTGATAGCGTTATTCAACACATAAGTTGGATCTATCAAGCTATGAAAAAGGATAAATGACTATCAAATTTACAAATTTTAATATTAAATAATCAAATAATCCCTTTATTATACTTAAAAATATACAAATTTCTTATATAATATTAAGAAATAGCTCTATTTAAGTTTGATCATTAATATAATGAATGTCTTTGATTAATTGATTAATAAAATGCATTTAAAGTAATTTAAATTGTAAAGAAGATTTTTATTTTTTTTTATAAATAATCTTTGTGATATGGTATCTTATGGAGGATTTTTTTAGTGAGTAACTCGGAGGAAAAATTTTTTGATGCATTAAAACAAGTCTATGTTGGGATTGAGATTAAATCGGGGAAATCAGCATATGGTTTTGTTAATTTATTGCGAATTAAAAAACATTACTTCGATTTCATTTCAAAAAAATTAAAGGAAGATATAGAAACAGAAATTCTTGATTTTCCTAATTTTAAAGAAGAACTATATGATAAATTATTAAGTTTTTTTAAGCATTATTTTACCCAATCAGGTTCTATTTACCTCTATGATACACCATATTCAGATAATATTTATGATAAGGTATACTCTAACAAAGAAGATGTTTCATTATTTTGGAAAACCCATATGTTGTATTACGTTAAATCAGATCGAATTTTTAATGATATGGATGTTCAAATTTATGGAATTACATTTTCTTTCGATGCATCTAAATTAGAATATAAAGAAGCTAATGAAAAAAGAGATATAATCATTTTATTAAATGAAATTAAACCAAATAATAAGATCATTTTTGAAGTTAATTATTCTGAACGGGGAAAAAAAACAAATATAGCAGAGATTAAGAAAGAGTTAAAGAAAAATGGTATAAAATTAACTTCTGAAGATATTATACAAGCTGAAATTGCTTTTAAAAAGCAAACAGAAGTAGATTATTTCATAAATAAAGATGCTCGAAGTTTTTTAAAAGAACAATTTGATTTTTGGCACCATCGTTACATTTTTTCAGATGAATCGGAATTCGATGAAAAACGAATAAAACAACTTAAAATGCTCAAAAAATTTGCTTACAAGATAATAGACGCAATTGCGGAGTTTGAAGACGAATTAGTCCGTATTTGGAAAAAACCAAGATTCGTTTTTAATTCAAATTACGTGATAACGTTAAATAAAATTGCATCAAAAACATCTGGCAATTTATTAATAAAAAAAATCGTGAACCACGATAATTTTACATTACAAATTGATGAATGGAGGGAATTAAAACTAATATCAGAGGGATTTACTAGCAAGGAACTATTCAACGGTTCAATTTTGAATGAAAAATACGAGTTCTTACCAATAGATACGAAATACTTTGAAAATCTAAAAATGGAAATCCTTTCATTATTTAAGAATTTAGATAATGAATTGGACGGTTGGTTGATCAAGAGTGAAAATTTTCAAGCACTTAATACGATACTGCCAAAATTTGAGAGGAAAGTAAGAACAATATACATAGATCCTCCTTTCAACAAGGAAACTGAGGCTGATTATTTTTATTCCGTGAAATTTAAGAATGCAACTTGGTTAACAATCTTAGAAAATAGGTTATCCTTAGCATCTGAACTATTAACGAACAATGGGAGCATTTTTGTAAAGTGCGATAATAGAGGAAACATGTTTGTAAGGCTTTTAATGGATGAAATTTTTGGAAGTGAAAATTTTAAAAATGAAATAATAGTAGAACGAACAAAAGCAAAACAAAAAATTGAAGGTCGTTTCATAACCCAAAATGAAAGCTTGTTTTTTTACGCTAAAGGTATGAATAATATATTCTATGATATAGAACGTCCAATTGATGCAAAATGGTATCCCCTTTTACACTTTCCACGTCCAGATGAAAAACCCAGAACAATTCTAGGAAAGCAATATTATCCACCAATTAATCGTAGATGGGCGCTTTCACAAGAGAGAATTAGTGCAATGGAGAATAAAAAAAAGATACGGATAAATGAGAGTTTAAAATATACGGATTGTTTAGGAAATGAAATTTACGGAATGCCTGAGATTTTATATGATTCAAAAGAAGTGGGAAATATTTGGTTTGACATTCCTGTTTACGCTCAGAAAGAACATTTTCCAACGGAAAATTCAGAAGAGTTGCTTGAACGTGTTATTATTTCTAGTACTGATGAGGGGGATATCATAATGGATTTTTTCCTAGGATCAGGTACAACGATTGCAACTGCTCAGAAACTCAAAAGGAGATGGATTGGAATTGAAATGGGCAAGCATTTTTATGACATTATCTTACCAAGGATGAAATTGACTCTTGCTGGGCACGTGTCAGGTATTTCAAAGAAAAAAAAGGTATATAAGGGAGGATTTTTCAAATATTACAAATTAGAACAATACGAACAAACATTAAGTAAAGCAACCTATAACGATTCATCTCCGATTCAAAAGTATGATGAGGACATATATAATCAATACCTTTTTTTAAATGATTTAAAATTATTAAAAACGTTAGACATCGATTATAAACAAAATAATATAAAATTGAATCTTTCTAAGGTCTATGATAATATAGATATCGCTGAAACATATTCAAATTTAAAGGGTATTTGGATCAAATCAATTTCAAGAGATTTTGTAGAATTTGAAAATTGTGAAAAATTAGATTTTACTAATCTTGATTATAAATCATTTAAACCCTTAATCTGGTGGGGCAAATGAGCGAAGAGATCTTACTAGCTGGAATACTTGAATCTGTAAGATTTGAGGATTTGCCCATTAGTTGGTTTGATTTTGATCTAAAAACGTTTTCTGACAGATGGAACTTATTTGAATTCCAACAAGACGCGCTTAGAAATATTATAAAGTGTTTATATTTATATTATTATAAAGATAAAGGTGAAAAATTAGAATTCATTAAAAGATATAAGAATATTGGATTAAATGATGATGTTATTCATTATAAAATTACGCCTAACATGGATCCCATGTTGCTCAGTATCATTAATGACCGTTATCCCGTTAAAGATGACCGAATATTATTTGAAAATTTTATTAATAGAGCCTCTTTTTGGATGGCAACAGGAAGTGGAAAGACACTCATCATCATCAAACTTATTGAAATTCTAAAAAAATTAATGAAAAATGGCGAGATCCCCAAAAAAGAAATCTTATTACTTACGCATAGAGATGATTTACTCAATCAATTATATGATACTGTAAAGGAGTTTAATAAAAAATCAGTTGAAAGGGATTTTAAAATAGTATTAAAAAATTTAAGGGAATATGAAACCGTAAAAAGACAAAATCAATTGCCAGGATATAATTCTTTTTCTGTTTTTTATTATAGATCGGATTTATTCCTTGATGACCAAAAAGAGAATAAAATAGATTTCAGAAATTACGAAAATAATGGGAATTGGTATGTGCTCCTTGATGAAGCTCATAAGGGTGATAAAGAAGATTCGAAAAGACAAATGTATTTTTCTATGATATCACGAAATGGATTTCTTTTCAATTTTTCTGCGACTTTTGTACAAGAATGGGATTTTATTACAACGGTATTTTATTATACGCTTAAAGATTTTATCCAAAAAGGTCATGGAAAGCATTTATACTTGTTTCAACATTCAATTCAAAAATTTAGGCAAATTCAAAACGAGTTTGATAATAGGACAAAACAAAAAATCGTGTTAAAATCTTTAATACTTTTAACTTATCTTAAAAAAAGGGCAAGGGCTATCAAATCTCAGCTTAATATTGAAAGTCTTACTTCATTTTATCACGAACCCTTGATGATTACATTAGTAAATACTGTTAATTTGAAAAGTTCATCAAGTTTTAATGAAGCTATAAAATCGGATTTACGTTTATTTTTCGAAGAAATTGAAAAAATCGCAAGAGGAAATCTTGAGGAAGGCATTTTTTCGGAAGCTTTGAATGATCTTCTTTTTGAATTTAATATGGATGAAGGACCAAACAAAAAAAATGCATTTTTATTATATGAAGATTCCAAACTTGATGTTGATGAATCAATTAAAAAAATCAAATTGAAAGATATCTTAGAAATAATTTATAATGCGGATAAACCTGGAAATATTGAGGTCTTAATAATTCCAAAAACTCAAAGAGAAGTTGCTTTCAAATTAAAAACTAGCGATAGACCTTTCGCTTTAATAAAAATAGGAAATGCTGTTGATTGGATAAAAGAAAATTTAAAAAATTATGAAATAAATGAATCTCATCAAGATACAAGCATTTTTGAGCAACTTGAAGATAAAGAAGAAATTAACCTTTTATTAGGTTCACGTGCATTTTATGAGGGTTGGGATTCAAATAGACCAAATATAATAATGTATATCAATTTAGGGACTAGTAAAGAAGCAAAAAAATTTGTTTTGCAATCTGTTGGTAGAGGTATCAGGATAGAACCTTTACAAGATCAGAGAAAGCGATTACGAGCTCTTCATGCAATTAAAAATGATAAAGGTTTATATAAAAAAATCGGCGACATCGTTAAACCGATAGAAACTTTATTCGTTCTTGGTTCAAACAGAAATACTTTACAACAAATTTTTGATGTTTTAAAAGTAGAGAAAAGAATTAGCAAGCCTCAAGAATTAAATGAAAAGATTTCTAATAAAGAAGATGACCAAACACTAAAAAAGCGATTTTCAGAGAAATTTTTGATTAAGAAAGAACATATGGAACTTATTTCTAGATATTTTAAAGAAGTCGATGAAAGAATAATACTAGTTTATCACCAAATAAACCCAGAGTTATTAAATAAAATAAAAAATTCTTTTAATGAACCAGAAAAACATTATAAAATAATTGAACATGCTGATTATTCTTCATTTGATAACTTGATAGTGAGAATAAGTCGCCATTACGATCAGAAAAAATAAAAATTTGGAGTAAAAATACGAAAAAAGGATTGAAATGATAGACTCTGAGAAAAAATTTCACGAAGCATTAAAGAAAATATATATTGGCGTTGAGATTAAAGGCGGAAGATCAAATTATGGTTATATAAATTTATTAAGATGGAAAAAAAGCTATTATGATTTAATTTCGAAAGAAATCAAAGAAGATATTGAGAAATTAATCAAAGATTTTCCAGATTTTAAGTATGAACTATATGATAAATTATTAAACTTTTTTAATAAGTATTTTAATGAATCAGGTTCGATTTATTTTTACAATACACCTTATATCGAAAATATCTACGAGAAAGTATACACGAATAATCAAGATGTTAGTTTATTTTGGAAAACTAACATGTTATATTTTGTTAAAAATGACCGTATTTATAATGAAATGACTTTAGAAATAGACGGAATTAAATTTTTCTTTGATATTTCTCAACTCGAATATAAAAAAGCAAACGAGAAAAAAGAAGTTTTTTTTAAACTAAAGGAAATAAAAAATGATGGAACAATAATTTTCCAAGTGATATATCCTGAAGGCGCTAAAATTATCACAGATTTATCAAAAATGCAAGCACAATTAAAGGATAAAGGTAAAATAGTGCGAATAGAAACTTTGGATGAAGCTTTTAATTCTTTTAATAAACAAGTAGAAGTTGATTATTTTATTAATAAAGATGCAAGGACCTTTTTAAGAGAACAATTCAAATTGTGGCTGTTTCAATATGTTTTTTCTGATGAAACAGAATTTAGCGAAGAAAGAATTAGGCAATTGAAAGTATTACAGGTCATGGCAGGCAAAATAATTAATAATATTTCTCAATTTGAAGATGAACTTGTAAAAATATGGAATAAACCAAAATTCGTTTTAAATTCTAATTATGTAATTACATTGGACAGGATTATCAAGAAAGGAGGAAAACATTTAATCAAAAAGATATTTAATCATGAGAATTTCAAGGATCAAGAACAGGAATGGATAAATCTCGGTATCCGTGAAGAAAACGTAAATAGAGATGAATTATTAGATCTGATGTTAAAAGAAACTTTAACTACGGAAGATAAGGTTCTTCCATTAGATACAAAATATTTTAAGGATTTAGAATTAGAAATATTAGCCTTATTTGAAAATTTAGATGAAAATTTAGATGGATGGCTAATAAAAAGTGAAAATTATCAAGCTTTAAACACGATCTTACCTAAATTCATGGAAAAAGTCCAATGCATATATATTGATCCCCCTTTCAACAAGGAAGGTGATGCAGATTATTTTTATAATGTCAAATTTAAGGATTCTACTTGGATTACCATGTTAGAAAATAGGTTAATTTTAGCGTATGATTTATTGAATGAAACTGGAAGTATTTTTGTTAGGGCAGATTATAATGGAAACATGTATGTGAATCTATTATTAAATAATATTTTTGGGAAAGAACATTTCAGGAACGAAATTGCAGTAAAAAGGACAATGACGTTAAAAGGTGAAAGTAGTAAATTCCACACCGCCTGGGAAACATTATTTTTTTATGAAAAATCAAAGAAGTTAAAATTTTACGGTTTTAAAAAACAGAAACAAAAAAAAGATTGGAAATGGGTAGATATGCATTTGCCCGGCTCCCGAAAAGATGAAAATTTATTATTTAGAAATTTCTTTGGAAAAACGATTAAAGCACCGGAGGGAAGACGCTGGACTTTAAGTCAAGCTGCTATTGATGATGCTATTTCTAAAGATTTAATTAAAATGGATGAAAAAACAAATATGCCAAAATTTCTCAATAAAACTGAAACTTTAGGTTCTAATTGGACAGATATTCCTGGATATTCATCTCATATATGGATGTTTACTACGGAAAATTCGGAACCATTATTACAAAGAGTAATTGAATCTTCATCAGATAAAGGTGATATCATCCTCGATTTTTTTCTTGGTTCAGGAACAACAGTTGCCACTGCACATAAATTAAAAAGAAAATGGATAGGCATCGAGATGGGTGCACATTTTTTTGGTTACAATGACAAGAAAGGTAGGATAGGAGGAATTTTACCCAGGATGAAAGAGGTTTTAGCAGCTCGAGGTAGTCATGAACCTTGTGGGATATCAAAACAGAGTTCAAGTGGAGATTGGGAAGAAGTTAATTGGGAAGGGGGTGGCTTCTTTAAATATTATGAATTAGAGCAATTTGAAAGAACTTTAAGTAAGACCACATATAAGGACTTTAATCCACTTTTGAAATTCGATGAAGATATATACAATAATTATATATTTTTAAAAGATAAAAAATTATTAGAAACTCTCGAAATAAATTATGAACAAAATGAAATTAAAATTGAATTAAATAAGTTATTTGAGAATATTGATATACCTGAGACACTTTCAAATTTAAAAGGCTCTAAAATTAAACAAATTTTCCAAAATTTTATTGAATTTGAAGATGGACAAAAAATAAATCCAAATCAATTAGATTTTAAGATGATTAAACCTTTGATTTGGTGGTAAAATAGAATCTTAAATTGATTTATTATATTCAACTCGTTTTATGTTTTAAAATTTGTCCATTTAAGATACCAGAATGTTCTCCTTTTTCAACCGTGATTTGTCCGTTTATAATTACATAATCAATACCTTCGGGATGTTGGTTTCCATTAGCTAATGTAGCTTTTTGTCGAATTTTTTGATAATCAAATACTACTATATCGGCAATATAACCTTCTTTGAGAACTCCACGATCAGGAATCCCAAGAATTGAAGCTGGTAATGATGTCATTTTCTTGATTGCCTCTTCTAAAACTATCCAATTCTTCTCTCTCACGATCCGTTCTATCACGTGAGGGAAAGCACTAAACGCACGTGGATGATTATTGCTTTGTGGGATGAAAATTGCATCGGAACTTGCACAAGAATATGGTTGTTTGAGTAATGGAACCACGCTTTTTTCTTCATCCTTGAATTGAATCCTAATAAGGATACCGCCATCTTCATCTCGCATGAAGTCTAGTAATGCATCCAGTAAATTTCTATCAGGATATTGAGTTTTTAAGGCTTCAAAAAGCGTTTTCCCATTAAATTTTCCGCTTGTAGTATGAAGGAGTGTGACTTGTTTTGCTATAGTTGGCATCATTAACCGTTTCAATAAAAATTTTGGAATAATTCTCAAATACCAAGGAGCTCCCGCTAAAAACATGGCAAATATACGCTCAAAAATTTCATCCTTAATTCTTTTTCTTGTATCTTCTTTCGTTAAATTCTCAGAGAAATTCTCAAAAACCCAGGATTCCAATATAACAAACGGAAGGCTAGTTACTCCATCATCATAAGGTACTACATCGGTCGTAATTTTTAATCCCTGATTTAAAGAATCTTCTAGAAGTTTAATAGCGCTTTCTGTTAATTTCTCTACTTGGAACTTACTAATAACGCTCCAATGAGAAATATGTGCCCTTACTTTTGATTCTCGGGCAATTCGAATTAATTCTCCCATTCCTTCATCAAGTACCCGCGCACCTTCATTCCGCATGTGGCTGTCATAGATACCATTAAATTCAGCAACTACTTTAGAGAGCTCAATTAATTCTTTGGTTGGTGTCGCAGATCCTGGAGGATATACTAAACCTGAGGATAATCCGAATGCTCCCGATTTCATTCCATCTCGGACTATTTCTTTCATCTTATCTAATTCTGTGTTAGTTGCTGGGCGCATGTCTAATCCCATGACACAACATCTAACATTTCCTTGCGGTATTAAAAAAGCGCAATTAACTGAAATTCCCTTTTTTTTGAGGTTTGTAAAAAAATCTTCCATGGTGGGAAACAATTTCGGATCAATCGAGAGTGCCTTCTTGCCAAAATCTGAATAATATTCTTCTACTGTTTTCGTTGCAGGTGCTACTCCCAAACCACATAAACCAACTAGTAATGTAGTCATCCCTTGCATGACAAAAGGTTCTGCAAGATTTACATCATAAATATTAAAATCAGCGTGATTATGAATATCAATAAAACCCGGCGATACGATTTTATTTGATGCATCTATAATTTCAGCATCTTCTATATTCAAAACTTCAGCTATTTGTTCTATTTTATCATTTTGAATTAAAATATCAGCCTTATAACCCGGTGCACCGGTACCATCGACAATTAAACCATTCTTGATTAAAATTTTCATGTTTTAAACCTCAAAATTTTAAACCATATCCAATAGAATTAAGTTTTGAAATTCTACTAAAAAATATTAAAAAAATTGTTATTATTAAAAAATTTGTTATTATTAAATATCTATATAAAAATTTTAATCAAAATGGGATTGAATTGATGATTACTGAAGACACGATCATTGATGAAAAAATCGAATATTGGAAAAAAAAACTAATTGATTTATCTAAACGTAATAATCTTATTTCATATCGATTTACAAAATCTAAATCAATAAAAATTGAAGATCCTGATATAAAAAAAATTCTTGAGAGCTTGGAAATAGAACAAGATATTTATTTTCAAAAAAAAGATGCTCCTGCGCTGAAAGGTATTTTTTGGACTAGTTCTGAAGATGATAAAATCACCGATAAGAAATTACATCAACTTTATTTGAGAGCAAAAGAGAATTTTCGAGAATTAGGGATTTCAACATTATTTGTGAGTATCGGCATGTTATCCTATGCTGACAAAGATCAATCGAAAGTTAAAATCAATTCTCCTATCTTTCTTTTTCCTGTGGAAATTTTGAGATTGCCACGAGTCACAAAAAATTACCACCGATATTATATAGGTTCGAGTTCTGGAGATTTAGAATTAAATTTTGCTCTTAAAGAAAAATTATATGCTGATTATGGTATTAAATTGGATGTTTTAGAAGAATATGATATTAAAAAATATTTTGAATATCTAAAAGAAATTACTTCAGGTTTACCAGATTGGGAGCTTTCCACGGATATTTATTTAGATATATTTTCATTTCAAAAATTTATCATGTATCAAGATTTAACCGATCATGTTGATTTAATAAAGAATAATTCATTAGTGCAAGCTTATGTGGGTAATATAAATGCGCTTGAAAATGATATGACACCATTTTTGTGGGAAAATTTTGATGATGCTTCGAGTATTGACGTGCTTCAGGCAGATTCATCCCAGAAACGAGCAATTGAGCTAGGTAAATCAGGGATAAGTTACGTGCTTCAAGGCCCACCAGGTACTGGAAAAAGTCAAACTATATCGAATTTAATTGCAGCATTAATCGAAAAAAATAAAAAAATCTTATTTGTTAGCCAAAAAATTGCTGCATTAAAAGTTGTTCATAAAAGATTAGAAGAATTAGGATTAGGAAGGTATTGTTTGAATCTCCATTCCTATAAAGGACAAAAACGAAATATTATTGGCCAATTAATTAAGGAATTGCATTCTTCACCTCATATATCGGATGAAGTTAAACGATTTAGCTTGACAAATTATTTAACAAAACAAGCAGAATTAAATCAATATTATTTAGATATTTCCAAAAAAAGAGCTCCTTGGGATTTATCAATATATGAAATACGAGGAGAAATTGCTAAAAGGCATCATCTGAAGTATTTGGATGTTCCTTTGACAAATACAATTGCTTTATCATCAAACCAATTTTTTAATCTCGTGGATAATCTTAAAATTTTCGATGTCATATTTAAAAAAGTAAAAAATCCAATAATGAATCTGTATAATGCATATAACCTTGAAAATTATACTCCTTTATTAAAAAACAAGTTTAATGATGACTTGAAAAACTTAAATCAACTCTTTGAACAAGTTAAAGTCTTCTTAACGGAGTTTGAAAGAAGTTGCCAAGTTAAACTAGAAACTTTTGACCAATTAATAAACGTTTCAAAAATAATTACGAAAATTAAAGAATTTGAAGTAATGCAATATCCAGATTTTTTAATCTGTAAAGATTTTGATGCTTTTAACAAGAATATAACCACCTTATTTACTCAACTAAAAAAAATTAACGATTTAAGATTAAAAATCTTGCAAGACGTTAACAAAGAATTTTTAGATCTTGATACAAAACAAATAGAAGAAATTTTTGTTAACTCTTCCTTTCTTTCCAGATTATTGGATGCTGATTATAAAGATAATAAAGCACTTTTGGACCAACATGCCAAAAGAAAATTGACACATAAAGAATGGTTAGCAATTTTATTTATGAAAAGTAATATCCTTCAAACTGAGAAGCAAATTGAAGAATTTGTACTATTTAACGAAGAATTCGTTAAATTATTAGGTGTTTACAATAATTTTGAATATATATCTTTGTTTTATGAACAAATCAAAAATCTATCAAAAATCTATGAGTTAGTAAGAATTATCAGTCTTAATAATGATTTTGAGATTATTAAGCATTTAATTTCAAAATCTGATACAGAAAATGAAATTTTAATGAGATACTTTGATATGGTTGAGAATATAAATGATTATTTTAACCTACCTGTTTTAAATATTAATAGATTAGATAGTTTTTCAGCAGGCGTTGAAGAACTTAAAGAAAACCAACAATATCTTGAAGATATAATAATATTCAAAAAAGAATTTAACAAATCATCCCAAGAGATCAAGGATACAATAGTTGCATATTTGAAATCGGATAATCAAGATGGTTATGTTGATTCATTTTTAAAGACTTTTTATTATCAGATTTTGGATCAATTATCTGGCGAAAATCTTATCATAACACCAAAGCAAGGCGTTGAAAAATTTCGTGAAGAAGATTTTAAGGTGAGAGATATTCAAAGGTTAAAAATAATGGATCATGTCGAACAAACTCAACCAAAAATTGAATATCAAAGTTTTGGGTCCACCGAAGTTTCAATTTTACAACGAGAGAGCCAAAAAAAGAGTAAATTGAAACCTATAAGGAGATTATTATTAGAAATTGAAAATTTAATCTTCACTTTAAAACCATGTTTTATGATGAGTCCTTTAACCGTTAGCCAATATATTGATCCCGAAAAAATGAAATTTGATGTAGTTATTTTTGATGAAGCCTCTCAAATCTTACCAGGTGATGCTGTTGTTTGTTTAATGAGGGCAGGTCAAGCTATTATTATGGGTGATACGCAACAATTACCACCAACAACGTTCTTTATGAGTGATGAAGATCTTGATGTGGAAGAGGAAATTGAAGATCTCGAAAGTTTTTTGAGTGAAGCAAGCACGCGATTTCGTTCTATATCACTTGATTGGCATTATCGAAGTAAGAATGAGAATTTAATAGCATTTTCCAATTATCAATTTTATAATAATCGATTAATTACCTTTCCAAATCATGATACAAGCGGAAAAACAGGTATAGAATTCGTTTATGTTGAAAATGGAGTTTATGATCGAGGTAAAACAAGAACTAATCGCATTGAAGCGAGTAAAATAGTTGAGATTTATGAAAATATTGTAAAAGAAGAACCTGATAAATCCATTGGAATCATAGCCCTTAGCCAAGCTCAACAAGATGTTATTAAAGATTTATTTATTGAACGAAAAATTAATATTGATGACCAAGTAGACCCAGAAATTGAAGATTTATTTATTAAAAATCTGGAAACTGTTCAAGGTGATGAAAGAGATATCATAATTTTAGGGATCGGTTATGGTAAGGATGCGGTAGGGAAGTTTAGTTATAATTTTGGACCAATCAATAGACATAATGGATATAAGCGATTAAATGTGGCCATCACTAGAGCTAGATATAAAGTAATTGTCGTTTGTTCCTTCCAACCAGAAATTTTAGATGATAGCAGGATTAATAATGATGGTCTAAAATATCTAAAGAAATACTTAGAATTTTCCAAATATCAAGATATAACTAAATTTTTACCAAAATCTGAAAAAATTTCTTTTGATACCAGTTTTGAAGAAGCAGTTCACGATACATTGATTGAGGAAAAATATGGTTTTAATTCTCAGGTTGGATCTTCTAATTACAAAATAGATTTTGCAATTAAACACCCAGATCATTCTGAAAAATACATTCTTGGTATTGAATGTGATGGCTCTCAAATTCATTCATCTCGTTTTGCACGGGATAGGGACAAAAATCGCCATAATTTCCTTAAATATTTAGGATGGAACATGCATAGAATTTGGTCTGATGACTGGATATTCAATAAAGAACATGAACTTGAACGAATAAAAAATAAAATTAATGATATTTTAACAAATAAAGATCCAGAAGAAGTTGTTACAAAGAATGAGGAAAAATTAACGGAAGTTAAGGAAATAAATGATTTTGAAGAGGTTTCATTGGCTGAAAAATTTCAAAAATATAAATCTATAGATATAGCAAAACTAAGACGTCAATTTAAAATTACGATCTCAAGAGAAAAAGCTGCTCGACAGAAAAAAAAATATAAAATTTCTCAAATTAAAGATTTATCATTCGAAATATTGAAAGTAGAATCCCCGATGGAGGAGAATTTATTATTCCAAAAAATTCTTGATGTATATGGCGCAAAAAAAGATTCCATCATAACGGATGCGTTTCTAGAAGCTTTTAGAGACCTCAGGGAAACGTATGAAATTCATAGATATGATAAAACTATTTCGTTACAAGATTTAAATTTTTATATAGAACCTCGAATTTCAACAGAAAAACAAAGACCTTTTGAATTAATTCCAAAAGAAGAATTAGCAGGTGCCATAATTTTTATAATTGGGAATGCAATGAGCATTACAAATGAAGATTTAGCAAAAGATGTTGCAAGAGCACTTTATGATAATAAAAGAATGAGCAATAAAATAAAAGAGAAGGTTGAAGAAGTCATAAAATATCTAGAAGAAAAAGAGATTATTCAAATTGATGATGATAATATTCTATTAAGAGAATCGATAACGAAATCTTAATCTGATGACCTATATTTTGGTGATAATATTAAACAAAAGGATCTGGGAGTTGTTTATACTCCAGAATTTATTACAAGTTATATTTGTGAAAAGACAATCATTCCCTACATTTTAGAAAGAATTAATGAAAAATTTAATACAAATTTTATAATTATTGATGATATTTTTCTCTCTTCTAAAGAAGAATTATTAAATTTTGCTCTAAAAGTTATTTTAAACTTGAAAATTTTAGATCCTTCTGTTGGTGATGGGCAATTTTTAATGAATGCGTTATCCTTCCTTGATGTAATTCTCGATGAATTTAGAAAAAAAGGAATATATAATAAAAATAAAGAAGAAAGTAAGATTTATCTCTTAGAAAATTGTTTATTCGGAGTAGATATTGATGAGATAGCAGTAGAAAGATGTAAAAATCGATTGATAGGTGCTATTCATTCTTCAAAAAATATAAACGTTAATGTAAAACGGGGGAATGCACTTTTTGATTTCAATTGGATGACAGAATTTCCAGTAATATTTAAACAAGGTGGATTTGATATCATAATGGGCAATCCTCCATATATAAGGCAGGAGAAAATTAAGGAATTAAAACCTATTCTCAGTAAAAATTATGTATCCTTTATGGGAACTGCTGATATTTATGTTTATTTTATTGAACGAAGTGTTCAATTACTAAAACCTAAAGGATATTTTGCTAATATTCTTTCAAATAAATTTTGTAGGGCTAATTATGGCACGAAGATAAGAAGATTTATTCTTGAAAATACACGAATTATCCTCTATAAGGATAAATTTGAGAAAAAAGTATTCGAAGATATTTCTGTAGATCCTTGTATAATTGTCTTAGTCAAAGATAAAAATAACCAAAATAGCAAGATATTTGTAAATGACAGTTATTATTCAAGACAATCATTTCTAACTGAAAAAACCTGGAGTTTCATCAATCTAGATTTTATCGAAATTAAAAAAGAGATTGAAAAAAATAGCGTTTCATTAAAGAAGTATTGTGGTCAACCATTATCAGGAATTAAGACAGGTTTTAATAAAGCCTTAGTTGTTACAAAAGAAAAAATGGAAGATATTATAGGTGAAAATGAACACGAAAGAGAACTTTTCGTACCATTTATTAAAGGAAAAGATGTTAAAAAATGGAAGCTAGAATTTCGAGATAATTATTTAATTTTTACAGAAAATAAAGATATAAATAAATATAAAAACATTATAAATCATCTCAAAAAACATAGAAGCGAATTGGAGAAGAGAGTAGATATTATCGGCACTCAAAAGAAGTGGTTTGAATTAAGACCGTGTACTTATTATGATGAATTTAAGAAACCAAAGATAATCTATCCTGATATTTCTAATGGAGCTAACTTTACTTTAGACCAAGAAGGTTATTTTGCAGATATGACAGCGTTTATCATACCTAAAAATGATAAATTTTTATTAAGTATTCTGAATTCTAAACTGTTTGAATTTTACTTCAATTTAATAGGTGTCAAATTAGGAGAGATGGGCTGGAGATTAAAAACACTTTACATGAATCAAGTACCAATTAAGAATGTTCCTGATGATCTTAAGAAGAAATTCAATAAAATTATTGATATCATTATGTTTTTAAATCAGAATATGATTAATAATGATTATAAAGAAATTTTCAACTTTTATGAGAACGTTTTATTAAATGCCATGATATTTGAGGCATATTTCTACAATAAGTTCAAGAAAGATAATGTATATACAAATATTATTACCCAAATAGACAACTTTCTAATAGATTTGGATGAGATTAATGAAAATATATTAGACGATATAATTAAAAAATATCAGGAATTAAAAGAAAATTCAAAAATTCTTAGTGATATTAAAAAAATTCAAGATCATGAGTGGATTAAAACCATTATTCTTTCTTTACGATGATGATATTTTGATGATGGATGTTGGAAACAAAGGCAAAAGGATATCCATATGGATACAAATTCTTATTATCTTGATGTAAAATGGTAAATCCGGTAAGTTTGAACCCTATTTCTTTTAAAATAAAAGCTATATCGCAATGATAAAGAAAAAAATAGGAGCCATCCCTAAAATCAGAAACAATTACTGCAAAATATTTTCCTTTCTTTAATTTATTAAAACATTTCTTAAAAATTTCTTTTAATTGATTAAGGAATTCACCATAATTTTCGAGGTTTCCCAAATCTTGCTTAAAAGTTTCGTCTTCACCTTCAACGGAATACTTTAGATCTAATCCTTTATCAACACGTTCTTTTCTTGTTTTATGATCTATTTTTTTAGTCAAAATTCCCCAATAAGGAGGACTAGTCACAATAAAATCAAAAAATTCGTCATCTATTTCATCTAACTTCTCCCTTGCATCCCCAAATAATAAATTTTGGATAATAGGTTGGTGTTGGGAGTCTTTTGAATAACTATTAAGCTCAATTTGTTTAGGTTTGTGTAATTTCCCATTGATACGTATTGGTTGATTTATTTTATTAAAGCGTTTTTTTGTAATTGAAATCCATTTTTTTGTTAATTCAATGCCCCAACCTTCAATTTTAGATTCTAAACATGCAAGAATGGTGCTACCTACTCCTGAAAAAGGATCTAGAACTCTAGGGTGCTCACTAAGGGCTGTAAAATGTAGAACTAAATTCTTAATATCAGATTCAGCAAAAGTGGCTGGATGTTGTGATTTTAAATCATCCCTAGGTGGAGGAATGCTTAACATATAAGTTTTAAAAAATCTTATTTTTGATAGAAATTCTCGGGAGTCGTAATTCTTAAAATTAAAATCAATATTTTTTGCAGAATCTGCTTCTTTCCTGAATATTAAAATAATATCATTCATTAAATAATTTTGTCCCTTTTCGATCTTTGGTACCCATACTATTAAACCTTTTAGCTTAAAACCAACTTCAGCACTTATTGATGATAAATAATGATGATATAAAACTAATTCTGAAGTATTGGGTAAAAAAATTCTCGTGATAACGCATAGATATTTCTTATTTTTTAAAACTTCGTAAAATTTTTTATATCTCTCAAGATGGAATTTAATATCTTTTTTAGATATGAAGTCTAAAATGTTATAAGAAGGGAAATCCTCATGTAATATAAAATCAGCTAAATCATTTGATTCTAATGCAACCCTTCTTCCTTCTTTCAATCCAATTTTAATAATCATCTGATTTTTCGTAGGATTTAGTATCAAATCATTCTTTTTACTAAAGAATAAAATTAATTTTTGAAAATGTCTCATATTTTCTGGTAGATTCTTATCTAAATCATAATCATCAAAACGCCAAACGCTCTTAGTACTTATAATCCATTCTTTCCCTGTTAAATCATTTAACTTGTTGCGTGGATCCAACTTTTCAATCATTTTTATTTCTTATCTTTATTTTAAAATCAATTAATCTAAACTTATTTTTTATATTTTGAGAACGATTTCTTCGTTTTAGTTCTTGAATCACCTATTTCTTTTACAATTTCATCATAAGATTTCTTGGCTATTTCTTCAAGTTCTTTTTTTGTGAGTGTTTTATTTTCTTTAACAACGTATTCTTTTATTTTTTTAATCATTCTAATAGAAATTGCACCATCTATTAATGTTTGTTGATATTTTTTTTCCAATTCTAATATAATATTCAAAGAATCAATCCTATATTTATTCATGATGTCGATCATTACTCGAAGCGGTTCTTTGGTAAGACCCTTTTTCTGAAGTATATTCCTGTATTCTTGTATTTCTTTTTTCCACTTTTTATCTAGTAAATCTATATCTAATAAGACCATAATCCGACACCTTTCAAAAATATCATTACGATATTACACGATCTTATGCGTTTAAATATGATTATATTTCATCCATGGTCATGTCTGAAGAACTATTTCTTCAAGATTCGACTTCAACTGGTACAAAGCAGTCTAAAAATCAAGAGATAATCGATGAATTCATGCGAAAAAAAGCTGAAGAAGGAAAATCTGAATCCTTACGAAGAAATTATGAATATGATATCAAGGATTTCATCAAGAATTTAAGTATTAGATCGATTGAAAATGTTATGATAGAGGATCTTGAAGAATATATAGAAGTTATGCGAAATAGAAACTGTTCAGGTTCAACCATTAACAGAAGATTATCCGCCATTAAAGCATTATTTAAATTTTTAATTCAAAAAAATAGAAGGCACTTGAGAAGGCTTAAAAGATCTTCAACTTCGAATGAAGATATTGAAAAAATTCGTCAAAGAATAGAAGAATTCGAAGAATTAATTGAAATAGGACGAGTAAAATCAATAAAAAAAGAAAAATTACCCTTTACGCTCGAAGAAATTAAACAAGTTTTACACATAGCAAAAAATGATAGTGTACGTAATTACTTGATTCTCAAATTTAGTGCTATTGGAACAGGAGCACGAAATACTGCAGTTAGAAAATTGAAGAAAGAAGATCTGGAATGTTTTAAATGTGATGGTAATTGTGATTCTTGCACTCCTACGGTTAAAGTTTTGCGAAAAGGGAAGATTGAAAAAGGACACGAAGATAGAAATAAAATAAGAGTTAGAATTGAGCACAATACTTGTAAACAAATTAGAAATTTTATCAATAAAAACGAAAATGGAAATAAATTTGTATTTGAATCAAGAATAAAAGAATCAGTACTATCTATCCTCCAATTAAATAGAATCTTGAAAGGAGCTGTAGAACAAGCCGGCATTGAATTGAAAGGAAGAACATATCATTCGTTAAGACATACATTTATTACTGAAGGAATAAAAAATGGAACGCCATATGGACATATGGCGAGACAAGTTGATCATGAGGGAAAATTAGGCATTACAGGCAAATATGAACATATGAGCGCCAAGGATTTAAAAATTATTTTCATAAAAATCAATATTTAAATTGAAAAAATAAGGAAGATAAATAAACTGTATCCTTTAAATTCAAAAGTACTTAGTCCGAAATTAAAAAAATTTAATAGAGATACTTGCCTCCAAATCATATTTTTGATAACCTTAATGTCTGTTTTAAGAAGTAAGAGCACTTATCCAGCTTTTCGAAGGAAATTAGACAATTTTCATTTAACAGAACAATCAATACCATTAATCAGCATCGCATTTTCATTTTCAGATCTCTTCATAAATCCAATTATTGAGCCATTCTCAGATAAAATAGTTAATAATAAGATCTTTAGCCCATCATTATTAATTTTTGGTATAACAGGTGACGAATGTATTTATGCACGAGATTTACAAATATTACTTTTATTTAGAATTATACAAGAAATTAAATCTACACCTTTCGGAGTGTTTAATATCAGAATCATTAGTGATATATGTAATGAAAAAGGATATATAAAAGCTTTAAGATATAAAATTGACATTGATAATGTTGAAAAAGTGTTATTTCCTTTCTTATATAATTCTTTAGCTGTTATATTGTGATTTAATCAATTTAAAATGGTCTTTAGTGCAATCCTTAAATGTTATATATTTAGATTAAAGAATTCTGAATCAATTCTAACACAAGATTTAAGAGAATAATTAAGATTAAAGTGCTTTAGGGACAATCCTTTAGATCATATTCCATTATATTCTTCTTATTTGGAAAAGAATATCTTACATATCCTGTTTTCAAACTCTTTATTTTAGTCAATTATTTAATATTAATACTCTCATTTAAATAAATGTTTATATCATCCATTAATCTAAGAATTTTTAAATCTATTATCATATCCTTCGATTATTCAATAAAATAATCAACTTGGAAAAATATGAATAGAGATAATTATTTAATAATGGTTAGTACGTTTTGTCACGGTATTGGATTAGGATTACAGATTTATTTCGCGATAATTCGTGCAGGCATTTTGATAAATCCTATATTATCAGCCTTAATGATGGGGGTTTATTTTGCTACAGCATCAATTGCTTCAA
Source organism: Promethearchaeota archaeon (assembly GCA_011365055.1). The sequence goes on from RDOG01000007.1 coordinate 67,808, forward strand.
TGATATTCGGAAAATTATCAGATCATGTAAAAAAAAGAAAAATATTTGGTATTTTAGGAAATATTCTTTGTGGAGTTGTATACATCCAATACTTTTTCATTACAGATATGATATTTTTTTTGTTATTTTCATTCTTTGCTGGAATAACAACAAGTCTTGTGAGTGCTACCATTCCTGCATTGTATTCAGAATTAGATCCCCATACAGAAAAAGGAATGCTGATGAGTTGGTACAATATAAGTAATTCTGCGGGATGGGCAGTTAGCGTTTTTCTGGGAGAAATTTTCTTTATATTTATGCAAAATTTTATATATTTTCTGTTTGGATTCGTTACAATTTCTGCAGCTTTATTCTTAATTCCAATAAGAGAAAAACACTTAGAAAAGAATAGGAATGAGTCAGAAATTAAAACAAATAATTCACATTTTGATAAGATCAAACCGTTTCTTATTTTCATTGCAATTATTGTTGCCTTTCGTCATTGTACAAGTCAGGGTACAATCAGTTCTTTACTCCCAAATTTTTTGGTTTTAGAACTACAGGCTTCAGAATTTGTGAGAGGGTTCATTTACTCTTTTAATACTTTCTTGCAAGTTGGACTTATGATACCTATTGGTCGATTAGTTGATAAACATGGAAGACGAAATGTATTAATACTTGGAGTAAGTTTTTCTATGATTGCAGCTTTTGGTTATAGTCTTTGTATCACACCTTGGCAAGTTCTTCCATTTCAAATTTGTGTAGCTATTGGGTGGACGTGTCTAATTAATAGTGCTTCGGCGTATATAATTGATATCACAACTGAAAATGATAGGGCTAAAGGAGTTGGATTATTAAATGCCGGGCTATTTATTGGAGGATCTGCTGGACCCTTTCTAGCTAGTTTGTCACTTACAATTTTTTATGGTAGTTTCCAATTATCTTTCATCTTTCTAAGTTTATTTGCCATCCCTGGTATCATACTTTGCCTTTTGTTAAAGGAAGACAAAGAAAATCATGTTTATCAGATTTTCAGTAAAAAATCTAAAATAATCGAGAGTGAAATTGAACAATAAATTATCATTAATCAAAAAATAGGGTGATATTTTTTTAAATTCCATAAAAAATCAAATATTTCTGTATTATTGGGAATGTCATCCATGGTATCAGAATAATACGCATATATTATTGTACCATTTTTATCTATAATGAACATTGCAGGAATCCGCCCAAGTTTTAACATGTTAATTTCTTGATTAAATACCTTTCCAATCTCCCTTTTAACATCATAATAAATACGAATTTTATTTTGTGTAAATTGTTCTTCAACTTTTATTGTATTTCTTTTATTATCTTGCAAAATTGGGATTAGTTCAACGTCTAGCTCCCTGAATTTTTTAATATCTTTTGCCAGTTTGCGTAAATGAGCTCTAGAAAATGGACAATACTTAGATCTAAGTAAGATTATTACTAATTCCTTTTTTCCAATGAAATCATGTAGATTTACTCTTTCATCTCTTGTATTAATGATTAAATAATTAGGTAATTTTTTCCCAACTATGTTGAACTTGTCTTTGACTTTCCATCACCCAAATTAATCCGTTATTGGATATTACAAACTCTTTTTATAAATTATTAAATTCTTAATTAAACTTGTTGAATATACTAGAAAAAATATTGGTGTTTTACGTGAATCTATTGGAAGATATTAGAAATGCTATTGTTGAAGGAGATGAAGAATCAACAAAAAAATTAGTTGAAAAAGCCTTAAACAAAAAATTTTCAGTAAAAAAAATAATGTTAGAGGGTCTAGCGAAAGGAATGATGATCGTTGGGGAAAAATATGAAGAAAAAGAATACTTTTTACCTGAAATAATAATTGCTGCTGATGCGTGTCAAGCAGGAATGATTTTATTAAAAGATCACCTGAATATAGAAGATTTAGATTATAAAGCTAAAATCATTATAGGCGTCGTTAAGGGAGACATTCATGCGATTGGAAAAAATATCACTAAATATTTCTTAGAAGCATCGGGTTATAAGTGCATCGATTGTGGTAGAAACGTGAAACCAGAAATTTTTATTGAAACAATTAAGAAAAATAAAGCAGAAATTCTTGCTTTAAGCACTATGATGACTCCAACTTTAGAAAGTATACGAGAAGTAATGAAAGCCCTTACTGAGGCAAAACTTCGTGATAAGATTAAAGTAATAATTGGTGGTGCAGCTACAGATGAGATTTTTGCTAAGGAGATCGGAGCTGATTTCTATGCAAAGGATGCAAATCAAGCGATTAGAATATTAGATAGATACATACTTGAGGTTAAAAAATGATTCACGAAATATTTGACGATCAAGAATTATTAGATGGATTAATGGGAAAGGATGGGGGAGTTGTACCGACATTTCCAATAAGTTTGGGATATTCTATTAATGAATATTACAAAAAAACTGGATTGAATGCAAATTTCATAATGCATGATCCAAAACATTTAGCTAAATCACAAATTTTTGTGAGAGATAAGTTCAAATTGCCCTTTTGTATTTCCTTGTGCGATTTAAATGTGACATCTGAAGCATTAGGGGCAACTCTCACGTATGAAGATTCGACAATTCCGATGTTTGAAAAGGCAGCAATTCAATCATTGGAAGACATTGATAAGTTGGAAGTAGTAGATCCTTATAAGGCTGGGAGAATGCCAGTAGTGATTAAAGCTGGGAGATATTTTGTAGAAAATATCAAGGAAAAAAATGTATTAATTGCAGGTGGTTGTGCAGGTCCCATAACGGCTGCTGGAAGTGTTTTTGGAATAGAAAATTTGATGCGAAATATGATTAGAAATCCTGAAATCGTTCATAAAGCTTTAAGCATAATTACTGATAGCTTAATTGAATTTATGAATGCACAATTGGAGCAAGGTTTACAAGGTGTAGGGATTGCAGATCCAACAGCTTCGTGTTCTTGTATATCTCCAGAATTTTTTCGTAAATTTGCTTTCCCTTATTTGAAAAAAATATTGAAAAAAATCAATACTATTGGAACTTTATTGCATATATGTGGTGATACTGAAGGAATTTTAAACGATATTGTTAAACTAAGAGGAATCTTAATTATGAGCATTGATGATGTAAATCTTAAAAAAGCAAAAGAAGTATTTGCTAAGAAAATGATAATTACACTTGGAAACGTATCAACAACGACGCTATTGAGAGGATCACCAGAAGATGTTAAGCAAGATGCCTTGAGATGTATAAAAGAGGCTGCTGATGGGGGGAAATTCTTTTTAAGTACAGGTTGTGATATTGCTATTGGAACACCAGATGAAAATATTTGGAGTTTAATAAATACTGGAAAGATATATGGAAAATATCCAATTAAATTATAATTGAAACCGTCTTATATTATCAAGGATGTATTGCACGCTTAATGCCTTTTTTATAAAACGCTTCTCTTCACCTGTAACCATATTTTTTACGTGAATTTCGTTCTTTTTTATTTCATCCTCTCCCAAAAAAATGACAAAAGGTACTTGTTTTTTATTAGCAATTTTTAATTGTTTATTTATTTTAATAGCTTCAGGATAAATTTCAACTTGTAAAGCATGTGCTCTAAAAAAATTTGCAAGTTTTACAGCAGGAATATAAAATTCTTCAGAAAATAAAGGTATAAAAATGTCGATTTTTCCTAAATCTTCGGGGAACATTTTATTTTTTTTCATTAAATATAAGATTCGCTCAAAACCAATTGAAAAACCACATGCAGGAATTTCATGTCCAGTAAGAATCCCTATTAATTTATCGAATCTTCCTCCACCTGCAATTGAAAAAGAAACAGATGGGTGTGAAATTTCGAAAATGGGACCTGTATAATATGCCATTCCCCTCACTAAGAAAGGATCGAATTCAATGTTACCATTTTCCATTCCAATTTTAAGAATGGAAGAAATAATTTTTTCCAAATTAATAAAAACTTCTTCAGCTCGATTTTTTATAATTTCTGGTTCTAATTCATCTTCAATATCCGTTTCATATGGTACTTTATCAACTTCCACGTAACTTAATAATAAATCCCTCGCTAAATTTACAGATTTTATCGGATCTGTTTCTTCTTTCAAAATCCTAATTTTTTCAATTAAATTTTCAATTAGTTCATTTTCTAGACCTCTAGATTTAAGCTCTTCTATCATTCCATTCAAGCCTAATTTATCCAATTTATCAATCGTAATCAGTACCTTCTCATGTAATTTGACAGGTATTTTCACGGATAATAAAAGTGCTTTAAGTAATCTTCTATCGTTTATTCGAACTGAAAAATCTTTGAATCCCAATTCAGAGAGTATTTCTGTCACTAATAACATTACTTCAACTTCAATATGTGGCGATTTTGAACCTATCACGTCTACATCACATTGATAAAATTCTCTATATCTCCCAACTTGAGATCGTTCTGCTCTCCAAACTGGAGCAATATGATAACGTTTGAATATTTTAGGTAATGAATTTTTGTTATTTGCATAAAATCTAGCAAGTGGAACAGTTAAATCATATCTTAAAGCTAAATCTGACAAAACTTCAGGGAATTTTGAACTTTTTTTCAAGGAATCATCTAATTTTTTCCCTCTTTTAAGAATTCTGAATATTAAATTATCTGTTTCGTCTCCACTTTTTCCTTCTAATATTTCTTTTCGTTCAACTATGGGTGTGTCAATTGGTTGATAACCATATTTCTTAAAAATTGCTTGAATTTTATTTATTAAATACTCCCTTTCAAAATATTCTTCGGGTATAAAATCTCTAAAACCCTCTGCTGGATTAAGATTCATTTCTATCAAATTTTCCTAATTCTTTTTTCCTTTATATGTAAATTCCTAGTGTTTTTACAAGCCTAATAGCTATTTTATTTTTTACTAATTTTTTACAATACCTTAAAATTTAATAAGCAACTTCAATTATGTTATAAAAATCTAAAAGGTGAAAGAAAATTTCTCCAGTTCTTTTTGAGGATACAGAAAAAGGAAAACGTCTTTGTTTGGTATTTCAAAGATGTAAAGGATGCCATATTTGTATAGAAGTGTGCCCACGAAAAATTTTGGAAAAATCTGATGAATTAAATTCAAAAGTTCAATATCCGCCTAAATTAAAAGATGGGGGCGAATGTAGTTTTTGTAGAGAATGCGAATTAATTTGCCCTGATTTTTCGATCTATGTTTTGCCAATAGAAGCTTGACCAATTCCTGTTTATGATATCTAAATAGTACTTGTGAATTGATCCCATCCCTTTCTTTGTAGATTTTTTATTTCATTGTTTTTATTTCTTAAAGTAACGCCCTTAGAGGGTTCTTGTGTTTTTCCAATTATTGAAATTTTTTCACCATGATCTTTAGCAATTCTTAAGATATCATCCAAATTTTCTTCTTTTAAAGTAAATACAAGTTCAAAATCTTCTCCAACATGAAATATAGAATAATGCAAATCATTTTTAAGTAAATTGTTTATTTCTAGGGATTCTACATGAATTGGTATTGATTTTTCTTCTATTTCTATACCAACATTACTCGCCGTACCGATTTTATGCAATTCCCATGCAAGTCCATCAGTTATATCACCAATAGCTGTTATCTTAGACGTCTTCGCAATATCTAAGGAAAATTTAATTTTTGCATCTGGTTCCAATGCAGCTTTCACGGAATTTGGGAATTTTTTGATTAGTTTTTCATTATTTTCTTGTAAAATGGTAAAACCTGATGCCGCAAGACCTATATTTCCAGTTACTGCGACAAGATCTCCAACCTTCGCACCATGTCTTGTCATTAAATGGCGCTTATTGGTAATCCCAATTGCAGTCCCTGCGATAATTAAATCATCAGTCCTATTAACATCCCCACCAAACACACAAGTATCATATTTTTTTGCTTTGATTTCCATTCCTTGACCTAACTCGTCAATTTCTTGTTCATATATTTTTTCAGGAAAACCAAGACTCATGACCAATCCTAAAGGTCTTGCACCCATTGCTGCAAGATCACTAACATTAACAGTTATAGCCTTCATTCCCATTTGTTTATATGACATCAAAAAAGGAGCATGTCTTTTCTTACTTATTAAATCAGTTGTTATTACTAATACTTGATCATCCAAACCTAAATCAATAACTCCACAATCTTCATTTATTCCAGTTTGTGATTTAATCCCTATTAAAATGTGTGGTAACGTGGAGAAATTACGTTTGAAAATATTTATAATATCTATTTCTTTAAGACTTGACATGTTAATTACTCTTCTAATTTTAAAAAATTTATACTTCCCAATATTAAGTCGGGATGTTAGATCTTTAAAAAATTTCGATAGGTAAACCTTTAAAATAATGAAAGTTATTAAGTTTCATTTAAAAATATAAAAAAACCTTTGAATTAATAGAATTTTATCGAGATGGGCAAATGGTATCAAAAATAGAATCAAATTCCCTTGATTCTGATAAAGATAAAAGTCTATTAAAAATAGATATGCATGTACACACTACTTGTTCTAAACATCCATTTTGGGGTGTTGATGCCATGAGTTGCCCAAAAGAAGTCATAAAACGTGCAATTAAATTAGGTCTTGACGGAATCGCGGTAACAGATCATAATACAACTCGAGGAGGTCTAAAAATTGCGAAAATGGTTAAGGAACATGGACTTCAAGACAAATTAATTGTGATTACAGGAACTGAAATAAAGAGTAAAAATGGAGATATTCTTGCATATGGAATAGAAAAGGATATTTCTCCGAGAATGTGGGGTATTGAAACCATTGAACGCATCCAAGATGAATCTGCGCTAGCTTTTGTTGCGCATCCATTTAAGGGAAAATTCTTTAACTATTATTATGGTGGAAAATCATCTTGGTTAAAACAGAAAAGACGCGTTAAATTTGATGGTATCGAAAGCTTCAATGCAGCTGCATCAGTCCCTGCAAATGAAATGGCAGACAAGCTAGCAAGTATTTTAAAAGTTTCAAGGACTGGAGGAAGCGATGCACATATTTTAAGCCATATTGGGCATGGATTGACCTACGTTGATACTTCAGATTTTACGATGGATGGGGTTATAGAGGCAATTCGGAAGGGTAAAACTCAAGTAAAGGGGGTAAATTATACCATTTCAAGACCTTTAAAATTATATTTTTACAAATTAGTTCAATTAATTAGGAGAAGTTTTGGAAAAGGTTATAATTCTTGCCAACTTAAGCAAAATCCACTCGCGTTTAATATTTTTAACTTGGAAATTTTTTAATTTTTTAATATTAAATTTTGAGATTTCTACTCCGGCATTTTAAATAATTAGACGAATACATAATTGATTAAGCTATAACTAAAATATTAAATATAATAATTCATTAAAAGCTACATATTTGAAAAGGAATTATTTTTAAAAAGATAGATTTTTGAAAAGGAGATAATTTTATATGGTAATTCGTGATTTTCATAAAAAACCTCGTTCCTTATGTCCTCGATGTGGTAGTCCTATGATGTCTGAATTGGATGAACAAGGTAACGAAAAATATAAAAAATGCCCTACTTGTGGATTTATTCAATCTTCGAGTAAGGCACCAGTTCTTAAGTTTAGAGATACTGTGGATGCACCACTTCCATCAAAAAAACCAAGTCTTGTCATCTATGATGTAATGGACAATGGAATATCTCAAACAACGGAATTAAATTCTAATAACACGTGTTTAGTTCTAGATCGTGAACAAAAAATTATTTGGGTTTGGAAAGGAAAAAATGCAAGCCCAAAACTTGCCTATGCTGCTGGTACACAAGCAACTCGACTAAAATCATCTGAAAAATTATATTCCGCAAAAATAGAGACAATAAATGAGGGATCTGAACCAGAAAATTTTCCAAAAGGGGCAGGAGCCAAAGCAAAAGCATCTGCATCAGGTTCGGCTAATTTCTATCGTATTGAAAAGGGTGAATTGAAAAAGATTGATAAAGCTGTATTTACGACAGGAGATACTTACGTAGTAGATAAGGGCGATGTAATATATATATGGGTTGGAAAAGAAGCATCAGTTGATGAGAAATTTACGGGTGCACACATCGCTACCATGATTGACTCTCAAAGGAGTGGAGAACCTAAAATTGTTACTATTGATCAGGGTCATGAAACAAAAGAGTTCAAAACTGCTTGTGGTGGGATAAAAATTGTTGATAAAGATGTTGCAGAATCAATATTATCACATTATGAGAAACCTTATACAAAACCAGTTCTTTTTAGAGTTTCGAGTGAAGAATATGATAATATAGAAGAAGTTGAATATATACAAGTTCCCCTGTCATCAAATAGTCTAGATTCAGAAGATGTTTTTATTCTAGATGATGCTGGCAATGATACGTGCTATATTTGGATTGGTGTAACAGCAAACGTTAAAGAAAAAGTAGTTGCACGTAAGATCGCAATGAAATTTGAAGATGAACGAGCAGGTGCACAAAAAGAAGTCTTTATTGAACAAGGTGAAGAACCAGAAGAATTTAAACGCCTCCTTGGCATGTAAATTCTTCTTTTTTTAATTCTTTTTTATTTTTAAAATTTTTAAATAGATATTCTATATTTTATTTCATATTAAAAAATAACTTTTTAGTGAGTTATATGAGTTTTATAATAGATGCAAAAAAAATATGGAAATTTGGAGATAATATTGATACCGATATTATAATTCCAGGAAGATATTTAACCTTAAGAAATCCTAATGAAATGGCGTCTCATGCATTTGAACCATTAAATCCAAATTTAGGAAATAATATAGAAAAAGGAGATATTATTGTTGCTGGTAAGAATTTTGGATGTGGTTCAAGTCGGGAAGAAGCTCCTTTTGTCTTAAAGGTTCTCGGCATTTCCGCAATTATCGCAGAATCTTATGCTAGAATATTCTATCGAAATGCAATTAATTTAGGATTACCTTTGTTTGAATTGAAAGATGCGTCAAAAATCATTAAAGAGGGTGATAAAATCCAAATTAATGTATTGAAGGGAATTCTTGAGATCAATGGAACGAATTATAAAGGTACCGCTCTTCCTGAATTTTTAATTGATATAATAAAAGAAGGAGGGGCTACTAAAGCTGTGAAAAAGCGGCTTGGAATAGTTTAGAGGTTTTAAAAATGGCAACAATTTCAGAAAAAATTTTAGCAGCTCATTGCAGGAAGGATAAAATTGAACCTGGTGAAATAATTAACGCTGAAGTAGATACAATAATGGTCCATGAAATGCTTGGAATGAGAGTAATAGATAATTTTAATGAAATAGGTATAGAGAAAATTCAACATCCAGAACGTGTCGTGGCACTTTTTGATCATTGGATTCCTGCAAATACGGTTGATGTTGCAATTGTTCATAAAAGTTCAAGAGAATTCATTAAAAAACAAGGGATCAAAAATTATTTTGGTATGAGAGAAGGCATTTGCCATCAAGTAATTCCCGAAAAAGGGTTCGTGTGGCCTGGAGCTTTAATCGTAGGAACTGATAGTCATACTTGTACATATGGTGCATTTGGAGCATTTTCGACAGGTATTGGTTCAACTGATTGCGCGATTCTGTTTGCTGAAGGCGAATTATGGTTTAAGGTTCCAGAAACTATTAAATTCAACTTAACGGGTAAAATATCAGAATATATTTATGGAAAGGATCTTATTTTAAAATTAATAACCGATATTGGGGTAGATGGGGCAACTTATAAAGCTATTGAGTTTGCTGGAGAGGCAATCAAGGAGCTAAGTATAGATAGTCGTATGACAATGTGTAACATGGCAATTGAAATGGGTGGTAAGGCAGGTATTGTTGAAGCTGACAAAAAAACTGATGAATGGTTAAAAAACCGCGTGAAAAGAGAATATAAACACGTTTCATCAGATCCAAATTCTATTTACGATCAAATTATAGATATTGATATTTCTAAACTTGAACCTCAAGTCGCTAAACCTCATAGTCCTGGAAATGCAGTAGCCGTGGGAGAAGTTGCTGGAACAAAAATTGATCAATGTTTTATAGGATCATGCACGAATGGAAGGATGGAAGACTTGAGAGTAGCAGCTAAAATATTAAAAGGAAAAACAGTTCATCAAGACGTTAGATTAATTATATGCCCTGCTTCAAAAGAAGTTTATTTTCAAGCTAATAAAGAAGGTTTAATTGAAATCTTAATGCAAAGTGGAGCAGTATTAACACATTCAACTTGCGGTCCTTGTTTGGGGATATTTGGAATGTTGGCTCCAAAAGAAGTAAGTTTGTCATCATCAAATAGAAATTTTATTGGAAGGCAAGGTAGTAGGGACGCAGAAATTTATCTTTCTTCAGCAGCTGTTGTTGCAGCTAGTGCATTAAAAGGAGAAATAACGGATCCTCGAAGCATTTAATTCATATTTTTTTATTTAATTACTTCAATCCATTTATTTTTTAATAAAGTTTTGTCAATTCCAACATCAATGAAATCCCAAGGTAATTCTTCATCAATATTATAATTTGGAACTTTAAAAGGCATTTTTAATTCATTAAAAATTCTTCTCCAATTCCCTAAATTATTACCATATTTCAACGTTAGCTCTAAAATTCTTGAATGAAGCTCATTTCCCAACGATAAGCAACCCTGCATGAAGGAAAGCTTTGCCTCTTGATTTTCTATTTGAGTTATTGGAATGGATTTATTTAAAAATTTAAACATGGCATTAAAATATTGATTATTTGGCATTTCGTGCCATTGAAAAGGAGTATGGGGTTTTGGAATAAATGGATTGACGCTTAACTTTAAACTTCTAGTCGAATAACCCATCATATTTACTTTTGAATAGAATTTAGGAATTTTTTTAACATCCTCTTCATTTTCAGTTGGTAAACCAATCATAAAATAGAATTTAATATTTGAAATTTCATATTCTTTTAATAAAGATAACGTCTGGAATATCTTTTCGTTATTAATATCTTTACTAATTTTCTTCCTTAAGTGAGGAGAACTCGCTTCAATAGCTACAGTTAAAGTTCTATTTCCCGATAATTTTAACACATCTAATAAATCTTCAGAAATTTTATCGATTCTAATAGATGGAACTGAAAATTGAATTTGATTTTCAACAAGAAATTTACAAATATCAACCAATTCGGGATGATCTGATATCCCAGCTCCAATTAATGTAATTTTTTTAAGTTTATTTATTTTTAATCCATTTAATATGATTTCTTTAAGGTACTTTAATTTTCTGGTTCGAAAAGGTCTTGCCTGACAACCAATCATGCAAAAATTACATTCTCTTGGACATCCACGGCTGACTTCTACTAGCATTGATTCTTGGAAAGCTACTTTTTTTTCTAATTTTTGTTGAGAAGTAGGGATGACTTGCTGGATGGGATGATATGATGTATTTAAATCAAGTTGTATCGATTTTAAAACCTTTTTAGGTTCATAACTAGGAACATAAATCCCTTGCACTGATACGATATGTTCCAAAAAATCATTTTTATTTCGTGATTCTATTAAAATCTCGAAAAATTTTTCATAAATTGGTTCGAAATCCCCAATAATAAAAAGATCTATAAACGGTTTCAATGGTATTGGGTTAGTTGTAATAGGTCCGCCTGCTATAATTAATGGAAATCCATCCTTTCTATCAATTGATTTTATAGGAATGCTGCTTTGATTAAGCATTGAAAGAACATTGTGATAATCATTTTCATATTGAAGTGAAAATCCTATAATATCAAATTCATTTAAAGTTCTTGAAGATTCAATTGACGTAGGTTTTGCTTCTTTCTTTTTAAGATAATAAAACCTTTCACAAATTATATTATTATTTTCATTTAATAAAAAATACAAAAGTTGCATTCCAAGATTGGAAATACCTGCCCTGTATTCATTTGGATAGCAAAGTGCAAATTTATATTTGAAATCTTTCCATTTTTTTATCACTAGATTTCTTTCAGGGATCTTCAAGTCTAATATTCTCCAACTAGTTATCAAAAAATAAGAATAAAAAATGACTTGATTATGGAAAATTGAAGCTATCGTTCGCTAATAAGATGCGTATTTGACTAGCGGGATAATCAATAATAACCTTAAAAGCAGGATCTGGAGGAGGTCCCATTTTAAATTCTACTATAAATATTGTTTCATTGTAGCTTTCAGCATATTCATCAGCAATTGTTCTATTTAGATTTGGATTAGTAACCAATACTGAAGTTTGGTCAGAATATAATGCCGTGAAATAATATAATCCTAAATTATTGGTAAGGACTACTGAACCAGATAAGCTAGCATTATTCCCAATATATAATTTTAATTCCACCAAACTTCGTTGATCTATCGGAGTAATAATTGGTTTACTTTGATAATAATTAAAATATTGAGTTTGTATTATAAAAGAAATGGAGAAAAACATAATTAAAATGACAGCGATAACCCTTGTTTTTTTCTCATTTTTTAAAGCTTTAATACCATATCCAATTAACAATGCAATGGGTATGAAATTCATATAAGCAAAACGTTCTTGCCATTGGCGAAATTCTGGAAGAAATATTAACAAGGCAAGAATCATACTTAAGAGAAAAATGGCAAGTATTATACCTTTTAATCGGTTAATTTTAAATTTATTTGGATCATTTTTGTATATTTCAAAAACTAATAATGATAATCCTGCTGTAACAGGGAAATTAGTCAAAAAAATTAATGCATTTATGAAAATATTTTGAGGTGCTATATGTGCTGCTGGTAAACTACTGAGATTTGGGGTTATTAAATAAACTGGTAAGAATAAAATTAGATTAAAAGCGAGATATTGAAATATGGGTTTTAATTTTTTTTGATTTTTTAAATCAAATATTATTATTATTAAACCAATTACTGATATTATCATCATTATTAATAATGAAATAGGATGTATTGATGGGAAACCAATAGGTTTCTGAAGAATTTTAAATACTGCTCCTTCAGTTTGTAAAGTAATATCAAATAATTGTTCAATAAAAGATTCAATCTTAAAAAAATGATCGAACAAATCTGGAAGCAAGAGAAACATAACTAGAATTGTAAAACTTACAGTAAGAACTAGAAATCCTATTATTTTAAATTCATTTAAAGGTAGTTTTCTTTCAGTAGCTAATTTATGTATTATTGAATAAATTAAATAAATAAATACGAAACATGCCGCGAATCCAGTAGGATATATATGAGTTAAAGCCGTAATCACGAAAATTCCATATGTTAAGAAATAAAGAGTTAAAGTTTTTTTAATTTCATATTTATTTTCACAACATAAGATAAATAAATATATAAATAAGAGTAAAAAAAAAGTTCCAATTGCATTTTTCACAAAATCTCCAAGTAGTCTAAATAATAATGGGTTAAATGTTGAGATAAAAGCGCCAAACAATGCAGAAATTTCATTTTTTGAATATTTCTTAATAATAAAGTAGGTGGGGACGGAAATGCAAGAAGTAAAAATAACGATGCCAATTTTAATTGCTATAGTCGTTACAACTTCAAGTGGAGTAGTAATCGGCATGAATAACTTGATGATCAAAGTGATAAACGCAAAATAATAAAAAGAAAATGGATTATCCCCTGCCCACATCTCACCTGTTTCTAAAATGTTTATTACTTGAAGATTATAATAAGCACCATCAACACCATATAAATAAGGATACATATTTAAAATTAATATTTGATAAATGAACGCAGAAATTACAATCGCAATTAAGATGATGATTGCTTTGTGCTTTTTGATTTTTTCTTTGAATTCATCAAAATTCAAATTCATAAGCTCCAAAAGAATTAATTATTTTTTGGTCATTAAATTATAGTAAATAAAATCACACAAATAAATAAAATATTTAGTATTTTGAATTTATATTTCATAAATCACAAGAGTTTTTATTGCGGGGGTAAAAATGGCAGAAACTGATAAGAAGTTGGTAAAAAAAGAAAAAGAAATTGAGAAATTAAAACAAAAAATAAAGGAATTAGAAGATAAACAAAAAAGAGAGAAAGATCGAAAGAAGGAAGAACAAAAAGAGTCTGAAATTCGAATTAAAGAAATATTAAAAGAAAAAGAAACACTAATTATAAGTGAAGAACAAGCAAAACTTGAAAAAGAGAAATTAGAAAAACATATCAAAGATTTAAACGAAAATATTGGAGATTTAAAAGAAAAATTATCAGAAATAGTCTTATTAAAAGCTGAAATTAAAGGAAAAGAACTAAAGATTGACGAACACCTTTCTGTAATTAAAAATCTTCAAATAGAATTACAAAGCAAGAACGATCATATAACTCATTTAAAGCAAGTCGAGTCCGAATTACGAGAAGAATTAAAACAAAAGGCAGAACAAATCTCGAAAGATCAATATGAAATCCGAGAATTAGATTCTGATTTCCAAAAAGCATCTCAAAATATTGATGAATTAAGCATTGAAGTCCCTAAATATAAAGAACGTATAAAAAGTTTAGAAGAAATAGAAGGTAAACTGCAAGAAGAGATAAAAAATTATAAAACTTCCTTAGAATCAAATAAACAAGATATTGGAAAACTACAATCTATTATTAATGGACACGATGTAAAAGTTCAAAATATTAAGGATGAATACAAAACCATGGAAATGGAAAAACAAAGAACAGACGAAGAAATAATTAAATTGAGGGAAGGTATTAAAGCCGCTGAAGTTGGATTAATTTCAAACGTGCTACCAAATCTTGTTAAAGGTGATCAACAAGCACTCGATAAAATTCACGAGATATTGGGTCGTATCAAGAGAAGCGCAATAATTGGTCTTCCAGTTATTGAATTATTACCACAAGTTTTATCTCTTGATGATATAAAACCTACTTATAGCATAAGGATCATGGCATATATTGATGAATCCGATAGCAATCATATGGGGATTTTACAGGATTATAAATCTAAATCAAATATAGATATTAGAAAATCTGAACAAAAAAATTTGTGGGGCTTAATTATTGATCAAGAGGAAATGCTAATTGCACCTGGAGATGCCATAGGAATTCCCGTAGGATTTGTTATCACAGATAAATTTCAAATTGAAATACTTGGAAGTGTCTTATTCAATATTTGGGCAAAATGTAAGAAAATTTATTTGCCGTGAAATCTTTTTTTTTTGAATTTTTTATATATTGGAAGGCTCATTTTGGAGAATCAAGATTCTATCAATGATGAATATTTGGTGAATGGGAAAAAATTAGAAAAGAAAAAGTATTTTCAAATTGATCTATTAAAAACATATGTTATTTTTATAGTGATTTTCGATCACTCCATTCCATATAATATCATAATATCATTAGGGGGAATTGCATGGGAACGGATCGTAATTCCCGTACTTCTCATAATCTTGGCGTTTAATCTAGGAAATTCATTTAAGAATGATGGTAAGATTACACTAAAGGAAATTTATAATAAATCTTATTTTAAAAAGAAATTTAAAAGATATATTATACCTTATATTATTTTTTATGCTATTTCTATTATAATATATTTAATAATGGTATTTATATTTCAAAATACTTACATTCACCCATATTTTGATGATAAAATGTTTATAGTCATGGGATATACACCATTTTGGGGTCCAGGAATGTGGTTCATTCCAATAATTTTATCATCAATCTTTATAATCCCAATTTTTTACCATTTTTTCTCAAAAGATCCTATATTAACCTTATTTTTCTGTTTTTTCATCGAATTTTTTTTTCATTTAATTATTCATTTAATATATGGAATTATTGGATTTAATAATACCATAAATTTTTTCTATTGTAACCTATTATTATATAGTTTTTCCATTGGTGTTGGTTTGTGGTTGACAAGAAATCATAAATTAAATGCAAAAGAAAATCGTTTTATTCTAATTTTATTACCAATTAGTATTCTTTACTTTATAGAATATACAATTTTTGGATTTAGCAAGTATTTCATAATTGGTGATTATAATTTTCTTACAGTACCCTTCTCAGCTTTTATTTTTATGCTAACTATGAAATATATTCCTAAAAATCCTCAAAATAAATTAGCCAAATTAATTTCGCGCATTGGAAAATCAACTTATCATATTTTTTTATTTCAAATATTGTATTTTTCAATTATATATCATGTAATACCAGATATAGCTTTTAACGGATTTGGTAGTTTCTTAGGAATATATCCGATTTATTATGCATTCAATTTATTTATAAACATGCTTGGCGGCTTATTATGGTACGAATTAGACGTTAAAATAACAAATATTAGAAAAATTGCTAATATATCTTTAAAAAAATAATGAATTTAGTTTAAAAATAAAAAATGATTCCCTTTTTTATACTTGAAATTGTTTTATAGCTATAAAATATGTTTTAAGTTAAAAAATATTTAAGTAATGAAGTTTGATCTAACAATAATATTTATAACTTTGATTCATAGTATAGAATTACCCAAATTATTAAAAATTTGATGGTAAATTAATTTATAAGA
This sequence comes from Promethearchaeota archaeon, assembly GCA_011365055.1. Next base: position 84,276 of record RDOG01000007.1, read on the forward strand.
GTGAGAAGCAATGATAACTGATCCATTTGCTTTAATGGCCGCAATTTTGTTGCCTATGATCATCATTGTAATCGTGTGGTTTGTTGTTGGTATTCTTATAGCCGTCTGGGTTTACAAGGATGCTGAAGCAAAAGGCGAAAGTGGTGTATTATGGTTAATTATCTGCATTCTTTTAAGTTTTGTCGGTCTTATTATATGGTTGATCGTTAGAAGAAATAAGTAGATAATTAAAAAAAATTATTCCTTTTTTTTTATTTATTTTATCAAATTAACAAGAAAACAGTCAAAAATAGCGTTATTCTTTTAGATATTTTCCACAAATCGTGCAAAAAGCGTCTTCTTCTTTTATTTTTGATCCACAACTTGGACAAAACTGAGAATTAGAATTATATGAATTAGTACTGGTTGATTCAGGTGGTTGTGATGTTCTTCTAGCTGCTGTAGATGTGTATGGTGTTGTAATGGCACGATTTTCGTCCATAATTTTTGGTGTTTCATCAATTTTTTTTATTTGCCATATAACTAGAATAATTATAACAACTCCAACAATTATTGGTATAATCACTACTGAAAAGATTATTCCAAATATCATATTGAAATAAGACGTTGTTCCAAAGGGATCATAGGGGTACATAAAATTTCTTCCTTTTTCAAACCTAATTAATTCAATTAAAATATTTACTTATAAATCTTGAATTATAATTTTTCACCTAAAAATATTTTTTTTAATGCAAACTTTGAGTTAAAAAAAAATTTGATATATATGAAAATTAATAAAAAAAAGAAATTATTTGGGTAAATATTTGGAGATATCCTGAAAATAGACTTTTTCTATTTCTTTGGAAGCTCCTGGAGTGTCCATTTCAATATTTCGCTTTAAATTAATATCTTCAGATAATATTTCCTTGTAGATTTCGTTTTGAATAATCATTTTCATTACTTCATTAGAACCTGTCCAAATGGTTCCTAATCGTGCTTCTCTAAACATGCGCTCTAATGGATACACATCAGTATAACTAATACCTCCAACAATCTGCATCGCATCATATGCTGCTTTAAAGCCAGCTTCGGTAGCTGACAATTTAGCTTGAGAGACTTCTTTTCGACACGGTAAACCTTGATCTGCCTTTCGAGCTGCATAATAGACTAATAATCTAGCTGCTTGGAGTTGAGTCATTGTTTCTGCAACTTTAAAATTGATTCCTTGAAATTGTCTTATTTTTTGGCCGAAAGCAACTCTTTTATCAGAATATCTAATAGCAAGTTCCATGGCAGCTCTACCTATGCCAAGAGCCCCTGCCCCTGATGTCAATCGTTCTGGAACCATCATGGTATTAAAAACATTGCCTCCACCATTTAATCCTCCAATGATATTTTCCTCTGGTACTTCCAGATCTTTCATCACGATTCTTGCTGCTCCCATACCTCTAAATCCTAATAGATCATATTGTTCTTCTACTTCTAAGCCCCAATCGCGTTCAATAATAAATGTTGTTATTGATTTATGTGGTTTTTCTTTAAAATTAGTTTTTGCGTATATAAGAAAAATATCTGCGCCTATACCGCCTGCGACGAATCTCTTTTCACCGTTAATAATATATTTATCTCCCTTTTTGATAGCTGTAGAAATAGTTCCAAAAAAATCACTTCCTCCTCTTGGTTCAGTGAGACCTTCTGCTGAAATTTTTTCCCCCTTACATATTGGAGCTAGATATTTTTGTTTTTGTTCTTCAGTTCCAAAAGTATTTAGTGCTTCACCGACAATACTGGGCATGGCAAAACTACAACCAAGACCTGCACCAAAAATGCCTATTTCCTCTGTTGCCAAGCATTCTGAAACCCAATCTAATCCCCTACCTCCATATTTCTTAGGAAATCTTACTCCGAGTAATTTGTTATTCTTCATTAATGTAACGAATTCTTTAGGATATTCCTTATTACTAATGGAATCCATTTTGAGTATTAATTCAGTATTTACTTTTTTACAAAAATTTCTTGTTTCATCTCTAAATTTAATTTGATCTTCAGTTAAAATAGCATCAATCATTTTTACTCATTCCTATTAATTTATTATTAAATTATTCGTTGAAAGGATCGATTTCAGGATCAAATTCCTTCCGAATTTTATTGAGCGCGTATCCCACCTGATTTGATGATGGATAATTTAGAAACAATTTCCCCCACTCAGTTTCATAAAAATCATCTATTCGTTTCTTACCTGTAGTATTATACCAAAATAAGTCGTGATAGATTTTAGATAATTGAACTGGACCCATTTCAAATAGAAATGTATGCATTAAAGGTTCTAAAAATTTTAATCGACCCTTTCTAACTGCTTGATCACCCCAAATTACCAGACTTCTCCCTACTCTAAATTTCCAATTTTCATTAGATACATTTTCACCAATAATTTCAATTTGATCAAAATCTCCGCATCCTAAACCCTCATCATAAGCCAATTTAATGAATGGTAATGATAAAGGATCAAATCCCATCATTTTTGAGACTACTGTGTCAACTGCAACTTGATCATAACCGCATAAAATATAGTTCTTTATTCTTGGGATCATACACCGTGGACCTGCACCATCACCGCAAACGGTTCCATCAACAATTGCCATTATATTAGGGTGAATTTGTTGTTGAACTATCAATAGATCAACGAGTACTTCATTCATGTATTGATGTGAAAAATGCCTTCTTTTTGTTAAGAGACCACCAAATGCATTTTTAATTGCACACGTAATTCCACCTTCGCGTGCGGGATTATCTTTATCGAAATCACCTCCTTTGGCGCCTGTATGACCATGTGTCTTAAATGTAGGTAGATGGATAATATTTTTTCCTATATAGAATTCTGGAATACTGAATCCATTAGGAAATATTTTTGAGTCAAGAACGTGAAGAGTTTTCTTTGGTTTGAAAGGTTTAAACTTAATACGAGTTAAAGGAACAAAAAAACAATTATATTTTGTTATAATAGGTTCCCACTTATTTCCTATTAGTCCCTTTTTGATGTTTGTCACTACAGTTCTATTTTCAGCAGTTAATATATTTTTACCCTTAAAACCATCTTCCTTTAATTTTTTCAAAACGCCCTCTACTTGCCAAGGTGGAGATGAACACGATGGAAAAAATTTGCTCCAAGAAAGATTTAGTTTCACGATTACTTTTTTTTGAGTTTTGTAATAATTATTGTAATCTGCCATGTCCATTAAAGCGGCATAATCTTGAAGAACAGTTTTTGGCGAAGTCTTCTTCACAAAAACTTGGGGTTTAACTTTAGTCATTTTTAATTCTATTAAAGTTATTAGAATTAGGTTTTTAAAACTTACAATTTCATTTTCTCCCGAATGGCTGAACGAATAAAGTCAGGAACTGAAGTATATCCTAAATGGGGATTATCTTTAATGAATTTTTCAATATGTTCAATAAGTTTTAGTGGTAAGGAAATTTGTTTATATCCTCTTTCTTTTAATGATTTTCCTTCATTCTTACTAATTCTAATTGGAGGTTTGTTAGACATTTTTTATAACGCCAAAATTAGTTTTAACCTAATTTATTTGATATGGATATCCGGATTAAATGTATCATTTGTGAATAACATGTCTAATACACGTATTAAACTTTCTATGATATCTAATTTTCCAGAAATATAAATATACGTTTCATTGTAACATTTAAGATATTTTTTCCTTGCTCCTTTAATATTTTTAAAAGTGATTCTAAATAATCCTTCTTTAAATCGTCTGGAATATATGAAATAATTGGTCGAAGAGGCGCAGATTGCAAAAAATCTAACAATTCTTCAAAATTCTTAAAATTAATTCCAACATCTCTTTCAATGATTTTAATGTTCGAAAATTCTAGTTGATCAATTATTGATTTCAATTTTTTCTGCGAAATCCTCTTCATTGGAAATCTCCAGTGCTCAAAGTAATTTTGAAGGTTTAAATTTTCAATTGGCTTAATAAAAAGCGTTGTAATTTCACTTAAATTATTACTACTAGGCATTTGAATACCGACTCTACCGTTTGTATTCAAAATCTCTTTAATTTTTTGAAAAACCGCTTTTTTATCATCAATCCAATGAATAACAGAATTAGAAAAAATCACATCGAACAAGAAATTTGGGGTGTATTTAAGGAAATCTACTGTTAAAAAAGAGATATTATTGATTTTTTCTTTTTTTAAATTCATCTTCGCTTGATTAATCATATTTTGATCAAGATCAATCCCTATTATCTCACAACTTGGGTACCTTTCAGCCATTGCAATAGATAGCTTACCCGTTCCACATCCTAAATCTAAAATTTTTTCATTCTCGTGGAATTCCAATTCATTCAATAAATTGAGACCTAATTTATATTGTTCTATTGACTTTTCGTTGTAAAAAGAAGCATCCCACATATTAATCAACCAAAAAATATTCAAATAAATCTAAAAATATTATTGAATAAAATTATATTTCATAATAAAATTTAATATAAATTATCAAGATTAATAAGGAGAAAAATATATGAATTCAAAAGAATTAGTCTATAGAGCATTTGAATTAGAGGAATTGGAAAAAATTCCTGTTATTCCACAAATTACTTATGGAACTGCAAGTTGGGCAGGTATGAGCATCTTAGATGGTCTAGGAAATCACGAAAAGCAAGCTGAAGCCCTATTAAAAGGACAAAAAGAATGTGGATATGACGGAATTTACTGTGGGTGGGAAGGAAGTTTTATTCTTCTAGCAAATGCTTTAGGTAGCGATATACATAAATATGAAAATCAAACTCCTGCTATAAAAGCTCCAATTTTAAATGAAACTGATGGAGCAAAAAATTTGACACTTTCTGGATTAGAAAATAAAGGATTGATACCATCTAATCTTAATTTAATTAAAATTGTGAAAAGTAAATCTCCTAACATACCAGTTTTATCTTATATTCCCGGGCCATTCACGCAAGCAGGATTATTATTTGATTTTCAAAAATATATGATTAATATATTCAGAAAAACCGAACTGGTAAAAGAAGTTATTGAATTCTGTGTAGATGCAACTATCAAATTAGCTGAATTGAAAATTAAAGCAGGTGCAGATATTTTAACAATGGCAGATCCAACTGCATCTTGTGATATAATACCTCCTAAAAAATTCAATGAACTTAGTTTACCATACCTAAAACAAGTATTTGAAGCGTTAAAAGGTAAGGCAAAATTAGGTCTTCATATTTGTGGGAAAACACTTCCGATATTGGAAGCCATGGCAGAAAGTGGTGCAAATTTCTTGGAAATTGATGCAAAAAACGATCTTTCGGAAATCATGGCAAAAGTGGGAGGTAAAATTTGTATTAGCGGTAATATTGATACTTCAAATTTATTAGGAAATAATTCTCAAGAGATCGAACAAGAGATTAAAGATTGTCTATCTAAAGGTGGAAAGAAAGGGTTTATATTGAGTTCAGGATGCGAAGTAGCTCACGGAACTTCAATTAAAAATATTAAAAAAATGGTACAATTAGCAAAATAATTTCTATCTATTGAAAAATATCTCATTTATATGATCAGAAATCTTATCAAATATTTTCGAATTTTTATTCCATTTTTTCAAATCATCAGAAAAAGTCTTTTCAAAATAATTAAGAAATTTTTTTAGTCTTGTAATCATCATATCCGTGGTTTTTCCACGTGAGATAATAGAAATAATAGCATTTTTTCTTCCCTCAATCATATCAATTTCAAAATATTTAAATGATATTTTATTTATTTTGCTTTTACTTTGGGATAATTCTTCACCGAAATCCTTAATTGCGTGTAAAAGACCCGTCACTAAATTTGCCTCTAATTTATAATTTGAAAAAAAATGTTGAAACATGGTTAATCCTGATAATTTCTCTATAATTACCAATAAGATTAAGATTTTTCGAGAGTAAATTTCTTCTTTTAAAATATATTGATCTGATAATTGTTGATAAATTGTTTTTAATACTTTTATTTGGTTCAAATTATCAGAAAATGTTTCTTCAAATAATTCTAAATCATTTTTAGCTGTTTTAATTAATTCATTTAAACAAAATAAAATTATATATTCTAAATCTAATGCTCTATTATGGTTGATTTTATAATTTTTATTACGAGAAAACCTCAAATTTTTGCGTGTTACTTTCAATAAATTAATAAATTCAATAGATGGAAAATCTCGTTCCAAATTTTTTATTAATTCATCCAAAAATATAATTATTTCAACTAATTCCCAATTTTGTTCACATAAATCGAATAAATCATAAAATTTTTTTGAGCATATAGAAATCTTCATTATTTTATTAGATATTTTATCAATTTTTCCTTGTAAGTTTTGATATGAACTTATGGAAAGAGAAATTAGATTATTCAAATATGCCATGAGACCTATAGCTTTTTGGATATTCGTCATATAAATTTCTATTTTAATTATTTCTTGAATGATTTGAACTTGAATTACTAGTTTATTTTGAGTAATTTTCGAAATTCCAGAATAAATTGCTGTATAATCTTCTATTTTACATTCAATTTCAGGTAACTCCAGACCTTTAATGTTATTTACTATTAGTTTAAAAATATCATTGGCATTTAAGCCTTGGATTTCTATTTCTTTTGTGACTTTTTTTAGTAATTTTCTGTGTTTAAATATTTCATCAGGAGAAATTTGATTGAATGCGATTAAGGGACACTGAATTGATATTTCTATTGGATTTATTTGGTGAACATGTAGATTATTTTGTTCACCGAGATAAGAAATAATCCCAAATATCTTACTGAAACCATGATGAGAAGGAATAATGATAAAAGAAGTGTAAATTTCTTCCTCCGGTTTGATAATTTCTATAAATTTATTTCTTTCATCAATATCATATTCATGAGGAGGAATTATTTGAAAATTCAAATTATAAAAATAATTTCCCGTTAAATTTTTAATTTTAAATTGAAGAATTACCCCTTCTTCGATAAAATCATATGAATTTTCTATAAGAAAATCTTGATCTTGGGAATTATTATCTTTTAGAACAAAATTATCTATATTTTCCATTAAAAATTAATTTCACCTTTAATAATATTCAGAAATAAAAGAAATGTACCGATAATCAAGTCACAATCTAGTATTTAAGCATTTTTAAGCCTAATTGACAATTTTTAAAACGAAAAAAAATAAAAATTAATATGAATTTCTACGTAACTTTCAATTTACTAAATCATTCCCTAAGTAATTGTTCATCAAATGGTATCATTCCAATAAGATCAAATATGATTTGTAAAATCTTTTCTCGATTATCAGGATCTAATGCAATAAATGGAAAGACTGGATATCCAGGAAGAATTTTTTCTACTTCATCAAGCTTTAAAGCATCAGGTAGGTCTTGTTTATTCGCTATAATAGCTACTTTTGCATTAGGTTCATGCTTTACAATTAGTTTTAAAAATAAACTTGAATCAAATACATTTTGATAGGTTGAATCCGTAACTACCAAAAGAACATCAGAGCCAATTATGAATCTTTTCCATAAATGAGAGTATTTTTCTTGCCCTGCACTATCCCAAAAATATAGATTAGTCCTGTCGGTAAGTGGTATTACCACTTCTTCACCAGTAATGGTAGGAATATGTCTTCTAGGTAATTCTTTCTTTTCAATTAACCTTGCCATGGTGGTTTTTCCAGTTCCTGAGTAACCAATTATGGTAATTTTATTTCTCATATCTTCAAAAATTTCATCAGCTATTTCTTCAAACCCTTTAAAATCGCTTAATTGCCCATTTCTAATAATATTTTCGGGATAATCTCGAAAGAATTTTTCCATCATATATTCCATAGAATCGAACATCTTATTCTCATCATCTGGTGCCTCCCCAATTATCGTGAAAAACAAATCAAATTCCCTATTTATTGCAAATCCTATTTTAAAATCAACAATATTAATAAAGTCTACAACATCCTTCTGGCTCTGTTTTAAAAATTCGATTAAAGAAGTCACATCAGGTGCTCTTGCATAAGTTTTTTCAAAAATTTTTGAACCTGCTCTAAAAATCGAAATCTGCCGTAACAATTTCACTCACTTTCAATTTGATTGATATATTGAATTTTATTATGAAGATATTACTTTATTTTAATTTCGTTATATAGGTTCTTTTTATTTTTTGATAAGAAAAATGATATAAAATGAAATTGGATCTTGAAAAAATAGAAGTTTTATTTTGAATTAAATACGTCTTTGATAATTTGGTCTAGTTTAATTAATAATCCAACTTTTCCATATTCTGGATCTTCATATTCTTTTTCAGAAATTTCAAAACCATTAAAAATATCACGAATATTTGATAAAGTTTTTCTTTCATCCCCAAAAATTTCGTTGGCACATTTTCCTTCTTTGGAATTACATACATCTAAAACACAATAGACCGTTTTTGGAATCCCATCCACTAGGATATTAATTGGTGTGAAAAAAGTATATAGTGTTGCATCTTCATCAATTTTTGACTTGTACTTTATATGGCGAAGGTTCACGTTCCATGAACTTAAAAATTGAATGATAGCTCCAAAATACATTGAATATTCCATTTCTTCTTCAAATTTTTTCGCAGCTTTCTCATTTACTTCTCCATTGATATACAATCGACTTTCAATTAAAGGAGCTCCGCCTTCATTGAATATTCCAAATGCCCAAATGACTGTATATTCGTTTTTATTTGATACTATATTTCTTAAAAAGCGTTCTCTCGATTTTTTTTCAAGCGTATCATAACGCTCTTCAATGAAATTCCTCATGATTCTATTGATCGTGTTATCTATCTTTTTATCTTCTAAACTTTCAACACAAGTTTTTGATAATTCAGAGAGAATTCTTCGCTCCCCTCCCCAAATCTCTTTGTGTCCCTTTCCTTTTTTCCCCATGCTGAGTAAAATTGGTAAATATCCTGTTTCTAAGTAATAATCAGTATCAATAAATAACAATATGTATTCAAAGGCATTCCCCTCTCCAAATTTTATATGTGTTGGGATTCTAAGCTTATGATTTAATGATGAGACAACAAATCCTTCAAAAAGATTATTACCTTCAAAAAAATCTAACTCACAAGCCTTGACATACTTTAATTTTTTATCAATTATTGCAAATTTTTTAGAATAAATTATGTCTTTTTCCTTAATTACGTGAAAAGCTATTTCATTTGTTAAGAAATCGGGCATAATACAACCATTAATTCTTATTGCTAAATGATTTGAAGTTCAATAAATTTATAGTTTTTGAGAACATTTGCATATTTTTATGCACAAATTGAGATTTTTTAAAAAATAAAATCATATTTTTGCGGAAAAAAGTCTGTCTTTTTGGACATATTATCTCATAAATAATTAATTTTTTAATTAAAAAATACTGATTAATTTTCTTAATTATAAGAATATCAATTTAAAAATTATTTGACTTTTAAAAATTACCAATATTTTTAATTTAACGAGGGATGATGTTCTCCATTCAAAGCCAAAGTAAACAAAATCTTCCACATAATTTGTGAATTATAATAAAAGCTTTTAAAACTGCAAAAAAGATCTTTTTTCTAATATTTTTTAATATTTGATATTAATTTGTTTCCTCTTCAAAGGATAAAACCATATCTCGTTTTTTGTTATTTAAATAAATTAATAATCTTTCTTTTAACTTCATTTTGATCGATATTAGCAATTATTCAAAATTAAAATAGTTATTTTACTTATTTTATGTAATCAAAAGAAGATAAGAATTGAATCTTTAAAAAAGATAGGGGTTAGTCTTGACACGAATTCAGAAAAAAATTGGGGCAACGGGAGAAAAAATCCTTGTTTATTGCATTAATGGAAGAAGCATGGCTGATTTAGTTGATCTTATGCTTGAACAATACTCAAGTAGGGATACTTGTTGGGCTGCAATTTCTCGAACCGTTAAAAGATTAGCGTCTTTAGACTTAATTGAAGACAAGGAAAAAGAACGCTTTAATTTCATAAAAACCACTTCAAAAGGGAGATTATTAGTCCAAGAAAAAATACCTCTTGAATTAATATCAGACGATCGAATAAAATTTTTAATTCAAGAGATGAAATCAAGAGAATTGGATCTAGATAAATTAAAAGAACTTATACTTGAAATATTATCAAAATTTGGTAGGCAGACTGCTAATGATCTTAGCAAATTTTTACAAATATCATCAGATATAATTGTAAAAGTCTTGAATGAGATGGATGATAAATTAAAAAAAGAAGTAATTATTGTTAATGAAAAAGAAGAGACTTATTACTTCATTAACTGGAAATTAATTTTTTCACCAATTAAAAAAATTCTAAGATAGGTTATAAGATTTGATCGGTTTTCATGTATCTGAAGATGAATATTTCATAAATTTCAAAAATGGAATAATTAGGTTAGAATTTGATTTAAGGCATGGTAAATTCAGTATTTACAATGAAAAATATAATTATTTATTCATTAAAAATGCAGTTTCAATGATAAAATTCAAGATAAAAACATCAAATATTGAAGATTTAGGGGAATCAATTATTTCCTGTAAATCCTCTGATAATTATCAAAGAACTTGGGAAATTAAAGAATCTAGCGAAATTAAAGGAAATAAAGGATCAGTTTTGATTGTGAATAATCAAAACAATAAAAATCTGCCAGATTTTGAAATATATTTTATATTATTTCAAAATTTATCTGATTTATTCATTCAAATTAATTTGTATAACACGCTTAGAAACAATATTAAGGTTATTTCATTTCATCCTCTTCATATTGATGATGATGAATCAAGTCTCAATTTGGGTTCAAATATTGATTCTTGGAGAATTTTTAAAACGGATTGGCAGTCATGGAGCATAGCGAAAGTAATGAGCCCATATGATTCAGATAAATTACCTAGACCTAAATTAGCTAAAATAGAATTGCATTCAAATAGAAATGAAGATCTAAAGAATGGATTGATTTCCTGTGAAAATTTTGTTAATATTAATGAAAATTCTTTAAATACTAATTTTTTATGCGGTTTCGTTTCATTGAAAAATCAATTAGCTCAGATTTTATTAAAATTTGATAAATCCAAGAAAATGATGAAGTTTTTATCTGCAAGATCTCAAGCTGATGAAGTTATTTTATCCAAAGGAAATTTTATGAATTCGGAGAAATTAGCAATCTATTTTACTAAAAACGAAAATTCTTTAGAGAATCTAAAGCAATATTTCGATGCAGTTGAAATATTTAATGATGCGATAATATGGGAAAAAGTTCCTAAAGGTTGGTGTAGTTGGTATCATTATTACAATAAGATAACAGAAGTTGAATGCTTGAAAAATCTTGAATTTCTTGAACATTACAAAGATAAAATTCCTATTGATTTCTTCCAAATTGATGACGGATTTCAAATTCGTGCAGGTGAGTGGATTGTAAATGAAAAATTTCCAAATGGTATGAAATTTTTAGTTAATAAGATAAAAGAAAAAGGATTTATTCCAGGATTATGGCTTGCACCATTTTTAGTATCAACAAAATCTAGTTTAATCAAAGACCATCCAACTTGGTTCCTAAAAAATTCAAAAGGAAAATATATTGTTGCACATATGGAAGGATTTGAAAATGTAAAAAATAGAATTTTTTCAACTTTAAAGTCTAGTTGTTATGCTCTTGATTGTACGCATCCAGAGGTTCAAGAATGGATTCGTAAGTTATTCATTAAAGTATGCAAAGAATGGGGTTACAAATATATTAAAATAGATTTCATATATGCAGCTGCAATTGAAGGGGAACATTACGATAAACGTTATACGCGGGCACAAGCATATAGAAAAGGACTTGAAGTAATACGAGAAGCTGTCGGAGATGATATTTTTATATTAGGATGTGGAGCTCCCCTAGGACCTGCTATCGGCATGGTAAATGGGATGAGAGTGAGCATGGATACAGCACCAACATGGGATACTTTCTTAAGAAAATTAGCAAAAAAAGTATTACGACTTGGAGTTGTCCCAACAGTATATTCTGCCATGCATAATAATATCTTAGCCTCATTTTATCATAAAAAATTATGGCTTAACGATCCTGATTGTGTAATGATAAGAAACCAAAATACAAAATTATCTGATATTGAAGTTCAAACACAAATTTCGCTAATTGGACTTTGTAATGGAATGTTTATGTTAAGTGACGATTTTTCCAAAGTTTCACAAGAAAGAATTGAATTAATCAAGAAATTCATACCACTTGATGAAAATCTCTCTACTGCTCTTCCAATGGACTTATTTGAATCCGATCTTGAGACTCCTCCGACTATTTATGCTTTAGATATTAAAACTCAAGTTGAATGGAAAGTCGTAGGTGTCATGAATTGGTCAAATTATGAAATTACAAGAAATTTAGGATTGAATAAATTAGGATTAGACCCAAATAAACAATATCATGCATATGAATTTTGGAATCAAGAGTATCTTGGAAGATTTTCCGATTCAATATTATTGAAAGTTATAGAAAAACATGGCTGTAAATTATTAAAAATTAAAGAAGTCAAAAATCATCTCGATTTGATTTCAACAACATTTCATTTTACGCAAGGTGCAGAATTAAAAAATGCATATTATGATAAAAAAACAGATTCATTTAACATAGAAACTTCTCTAATAGGTTTTAACAAGGGATCCATGGTCTTTTATTCTCCTAATAAAATAAATTTTATTAAAATTGAAACAAATGCATCAAATAATTCTTACGATTTACTTGATGTTAATCTATTCAAAGTAAACGTCGAATTTAGGGATGATTTGAAACTAAAAGTTATAGTGTCAAGCTAATTTGATCTATATTAATGAGATTATCTAATGCGTCTATCGATTTAAGAAGATCCACAGAGGCTTGAACATCGCCAATTCTTTTTATATCGTGAGCATCCGATCCGAGCGTAAATTTTATGCCAATATCTTTAAAAATCTTTAAAATTTTAATTGCTTTTTCATCAAATTGATTCAAATAACGAGAATTTAATTCAAAAAAAATGTTATTTTCTATTAAAATGTTACCAAATTTTTCAATATCCATCCTCTGAAAGTAAAAATTATGTGCTAAACATATTAAGGAATTAATTTCGTATTTTTCAATAATCTCTACTATTTGTTTTAAAAAAGATAAAGTACTAACATATTCAAAAAGAATTATTTCAAACTCATTATATGGAATCATAATGATATCAGACCAGTTTGATTCCGCATCTATTTCTATACCAATCATGCATTTATAATTTGCTTCTTTTCTTACGCGTTTGATTTCTTCAAAATAACTTGAAAAATTGGTTTCATTAATGGTATCAATGAAAGATTGTTTCCAAGAAGTACTAAAATGGTCAGTTATTGCTATTAACGATAACTTTTTTTGTATTCCCATGTTAATTACTTCCTTTACAGACGAAATTCCGTCAGAATATCTTGTATGAATGTGAAGATCAAATTTGGTAGTAAGCAATTTATTTTACCTTTTAATTAAAATGTCTAAAGTAATTTCATTATCACTTTAATGACCATTTCAAAATTGTCTGCATCTATCAATTCTTTTTTGTGAAAACTCATTTTGAGAATATTTTTACATGTTTTATAATTTTTTGTGCTATAACATTATATGTAATTTTTAATAACAAAATATTGTAAAAAGCTCTTTTCAATGATTAAAATGTTTGATGAAATAACCATTAATCTAAATGAGGTTAGAAGTTATAGGGATTATCCTAGGATCATAGAAGATAGAGGTTGTCCGAGGTGCGAATCAGTACTTTTAATCTCTAAAATTATAAAATTTTCAAATAAAGAATTAGCATTTGGAGTCACTTGTGAAAATTGTGGATTATATTTTGTTGTAAAAGAAATTCCTATTGATGATGTTACAATTAAACTTCAATTTTCCTATGAGCAATAAAAAATATTAGGTGCATTTCTTGAAACTCAGTATTGGAGGTATTAAAGATATTAGCACTATCGATTATCCTGAAGAAGCAGTGACAGTAATTTTTACATGTGGGTGCCCTTTTAAATGTCCTTATTGCCAAAATTGGGCTTTTTTTGATCCTAAAAACTGTAAAGATATGGAAATTGATGAAATTATTGCACTTCTCACGAAATACAGCAAGTTTACAACTGGACTTACCATTACAGGTGGTGAACCTACTTTACAAGGAAAATCGTTAATTCAATTACTGAAAAGAGCGAAAAAAATTGGAAAAATTAAATTAGACACGAATGGATTTTATCCAGAAATAGTTAAAGAAATATTAAAACTGAATCTCGTTAATTATATCGCCATGGATATTAAAGCTCCTTTAGTTCCAGAATTTTACGGTCGTGTTTGTGGTAGAGAGGATATAGGCGATAAAATAGTAAAAAATATAAAAAAAAGTTATGAAATTATCTCAAATAGGAAAGATATCAAGTTTGAAGCACGAATAACAATAGTTCCAGATTTAATAGACAAAGAAGAAGATATTTTACAAATTGCTAAAGAAATAAAGAATGTCAATATCCTTACTTTACAACAATTTAGAAGTGATGGGGGTACGTTAGATCCAATTTTCAACGAAAAATTATCGCCTACTCGAGAAAAGATATTAAAATTAGCAAAAAAAGTAAGTCCACTTGTAAATCAAGTTCGAATTCGAACATTAGTAGGCGGAGAAGAAATCATAAATGACTAGAGAAAAGGTTGCTCCAAAATATGAAATCAAAGAAGTTATGTATGATAAAAATCATTGGAAGATTTTAAAGGAAAAACGCGATAAATCTAAAGAAATCATGAGAGCTTTAAGAAAATTTAATATATTTATACATGGTTCATTAGCTCGTGGAGACGTGAATAAAAATAGTGATATTGATTTTATTATTCTAACCATGATAAATGAATTTGAATTAGTAGAACCTTTAGATGCAATAGGAATTTTATCATTTAATGAAAGAAAAATTGTACAAGCTACCCCATTATCAGCTATCAAGGCTTCAATAACGTTAAAAGATGAAATATCAATTACTTATCCCCTGATTCCATTTTATCCTCGAGAATTTGAATTCTATAAATTTGGAGGCCAATTAGATTTTAAGGGATTGATAGAGGACATGAGGGTTCCTGGGATAAATAAGAAACTTTTATTCATTTCTCCCAATGAAAAAGGTCATGAAGAAATCGGAATTACTAAAGAAAATGCTAGTATTTTTGCTAAAAAACTAGATTTATCAATAGATACCATTTTAGAGCGAATTCGAGTTTTGGATCGAAGAGATAGAGTTGGAAGAACAGGTATATTTAAACAAAAAATTCTTAGACCAGATGAATCATTTGGAGAAGTACTGAGAGAATTACACGATAACAATCCTGCTTCTAAACGCCGAATTAGAAGAAAAAAAATATAAAGTGATAAGATGCGAATAGATTTACATGTTCATTCTAAGGATTCTTCTTGTTCAAAATTAACTTTAAAACAAATCATAAATCAAGCGAAATTTAAGGATTTAGATGCAATATGTATTGTTAATCATGACATTATTACAAGAAATATACCCAATTCTAGTATTTTAGTTTTAGTTGGGTGTGAAATTACTACAAAAGATGGTCATTTAACCACTTTTGGAATAAATGAAGAAATTCCTCATCTGTTACCTGTTGAAGAAGCGATCGAATTGTTAAAAGAACAAGGAGCTTTAATAATTGGTGTCCATCCTTTTAGGAATATTGAATATGTGGGGGATACTGCACTAGAATTAGGTCATAATGATAGAATTTTTCAGTTGAATTTGGATGCTATTGAGATAATAAATGGGAGGAATAATAAATTTGAAAATTTTCAAGCAAAAAAAGCGAATGAAATTTTAAAATTGTCAGAAGTAGGAGGTTCAGATGCGCATTTAATTGAGGAAATTGGTGTGATCACAATGGAAACAAATATTGAGATAAGAAATATAGATGATTTAATTTATTCAATAAAAAATAGAAAATTAAAATTTACTTCCTGACCCTACCTGCCCCGAAAAAATCAACAATTATGACATCATTAGCATCTAACACGTCTAGTCGAGATGTGAAAATTTTATATTCCATTTCAATTATTGCTGTGAAGCTTTTAGATATTATTTTAATAGCATTTACCAATAATTTTGCCGCTGCGTCTTTTAAATCAAAATTAATAATATTTTGTACCGTCATGATATTTCTTAGAGCTTCGATTTCGTTTTTTTGATAATAATAATTTATTTTGACTTGTGAGTCAACAGCGCTATGTTTTGAACAGTTAATTATAATATGTTTGCTGCTAAAGGGAAATATTTCAGTCAACCATATTCTAAACAAGTCTGGTCCTTGTTTAATGAAAAAATCTCCGACATCAGAGAAGAACCCTCCCCCTTTTTCTTTCCAGCTAGTAAAAAGTTTCTTTGCTTTTTCTTCAAAATTCCATAAAACAGTCTTAAATTCAGTAATATATTCTAAGAAGGCAATATCCATTATTCCACCTTCCACTTCTAACCTAGTTCTTCTTATTATGGTATCTGCAAACTTCTGAAATTCTAATGAAACCTTAGTTCCCCTCTTATTGAATTCTTCCAGCACCGGAAAATTCTACATACGCAGAACCGTCAATGTCAATTTCATAATAATTTATATCGGATGTAAAAATCTTGAATTTTGTGCCAATTAAGTCCGAAAAATATGCTGAAATCGATTTTATAGAATTAGCAAATAAATCTCTTGCAGCTTCGTGAGCAGTATAATGGTCAATTTCTAACTTCTTTAACACGAAATTGATGTAAGCAATTTCGTTTTTATCAAAAGAATAAGAAGCTACTAATTGACTATCTACTTTAGAATGACCTTTTGGACATTCGATGATTAAATTTGGACGATCAAATGGAAAAATTTCAGATAACCAAGATAAAAATAATTCATTACCGTATTGATGAAAAAAATCCGATATACCGATGACTTTATTATTTTCTTCCCATTGATCCCATAAATTTCTTATTTTTTTCTGAAAATTTAAAATGGTTTCGGAATCTTGGGAAGCAATGAATCTTTTATAAACTTCTTCAATCTTTCCGCCCTCTACTTGAAGCCGGGATAAATTGATTATGTTATATGCGAATATTTGAAACTTAGAAATATCTTGATTTCTCTCAGTTATGATTAATCACATCCTCCAAGTAAGATTGTGCTCTTCAATTTTTCTCCAAATTATAATTCAATTCTCATTCAGACTTAACCAGTTTAAGTTATATTCAAAAATGAATTGGAAAATATTTAAACCTTATGAATAAACATGTTAATACTAAAAACGAAATTTATGATGATAGGACAATCTTAAAAATATCCTATCATTTTTAATTTAATTTAAAATTCCAGAATAAAAAAATGGGAATATTGAACTAAAAATGCCTATTAATGAACGTTTTAGGGACAATTATAAAAAAGTTGGAATGCATAAAGGTCATATAATTTGGAAATTAGAAAAAAGTCATAATAAACTTGGAATTCATGGCACTAAAGTTGCAGTCGATTTAGATATTTGTAATGGGTGTTTGAAATGTTTAAAAAAATGTACAGTCAATGTTTTTACAGAATTGGAGACACCAAATCATCCAGTTTCAAAAATTAAAGCAGATCCTATTAATGAAAATGATTGTTTTGAGTGTTTGGTTTGTTTGATGATTTGTCCAGTTCAAGCAATTGATATAAAACAAGAAAGAAATCAATCAGATACCTTGGATTCATTATTAAATTATTAATTTTGAAATATCATTTCAGCAAACTTTTCGGGTTCAAAAGGCATGAGATCATCATAAGATTGTCCATTCCCTAAAAATAGAATTGGTTTTTTTGTAATATGTGCAACAGAAAGAGTTGCGCCACCCTTGATATCCGCATCAGCCATGTTCAAAATAGATGCATCAATTCCAACTTCTTTATTAAAAATATCTGCTTGCATGTGCGCATCATTACCTACCAACAATGAGGCAACAAAAATTTTTAAATGGGGTTCAGATACTCTTATAATTTTTTTCATTTCATTCATTAAATTCTTATTGGTCTCCATACGACCCGCCGTATCAATTAATACAACATTAATATTTTTAGATTCAGCATGATTGATTGCATCATATGCTACAGAAGCAGAATCGGAACCATATTCGTGCTTAATACATTTTACTTTTAAGTTTTCCGCGTGTTTCGATAATTGCTCTATACTTCCTGCTCTAAAAGTATCACCAGCCGCTAAAACTACCGTTAAATTATTTTTTTGAAAAAAATTTGTTAATTTTGCTATCGTAGTGGTCTTGCCTGTCCCATTTACACCTAACATTAGTAAAATAGCAGGACCTCCCTGAGCATTTTTTTCTTTTACAAATTCTAAAAGATCAATTGTTTTTGCTTGAGAAAGAACTTTTATTAAGATATTTTTCATTGTTTCAATTGTTAGTGTTTTTATTCTTGTTAATCGCCCGACTTCTTTACCAATAAGTTCTTCTTTTTTTAATATATTACATATTTCTTCAGCTGTCTTGTAGGCAACATCATTACGGACTAATTCAATTTTAAATTCATCTAAAATTGAATCAATATTTTTATCCGTGATAGTTTTTGTTGATATCTTTTTAAAAGCAGATTTTAACTTCTCAAACACGAATTATCACGTTTTATTAAAATAAAGTTAGTGATCGTGTGAGTGCATCCCTTGAGATTGAGCCATTTCTTGCTGAAATTGCGCATATCGACGCTCAAATTCGGGTCTAATCATGTTGATTTGCTGTATTAATTTTTCTAAATTTTGTTGGATCATGTTTTGAGCATTTCTCACTTCTTCAACTCGTTCGTTAAGGGTTTCTTTTGCTCCCTCAATTGTTTTTTCAACAAATATATCTGAGCCAAATCCCATACCAACACCAACGATAACTTTACTTGGATCTTGCATTTTTGCTTTTACGTAGACTGCGCTACCTATTTTAATTAAAACTTCTTGATCAGTCTTAGCTTCCTTTATGTTAGTTAAAGTCATTAAACTTGCTTCAAAATTATCTATCGTTGCTTGAAGTAATTGAATATTTTGTTGTAAAGCTTCAGCGTTCTCTTCCATATATCTTAATCTTAAAGCCATTTGATTTAATTCTTCAGCCATTTAAGAAACCTCAATTTTTTTAATTTCAATATATTTCCTCTTAATGCGATGTTGACTACCGATGAGTTTATATACTTTGTCAATAGCTCGAATTTCCTTTGCAGCTTTTGTCTCTTTGATGAAATCTTGGTAACCATCTGAATATTTGAACGTTCCGTATATTTTAAAAGTTTTCATTTCAGAATTTTTTTTCTCGGATTTAGTTTTTGTCTCCTCTTTTTTCTTTTCCTTTGCCTTAGGCATTTCTTCATCACTCTTTTTTATTATAATCTGGTTTCACGCTAATTAAAAAGGTTTAGTCTAATAATATATTAAATGCATTTAACTTTTTTCTTTTTTTGATTTTATTTTAAGACTTTTGTATCTTTAGCTAATAAAACGAAATAATATTATTTTTTCCAATTTTATCCTTATTATTCTTTAAATTGTTTGTATTTGAGTAAACTACTTTTCTAGAAATGTCTATGTCTAAATTAAAAGCTTCCATTGCTATCTTTGGGTTTTTTTATGTTTTTTTTTGAAAAATTTAGAATAAAATTTGTTTTTCTTAGGAATTCCTCTTTTTTTTAAAAAAATAAAGGATCTCGATAATATTACGCTAGTCCTTAAAATAATTATTGAATATTAATAAAGATACCATGTAACTTGAAGATAATGGAAATAATATAAAAAATAAAATATATTTTTATTTTTTTACGTTTTTCGTATCTTTGGCCAGTCCCAACGAGATTATGTTTTTCTCTGAAATTTCTTCCTTGTCAGTCGTTAAGTTATTAATATCAGTATAAACACCTTTCCTTGCTGTCTCAAAATCTAAATTAAAGGTTTCCAAGGAGAGTTTTGGATATTTTGCATATTCTTTCTTTAAAAAAGTGAAATCAAATTCTTCATTTTCATATATTTCTTTTTTCTTAAATATTGGAGGTTCATAATGCCCTTCTGCTGCAGGGTAGAGAGTCCCAGAATATTTATCCTCAGGTTTACACTCCGCACCCCAAGCTCTATAAAAGGTTAATTTCATCATTTCTGGTAGTTCTTTCATTGACCAATCATACCAATATTCTTCCATTCCTGCCATGTATAAATTATTTCCAGATGTCAATCCACCAAACCTATTACCAAATGAGGGTCTATCCATAAACATGAATGAATTTAAAATAGGAGGTTGGGGGAAAAATCCCACCCATTCCATTGGTAATTTATAAACTCTCTTAGCATTGAAATAATCTTGTAAAGAAACTATAGCTTCAAAATTTGAAACTATATAAATCGAATTGACTGCAGCACCCATCCAAGCAATTGCAATTATATAATCCGATGTAGACCATTCTGGTGTTCGCTCATTCCTAATATCTTTTAAGATATCAATTATTGCCTTAGAAATCTTTGGCAAGTTATTTTTCATTTTCTTTGGGAACTCTCTTAATTTATATCCATATTTCATATGCCTGCGATCCAATATTTCATCAGTAGGATCAATATTAAACCAATCAACCGGAATGCCATCTTCTTGATGGGTATTCAAAGCAAAGAACATTTCTTGTACCTGGTCATCTAAAAGAATAAATGTAGCATCTACAGATTCTCCCAACATTAATTTTTGGAATCCTTGTTGTAGATCACTCCTAATACAAAAAATAGGTGGAAATAACGAATAAGTAAACATGTTTTGACTATCTTTTTCAGATATTGTTCCATTCATTACTAATTTTGATGTTTCAATAGAATTATCTAATCTTGCCATGAAAAAATCATTCAATGCTCCAGGTCTTGACAATGCATTAATTCCAACGTCCCAATAATCAGTACCTAACTCTTCAAACACATGCCAAGTATGTCTTCCAAGCGGGTAATATTCTTTCATTACAAATCTTTCAGGAATATCTCCATAGTGAAATTTGCCCATTAAAATCGCCCAATTAATTAATTCATTTTAAAATTTCGAATCCTTAAAATCTAATTCACAAAGGATGATATATAATGATTATGAAAATTATCGATCTTTTGACAATTATCAAAAAAACATAACAGTGAAATAAAAATAAATTAAGCAAAATAAAAATACTAAGTGTTGGATTTTGAGTTTTATATGTCCCTTTTACCATAAGAAACTCCATAATTTTAGTTATTATTCTATATCTTCTTTAATTTGAACAAATTTGTCAATAAAGTAATCTTATTAAAAGATAGTTTAAAGATAATTGAAATATAGTTCGATAAAATTTTTTTAAAAGATTAAGAGAATTTCCAAATTCCCTTGACCGACGAAAATATTTCAAGTTTTATCGGCATTTGATTAATTTCAAGTGAATGTACAGGAGATTTACGTTTTTCCAAATTCTAAAGCAAAATGAATGGAACTCTTTAATAAATATAAAAACGGCTTAAAATGAATCAATAAGAGGATAAAGGGAAAGTTTTTCATGCTCTCAGTGTATGCTAAAATAATGTCGAATAACCTCAAAAATTACTTGAATTCTCGAAAAATCAAAGGAATTGAAAAATTCTCAAGATTAAAAATAAATTAAAAAAAAAATTGTAGGTTATTATTCCTTTCTGGGCAGAAGTAAGGCAATAATGACAATTATCATGGACACTAAAGCAAAACTTCTCCAAACAAATAATAATTCAGGAAATGTTCCTGGCATATCAAAAGCTAATTCCATTATAGCACAAATAAAGGCTATTAGTAAAAGTCTATGTTTCCATTTATTAGGTTCGTCTATTTTTTCCATTTTAATGAATAGATATAATATGGGTAATATCAACGGAAAGTAAGCAATAGTAAGAGGAACATTAAAAACATAAGTTATTTCATTGAATTCTGCGACGGTGAATTGTATTGGGGCTACCCAATAAAAAATTACAATAAATGTAGATTCAATAATTACAAATATGGTAAAAAAAAGCGCCTTTTTATCGCTATGAATAGTTCCATAAAGCACACTACTAGCAAAAAAAGTCATATTCATTAAAATTATTACTGTAAATGAATCTGCAAGACGAAGCATAAATATGGCTAATGGGGATTGATAAGGAGCATATTTACCTATAAGTCCTAGCAAAACGACAAGTAAAGTAAATACATAAATTAATAGGAAAAATATACTCGAGTTACGGCTTTCAGTATTATAACTTTTTACTACCCTTTGAATACATATAGAAATTAAGACTATAACGACAATTCCTAAGATATACAATTGAATTTGTATTAGATCAATAGACATGTAAAAACCTCACTAAAAATTTATAAGAATCCACTTCTTTGTTTTTGAGCCTTAACAGCAGGACTATCTTCATTATTAATATTAATATATTTGTCAAGTTCTTTAAAAGCTTCTGTATTATTATCCCATGACTTTATTAATTCTCCGTATTCTTCAAAAAATATTTCACGAATTTCTTCTAAGTATCTGAAAATTTTTTTATCTTTTCCTTTTTTTGACCTTCCAATGAAAAACCATTCTCTCTTCTCACAAGGCATGATATAGATCTTAGAACCTTCCATTTCCAATTTTTTTATCTCATCGTTTCCTAATTCATTAATAAATATGAGGATTGCTGATATAAATCCTCCAAATAGCGTCTCATCTATAATTTCCGTTGCTGCTTGGTGATACACGGAGATTCCATTTGAAACTATCCAAAATTCCTCGAGAACAGTCATTATTTTAACCTAAGAGTTAAAATTCTTTAAAGTAATAAGGTATCGTGAAATATTAACTTTATTTTTGTTTATTATTTAATTAATATATTAATAAATTTATATTGAGGATTCTTAACTTTCAATTTTAGTATTTTTTAGTTAAAATAAAATCGTTTTGAAATATATCGATATTTTGATAATTTTGAAGGCAATATAACAGTGAAATAATGATGAAAAGTAAAAAGAAATTAAATAATTTGATCTTAAGTTTTAAAAATATCTCTTAACTTTCTAAAAGCATCATTTATAGTTAAGTGTTCTACCTCTTTTGCCTTTTGAATATGCTTAGGGCAAAACCATTCAGCATAAGGGGGGTGTCCCACTCCCCCTGTCTCATTCATTCTTTTCTCCCAGTCAATGTCTTTTTGACGCTTTTTAAAGTAGATTAATCCGCCTATATTGAGATCAAAATCCTCATCACCACATATGGCGCATTTTGGAGGTCTCATACGATTAAATACTTCTTTTTTAGTAATAAATCTTTATGTAGCAAAAATTTTTGTAGTGAATCTTGCTAGACCATGTAGCATTAAGTAAGAGGATTATAATGAATAAATTAAATCTTGATATGTTTTATAATCCAAAATCAATTGCAATTTACGGTGCAAGTAATAATCCGCAACGTTTTGGGTCATTGATATTAGCTAATATATTATCGGGGGGATTTAAAGGTAAGGTATACCCTATCCACCCAAAGGAAAAGATAATATTTGGAATTCAAGGATACTTGTCTATCGGAGACGTACCTGAAACAGTGGATTTAGTTCTAATGGTTTTACCAACAAAATTAGTCTTAGAAAAATTAGAAGAATGTGGAAAAGCAGGAGTTAAAGGAATTATTATAGTCACAGCAGGATTTAAGGAAGTTGGAAATGAAAGACCCGAAGAAGAAATGAGAAAATTATCAAAAAAATATGAAATTAAGATAATTGGACCAAATTGTATTGGAGAAGTTGCCACTAACAGTCATGTAAACATGACTCCAATGATGGTCAATCCAATTCCTGGCAATGTATCACTTATTTCTCAATCCGGAAGTTATGCTGCACACGTGTTACTTCCCATTATTCAAAAAATTGGATTAGGAATTTCAAAAATCATTAGCGTAGGAAACGAAGCATGCATGGACATGGTGGATTTTTTGGAATATTTAGGAGAAGATGATGAAACTAAAGCAATTGGTCTATATATCGAAGGAATCAAGCGAGGGAAGAAATTCATTGAAGTAGCTCGTAAAGTTTCACTGAAAAAACCTATAGTAGCAATAAAAATTGGACAAACCAAGGCAGGCGTTCGTTCAGCAATGTCGCATACTGGATCCATTGCGAATAATGAAGATGTCATCGAAGCCGTATTTAAACAAACAGGGATCATTCACGTTGATACGAGCATTCAAATGCTTAATGCTTTAAAATGCTTTTCAGATTTATCACTGCCCCCTGGAAAGAATTTCGTAATTCAAACAGTTGGAGGCGGTCCAGGTACAAAATTAGCAGATTTATTAGAAGCAAATGGAGTAAACATTCCGTTGCTTTCTGAACCTTTGCAAAAAGAATTATCTTATTTATTACCCCCTACAGCAAGCTCTAAAAATCCTGTAGATCTAACATTTGACCCTATTTGGGATAATTTTTATTTTAAAATCCCCAAATTATTGCTTTCATCCTCCGAATGTGATGGATTGATAATTTACGGATTTTGGGGAACACAAATGATAGACAATTTTTTTGAAAGGTTGCCGATGAATGACCAAGTAGAAACCTCAAAAGCACAAATGCTTGATTTTTACTTGAACATGGTTAATTCTTACATAAAAAAAATGCTTCGTCTATCAAAAAAATATAATAAACCCATAATTGGATCCTCCGTATTTTTTCGAGACGAAGAACCATTCATAAAATATTGTCAAGATAGCGGATTGCCGATTTTTCTTTTAGAAGAAGCCGCAGATGCAGTTATCTCTTTGGTTAAGTATTCTGAATGGAAAAGAAAACAAAATAATTTGAAATAAAAAATCATTATTTAATTAAAAGAACATTTAATCAAACAAAAAAAACTTGAACCAAATTTTTCCTAAAACATGCATATGTTTTAATTTTATCGTGTATTAATTTCTTAAAAAAGGTGTGAGTTATGCAAGCAACACTTGATCCTGTAATGATTTATCTTTTACTTCTTTTAATTATTTCTTGTATTATTGTCGGCTTTTATTTTTATACTGGAAGAAATTTAAAATCTCTTGAATATAAAATAATTCTATTAGTTACCGCAACATTAGGTGTCGTTTTATTATTAGTGATAACAGGATTAGTAACCTTCAAAGGAGATGTAATTTTTATGATGATATTTCTACCAGTAGCTATAGTTGCTATTCTTGTTCAACATTACTTTTTAGTCAAAATAATTAAGAATAATCGTTTAAAATTAAATACAATATTAAAAACGAGTAGTGATGCTAGTGTCAATGTATCAAACATGGCAACAGAGTTAGCAGCAAGTGCAAGTGAAGTGAATGCATCCGCTGAAGAAATTGCTTCAACAACCCAAGAAGTATCAACTGGAGCACGACATCAAGTTGAAGAATTAACAGAAATAAATAAAATATCAAAACAAATAAGTAATTTAGCTTTAACCATCAAAAATTCCAGTGTTGATATTAATAATATAATGAATCTTATTATAAATATTGCAGAACAAACCAATTTACTAGCTTTAAATGCCAGCATTGAAGCTGGTCGAGCGGGTGAACATGGACGAGGGTTTGCTGTGGTTGCTGATGAAGTACGTAAATTAGCTGAGCAATCCAAGAGTACTGTTTCAACTTCAAGTGAAAAAATTTCAGAAATTCTTAAGACGATTGAACAAACTGTAAAATCTGTAGAAGAGGCTACATCAAGAATAGAAAGTACTCTGGCCACTAGTGAAGAAACTTCAGCTGCAATGGAAGAAATAAATTCATCTGCAGAAGAACAAACTGCTTCCATGGAAGAAATTACTTCAACTTCGACTAGGTTAGGTGAATTAGCTGAAAATTTAAAACAAATTTTAAAAGAAGAGATTACTAAAGCAAAAAAAACCGTCTAACATTCGATTTCTGAAATAAAATGGTAAGAAAATTCTAAAATTCGCTATCTTTTTTTAACAACAAGAATATGAAATAAAATTAGATTTATAGAATCACTTTTTTTTATATTTATTTCCAAAAAACTCATAAAATCCAAAAGTTTTAGGATTTTGAAACAAATTCATGTATTAAAAGAATAAAATTACTTCCTTTTGAATGATCCCCTGAAATTTTATCTTCAACCCAAATATAACCGTCACAACTTTCTACTATCCTTTTCGCAAGTGCTAAACCTATGCCCATTCCTTTTACTCCTTGATTTATTCTATGACCTTTAAGAAAGATACTTTTTTTCTGATTGTCAGGAATACCAATTCCATTATCGATAAATTCAATTTTTATATAGTTATTTTCTTCTCCATTTACTCTTGAGATATTAATAATTATTTCAATCCTTACGTTCTCATTATATTTTATCCCGTTGTTTAAGATATTTTCAAAAGCATCAATTAAAAAATGATTTGATTTCAATAAAATAATATCTTCTGGAGATTTGATTTCAATATTAACCTCCTTTTCTTTAAAAACTTCACGAGTAAATTTAACTGCATTTTCTAGCGTTTTTAATAGATCGATTGGTTCTTCAACTGTTCCAACTTCATTCTCTATTAGAAAAAGTTTTTGAATATCCGAAATTAAATTTTGACTCTTTTTCACTCCTTCTTGAACCACATGAATAATATCGTTTATTGTCTTCAATTTATCAATAGCATTCAATTCATCTGAATATTTACCAATAACTAATGTCATTACGCTAAATATATTATTAAGATCGTGAATGACTAAGTCTTTTGCAAAGGTTGCCCATTCATAAGCTTCACGATATTTTTTTTCGGATTCTGTTAGTTCTGCAATTTTTTTTTCTAATGAATCTGATTCGATTTCAAATTTAGGTAATTCTTTTTTTAGTCGGTTCATTATTTAACCCACTTCAAACCCTCAGTAGTTAGACACTTTTAACAATGTAGTGGTATTGGGTGTATAATAATTCGATAAATATCTCTTATGTATTTCGTTCTATTTTTTAAAAAGAATTAAAATCTGAATAAAACTAACCTATCATTAATCTGATCATTAATCTAATATTTCTATAAGATTTACACATTTAAATTATAGATAAATGTAATCTATATATAAAAAATCTATAAAAAACTAAAATATGAAATAAAATTAGGAATAAAATGCACTTTAAGCTGAAATATGGATTAATTTTATTGGTTCATGTTCATTATTTCATCAAAAGAAATAAAATAATTTATTAGCTTTAAATGGTTATTCAATTAGCTGAACAAGAAATAATTCGAATAGTCGGATATAAAATGATAAAAGAATATGATGTAATAGTGGTAGGTGCTGGTTTTGGTGGACCTGTTGCAGCAAAAAAGTGTGCGGAAGCGGGTTTAAAGACGCTTATGATTGAACGTTCTAAAAATGTTGGTGATAAAGTTGTTTCAGGTTTGACTATTCCCTTTTACGGTTTTTTATTTGGACCCGCATTTATAAGAGATGGTAATCCTCCTTTTGAAAGACCAGCCGATGGTATTATTAATTACATAATAACCGATATAGAAAAAGAAGAAATGGAAATAGATGATTCTTTAATCCTGCCAAAACCTCTCTCCCCAATAATAGCATTTGGTTATAATACTTATTGTAAACCATTTTGCGAATGGGAAGCTAAACAAGCAGTCAAATCAGGTGTAGAGTTAAAAACTTCAACAACCGTTATTGATTTCTTAAAAGAAGGCGATTATATTATTGGTATAGTCACAGACAAAGGAGAAACATTTAAATCGAAAATAGTGATTAATGCTGAAGGATCACAGGGTTTATTGTCTATAAAGGCAGGAATTCGAGATAAGTACCCTCCTGAGGCGATATCGTTAGCCGATACTTATGATTATGTTATTCCAAAAAAAGCAGTTGATCGAATTTTTGGATATACAAGTAGATTTTGTTGGGGGTGGGATGAACAGAAAATAGCACCTCCTTTAGGTTATGGCAATGGGCTTATGGTTTGGCCCTATAGAAATAGCATCCACTTCATGCAAGATCAATGCTTGAGTTTAGGTGAAGGAAAAGTTCCAAACTTAAATAAATTATTCGATATCTATCATAAAAACATTACAAATATATCTTGGTGGAGAAATGGAGTAGCACCCTTTATCAAGCTACGAGCAAGGTTGTGGGAAGGTTTTGAAATATATGTGGGTCTTGATAAAAAGTTGCGGAATTTCCACAATTTTACCGATGGAATGATCCTGATCGGTGATGCCGCAGGACTCGAGAGCACCGAATTATGCGACGGTGTTCCTGCAGCCTGGTATTCTGCTGAAATCGCTGCGGATATAGCTATTGAAGCAATAAAGATCAATGATATGTCAAAAATTTTTTTAAAGAAATATAATGAGAAGATTAAAGCACATCCCATAATTCAATGGTCAATTTCAGGGACGAATAGATATAATTTACGAATAGCTCAAAAAGAACATGATGAAAAAAAACTGAAAAAATATATTCATGATGGTTGGGGTCTTGGTGCACTCACTCATTTCATGACTCCTCTACTTAAAACAGTTATATTGTATGTTAAGGAAGAGGAAAACATCCTATCAAAATGGATAAAAATGTATTTCAGATACTTTCAAAATTGGCTTTATGAAAGTTATGGTGATTCCGTAAAGATTAGACACAAGAATAAAACTTCTAGAGGCTCAAGGCTCTTCGACTTCATTTTTAGAGTTTCAACGAGAATGATGGATTCCATGTCCATGATGTTAAGAAGACTAATTAATCGGTTTGAACCAATGGTAAATTATTTCATTGATAGAGCAAATATTTTTATGAAAAAAATTCTTCGCGTGGTAGAACCTTTTTATTTGAGGTTGAATAGGCTCCTAAAACCTGTCACTGAACAACTAAGTCAAAAATTGATTGATTATGTAGAACAAGCAAATCCTAAGATTTTTGTATGAGGAGGTAAATGATATTAATGGTTCGGATTTCTAAAAAATTTCCAGGAATTGAATGGATAGAAGGAACGAGCGATCACGTAAAAATAATCCAGGAAAAATGCACTGGGTGTGCAAATTGTGTTAAAGTTTGTCTAGCTGGGTGTTTCGAAATCAAACAGAAAAAAGCTACCATCAAAAGTCTTGATGAGTGTATGGAATGTGCTGCCTGTTGGTACGTGTGTAATGAGAAGGCAATAGATTTCAATTGGCCTGCAGGAGGAACGGGTTATAAAAGTGAGTGGGGTTAAAAACAAGGCAGTCAATAATTAAAGTAATATAGTTAAAATCCTGAATATAATATAATTTTTCCTATAGGGCGTGTTTATATACGTCGTGTACGTAAAGTAACTTGCTGTTTCCCACTATGACTATAATAAATCTCCAAATTTCCGATAACTTAGAAAAAGTTAAATTGAGGATAATGCAGAAACTTAACATAACCTAAATTTGTCGAACTATATTTGAATACTGATTAGAGAGAATAAAAAAGCTCTTGACAAATCGCTGGATCTTATAGATAAATATTAGGATAGGACGTAGCTGCAAAAGACATTGAGGTCAAAAACACTGAAGTAGCAATTTTGAAAAGAAAAGTTCAACTACCGATAGATATTATAAAAAAAATTGAAATATTAACAGAATATTTCAAAATCCGAAGTTATTTTAACCGTAATTTAGTGCTAATTGACGTTTTTTATATGAAAAAAAATTTAAATATTTGCTTAATTAAATGTTCGTTATGACAAAATCTCCGGAACCTAAAAACAAGCTGAGTTTATTAAAGAATCTATCTTTTTTAATAGAAACTATCTATATCATAATCATTATTGTTATAACTATAATGATTTTACTAGATATAATTGACACGGGGTTTTTCGTGGGTCAACTTCGCTTTTCTCATTGGATGGGAATATTTGGAGCTATTTTTATGCTCGTTTTTCCTCCTATATTTTATATACTAAAGCGCCGGCGTCCCAATCAATACAAAATCTGGATGAACATCCACATTTTCGGTTTTACCACTTCTTTTCTGTTGGTATCCATTCATATTGGCGGACAACTTAGTCGCCCATTACCGTTTTATCCCGATCTAGGCGGAGGATTAGCTCTTTATATTATAGTAGCTCTCTTAGTTGCTACAGGTTATTTACAGAGATATCGTCCCATTAGATTGAAAGGCAAAGATAAACCCCAATCTCACATACACAAGTCACTTCACATTGGTCTTTTGAGTGGTTTATACATCGTATTGATCGTGCATTTCGTGATAAACTGGATAAACACGTTCAACTGACAATTATAGTGAATAACCTCAGACTGATAAAAATTTAGGGAAAAAAGATTGATTTATTGATCAGTATCAACAAATAGGATGCCTATTTCACCCCATTCTATTTAGAAGTATTGACCAACTTTGAATACTATATGATGATCTACTCTGATCCCCTTCGACATCGCCAAATAATGTATATGACAAAAGTAGATACATTAGTAATATAAGACAAATTATATTCCATTTGATTAAAATAAATTCTGTTTATTGTAATTTTATTCGACTTTAGATTAAAGTATAAATATTAATACAAGTATTTCTTTTAAAAATAATATTATAAAATTGACTTATTAAAATCGAAAAATAATAGTAAATGGATGTTTTAGCATTGGTATATTGGCCTAAAGCTTGTGTTGGATGTGGTGAAACTGATCCTAATAAATTAAATCGTCATGATTATGAATACCGTAATAGTGTTTTAGTTGGTTCCAGTTATAGTTATGGTTATCGCACAAATCAATATTCCGTTACTACTCTCGGCGTTGATACGTGGGTATGCAATAATTGCAAAACAAAAGCAAGAATACGTTATTTACTTGGTTTATCATTGTTATTAATTCACATGTTCATCGCTATTGGGGTTGTCGCTGGGATTGTGGCTGCTGAAGTGGATTTTGGTGATGCTAATGTTATCATGATCATAATTGGGACGCTTTGGATTATGGCTGGAATAATTTTTCCTATTCTATGGTTATTTACTCGAATTAATCCTGCAAAGCATTACCATAAAGTTCGAAAAAGGGGCTCAAGATTTGCATTTACATTTCGGAACCAAGAATTTCTACGAATTTTTGAGAAAATAAATCCTGGAGAAATTATTAAATATTCTTCTTGGTTCCCCTAATCGTATTTATCCAAAAAAGTAGTGATTCTAATATTTCAATAAAAAAGTTATTAGAACAAATTTTCCCTATTTTATTATTAATGTTCTTTAGAAAATATATTTCCCTAAGTAATAAATTCAAATTTACAAATTTTAAGAATCCTCATTTAAATTATTTATAAAATATCTAATTCCTTATAATCTCACTTTCCTTGATCCTTGAGGATTCTTCAATGTAAAAAATTAGTCGAGTTCTGTTTAAAAAAGTAAAAAATATTGTTTTTTAAATCATCACAAATTCTATTTGTTCTAATTATATGATTGGAATATATTAAAACTTAAGGGAAGGTGATTTATTGGTTGAATTAGAAAAATCTGAGATCGCTATGATCTGTTTGTTAGCATTTTCTGCAGTATTTTTTGTCATTTCACGCATATTTACAGAGATATCTAGTCTAGCTACGATTGTTCAAGTGATGACTTTCTTTTGCTTCACGTTAATTCATGGCACGAAAACATTAGGTGCAAAAAATTTAGTTGTTTTTATAATAATTGCTTATTTGTTTTCAATGCTTATGGAAACTTTAGGCGCATTTGGACTATTCTATCCTTTTTGTTATTGGATATACGCTAACAAATTGGGACCTATGTTTCTTGGAAAAGTACCCTACTTGATTCCATTGACATGGCTTACGTTTTTATACTGTGCTCTTTCAATGAGTAATATCATATGTAATAGAATTAAGACAAATCCTGACGATCTTGGTAAATTAGATAAACAACAAACTCCAATACTCTTGATATCAAGCTTTATAGGCTCGCTTATAATGACTGCATGGGATTTAATTAATGATCCGACAATGGTTGCTAGAGGATACTGGACATGGCCACTTGGCGGCGAATTTTATGGAATTCCCATAGGTAATTATGTCTTTTGGATCATTACATCCTTTGGGGTCTTTGTATTATTTAACCTCTATTTGGGACTCGTTGGCAAGAATCAAGTTTTTTATAAAAAACAAGATAACGAAAGATCTCTTACGACTTTATGGATGGCAGCTCCCTATCTCATGCTTTTTATTATCCAAAGTGTAACAGCTTTACAAATTGGAGTTGTTTATGCAATTTCGTGGGCGGCAATCGGGATGGGTGCATCGGTCGTTGTAACCATAATTCGATTTTTTCAATTGAAAAAATCAAACTAATTTTTTTATTTTTTATTTTTTGGAATTTTTTGATTGATTTAACCGTTGCAATATTATTATCGTATTCTTTAAAATTACTGAAAAAATTAAATCTAAAAAAAAGATAGTAAAATGATGTTAAAAAAAGAGTTCGAGTTGGTCTTTAGCCCCAAAAAAATTGGGAGCGTCTCAATCCCTAATCGACTGGTGAGATCTGCCACGTACGAGTGCCGAGCCATGCCTTCGGGCGAGGTTACTGATTCTTTGATTAGATTTTATGAAGAATTAGGACAAGGAGGAAGTGGTTTGGTAATTACGGGCATGACTTACGTGAGAGAAGATGGTAGACCAACTCCAAAAATGGTGGCAAATGATTCTGATGATAAGATTTATGGTTTATCAAGAATCACTGGCGCATTTCATGATGCAACCAAAGAACTTGGTTACAATTCCAAGATATTTCTTCAAATAGGTCATTGCGGAAGGGAAGCAGGTCCTCATGGCTGGGATGGTCCGTTGATTTCCTCATCTGCTATCGAAGATAAAGTAATCAAGAGAATACCAAAAGAATTGACAATTACAGAAATAAATAATATCTCAAGATTATTTGCAGAAGCCACGTTAAGAGCGAAAAAAGCTGGTTTTGATGGTGTTCAATACCACGGAGCTCATGGTTATTTAATAACGCAATTTTATTCACCCTATATGAATAAAAGGAATGACAAATTTGGTGGATCTACTGAAAATAGGGCAAAATTTTCTCTACAAATCATAAAAAATTCGCGTGCTCTTGTTGGAAATTCATATCCAATCTGTATGAAAATGAATGGAAGCGATAGAATTTCAAGCGGATTACAAGTAAATGAGGCTTCAAAGTTAGCAAAAATTTTTGAAAAGGCAGGATATGACTCATTAGAAATTAGTTCTTATATATGGGAAGCTGGAATGCTCGAAAATGTCATTTCACTTCCTCCTGAGGCGAGACGCAATGTTAGAAAACGTAATATCGAAGCATATAACTTAGATCTTGCCATTCAAATTAAAAACGAATTAAAAATCCCCGTCATGGTCGTTGGTGGAATCTATAGATTTGAAAACGTTAGCAATATTTTATTAACAACCAACATTGACTTTTGTGCTTTTTCACGTCCATTGATTGCTCAACCAAATCTACCAAGAATATGGATGGACTGGAAAAAAGGTAGTCCTTATCCAGAGGCAGAATGTATTCATTGTAATTTATGCACGCGAGACTTTTTAATTAAAGGAAATAATTGTCCAGGCATAAGATGTATTAAAAAAGAGCGATCTGAACAAAAAAAATAAGCTTAATTGTAAAAACTTCAAATTTTCAAGTTCTTAACTTCATTAGAAGTTAAGAAAATTCTTAAAATTTTTCTTTCATTTTTCAAAAATTATTATTGATTTCTAAATAATTTTCAACAATTTTTTAGTTATTTAGATAATTTTTCGTCGAAAATACATTCATATTCCTATTTAAATTAAATTTTGCTTTTTTATAATGAAATCTTTTATTAAATTCATTATTTAAATTCATTAGAATAAAAAAATAAACTTAAAAAAAAAAAAAAATTAGGTCTTTCTAATCTAGATATGTTAATATATGAAATTGGATAGACTTTTTAATCATGTCTAGGTCAAGAATTTTCAATTATACCATTCTTTGTCTTATGGTTTTTCTATTGTTTCTAATAATTTTTCCATCCAATATCAGAGTTGTGGTTGCGGAAGAAGGAAATAAAATTACAACTATAATAGAATCCGGAGAAAAAAATAGCATTCAATGGAAAGTGGAAGATTGGTATTATCCTAAAGGTCTAGAACCTCTTCCAGATTCTGAAGGAAGCTCTTTATTAAACGGGACGATCTTCTCTATTGAAGGGAGTAATTTTCGTATTATTTTTGATACGGAAGTTAGTAACAAAACTAGTACACAAGAAAATTATACGAAGCGTTCTGATCAGATACATTTTCAATCATATGGTCAAGATGACCAATGGCATCAAGCTACACTTAATTTTCGAGGATTATGGCTTAAGATAAATTCATCAGTAGAATCAAACGCGGTGTTGCAAGATGATCATGGGGAATTTTTACTTCTTGCTAATTTTAACTATTCAAATATGAAAATTACCGAACAAAATGATTGCACCATATTTAATTGGAACATAACATATTCTCATTATATTTTAAATAATACAGAAGGAACTCATCCATATTATGGGTCATGGATAAATGCTACAATTTATAAAATGTTTTATCTTAATGTCTCAGAGGATGAAGTTGAATTAAATACCGATTATTTTATGGATATTCACGATTTAAAATTAGAAAATGTGGTTTCTGATGCTATTGCTGTCCAATTTGGTCACGTATATATCTGTTCAGAGTATGCGGAAACCAATAATACTGAACGGTTTGGGAACTATTATTCTTCTGGAATTAAAACATCAACATTTATTCTTGAAGATAATTATATCACTCATTATAATGATTCATCTTCTGAAGAAAAAACAGTAAATTCCCTAATAATAAATGATGCTACAATAAATGGCCAAGAAGAATTGACTGATTTCTGGCATTTTTTTATTTGGTTCAATCCTATTGGTGAAAACGTTACCCGAATCGATTATGATCCAAAGATCAAGATGTTCATTCATCCTATCAGTTCTTCGAATCCTCCTCCCATTCCAGGATTTTCAGCGGGAATCATTTTTACAGCATTCGGTATAATAGGTATATTTTATTTTCTTTATAGAAAAAAGGTCAAGGTAACAATAATCTAGGAGTACGTGTTAAACATCAAATCTAAACTTCTTCTTTTTTTATTTTGATTAATTATGAAATGAATAGACCAAAATCTCATTTTAAATTCCACGTTTTGATAATAATTAAGATAAAATAGAATTAATTTATGATTTTCTATCCAAATCCTTAGTTCTTGATGATGGAAATAAGTTGTATAAAAATTATAAGAAGCCTTTTCATTAGATTAATTTCTTTAATGATAAATGCTACAAATCTAAATTTCAGCAGGTTCTTGCATAATTCCTAAATATATGGATTGAGATTATGGAGCTAAATATTACATTATTTGATTGATTAGTTCTCCTATTTTCAAAGTATTTATTGGGAGGTTATATCATATCTTAGTAAAATTAAGAAATATATTTATTTTATATACCACTACATTTTATTACTTTTGGTTCATTTTTAATTAAGGAAAGAGAACATACAGTTCTATGAAAGAAAATATGAGGATCATTTTAATTATAAAACGAATAAATGGTTGTTTTAAATGAAGGAAATAAAAAATTTAATTGAAAACTATAATAATCATGAAATATTAATAAAATCTTTAAAGAAAAACGGTATTAAGATATTTGGTAATTTTTGCAATTATATTCCTGAAGAAATAATACATGCGGCAGGAATACATTCAATGCGGTTAACTCATGGATTGCAATCATCATCGGCAGATGATTATATTTCCATTAACGTGTGTCCTATTATCAGAAGTTTTTATG
>RDOG01000007.1:120189-215580 GCA_011365055.1 Promethearchaeota archaeon
TAACTCATGGATTGCAATCATCATCGGCAGATGATTATATTTCCATTAACGTGTGTCCTATTATCAGAAGTTTTTATGGTACTGCCCAACAAGGAAAATATAACTTTTTAGATGGTTTAGTGAGCGTGCATTCCTGCGTGCCTTATCGGCGCTTACATGATTTATGGGTTATAAATGATAAAATACGTCCAAAATTTGCTCACATTATGAATGTACCACACAAAAAAGGGAAAAAACACATTTCAGATTATTTTGTCTACGAAATAAATAAATTGAAGAAAAAAATTGAGGAATTTACAAATGATACAATAAGTAATGGGCAAATATCGGAATCAATTAAGGTATATAATAAGAATAGGCGATTACTTAAACTAGTTGACGAATTAAAAAAGAAAACAAATCCTCCAATATCAGGTGCGGAAATGCTACAAGTTACCGGCTCAAGCATGGTAATGGATAAGGAGAAAAACAATTTGATATTGAAGCAATTATTAGAAAATATTAATGATAATCCTTCATCTTTGAAGGGAAAACGTATATTAATATCTGGAAGCACGTTAGATAAACCAGACTTTATACATCTAATTGAATCATCTGGGGGATTAGTTGTAGCTGACGATTTATGCATAGGTACGCGTTATTTTTGGGATTTAGTAGATGAGAATTCTAAAGATCCAGTAGAAGCAATTGCTAAAAGGTATCTTGAAATGATACCTTGTTCAAGGATGTTTGAATTTCATGAAGAACGACTTGACCATGTTGTAAATTTGATAAAAGATTATAACGTGGAAGGAGTAATATATGTGGTCATTAAGTATTGTGATGATTTTATGATAGATTATCCATTATTTAAAACAAAAATGGATGAAATGGGCATTCCAATTTTATATATTGAACGAGAGTATATTTTAGATAATGTTGCTTCGCTTAAAACCAGAATAGAAGCATTTTTAGAACTTATTGGAAGGTGAAAAATATGGAATTATTAACGAGAAAAAATCCACTAAAATGTCAAAAACTTGCATTAGAATTAAGCTTTAAATATTTAAGTGATATGAAAACTGCTAAACGAAGAAATCAACATCTTTCATGGTCTTCAGTTAGCATGCCCGTTGAAATATTTAATGCAATGGGAATTACCGTGTTCATAAATGAAGTTTATGCGTACCTTTCTGCCGCTAGTCATACATCCACAGAAGATCTTCAATACCTTGAAGAATTGCATCTTTCTCGAGACCTTTGTACAGTTGGTACCTGTGGTATGGGGGCAAGGTTACGAAAAGGATCCTTGATGCCTAAATATGCAGATTCAATTTTATTTGGAACATTTCCCTGTCCAACAGCCCCTCAAAATGCTCATTACTTTCATCATTTAAAACTCAAGAAAGGTCAAGCACCACCGATTTATATTGTTGATACACCTTTCGAACCAATGGATGATCCCGATTTTCAGCTTAATTATTATTGTGAAGAACTAGAAGGTGCAATTTCCTTCTTAGAAAAGGTAAGTGGGGTTGAAATGGATGATAAAAAATTCTTTGATACAGTTTTAAAATCTTATGAAATGACAGAAAATTTGAAGAAAGTGTTCCTATTACGTAAAAATATTCCCATTCCAATAAGTGCATTTGAAATATTTCAAGTAAGCGTTCCTTTTCTCGTATTTGCAGGGACTGATGAAGCATTAAACTTGTCCAAAATACTTTTAACCGAAGTACAAGAGAGAGTTAAAAATAATTTTTCAGTTCATCCACTAGATTTAGACGTAAAAAGGATTGGATGGTTGGGTACGACTGTCGTTAATCCCTACGATCTTTCAGTTTTCAAATTCATGGAAGAGCGAGGAGCTTTCATTGTATTCGAGGAAATCTTATTCTTATTATTTGGTTTAACAAAACCCAAAAATAGAGACGATGCCATGAAAGCTCTGGCTAAAAGAATGTTATTTATTTCTTATAATCTTACAATAGAAGAGCGAAATGATATAATAAAAAAATGGGCAAAAACTTACTGTATAGATGGAGCCATACACCACGTTCATCAAGGATGTCGATTAGAGGCAACATGCGATAGACAGATAACTGATGCATTAAAAGAAATTAATATTCCCGTTTTATCCATTAATAGTGATTGTATCGATGAATCTACTTACTCTCCGAGTCAGATGAAAACTAGAATTGAAGCATTTATTGAATTACTAAAAAAATGATTTTTTTTAATTTGAATGAAGATATTCTTTTGAATATCACCTTGCGGAATGATGAGCTAATTAGATTTAAAATGTCTTAAAATAATTGGGATTTAAGACTATTAAGTGGGATTATTAAATGAACGTAACCAAACATTCTCAAAAAATTTTTATTATATTTTTTTTGCATTTATTGATTTTTAGTTCCTTTTTGCTATTATTTTCAAATATCTATAACTTAAATACCGACTTGAGAGAAGATTTAAAACTGAATGAACCAGATTATGAATCCAAATTTTCAACAAAACGTACTGGGATCATTTCTGATGGTAATGAACCCAATATTAATGGAACTATCATCACATCAGAATGGGAAAATGCAAAACTCTTCAACAAGACGGATACATATAAGATGATGGAAATTTTTATTCAAAGAAATTCAACTCATCTATTTATTGGTGTAATTGCATATACTACAGATGATCTTTGTTTAATGACATTTGATTTTGATGAAGGAGATGATGGGTGGCACGGAAGTGGGTCTCAAGACCATGAATTTAAAGCGGGTCAAGATGATTTTAAAGCCTTTTGGACAGATGAAACGCTTGCGGATGGAAATTATGATGATTCAGGCTCATTTAATTATTCCTTTACTGATGTTGATTTTGAAGGAAAATGTACAGATTACGGTAATTATTATAATATTGAATTATATTTTCCTTTAGTAGGAGTGGATGGAAAATCTGTAGATTGTAGTGATTTAAATGTATCAACTTCTGACATTATTGGATTTAATTTATGTTTTATTTACGATACTGATAGTAAAAATTCTCATATGGCGGGACAATATGGAGATTATTTTACTTATATAGATTTAGAAACAATGGAAATGGGAATAGATACTTTTTTAATTGGAATAACACCGGATGGAACAGAACCAAACATAAATGGAACAATTTTTGATTCAGAATGGGAAAATGCATTAAATTTTACTTATTTAGATAAAAAAGGGACAGCTAAAATTTATTTTTTAAGAAATAGTACTCATATAATGATAGCTGCTTCATATCTTGATACTGTATATGATATAGATGATGAATTTATAATTTTTATTGATGAAGGAAATGATGGAAATTATGGAAGTGGGACAAGAGACGAAAATTGGATTAATAACCAAGATGATGTTAAAAAATTATCGCCTATTGATATAAGTGACGGTCATGCGTTATCTAGCGGATACACTTTGAGTAGTAATGATGTTGATTTTATAGGATTCATGAATTATGTTACTGATCATTGGGAAGTAGAATTATCCATGCCTTTAGAAGGAGAGGAAGGAAAGGCAAATGATTATTCTGATCTAACTGCTTCAATTTTTGATGAAATTGGAATATGTATTTCCATAGAAAATGATAGTGCTTATGATACTTGTTTACCGTCTCATAACTATGATTACTCGAATCCACAATTCTTCTTAAAGTTAAAATTAGGCCATATTAATGGTTCTCAATCTGTTTCAACGAGAAATCAAAGTGCTGAAAATGGAAAAGTGTGGTTAAATGGTACTGCGTATACTGATTTAGGTAATCTATCAGAAATTTCTATTTATTCTCCAAGTCCTGATAATACTAACGCTACAGGTGTTACTTGGAGTACAAATCAAGGAACCAATGAAAGTTGGGCTTTTTACAATACTTCTTACATCCCTTCGGGAAGGTATTTCACGAAAATCAATATTTCAAATGATCAAGGGCCTTCATATTCATCTTATATTAATTTAACAGCAGAATATTTTCTTGATTTCACACCACCCACAGCTAACCAAGATCCTTCTAACAATGCTTCTAACATTCAAAATGGAGGAATTGACGTTCGTTATTGGATTAGGGGATCTGCAGATGATGCTCTAAGTGGGTTAAATAATATATCTGTTTATGATCCAGCATCAGATACAACAAATGCAACAGGAGTCACTTGGAGCTCTAACCAAGGTACATTATCTTCATGGGAATTTTATAATACAAGTGAAGTTTCAGAGGGAATATTTTGGATAAAAGTGAAAGTTGAGGATAATTTTGGGAATTATGTAAACTTAACAACAAATGTTTCATTCATGTATAATGATCCCCCCTCTTTAACGGATCAAACAGTCACTCCTACTTTAGGAAATGTTTCAACGATATACAATTTCACCGTTAATTATTCAGATCCTAATAATGATCCTCCTAGTTTTGTCTATTTAAATTCAAATCAGACAGGTAATTTGACAATGAGCAAAATAATTTCTTCAGATGACAATTATATAGATGGTGTTATATACACTATTTCAACCATACTCGAAAGTGAAGGACACGAGTTTGACTTTTACACAAGTGACGGAATTATCGAAGTAAATTCTACACCCATGACAGATATTTATAATGATAATCTAATAAAATCTTCAGGTTTAGTAGTAACTCCAACTATTGATGGAAATTATAATACGGCATCAGAATGGAGCGATGCTACATTAATTTATAATCCTATAGAAACACTACTTCACTATATTTATGTTAAAAATGATCAGGATTATTTATATTGTCTAATTGATTTTGTAGGCGATGATGAATATCATTTTTCATATGATCATGTTCGTTATTACTTCGATATTTTAAATGATAACACGCTTACTAGCAATAGTGAAGCCATGGTATACCATGATGTTTCAAATACCAATATGTTAAAATGGTATTGGACTGGATCAACTTGGATAAATAATGACTCTGCATCAGATGTTGGAATTGAATGTCAAGCGTCTTTCAGTTCTTCAGTCAATTCTGGATCTAGTCACGGAGTTTATGAATGTAAAATACCATTAAGTTATCTGAAAGTTAATCCTGGGGATACAATTGGGTTTGCAGTCAATACTCGAAGTCTTTATCCTGGGATTTATGAAGGATATTTTCCATATCAGTTTAATGTTAACAATCCAATAACTTATTCCGATTTATTATTAAACATTCCAATCCAATATCCCGAAATTATTCTAATAGAACCATTTAATATAACCTATCCAAGTAATTCTATTCCCGTTATCTGTGAAAATTCTTCA
Source organism: Promethearchaeota archaeon (assembly GCA_011365055.1). Next base: position 125,469 of record RDOG01000007.1, read on the forward strand.
ATTGTTGAACAGGTATGGATTCGAAATAAAACAAGTGGCGTATGGTCAAATAATGTAAGTTTAAGTTATAATACGACCCATTGGGTAAATAATTCAAATTTATTTTGGCCAGATCAAGCATATCAATTTCAAATCTTTGCAAATAATTCTTTAGGACTAGAAAGAATGATTGAAAGATATTTCAAGGTTGATACATTAAAGCCCTTAATTTCAATTTCTACACCATTAAATGATTCGATGATTACTAATTCTCAGATTTGGATAAATGGAACCATTAATTCTACAGGTTCATTAATCTCAAGCTTCAACATTAATAATACTGGTAATTTCAGCATTTGTATCGATCCCACAGGATTAGACCAAGGAAATTTTGCAATCTGGAATAGCACACCACTCGAAGATAAAATTTATTCGTTAATAATTATCACCACGGACTTAGCAGGACACGTAAATTCCATTTTAATTTATTTTCAAGTGAGTAATATTGGATTATTAAATCCAACAATTCAATTATCCGTCCCTAGATATAATTTTGATGCTATTGGAGGTGAGAATCTAATTTTAGAAGGTTCCACACTTGGAGTTAGTAGTATTATTGATTGTATTTGGGTAAATAATACTCCCTCATTCAACTGGTCTCTTTTAGTTGATCCTTCTGGAACTAGTGGTGGAACTTTCATTTTTGTTAACGCATCTCCAATCATTGATGGAATTTATGCAATAAATATCACTGTAAATAATACGAATGGTAATCATACCTCCTTAATTTTATCATTTTATGTTGATAATTTGCCTCCAATAACTCCCCCTAATTTTTCTTATGTTCTATCAGGAAATAACGTCACGTTAAGTTGGGATAACGTTGGCGATTTAACAAACGTTACCTATATTATATATAGAAATGATGTAAATATTGTCAACGTGACAGGTTTAACCTATACTGATGTAGGATTATCACCTGGTACGTATAATTATACCGTGATTGTAATAGATAACGCTGGAAATATCTGTAAAAATGCAACTGGTAAAATTGTTGTTATTAGTGGAAGCGGTGGAGATAATCCATGGGATAATTTATGGTTTTTCATAATCATAATACTGATTATTTGCCTTGGCGCAGTAGCAATCGCATCTATTGGTATCACTTTTCGTAGACGAAATAGTAGACGTTCAGGAGAATTGCAAAAAGGATTATACAAAGGAAAATATAAAGGAAAAGAAACTTGGATAGGGAAGGTGATAGGATTTTCACCAGAACTAAATAGTAAATTATCAGATTTGAATAAAAAACCTCAAAAAGTTGAGGAAATTAAAGATGCTATTCTAATTGAATTTCTAAAAAAACCTTTCACCTTGCTTTCGCCAATATTAATTAAAAAATTAGACCAATTAACTCTGACTGAAAATGAAAAAATCGAAATCCTTGAGACTTTATTAATAGTGCCTCCTGAACAACGTGAACAATTTATTGACGAGCTTATTGAAGATGAGAACGAGGAGAATCACTAAATGTCGATAGCTAAACATGAAGAAATTAATCAACTGACAAATTTAGAGGAAGAGGTTTTTAATTTAATAAAAAAATGGTTAAAAAAACAAACTGTATTCCAATTGGAAAGCTCTCTCATCAATTATTGCTCAAAAAATTGTAATGTAGAAGAAATTGAAATCCTTCAAGTTATCTATTCCTTAATTCAAAGGAAAATCATTGTTCCCGGAACTTCACTTACTCAAGATCAAATTTTAGAAAATGAAACACGTGCAAAAATGTATGAATTGATTAAGAACAAACCAGGAATACATGTTCGAGAATTATCCAATGAACTAAAAAAAAGCAGTAGTGTTATTAGAACTCATTTAATGGTCTTAAAGAATTTCAATTATATTAGGAGTAAAAAATATAACAATCCAAAATTAGACCTTCAATTCTTGAAAGATTTTCCTGAAATATATGATGATTACTTCGTTATTTGGAAGAATGAGAATGATAGGGAAATTCTTACTTCGCTTATTAATAATGAACTAAATTTGACTGAACTTAGCCAAAAATTGAATGTACACCATAGTACCATCCAATATCATCTTAAAAAATTAAAACAACTTGATCTCATTATCTCAATTCAAGCAGAAAAATCTTTAAAATATACGTTTAATCGAAATAAAGTAGAATCTTTAATTAAATTCTTAGATTTATTAAAAAATTAATTTTTAAGAAATCATTTAATTGTAATGATTTTATAATAACGACAGCATTTTCAGGAGAATATATTAAAATAACGCCATTTCTAATCGTTCAGCAATCTTTTTGGACCATGGACCTAATACTTTTCTCGGTATTGGTCTCTTAAGTACTTTTTCATATGTAAATTTTAAGTCCTCGAATTCTCGTGTAAATTTAAAAATGTCAATGCGATTTGTTTTGCGCCATAAATTAATTTCTTTTTGGTTTTTAACAAGGAAGGTTCTCCCAAATTCATCTAAAAAATCTTGTAATACTTTTAAAGCGTTTTGAAAATTTTTATTCTTATAAGCAAGTTCTGCCTCTGCAATGAAAGTTAAGCCCTGATAATCATGGTAAATAAAAATCTTGTTAGAAAATTGAATATGCTTAATATCGTCATTAACAACGAATTCTCCAAACCTTTTTAGGGTTGACAGAAGTGCTTGCATCTCAATTTGACTCGTTTCATAATGTCGCTCAGCTGAAAAGCAGTAAATTGAAGATAAAGCATCCATTACAAACACGTTGTTAATGAAACAATTCATTGAATTTCCCTAAGTCCGTTTTAGGAGAATAATGTCGGATTATTTTTAAACTTAACGTTAGTAACTTTAGACTTATTTTAATATGAACCAATTTACTTGGATTCACCAAATTGATAAATTTTAAGGCCAACTGAATTTAATATTGATATCAAATTGTTTTGCCGATGCTCGATAATATTTCATGCGAATGCCATATCTATTAATCTCTATACGCGATTGAAATATTAAATTCTTATCAATTAATAAATCCAAGTGTCGTTTAATAGTACCAGGGTTGAGTTTGGTTAAGTTTTTAAGATCAATTATAGTCATTTCTTGTTTTATCAATAAATTCAATATCAATTGATTTTTTTCATGAGCTAATATTTGGAGGAGCTCAGGATCTGAAAACTCTTTTTTATCCAAAATTTGCTTCTCCTCTTCTATCATACTTTTTCTTAGCTCATTTTTTTTTGACAAGAGAATCCTGCCTTATAATTGCATCATGTTATAAATACGAGTAGCGATTAATGCTTTCATTGGATAGCTAATCATTACAATAATGGTTGCAGAAATAAACCAAAGGAAATTTATTAACATTAAAATTCCTGAATGAAAAGAAAATAATTTAGATATTGACCAAATAAATGAAAGAATCACAGTCGGAATATTGAAAATCACAAAAAAAAGCCACCATGTTCCATATAATCGTTTTTTATTATTCTTATAAATTCTCCAACTTTCCGAAAAACTTAGTTTAAATTTCTGCCATTTGGATTTTCCATCTTTATTTTGTCCAAGTGCAGTTATGCTTGGCAGAGTATTAATAAAAATAATGAACCAAATCAGATATAACAATAATAAAATGAATCCTCCTATAATACCACCAAAAAAATCAGAAACTGGTGGTTGTGATATCTCTACACTTTGGGTACTTCCAGCTAATGGGAAGAATAGCCCAGAAGATGGCGTTAACAAGGATAAAATAGAATATTGCCACCAATGACGTTTGTAATAGGTAAAAGAACCTTCAAACTCCGCGAACATATCTCCTGATGAAATAATATCGTATGCCAGCCCAAATTGACAGCTTAAAAATGCAAATGGTAAGAAGAAAATTGCTATTGCTATAATCGATAGTAATGAAATAAGAAATATACCAAAAAATGAATTCCATGTTTCAGCCATCATTACTTGAGTCGTAAAGTTTGGATTTATAAAGAAAGAAATCATAACAATAATTCCAAGAACAAGAATTAAAAATACTGCAAATAATTCATTTTTTATAAAAGGTTTCCAATTTTCTCGAAATATTTGCCAACTTATTTTAAAATCTTCTATAGAAGCAGAAAATGATGGATCTAATTTTGACTCTGTCATTATTTAAAAATCCATTTCATGTTTTTAATGTATTTCGAAAAAAAAAAAGAAATTAGATATGATATTTTATTCTCTAAACGTTATCTTGAGTCGCTAAGCTTTCCTAACAAGATAATGATATGCAATCCATGAAAATATGGGTAAGAAGAAGAAAGATAACCCCCATAAAAATTTTGGAAGATCATCCATGCTAGTTTGTCCTAAATCTTTTAGCAAATAAATAGTGATAGCTATCAATGCAATAATGCAAACCGCTCCAACAATAATTCCGATGATATAAAGGTGAGGATAAGCCCAAAACAAAGCGTCTTGATTTAAAATTTTGTTTATTACCATTTTAACATCAACTTTTATTTTCCAAACTTTTTTCTAATACTTTTTTTTATGATCAAAACCATTTTGCATTTTTTGCAAAATATTTCTAAAATAATTAAATACATGGTACTTTTAAATGTTTGCGAATTGTGCAAAATAAAAGAAATAAATGTAATTAATAAATTTATCAAAAATAGAATTTTTTACACTTATTTTCACAATTTAAACAAACATTATCCTTTTGAATCCATCGCTTTAAGAATAAAGTCTGAAATTGTTTTAATAAATTGCCATTTTCCGTGTAGACAAGTTCATCTCGTTTACCTGATAAGCCTGTAAAAGTAAAATTTGCACTTCCATGCATGATTGCATTATCAATAATTAAAAATTTATGGTGAACTTCTTCACATAATAATAAGGGAATTTCATATAAGGCTAGTTCTTTAATAGATTCGAATTGACGTGGTTGCATGTCATCGGATAGCTTCCTAGGATGGCTCAAAATAAGTTTGACTTCAAGTCCTTCATCTTTTTTCCTTTTTAAAATATCAATCAAGTTTAAGTTAATATTTTCTTTTCCATCATTCACGTTTTTCACATTAAAAAGCAAAAATTGCATTATATATATGTAATTTTCAGCAGCTTCAAGTAAGCTCTTGACTTTTCGCGCAATCTCTATCCCACTAAATAATTCATCCATTCAAATACACGTGTTTTACTTAAATATGTAACTTAATATAATAATACATATAAATAAATTATCATTTTCAGATTGAAATGGAAAAAAAAGTAAGGGGATTTAATTATTGACTGGGAATAATTCCTCTAAAATCCTTTGCCATGAGTGTTTTTCGTTTAGCTTTTTGAGCTCTTTCTATCGCTAAATCTAAAAGTTTCTTGATTTGATTATTTAATGCATTACCATTAATAACCTCACCTGCTATGTTGCATTCGCCAGTATTAACGTATTTTCGGATAGCTGCTTTTACAAATAATGTCGGCTCCTTTTTCTCTTTACTCATATTTAACTCCACTCATTAATTTTTATTTCTATTAAACTTAAATAATGATTTTAATCATTTTTTATAAATTTTTAAACTGTTTTTAATTAATCTATCATTATTTAAGAACCTTAACTTAAATATTACCATCAAAAATCAATAACCCAAATCGTGATTATTGAATAGGTTTCATGGTTTATGAAAAAATACCGAAGAGATAATAAAAGAAGTATTTTTTAATTTGATGTTTTTTTATTAAAATAAAAAAAAATTAATAATTTAAGGGTTTACACACGATTTCCTTGATCTTTAAATCTAAGAAATTCGAAGTGCTTGCGGGTGTTAAAAGTAAAGCAGTATCAGCACCAGTTCCTTTTCCACCAATACTAAGTATGTCATTATCTAAAGTAACAACCCCCGAATCAACAGCCATTAGAGCAACCTCAATACAGACTTTGAAGCCATCTCCAAGAATTGAACGAAATGTTCTTCCAAGTAAATCTGTAAAACTCCAAATAGGCGGTTTAATATCTGACCGGTAACTTCTTCCAATTCCTGATAGCGCATGTACGCCAGTAACGATCTTCACCTTATGATCAAGCAAAATTTTTTTGTTTTCGTCTTTTAATTCTTGATATTGACCTTTAATAAAATATGAGGCATGCGTGACCGCTACTAAATTGTAGGATTTAGAATCAAAAATTTTCATGGCTTTTAATGCAGTTTCTCCCGTAGTGCTAGCTAGGATAATGTCTTTGATTTTTTTCTCTTCAGCTTTCTTTTTGACAATTTGTAAGACATTGTCAGTATTCTGGGGTCCTGCTTTTTCAAAATAAAGGATATTAGATTCCATTTAAATCAAGTCTCTCAATATTATTACATAAAAAATAAGATGAATGAATTTTTAAATTTAGGTTTCAAAATGATATTCTTATTACTTCTTCTTTTTTGCTCTTTTTTTCATCAATCCTTCTAAATAAGCAATTTGTTCTTTAAAATTACATTTAATAGCATTAGTGGGGCACTTTAGATCGCAAATATAGCATCTATCACAATCTTTTGTCCATTTTGGAAACGGTTCAAGTACAATGGAATCGACTGGACATATATCTGCACAATATCCACATTTCGTGCATTTATTTACATCTATCTCAAATTTTGGAAACCAAGTTTGCATTCCCTCAAAAGACCACATTTGAGCTGATGGATTTTCTTTATCCCAAAAACTTACTTCAGTTACATTTGGATCTAAACATTTTTTAACCAAGTTTTTTCCAAATTCAACAGCTTGATCCAGTTCATTTTCATCAGGATGACCAAAAGAGCTTGGTAGATACCCTCCAACATTTCCGTACATTTGATGAACGTCCCATCCCATCCATTTATCATATCCATCAATAATTTTCATACCTTTTTGTTTAAGGACGACTTTTAATTGATGCAAAGTGGATCCAGGATTTCCACCAGACGTACAAAAAATAAATCCTTTTGTGCCTTTTAAATCCGGATACTGTTCTAATTCAAATAATAAGTGATAAGGAGGATGAAAATAATAAACTGGAACTCCTAATCCGTATAGATCATAATCTTTAAAATTTATAGACTTGATAATTTCTAAATCATTTTTATATTTTTTTAAATGTACTAATTTACAAGTACTTCCATCAGATTCAATGCCTTCTGCGATTTTTTCCGCAATCTTCTTTGTATTGCCAGTTACAACCTGTGAGAAATACAATAAAATACATTTGATAGGAATTTATATCACACCACTTATTGTCTGGATTAATTCACGCAACTTTTCTTAAAAATGTTTTATTAGTTAATAGATGGATGACTTATTAGAATAATATAATAAATGTAATAAAAGCGACATTTATTTTTTCTAATTCAAATAAATTGAATTCATCATTGATTGGATAACATCCATCAAAGTAATCCGTAGAATAAAGTCTATAAATATAAAAATAATTTTACTATCATGAATCAAGAACAACCATTAAACCCTTTATTCTTCCCAAAGAACGTGACAATAATAGGAGCATCAAAGAGTCCTAATTTCGGAAGCGGTTTTTTTATATCTGCACTTAGACGTAGTGGATATCCAAAGGAAAAAATCTATTTAGTGAATCCAAAATATGCAGGAACGCAAATACGGGGATTCGACGTTTATGATTCTATAATCTCCATAAATGATCAATTAGATTTGGTCATTTCTGCAATTCGATCAAATCACGTTCCAGATCTTTTAAGAGACTGCGTGAAATTAAAGGTTAAATTCGTTCTCATATTTACTTCTGGGTTTTCTGAATTACTAGATGAAGATAGTATCAAGTTAGAAAAAGAATTATTAGAAATAATTAAAGGTTCTGATACCAGAATTGTTGGTCCTAATTGTTTAGGACCATTATGTCCAGAATCTAAAATTACTTATAATCCCAAGGCATCAATGCAAATTGGTAATATAGGATTTTGTTCTCAATCTGGAGGTCATGCAAGTACGTTGGTTGGTATTCAGAACGCTAGAGCATTATATTTTAGTCGAGGTCTTTCTTTTGGAAATCAAATTGATGTTAATTGCCTTGATGTACTAAAATATTATGCTGAAGTTTCAAATGTTGATGTAATAGGAATGTACTTAGAATCTACTGGTAGTGCATTAGGAAAAGATTTCTTTAGTGAAATGAAAAAAGTAACAAAAAAGAAGCCAGTTGTAATTTGGAAAGGTGGACAAACAAAAGTTGGTCTAAGAGCAGCAGCTTCCCATACTGGCGCTATTTCAAGTAATTTTGAAATTTGGAAGAGCGCCATAACTCAAGCAGGCGGTATTTTTGTTACTAATAGTACTGAATTTTGGGACATGCTTCACTTATTTTCTTGCATTGTGCCTTCTAAAAAATTCCTGCAAGGCAATCGAGTTGCATTGCTAGTACCCGGTGGTGGAAATTCTGTCGAGATGACTGACACGTTCAGTAATCCAAAAATGGGATTTGAGGTTCCCGAACTATCAAAACAAACTCAAGAAGAACTCGCTAAATTATTTCCTGGGGTGAATACTTCATTTAAAAATCCTATTGATACTGGAGCATCTGGTGTATTAGTAGATTTAACCCTTAAAGCAATAAAAGCATTGGATATCGATGAAAATATTGACATTATTGTTAATTATCTTCCAATTAATTGGGTAAGTGAGCTTGAACGACAGGGCGCTAAAAATTATTGTAATACAATAGCTCGCTCATTTGGAAGATTAAATAGAAATCTTACAAAAACTCTGATTTTTATTAATCCACTATTAGAACTTTCGGAATTTGATGCGAAAGTAACCGTTCCCTTTAGAACCATTTTACAAAAGAAACACGTGCCTTTTTTTTATAATATTCAAGATACAGCAATTACATTACGCCACTTGTTAAATTATCAAGAATATTTAGCAAAGACGAAAAATATATGATGAACTAAAAAATATTTTAAATTATCACTTTTTTTTTGGTTTTGTTCTACTTTTCTTTTGAGATTTTGACGATTTTAATTCTTTTTTTTCTTTTAAAGGCACGTCATCTTCATTTTCTTCATCATTAGTCTTCTTCGAGTCCGTTTTTCCTTCTTGTTCAAGTCCATTCTTAACTTCACTTATCATTTTTTCGGTTTCGGTAACTTGTTTGATTTCTCCCAGTTTCTCTTTCGCAATATCTTGAACTAACTCGCTTGTATCTTTGGAAACCTTCTCGAGTACTTCTACAGGTACTTGTTTAACTGCTTCTTCATCAGAAGTTTCAATTCTAATGAGACTCATTGCTTCAGTTGCTGCTGCTCTTACTTTTTCATCTTGATCTTTCTTTAAAATATCTTTCAAAATAGTAATTATTTTGTCTACTAATTCAGGATGTTCCGTTCCAATCTTTCCTAATTGAAGCACGAAGCGCCATTTAAATCTTTTATTCTTGTATTCATCCATATTTTGAGCCAGAATTTGTATACAACCATCTGGATTTGAACTTTGGATTGCTTGGATTGTTTTTTCACAAGTTTCATATGACGATTGAGTTGATAATTCACCTATTAAAATAGGAACTAAAGAAATAGATTTATCTGGCTCTTTTAAAGCGACTTGACATAAAGTTTTTAAAATTTCACTATAAATATTATCATCCAATTCGAGTTCTTCTTCTAATTCTTGAGGAATTTCTTCGTCAGGAATCTTTTCTTGCTCTTTTAAAAATCTTTTGAATTTATATTTATCTAATTTTCTAATTAACACGGGAGCAAGATCATCTGGAAAATTCTGACTTATTTTTAACAAATCTAAGAATACATTTTTTCTTTCTTGCTCAGATTCAGCAATTTTATATTTAGAAATTAATAATTTAACTAAATCGCTAAATTTCTTTTCTTCAATTAATTCCTTAAGATCAGTTGAAATTTGCAAGGTGTCTCATCATACCGAGGAGTGGTATTTTGAAATTCTCCATTGTTTATTCATATTATAAAATGAAAAACGTATATCATTTATAATTTTAACTAGATATGGAGATCAGCTTTATAAAGGTAGGACAAAAATAATTGATGATTTTGATAATATATTTCACATAAAAAAAATCTGATAAATATAAACAAACCATTATATAATTTCTAAAATAAAATTTCTTAAGAAAAATAAAAGAAAAAAAGAATAAAATTATTCTGGGACGAAAGTAATGAAGACTTTTGGTCGCTCTTCCTGTTTTCCAGATCTATCGGTAAAAGCTTCAGTGCCATCCTCGTAATTGATCTTGAGACGCGTTCCAATTTTAATTTTTTCTGGATTAAGTTCGTCAAGACCTTTAACATGTGCTGCAATAGACGGTCCTGAATCTAAATCAATAGTACCGAATAAATACGGCTTTTTCATAGAATAACCTTTATTATTCATAAAAGTGGTTCCAACATGAATTGCTGAAAATGTAGCTAATTTTCCTTTTCCTTCAACTTCAATCCATCCAACGTTAGAAGACATGCATTTTGAGCATACTCCTCGAGGTGGGAGATCAATATTGCCACAATCTTTACATTTTGTCCCCATTAACTTCTTTTGATTGATATAATCAATATAACTTTGAACTGTAAATGGTTTATCACTCATGTCATAATCCTCCTATACCTTAAATATGTGGACCGTGCATGAACCTCCACTTCCACCAACGTTATGGCATAACCCAATCTCTGGTCTATCTTTTAATTGCCTCTTTCCTTCTGCTTCGCCTCTCATTTGTTTAAAGACTTCAACGATTTGCCCTATTCCTGAAGCTCCAATAGGATGTCCTTTACTCTTCAATCCACCACTAGTATTAATTGGTTTTTGACTATTTAAAGCAGTTACTCCTTCTTCTGCCGCTTTCGCGCCTTCTCCTCTTTTAAAGAATCCTAAATCTTCTGTTGCAACAATTTCTGCAATGGTGAAACAATCATGAACTTCAGCAACTTGAATATCTTTTGGTTCGACTCCTGCCATTTTATATGCTTGTTTACCTCCTTCAACGGCAGCTTGTAAGGCGTATCGAATCGGACGATCATGTAATGCTAAAGTGTCACTACCTTGACCAGTACCTGCAATCCAGACAGGGGTATCAGTCCATTTTTTTGCATTTTCTTTAGTTGTAATGATGGTCATTGCAGCACCATCCGTAACTAATGAACAATCGTTTAATCTCAAAGGATAAGCAATTATTGGATTTGCAGATTTGTCCATTAAGTATTCCATTTCATCCTTCCATTTAGGAACTGGCTTTCCTCTTTCTTCTGCTTTCTTCTTTGCTTTTTCCATCATATCCTTGATGGTTATGGGCATTTGTGCTCTTGGATTTAATACACCATTATTATGGTTTTTAATACCAACTAAATGCATTTGTTCTTCAGTTGTTCCAAATTCTGACATGTGTGCAGTAGCAATGTTTGCATATAAACCAGGAAACGTAGAACCAAAAGGTATTTCGTAAACAGAATCAGATGCAGCAGCTAGTGTATCTGTAACTCCTGCAGTGGTTAAATCACACATTTTTTCAACACCACCTGCAATAACCGTATCGTGAAACCCTGAAGCAACGGCTAAAACACCTAATCTAAAGGCTACGCCACCGCTAACGCACGCATCTTCAACTCTGAGTGCAGGTTTTGGATTTAAACCTATCAATTCAGCCATGAGAGGTGCCAAATGTCCTTGTTGTTCAAATAAATCAGAGGAAAAATTTCCCAGATAAAGTGCTTCGACTTCTTTTTGAATGTTATTCTGCTTTTCCACATGTTTTACTAAATCTTGGTATGCTTCTATCCATAAATCGCGAGAAGTTTTCATGTTTTCGGGTTTTCCATATTTGGAATAATTACCGAATTTGCACATTCCAACTGCTACTAGAGCAACTTCTCTTGCTAATTTACCCATTAAATCACATCCAACAAAATTTCTTTTTGTAGATTTATTTTAGTCTTAAATTTAATTTTTTTTTATAATCAAAATAAGATACGTTTAGGTTTGTAATGTTACAATTTTGAACTCCAAAATAAATATTTAATTTTTCTTGTATAGCGAATGTCAGATAATTCTCATGTAAAGTTTTAAATTTCCTTTTTTTTTTTAACATATCATGAATGAAATACCTGACGAGATTTATGTTTCATTAGGTAGAAGAGGATTTGATCCACTTAAAATTAAATATTGCCATGTGTGCAATAATCCTACTGTAAAAGATCTAGAACTTTTGGAAAAGAAAGTAGTTAGAGAACAAGATGACGGTAATAATTTTTATGTAGAAATTGATTATAAAATACGAGATAAAAAATGTAATGGAACCTTCTTTATCAAATTGAAACATGTCTATAGTATGTTGGAAGGTGATAAAAAGAGAATGACAACAAAAGTCCATATTCTTGATGAAAACAAGAAGGATTTAGGTTGGCTCGGAAATTTTTAGGAAATTCATATTATAAAAATATTTTTTTTAGAATTTTTGTTTGAATTTATAAAATTCATAATTTTCTACTCCTTTTTTAATTTCAAAGAATTATCATCCTTCTCAATTCTAGTGAAACTATGAAATTTACTACTTATTTGATAAACTTTTTTTATGTAAATATGCTTTAAATCCATAGAAACAAATTTCATGATTTAATGAAAAATATTATTAAAAAAAGTTTCAACTGGTTTCTCATATAACTATCTTTTGAAAAAAAATAATTTGAGTGATAAATATGCCAGTACCAGATTATAATAAAGTAGATGAAACTGTGTATAAAAAAATGGTTGAAATCGTCGGTGAAGAATACGTTAGTTGGGATAATAGACCAATGATGTATTCTTACATGTCCCGTGGTATCATGGGCATCAGGGCTGGACCACCTGATTTAGTGATTCGCCCTATTAAAGTCGAAGAAGTTCAACAAATTTTAAAATATTGCAGTGATCATAAAATTCCAGTATCTCCCATGGCTGGAGGGCTTTCTGGTGGTTTTGCTCTTCCATTATTAGAAAATGGCGGCATTTTGCTAGAGTGCTCAAGAATGAAAAGGATTATTGAGGTTGATACGGACGACCGAATAATCATAGTCGAGCCAGGTGTGCGAGCTGGTGAAGTTTGGGCTTATATGAAAAAGTTTTATCCTGAATGGGCACCACCTATTGCGGACGGAGCCCCGCCGGCAGCAACTATTATGGGCGATGCTATCGAACGAGGCTTTTCATTAGTAACTAGTCGATTTGGACCTCAAGCAGACTTAGTTATGGGTATGGAAGTTGTTTTACCCACTGGAGATGTTCTTAGGACTGGGTCATGGGGTCTTGAAGGTGTTAAAGAAGACTATCAAGGTCAAAAGAAAGATGGATGTGCAAAACCCTTTTACAAATATGGATTAGGTCCTGATTTACATTCACTATTTTTTGGTAGTCAAGGTGCAATGGGTGTAGTCACGAAAGCCGCCCTTAAGATCGTGCCTCACTGTCATTTCAAGACAGTAAAAGCATACGGTTTTGAAAATTGGGCTGATGCGTGTGATGCTACTTTGTTAGCTTCCAAGCTTGAAATGGGTATTGCAGACCATTTCGTTATGGTTCAAGGAGGAAATTGGTGGTTAGTGCCGACAAGATATCAAAAAGATAAAATTCCAAAGACCTATGATTATTATCAAAAATTAGGGTTCCAAGAATTCTTTATGAACTTTGAAATTTGGGCACATTCTCAAGAAGAATTGGATTTTGTTTGTAAAAAACTTGATGAAGTAGTATTAGAGAAGTTTGCTCCAAATGCGAAAGGTAAAGTAATTGAACAGAAATTACACCCCATTCAAATTGCTAGTAGAACGAAAAAACCAAATAAAATTGCAATTCCTTATGGTCAATGGGAACAAGGATTCTTATTCATAACATGGTATACACCGTGGGCTGAAGCTGCGGAGTGTGTTGAATTATATTGTAAGAAAATGGAAGAATATGGTTTTCCACCAGTAATGTGGCTTGCTTCTATTGATCATTGTAGAGAATGTATTATAATGCCCATCTTCTGTTTTGATTCTAGAAAAGTAGAAGATTTCAAGAGAATTGAAGCGTGTGAAGAAGATTGCACGAAATTATTCCTAGAACGTGGATGGGTTAATTATAGGCCAAACCCAACTATCCATGCGCCATTATCTTACGCTAAAGCACCAATTGCGTATAAAATGCTAAAGGCTTGTAAAAAGGTTCTCGATCCTAATATGATCATGCATCCTGGGCGATTAGCATTTATAGCAGGAGTTGAAAATCCACTTGAAATACCCAATTATATCGTGGGGTATAAGGAGAAGAAATAGGAGGAATAATGATGACAGAAACAGAAAAGCCTAAAAAAGCAGGCGTAGGCGGAATGGAAAGGTTAGAAAAACTTAAAGCAGAATTATATAGATGCATCCATTGTAGAGCATGCAGGTTTGCTTATTCAGGAGAACCTGATAAAGAAGGTATCGGAGAACATAAAGGTGTTCTTTATGAAGGTATGCTTGATGGTTGTCCTGCGGGTCATTTCTTCGGATGGGAAGGGTTCTGGAATGCAGGAAGAATGTGGATGGCAAGAGCCGTTTTAGATGGCGATTTAGATTTAAAGGATGAAAAGATTCAACAACAAATGTATGATATTCTTTTCAGATGTCCAACATGTGGTAATTGTTCTATTCAATGCGAAAATAACTTACCTACCGTTGATATTAACGAAGCATTACGTGCGTGCCTATATGAAGAAGGCACTCTCATGCATCCAAAGCATGAAGGAATGAAAAAATTAATTGATGCATTAAATAATCCTTATAATGAACAACATGTTGATAGAACCAAATGGGTTCCTGATAAATCACTCATAAACAATCCAAATGCGAAAATAGCTTATTTCGTTGGATGTACTGCAAGTTATAGAATGAATGACATGGCTAAAGCAACTATTGAAATTCTTTATAAATTACAGAAAAAAGGATTAATGCCTGAATTTACCATACTTACAGATGAAGTTTGTTGTGGTAGTCCTATTTTTAGAACAGGACAATGGGATGTCGCAAAAAAAGTGTGTAATACAAATATTGAAACCTATAATAAATTTGAAACTGTTCTTTTCAGCTGCGCAGGATGTGTCAGAACTTTCAAAATTGATTATCCTAAATTTGGAAATCAAGAAGTCAAATACAATGCCATGCATGTGGTTGAGTACCTTGCAGATTTAATGACAATACACTGCCCTGCATGTGGAAAATTCAATAAACTTGGATCTGAACATTGTGCAAATGATTTTTGTCCTAAATATTCCAAACGTGGTGAAAAATTCCCCCCTGAATTACATCAAAATAAATTGAAAATTGAGAAGAAATGGGATAAAGGAACAGTAACATGGCATGATCCATGTCATATTATAAGACATTATTGCCATGCTATTAAAGATGATTGTATAGAAGCTTGCGATGGAGAAGGTGACAATAACATGTGGCGTACATATGTGCCAAACCAATTTGAACGACAACGATGGATTGAGATGCCTCGTGCTATCATGCATGCCATTCCTGGATTAGAGCTTAAGGAGATGTATCGTATCGGGGAAAATTCTTTGTGTTGTGGTGCAGGAGGCGGTGTTAAGGCAGGATATCCTGACTTCGCATGGGATGCAGCAAATGAACGCTTAATGGAAGCTGAAGCCACAGGTGCAGACATCGTAATGACCATGTGCCCTTTTTGTGAATTAAATATGGGTCAAGTTGCTAGAGAAGGGAAGGATGGAAGTCCTGACGGTGCAGCAGTCGGTGGTAAATATAAAGGTAAGGTATTAGATCTATTAGAAGTTCTTAATGAATTAATTGATTAAAATTCATTTCTTTTTTTTCTTTTTTAAAACTAATATGATAATTTCTCAAATATATTCGTAAAAATAATTGTATAATTTTCAATAATCCTTAATTTTAATTTAATTAGCAATAAAAATTAAATTAATAATTATTTGAAAAAAAAAATTAAAAATTATTTTGATTCTTTTTTATGATCATAAAATCGATCTTGCAAGATTCTAAGATATCTAGTAATGATATTTTCTGATTTACTGCCTTCATGGTATAATGCTCGGATTTTGTTTAGGAGATATAGAGGAAAAATATGTCTAACTGCTATGTCTGTCCGAAGAAATAAATGTTCAATTCCATTTTTATTTTTTATGACTGAGATGATCTGTGCTTCCCAAAGTTTTTTTAAGATTTCATTGAAATCCTTCATTTTACCTTCTAAATTTTTATATGCTATTGAATCTTGAATTAGTGGTGCCGTTCTTAATCTTGAAATGATATTATAACAATCCATATCTGTTAATATTCTTAGAATTAGTTCTTGATCTTGTGGATCTGGATTATATTTTTGAAAAAACATTTGAATGTCATTTGAATAGTTTTTCGTAATCTTCGGGTCAAGTGATACCATACCTTTCACAAACATTAATGATGATTTTGGGGGGATTCTAGAAACGAAAATATCTCCGACCAAAAAAATAGAGGATGAAGTCATGTTTTCTATTGTTTCTTCATGTAAAATTTTATTTCGGAGCAAACTATTTATTATTGGATCTAAATTAACATTTTCTGTTCCAAATCTGTCTTTTAACCAAGAATTCAATTCAGATTTTGAAACCATACCATCTTCAATTAATCGATCAAGTACTATCTTTTTAAGCGGATCTAAAAGTATCAAAGCCAATCTTTGCTCTTTGGTCATTTTGGGAAAAGCTCCGATATTATTGAAATAAATTGGTAATTCTTCTATATATTTTCTTCCTCGCAGATTTGATATTATTAATCGCATCGTGTTAGAGAGAATTTCTTCATAATCTTCAGGTATTTCATCAAGAGATAAAATTGCAATTAAATATAAATCTACAGGTGATCCCGTATAGAAACTTGCGATATTTAATTCTTGTATTGAAATAGAAAGAAAACCTGCCTCTTCTTCAAATTCGTGATTTGTATAGACTTGCTTTATAATTGTTTCATCAATTTCTATAGTTTCAGGATATTTTTCTTCAATCTTAAGACCATATTTTTTATCCCATTTAAGAATTGCAATTCCATATAACATATCTATTCATCCTCATCTTGTTCATCTTGATTTAATTTCTCTAAACCTTCTTTTTCTTCTTCGATGCTGGGCTTTTCTTCCTCTTCTTCAACAACAGATTCTTTATCTTTTAGTTCTAATTCATCAATTCTTTCATTTAAATGAGTAATGAGCTCTTCTTTAGTTAATTTTGTCATTGCTTCAACGTGAATTAGAGTATGATTAAGTACCTCCGTAATATTTTCGTCATTCGTGATCAAATATTTTAATTCTTTAACCATTATTGATTCTGATCTTGGGCTAGTACTTTTTAACACGCTAATAATTTTTAATAAATCTTCGACATTGGTACTTTTAGAGACAATTGTTAAGAAATTTTCAATTATAGATGGATCTAGTATTATTTTTTCTCTCGATATACTCTCTTGATCTTTTTCCTCTACAATTTCGCCTGATTTAACCTGGATTTCGTCTTTAGGAACTTTTTCTTCTTGTTCAGTAATTCCGATTTTCATTGATTCTAATGTATTTCTTCTTTCCTCTGGTCCTAAGAACATTATTGACTCTGCCATCATTTTTATTTCTGCATCAGTATAAATATTAAAATCTTTTAACTCCTTTTCTATTTCTTCTCTAGTTAGACCTTTATCCTCTTCTTTCGCTTTTCTTTTCTTCTCATGTTTTTCGTCAAGTGTTTTATTTAATTCTTCCAAATATTTTCTTTGCTTTTTAGGTTCCATCTTTAATATTTTGTCGCATTCTCTTTCCTTTTCTGTTACTGTTAAATACGATAGTTTTTTCAATTCCTTTTTGATTTCTTTTTCTGATAAACTCTCTAATTTGTTCTTCAATTTCTTCTTTAGTTTAGCAACGGGCATTCCAATTGTTTGTAAAACAGATATTCGATCAACTCTTGAGAGTAATAAACTCTTCCATAAATAATCTGAAGCAGCTTCTGGACTCATTTTTATTAATTTAGAATGCAATTCTTCACAATATTCATAAGTATAGGGGGTATCCTTTAAATTTGATATTAACTCCGTCAACTTTACGATTTCTAGATTTTTAACGTCAATTATTTTGCCAGCTCTTAAAAGATTTTTTCTTGCTTCTGGCGGTACCATAAGTTGATGTTCCAAATAACTTTCAGCTTCTTCTAATGTCATTGTTTTTAATTTATTTATCATTTCATTTGCTTCAGTTGCAGTAACTCTTGTTCTTTTTATACGGGATAATTCATCTGCAAAGGCAATGACCTCGGGAGGCACCATCGAGGGAGCTTTCAAACTAATATAATTCCATTCACCAACGAATTCTTCTTTAAATAATTCTTTTCTGTCCTTTACAATTTTTAAGTCCTTTAATTCCTTACCTTTATTTACTTTCTTTCTAGTTCTTATTATTTGCTTTACTTCGTAGGGTGTACGTGCCCATTTTATTTGTTTATATCCAAAAAATCCGATTATTCCTGCAGCAACTATTTCTAAAACTATAGCAAGTGGATTTAAGAAAATTGATACAATATTCACCGTTACTGCCTCTTGATGTCCTGCGAAATTTCCTGAACTTGGAGTTGCGTTGATCACAATTATAAGACTTAATACTTGAAAAGGCATTACTGATATAGCACTTGTTGAAATTTGTGCAGAATAAATACCATTTGTACCTCCTGTTAAGATCCCAGATGTAATTAATTGACCATTTGAATATACAATATATGTAAGTGTTGCGTCCGTAATGGGTTGTCCAAATTCATCAGCATAATAGACGTTTATTGAAATGCTTTCAAAAAATTGTTGTACTTGCGAACTAATAGCTGTGATATTAAAGTCAGTTGAAGCTTGTAAAATCGTTACATTCCAAATTACGGATGCATTTTCACGAAAACCTCTAGAATCTGATATATTGATGGTAAACCAATACTCGCCAATATTAAATGCAGTATTTGCATCAAGAACAATTCTATACCAACCACGTTTCTCCGGAATCTCTTGAATGATACCCCAATCAAATGTCCAATTTGACGAAACGATTCCCCAGCGAATATAATCTTCACTACTTGTCTTAGATTCATCATAATCATAATCATAATATCTAAAATAAATAGTTGCATTATATCGATATTTTACTTCTATTCCATTAAATTGGGATGGTAAAATATCATCTAAAGTTTGGAAGTATTGGATCGTTGTACCATGTTTCCTGAATACAACTAACATAGTCACAGAAGCATTTTCATAATTAGGTTTTGAAAATACTATGGTGATATTAACCTCTTTATGTCCACTAGCATTAAATGGTATCCAATCATCATTAATTATCCATTCTGTACCTGTAAAGATTCGTACTTGAAAAGATGGTATTCTATCAAAGATAATTGGTTCCCATGTTACCAGCGTACTATCTGGTGAACCATTAGTATAATTTTCAAAATAAACAGAAACCATGGATGAAAAGACAGAACTTGTTGGTATTTCAATTGAGTTAAGGCTTTCATTAAAACTAAGCCAAGTCGTATAAAATAATTCTGTTGAACCTGTTGTCCCAAAAGGAACTATTGTTCCATTATTTGTTATTGGAAGTGGATTACCACCAAAATCTGTATATGCTATAGGTGATAAAATAGTTTGAACGGGTAAAATTTTAACTGGCACTTTAATAATTGCCAGCTGATATTCTGGATCAAATGAGGCTCCTAATAACCAAAATCTTATGGTTAAGTTATATGTACCATCTCCCCAGGGTCCTCCATTTACTATATCAGCAAGTTCGTAATATCTTGCGAAATAACCTGTATCAAATTCAACAACATATATTCCTTTATATGTGTCATTATTTGTGGTTATGTACATGTTGTACATCTGATATGCACCAATAATATGGGCTTCTGAAATCCCCCATACTACTTCGATTGTTGCGGTAACGTTAAACGCTCCAAATTCAATTCCAGTTTGGTTAATATATGTTGCAGCTTGATCTAAATCGTACCAGAATAGTGTAATATTCAACTTCTCTCCATATGTAACATTATTTGGTGCTTTAGTATTGGTTTCATTCCAAGTTTCATAAATCCATTCATTTACTTGTGGCATTGAGTCTTTTTCTAATGTAATATTCGTATGGTGATACTTTATTCTTAATGTAACCCAATAATTGAAATTAATTGCATATTCCTGATCTAAAGTCGGACCACTTAAATGTGTTCCATTCACTTTTATTTTCATTTGATATGGTCCATTGGTAGTCATATTTCTGACGAATGAAAAGTTGAATTTATAGTAACCTCCTCCAAGATTAGTGACATTAAACTGTCCATACCAATGAGTAGTATTCCATGTTCCCCAATTTGTATTGTTGTATAGATCATTGACATTATCCCAATACCAGAAAGTCAAATTAGCATATCTTCCAGTTGGATTACCATAATCTTCTATGGGTTGTCCTGAATCGACATCAAATAAATAATAGGTAGCGTTAAAATATAAGATATCTTGCTCATCTGTATAAACTAATGAAGAGCCTATAATATAATCCAATCTTGTTCTTATTTCTCTTATATAAACTGATGTATCTTGCCACGAATTTGCAACATTAACAGCTGTACCAGCAATTCTGAAATATATTTTTGGAGTACCTATCCAAGACCCTCCATATGTATCTGTCCAAGTGGTATTCATTGTAACGTTCCAATATCCTCCTCCAACCTTTATAACATTGATTGGAATACTTCCAATATCTACATAACTTGAATTACCTTGAATGGAAGTAATTTCCCACGTGACCTCTGCATTAGGATCATTTACCCCTGCACCAGTTTCAACATTGAAATAATAAACTCTTAAGGTCATATTTGTTCCCCAAGGAATATATACATCAGGATCAAATGTAATGGAAATTGCAGTAAATGCCTTGGTGAAAGTAATGACAAAACTAAAGGTTTGATTACGGAACATCTCATCAGAACTCGTTGATTGATATAATGATACATTAAAGACATATGGTTGATTATTTTCTGGAACTGAACCATTTAGCTCAACTCTAAATATTCCTGTTTCAGATTGCTTAGATAAAGTAATATTTTCCCAAGTACCATCCATTTTCAATCCCCATAATGTCATATTACTAAAGAGATCAGAATATACTCCTGGTGCTTCTAAATCTATATAGGAGTTTGATAAATTATAAAATGATGAATAAAAGGCATAATAATATTCCAAAGTGATATTTATGTCAGTACCCCAAGACCAACCAGAAAATGATTCTGTTAACGTATCGTTAAAATAAGTTTTATGATATGTATCGATTTCCCTACAAATAATATTAATACTGATTGATTGGTTTGAGTAAAACGGTTTGGTTTCACTAGGCCAAAATACCGTTAAATTAAGAACATGAATTTCATTTCTTTGACTTGTTATGAATTCTGATGTATTGATTACAACCTTGTAATATGGATTTATCGTTGATGTATAATCATATATTCCGCTATCTGTATAATTTATCATGGCCCCAGAAATTTCTTCTTCAAAATTAAGTGTACCAGAAACATTATCCATGTCATAATATCGAAGATAAATGGTTAAATTCTCTCCATAAACTGGTGATTGATAATTATCAACAGTTAAATAAGTACTTCGGTATCTCGTCCCAACATTGGTATTAATTGAACTATTTTCGTAATTTCCACTAGAATGATTTATATTAATTTTAAAAAGGAAATTATCATTAATACCATCAAGCCAACTTGTATTTATATAGAGAACATAAATTCCTTGACTTGAGCCATATTCCCACCATGCTGTGGTATTATACGGATTTGATCCCGGACCGGGGAAATATTCTAACCAATTTTCACCTTCATATATCAAACTAATGTTGAAATTACCGTACGTAACATTTAATCCTTTATCACCACTTTCAATATCATCATCAGACCATTGAATTTCAATTTTAGCTATATTACCATAGGCAATTATACCCGCTGGAAGATTTATGGCTAAAGAAGTATAGCGTTCTCGAATAGTAAGTGGGATGTATCTTGTTCTTTTATCATAACTGGAATTAAATACGGTTATATTTAAGATATATGAGCCAATATCCAAGCCTGAGATGTTTAAATCATTTATTTCAAAGTATCTAAAAGAAATATCGCCTATCGAAGTAATAGAACCATAACTGATAGTTTGCCCCGTTTCATTATTTACCATTGATAAATTTAATCCAAGATTTATATCTGGATATACTAGAGAATCAACGTCTCTGAATCTTAATATAAGTGTGGTATTTTCACTAAAAGCTACACTTCCAAGGGGTTCGTAATCCAATTCTGCAGAATGTGCTCTAATAGTAAATGTAATATTACGAGTCGCTAAAGAATAATTTGTTAATTCTATAGTTAAATTGAGAACATATAATCCTATAGAAAGGTTATTGGCAACGTCAATATCTGTAATTGTAAATTTATTTGTAACAGGTCCAGAAAATCCTCCAAAATTTAGTAATGATCCATTCATTCTTACCGTGATATTATCAGAAGATAATGTTGTTACGTAAGTTCCAAGGTCTAAATCCAAAAATGAAAAAGTTAAAGATGTATTTTCTCCCCATGGGATGCTCCCTATTGGATCATAACTTAATTCTGCTATCCGATCTCGTACATTAATATTTAAGATGATTGTTTGATTCTGATATTTATTTAAGGGATCGCTACCAGTCCAATTAATGCTTATCATTATAGGATAGGTTCCAGCTTGATTCCAATAATCGGTATCAATAGATAATATGTAAGTTTCATCAATTACATTTCCTACCCAACTATAATACATTGAAGATATGTTAACCGTTAAGTCGATATTTTCAGGAACATACACATCAACGGAATGAAAAGTATCTCTGTAAGTCAGGGCAAAAGTAACATTTTTACTTATTGGAGTGATTGCTGGAGCTTCATATAAGATTTGAGTATCTATAGGTCTTATTCTAAAATAAAATGATTGTGAAATAAGGTCATAGGAAGGATGAGTAATATTTAATTCTGTGATGTAATATCCAATTTTTGGATTAGGTACTGGTTTTCCTGTTGTATTAATAGTTATGTTATAATTACCATTACCATAATCATAAACTGAATAATGCGAATCTGGCCAATCTATGGTTACATTTGCACTTGGAATGTATTGTCCATCAATTGTTGTATAAGTAATGTTAAATGTGACGTTCTCTCCCCAAACAGTACTTTCTGGCGGTAACAAACCAAGAATTGGAATATTTAAGGAAAGTTTTATGGAGATGTTTAATTGTTGCCATTCATAATATTGCTTAGATGCATTAATAGTCAAATTATAAATTTGGTTAGAACCAAAAGTGGAAATGAACGTACTTGTATTTATTTGAATGATCCAATAGGTGTTTGAACCTGAACCAACTTGATAAAAAGTAGAATTCTCTTGCATGGATGTATGATCCCAAGACCAATCCATTGCTACATGGTACAACTCACCAGTTTCATTAGAAATACCGACACCTGCTTCTCTATCTTCATAATAAATGGTTATATTAACAACTCCTTCTGGCAGAATAGAATTTGGAGCTTGAGGTGATCTTAAACGGGTATAAGTATCTCTTAAAGTGATGTTAACTTTTGAAAGAGTTCTAGCAATATAATTGGCTTTGCTGGCATTCACTTGAAAAGTATAAATTAAATTGGTGCTAAGATTCTCCATTGCAACCTGGATACGATATTCTCCATTTCCAAGAGATGAATAAGTCCAGTTCTCATTATATATAAAGTTCGTACTTCCTGGTGATACTCCTCCAATATATTTTAATTCAAGATTAACTGTTGCATTAACGATTCCCAAGCCAAATTCATCTTCATAATTGATTATAAAAGTTGCATTTTCTGTGGAACTATAAGGTGTAATGCCTGCAGGCTCATATGTAAGGTAAGTTGAAACATTCCTGATAGTAATAGGAATTGCAGCGTGAGCAGTATCATATAAATGCGAGTAATTAGTAATGAAAACATCATTGACGTAATTACCTATCGGTAAGGTTTCAGATGATAAATTGGTTATTAAATATGAATTATCTGGTTGTCTATATGCATATAAATATGAGAAATTCATAAATAAAACAAAAGTATTATTTAAATCCATTTCAGGATAGCTATTATCATCTATATCGTGGAATTTAATCGTTAAATTATGCTTACTGCCCCAAGCGACTTGACCCGGTGGCGTATATAATAATTCTGTTGTGTGTTTCCTTATATTTATATTAAAAATTCTTTCTGCATCATCGTAATCTTGTTTAATTATTGTTATATTCAGGCTATTTAATCCAATATCCCAGCTATCCGTATCAATGTCATTTAATATATAAGTTTGATTTGGCTGATCGTATTCTATATTTGTGAATATAATGTTATCAATATAAACTACTGTATCGAGAGCAGTGATATTTGGGTATGAATTATTATCTATATCATAATATTGAATTCTTAAAGATGTTACATTATGTCCCCATGGTATGTTTCCAACTGGTTCATAACTTAATTCTATTAAATGAGCTCTTATTGTCAATGGAATCATTCTTATTATAGCTGAATAATCTATGATTTCAATAGTTAAATTTAATAAATGACTACCAATTGGAAGATAATCCACACCTATATTATCAATCGTGTATTTATTGGACACTGGACCTGTTAAACTTTCAAAATTAATTGAAGAATCATTTATTTTTACATTACCAGAAACTAAAGTTGGATAAGATTCATTATCTAAATCATAGAATTGAATTACAAGTGAAATATTTTTTCCCCAAGAAATGGCTCCGATAGGTTCATATGTTAATTCTGCATAATGTTTCCGGATAGTGAATGGAATAGAACGTAAGACTATTGTATAATTGGGTACTTCCACTGATAAATTAATATAATGATTTCCAACAGCTAAGTTATCCACATCAATATCCATTATGGTGTATTCATTATTTATTGGACCTGAAATACCTGTAAATCCAATTAGACTTGTATTAATTTTAATATTATCGGAATTTAAAATTGGATAACTTCCATTATCTATGTCATAAAATTGAATAACTAATGAAAAATTACTAGAAATAATAACACTACCAATGGGATCATAAGTTAATTCAGCTGAATGAGCCCTAATAGTTATTGATATTATTTTCCAAATGGTCGTGTAATTCTCTTTTACTATTGATATATTAAGATAATGCTTTCCAATATTTAAATTAGCAATATCAATATCAGTAATAGTATATTTATTGGATATTGGACCTGTCAATTCCCCAAAACTTATATCAGTATCATTTATTCTTATATCACTTATGAAAAGTGTTGGATAAGTATTATTATCAAGATCAAAATATTGGATGACAAGTGAAGTATTTTCTCCAACAGGAATGCTTCCAATCGGTTCATAGGTCAATTCGGGGGCATGATCTCGTATTGTAACTGTAATCAAGCGGGAACTATTTGTATAATTCGTGATTTGGATAGTCACGTATAAATAATAAGTACCTTCCTCCAAATGGTCAAGTTTGATTTCGGTTATTGTATATTTATTATTTATAGGACCTGTTAAAGATTCAAAGTTTATTAATGAACTATTTATATCGATATTACTTTCACTCAAAGTAGGAAAAGAATTATTATCTAAATCTAATAATTGGATAATTAAGGAGATATTGCTTCCCGAATGAGTCGTGCCAACTGGTTCATAGGTAAATTCTGTAAGATGAGCTCGTATAGTAAAAGAAATATTCTTCGAAACAATTGTATAGTTTGCTAATTCAATGATTATTTCGAAATAATAACTTCCTAATGGTAATCCTTGGACGTCAATATCTGTTATTGTGTATTTATTATCATCTGGGCCTATTAATCCACCAAAATTAATATTAGTATTATTTATCCTAATATTTTCTGCACTTAAAGTAGGATAGGAATTGTTATCTAAATCATAAAATTGAATAGTTAATGAAATATTTTGACCCCAAGGTATGATACCAATTGGAATATAACTTAGCTCCGCAGAATGATTTCTAATATTGAAAGAAATCCAAGCATAAACTGTTGTATAATTTTCTAACTCAATCGAAATATTGAGATAACAGTTACCCTCACCTAATCTACTAACATCAATCTCCGTTATAGTGTATTTATTATTAATAGGTCCAGTTAAATCGCCAAATTTAGTTTGTGATTGATTTATAGTTATATTATTTGAAAACAAAATTGGATAAGAATTTAGATCTAAATCTTTATATTGAATCACCAAAGAAATGTTCTGTCCTAATGGTACGGTACCGATAGGATCGTAGCTTAATTGAGCTTGTCTATCTCTTACGTTTATATTTATTATCATTGATTTATTTTGATATTTATTAATTGGATCTGTTCCCGTCCAATTAACTTTTATCTCTATTGTATAGGTACCTGCTTGATCCCAATAATCAGTATCAATTGATAATTCATAAGTTTCATCTCCTGGGTTTCCTACCCAACTAAAATGCGTAGATGAGATGTTGATACTAATAGAAATATCCTCTGGAGCATAAATATTAACTGAGTGGAATGTATCCTTATAAGTTAGGGCAAATGTTACATTTTCACTAATTGGAGTGATTGCAGGTGCTTCGTACAAGATTTGGGTATCAATAGGTCTAATTCTGAAGTAAAATGTTTGTGATACAAGGTCATATGAAGGATGAGTAACATTTACTTCAGTAAGATAGTATCCAATTGCGGGATTAGGCACTGGCTTACCCGAAGTATTGATGGTGATCTTATAATTCCCATCTTCATAATCGTAAACTGAATAGTGTGAAGAAGGCCAATCGACCGTAACATTTGCGTTTGAAATATATTGCCCATCAATAGTCGTGTAAGTAATGTTAAAGGTGACATTTTCTCCCCAAACAGTGCTTTCTGGAGGTAACAAACCGAGTATGGGGATATTCAAAGACAGCTTCACAGAAACTCGCAGCTCTTGCGATTCATAATACTGTTTAGATGCATTAATGCTTAGATTATAAATTTGATTGGAACCAAAAGTAGAAATAAATGTAGAAGTATTGATTTGAATTACCCAATATGTATTAATGCCTGAACCAACTTGATAAAAAGTAGAATTATCTTGCATTGAGGTATGGTCCCAGGACCAATCCATGTTTACATGGTAAGTCTCACTAGTTTCATTAGAAATTCCAACACTTGCTTCTCTATCTTCATAATAAATAGTTATATTTACCAATCCTTCAGGCAGAATCGAACTTGGTGCATATGGAGATCTCAATCGAGTAAAAGTATCTCGAAGTGTTAGATTAAGTTTTGAAATTGATCTAGAAACATAATTGGTTTTACTCACGTTAATTTGAAATGTATAAATTAGATTGGTTGATAAATTTTCCATAGTTATTGAAATTTTATAAGTACCTGTTGATATATTTGAATAAGTCCAATTATTATTATATATAAAATGCAAACTTCCGGGTGAACCTCCATCAATATATTTTAGGGTGAGATTAATGGTCGCTGCATCAATCCCTGAACCAAATTCATCTTCATAAGTAATTGTAAAGGTTGCATTTTCTGTAGCGCTATATGGTGTAATACCTGGTGGTTCATAAGTTAAAAACGTGGAAATATTTCTTATTGTAACAGAAATATAAGCTGTTGCATTATCATAATCTTCAGAATTATTAGTAACAGTAACTTTGATCACATAGGTTCCCAATGAAAGAGAATAGGTTGAAACCTGATTGATGATATATGAACCATCAGGTTGTCTGATGGCATTGTTATATGTAAAATTCATTACTAGCGTGCTAGTACTATTCATTGTCATTTCTGGATATTCATCATCATCAATATCATGATATTGAATTGTTAAGGAAACGTTTTTCCCCCATGGAACTTGACCCGGTGGTGTATATAGCAATTCTGTATTATGTCTTCTAATTGTAATTGGGATAATTCGTTCAGTAGGTTCATAATTTGTTTTTACAACAGTGATATTCAAATCATGAGTACCAATTGTCCAGGTATCAGTATCGATGTTATTTAAGTAATATGAATTAGTGGTTGCTTCATAAGTAATTGAACTATTTGGAAATACAACATTATTTAAATAAACTGTCGTATCAGCGGTTTTTATATCCGGATAAGTATTGTCATCTGTATCATGATATTGAATTTTTAGTGAGGTTATGTTATGACCCCATGCAATCTGCCCTGGTGGTTCATAAAGAATTTCTGTTGAAATATTCCTAATTATTAAATTAAATGATAAAGTATTGTTTTTATAATAAGGTGTCCCACTCCAGTTTACAAAAACCTGAATTGGATAAGTTCCCGCACTATTCCAATGAGAAGTATTTATTTTAATTAGATAATTACCACTAGAAAAATCATTCATAACTGAATAATAGCCTGTTTCGAACCCATTCCCAACATTATTATCTAGATCAACAGAAATGTTGAGTTGATTCCACAAAGTTTCATTAATTTTAACATTATGAGCAGTATCTTGATAAAACAATATTAAAGTCGTGTTTGCTCCAATTTGAACAATAGAAGGTGGTGTATATAAGATTTGAGTATCTATTGGACGAATAAATATTCTAACTTCGATAGATTGCGTGGCATAAGTTCCACTGGTATCTTCAATTGTAATGTTAATCCTGTGATAACCTATATCGATATCTGGTAAAGGAATGACGCTAGTATTAAAAGTTATTTTAACTTCATTTCCATTTGATAAATCTGGAATGCTATTTCCATATTCTTGTACCCAACTTCCTGTTCCTTCAGAAACTGGCTCCCACATGCTTGAACTATTCCACCAATATAAATAAATATTAGTTGCTGGACCAAATTGTGAGTTCCCTGATTCATCTGTATAAGAAACATAAAATTCAACGCTATCATTAAATACTGTTGGAAAAGGAGTAGTTGCTCCTATTCTAGAATCTGATTTTCTTAATGAAATAGTAACATTTTCAAATGAAGTTTGGTAATTCTGTTTACTTGCGTTTATTGCTATCAAATAAATTAAACTTGTATTGAACCCTGTTGTGTTAATATTCAATCTCCATGTATTATTTATACCACTTACTGAATCTTGATAAATTCTTGAATTTAATTGTAAAGTTGAATTATATACCCAATCAGTAAAACCAGGATATTTGCTGTAACAAGTATAATTAATAAAGACAGGTGCGCTACCCGTCAAATTAGAGATCTTTAAAGTGTTTTCAATATCCCAATATTCCATTGTAATGTTATATTGTCCAAGAACAATTAATTTACTTAAACTACCTTCGATATCTAGATCTGCATAAGTAGATCTTGCAGTTAAATTAACATTTTTTATACTTGCTGTCTTATATGAAGCTAAAGAAGCTTCAAAATCAAATGAATATATTTCATCAAGAGTCATGTTATCCATTTCAATTTCAACTAAATATGTACCGTCTCCATTATCTGTATATGTCCAATTTTGATTAAATACAAATATATCTCCTGGATTATTGGTGACTTCAGTCAGATAAATATCAGCACCAGGAATTCCAATTCCACGATCTAAATCTTGAAACGTTAACGTCATTGTGGCATTAATTTGATCTGTCCAAGGAAGAATTCCTGGAGGTGTATATGTAAGAGAGGTTGTCACATTTCTAATATTCAAAGGAATGGTTAAAGAATGATTATAATGATATGATTTATTCACAAATACTTTAATTTGATATAAGCCTACCGGCCATCGAGTAGAATTTGATGTATTTATTGTAATATTGTATGTACCTATAGGATTTTCAATACAATTAAAATCAAGTACATTAATAGGATTGAATGGATTTGTTACATTTTGAATATAGATTGTTGCTCCTTCTAATGGACCTGATGTATATTCTCCAGTATCCGTTAAATTTTCAGCAAAAATCACTATTGAAGTATTTTCTTTGAATGGAATGACTGGAGTCTCAGCATACCAAATTAAAGTATCTTCCCATGTTACTTTAATCGTAACATTAAATTGAATTGTTTCAAAGAGAATTTGTTCGTTAAAATAAATTGTAACATTAAAATAAAGATAATCTCTTCCCTGTGATTGTGCATAAGTAGCAGGGATGGTCACGTAATAATTATTACCTGTAGCATCAGAAGGATTTTTATTGAAATACATCAAAAATTCGGGATTATTATAATCCCTGATAATGATCTTTAATTTTCCACTAGAATTAGTATACGGTGCAAGATTTTCATAGACATTTCTTAATCTCAGTGAAATATTATAGTCATCTTTATAAAATAATTCAGTAAATCGAGCTCCTTGACGGACATCTAAAGGAGCTAGAACATCACAAACCATATCAATGGCTTGTGTTATTTGATGTGTAACAATAATTGTCTCAAAATATTTTTTCTGTAAAATTAATTGTACTTCTTGAGTTCCATTTTTTAAATTAAGCGTGCTAAAGTCAATTGAATAATTTCCTGTGCCATATTCATTAAATAACGTATAATTTGCAGCATTATTAGCAGGTGTTGTGTAATTTAAGTACATGGTTCCCTCACTAATTTTTTGATCCTCATCCGTTAATGCAGTACTCCAATTCGCTATGAATTTCAGAAATTGAGGTTGAAGATAAATGTCTCCTGGAAGAACTAAACTACTATCAATAGCGTAAAAATCGGTATCTGCTTGAGAATGTGCGTAAAATAAAACTGTCTGGTTATTACATCCAACTTTTGATAGAGGAAATCCTGTATCTGAGTTATTCCAGGTTGTATCAATTCTGAATTTTCCAATATAATTCAATATAGTGGTGTTTGGTATGGTCCATTCAAGAGAAAAATTGCCTGAATTTGTTCCAGTTTGATTGTTTAAGGATTCTAATACTGCCTCATCATTACTATCTTGAATGCGCCATGTTTTTACCATATATCTTCCATTTAAATTCAAAGTTAAATTAATATCAAAATGAGTCAAATCACCCAGATAATAAATCAATTGGGATGGATTAACCGTGTCAACATAATTTGGTGAATGATAAAATATTGACCATGTTCCATTCTTACCATCAGAAAATGATTCATAAAATTGAACCGTGCTGTTTGATAAACCTGAATATTCTACATAAATATTATTAGTAATATTTTTAAGTTGATATGTTTCTGGAATTATTGCTGGCCTTAAAACTTTAATAGGTTCCCAATCCTCTGGTGTTGTTATATTAAATTGATAATCTGAAATATCATTTAAATCAGTTGAAGTTACAGTATGATCAACCCACCAACCGACTTTTGATGAATCTACTAGGGAAGGTGCAGTAAAATTGTAAGAAGCAAGATATAATTTATTAACATTCATCATAATTTCAGCGTTTAAAGAAACATCAAAAACTTCAATAGAAGTATTAAATCCAAAATCAAAAGTATTTCCACTAGAATATGTTGACAGGATAGGATTAACTAACGTACCCGTTCCAAATGTGCCATTCATAAAATCTGCGGTCAATCCGTTAGAATGATCAAGCAATTTCAAATTAATTGCAGCATCACCCGGATCTAAATCAGCCACCAGAGTCAAGTTTAAATCATCAAAATAGTAAGTATAATTTGAATCTAACGAAATATCTGTAGTTTCTAATGAAAGTCCTATTCTAAATACAAACGGCCCATTTTCACTAGATTCAGAACGTGCATTAAACCATGCTTTTATATCGCTTGAGTGTGCTTCCAATTTATACCAATTTAAACCATCATTTACAATAGATGAATCTAAAGAGACTGTCTGACTAGCATATCTTAAATACATTTTTTGGGAAGGATTTTGTGAATTTTCATCAAAAAATTGAATGTATGGATAATAAGTTGTTGCACCAGAGAGGCGATCCCCTCTATAATAAACTGAAAAAAATGCATCTGTTATATCTCTACCTTGAAAACCTGAACTAAATTCTGAAGTTTGGTTTAAAGCTAAAATCGCATTCGTTTCAATTCTTAATTTATAATATATTCTACAAGTTAATTTATAAAGCCATCCCATTTGTCTTGTTTGCTGTGGACCTCCTGCACCTGCAATAATTTCAAATCCACCACTAACATAAGCCTCTGGAAGTCCATCAATTTCTGTTCCCTCAATATAAATAGTGTCATTTAACATACCCGTATCATCTAATTCAACTGAGAAGTTAGCAATCGCTTTTTTAAAAAAGCGAAGAGTTCCTGGCGATGCTGAACCAAAATGTATCATACCTCTAATTTCACTTGCATAAGTTCCACCTGGACTCAGACGCCATGCATATAATCTCATTGAATAATCAATTTCTACATAATCAATTTCATAATCTAGAGGATTAACGCCTTGATATAAATCGATAGATTGTGAAATGGATGCTGATCCAACTGATGTATTTCCTTTAGTATATTCATTTACATACATTGCATCTTCATAAGCAAATTGATCAATTCCTTCAACGGTCTCTGTCCAATTATAAAAATCTGGAAACCAACTAGTGCCACTATATTGGTTAATTTCTCCATTTCTTTGATCAATACGAATATCATTTGATAATTCTCCAGATTCTCCGATCAAAACTATTTCTCTTGAACCAGTTCCATCAGCCGTATGAGACATCGTACTATTATGTTCATTTACAAAATCATCACCAACATGGACTCCTTGAACTTCATTATGCTCTATCCAATTCGAATCTCCATCAAAATTTTCATTTTGAATCCATTGACCGGTTTCCTGAAGCGAATTAATTGTTGCATTGACTGAAGTTCCATCCCAATTTTGATTATTTACGGTAATACTTAAATTATCAGTAGAATTTGCTTGTATATTAATTCTTGAATTAGATTGAATACCCTGCTCCATAATAGTAATTCCAGATCCTCCAGAACCTGTATATGGATCCATAATTTCACTCCCTGCTCCAGCTGGTATAATAAAAAAATCATCATTTGGTAATTTATCGCCATTATCTTTAGCAATTTCATTAGAATTATATGGGATATTTGGTATAAATGGCATGAATGAGACGAATAAAACAAGTGAAATAAAAATTAAAGTAAATATTTTAAACTTATATAGTTTCATAATAACACCAAATTTTGATTTTTCTCAATTTCTTTATTATATTTATTATCAGAGGGAGTAATTTCATTTGAAAAACTCTTAAATAAATTTTTAGATTATTTTTTGTAATATTATGGAGCTATAATGTAAAATTGATCATAATTTTTAAAATTTCGTAGAATCAAAAAAAATAACATTTTGTACATGTGAAAAAACATAATAAATGTTGAAAAAATGCATGAATTTATACTTTAGATCACATTTAACTACAAAAAAGAGAATTAAATATAATTCAGAATCTTCATAAAAACCAAAAAAGAATTAAAATATGAAATTTTAAACGAAATAATTATTTCATACTTTTATATGGTTAAATTATTTTTAAAAGGCAATATTATAAGACATTAGAAAAAATCGAATGTAATTAATAGGAAAAATAAGATTCCATTATTTCTTTTTTAAATAATTAAATAAATCTAAAAATCTTGAAAATAAACCTAATTTAAGATCAGTAGAAGTCAAAAAAAAAAATCAAGTTCATAAAAAAAATTAATTTTAAACCTATTTTCTTTTAAAAAAATTTTGTCTATCCGAATATTTTATCTTTTAAATTTATTGCTCGTTCAAATAGAGAAATGTCTCCATCAAAATCTTCGAGTTCCTTATTAAATTCGGAACAAAATTCTTTGACAAATTCTCTCAATTTATTAATTACTTTTTGAGTTGGTGGTCCCTTTAAAATAAGTGCACCTGTAATAGATTCTTGATCATCCAATATGATTTCAAAATCTTTATATTCTAATTTAGTAACAGATGTATCTCCTTGGGATATTTGCATTCCAAATGTTTTAATTGCAGTCAAAAATCCACTAATTAAATTTGGTTCGATCATATTCGAAGAAAAATCGTGGGAATAAATAGTTACTCCCGAGACTTTCGTAATAACCATCAGATATTGTATAATTCTTGTGAAGTAGTTGGTTTCAATTTGTTTAAAAAGTGAATAAAAATCTTCAATGATTCCTTGTAAATCTTGAATTTGAGTCTCTGAATAAATATCTCGATATGTCTCATAATCATATCGAACTATTTTATTTAATTCAACAATCCAAAATAATAAATAATATTCAAGAATGATACTTTTTTCTTCTACTAATTTCTTCTGTTTTTCATTATACTCATCCAACTCATTGATCCACTTCTGAATTTCATTTATAAAACCAATTTCAGGATAAGAATATATAATTTTTGTTCTAAGTTCTATCAATTGACTTAAAATGTCCTCAATTTTTCCCCCTTGTTCACAAGAATTAAAGATCTCAATTAATATGTTTTTTATTGCACTTATATCATGAATTTTTTGGTTTATTTTTGCAGTTTTCTCCTCAAATTTCGATGATGAATCAAATAAAATTTTTAATGAATTTTTTAAAAAGGTTAAAATTCCGAATGATTGATAGATTTCTTTAGTCCAAATTGTGAGATATGCCTTGAAGTCATGTATGGATAATTCAGCAACCATGTTATTATTTAAAATTGGCGCAAAACCTGAATAAATAGCATAATAATCAATATTGTCTCCTTTAATTTCATTTAACTCAAAAGCTTTAAACTGATCAATAAAAATCTGAAATGCTTTTTTTTGATCTATACTAAACTCAATGATTCCTGACCTTTTTTTTAAATATTTTTTTAACTTTTCAACATCAAATAATGTAATTTCTTTAATTTTATATTCCATTCCTGTTGATATTCGAGTATTATCATCACTCTCCAACCAAGAAATTGAAGGAATTGATGTATTAAACTGCATTTCATGTATTTTTGGGATTTGAACTGGATCAGGATATGATATTTTTGAAATAAAACTAAAGCATTTAAATTTTGCATCTTTATTAACTTTTAAATTTGTTATCGAACAGATACTTAAGGATTTTTCAAAATTTTGACAATTCTTACATTGTTGATTTTCATCTTCCAATTAAATCTACCAGTTTCTTTTATAGCAAAGATTAAATTATCATTATTCTTTAATTTTTTAATTTAGATCATGTAATTTGTTATTTCTTTTAATAATTATTAACCTCCGAATAATAAATTCTTAGCGTTTTTAATAATTATTAATCGTTTTATTGCATTAACGTTAAATTCCTAAATTATGGGTCAAGGAAAGTTAGATTTAAAATTAAATCTTAGAAGAGCAACTAATAAGCTTTAAATTTAACGAAAACTTATCTTAGGATAATATTATCGAAACAAACCTTTTACCTACAAATCCATTTAAAAAAACAATTATATCCGCGAGTAGGTAGGATGGTTACCTCTAAAAAACAGATATTTATTCAAATTCCATATTAAACATCTTACAAATGAAATAATTAAAGAGATAAGAGCTGAAAATGTTAAGAGAAATCATTATTTTAAGAGGACCCCAAATTATTTTTAATATGGAATATAGTTCTGGATTTAATTGGGATAATTTTGCTTCTCAATTATCTATGATAGGTATGTTGTATGATGCTGATGAAGAAGATAAAATGCATCAAACTTTCATTAACCGATATAAATTATCTCTAATTTTTTATAAAAAGATAAATCTTATCTTTATTTTCATAACTGATATGACAGATAAGGAAGATTTAATCGAATCACAGTTAAAAAAAGCAAAAAACGAGTTTATTGATCTATTTCCAGAAGAATTAATAATTTCTTCTAATTCAAAGGATGATTTTAAAGCTTTTATTCCAATTACAGATGCAATTCACCGAGAACTTCGCCCAAAAATTGCTATTTGTGGTTATAGTGGTGTGGGAAAAACAACAACAACGAAATTAATAAGAGCAGATGAAATTCCAACTGAACATGTACCAACTATTTCGGGTGAAATATCAACTATAAAAATTGGGAAATTGCATTTTTATTTATGGGATTTTGCTGGACAAGAACAATTTTCATTTCTTTGGCCACAATTTCTCAAAGGTTCTGATGCGGTCTTACTTATTACAGATAGCACTTTGAAAAATATTGATAAATCAAAATACTTTTTAACATTAATAAAAGAGGAAGTTCCTAATGCAAAATTTGCTGTGATAGCAAATAAACAAGATTTACCTAATGCATTAAGTCCTGAAGAGATTGCAAATCTTCTTGAGATTCCAAAAGCTTTTGGAATGGTTGCCGTTGACTCAAATAATCGAGTTAAAATGTTATCTATTATTGCTGAGCTTTTAGAAATATCTGAATTAGTTTCTCCTTTGTTAGAACCATTGCTAGATAGAGATAAATTGATTCAAGAAGCTGAAAATGCTTTGACGATAGGTAATTTTAGGAAAGCAGCAAAAAATTTTGAATCTATTGCAAAATATTCTGTAGAATTAGGTGATGATAAAATAGCTCAAGATTTTTTTGAACGAGCAAAAATGATATGGAACATGATTGAAGAAGAAAAATTAATAACAACATCAAATAATTCTATCGAAAGCTCTCAAAATGACCTTGAATTAGAAGAAGAATTAATGGAATTAATAAATCAAGAATATTTGGAATTATCAAAAGAATCCGAATCAATAAGGAAGGGAATTGATGGATTAGAAAGATTATTTGATTCCATTCAAAATAAATTAGACCTTTTAAAAACAAATTTTGAAAAAAATATAATTCCTGAATCTGAATATAAAAGTCAAAGAGTTGAATTATTAAAAAAAAGTGCAGAAATTAAAGAAGCAATTACAAGATTAAGATTCAAATTAATTAATAAAAGAGTCTAAAGCGATGTAAAAAACTTAATTGTTAATTAAAATTAATATTTTTCAAATTTCTTTTCTTAAATGCTTTAAAGTATGAAAAAATTTTACATTTTAAATTAATCTTCAATTATTTATTTTAAATATTGTAATAACTTTAAATTTAATCTTTATCTTGTTTTTTTTTCTTATAGAGATATACAATTCTTGAAAATATGCTCGGAATTAAGTCCAAATATCGTTCTTTTGATAATTTATTTAATAATTGAATTCCAGCATAATCTAAAATATCCTCATAATCATCAGGATCATCTTCTGTATCTAGAATTAAAGAAATGTATAAATCCATCTCAGATCCTGTATACGTGCTAGCTATATTAAGTGAACCAACACTTAAAGAAAAGAATTTAACACTTTTATCATAAGCATGTGCGGTATAGATTCGCATTAAAATGCTAGGATCAAGATCAAACTCTATGGGAAATTTTGTTTCAATATGCATTCCCCTTTTTTCATTAAAGGTAAAAATCACAATTCCTTTGAGCATTTTTTTTCATTCTCTTTTGAATTTAATTTTCAATCCTGAACCTGAAATTTAAAGATCCAAAAAATAAAATTTATTGTTTAATAGTTATTCATTTTATTTTAAGATGTTTATAAGTGAATGTCTATCAAAGTTTGATTTATTATTTAAATTAGTATTTATTTTCTTTTTATTAATTCATAATTTTTTTCTTATTAATTCAAATTATTAAAAAGTAATTTAAATTTAAGACTTTTTAGGATCTTCTCACCTAACAATTTATACAAAAAGAGAAATCATCTTTAACGAAAGAAAATAATTTCTAAAAATAATGAGAAACAACTTAAAAAAACAACAATTGGCATAATAAGAAAACCATATCGTGCAAATTGAGTAAATGATATTTTAACACCTTTATCCTCAGTAATTTTTGACCACATAATTCCTGCAAGAGCTCCTATTAAGGTAAAATTAGCACCTAGATTACTTCCCATTATTAGAGCAAAGATCATACCGTCCCGCACTGATACATTCTTGATTGTTGTATTTTGTAGCATTCGTGTGAAAAAAATTGTCATTGGTTGATTATTCATTAAATTTGAAATAAATGCAGAACTATATCCCATTAATAAGATGGATGGAAAAAAACCCGTTATATTCCCAAAGAGTGAAAAACTTTCAGAAAGAATAGAAGTCCAACCTACAATAGTAAGAATTTCCACTAAAATAAACATTCCTAAGATGAAAGGTACAATTTTCCAAGGCATTCGTGCATAAATTCTTTTAATAGTTTCAAATTTGCTAATTATTGGCTTTGTATTTTTATTATTTTGTCTCTTCTGTAAAATCATTTGATTAATTATGTCCCGATTAAACATAATCAAAGCAAAAATTACGCTAATCAACCACATATCTACTTTTAATAACGGTGATATACTTAAGAAGAATAAACAAGTACCTAAGATTACAACTCCAAAAATTGCACCGTTTTTATCTTTTAATTCCTTTTTAGGATTTATTTCAGGTAATATTATATTATTAGAAATATCTTTTTTAAATACTTGAAAAAGCAAGAAAAAACAAGAAAATCCTGCAACTAAAGTCGGTATAAACATCCAAATAGTGTATTCAAAAAATAATAATCCATATGCTTGTGCAACGATAATATTAGTGGGATTTCCTATATATAACATCATGCTCCAAATATTTGCTGCAAAAAATTGGCTAATTAAAAAAGGGATTGGATTAATTTTTGCATGCTTGGCAAAATAACAAATGATCGGGGTAATTGTTAGAATTACAATATCATTTGAGGTGAAAATAGTAAGAACACTACTAAGGAAAAAAAAATATAAAAACAATTTTTTTCCAGAACCCCCCGATTTCTTTGCTGCTTGTAGTGCTAAGTACGAAAATAATCCCGTCATATCAATTGAAATGCAAATATATGCAAGTGACATAAATAATATTAAAATTGCATAAGGTTGGATGTTGGAAGTTCCCAAGATCCCATTGATAATCACTGAAGGATGAAAATTAAAAGAAAAAATCAAAATTAGAACGCCTATAAGAGGTGCAATTCCATAATCAATTTTTATTTCTTTGTTTATTCTGGGGATTTTAATGATTGGATGAATAATAACAAATAAAATGACAATAATAAAAACTATTATTGAAAAAATAAATGAAAAAAGCGTCATCTTGTTGTTTTTCACTTGATTTTTATGATTTTAAAAATAAAATTATAATTTTTCATAAAAGTGTTCTTGTTACTATCTTAAAAAGTTCTTTCGACCAAAGATATACTATTTTCATTCTATTCAAGGACCTATTAATTTAGATATTTTTATTTTATCATAAAAAAAATTTGTTAGATCTTTAATTAGAAATGTTATGATGTGAAATCTAGAAATATTTTCAAAGTTGGTAAAAAATGGGGCGATAAAAAAGAAAAAAAGAGAAAAAGAAGTAATATTGATCATAAAAATGATGTATAGGATCCTTCATATCATTAAAAATTAAAATATCTAAGATATATTTTAATATAAATAAAATAAATTTAAAAATACATACAATATTGGAGGCATTTTCACGGATAAGGATTTAGGAATCGTCTATACTCCAGAATTCATTACAAATGATATTTGTAAAAACTCCATATATCCTTACATTTTAGAGAGAATTAATGAAAAGTTCAACACCAAATTTACGAATATAAAAGAAATTTTTGAATATTTGAATAATAATCAATTATTATTTGTTCTCGATATTATTAAAAATTTAAAAATTTTAGATCCTTCAGTGGGTGATGGACAATTTTTAGTAAAAGCTTTTACATTATTGAAAGAAATTTACGAAATGTTTCGAGAAATGGGAATAATAAAATGGAAAGATTATGAAATTAATAAGCATTTGGTCTCCTGTACTTTATATGGTGTTGATATTGATGAAAATGCAGTGAAGAATTGTAGAAATAGATTACTAATGAATTTTAAATGTCCTGAAAATATTAATCCTTGTATTAAAAAAGGGAATTCTCTTGATGATTTTGATTGGGAGAAAGAATTTCCTGAAGTTTTTGAAGAAGGAGGTTATGATATCATCATTGGAAATCCTCCTTACGTTAGACAGGAAAAAATAAAAGAATTTAAACCAATATTTTCAAAAAAATTTCAGACTTTTGTAGGAACGGCTGATTTATATGTTTATTTCATTGAAAAAAGCATCTTATTGTTAAAGCAAGGAGGATATTTGGCTAATATAGTTTCAAACAAATTCATAAAGACACGATATGGAAAAAAAATACGAAAATTTATCTTAGAAAATTGTAAAATCATTCAATATAAAGATGAATTTAAATCTAATGTGTTTCAAACTGCTTCAGTTGATCCTTGTATCATTATAATTAAAAAAGATACGAATAATATCGATAATAAAATTTTAATTAATGAACGATATTATTCAAATCAATCGAATTTAGATGAAAATGCTTGGAATTTTTTGAGTGATGATTTATTCATTTTGAAAAATGCCATTGAGAATAAATGTATTCTTTTAAAGGATTATTGTGGTGAACCCTATTCTGGGATAAAAACTGGTTTGTCTGATGTTTTAATAGTAAATTCGCATCAAATAAATAAAATTGTTGGTCAGAATGTAAATGAGAGGGAATTATTCATTCCATTTATAAGAGGAAAGGATATTTCGAGATGGAAATATGAATTTCAACATCAATATCTCATTTATACGGAAGATATTGATATAAATTGCTTTCCCAATATAAAAAAATATTTTGAAATGCATCGAAAGCGACTTTCGAATAGAACTGATATTAAAAATACGAGTAAGGAGTGGTTTCAATTACGACCATGTGCATATTACAAAGAATTTAAAAAACCAAAAATAATTTATCCTGATATTTCAAGAAATTGCAGATTTGCATTTGATACTAATGGTGTTTTTGTAAACAATACTGCTTATATCATTCCAAAGGATGATAAATTCCTTTTAGGAGTGTTAAATTCACGGTTAATAGAATTTTATTTTCAATTCCTCAGTGTAAAATTAGGGAAGAATGGCTTTAGATTCATTCAACAATATGTAAATTTAATTCCTATTCGTGAGCCTCAGAAAAAACAAAAAGAAGTAATCATTTCAATAGTGAATTTAATATTAAATTTATATCATAATCAAAAATCAGATAAAACAAAGCATTATATTATGTTTTTTGAAAATTATTTATTAAACTGTTTAATATATGAACTTTATTTAGAAGATTTTGTTGATTGTAATAAAAATTTATACGAAATGATTTTTCCAATTTTGCCAGAATTAAATACACAAAATAATTATCATGTTTTTGAAATGTTAATAAAACAAAAATATATTCAAAAAGTAATTGAAAAAATCAAACAAAATAAATGGGTAAAAAAAATCGAGGAAAATTACATTTGATTTTTTAAGGATTTCCAATATTTTCTCATTATCTTAATCTTTTCGTGTAAATCTTTTAATACAATCATTTTATCTTCAAAATTTAATTCTTTATTATCATCCAAAATCCTCAACTCAATATGATATTTATTTATCTTCACTAGAAAGATCATACGTTACTAGTATTTAATAAAAAGAGACCCCTATGGAAAAGTAAAGAAGATTTATTTAATTTGAAGTACGACTTTTTCCATAATTGTATCAACATGAATTAAATTTTGATTTAATAATTCTTCTTCGATTTTTTTAAAAGCTGAGTTAATATCTAATGTATCAAATAAATGTTCATATGTTCTAAATAGCTCCATTTCATGGATGAAATCCTTGAAATAATTTTTTAAATTTTCTTCAGTAGTTCCCACAAATTTACATGCGTCTTCGAAATTAACAAATTCCTGCATTTTTTTTCTAATTAAACAATCTCGTTCTTCAATGAATAGGATTAATGAATTGTTCGATTTATAAATATCTTGATCGTACCAGACTGGAAAAACTCTACAGATAATCGGCCTTATTTGAGAAATCGTGCACCCATTATCAGTACAAAAATAACAACTTCCTTTTAAACATCTTTTCATTGCAAGAGCTTTACCATTAGGTAACAAGTCCTTGAATGCATCTTCATATTGTACAATTCCAAGATTTACAAAAGCTACGAATTCAGAATAATTTAATCCAGTTTCTTTATGCATTTTTATTGCTTCATTTATGCTAATTATTATTTGATGAGGTGTATTGCAGCAATCAATCCCCGATGAACTGCAGATATAGCAATAATTAAATGATTCAACCAAATTTTTTCTCCTTCATTCCTCAGTAAATTACAATCTCAAAAATTATTTTTATTAATGTGTGATTATTTTTTGAAAGTTGCTTCAATATAATTTATTTCACTAAGTGGATAAATTTGTGAAATAGATTCATTTTGAAAAATAATACAATCATCTAAAAAAAAACTATCAAATTTGTCTAAATCGTACTCTTCAAAACGTTTTTTTGGTAGAAAAGTGTTTTCTTCGAAATATATTGTAACTTTTTTAATGTTAGGTTTTACTGCTTTTAAATATTGACTGATATTTCTTACGTTAATTATATTTTTAGTCATTTTATAAATTACTTCCAAATTTAATGTTTTTTATTCCAATTAATTGTATTTTTTGAATTCAATAGAAAATCGATTAAAATTTAAAGATTATTAGTTCAATTTTGCTTTACAATTTCTATAATTAATATTAATCACTAGAATTTTCCCATAAGATGATCGAATAAAAATGTAAAATTAGAAAATGAATTTACTATTTTATAAATTAAAATTAACAAGTAAATTTAATCTTATATTGGAACTTAAAAATCTTCTATTATATATTAAATTATAACAAACAATTATAGGTTTTCTAATATTCTAATGGATACCAACCAATACGTAAATCTTGATTTAATAAATCTAGTTTTTGCATGTCTGCAATTGAAATATTAAAATCAAATACTTCTGCATTCTGTTCTATTCGTTTATTGTTAGAAGATCTAGGGATAGTTATGATATCGTGCTGTAATCCCCATCGGATTAAGATTTGCGCAGAAGATTTTGAATATTTTTTAGCAATTTCCATTAATTTAGGATCTTTTAATTTCCTTGCTTGAGTCAAAGGGCTATATGCTTCTATTAAAATTTTATTTTTAAGACAATAATTCATTAATTCTTTTTGATAAAGAAATGGGTGGAATTCAACTTGGTTAACCACAGGTTTGATGGTTGATTCTTTTAACAACTTCTCCAAATGTTCAATTTTAAAATTACTGACACCGATCGCTTTACATAACCCATCATTGTATAATTTTTCTAAAGCTTTCCAAGTATCCAAAATCGCTTTGCCTGCTGGCCAATGAATAAGATATAGGTCAATATAATCTACTGCTAATGCTTTTAGACTCTTTTTAAATTCTTTTAATGTTGAATCATATCCATGATTTGAGTACCATACCTTTGATGTAATGAAAACATCTTCACGCGTTAAGTTACTTTTTCTTATTGCATTACCTACCTCATTTTCGTTTCCATACATTCTCGCTGTATCCAGAAGTCTATAACCAATTTTCAAGGCATGAGAAATTGCAATTTCTGGAATTGAATAAGTTCCTAAACCTAATCTTGGTATTTTTATTCCATTATTAAGTTCAATAGTACTATTAATCGTGAGATGCAACATATTAGATTATTCCTTTTGATACAACGTTTAAAATTATTAGGTTAATCATTCCTTAAATAAATAATTATTTATTAATTATTTCATAACGTCTAGTAAATCCTTTTCCAAGTTCAAATTTCAACAATCCATCATTAAATTCACGATTAAACCACCAATAACTAATGAAAACTGTTTCTCCCCAACGAAATATGTTATTTATTCGTAAATAAGATCCGAAAATAGATACATGAATATTTTCTTTTATATGTTCTTGAGTCGAATTATATACAATTTGACCTTCTGGGTTCAAAACAACGAGATTTTGATCAACTACAATATAAAAATAATCATTAAGTTCAATAACCGCAGAAGCATGCCCAGGAAGTTCAATGGGTACTTGTTGTTGAGATATTTTTTGAACATAACCTCTTGCACCCTCATAAAATAATGTCACGCTATCTGATTTTATGAGAGTTTTATATTGACCTTGATTACCATAATTAGAGAAACCATTTATCAAGTCAGGTTCACAATATTTTTTTTTTAAAGTTTCATCAAGGGAGATTGCTTCTAAAAACTCTAATCGTTGTTTAATTTCTTTTTTTTGCATTAAAAATGGAGGATAAATAGAAGCTTTTTTAACTGCTCTTAGAGCTTCTTTTAAAACTGCTTCTCCAAACCGTTCTAAAATTAAATTTTGAAATCTTCCTTCTAAAAATTCTTTATGACTACATGAACCTGCAATATCTGACATCCCACCCCCGTAATGATGTCCTACAACAACCTCAGTTCTCGTTACATCCAAGTAATTAATTTTTTTTCCTTCTCTTTTTTCCCAACTCGTT
Source organism: Promethearchaeota archaeon (assembly GCA_011365055.1). Next base: position 169,899 of record RDOG01000007.1, read on the forward strand.
TTCATATTAATCCTCACGTATAGAAACCATTCTTAGATTTTAAGAATACTGATTTCATTTTGATCTCGTAAGCTCAACACTGCAAATTGAAGTAGAAAAATTGCAATAATATAGGTAGGATAGATTAACATTGTTAAAAGGTAAGATTGACCGATTATAATTGATAATCCAATCATCGTATCGCTGAATACAAAGAAACTCATACCCATAGATAATTTAATGCGAAAATTCAATGTTCGATTAAAATATATCAATCCATAAAAAGTTAAAACCGTCGTTAAGGTTAAAATTATAACGTACGGAAGTAAAAAATATGATATAACTATTTTTAAAGTTGCAGATATAGGTCCAAAGAAATTATTATAATCTGGTATTGATAATATCAAAAATATATAAATTAATGATGCAATTACAGCCCAAAAAATTGTCGAAATTATTGCAAATTTTTTACCTGTTCTTCTGAAAATATACTTAGGATGCAAATGTATGATCCCTGAAAATGCGATAATGTGAAATATATGTGCAATAAAAAACAAAATTACACCAGATGGTGGGAAAATATGAATACCAAAATCTGCCAATGTGCAAAAAAGCATTCCGATTGACATGTAACGGTAAAAATAAATTGGTTTTAATTCTTTTATATTTTGAAAATCTTTAATCTTGATGTCTGTTGTTTTTATCACCTTTTTTAACTTTTCAGGATCGATAACAAAAAAACGGATGAGAATAGAAGAAATTAAAATAAAAATGCTAGCAATCCATAAAATTGGAACTATTAGAACTTGAATAATTACAAAAATTAACAAATAAATAAAAGTTAGTATAAATGAAACTACTGCTAAAACATTAACTAGATTATTAGTATTCTTTTCTATCAATGAGCTTGCCTTTTTTAAAAATCAAATAAAATTTTGCAATTATATATGTATATTTATACATTATAAAAATAAATCGTAACTTTTTAAATAAGAAATATAATTGGGACTAAAAAATTATTAAAGAAATTAAAAATATATGGGGTGAAAAGTCTACTTTATTTTAAAAACTTCCTCTACTTCTTTAATATATTATGAAATTTCCCTGAATTGCAGTTTATCTTCATACACTTCCATTATGTTATTAATATTAAAGTTTCTTTATATTCAAATATCGAGGCTCAAATAAAAAACTTCATTATGACTATCACAAAGAACCTACCAATTTTTCTTTTATAGGATTTTGATAAATCGTAGTTTAAGGAAATCAAATAAATATTTCTCGTGAGATCAATTTGATAAGATATAGAAAGAAATTCAATCTTTATAAAAGAATTTTAATGTTTTTAATAATTGGTATAATGATCAGTTCAATATTTCTTTCATTAGGGATTTACAATTTAAGTTCAATAATAAATGATAATACCTCTAATACTCCAAATCCCTTTCCTGATGCCCCCTTAATTTCTATGGCATCTGGAGAAGTTAATATCTATCTTGTTGAAAATGCAGGACTTGAACGAATAAATGAACCTTTTACTTACGAGTTTACATCTTTAGCTTCTGGAGTAGCACATCATGATTCTATTAGAGTTTATGATGGTTCAATCGAAATTCCATCACAAACTTGGAATATGATTAATCATGCAAACCAAACCTTTGAAAATTGTACAGATTGGAGTGATCCAACAGGCTGGTTATTAAGAGAACCTGAAAATACCAGTATTGAAATCATTCCTAATTATTATGGATGGGGTAAAGTTGCTTATTGCACTGATGAAAATAGTAGTGATTATTTTCAATTTTCTTATGACAATCCAACTTCAGCCGTCTCTGGCAATTACACTTTTTTAATAATGCCTGAACAAACCGATAAAGAAATACGAATTGGAATCACTGGAGATCCCTCAGAGACTACAAAGGCAACTATAGAGTTCGGAACAGATGGTCATTTCAAAGTAGGTGTTCCTACATATCAAAATCTGGATACTGATACGACTTATGAGGCATTTAAATGGTATTTAATAAGTCTTGAATTTAATTGTACTAGCGATATAATGACTGTATATATTAATGGGACTCAAAAAAGTGAAAATTCATTTTCAAATACAGCAGATAATATCTATCAATTTTACATTAGCTCTTTTCCTGATACGCAGACCAATTGCGGGGTATATCTTGCTTGGATGGACTATTCATGGGCCTCTGATTATAGTCCTCAAAGGTATAATTACTTGAAATCTTGTAATGTAACTTTTTTGGCAAACGTGAGTGCAAGCTCATATAACACTTATAACATCTCCTATAATTCAACAAGTTTAGGAGATTCAAATTATCCAGTAATGATTACCGGAATAAGTTCAGTAACAGATTCACACGGAACGGTTTGGGGTTTGGCCACGACTGGAAATAATTATATTGGTAATGGTGTGACAGGCCCAGAAGGCGTGATCCTATCTGATGCTTGGAGCGGTATTTACGCTGATGGACAAAATATACCAGAATTTGTAGAAAAAGGACCAATATTTTGTACTGTATTTCAAAATGGAACAAATTTTTACAAATTTTTACAAATTTATGATAACGGATATGTAAATGTTAAGTTGAAAGATGATAATTCGGGTGCAGATTTCGTTTATGCATGTACTGCAGGTGCAGGTGCTGATGAGATGCATTATTCTGTTTCATCTTCTTGGCTTGTAAGGGATCCTTGTTATATAGGTGGCGGAAGCTCAGATTATATAGATGTATTATCATATGATGGTACATATAATGGAAAATATTTCTTAAATAGGGATGCTCAGTCATGGATTTTTGCTCAAGTTATCGATACAAGTCAACCTGAAGCAAATGATTTTACAGTTAGAGCTCGAGTTACTGATAATACCGCATTGCCAATATTGGGAAGGTCATCTGGTTCAAACAATCTAAATGCAAATGTCGAATATGAATTTTGGTATGTATGTCTTGATGGCGGAAGCACCGATTTAGAACAACAAACCACGGTTGATAATTTACATACGAAATTAATAAGGTCTCCCATATCAGAAATAGGAATGCCAAGAATCTACAATAAATCAGTAATATTAAATGAAACTGTAGGATTAGATCGGATTAATGAACCAGTAACAATTACACTCTCATCAGCTTCAGATAGTATTAAGGAACTGGGAAATTATGATGGAATGATTACCTTTTATGATGATGAAGTGGGTTCAGATCCTGCTGGTTGGAACATAACAAATGATGGAACTTATGGAACAATTCAAGTAATTTCCGAACATGATGACCATAAAAAAGTATTGGAGCTATATGACACTTCGATTTTGGGGGGAATTTTTGCAGATTTAAATATTGATGCATCCGGATCAACTGGTGTCATAGAGTTTCATTATGCAATAAGTTCGTTACCAGATTATGCATATTATAACATTTATTTCTTGGACTCATCAAATAATGAATTATTCGGATTTCTGAATCCAGGACGCGAAACTCCAGGGGAACAACACAAATTTGGATTAACCACCGGAACCTTTTACGATGAAGTATATGATTCTAATGGGAATAACATTTACTTGGATAATTCTACGTTCTTTAAATGTAAATTTACCTTTGACTTTACTGCAAATACCCTCACCTTTCAATATGCATTGCCTAATGGAGAATATCAATACGCTTATGAAGACACGAGTGGATTAGATTACACGTTTCCATTATCTACTGCTCAAACAACGGTCGATAAGGTTGAGGCTAGCACGGGATATACCGCGACTAATTATTACATGTGGATTGATTCGCTTGATTTTTCCTGGAGTGATGGGTATTATCCAGAACGAATTAATGATTTAATTTATAAAAATATTTATTCTGATTCCATTCGGGCATATGATGGATTAACTGAAATTCCATCACAAGTTTGGGATGGTGTATATGATACTTTTGATATGGATCACAATTTCGAGAGCAGCACGGATTGGGCTGATCCTGTTGGATGGACAAAAAATGAGGAAGGTCCGGGAACCGATATTAGAGTCATACCAAATTATTATGGACACTCGAAAGTATGCGAATTATATGATTACAATGATTCAGATATTTGCGGAATGTATGATACGTTTAGCGGTCAAGTTACTGGAGCGGCGGAATTTTGGCTTCGTGTGGACTCTGATTCTGATTATACATGGGTAGCTCTTGCTAATGGAATACCTACTAATTGGATAGCATGGCTCGTTCATAGATCTGGTGAACCGGGTCTTGCAATGACGTGGGGAGGATCTGATAAACCGCTTGTAAACGCTAGTTTAGATCCCATTCCCTTTGAACCTGATACGTGGTATCACATGAAGTGGGAGTTTAATTGTTCAACTGATTCTAGCAAGTTCTATATTGATGGAAATAAAGTATTTTGGAATAATAGTAACTCCGTTGATGAAGATTTCCTATTTTACGCTACAAGTGATCAAATAACCAATTTATATTTTGGAACATCAACTGATCATGAAAATTTTTCTGTATACGTTGATGCTGTGGATTATTCCTGGGAATCTGGGTATTTTGATGGTCGAAATAAATATCTGACTAGTTGTGAGGTATCATTTCTAGCAAATATGAGTGCTCATTCAATTAAGACATATGGATTAAATTTTAGTTCAATAAGTCAAGGGGATCCAGGATATCCAACTATGGAAACTGGAACGGATTACATTGATGATGGACTCGGTGGTCGATGGTACTTAGAAACAACTACAAACATACAAGTAATGGGAAGCACGAGCGATCCAAACGGTAATTTTGTGAGTGCTCAAGGGACAGGTGCAGGAATTTTACAATTATGTGGAGATAATGCTACAGGTACAAGATTCATGGATAAAGGTCCAATATTTTGTCAAGCATATCGAACTCAAACAGGGGGATATGCAATAGTTGATGTTTATGCTAGCGGCATTGCTCGAGCACGTGTAAAGGACGATTCTGATTATTGTGTAGGAACATGGGGATTGAGAGATGGTGTTGGTACAGAAGAACATCACTATAAAATAGATGAGAGCTGGAGTGTAAGGGATCCAATTACGGATGGTGCTGAAAATGATTGGACATGGGGAATTGTAACTAGTAATAATTATGATGGTCGTTCTTTATTTAATAACGATGGAGAAAGTTGGATTCTAGCAACTTTAGTAGATGTTAATCAAGCTGGAACAACTGATTTCTGCATATCTGCTTATACGGCCTATAGTGGTGGGCATATCTTTTACATTGGTGATGATAATACTGGTCCTTCACTTCCAGCAAACACGGAAACTGAAATATTTTGGGTAATGATAAATTCCACTGCTGATAATGATATACAACAAAGAAACGACGTAGATAATTTATATGTAAAGTTAATCAGTAATCCATTATTTAATTGTTCTACTAGTAGTGAGATAATTGACGTAAATATTGAAGCTCCAATTAATATACAAGTAGATCCATCAACTTGGACAAATGATAAAACATTTAATGTGAGTTGGACAAATCCTAGCGATCCCTCAGGTATTATTGGAGCATATTATAAAATTGATAATCCACCTACCAGCGATACAAATGGTAATTATGTGTCATGTACAAATATTGAAAATATTTCTGATATTTACGTTAATGACGGTAATCATACAATATACATATGGCTAAAAGATGGTGCTGGAAACGTTGAATATACAAATTATAGTATGACTTTTCTTTTGAATGATTCTTCAGTACCACAACCAATTGGATTAATTGTAGAACCATCATCTTGGTCTAATATATCATCTTTTAACCTGAGTTGGACAAATGGATACGACCCTTCGGGTATTGTGGGTGCATTTTATAAAATCGGATCATCTCCTGATAGTTCGACAGATGGAACTTATGTTGCTGGTGCAGATATTGAACGAATAGAAAATATTGTTATAGGTTCTGAAGGATCTCATTTAATATATGTCTGGTTAAACGATAGCTTAGGGAATAATAGGCTAAATTGGAGTGTAACAAATCTTTTAAGTGACTTTTCAATAGCTGCACCTAATAATTTAACAGCGAATCCGAGTACTTGGACTAACCATGCTTCATTTTCTGTTAGTTGGAATAATTCTTATGACAGCTCTGGTATTATTGGTGCTTTTTACAAATTATATAGTGCTCCTACTACCAATTATGATGGCTATTATATCTCAAGTCCTGATATTGAACAAATTAATGGAATAACAACGGATAGTGACGGAGCTCATACGATTTATGTCTGGTTACAGGATAATGCAGGAAATATATATTTTGAAAATAGAAGTTCAACCATTCTTTATAACGATTCATCTATTTCTGCACCGATTGGTTTAACTGCACAACCTTCAGGTAGATCAAATATAAATTCTTTCAATCTAACTTGGACAAATCCCTCAGATTTCTCTGGCATTGCAGGCGTATATTATAAACTCTATTCCGCTCCAACATCTGATACAGACGGTTTTAATATTTCGGGTTCAAATATTCAATCATTAAACGGAATTTTCGTTATTGGAAACGGTTCACATGTTATATATATATGGTTATGGGATAATGTTGGAAATATTCATTTTACCAATTATAGCATTACTTATCTTAATTTAGACATTATTCCTCCAAATCCTCCATCTATAACCTATGCGCAAGCAGGAGGGACAAGCGCCACACTATATTGGAATTTAATTTTTGATGGCAATGTTGATCATTATAATATTTATAGAAGTAGTTCTCCCATTGGTGATATTAGTGGTTTGACTCCAATTGCATCAGTAGATAATATGACTGGAACATTCACAGATACAGGTTTAGAAGATGGCACATATTATTATATTGTAACAGCAGTTGACGATTTAGGACAAGAAAGTCTTGTATCGAATAATGTGATGGTTGAAATTAATTTCTATAAATGGATAATCATAATTGTCATTATTGTTTTTGGAATAACGGGCGGAACTGGGGCAACCTCATATGTGATCTATCGACGGAAAAAGTATCCTTCAGAAAAAGGTTATAAACCTAAGGAATATGATTACAAGGGACCATTAGTAATTGATGTGGAAAAAGAAAAAGCCAAAAAAGGTCCTATGAAATACACTAAACAATTAGATCCTGATCTGATTGAATTATATAAACAAAGATACTCTAATAAATCATATATTATGATAAAAGATCAGAGTGTTAATTTAGATGCTGAAGAATTTTTCAGAGAAGCAGATTTTTCAGATCGTGAACAAAAAGAATTTATTGGTGAATTGTCTTCCATAACAGCTGTTGAAAGAAGAGATCTTCTTAATTCAATAAAAATTACAGAGAATATGGAAAGACTTGAATTAATGAAGATAGCAACAATTCAAAATATAGAAATTTTTGAAGAGAACAAAAATTATAAATATTTAAAGGAAGAATACTACAAATTATTATCAATTGCAGAAAAACTTGGTGACGACGAATTATTTTCCACCACATTAGAAAAAATAGAAGAACTTAAAATATTATTGGATTCACAAGAATTTTAATTCATTTTCAATTTTTTTTTTTTTTTAATGCAAAGACCATAAAATATAAATTTTTTTGAAAAGATGTAATTCATCAATTAAATTTAAGAAGACGGACTATTTAGGGTAAAATGCAGTAGATTTTATCCAGAAAATCTTAAAGTATCATATATATTTCCAAGGTGAAGCCAAATAAAATTAGAAAACCACGATAATAAACTAAATGAAAAAATATATAGTGTGATCAGATTATTATATGAAAAAAAACGCATCTTCACCTTTGAGGAATTTTATGAGATCTGTTCAAAAAAAATGGCTTTATCTGATTCTGAAATTTTTAGCGGTTTTCACGAAATAGTCGGGAAGAAACTCGTAATTGAGGGATCACGTCTTATAAGAGATGAAATACTTAATCATAAAAAAAGAAGTAAGATTTTTGAATATATAAATAAAAATCCTGGTTTTCATTTTACACATATTATTTCAAAGATGGGAATTGGACCTCATGCTGGCCGTTGGCATCTTAAAATATTAGAAAAATTTGATTTTATTAAGAGTAGGAAATTTGATCGTTACAAAGTTTATTTTAATGATAACTTTCCAGAATCGAGAGAAGAAATGGTATTTTTGTTGAGGAAGAAAAATGCTTTAGAAATTTTTAAAATTATTGTATCCAATTCCGAAATAAATGCGAATGAAATAGATAAGGTGCTTGATCTTCATTATAATACCATTCAGTATTACGTAAAACAATTAATAAATTCAAATCTAATCGAATCTAATTCCAGAAACAACGTAAATGTATTAATGCCTGTTCAAGGTCATTTAGAATTTTTATCAATGTTTTTTGATATAAAACCAATTGAAGTTGCAATAAAACCTGTAATTTCATCTATTCCCTCATACTCAAAAGAACAACCAATTGAATTAATTAAAACTGTTCCTCTTGTTGAAAAACCTCAAGATCAAGAGGTTAAGGTTATTCGCGAATATGATTATGTGGGTGGAGATGTAAGGTTTAAAGTAGCTGTACAAAATCATAGCGAATTTATTATATCTAAAATTAACGTTATGATTACGTCAACTGCTCAATATTTGGTAGATGATAAAGTAAAATCTATTGATTTATTAAGTCCTGGTGAATCGAGGGGTATCGATTTTTTATTAACTCCTTTAACTTGTGGTAAATCCACGATTTATGCAACAATTTCATATTCTGATTATAAGGGCAAGCCTCAATCTCTTGTTATCAATCCAAAAGAAATATGGATTAAATGTCCATTGGTAACCCCAAAACACGCTTCGATTGAAGAAATCTTGAGTTGGAAAAAACAGTTATTAAACGGATCGAGTTCGATTGAATATCATAACGTTCCTGACTCTCAAGCTTTTAAAATTGCTCTTGATCAAATAAGTGCTTTGGATTTATCAGAAATTGATATGGATGAGTCAAAAAAATCCGCAACTTTTTCTGGAATTGCTAAAGTTACAAATGACAAGATGATAATAGAATTAAAATTACACAGTCAAAAAATTAATCTTAATGTATGGACAAGTGATTTAAAACAAGCTACTGGTTTTTTAGCATATATTAAAAATTTAATAAACATCTCGATCGAAAATGCAAAACGTTTTCAGATAAAAGCTGAAAAAGTTGGAGAAAAAATTTTGGATTGTTTCGAATTAAGCGATAGAGTTAAAGAATTGAACGTTGAATGCGAGAATCGAGCAAGTGTAAGCGATATTCTTTTACTCATAAATGAGATAGGTGTTCGCTTAAATCGCAGTTTTCCTGATGTAACGATTGTAGATTCTGTTGGTAATTGGAAGGAAAATTTGGAGACTAATTTTCGACCTGGTGAATTCATTAATGAATCAAATGCAATAAAATTACAATTTGAAATATTAAATTGGTTTCAAAAAATTATTGATTTAACGAAAAATAACTTGCAAGTAATTGAAAGTACGTTTGAAGAGTCCGATATTCCTCTGGATGAGATTAAAGACAAAATATCTGAGTTAAATAAAGCAAGGTTAGATCAAGAAAAAAATTATTTACATGATATTCTAAAATATTTAATGATAATCCACAAAGATACGGGTCTTACATTATTTGAAAAAGGATTTTTTGGATTTAAATTAGATCCAGACCTAGTTGGAGGATTTTTAACAGCTATTCAAAGTTTTGGATCTGAAATATCTTCAACAGAAACTTCAATGAAAAAATTAGTGTATAAGGATTTTCAAATAGAAATAGAAGACGGAGATTATGTAAGAGCTGCTATAATATTAAAAGGTGAATCCACAATATATTTAATTAAGAAGTTATTAGATTACGTAAAATATTTTGAGAAAAAATATGAAAATCAACTGCCTGAATGGTCAGGTAACCTACAAATTTTTAAAGATGAAGATAAAGACCTAGAAAATTTCTTTTTCAATTCAATTAAAAAGAATTGATTCAATTTATCCTAGAATAAACTTCTTTTACAACTTCTTTATTAACTAAGAATTCTTTGGGTCGTGAATTTGGAACAAGTTCAATCCATTGTTTCTTCAATAATACCTTTAATTTCCTATTAGCTGATCGCCAATCGTGATCTGAAGGACGAATTGGATTGTTTTTAGAATAAAAAATTTTAGTAAAATCTTTATTCATAAATTTCACGTATTTTGTTAGCCAAGTCAAAATTTCTTTATCTTTTTTTGTTATTTTAGATGTATAATCTTCAATAAATTCCTTAAGCACATATCTTGTATTTTTTCCCGCAGCAGCAGTTGGTAATATTATTCTCTCTCTCTCCATTTCCTCTTTAGCAGATTCCACTAATTCCCTGTCAATTAAAATCTTCCATTGATCTTGCATTCGTTTCAAAAAATTATCTATCCTAAAAGTTCTATGATTTCGACCAGAAGGTAATCTGTCTCCAGGCATTTTGCCTCTAATAAATTTTTTTATAAAAGATTTCACTTCATTTATTTCAATTATATTCTTGTATTCGACTGTTTGTATCTTCAAGGAATTAAAATTCTTTTCAAGGATGTCTGCTATAAACTCAATATTAATAGATTCCTTCTCTGAAGATTTCTTTTCTAAAGAAATTGCGATTTTTTGTAATAATTCGATTTGTTTTTTTTCAATTTCAATCAACTCTTTATACTCTTCAGAAAATACAGGTTGTTTTGATTGTTTTTTTCTTTTTTCAGCTTCCTCCTCCTTTATTATGCTATGGCATTGCTGACAATAATTTTTTTTCCTAAACTGGATTATATAATCTTTTGGAAATTCCCCCGAACATCTAGAACAAGTCAAGATAGAAGTGTTCTGTACTTCTCCACCTTTTCTTTGAGTCTTCTTTAATTCCTCCAGCTTCTTGAACATCTCGCTCATTTTATTCCTCCATTGATATGCTTGTCGCTTTGATTATTAATTGTTTTTCTTTTTCAATTTTTTCAAATTCTTTAAGAATCGTGTCAATAGAAGGATCTTCTAACAAATTTAAATAAACCTTGTAAAATAAATTAAATGACTTTTTTAAAATTTCAAATTTTTTCATTATATCCTCTTTGATTTCTATTTTCTTTGAGTTTTCTTCAATTAATTTTTTCAAAGAATTAGGTAATTCTTTATATTCTGTAATGTTTAGACCTATATCAAATTCAGATGTTAATTTCTTTATCTTTTCTAAAATTTCTTCCCGATCAACAAGATACTGTCCTCTTCTTATTTTAAAGTTGCCTAAACGTCCAAATCTAGTACTGAAATTGGATTTTTTCTTCGTTTCAAGTGTTCTGGGATAGGTTAATTCAATAATGTAATCCATATTTATCACAAACAATTTAATAACTGTTAATAATTGATGATAAAAGCATATAAATGTTTATATTTGTTGAACTAAAATTAGAAAATTAATAATTTTTTTTTGTAACTCGTCAATTTTTACGAGTACAAAAAAATATTCAAGAAAATAAGATATCAGAATAAGTAATACACGTGTAATATGCAGATAATATAATAATTTTTTAATTATTTATAAAAAAATAAAGATTTAAAAATAAAATTAGATTGAAATTAGATATAATTTCCGAAAATTCGATACGATTCATACCATTAAAGGGTACCATCTTTGATAATTTCTTCTGATGATTATCTAAGATATAATAATTTCTATTAATTTTTTTAATAAGAAATGTTACATGTTTCTCAGGCCAAATTATTAATTTCTTCTCTAAAATTTGATAATATTTATTTTCAAATTTGAAGAGTCTTTCATTTTTAATTAATTTTTTTTCGATTATCCACTCTTTATCCCAAATTTTTAACCTATATTCATTAAATTTTGGCTTTAGATGACCTACTTTTTCCCCATGCCATTGTATGAAAGTAATATCATTAATTGAAAAAATAAAATATTTTTGAGATAGTTTCATTGAATTTCCTCTTAAAATTCTATGGAAGCGATGGTGTTATTGTTGTATCTTTCCCATATTTGACAGCGTATTTGTATTTAATTTTCAATTCTTCCTCTGGTTTTAGTTCTAAATCCCAAGTAGCAATATTTAATTTAAATTTATTCGGTTTAGGGAAAAAATATTCTTCAAGATGTTTTTCATCCGGTTCAACCTCAATATCAGCACTAGCGCTATGTGGTATTCGATCTATTATGGTTATCCTACTAGCTTCCTTTCGATAATTATTAATCTTTATCTCATATTCGTAATCGTTTTCTCTCTTGCCTTTCGTGATACCTTTTTTATCTACATCACGTTTTACTAATTTTTTATCCACTTTCATTTCAAATGATAGCCTTGTTCCTAATTTAAATTCTTCACTTGGGGAGATTGCTTTAATGTTGGTTTCTCCTACAAAGTCTCCATCAACATAGCATTTAACAGTACCAGGTAAAAGCGTTAACTCTCCATTTCTTATTTTTTCTTGAGCAATCAACTGTTGATCAATAGAATTCCAATAGAATAATCTTGAAGAATTAACTTCGAATTCTTGTAACATGACAGGATGTGGATTTTCATCAGCAGCAATGCTCATTTTCTTAGATATTGTGAATTTTTGGACACCAAATGTAGTTTCTGAAAATTTTGCGCTTTCAACTTCCATGTCGGTTATAATGGGCTCTTCTTCTTCTTCTTCTAGAAGTTCATCCATTGAAACTTCCTTTTCCCTTGGAGCGGGACTCGCAGGTGCAAAATCCCTTTTTATTCCCTTCATTTTTTTATCCATTAATGATGTACCCATTGACGAGGTTCGGGCATATGGTTGATAAACTGAAATATACCATGGTTCCGGATCAGTTATTCTTACAGGTTTAAAAGTTGCAGTTGAAATTTCAAGATTTACTCCATCCCAATCTTCTAAGGTCTTATTGATGATATTAGCCATGTAATTCATGCTAGTTTTTTCTTCAGTTATCAAAATGTCATAAAATGGAACCCAAAATGCATTTTGAATTTGATACATGATAGAATAATCAAAAATTCCATCACCATCACTTTCAATTGAAATAATTATATCATAATTTTCTTCAATCTGGGTTTGTCCCCCACCAAGCTTTTGTAATTCTTTTTGTGTTTCTAAAATTTTGGTGGATAAATCTTCAAGCTTTGAATCTAAATCTCGTATTTTCTTTTGTACTTCCATTTTTGATTGATCAGAATAATCTTGTAAACTTTTTAAATTTTCAATACTTGATTCTCCTGCAGCAAAAAATTTTGGAAACTCTATTGTAAAATTTTCAAAAATCTGAGTTAGATTTTTCTTATTATTTATGAGGTTTTCTTTATCCTCAATTAAAGCATTTTTTTCTTTTTCCATTGTTTTAAGTTTTTTTCGTAATTTATCTATTTCAATATGACCAGTTATTTCCTTATAATTATGATTGGTTTCAACATCAATTAATTTTGCTTTAATATTTTTTCCAGAACCCTTTACCCTAACACTATTACTATCCAAATATTTAGAAATCTTCTCTAACTTTAGTTCATTTATTCCTTTTTTTAGTTTTGCTTCTCCAGTACGGGTTACTCTTGCACCATCTAAAAAAACAACAACATCAGTTAATGTAGATTCTATTATTTTAATATCATTCATGTAATTAACTTCCTAAATTATTTTCTTTAAAGAATACTTCTTAAAATATTAATCTTCATTAATATATTCATTTTTAGAAGATAAACAAATGGAATCAAGATAATAAATTAGTTATTAACATTCAACATTTATCAAAAAATAATTTGGTTTGGATAAATAGATCGAATAAAATTGTCAAATTATATGGAATATTTTTTATTAATTTTTTCTTAAACTAATTAAAACCTTTTTTTATCTTCATGGACTTTAAATTTTCTTATCTATTTCAACAATTATTTATTTTCTTATTTATTATTGACCATTTATTGTTTATAGAAAAAAAAGATGAAATAATATTTTAATGTTTTTAGAAATTTAATACAACAATTAAAAAATTTTTAGATTTTTGTCGGTACCTTTTTTTAGCTTGTTAAATTCATCGGATGAATAAAAATTCGTTGCATATTGCTTAAATAGGTTAAAGCTCAAATATTAACTAAAGTACAAATTAATCATGTTAAATTCAATAAGTTTTATAAATCTTCTCAGATTTGGAGTAGTATTACTTTAAGACCAATTAGGCTAAAAAATTAAAATACAAGGATTAAAATGGATTTAGAAGTTATTATTAGCAGAAATCGTTCTATAATGCCTTTTTTGATGCATTGTATGAATCTCTTATGTCAGAGGCATCCAGAATTTAAAAATAGTGATAAAGTTGAAGCTTTTTTTACTCAATTCATAAAAAATGAGACTGCTTCTTTAGAAGAAATGATAATAAAAACCGCAAAAGAGTATTTATCAGAATGAATTTGAAAAAAATTATTTTATAAATTATTTTTTCTATAAATAATCATCTTTAAAGAACCTTTTAAAAAAATAAGATATGAGGTTCAAAAATTGGCTCAAAGTTGGAAGACTAGAGTAATAATTTTAATAATAGTCGGATTTGTTGCCGCTGGATCTGCTTTGATTAATGCTCTTGCAATTGAAGTGGAAGTACCAGGATTGGATACAAACGTGAAAGAAGCTTATTTTTTTCAAGATAACTATTACATGACATTTAAATTCGAGAATGGAACTTTAGGTTCAGTTTCCACGGTTCAAGTAAGAGGTATCGTAAAAAATGGAACTCATACAAACGTTACCGTTACAAAAAATGGAGTTGTTTTAGGCTCTTTTTTTGTACATCCAAATGGAACCGTATATGAAGGTGACTCTTGCGATAATAATTACAGTATTTGGTGGATTTATGTTCCAAATCCAATGCTATCAATGGGTCAAGGACTAATAGTAGGTACTCAATATAATTTAATCGATCCAACTGGTTTTTTAGGTATTCAAAATCAATCATATTCTTTAATAGTTGATCAAAAACTTGTCTATTGGCCAGTCAATCCAGAAGTATGGATGGTTTTAGGTGCCCAAGCTAGCTTTGAAGTCTCAATTTATAATAAAACAAATAGTGTAAAAATAGCAACTGCAACTTCAGATTTAACGTGTGGTGTAATTTTTCTTTGGGATGGTGGTCAAGGAAATAGAATAAAATTAACACTTGTTGATACTAATTTTCCCATCTCCCGTAATAGAATTAATATGTTTCC
The DNA here is from genome assembly GCA_011365055.1 of Promethearchaeota archaeon. The sequence continues at coordinate 185,083 of RDOG01000007.1, forward strand.
TTGGGTTTTCATTCTAGGTGCCATAATCACGGTAGCTATGTATTTTTTGATGCGAAAAAGGTGGGAAAAGAAATATTTTGATGCTCTCAATGTGGAACCCGAATCACGGAATGAAATAACTTTATTATTAATAGCTGGAATTGGAGCTGTTGCAGTTGAATTCGTTGATATTTGGTTTTATTTGCCTCTAGGGTTAGGAGGAAATTTGTTATTGCATTTAGGTTATCTAATAGGATTAGGCGTGATTTGCTATAAAGAGAAATATGGATTTCGATGGTTAATTCCTGGATTTCTCGAAATTGCATTTGTTGCAGCCATTACTTTTGCTACTGGTGAACCCTACGTTCCCTCATTAACTGCATTTATGGGATCCTTGATTAGTTGGTTATGTATTTTATATATCAGCGGTTATGAACGAAATTTTGACGAAGGAAATAATGTTTTAGATAAAATAATTTCAAAATTTACTTAATTTTTTTTCTTTTTTTCTTTAAGTAATTCAATTTTATACCAATTAAACATATTTTTGAAAATTCTTTTTGTAGGAGTTGGTTTCCACCCTAATTCTTTTGTAGCTTTTTTTGAATGCCCTGTAACTGAAACTGCACTAAGAATTGGGAGAATTTCCAATCCAAAAAACCGTGGTAATGAGGTAATTAAATCTATCAACTTGCAAAACCACTTAACCATTAATTTTGGTATGTAAATGGGCTCTTTTCTTTTTAATATGATCGCAAAATTCTGCACGAAATCTTTGAATGTAATATTAAATGAAGAAAGAATATATGCGTCACCAAATTTCTTTTTCTCAAGTGCATAAAGAACTGCTGAAATTAAATCCTTAATGTAGACATAACTTATTAAAAAACCATCATCAATCATTACTGGGAGATTTTTCGTTAATAATGCTTTAATAACTCCATCAAAATGCGAAATATTTTCCCCTATCACGATACCAGGATGGAAAATAATAGTAGGGATCTCGTGCATATATTTTTTTACTAATTTCGTAGCAAGATATTTGGTCTCTTCATAAAAAGAAAAAAATTTTCTCTTTCTTGGTGGTTCACAAGATTCATCAATAATTTTACCTTTAGTACTACCAAAGTAAGCAATTGAGCTAAAATATACTAAACCTCCAACTTTATACTTTTTAATGAGATCTAAAATTATTTTCGTTCCCATAACATTTACTCGAATCATTTCATCTCTGCGATTATTCGTGAACCCAACAATAGCTGCTAAATGGAAGAATAAATCAATACCCTCTAATTCATTTTCGTAAGTTATAGGTTCTAATAAATTACCTTTTATTATCTTAACTCCTTTTATTGGGAAATTTTCAATGTTTTCTTGGGGTAAAACTAAACAGGATATAGAATGTCCTTTTTTAATTAATGCTTCGATCAAGTTTTTTCCAATTGCTCCAGTCCCTCCAGTAAAAAATATGTTCAATTTAACACCCGTTTATTAAAATCAATTTTTTAAAATAATTATACTATTCTAATGTTCTTTGAAAATTTTTTTAGCTAATTTTTTAATATCTGAATATTGTATTTGTTAAGGTTTTTTCATAAATTCCATCAAATATTCGATGGCAACACTATCTATATGATTTATATTTTTTATTTGTTATTTAATCCTTCCAGAGTTTTTAATTATTTTTTTTGATTTCGCATGAGATTTGCTAAGATTTTTCTGTTTTTGAGAAAAAATTTATGAAAATAATAAAAATAATATGGAATACCTAACCACACGTTTTCAACTTTATTCTTATTGTTTTTTAAAGCTTTAAAAATGCCTTCTATATCCGGTTCTGATTTCAAATAATTCCTAACTAATCCAAATTGCCAATAGAAATGAGCATCTGTACCTCCAATTCTAAATAGTTTTGGAAAATTTTTTGCTAAAGCACAGCTCCTCTCATTAAGAAAAGGTGGAAATCCGAAATTCCAAATTTCAATTCCATCCAATTTGTAATTTTGTAAAATTTTAACATTTTTTTTATAATATAAGGGAGGTCTAAATGGATGAGCTAACGCAATTAATCCTCCTTGTTCATGAATTTTATCTATCGTTTCCTCAAGTGATAAATTAGGTTTAATTTGTTCATTGATAAAATATGCAAGAATTTCAATATTTCCTTTTACACGAATCTCTTCAGCGGGTATTAAAATCAAATTTTTTCCATATTTCTTATTACAAGTTTTAAGAAATTTCATTGCAGGTTTAATAGCTCCCATTGTATCATGATCTGTAATTGCAATAACATCGATGTTTAATTTCACTGCTGCTTTAAGCATAATTTTATAATCCATTCCATCTGAAAAATTTGTATGCACGTGAGGCTCAAGTTTTAGGATGCTATCATTCATTATAAACATCAATTTTATTGCTTCTAATTTCATAAAATGTATAATAAAATTGTTTTAATATAGAAAATTTCTTTTTTTAACAAATTGTATTAAATTCCAAACAACTAAAAAAATTGAAAAATTTAAAACAAAAGCATTCTTGATTGTTCTTAACCTATAAATAATGAATAATGAGTCTCCAAAAAAAAAAAAGGTCCGTGTTAAAGTTTTCACAAAAAATTGATGCCTTAGCTGAAATAGGAAATATCGGATCTGCACATGCTGCAAATGCATTAGCAAAAATGATAAATGAGCGGGTGGATATCGAAACTCCTGATGTTGAGATGTTAAATGTTAATGAATTTGCTTTTCAAATGTCAAAATATGCAGAAAAATTATTCATATGTTGGAATAATGTTGAAGGAATTGTAAATGCAAGTATTCTTACTATTTTTAGGGCAAACGATGTCATCAAATTAATCTCCTTAATTCCTAAAAAAGAGTTCCAAATAAATATTGACGAATTTAAGAATTTTGATGATCTTTCTGAACCATATAAAAATGTATTAATTGAAATCGGTGATAATCTTGCTCGTAATTATGTAAATTCTTTGGGGGATTTATTAGGTCAAGAAATAACACCTCAACCACCTAGAATAAAAATGGAATTAGGAAGCGAGCTTACAACTATATTAAAAGAAGAACTTGGATTAGATGAATCATTATCGCTCATTATAAAAACTCGTTTTATGATCCAAAAATTTAATATTGAAGGTTCTATTTGTTTCATCCCAGATCATAAAAAATTGAAAGATTTATTGCGAGCATTATCTGAGTACATGTAAAATTAAATTAAAAAATGATATTTTTATTTCTTTTCTTTTCATTTTATCTTTAAAATCTAAAAATGATTAGCTTATTACCATTTCATGAAATTTGGAAGTATGTTTTTAATTAAATTTTTCTAAAATACAATTATAACAATTTTGATGGACGTGTGTTTTTGGAAATACCAGGGCATTTAAAAAATACTATATCTGTTGGTGAGGACGTTTTAAGTATTTTTACCGGTGATTATTCAAGAAAAGGGAAAAAAGGTATTTCAATTAATAATGGTTTGCTCATTATAACAACCGAAAAGCTTATCATTGAAGGTAAAAAAGATATTGAAAAAATTTTCCTCTCAAATATTTTAAATGTAGATTTATCCAAAAATAAAATTAAAATGAATAATTTCTTAAGAGATGGATCTGAAGAAGAAAAGATTGAAATTATTATTAAAAGAAATAAGGATGAGGCTAAAAATGATTTTTCAGAACGTTGCGTTAAAATTCAATCTCATCTCGAAAGATATTTAGATGAAGCTGCGTCCACTGTAGCTGAAGATGATCAAAACAGTTTAGTTGCAAAATTATCAGCTAAAATAGAACAAAAAGTCATAATTCCAAAACCTATTGCAAGTGAAAAAGTATTTTGTTGGAATTGTGGTGAAATGCTTCCCCCAGGAGGCTCATTTTGTGCTAAATGTGGTACAAAAATAAAATAAGAGGTAACAATGATGTATTATAGTAAAGTTCCAGTTAGAATTGAAGAATTAGATCAAAGTTTTGAAATTTTTAATAACACTTGGATGTATCTATTAGATCAAGTTAAATTAAACTTAGATTACGTATTTGAGAATCAAAATTCTCAATTATCTTCCTACCTTGAATTTATGACAATTAATTGGTTTGAAAAGCAAAGTAGTGGTAATAAAATTGCTTTTGCTGCAACAGGTCGCTCGCTATTTATGGGTGCAAAGATTCTAGCACATCGCTTAGCTCAAATGGGATATAATGTGGATTATCCTCATTCTGAAAAGGAAATATCTGGTCCCCCTTTTTCTAAAATTAATAAAGATGATTGTTTAATTGCAATTTCAACTTCAGGTACAACTGCTTCAGTAGTTCAGAAAGTTGAATTTTGTAGGGAAGTCAATTGTGATATCATAATAAACACTTCAAATCCAAAATCCAAAATAACTCAAGGTGTAAGTAAATTAATTTTGGATGTACCTGAGAAGCATGAATTGGATTTTTTAACGGATAAATATAAGGGCAAATTTTTTGCTCCATTAGGGACTGCTTCTGAAATAACTCATTTTATATTTGCAGAGACTATTAGTCGAGGCATTTATGAAGTAAAAAATGATTCAAAGACTATAGATTCTGCAATTAATATAATGAAAGAAACATATAATAAGATGATAGAAAATGCAAGGGGTCATATAACAAAATGTATTCAATCTTCCGAAGAAGATTTGAAGAATTTTCTTACGAATTTGATACTTAAATATTTTTCACAACATACAGTTCATCTTTTAGGAAGAGGAAAAATATATGATGTTCAAATTGCTCCATTTGAAATGAGATTACGTCAAATGCCTCATGGTTACGTTACAAGCATAATTGGATACAGTCCTAAAAACAGACCTGTCCGTCCTGGACAGATTGCACTTCTTAGCACAGGTTCTGGAGCTTTAAGTATGACTGCAAAAAGAGTAAAGGACTTTGGTGCACTACTTATAGGAATTACCTCTCAGAAACAAAGTGAATTTTTTGATGAATTGGACATTAAAATATTATTACCTGGTAGAATAACTAAAAAACCATATGATTGGGAAAAACGGCAATATGAAGGTGGACATGCAGAGTTTGCGCCAGATGGTTCTCAATATGAGTTTAATGGGTCTTTATTGCTAGAATCAATTTTTGCAGGTCTTTGTAATTATATTGGAATTACAGAAAGTGACTTGAAATTTGGGCATGCAAATCTTTAATTGAATTTAATCTTCAAATTTTTTACTTTTTTCACTAATATCTTTTTTATTTCTTTTTAACTCATCTGATTGGTAATAAACTTGCATGTAACACTTTATTTATATATGAACATGAAATTTTTTACATGAATAAATCACCTTTAATGATGGTGGCTATATGTTAAGAGAACGAGGATACAGACAAGTTTCTTTACCTATTGCGTTAGTTGAAAAAATCGAAGAGTATTTAGTTAAACATCCTGAATTAGGGTTTACTAGCGTTCCAGAATTTATAAGACAAGCAATTAGAGAAAAGCTTAACCATGTAAAATAAAAGCTTTTCTTTATTACGTAAATTTATACTAAATTTTTTCAATTAACTAATATTATCTCTTTTATTACAGATATAATCAACTAATAATGATTATTTTTTGTTTATACAAATTAGTAGGTAATATAAACAAGTAGTGCTATTTATTACTCATAATAACGATCATTTTGAGATGGAAGTTTTGTGGAAATTAATGCGACCCGATTCAAGTTCAATTTTAAACGATTCAGTAGCTCAAAATTATCTTAATCGTTATTATGAATTATTGAAAGAAAAAAAAATTGCTAATTATCTCATAATGAAGAAATTAGAAGTGGATCTTGGAAAGGATGATTCCTTTTCGAATTTATGGAACGTGCATAATCAAAAACAAGAAGAATTTAAAGCTCTAAGGAAAAATATTGACAAAAATAAGCAAAAATTTGAAGATCTTGAAGTTGCTGCGTATTCATTTCTTGATTTAAAAATTGACATAGCTAGGTTAATTCTTTCGAATTGTCATTTTTGTGAAAGAAATTGTAATGTCAATAGGATAAGTGGAGAATTAGGATATTGTAGGATAGGTCCAAATCCTTATATCTCTTCGGCTCATTTACATTATGGTGAAGAATCTCCTTTGGTCCCCTCTGGGACAATTTTTTTTTCTGGATGTACTTTTTCTTGCGTCTTTTGTCAGAATTTTGATATTTCATCTGATCCAAGAAATGGTATAGAAATTGATAGCATTAAATTAGCTCATTATGCTAATCATTTAAAAAGGGAAGAAAATGCAAGAAATATAAATTATGTTTCACCTTTAGCACATTCTGCTTCAATTATTGAATCACTAAAATACCAAACTCAAAATGTGGCACAATTATGGAATTCAAATCATTATTGCTCTGTAGATACTATTAATTTGATCAATGATATTATAGATTTTTGGTTACCTGATTTTAAATATGGAAATGACAAATGTGCTTTAAAATATTCAAATGCAAAAGATTATTTCTCGATATTAACGCGGAATCTTAAAATGAACTATGACCATTTCGATGCTCACCAGTCAAAAAACACCATTATACGGATTCTTATTTTACCTAATCATGTTGAATGTTGTGTAATTCCCATCTTAAATTGGATAAAAAATAATACTCCAAAAGTGTTAATTAACATTATGGGACAGTATCGACCAACTTATAAGGTTCCCAAAAATGAATTGTATAAAGAAATAAGTCGTTATCCCTCTAGTGGCGAAATGGATCAAGTAAGAGAATATGCTGATGAATTAAAATTAGCATGGAGACAAGTTAGTTAAGTTAAGTGTGTTTTTCTGTCAAATTATTAATAATATCATGAAATGCTTTATCTACATTATCTCCTGTTTTAGCAGATGTTTCTATATATGTCAATCCAAATTTACTTGCAAATTCTTTCGCTTCTTCTGTGGAAATTTCCCTAGTTAAATCATTTTTATTTCCAATTAATATTCTCTCTTTTATAAATTTTGCTTTTGTATTTAATTCATTAATCCAATGTTTTAAATTTTCAAAACTTTCTCTCCTGCTTAAGTCGAAAACGATTAAAACGCCTTCAGAACCAGAAAAAAAATTTTTCCTTAATTGAGAAAAAAGGATTTGCCCTGCAATGTCCCAAAACACTATTTTTACCTTGAAATTATCATGTTCAAGAAAGTGAATTAAAATATCAACGCCTAGAGTTGGTTTATAGGATTTTTCAAATTTTTCTTCCGTGAAAACGTGCAATAAGCTTGTTTTTCCTACAGCATAATCTCCAATAACAACAATTTTCCAAGAATATTCTTTTTCACTCATTAGCTTGAACATCTCCTATTAATATTAATTGTTAGAAAAGATTAATTATAAAAATTTTTATTAAAAAAGCACTCCTAAATAAAATAAGTATAAAAATTATAGAATGCTTTATTTATTCAACGATTACATTGGATATTTACCAAATTGAGTTGAAATGTTTGAGCACCGAGAAATATGAAAAAGAAATCAAAAAAATTGCAAAAATGATATTTGAATCTAAATTTGCAATTATTTTAAGTGGTGCTGGTATATCAACAGAATCTGGGATTCCTGATTTTCGTGGTCCCGATGGTCTTTGGACAAAATTAGGTGATGATCCCATGGATGTTGCATCGATAGCTTCTTTTAGAAGGATGTCTTTAATGGGTGCATCTGACGATATGATGAACATGATAACGAGTTTGGTACAAACCTTAATTACTGCTCGTCCCAATAAAGCTCATAAGGCTATCGGAAAATTATATAAAAAGGGCTATATAAAAGCTTGTATAACTCAAAATATTGATGGTTTACACCAGCGGGGAGGATGTAAAGAAGTAGTTGAAGTGCATGGAACATATAAAACCGCAACTTGTCAAAATTGCTTTAAAAAATATACTTTTGAATTTTTGGTCCAAAAAGTGCTCGAAGATGGACAATTTCCTCCATCTTGCGATTGTCAAGGGATAATAAAACCCGATGCCATCTTTTTTGGAGAATCTTTACCAAAACATGCACTTTATCAAGCAATGTCATATTCAAATAAAACGGATTTAATGATCGTAGTAGGTAGTTCGTTAGTCGTTTATCCTATTGCTGAAGCACCATCCATTGCTAAATCTAATAATGCAAAATTAGTCATTATAAATCTTGAACCAACACCTTATGATAGTCAAGCAGATGTTCTAATCCGTGGGAAATTAGGAGAAATTTTACCTAAAATACTTGAAGAAGTAGAAAATTTAGAGAAACAAGAAGCTGATATTAAAACTAAAACTTGATAATTTACATTTTATTAATTTTTATTACAAAAAGTTAAACCTGCAAATAGATCATTATAAAAAATACTTCCCATAATTCTACAACCCCCTTTACAAGTGTTAAAATGGCAACTTTTACAAGGTTCACCAATTTCATTATTTCTAAATCTTTTTATTATTTCAGAATTCTCAATAATTTTTTCGAAATCATTCTCAAATACATTTCCAATAGATACCATGTTACTTATTTCTACACAAGGAAATAAGTTACCAAATGGATCAATCCCAAATTCGTATCGACCTGCCGGGCATCCCGCTAATTCTTTGAATTTAGAGGGTTCTTTACTAGTAAAGGGTGCATAACAACAGTCAAAAGTCAAATCTCCCCAATTTTCTTGGATGATTTTATCCAAAATTTTTTCTTGTTTTGCTTTTAATCTAAGTTTCAATATTTTTTTTGCACCTCCAGAAACGATCATTTGGGATAGAATTAAAGGTGGTATATCCCAATCCTGCTTCATTTTTAATTCTTTGGAATGTGCTAAAAATTTTTGAACCTCCTCAAAATTATTTCGATGAACTACCATTGAAATTGAATAATTCATTTGATTTTTTTCAATTAATTTGATAATATCCATTACTTTTGAATGATTTGGACCTCTCATAAGGTCGTGTACTTCAGAATTTTGTAAAGAGTCGAGACTAATTAAAAAACCTAATTTTGGAATTTTTAATGATTTAATTTCTTTAAGACGTTCTCCATTTAATAATAATCCATTAGTTGCAATTGTTAAATTATCAATATTTAATATTTTCGTACTTTTCAAAATGTCTATAAATGTTTTCCATTGTACCGTGGGTTCTCCTCCCGTAAGCCCCAATATTTTAATTTTATATTTAACAAATTGATTAATTATTTTCTGAAATTCATTTTTTGTCATATATTTTTTTTTAGTTTTATGTATATCTTTTAGATAACAATATTCACACTGTAAATTACAAAAATTTGTCAAATAAATTCCTAAGAGTGAAATTTTTCTTTCCATTAAAAGGATTTTGTGGAACAACCTATTAAAAAGTAGTGAATGACTTCAATCTAGAATATTAAGTATTTTATTTTCAAGTTCGTTTGTAGAAGATTCTATTATTGAATAACCTATACGATCATTAGAGCTTTTTGATTTTAATTTTAACTTATCTAAGAATCCTAGTTTAACTAAATGTTCAATTTTATTTCTATATGTAGAGATAGCAAAATATTTTTCTTTATACTCCTCACAAATAATTTGATATTGTGAATATGCTTTCCTCACAGGCACTATAGGTTCTTCTTCATGTTTTAATCTTCTTACAATTGATAATAAAGCTAATAATTCATGTAAATCTAAAGATTCAAATATATTGTCCTCCATTTGAGGATATACTTGTTGTTTTGCTTTCCGAACTGTTTCTATAGTAACCCTATTCTGGCCCTCTAAATCACATATTTTCCCTGCTTGATATAAAATTTCTATTGCGTGTCGAGCATTTCCATCTTTTTCTGCAATTTCTGAGATTAAATCAATTATACTTGGAGCTAATGGTTCTCTAAATCCTAGATCTGAACGCTGATTAATTATTTGAGATAATTGATTTTTAGTATATGGTGGGATTTTTAAGAAATTATTAATTCTCCCGCCTAATAATTTATTAATTTCTCTATCGTGTTCTTCGCGTGAAATAAATATGACACTAATTAAGTTTTTGTCCTCATACATTTCTCCAATTTCTAAAATTCGTAATAAATCATCATTCAATATATGGACTTCATCTAAAATTAAAATTAAATTTAATTTCTTTTTTCTCAAAATCCCAATTAAGTTGGAAATAAGATATTCTGTTTCAAATCCACGACATGATTGGTTAAATTTTTCTGAAAGTAAATTATATATTATTGAATTGACTTTCCTAAACATAAAACAGTTATAATAGAAAGATAAGATTTTAATTTGCGTTTTTTTTTGAATAATTTTTTCCAAATTTAATATAAAATATTTTGAAATTGTTGTTTTTCCCACTCCTGGTTTTCCAGAGATCCAGATATTTATGGGATGTGCTTGACTTAAGAATATTTTAAACGCCAAACTTAATTTTGTGATTACATCGTCTCTACAAACAATGTTTTTTGGTATATAATCCCTAAAAAAAATACGTTCATCCTTAAAAATGCTATTCGTAAAAATATTTGTAAAAAACGTGTTAGTATCTTCATTCATGGGTATTTCGCCGTTCTTTTTCCAATTTTAAAAAAGAAAAAATGATTTAAGGATCGCTTATTCCATGCTCGTCAATGACGAATACACATTCTCCTTCAGGTAAACAAGGGCTATCTACAAGTCTTGCAACACGTTTATTTGATTTACTTTTTCGTAAATACATTCGATAAGTGCTCGCGTGTGCAACAACATGACCTCCTACGGGAGTGGTCGGATCACCAAAGAAAAGACCTGGTGCTGCCATGACTTGATTTGTAATGAAAACACATAAATCATGAGCTTCAGCTAATTGTAGTAATTTATGCATGAATCTATTCAATTTTTGTTGCCTTTCGGAAAGTGTCCCTCTTCCGACGTATTCTGCTCTAAAATGACTAATTAATGAGTCTACAATCACAATTTTGATGTTTTTTTCTCTTACCATGCTTGGAAGCTTGTCAATAATTATGGTTTGATGATCTGAATTATAAGCTCGGGCATACATGACATTATCCAATACCTCTTCTGGATTTAGTTCCGGGTATTTTTCTGCAATTTGAAGTAGTCTCTCAGGTCTAAAGGTCCCTTCTGCATCTATATAAATCGCTGCTGCATTTAAACCTCCCTTATCTTGAGGCAGCTGAACAGTGACACATATCTGATGTGCAATCTGTGTTTTACCAGTTCTAAATTCTCCATAAACTTCTATAATGGCTCTAGTTTCACACCCTCCATTTAGAAGTCCATCAAGTTGTGTAGAGCCTGTAGTGAATACAGATCTATTTTTTCTTTTTTCTAATACATCTGCCGCACTTTCAAAACCAATGTTCATTTTTTCTCGGGCTGATTGAATTATCTTGGAACAAGTTGCTTCGCCAATAGCGGTTTCAGCGGCCATTTGATTTGGGCTTGCAACTGCAATTGCTTCGATGGAATTAAAACCAGATTCTGCCAATTTTTCTGCAATAGCAGGTCCAACCCCTGATAAATCTGTTAAGGTGATTTCTTCTGGTTCAGATTCAGTTTTTTCTTCTTTTTCATCGTCTTTTGATTTTTTAGATGTTTTTTTAGCCTTATTATTTTTCTTCTTTGTTTTTGATTCAACTTTTTCTATTAATTCATCGTCAAGTTCTTCTAATTCTTGGATCAATTCGATATCTAATTCTTCATTTTCTTCTAATTCTTCAATTTCTATATTTTTTGTACTTTTAGCCTTACTAGCCAATTTTAACTCTCCATTTGATCAATAATTATTTGTTCATATCTTCATTATCATGTTTATAAACCACAAAAGTGCGTAAAAAAAAAGTAAGATAAGTGAAAAAGTAATGGATCATTTGCGCATTCGATAAAATTTATAAATTTAAAAAGAAGTCAAAATATTTATTCATAAATAACTTTATTGGTGATTTTGTAAAATACATGGTTATGAACACGTGTTAAATTAATAAATTACCTTTAAAACTTCTTTAAAGTGATCAAAATCTTATTATAATTTAAAATTAAAGTAAAATTTAAGTAAAAATTTATTCTTCTTTTTTTCCAACTGCTTTTGCTATTAAATCGTCTAATCTTTTTACTTTTTTATCAAATGAAACTGATTTAATATCTGATTTTTTCGTTGTGTCTTTATTTTCTGAATTTTTCTTTTTCATTTCATAATTACAAAAATGACACAAAATCTCATTAGTTTCTTGATCAAACAAAAACATATCTCCCTCAGCTATAAATTTTTCACATCTTCCGCATTTTAAATTCTCTTTGGCTCGAGTACTTTCATATGGTACCAAATTTTTAACCTCTTATTGTTTCTTATTTTAAACCAAATTAATAACAATATAAAAGGGTTATTATTAACTTAGATGTAACAATTAAATGAAAAATGTTTTTTAAATTTGTGTTTTTCAAAAAATTAATGAAATTTATTGATTTATTTGGTGAATTTATTGAGAAGTGAAAAAGAAATAAAAGAAAGAATAAAAATTTGTGAAAATACAAAACAATTTATTTCAAAAGATGAGCAAAAAAAGATTGAAGGGGAAATTAAAGCTTTGAGATGGGTTTTGGGTGAAGATTCTTAACGACCTTTCTTGTAATCATAATATCTATCTTGAAGAATACGCAGATATTCGATTAAAATGTTTTCGGCTTTACTTCCTTCATAATAGACTGACCTAATCTTATTAACAAGATATTCTGGAAATACGTATCTGACTGCAATATCGGATCTTAAAAATAAATGCTCTTCACCTTTTTTATCTTTTAATACTGAAATGACTTGTGCTTCCCATAATCTCTTAAGGACATCATTAAAATTCTTCATTTCTCCATAGACTTTCGCGTAAATCTTCGAATTTTGGCTCAATGGAGCGGTTCTTAACCGAGTAATGATTTGATAACAATCCATATCCGTAATCATGCGTAAGATTTCATCTTGATCTTCTGGATTTGGACTATAATTCTCAAAAAAAGTTCTTACATCATCATAATAATTTTTTATTATTTTAGGTTCTAATGAAGCCATTCCTTTTACAAATATTAGTGATGCTTTCGGGGGTATTCTTGAAACTAATATGTCACCAATTAAAAATAATGTCGAAGAAGTCATTTCTTCTAAAGTTTCTTCTCTTAAAATTTTCGCTCTTAATAAACTATTGATTATTGAATCCAAGTCGAAGTAATCGCCGCCAAATTTGTCTTTCAACCATGCAGATAACTCTGATTTGGTCAATGTACCGTCTTCTATCAACCTATCGATTATCATTTTTTTAATGGGATCTAAAAGAATTAATGCTTGTTTTTGTTCTCGAGTCATGTTTGGGAACGTTTCAACGGCTTTAAAATAAAATGGTAAATCATCCCGATATCTTCGCCCTTTAATATTTGACATTATTAGTCTAGTAGTATCAATCAAAATATCTTCATAATCTTCGGGGATTTCATCAATAGATAAAAGTGCAATTAAATAAAAATCGGAATTAGTACCTGTGTAATAACTTGCCACATTCAATTCACTGATGGAAATAGAAAGAAATCCTGCTTCTTCTTCGAATTCATGGTTTGTATATACTTGTTTTAAAATTTGTTCGTCAATTTCAATGGATTCTGGATATGAAGCTTCAACTCGAAGCCCATATTTCCTATCCCATTTTAATAATGCTATACCGTGTAACATTATTTATCGCCTCCTCTATCTTCTGATTTTTGATCATTTACCTTTTCTTCATCCTTTTTTTCTAGATCACCAGTAGGTTTAATTTCTTCTTGTAATTTAGTTGATGCAAATTGGTTTTTCATCATTTCTAATGTAGCTTCTCTCTCTTCTGGAGGCAAAAGCATCAAGCTTTCCTTCATCATTTTTTTGTCCGAATCTGAAAGACTAGTTATTTCTTTTAATGCCATGTCTATATCTTCTTCAGTAAGTCCTTTTCCAGCTTCAGCTTCTTCTTTTTCCTTCCTTTTTCTTTCTTCTTTTGCTAATTGTTTCTTTTTCAAGTCTCCTAAGTATTTTCTTTGTTGTTTTGGTGCCATTTTTAATATTCTTTCTAATTCTCTTTGTTTTTGTTCAACGGTTAATTCTGCATATCGTTTTAATTCTTTTTTAATATCTTTTTCGGATAATGGTTCTAATTCTTTCTTCATTTTCTTTCTTAATTTACCAACTGGCATGCCGATTGCTTGTAAGATTGTGATTCTATCAGTACTAGAAATTAATAATTGATTCCACAATAAATCAGATGCTTCTTCAGGCTTCATTTTTATTAATTTTGAATATAATTCATCGCAGTATTCATAAGTATATGGCTTTTCTTTGATTTGAACTAAAAGTTCCATCATTTTAATAACTTCTGGTTTTTGTACTTCAATTATACCTCCTGCTTTCAATAATCTTCGTCTTGCTTCTGGTGGGATCATTAATACTTTTTCTAAGTGCGCATCTGCTTGTTCTAAAGTCATTGCTTTTAGCTCGTTTACTAAGCTTTTAGCCTCTGAAGTTGTGACTCTGCTTCTTTTTATGTTACTGAGTTCACTTGTAAATTGAATTATTTCCGATGAGACCATAGTAGGTGGTTTCAAGCTTAATTGTGCCCATTCTTCTGCAAATTCTTCCTTAAATAATTCTTTTCTATCTCTTACTACTTGTATTTCTTTAATATCCTTCTTTTTACTAACAACTTTTCGCGTTTTTATTATTTGTTTAACCGTATATGGCGTTATAATCCATTTTACTTGCCTATAGGAAATAAAACCAATAATACCTGCAACGATAATTTCTAAAACTACCGATATGGGATGTAAAAAGATAGATGTTACAACAACATTAGTCCATTTTGATTTTCCTTCGAAATTTACAGAACTCGGAGTTGCATTGATTGAGATGTTGAATAAACCAATTCCAGTCGTTAAAGTTGGTATTTGTGCGTAATAATTGCCATCACCTGCATTGATCAATACTCCTGAAGCAACAATTCCTCCATTTGAATACAAGACATATGAAATTGTTGCATCTGTTATTACTTGCCCAAATTGATCTTCATAATGAACTCTGACCACGATATTATCAATGAATTGATAAACTTCGGGTTTGTCTAATGTCATATTGAGATCTGTAAAAGCTTTTATAATAATTGCTTCCCAAGTTATTGATGTGTTTGCCCTAAAAGCAAGAGAATCCGATGCATTAATATTAAAGTAGTAAGTCCCTACATTGAAATTCGGATTTGCATCAATAATCATCCGATACCATCCTCTATCTGTTGTTACCTCTTCTACTCTTCCCCAATCAAAGGTCCAATTTGATGTAACAGAACCAAATCGAATATATTCTTCACTACCCGTAATTGCAGCATCTAAATCAATGTATTTGAAGTATATTGTTCTTTCATGACGGTATCCAATCGATTCATTATTGTAGGGAGTCTCAGGAACACCTACTCCAAAGGAATCAAAATAAGCAATTCTGGTATCATGTTTTCTAAAAGCAATTAACATTACAGCGCTTGCATTTTCATAATTTGGTTTTGCGATCCTAATTGTAATATTTACCTCTTTATATCCTGTCGCATTCCAAGGAATCCATACATCATTTAAAATCCATTCCGTATCGGTGAAGATACGAACCTTATATTGTCCCGTACCTTTATCAAAAAATATTGGAGTCCACTCAATAAGCGTACCATCAGGAATACCTGCAGTATAATTTTCAAAATAAACAAATACCATTGAAGAAAAGACTCCAGTTGAGCTAATTAACGTTGAAGTATTTTTATTTGTAAAATTAAATTCTGTAAGGTAAAATAAAGAATCTGGATTCGTAGTTCCAAATGGTACTATACTTCCATTATTTGTTATAGTTAAAGGAAAACCTCCCATGGAGTAACTAATTACATTTATTTGCGTTTTGATAGGTAAAATCTTAATGGTTATATTTGCTATTGCTAGTTGATATTCAGGATCATATGCTTCACCTGTCAACCAGAACCTCACGGTTAAATTATACGTGCCATCGCCTAAAGGGCCACCATTAACTAAATCATAAAATTCATAATTTTGTAAAAAGAAACCAGTATCAAAGTTAATAACATATAAACCCTTATACGTGGCATTATTTTTCACAATATACATATTATTCATTGTATAAGATCCTAAGAGATGAACCTCAGTATTTCCCCATATCGGATCTATTGTCGCTGTTAAATTATATGCACCAAATGAAATTCCAGTTTGATTTAAGGGTCCTGTAAGATCTAAGTCATACCAGAATAATGAAATATTTAATTCTTCTCCGTAAACAACAAGATTTGCTGCACTTGTATTAATTGGTGTCCAAGCGGTATTCCATTCTGGTACTTGAGGCATTATATCCCTGTCATCAAAAGTTATATTAGACCTATGCGAGCGTAAACGTAACGTAACCCAATAGTCAAGATTTAATGAAATCGACTTGTCTATTGTAGGACCACGAAGGTGTGTTCCATTTACTGCAATCTTCATTTGGTATGGACCATTTGTTGCCATATCATAATGGAATGTAAAATTAAATAAATAATAACCTCCACTTAAATAAATTACGGTGAAATTACCAAAATAATCTGTTTCGTTCCAACCTTTTTCTTGACCCCACATTGTATCGTTATATAAACCAGAAATTGTATCCCAATTCCAAAAAGTAATGTTTGCATATCTGCCTGTTGTGGTACCATAATCTTCAATTGGTAGTCCTGAATCAACATCAATATATCTGTAAGTTGCATTAAAGCTAATCATACCTTCTTCATAACGATCTGTGTATACAACTGATGTTCCATTAATAAAATCAAGCCTAGAACGGATTTCCCTAATAAATACGGATGTTTCTTGCCATGCATCCGTAACATACAAAGCCGTTGCATCTATACGGAAATATACTCTTGGTATGGCACCTGGGAGCCAAGTATAATTTTCTGTCCACGTCGTATTCATTGTAATATTCCACCGGCCATCATCTAATTCTCTATTAACTGTTAATTGTATTTGGTCAACATCAACGTTTGTAGTATTTCCATCAATTCCTATTATTGTAATCATAAGATCTGCATAAGAATCACTCACCCCCGTAACTGTATCCGCTACAAAATAAAATACTTTTAAAGTCATATTCGTTCCCCAAGGTATATATACATCAGGTTCACATATAATTGAAATTCCAGTAAATGGTTTTTTAAATGTAATAGCGAACTGGAATGATTGATTTCGGAACATATCGTCTGAATTAGTAGAATTGTAAATGGTCACGTTAAATATATAGGGCAAATCATTTTCAGGCGCGCTAGCATTTAATTCGATTCTAAATAATCCCGTCTCAGAATATTTTGTGAGGGTTATATTTTCCCATTGACCGTCACTTCTTAATCCCCAAAGAGTTAAATACGTCCATAAGTCCGTATATGGTGCAGGTGCTTCCACATCAATATAAGAACCAGAAATATTCCTTTGGGATCCGTAGAAATAATAATAATAATCTATAGATATGTTTAAATCCGTACCCCAATTCCAACCAGAATAGGACTCAGTTGCTGTAGTATTGAAATAAGTATGGTGGTATGTATCAATCATTTTACAAATTATGCTAACATTAATGGATTGATTTACATAGAAAAATTTAATACCGCTAGGCCATGAGATTGTTAAATTTAAATTATGAACTTTATCTTTATTGATCGTTATGAATTCTGAAGTGTTGATTACAATAGTATAATATGGACTTAAAGCATTATAGGATGCACTTAATCCTGACTGGACAAATGAAAGAGTAGCTCCTGAAATTTCTTCTTCAATATCTAATTCTCCACTGACATTGTCCATATCATAAAATCGTGCGTATAATGTTAAATTCTCACCATATACAGGTGATTGGAATGAATCAACGGTTAAATATGTATTTCTATATCTTGTTTGAATATACGTTGATGTTGAACAATTATCATAATAGCCACTTGAATGATTTGCTAGTATCGTAAAACTGTAACTATCAATACCTGCTAAACAAGATGTATTTATATGGATTATATAACTTCCAATAGTAGTTCCATATTCCCACCATGCAGTTGTATTTAATTGATTTGAACCTGGTTGTGAAAAATTCTCCAACCAATTTTGCCCTTGATACATTAAACTTATATTAAATTGTCCATAGGTTGCATTAAAACCATTTTGCGTGCTTTCAATGTCGTTATCTGTCCATAATAAACTTATAGTTGCAAAATTGCCATATGCTACTATTCCTGCAGGAGTATTTATTGTTATACTAGTATATCTTGCTCTTATCGTAAGGTGAATCAACTTAGTTCTTAAACTATAACTGGAATTAGAAATAGTTAGTTCAAGATAGTGAGTTCCTATTGGTAAATCATCAAGTTTTACATCAGCAAGTTCGTAATAACCATAATTGTCATTCCCATAGAAAATAATAGAACTATAGCTTACATTTAAAGACAAATCTGAACTTAAATCAAGATTTGGATAGCTGTTATTATCTACATCTCTAAAATAGATTCTTAAAGAAGTATTTTCGTTCCATGCTACATTTCCAATTGGATCATATTCCAATTCTGAAGCATGAGCTCGAATTGTGAAACTAATATTTCTTGTTGCAACAGAGTAGTTCGTGAGTTGAATAGTTAAATTGAGAATATATAATCCAATTGTAAGATTTTGATAGACGTTAATATTTTTGATTGTATATTTATTTGTAAGAGGTCCAGAAAATTCTCCAAAATCTAAAATGCTACCATTCATTCTAATGGTCACGTTATTAGAAGTCAATATAGGATAACTTTCAAGATCTAAATCAAAATATGTAAATGAGAGTGATGCATTATTTCCCCATGGGATGCTTCCTATTGGCTCATAACTTAATTCTGCTATTCTATTTCTTATATTAATATTTAATATTAATGAATTATTTTGATACTTGTTAACTGGATCAGAACCCGTCCAATTCATTGTAATTGTGATAGAATATGTTCCTGCAGCACTCCAGTAATCCGTGTCGATAGTCAAATCGAAGTCTTGATCTATTGGATTTGGAGTCCAACTATAATAAGAAGATGGAATATTAATTTGAATGCTCATATTCTCAGGAACATATACATCTACACTGTGGAAAATATCCCTATAAACAACTGAAAAGGTAACGTTTTTACTAATTGCAGTAATATCTGGAGCTTCATATAATATTTGCGTGTCAATTGGTCTAACACGGAGATAAAATGTTTGAATTGTAGTACCAAACGATATTTGATAAGCGTGAACTTCAACAAGATGATAGCCAATACTTGGATCTGGAACTGGAAGACCTGTTGTATTTAAGGTTATTTGATAGGTTCCATTATCTGAAGGATACAGATCTTGTACATAATAATATCCATTTGTCCAATTTAGTGTGATACTAGCTCCTGGGATGTAATTACCATCCAAGGTTGTGTATGTTACATTAAATGTAACATTTTCTCCCCAAACTGTACTTTCAGGCGGTAAGAATCCAAGTAATGGTTGATTCAATGTTATCTTTATAGAGATGAATAATTCTTGCCATTCATAATATTGCTTACTAGCATTTAATGTCAAATTATATATTTGGTCTGCGCCAAAATTCTCTATAAATCCTGTTGTATTGATTCTAATAACCCAATAAGTGCTTGTTCCTGAACCCATTTGTAAGAATGTCGAATTTGCTTGTATTGATGCGTGGTCCCAGGACCAATTCATACTTACGTGGTATATCTCACCGGTTTCGTTGGAAATTCCAACACTTGCTTCTCTATCTTCATAATAAATAAGTATATCAAACATCCCTTCTTGAAGGATTGCGCTAGGTGACTGAGGTGATCTTAAACGTGTATAAGTATCCCTCAAAGTAAGATTTACGCTAGATAAAGTTCTTGAAACATAATTTGACTTGTTGACATCAATTCTAAAGGTGTAAATAACATTTGTTGATAAATTCTCCATTGCGATTTGAATTCGATATATACCAGCTGATGGTTCAGAATAAGTCCAGTTTTCATTATACGCGAAATTCATGGCACCTGGAGAACCACCATCGATATAAATTAGAGACATGCTAACCGTTGCACTATCAATTCCTCCACCAAACTCGTCTGTATACAGAATATTGAATGTTACATTTTCTGTTGCGCTATAAGGTGTAACTCCTGGAGGATCATATTGTAGGAATGTTGAAATATTTCTGACAGTAATGGGTATGATTGTCATTGCTGTTTTAAACCACTCTGATTGATTATAAATCGTTAGATTTATTTGATAATTGCCTAAAGCTCGGGTTTCCATTGAGACATTATAAATAATGTATTCATTTCCTTGTCTAACAGCATAATCATATGTTATTGTCTCTCCTAGAATTTCGAGTATTAGTACGTTTGTATCGTTTAATGCCATTTCTGGATAATTATTGTCATCAATATCATGGAATTGTAAAGTTAAGTTCTCATTAGTTCCCCATGGTATCTGTCCGGGCGGAGTATAAAGTATTTCAGTCGTATGTATTCTTATAGTTATAGTAATAATAGCTTCAGCTGTATCAAAGCCGGTTTTAACAATTGTAATATTCAATGAATGAGTTCCAACTAACAAATCTTCCGTATCTATGTTATTTAGTCTATAAGAATCCATTTCTGGTGTTATATCAGTAAAAATAGCATCATTAACATAAACTGTAGTACCACTTGTAATGTCAGGATAAGTATCGTTATCGGTATCTCGGAATTGCACAGTCAAAGAAGTTAAATTATGTCCCCAAGGGATCGAATCAGGAGGTGTATAAAGAAGTTCGGTTGTGTGATCTCTAATATTCGCGGTGATCATTCTTACTGTTGAGCTATAATTTTCTTTTACGATTGTTAAATTAATATATTTTTTACCTACGGTCCAACTATCTGAATCAATATCGTTTAAAATCCAAGATTGGGTTGCTGGAATGAATGTTACATTCGTGAATATGCTTTCATTTACATATATTATTGTATCAGTTTCGTTAATGGTTGGATAAGTGTTTAAATCCAAATCGTGGTATTGAATTGTTAAAGAAATATTTTTACCCCAAGGTATGCTTCCAATGGGTTCATAATTCAATTCTGCAATTCTATTTCTAACATTTACACCTATGATAATGGTACTATTTTGGTATTTATTTGAAGGATCCGTGCCAATCCACTCAATTGAGATTTCGATGGCATAAGTTCCAGGACTATCCCAATAATCCGTGTCAATAGTTACATCATAATTTTCATTTCCTGGATTTCCAATCCAATTATAGTATGAAGAAGATATATTAACATTAATACTGACATTGTCAGTATCATAAATGTTTAAGTCATGATATGTATCTTTATAAGTTACACTAAATGAAACATTTTCACTTATTGGCGTTATTTCTGGTACTTCATACAAAATTTGCGTGTCAATAGGTCTAATTCTTAAATTAAATGATTGATAAACATCTTCATAAGAAATTTGAGATATATTTACAAATAATTGATAAAAACCAGTAAGAATTGGTACTGGTCTTCCTGATGTGTTTATAGTCACATTGTAAATTACGGTTCCAAAATCTTCAACGAAATAGTAAGCTTCTGGCCAATTTAATGTGAAATTTGCGTTTGGGATGTAATTTCCATCTGTTGTAGCATAATAAACACTAAAAGTTACATTTTCACCCCAAACTGTTGGTCCTGGGGGCAAAAAAGCAAGGATTGGCACGTTTAAAGATATCCTTATCTGAATTTGGAGTTCCTGCCATTCGTAATATTGTTTACTTGCATTTAATGTTAAATTATATAATTGATTAGTTCCAAATTCATTGACAAATCCTGTTGTATTAATCCTGATAACCCAATAAGTGCTGCTTCCTGAACCCATCTGTAAAAAGGTTGAATTTGCTTGCATTGATGTATGATCCCACGACCAATTCATGCTCACGTGGTACGTCTCACTCGATTCGTTAGAAATTCCGATACTTGCTTCTCTATCTTCATAATAAATAAGTATATCGAACATCCCCTCTTGAAGGATTGCACTTGGAGCTTGAGGTGAAGTCAATCGTGTATATGCATCCCTTACTGTTAAATTAACACTAGAAATCGTTCTACTCACATAATTAGACTTATTAACATTAATACTAAACGTATAAATTATATTTGTTGATATGTTTTCCATTGCGATTCCTATTTGATAAGTACCACCAGAAATATATGTATAGGTCCAATTTTGATTTAAAATAAAAGACTGGGTTGGTGGATTTCCTCCCATGTAAATTAAACTCAAATTAACAGTTGCATCCTGAACTCCTTGATCAAATTCGTCTTTATAAGTGATTGTAAAGGTAGCATTTGTGGTTGAGCTGTATTTTATAGTACCAGGTGGATCATATTCAAGGAAAGTTGACACGTTTCGTACAGTAATTGGAACATAAACCGTTGCAGTATCGTAGCGATGGGAACTATTAAAAATTGTAACGTTTATCTTATAATTACCAAGAGGTAATGTTGACATATTTATATCATATATGATATAAGTTCCATCAGGTTGTCTAATTGCGTGACTATAGGTGAAATTTAACAATAAAACAGATGTATCGTTTAAATTCATTTCTGGATATGAATTAAAATCTATATCTCTGAAAGTTATTGCTAAGGTTGCATTAGTTCCCCATGGAATTTGTCCGGGTGGTGTGTAAGTTAATTCCGTATCGTGAGCTCTGATATTGACATTAATCAGTCTTTTAACTGTAGAATAATTATCCTTGACAATAGTTACATTTAGATAATTTAATCCAAGCTCCCAATCATCTGTATCAATTTCATTTAATATGTAAGATTGAGTACTCGTAATATAAGTTATATTTGTATAAGGTGTCTCATTGACGTAAACTATTGTATCTGGTGAAGTTATATTTGGATACGTAACTAAATCCAGATCTCTATATTGAATTGTCAATGATGTGTTCCTTCCCCAAGCAACACTTCCGATTGGTTCATAACTTAATTCTGCAATTCTATTTCTGACGTTTAAATTTAACGTTAACGTTTTATTTTGATATTTATTAACAGGATCCGTGCCAGTCCAATTCATTGAAATAGTTATAGGATATGTCCCTGCAGAACTCCAGTAATCCGTGTCAATAGTCAAATCATAATTTTGATTACCTGCATTACCTGTCCAACTATAGTAGGTTGATGGGATATTAATTTGAATAGTAACGTTGCTCGGATCATATATGATTAGATCATGAAAAGTATCAATGTAAGTTATTGCAAACGATACATTTTCTCCTATAGGGGTAATTTCAGGAGCTTCGTATAATATTTGCGTGTCAATTGGTCTAACACGTAAATTAAAGGTTTGTGAAACCTCATCGTATGATGTTTGTGTCACATTTATTTGAACTACATAATATCCTTTCTCAGGATTTGGGATTGGTAAACCTGTTGTATTAATTTCTATTTCATATTTACCATTACCTGCAGCACCGAAATCGGTAATTGTATAATAACCATCTGTCCAGTTCAAATCTATAGATGCATCTTCAATATATTCCCCTCCAAGTGTCGTGTAAGTTATATTGAAGGTGACATTTTCACCCCATACTGTGCCTTCTGGGGGTAATACTCCGAGAATTGGCATGTTTAATGAAATTTTTATTGCTATATTTAACTCTTGCCATTCATAATATTGCTTACTTGCATTAATCGTCAAATTATAAACTTGATCGGCTCCAAATTCATTGACAAAACTAGTTGTATTTATTTGGATGACCCAATAGGTGCTTGTTCCAGTCCCCAATTGTATGAATGTTGAATTTTCTTGCATGGATGTGTGATCCCAAGACCAATTCATACTCACGTGGTACGATTCAGCAGTTTCGTTGGAAATACCGACCCCTGCTTCTCTGTCTTCATAATAAATTGTAATGTTATACAATCCTTCTGGAAGGATTGCACTTGGAGCTTGAGGTGATCTTAAACGAGTATATGTATCTCTTAAAGTTAGATTTACGCTTGAAAGAGTTCTGGCAATATAATTAGCTTTACTTGCATTTACTTGAAAAGTATAAATTAAATTAGTACTAAGATTCTCCATTGCAACTTGAATGCTATATTCTCCATTTCCAAGATACGAATAAGTCCAATTTTCATTGTATATGAAAAGCATACTTCCAGGTGAACCTCCATCAATATATTTTAAATTAAGATTAATTGTTGCAGCATCTATACCTTCACTAAATTCATCCTCATAAGTAATTGTAAAAGTTGCATTTTCTGTAGCACTGTAAGGTGTTATACCTGGAGGATCATATTGTAGGAAAGTTGAAACGTTTCTGATTGTTAATGGAGGATATGCTATTGCTGTATGATATTTATGTGAATTATTGTTTACTGTAATATTGAAATAGTAACTTCCAAGATTAAATGAATCTGTATTCAAGTTATATATTATATATGATCCATCTGGTTTTCGCACAGCAGATTCAAAAGTAACATTTGAAATTAATACTGTTGTACTATTCATTTCCATTTCGGGATAAGTATCATCATCTATATCGTGAAATTTAAATATTAATGTTGCATTTGTTCCCCAGGGGATTTGACCAGGCGGTGTATATAAAATTTCAGTATTATGAGGTCTTATTATAATTTTAATAAGACGTTCTGCAGGATCATAATGTTCTTTGACTATTGTGATGTTGAGATAATTAACTCCTAACTCCCAATCATCCGTATCAACATCATTTAGGATATAAGATTCAGTTGCAGCTTCATAAGTAATATCAGTGAAAGGAGTTTCATTTACATAAACAACGGTATCTGGTGCTGTAATATTTGGATAAGTATCCGTATCTGTATCGTGGAATTGAATTTTTAATTCAGTAATATTATGACCCCAAGCTATTTGTCCTGGAGGTTCATATAAAATTTCAGTAGAGCCATTTCGTACCGTGAATATAATATTTACTGAATTATTTTGATATTGATTTAACGGATCTATTCCCGTCCAATTCGCATATATTATAATTGGATAGCTACCAGCTGATCCCCAATAAGTAGTATTAATCGAAATATAATATCTATCTCCAATTCTTGACGTATTATAATAACTATCGTCAATATTTACTGATATACTTACATTATCGCTGCTAATAGGTTGGTTATTATGATAAGTATCAATAAATTGGATATAAAAAGTAGAATTATCACCATACTCTTCCACGGGTGGAGACTGATAAAAAATTTGTGTGTCTATAGGACGCACGTATAAATAAACATTTTGAGTCCTATCATTATAATTAGGAGCTGAACAATTTATTTGAAGACCCCATCTTCCCGAAGTTGGCACCCCTAGATTTAAATCCGTAACATTTAAAGTAACATTAAAATATGGGATGCTTTCAATAGTAGTTTCCGTATATGACCATAATGAAGAACTCCAATTTAACGTGATTGAAGAACCATCTGGCTGAATTCCCGATATATCTGTATAAGAGACGTAAAATGATACATTTTCTCCCCATACTGTTCGTTCAGGCGGAATTACTCCCATTGATGCCAAATTTTTTTGCAAACTTATTGTTATTTTGATCTCTTGGTGTTCGTAATGAGTTTTATTTATCGTTATTGTTGCATTATATTTTATATTAAGGTCATAACCTGTGGTATCAATTGATATATACCATGTATCCTTCATAGGATCTTCAATCAATGTATATTCACTATCAATGCTCGAATTATCCCAAGATATAGAAATATTCACTGGATTATCTGTAGTATTCACTATTTTTTCTACGATTGATAAATCCCAATATTCTAATGTAATATTATATGGACCTTGTGGAATTAGCGCTGCTGGATATTCTGGACATTCTATTTTAGTTTCTGTTGGAACTATATTCATTATAACATTGCTCAAATATCGAGTATTATAGCTTGGTGCTGAAGCTGAAAAATTAAAAATATATTTTCCTTCATCAAGAGTCGACATATTTATATTAACAATGTATTCGCCATCAGTAACTCCCGGGTAAATATTTAAGGCTACACCGTTCGCTAATTCTGGATAAGTAGATTCATTAGCCGTTGCGGTCATTTGTATGTTTGCATTGGGTATACCTTGTAATTCATGATCTGCATCTCTATAATTCAAATAAATGGTTGCATTTTTTGTATCTGACCAACGTATATTGCCTGGTGGCGTGTAAATGAAATCTGATGTAATATCACGTATTGTTAATGGAACATTTAACGTTTTATTTAGATGATATGTTTTATTAAATGAAATTATAAGTAAATATTGCCCTGCTGGAAATAAGTTTGTGTCACTAGTGTTGATTGTTAACTCATATTCTCCAGGTGTCGCAGTTTCTGTAAAATCTAATGGAACTAAGGTTCCATTAATTAAAATATCATCCACGTTTCTAAGTGGACCAGTGGAATTTTGAGCAGTGATTATCAATGTTGTGTTATCACTATAAGGTGTAACAGGAACAGTACTGAATGATAAGAACATTTCCTCAAGAATAAGAATTGTGAAAGCGCTTAGATTAGTTTGGGTGTCATAATATTCTTTATCCGCATAAACATCAATAGTATGTGCTCCTAAATTTGAAATAGTAGTTGGAATGCTAATTAAATAGTTTCCACCTCCTGAAATCATTTCCGGATCACTCGGGTCAATAATTAAATCATTTCCAATTCCTGTCCAATCATGTATGACAAAAGTTACGTTTGCATCAGCAACCTTCCCAAATCCTGCATCTAAATCATCAAAAAATATTCCAAGCGATACATCATTTCCTAAGATAAATGTCTTATTTTTATTATAGGTTGAATTTATCAGTGTTGAATGATTGACCATAAATGTAGTTTTACTAAATCCTGCTTCTTTTGGACTTAATGAATCATTATAAGTCGAAATTATTGTATAAGTTCCAGCTTTTGCTGTGGATAAAGGAATATTAAATATCATATATTGTCCACTAACGGTAGTCTCATTACCATAAAACAATTGATTATCAGGATCATAAATTTCTATGCGATTATATCCTGAGTAAGAACTATCAGGTAAAGATCTAATTGTATTATTTACAATTAAAGTATCCGAAGGCCTGAAGTTATTTGGTTCCGAATTTCCTGATAATTGAGTATTAGTTATGTAATTTGATGAATTAGCACTAATATACCAATATCCTGAACTTGTATAAGAAGAACTATTAATTTCTAATATTTTATCATTCCCAGATGTATAGATATTATATGAAATTGGATCACGATTTGGATCAAGAACTTCGTTTATAGTCCAATCTCCTGGAAAAGTAATATTGAATGCACGATTAGTATATTTTGGTGCTAAAGATGGAGATGGATTATAAAATTCCCATGAGACATTTCCTCCTGATGAAACAGAGAAGTCTACTCCTTCTTCATTCAAAATATCTTTAGTCCCATGAGTTTGATTGATATACGCAGTAGTATTTGAACGTAAATAACTCGTGTTAGTGTTTGTATGTGTATAGGTTGATGTGACATCTGTGTTCCATAACCCCGTGTTGATTACGGTGGCATCAGAATAGCCTGACCCTGGAGTTACAGAAACAGCTGTGCCTCCATTTGTCGCCATTTGCAAGTTTATATCATCAGGATGTACACCAGCTTGAAGTTCCAATTCAAAATTATCAAATGACACTAACCATTCTTTCTTTGTTGCAGTAGTAAAAAGACCCGAAACACTTTGATAAAACTCAGCAATACATTCAAACCCTATCTCTACATCAACAGTACCTGTTGGGCTAGAAAACACGCTCGTGGGAATTGTAAAATCTGTAACTGAATCCCAAGCGTTATTAGTGAATTCATAAAGATACTTATACCAAACAACCGTACCCTCGATTTCCACATAAATTCTTAAATTACCCATTGGTAAATAAGTCAATGAATCAGAGTCTTCTGTTCGTATCAAAAAGTCAAGCGATATTTTTGCATCATATACTTCTCCTCTAGGTATTGCATAACTTTTTGTAAACGTACCATAATCTCCTACCTCAACATATGTCGAAACTGTACCCAAAACTGCTGTTATTGAATGCAATTCCATTTCGAATCCATTTGTTCCATAAGTTAGAATATTTGCACCAGTAGAATCGTCATCTGAATTCTCATTCGCTGGAGGCTCGCTCACAAATTGTGTCCATCCTAATCCAGTGTCAGGAGAAGATGTATCTCCAAATCCTGCAATCCATTCTACACTATCAGAGGTTGCATCAATTACTGAATAAATTTGTGTACATGACCAATCTGGTGGAATATCATTAAACACACTTCCTGAAATTCCTAAAAATCCGTCAGAAAAAGTATCAATAGTGCGATTAGTGGTTTGAGCGGTTTCATCAACTTGTAAAGAAGAACCTATGCCATTATATTCCGTTTGTGATGCATCTTTTGAAGATAAAATTGAATCTTCTTGATCATCTCTATCAATAATCTCCTCATTTGGTATTTCATCATTGTTTTGATCCTGATTAAAATTAGTTGTATTCAAATTAACTAGTGGATTAAAATAAGCTAATAATGGTATGAAAGGAGAAAAACTCATAACTAACAAAAAAACGATTGTAAACAATTTAAATCTTAATTTTTTCATATAATCACCAATACCAGAGGAGATTTTTTGAATGTATTGTTAATTTTATCTTCAAGAAGATGCATGTAACTCAAATATCTTTCTAAAAACATTTTATTTATTAATTTTAAGAATTTTAAAATCCAAAATTCCCTATTTTCATAATAATATCCAGATTTTTTTAGAACTATTAAGTTAATGCATTTCTTTTTTATGAAGGTATTACATTATTTAGTCTTTATTATAAATGCCTTTTGTGTAATTTTCCTTATTGAGTTGATGAACAAATCTGGAAAATAAATTAGAATATTATTCTAATATTACATCTATTTTCATGTATAACTCATTTTAGATTATTAAAAAAAAAATCTAAATTGAAATCAATAAAGAAAATAAAAATATAAATCCATATATTTTTGATCTAAACTTAAATTTGAAGTGAAATCAAAATATTTTATAATTATGAAAAAAAAAAATAATCTAAACATGTTATTTTAAATAATTGTAAGTTATTGGTAATGTAGAAAAAAGAAATGATTAAGGAGACTATAAAACCTTGTTAAGGGAAATATTCATTTTAAAGGGAAAACAAAATATATATAAGCGCGCATATGGTGAAAGTATAAGTCTAGAAGCGTTATCTCCAATTTTAGTATCGTTAATAGACTTTCTTAAAGATGCAAAAGAAGATACGATTGAATTTATGAATATCATTAATTTTAAAATTGCTTACGCAACAGACATTACCCATAACTTGTTATTTATATATATAACCGATTTAACGGATGATAATCACAATATTGAAGAACAATTAGAAATCTATAAAGATGAATTTTTCTCTAGATTTGAAGCTATAATTGATGACAATGTGGATTTTAGTGTTTATGCCTCTTTTGATGATGTCTCCGATGAAATTTTTAAGGAATTAAGACCAAAAATCGCCTTAATTGGATTCAGTGGTGTTGGAAAAACTACTATAACAAGGCTTATTCGGGCTGAAGATATACCAATGAGGCATGTTCCTACAATTACTGGGGATGTTGCAACTATTAAAATAGGTCATGTTAATCTATATTTATGGGATTTTGCCGGACAAGAGAAATATAGTTTCGTTTGGAATAAATTTATTAAAGGCGCAGATGCCGTTATTTTAATTCTTGATTCAACCTCAAAAAATGTAAAAGAATCTAAATTTTTTATAGAATTAATAAGAAAGGAAGAACCTCATGCAAAAATATCGATCGTTGCTAATAAGCAAGATTTGCCTGATGCATTACCTCCCGATGAAATTGAAAAAGAATTAGGTTATAAAACCACAGGATTAATTGCAATTGATCCAGCATCAAGAGAAAAAATGCTTTATGTTATCGCAGATTGTGTTAAAGTCCGATCATTAATTCAACCTTTTATTGAACCGTTATTACAGAGGGATAAATTAATTGCTGAAGCTGAGGCTGCTATAATTTCTGGTAATATTCAATTAGCGGCTGAAAAATTTGCAGCAATCGCTGAATTATCTGCAATATTAGAAGAGCCAGAAATGTATGAGCATTTTAAAACTCAATCAGAACTTTTAAGAGCAAAATTAATGGAACTTCAAAAAGCTCTTTCATCCGGAGGTTCTGATTCCTCTACAATTTCTGAAGTGAAACCAAAACTTGACCATGATATTTCTATTCCAAAACCCTTTGAAGATGAAAAAACAACTAAAATGGATGAAATTGAAGAGATTGAAAAAAAGAAGAAAGAAGAAAGACTGAAGAAGGAAGAAGACAAGAAGAAAGAGGAAGACAAGAAGAAAGAGGAAGACAAGAAGAAAGAGGAAGACAAGAAGAAAGAGG
>RDOG01000008.1 GCA_011365055.1 Promethearchaeota archaeon
AGATGCCCAAAACGCCCAAGAACACGATTACATTGCCAACAATATGTAAAATTCCTGAAAAATCTTGAGCATATATTTGAAGCGGCCCCATTATTGATTCAATTATCAGAAAAATTGCAAATGATAGACTTACACCATCTCGTTTTTTACTAAAAGCATAGAAGAAAAGAATAATTGTTGGGATCACGAAAGCAATTAAAATATACATGCTTATTTGTTCGAAAATTTGAATGAAAAATATACTAATAACAATAAGTATTATCGCTCCTAAGACAGGAATGAAATAGAGTTTCTTAAAATCAAGAATATATAATGATACTGTAAATAAATAGGAAATCATTAAGATTAATATGGTTCGCATCAAGGTTCTACCTGATAAAATCCAAAAATAGAACGTCTCTAAATTATAAAATAGAATTAAAAATTGTATTATAGCCATTATGACGTTGATGATGAAAAATCCAATGAGAAATAGAATAATAAACTCCTTTTCTTTCTTATAATCAGTCGATAATTTGATCAAGTTAATGATTGAAAGAATTGCTACCAAAATCTGTGCATAAATATATATTCCGAGACTCATTTTAACTTCACTTTACCATTATTATTAATTTTTTTTCAAGAGTTTAATTCTTTTCGTCGGATCTTTTATCTCGTATCCTATCCATCACTTCTGCAGTAATAGTGTCAACACCCATTTCTTTAGCTTTTTCAACACATCCTTTAAGAACTTTACCTAAAAATATCCTTGGAACTCTTATTATTTTTTCACAGGCTTCTTCAGTCCATTTAATATCAGGATCAGTTCGTTGGGCAGCATACATTATTGCTTGTAAATTTGCATTCTTTCCACCCGAAATAGGTTCCTTATAGGGTTTTTTAGTCTGAGAAAACCAGAAATAATAATTATTTCTAAAACCATAATCAACTGGTAATGATGGAAATTTTTCATTAGATTGCAAAATTGCTTCTTTCCACTTAGGTTTCAGTAGAATTTTATCAATTCTAAGAAAAAAGTGCTTTTCTGCATTTTCTTCACTTTCATCTACTGCACTAAAGTCTATACAATCATCCCAAGTGCATTCATATACCTGTTCTGCTTCTTTTATTATATCAGGGAAATTTTTATCAGGATTTTCCTTGTTCCTTGATGAAGGAATCAACGTAAAAATTGAATTTTTCATTTTTTCTTCCGTATTATCTCCCGGATAACCCAATTTTACTGTATTTTTTAGAAATTTTTTGTTATCTGAAATGAAATTTATAGCACATACTTTAGTCCTTATAATATTTTGGGCAGTATTGCTAGTATTTCTTGAGATCAAAATCATTGCATGTTGTCCATTCCCTGCAATTTTAAAAGGAAAACACAAAGAATAGGGACCAATATTTATTTGACCAGTTTCAGAAATCGTTGTTACTAGAACCACTGGCATTGGATAAAATGATGATGTTTGATAGAAATTATCTAATATATTAATTTCTTCAAAATGTTGAAGCATTATCTCTCATCCATAAATAGTATTCATTCAATAGTCAGATCAAATCGAATCTGAAGTTAATTTAATATTAAGAATTCACCATATTATATGAAACTTACGAAAAAAAAAGTAAAAAAAAATATTATGAGAAGTAACATCCACCACCACAGTTAAGAGACTGGCCTGTCATGTAATTCGAATCTTCAGAGGCAAGAAAGAAGAGCACGTTTGATACATCCTCTGCCGTGCCAATACGTTCAAGACAAATCTTTCCAGACCACATTTCTGATGCTATTTTCACCAAATTTGGATCATTTAAATAAATTCCTGTAACATGAAAACCAGGACATACACCATTGACCGTAATTTTATGAGGTCCAAGTTCTTGAGCAAGAATCTGGGTCATTGCATTAATACCTGCCTTGCTAATTGAATAAACTCCTAATGGAGAAGAGGGTAATTTACCCGCAAGTGAAGACACGTTAATAATTTTTCCTCGTAATTCACCGATTATTTCTTGTTTTTTCATTTTCTTAATAAATTCTCTCGACATTAACCACGTGCCTCGTAAATTCACATTCATTAAATCGTCCCAAACTTTTTCAGAGATATGGTATAATACACCCATTGAAGTATTTCCAACCCCTGCATTATTTATAAGTATATCTAGACGAGGAAAGTTTTCATAAACAAGTTTAACTGCAGATTTAATATCTGAAATATTGCTTATGTCGCATTCAAATGCCAGATTTTTCCCGCCAACTTCTTTTTCGATTAATTTTACCGTTTCTTCAGCAGTTGTTCCATTTTTATCAATCGATATTACCGAGGCACCTTCTCTTGCAAATCGGAGACTTGTTGCTCTCCCAAATCCTGATCCAGCACCCGTGATCAGTGCAACTTTATTGAGAAGTCTTCTAGTTTTTATTGACTCCATTAATAAATCACCATTAATTTTTTATTTTTAAATATAGAAAAAAATGATTTTTCAAATAAATAGCAAAATTAAGAAAAATAACATCCACCACCACAGTTGAGAGATTGTCCTGTCATATAATTTGAATCTTCAGAAGCAAGGAAAAAGAGCACGTTGGATACATCTTCGGCTGTTCCAATTCGTTCTAAACAAATTCTTCCAGACCAGATTTCGGATGCTTTTTTTGTGATATTCGGATCGTTAAAATAAGCTCCCGTGACATGGAAACCTGGACATACTGCATTAACTGTAATTTTATGAGGTCCAAGTTCTTGAGCAAAAATTTGAGTCATTGCAATAATCCCAGCTTTTGTAATAGAATATACGCCCAATGGAGAAGAGGGGATTTTACCTACAAGTGATGATACATTAATTATCTTTCCTCGTAACTCGCCTTCCAATTCCTGTTTTTTCATTTTTTTTATAAATTCCCGAGACATTAACCACGTGCCTCGTAAATTAATATTCATTAAACCATCCCATGCTTTTTCAGAGATACTAGATAAGGGTCCAATAGGACCTCCAATTCCTGCATTATTAACGAGCATATCTAATCGAGGAAATTCTTTATATACCAATTTAACTGCTGATTTAATTTCGGATATGTTACTGATATCACATTTTATTGCTAAAGTTTTTCCACCTACCTCTTTTTTAATTAACTTGATTGTTTCTTCGTTAGAAATAGCATTTATATCAACAGCTATCACTGAAGCGCCTTCCCTTGCAAATCGTAGACTAGTAGCTCTCCCAAATCCTGATCCAGCACCCGTGATCAGTGCAATTTTATTAAGAAGTCTTTTACCTTTCATTGAATCCATTAATTAATCGCCTTTTTTTCTATATTTTAAATTTAAAAATTCATTGATTCATATCCTACTTTGTCAATATCATGCGCTGAATCATCAGTTACTACATCAATCAAGGCAGGAAGATTAGAATCTTTGGCTCGCTGAAGCGCATTTTTAATTTCCTTAGGATCCGTTACTCGTTCTCCAAAACAGCCGAATCCTCGGGCGATGTCTGCAAAGTTGGTATCGGAGAAGTCAACATCAATATATCTTTTCTTATAACCATAATGTTGGCCAGACTTTATCATCCCCCATGCATTATTATTTGAAATAATGCAAATAAATGGCAAACCATATCGTTTAGCAGTTTCAAGATCTTGGATGTTTATAATTATTGAACCATCACCACTGATGGTGTAAACTGGTTTCTTACGATCAGCCAATTTAGCACCGATAGCATATGGAATGCTCGTCCCGAGATGTCCCATTCCTATTGCTTGTAACGTCGTTCGAGGACGGTACATGTGTATTTGATCTAAAGCAAAAAATGCAATATCACCGCCATCTAGTATAACTATTGCATCATCCTCCATAAATTCGTCTACTTCTTTAATCAATCGTTGTGGCTTTATTGGAATTTTTTCTGAGAGTCTTTTTTTCATACCGTTCATATATTTATCCCTGGCCTCTTTAAGTGTCTTAAGCCATTCACTTTCTTGTTTTACTTCGGAGGTTTGTTTCCTTATAATGTCAAGCATTTGTTTCAAAACTAATTCAGCATCACCAACGATTCCCAAATTAATAGGGCGATTCTTCCCAATCTCGCTGGGATCAATATCCACTTGAATCACAGGTAACTCTGGACGCCAAAAAGGTTCTTTTCCAAATAAAAGGGACATGCCAAAACGTGTTCCAAACGCTAGAACAAGATCTGATTCCATGATAGCTTTTTGAGTGTTATAATAAAATAATCCGGGACCTCCAATATAACTTGATACGCCTTTACGAATTCTTGAAGTACCCATTACCGTGCCCATCATTGGAATTTTTAAATATTCCGCCAAATCATTTAGATCTTTTTTAGCTTTTAACGGAACTCCTCCACCGACTATCATCAAAGGTTTTTCTGCTTTTAATAAGGTAGTTACGGCTTGTTGAACTAACTCAGGATTTGCAGCAGGATTAGAAGCAGGGCGATAATGAGAAGGCTCAGGGCAAGAAATTTCTTTATCTACGCTTTTTGCCAATACTTGATAGGGAATATCAATATGAACGGGTCTTGGACGCCCGGAATAAGCTTCTCGAAAAGCTCTTTGCACATATTCAATAACCCTATCAGTTCTTGGAATTTGTTTTTGAGATTTGACAACAGGTTTATAGATAGCGATTTGATCTAGATCTCCTTGTAAGAATCCGATATCCAATTGATTATCTGTTACTTGTGGCGTAATGACTAGAACAGGAATGCTATCAGACCATGCCGTAGCAATACCAGACAACATATGCGTTGCTCCTGGCCCAACGGTCCCCATACAAACACCAACTTTTCCCGTAACACGAGCCCAAGCGTCAGCTGCATGTGCAGCGGCTTGTTCATGCCTGAACATTATTGAATCGATACCCTGTTCCCGTCCCCACCGATAAATTGCATCATAGACAGTTAATAACTGACCACCGGGCACGCCAAAAATATATTGAACATTCTCATTAACGAGTGCTTGAACTAACAAATCTCCTCCAGTTAAAATTTTTTCTTTGGTCATTTAAACACCAATAATTCATCTATTTAATAATTATCATATGTGTGATGTAATGATTATCCTCTCTTTTTAATCATTTTTCACCATCTAATAAATTATGCTTTATCTTTTTAATATCTTTGTCTAAAATTTAAGTCTATCCACCCAAATATTTTTTATTTGAGTTAGATTTAACTTAATGTATGAAAGCTTTGGTTTTAAAAGCAATAGAAGAACTTGAAGTATCCGATGATTTACCAAAACCAACCCCTTCAAAGAAAGAAGTTCTGATAAAAATTAAATATTGTGGTATTTGTGGCAGTGATTTAGAAGCCTATAAATATGGAAAAGTTTTAACGCCGCTTATTTTAGGACATGAATTCTCAGGAGAGATCGTGGAAGTCGGTTCTAAAGTTGAGGGATGGAAGATTGGAGATCGAGTAACATCGTATCCAGCTGATTTTTGCGGAACTTGCCATTACTGTAGTAAAGGACAAGAAAATCGATGTAGAAAGATGGTCGAAGGACTCGGTATTTCTGTTAATGGAGCAATAGCAGAATACGTGAAAATATCTTCAAATTCGCTTTGTAAATTACCTGATTCTGTTAAATATGAAGACGCTGCTCTTGTCGAACCGTTATCTGTAGGATACCATGGTGTGAAAAATTCTGGAATCAAGCCAGATGATAATGCTATTGTAATCGGTGCAGGAACAATAGGATTGTCCACCATCCAATCATTGAAATTATTTAACATTGATAATATTTTTATTATTGAACCTTCTGAATTTAATGAAAATCTAGCAATTCAGATGGGAGCTAAAAAGGCGTTAAGACCAGCTAAAATGAATAAGATAGGACCAGAGTTTGTATTTGATTGCGCAGGATTCCCAGAAACATATCAAAATGCCATTCAAATAGTTCAATATGGTGGAACTATTATTTTATTAGGAGTTCATTTTAAATCAGTTCCAATATCATTTCTCCAGGTAATTGCTAAGGAAGTGACTTTAAGAGGGAGTTTTGGCTATTCGTTTGAAGAATTTCAAGAAGTCATTAAATTTCTTGATCAACGTAAAATCCAGACTGATTTAATTGTATCTAAAAAAGTTAAACTTGAAAACGTTATCAAGGATGGATTTCAAGAGCTTCTGCGTCCGGATAGAAAATCAGCTAAAATATTGGTCGAAATTTAGTAAGAAGAAGTGTATAACTTCTATTTTGTTAAATAGATACTTGCAGATTGAAGTAGGAAATTAGCTATCAAGTAAGTTGAGATTATAATAAACGTTGCACCATAAATTGGAATTGTAAATTTATTAATTGCGAGAATTAAATCTGATAACATGAAAAAACTAGATCCTAAAGCTAACATATATCGAAATTTTTTTCGTCTTTTAGTATAATTTATTCCAATCATTGAAATAAAAACCATAAATGAAATTATAATGACGTAAGGGATAATTACAATTGTCATGAAATCATTTGGGTTAAAGATCAAGAAAATATAACTCAATATGGCAACAGCCATTATCGTTAAAAAAGAGATAAGATAATTATTTCCATCTTGTTCAGAAAAAATGGTTCTAAGGTTAAAAGATTTTAAATCAGAAAAGGTTTCAGATAAAATTAGCCTTGGTTGGACATGTATTATACCGGAAAATGCAATTATAAGAATGACGTGAGCCGTGAGAAAAACGAGCATACCTATTATGAATGAGAATGGGAGAACTGCATCCGCAATCGTACAAGTTATCATCGCAATTGGCATTAAATTCAAGTAGCGTTTTGGCTTCAAATCTCCAATTTGTGAACTATATTTATCTGTTTCATTAATTATAGAATAAAATTTATCTACATCAACTACCCATAATCTAATAATTAATGCACAAATAGATAATAAAATAGAAGAAAATAAAAAAAACAAAAAAAATTCTTGAAGAAATATAATAAAGAAAATTAGGCGAAGAATCTCTAAAATTGCTATACTTATAGCTATCCCATAAATGATATTTTTTCTAATTATCCTAGGCAAGTTCATTTACCTTTCTGTCGTCTAGAGAAAAATAAATTTTCTAAAGAATAAATATACCAAAATATAAACAAAATGATTCATTTGATATTTCATTTCTACAATTTGGACATTTTTTAATAGG
Source organism: Promethearchaeota archaeon (assembly GCA_011365055.1). Next base: position 7,144 of record RDOG01000008.1, read on the forward strand.
AAAAATAACCTTCAATTATTTAAAATATTTTATTTTGACTTATTAAAAAAAAGGGATTTTTACCCACCAATTTAAGGGTACTAGTATCCAAGCATCTTTAGCCCTTCGCTTTGTAGCATTTTTCTTGCAGAAGTGAGTGTCTCGATTTCATACTCAAAACCCTCGATTTCAGCATAATTAAGCATCCGCTGTGATATGAGGGACATTGCCTCATCATATTTTTCTTTATTAACTCCGACAATATATATTAGTTTAAAATGCATCAACTTTTAACAAAAATTCTGCCTTATTTTCTTACTTAACTCATTCATCTCATATATGGATTAATTATAAATTTCTGATACTATTTTTTAATTAACTTAGGTCTCCTAATATAGTGCAGAGTGCATACAAAATTCTATAAAAAAAATTATTATTGAAAAATGACTCTTTTAATATTATGAATATTGAAAAAAAATGGTTTTTGGAAAAGATTTCTTTTTTTTTAACAAATGATGAAAGTAATAAGATGACTAAAGTTGATAATTCTTTAATGTTTGATCCTGAAGTCTTGGTAGGATTTGTTTCTGGAAATGATGAAATATTTGATGAATATAAAAAAATAATTGGTAAATTTCATTTAACTCCAAGGGAAGTTTTTAACTGGTATTGTGAAAAAAATGATATTACTCCTTCTTATGATGATCTTACAGTTGTAGTATACATTCTACCAATCAATCAGAATACTAAAAAGGAGAATTTTGAATTTTCTCAAGAGATGCCTTCCGAGAGATGGGCTAATACTAGGTTGTTTGGAGAAAAGTCGAATGAATTGTTGCAAAGGTTTCTTGTTAGTGAGTTGGAGAGTGCAGGAATACCGGCCGTAGCTCCTATAACTGAAAATAGTTTATTTCAAATGCTTCCAAAATACGGTGATGGAGTTTGGGCTTCAACTTGGAGCCATAGACACATGGCATTCGCAGCAGGTCTGGGATCTTTTGGTTTATCTGATGGTTTTATTAATGAAAAAGGAATTGCCATGAGATGTGGAAGCATCGTTGTCAATTATAAATTACCTTCAGACGCCCATAAACGTCCAAAGGATCCTTATTATTACTGTACTAAATGTGGAAAATGTGTAGAACGATGTCCAGCTAGAGCTATCTCACTAGAAAAAGGTCATAATAAGGAAAAGTGTGCGCAACATGTTTTTAGCTCAGTACCTTTCGTTAAAAAATATTTCAAAATAAATATTTATAGCTGTGGACTTTGTCAGGTGGGTGTTCCTTGTGAAAATGGAATCCCTAAATAAATATAACTTAATTTAAAAAGCAATATTGAATTTGAAAAATCCATTATAAAATAAAGAAAAAAATTTTGATTTTTCACTCATTGTGTTATTAACTACTTGTTCCTATTTTAGATAGATCAAAACCACATTTATCACAAAATTTAGAATCTTTTTCAAGTTCATTATTGCATTCAGGACAATTTGTTATAAATTCTGATAAAAAATTAAGTTTTATGGGTAAATCATCTATTATACTTTGAACCATTTGTTGAAGTAATTCTTCAATTAATGTTATTTGTTGCTTTTGATTTTCTTTTGGAAAAGAATCTATATAAACAGTAGTGAGTTCAAGGAGAAAATTTTTTATGAATTCGATTTGTTCATCAAAATTTTTTGAAACTTTCGCTTTAATGATACGTTTCCCCGCATCTGTTACTCGATACATTGTAACCATGGGTCCAATAGGTGATTTAACGGATTTTGATGTGAGAAAACCTTCATGCTTTAGTCTAGATAATATTGGATAAATAGTACCAGAACGCGCTTTCCAAGTTCCAGCAAAATGATTATTCAAATTTTCAATTAAATCATAACCAGAAATTTGAACATTGTTATAAATACTTTCTAAAATAGTAAATTCAAGTGGAGTTAACTTATCTTTTTTTATAGATCCCTTTATAGACTTTCGGACCTTATCAGGCATGAGTTCCAATGCTTCTTTTAAATCTAAAAATTTATTCATCCACATATTCACCAACCCTTTTTTGTTATTTTTTCTTATTTTTGCATTTCTTATTTATTTTTCCTTTTTTAAATCAAAAATTTTTGTATATGCTGTCATAAATGTACTTATCATTGCTCCATTTTTTCCTTAATTTTTTCCATTTCTTTTTCAACCGCTCTTTCTCTTCGAGATTTCGATTCACCTTCTTTTGTAATTCCACCTTCAAAATAAACGAAATATATGATCACATGAATCACGAATCCTGCGGCCCAAAAACCTAGGGGATAAAGAAACCACAAATATGCCCAACTAGTAATGTAATTAGCTACAATTAATAATGGATTGACAGTCAGATATGCTACCAAGTGAAAATAAACTGCTCGTTTTGCTATAGGATATACACCATTAGCATACATCATATAAGCTGCGAGGTGAATGGCCAGACCTGCGAACCACCCTAATAAAGGGAAGAAAAACCAGAAATAATTTGAACTAAAAATTAAATTGATAGCTACTAAAAGTATGTTTACTATTACATAACAAGCAGCATGTATCTGAACGGACATCCGAAAATTAACTTTTTTTTCTGCGATTTTTCTTAAACTTTCTTCTGAAAAATTTTCACTCAATTTTTTTCACTCCTTTTTTTTAATTTTTTGAATTATTTTTTCATCAAGTTTTTCCAACAAATATCTTGTTATATCTACATAGTAGTAGATCAAACAACACCTATATAAAGATTATTGTTTGATCTACATAGGTTTGCTAGATCTACTAATTGAACATTATAATATTTGAAATGATAATAAACAAAAAAAAGAAAGGTTTAATAAATTTGATCTAATAAAAAAGGAGTTACATTATTTAATTCAATTAAATTTCTTAATTTAAAAGAAAAAACCCATAAATTAAGTTGAAATTAACTAAAAATAACTTTTTTAAAATAAAAACCTCAAGTTTTATACCAACTTGTTATTTATATAACAAATTAATTTTAATTTATACTGAAGCAAATATTAGGGGTCTTTTTATGAATTTGGCTAAAAAATTATTCCCACACAAAAAATTCATTATAGTTTGTATAATCCTAACATTAATTTTTCCTATTTTCATTTCATCATTATTGAATCTACCACATATTAGTTTAGGTGAGATAGAATCAATACCAAATTCATTTGGATCCCTAACTGCTTCTGGATCAACGGAAGTATTAACACCAGAAAGTAATTATGATTCTTTCAAACCGTCAGCAGATATAGATAATGAAGGAAACATCCATCTTGTCTATTATGAGGGTGTTGGGGGACCATCTACACGTGATGTATTTTATAAGGTTTGGAATGCTACTACAAAAAATTGGTCTTCGAGCTTAGAACTTTCAGATGTTGGAAGTGCAGGTTCAATGTATTCTGAGCTTGAAGTAGATAATGAAGGTAATGTTCATGTGGTTTGGGATGATGATAATTTTGGTACTTATTGGGATGTTGTATATAGAATGTGGAATGCTACCACTAATGCGTGGAGTAGTATATATGTGCTTTCAACAAGTACATATTCAGCTCGGGAAGCAAAGTTGGCCATTGATACGAATGGTGATGTACACGTCGCATGGTCCCAATATGAAGAGACGGGTACCATTCCTGATATTCAATATAGGTGGAAAAATGCTACCACAGGAGCTTGGAGCTCAGTTGAAACGCCTTATGGAGATGCAGGTGTAACCAACATTGTTGTCGATATTGATACAGATTATGATAATAACGTTCACTTGGTTTGGTATGAGACTTCATCCAATAATGCATCTGGATCGGATCAAGATATTTTTTACATATTTAAAAATAGTAGCGCGGATAAATGGGAAAGCATGGATGTGGTTTCAAGTGAAAGTGATTCTTTTTCTAATTTTACCAGAATAGTTGTCGATCAAAATGGATATCCTCACGTAGTATGGCAAGATATGTCGGATTATGATTCTGCAGGTACGGATGCAGATATATTCTACAAATATAAAAATATGAGTTCTGGAACTTGGACAACAACGGAGGTAGTTTCTCGTCAGAGTACGAATGACTCCACTATACCTTATATGGATTTAGATGCTTTTGGAAATCCTTATGTTACTTGGGGAGATTTTACAGATATTTCAGGATCTGTAGGTATCGATAGCGATGTATTTTTCTCAAGAAAATTGAGTTCTTCTAGTGAATGGTCTTCAATGCAACTTATATCTGATGCAAGTACAGGCGATTCTTATTTGGTTTGGATAGTTTTCGATAATTATGATTTTATTCATTTTTTTTGGTCAGATAGAACCAATTATCAAAATTCAGGAACAGATATTGATGTCTTCTACAAAAATATTACTTTAAAATGGTTTGCTTCAAGCACGCACGTAATATCAACAGAGAGTTCGATCTATTGCGGGACTCCATCATTTGAAGTAGATAATAATGGTAATATACATGTTGTCTATTTTGAAGATTCATCACCATATCGAGAAGTTTATTATAAATGTTGGAATGTTACTACGGAAACGTGGTCAGATCGAGAATTACTTTCAACGGGAATTTTCCATGCTTATGTATGTGAATTAGCAGTAGATAGTAAAGGAAACATTCACGTAGTATGGGATCAAGATGGACCTTATTGGGATGTAGTATATAGAATGCGGAATGCGACAACAAACACGTGGGAAAGCATAGTTGGTCTTAAAACAGCAACTTATTCAGCATGGGAAGGTAGAATAGTAATTGATACTGCTGACAATGTCCATGTTGCATGGAGCCAGTATGAAGAGACGGGCACCATTCCTGATATTCAATATAGGTGGAAAAATGCTACATCAGGAGCTTGGAGCTCAGTTGAAACGCCTTATGGAGATGCAGGCATCACCAACATGATTGTTGATATCGATACAGATAATAATAATAATATTCATTTAGTATGGCATGAGATATCATCCAATAACGCTTCAGGATCTGACATGGACATTTTTTATTCATTTAGAAATGCATCTTCAAGCCAATGGAATGGAATTCAGTTAGTATCTAGTGAAAGTGACGCAGGATCAAATTTTTCTCGCATCGCAGTTGATAGTAAAGGTAATCCGCATGTAATTTGGCAAGACATTTCAGATTACGATTCTGCTGGAACTGATTTTGATATTTTTTATAAATACAAAAATATGAGCACAGGAATTTGGACAATTACTCAAGTTTTATCGAGTGGAAGCACAGGTTCTTCTATACAACCATTTATTTCAATCGATAATAAAGATGACATCCAAACTGTTTGGTGTGATGATATGGATGTATTTGGTGGGGGATCAGATTTTGACATTTTCTATAAATATTGGAGTAATGATACCAAAATTTGGGATCCTTGGGAATTATTATCAACTAATAGCAATCAAAGTGCTTATTCAGCACGAATTACTAAGGATAAATTTGATAATGTTTATACGATATGGATGGATAATACAAATTTTGAGGATTCTGGAAGCGATACAGATATCGTCTATAAATTAGCAGGCTCATCTCATATCCCCCGAAATATCAGTTATTTGAATGCCATAAATAAAGAGAATGGAATTTATGAAGCTTATTTCGAAATAACGGATAGGCAAAATCAACGAGTAGAGATAGAAAATATTGAAATTGAATTTACACCTATTTCAGGAAAAATCAATTGGACTCAAATTCAAGTAAATTCTAATAAATCTGGTATCCTTACAATTGTTTTTGACGTGCTCTTGCCAGATGACGTTATAATAAACGCAACAAACGATATATACAATATAAGCATCGAATTTACCTTTTTAATGGATTATCACTTAAACATTACATGCATTAATGAAATAAATCTTGGAAATGGAATTTACAATCTCTTTTATAAAATCAATAATAGTTATGGCGAAAATGTAGAAGGAGTAATCATAAATTTTGAAATTATTTCTGAAAATGCTAACTGGACTTTGTCTTCGGGAATTTCCGATGCATCTGGAATCATTGAAATAATGGTTCGAGCTATCTGGCCGGGAAATGTTATCATTAATGCTATTAATTCCTCTTATAATCTACAATTTCAACACGTGCTAATTACAGATTATCAATTAAATCTCTCGTTAATAAATACAATTTATTTAGGTAATTTGACATATGAAATTAATTTGAAGGTCAATAATAGTTATGGAGAAGACCTTGAGGACGCAATAATAAATTTTGAAGTAGTTATAGGATTTGCAAATTGGACTACAATTCAAGAGATCTCTAATTCCTCTGGAATTATAAGATTAATTATACAAGTTTATTCAGGAATTGTTAAAATCAATGCAACTAATTCAAGTCTTGATGTATCATTAGATTTTACAGTCGGTATTGTCAATAATCCTCCCTTCCCTATTATTATAATTATTATTATCATTTGTATTATTATCGGTTCTATATCCGTTGTTGTTCCTATATCCATGATATATTTAAAAAAGAGAAAAACTTCAAAAAACGAAAAAAATAAAAAGATTTTTTCTAAAAAAAAGAAAGTCAAAACAGATAAAGAATTTGAGGAGGGAATAAAAAAGAGGATGGTATTATTTAGAGAACAAGAGGTAAAAGAAACTGAAAATATCACGAGTTTATCACAACTACCACAAAATCTTACTATAATTTCTGAAGATATACTTGGGCGCCTTGAAAAATTAAAAATGACAATTTCAGAAAAAATGGAATTGTTAAAAGAGCTCCTAATGTTACCACCTGAAATTAGACTTGAAATTATTGAAGAAATAGAAGGTACAAAAGAAATCTAAATATGACGGGAGAAATTTTAAAACAGGGGTATATTGTACGATGATAGCAGGATTTAAACCAATTCACCAAGAATTGATGAACATTTCAGATGAAATTTTTGTGAAAAAACATATATTTTCAACAGAAGAGCTCTATAATCTTGCCAAAAGAAAGACAAATTATAGTTCAGGGGAGATTTTAAATGCCATTGAATATCTTGTTAAAAATAAATATTTAGTTCAAGGAACAATGCTAAAAAAGGATAATCTCTTAGGAAATGAGAATCGACAAAAGATTTTAAAACATATTAGCGAGAATCCTGCAAGTAATTTAAATGATTTAATGTCAAAATTAAATTTAGGACCGCATTCAGCTCGTTGGCATTTAGCAATGCTTAAAAGATTCGGTTTAATAAAAAATCAGAAAATTTCTAATAATATCATTTATTTTATCACGTCTTTTCCTTACGAACATCAAGAAATCGCATTTATTTTAAAACGTCCAAAAAGCCAGAAAATTCTGGAGTTTTTAAAAGGGAATCCAGGTATTAATCAGTCTGAACTCTCAAATATATCAGAAATATCTTATTCTACTCTATCATATCAATTAGATATTATGGAAAAAATAGACTTAATAAAAAAAGTTAAAGAAGGAAAGAATATTAAATTATTTTTAAATGAAAATAAGTGTATTTTAATAGAAGAGTTGCTTTCAGCCCAAAACCCGTCTGAAAAGAAAGATATAGAATTATTAAGAGAATTTGATTATGTTGGAGGTCAAATCCGGTTTAAAGTAGCAATTAGAAATAATATGGATAGTGTAGTAACCCACATTGCGTGTGCATTAACATCATCACGACAATTTAAAATTATAGAAGAAATCAAAAGAATAGACATTTTAGGACCAAGAGAATCACGGGGATTAGATTTTATGCTCGAACCTTTGACCTGCGGGAGGTCTGAAATATTCGGAACTGTTTCATACAAAAATACTAGTGGAATGGCGTGTTCCGTTATAATTCAACCACTAGAAGTTTGGATTAAATGTCCATTAGTAGAATCTGAAAAATTAGATTTAAAAAATGTGGAGAAGTTAAAAAAAGAATTGAGTAAAGCATCATATAAAATTAATTTTGACAATTTACCAAGACAAATATCCTTTGAAGCTGTAAAAAAGCAAGTTTCAAGCTTGGATCTTTCTGAGATTTATTATGATCAAGATCAATTACATATTATTTATTCTGGTATCGCAAAAATAACGGACGATATAATTATTGTAGAAATCATTACTTTGACTTCTAGTATTAATATAGATATTTATACTCGTGATATCAAGCAAGCAACGGGATTTTTAGCTTGGTTACAAAATCTTATTGCCATAAATTTTGAGACTTCTCAAAAATTATTTCTTAAAACAGAAAAAATGAATAAAAGATTGAGTGAATGTTTTGAGTTAAGTAAAATCTTAAATGTACTTATTGAAAATTGTGAAAGTAAAGTAAGTATTCAAGAAATTATTAATATAATTAACGAAATAATTAATAGATTAATTGCCAATTTTGAAAATTTAACAGAATTAAAGTCATTAAAACGATTTAATGAGAAATTATTACTCCAATATGGAATTGATTCTAAAATTCCTGAACCTTTTCAAGTTGATTTAATTTATTATGCCATTTCATTGAATGAAAAATTACTTGAAATTAGTAAATCAGATAGTCAACTTTTCCTTGATAGTTTTGAAGAAATAAATGAATTTAAAGATCAAAAATCACTGATTGATGACACAATATTAAACTTTCAAGAAGAACTCTCAATTCAATATAGAAAATACATTAATCAAATTGCAAATTATATTATAATTATTTTTAAAGAATCTGGTTCATCAATTCTCGAAGAAAGAATTTCTGGGAAAGAATTTAATGCTGATTTATTAAGTGGATTTATTCAAGCAATTCAGTCATTTGGAATTGAGATCCACAAGGGAGAGACCAGCATCTCTAAAATGATTTATAAGGATTTTGAAATTATTATGGAAGAGGGAGAATATATAAGAACTGCAATAATTTGCTCTAATAAAAGTATCGGGATGTTGAGTGGTCAATTAAAGAGATTTGTTGAAGAATTTGAAATAAGACATAAACAGGATCTTAAAGATTTTGGTGGAAATATTAAAATATTTAGAGATTCGAGAGATCTAATTTCAAAATTTTTCAGATATGATTAGATTTTAATTTGAATAATTTAAATAATCAAGTCTTGTTAAAATATCGGTCTTGGGTACTCTTAAGAAGTACAATTCAAGATACTACTTATAAAAAGATATCAAAAAAATGAAATAATTACCATATGGAATTAAGATTTTTTATCGGATTATTGAAATTATTCTAATCATAATATTCATTATCATAAAGATTAAAAAAAATAGAATAAGAATTCTCATTAATATTTGTTCGAAATTAGAATTATGGTTATTTATATAACTTTTTACTTTTTTAGTTCATGCAGGTGTTAATTAATATCATTTCTTTAAATAAAATCATTACAAACTAAATTATTATTTAATATTAAATGCATATAATCAAGACCAAGTATATTAACAATAAATGATTAATATTTTATAGATATTCCTTTAAAAACGTGGTTTATTTGGATATTAAAGAAGTAAATAAAGTTGAAATGTTTGTTCCATTAAAATGTCCTAGAAATAAGGAAGAAAGATGGCTATCAAAATATAAAGTTACGGCATTATGGTATTCTCCTGATTCAAGATCATCGGATATTTATTTAAATGTCCCAAGTATTGCCGAATATTTTGAAATAAAGAATCCTGATAAAGAAATTGATAAATTTTGTCATTATTTGACTTATGAAATTCTAGGTGAATTTCTATGTAGTTCGGTATTCAGAGGATTAAATATATATAAAAATTGTGTTACCCAAATGAAAGGAAGGCATTTCAAAATTGTATGTAAACCTTATCACGTAGCTTGTGCCATGTTGAACCATTATTATGGTGCATATGATAGAATTAAGAGACAAAAAAGATTCAAAAAAATTTTTATGGAAGGACAAGAACACGCACATCAAAGTCTTTATTTTCCGAAGCAAAATAAAAAAAATAAACAAAAATAATAGTTATTATAAAAATACATGTCAAAAAAATTATTCTTATTGTAAAATTAATATTCTAATTTGATCATTTCGTTTAGATAACAATTATGTGTATTGTGCGTATAATACTTCTATTTTTGAATGTACATTAAAACGAATTTTTAGTGAGTGAATTAATTTGTCTAAATGCGAATTCTAAGAATAAACAGTTAAATATCAAAAATCCCAAATACAAGATGAGGATTACTTAATTTAAAAATAGCTCGTTGGGGACTTAAAAAGTAAGGTGAAGCTACTGTCTTCAAAAAAAAAGAAAACGAAGAGCTTGATCGAAAGATTCGGTTATGAAGATGAAAAACTGTCAATGCATTTACATGAAAAAATGTTACATTGGCTCGAAAATAAAAAAAATTGTGTTCAAATGCTCGAAAAATTAGGATGTATCGAAATAGTCATAAGTATAAAACATAATTCAAGTTTTATTTATTGTGATTTTTATGAGGGTAAATGTACAGGTGGTTGTTATCCTAAAGAATCAAGAGCGCAGGGCGTCAATGATGTAATGAACACTTGGAATGAAATGATTTCACATATAGAGTCTTATTACAAAAACGATATTAAAATTGTTAGAAAAAAAATTCTTGATAATATTGAAATAGAACCAGAAATTGAAGCGGAAAACAAGGAATTCATTGAAGCTAAAATATCTTTCAAAGAGCATTCTAAAAGGTTTGAAATTCCCAATCTACATAAAGATTGCTTTATAGATTTTAATACGATCAATTTTAAAAAGAAACAACCTTTTTATGTAAAAATAAAATCAAAAACAAATCAAATTGGTGAATTAATTAGACAAACTAATTTGATACGGTCAAGTTTAAAGAGAGGAACATGGATTTTATTGACTACACAAAAAGGATTAAAAAAAAGATTAGATTCAGAAGGAATTCTTGTTTATAAATTAAAAGAAAAAACGAAAAATAATTAATACTGATTTTTAAACTTTAATGGCGAGATAGATAAAAAAAAGATTAAACGATTTCGATTCCTGGTAAGTTTTTTTTAAAAACGTTGTAAAAGTAAATAGATTACAGTTATTACAGTTATTAATACAAGATTTATAATGTTGATAACCGTTAACCAAATTAAATAAATCATTACTATGAATAGCCCAAAAATACTCCACGCTGTAAAAATTCCATACTCTAATAAGATCAAAAAATATGTTCTATGTTTTAACTTTCTTTGGTAACTTGTTGATCTAATAAACAAGTAATTTTCTAACCTGAGAAAAAGAAAATAAGCATATATACCTAATGCTACAAACCCAGGAACAGAAATGCACTGAGAAATGATTATTATGATAAATAAGAAAATAAAATTACTATAAAGAAAAAGATAAAATTGATCCCCATAAATAAAATAAAATTGAGCCATTAATTCTGGAAAATATTCGTATATTCCATATGAAATGATAATAGAAATAATCCGAAGAATGAATGATAATGAAATTAATGTAATTGCTATTATCTTAGACGCTAGTTTAATTTTTTCATAAGTAACTTCCCCTTCAATTTCCTCAAAATCATTCATTATTATTAATTTTTTAAATATGTGATAATAATTGTAAGTTACAACAGTTTGTGTAAGAATAAGATGTAAAGTTCAAAATTCGGAAATTTTATTATTAGACGAACAATTTTTGAAAATTAACATTTATAAAATGATCACTTTCTAATTCAAATTAATTTAGGGATTTTTTAAGTTCAAAAATTTCTATATTAAATCTTTTGTAAGTTTTAATCCAAATTGTTCAGTAAGATTTCATATTTTATGAATGGAAAATAATCATATTTCTGTCCAACAAGGTATTTTAAAGCCTTTCATTAAATTAAATCTTACTTTTTATAAATAAATAGTGATGAGTGAGTATTTTTGAGTGAAAAGATAGAAAAAAAACGTCTTCCAGAGCAAAGTGCGACTGGTAAGTCGGTTTTCGTGTTTTCGATATTAACTTCAATTTTCTATTTTGTGGCAGGCGGAGTAATCCTTCCATTTCCTGACATGGCCGCGTCAACATTTACTTTTCAGTTTGATCATATTACGATGGCTATTTTAAACTTCATTTGCGGTATTGGATTAATTTTATCTGCGATTCCTATTCATAAACGAAATTATTATTTAGGATCAGCTTGCATTCTGGGAGTTTCTGTTTTTGGATTCGTGATTGGAGGAGGTTTTTTAGTTTCCCCCCTTTGGGGATTGGCAAGTGCAATGATTGGATTCATTACAAATCCTTTAGAATGCAAATTATACGATAGAAAAATGGCAAAAACGGCAGATCAGACTTGAATTATTTGTAAAAACTATCATAAATTAAGTCTAAATCTTTGATACTTTTTTTATGTTTCATATGTTTTTTTTGTAAAATAATAAAAAAATGAATTGTATCAAGAAATAACATCAGATTTTATTAAATTAAAGAATATATCTCATAAAATTATCATAAATAGGTTTAAAAGGATTGATTAAAAATGAACACTGAAGCAATCATTCAATTTAACAATGTATCAAAAAAGTATAAAGATGTTCAAGCATTACAAGAAGTCTCTTTTTCCATAGATGAAGGAGATATATTTGGATACATCGGTCCGAACGGTGCAGGAAAAACGACAAGTATTAAGGTCATGGTTGGGTTGATTAAAGATTATAAGGGAGAAGTTTTGATAAAAGGAAAAAATATTTCCAAAAGTGAAAGCGAAATACATAAATTAATTGGTTTTTTACCTCAAGAAGTAGGATTTCAAGAGTGGAGAACTATTAATCATGCCCTAATTACATTTGGTTTGTTATCGAATATCCCGAGGACACAACTAAAAGAACGAATACAAGAGGTTTTGGAACTCGTAGGATTACCTGAATTACAAAATAAAAAAATTACACATTTATCTGGAGGAATGAAACAAAAATTAAGATTGGCACAAGCAATTCTTCACGATCCTGAAATTTTAATTTTAGATGAGCCATTGACTGGATTGGATCCAACTAGTAGGTTTCAAATGAAGAATATCATAAAAAAATTAGGGGCACGAGGTAAAACAATCTTATTTTCTTCACATATTTTAAGTGACGTTCAAGATATTGCTTCACATATTGGTATTTTAAATAGGGGAAAATTACTTAATTACGGAACTCCAAAGCAATTACAAGATGTTTTTCGAGTAGGAAATGATATTGAAATAAAAATAGACAACGATTCAGAAAAATTATTAGAATTAAGAAAAGTAACAAATGTTATTTCATTATCAAAAATTAATTCTGAAAAATACTTGATTAAATTAGCTCCTAATGCAGATATCGATGATACTATTCAAGAGATCTTACAATTTTTGTTAAAAGAAAAGGTTAAAATTAGAAATTTTAACTTTCTCACGCCAAGTTTAGAAGAGGTTTATTTAAAATATGTCCAGGAGGAAGAAACATGAGCTTAGGTCTATTATATCTTGATGAGTTTAAAGGATATTATCAATCGAAAGTCATTATCATTTTATGGATAGGATTACCAATCATAACCCTTTTATTACATTTCATTCCAAGCAATGAAGAAATACCGATTTCGAGCTTGGCAGCTTTAGTAGTAGCAAGTGTAGGAGGGACGATATCTAGTGTGATGATTAGCACAACAATCGTGAGCGAGATGAATCAAAACGTGTATGTATTATTTTTAGTGAGACCAGTCAAGAGAGCTAATTTACTTATAGCAAAATTTTTAGCAGTCTATACTTGCCTAACAATAGCTACTGTACTTAGCGTGACCTCGGGCTTAATAGTTGATATATTTACAAAAGGTATGCCACAACAAGTCTTATTAGAAGATACTTTCGAATCTATAACCATTAGTCTCGCTGCCATGGCAATTGCAACCTCTGCAGGATTGTTAATAGGTTCTAATTCAAAAAGTATAGCAGTTGCAGCAATTCTTTCAATTTATTTGGGTAATCAACTATCAATAATTTCCATTCTGCCAGGAATATTTCTGAGTACTTGGATAAATCCGATTTTATTCTCCATACTAATCGGATTACCCACAACTATAGCATTATTGATAGTATCTATGATGTTATTTAATAAAAAACAATTTTAATCCTTTTTTTTATTATCAAGTTTGTTAAAGGAATTTTTACTAATAATTACCAATTTCATTTAGATTCTACTTTTTCTTCCCAAAAATACATATTTATTCATATTTTTCAGATTCTAACAAATTCTTCGCATTTTTTCCGCATGCAGGACAATTTTCATCACGAGTAATCGCGACTTTGTCAAAATTCATACCTTTTAAATCAAATAATATCAAAGTATCCGTCAATAATTTATCTTTTAACCCTATTAGATACTTGATACATTCAGTAGCTTCTAATAAACCTCCTACTCCAGGTGTTACACCGAGAACAGGAAGAGGTGTCTTGGATCTTGGAGCAGGTTCTTTGAAAAGACATCTATAACATGTTGTTTTTCTTGGAAGAACCGTCATAAATTGGCCCTCAAATCCCCGAACGCCTCCCAATGTAAAGGGTTTATTAACCAAAATACATGCATCGTTGATTAGAAATTTAGCAAAAAAATTATCCGTTCCATCAATGACGAAATCAAAATCCTTGAAAATAGAAACTGCATTTTTCGGAGTTAAAGGTTCTTGAAATAATTTAAATTTAACGTTTGGATTTAACCTTTCTAAAGTCATTTTTGCCGATTTAGTTTTGGGCATGTTAATATTATCAGTATTATGAACGATTTGTCTTTGTAAATTTGATAAATCTAACGTATCCATGTCCATTAAACCAAGTATTCCTATCCCAGCAGCAGTCAGGTAATAAGTAATTATGGATCCTAAACCACCTGTCCCCACAACTAGAACTGAAGACGCTTTTAATTTTTTCTGACCTTCTTCTCCAATTTCTGGGATTAATATTTGTCTCCCATATCGAATTTTTTCTTTTTCAGATAAATCAACCATAATTTTTCACTTAAAATTGTTCCATTAATTTAGCTTCTGTACTTTTAATGGCAAACCGAGGACAAGCATCCATGCATAATAAACAGTAAACGCACTTATCTTCATCAAATTCAATCGAAAAATCGTCACCATATTTTAAAGCTTTTACTCCACAGAGTGAAACACAAGCACCACAATCAATGCATAAATCTCTGTCAATTTCAATCATTCTTTTAGGATTTACAAAAATGCCTTCTGCTTCAAGTAAAGTTTTAACTTTTTCTGCATGTTCATCAGGGACACTTATTAATGCAGTTCCACCAAGTTCATTCATGCTTACGCTCAAAATATTTATTTTAATTCCTGATTGCATTACAATTTTCGATATAATTGGTTCTCGGGATTTTTCAGAATCAAAAACTAAGTATAAATCCATATTACTATTCCTCCTTTATCTCCTCCTACCTAATAAACTAGATAAATCTTCACTTGAAATCATACCAAGTAATTTCTTTTTCTTATCAATAACTGCTAATGCAGATATGTTATGTTTTTCCATTACACGCGCAGCGGTACGCGCTTCATCATCAGGTCCGATTGAAATTACCTTTTTTACAACGATATCTTCTAATGTTTTGGCATTCGTTGCAATGCCGCGGGTAAGATCAAAAGAGGTTACGATTCCTTTTAAGATATTATTCTCATCCACAACAAAATGATGATTCACGTTCGACTTACAAATATTTTTGGCGACCGTTTCTATCGTATCTGTAATTTTTATAGTGAATGGTTTTCTCATAATAGCCATTACATATGTTATTTCCTCTGTCATTTTCATGGGATGGAAATCTGTGTTTGTGGGCAAGTTTTCAACAGGTTTTGTAAGGAAAAAACGTGCTTCTTCGAGCCATGTTTTTAATATTCGTGCAATTTTTTTGGACATTTTTTGACTGGACATAGAAGAAACTCTAACTGTTTTTTCGTCAAGAACCATACTGCCAGATTTTAACTGTTTATAATTCACTTTGCGTAATTCGGGTCTATTTCTTCGCCCTATTCCATAGTCCAAAACAGAGGTGTAAATATCCTCATCCCTAATGCCCGTTTTTTTAGCAAGACCTTTATTTAAAATGGGAATAGGAATACCTAATCCTACAAACATTGAGGTTCCATAATTTTTAAACGAAACACCTTTTAAATATTCATTAGTCATTTTTTTCATGTCTCCAGTAACCATTATTGTTCCATATCCACTTTTTGGACTATGTTGTGTCCCTTGAGAAGTCACGTATCCAATACCTCCACCTAAAAAAATCCTAGTACCAATTCCAATCGTTTCATAATCGGGATCATTTGATAGAGGATTCAAACATCCAGCTCCCGAAAAAGATGCATTCGCAAATTTTGGTAATAACTTACCCATGTAAGTGTAAATGGTTTCATCTCTACTGTTTGTTGCCACGGAATATCTTTGATAAGCATTTCTTGGATTGCAGAGTATTGCTTGGTTCAAATCATGAATATTGAAATCCGTATCAACCCTGGTTCTTGGATAACAATCTGTTGCATATGCAGTTGCTCTCAGATGAATGTGATCACCAGCAACTAATGTTTCAATGATATGTCCACCACCATAATTATTATCAGTTTCAGATCTTCTAGTAACTCCGATATAACAATCTACAGCAGCATTACCATGATATGCATGAACATCGTTCAACCATACGTGTTCCATTTTAATAGGAGGATCTGAATGACCGAAATTTAGGAAAGCACCACTTGAACACATCGCACCGAATGTTCCGGTAGTAACAACATCGATATCTCTTGCAGCTACTTCAATTCCATCATTTTCAACTATTTCGCTCATTTTATCAGCAGTTACAACAACAATATCGCCATTTTTTATTTTTTTATTGATATCTTCATAATTCCTTAAGGTCTCGCTCATTGTAACACCTCAATATAACAATGTAATGAATTTTCACCTTTTATATTAAACGCAAATTCATTTAATTCTATTTGAAAAGTATCTTTAAAAGTACCTATTTCGATTTGTAAAATGGAAAAAAAATGACAGAAAATTTTGAAGCTAAGAAAGAAATTAAACAAAATAATTTAGAAGCTGAAAGCTGGAAACCTTACTTTACCTATCTGACCATTTATCTGTCAATATTTACATTTTTCTATTTTTTTGCTATCACGTATAGAATATTTACAATTAATGAAATTGCTGCATATTTACTAAATGTAAATGTTAAAGATATGCCCTTTATTTTCGGATTTATTGGCATCGGAACATTATTTGTAATGTTTACGAGAAGAATTGCAGATTTACCGGCTATTGGAAGGAAAAAAGCAACAATTATTTATGGTGTTGTCAGTCTATCTTTTTATCTTTTAAGTTATTTTATGTATAATGTGATTCTTTTTATTCTCATTAGGTTGATTGGAGTCATGTTTGCTATTAATTTATCTAGTCTCATAGTTTCAGAAGAAGTCCCTGCGAAATATCGAGGACGAGTAAGTGGTATTATCTTGGGTTTTGGTATGATGTCCAGCCTTTTAGCATCATATTTCTCCATGCTATTTGACATCTTTCCAGCAAATACTTGGCAATTAATTTTTCTTTTTGTAAATATACCTGGAATAATTCTCATTATATTATTAGGGTTGAAAATGAAGGAAACAAGACGATTTGAATCAATCAAAGGGCAAAACAAGAATTCTCGGTTATTTGGTATTTTTACGAAAAAAAATTTTAAACCATTATTATTGTGCAGTTTAATTGTTCTGTTTATAGGTCAAATATTTTTAACTATCAAATCATATTTCAAACCATACTTATTAGAATTAGGATATTCACTTCAAGATATTGGGATTTTGGCCATATTTGCCTATATTGGCTCAATTATAGGTTATTATGCATCAGGTTTTCTATCAGATCATTTTGGGAGAAAAAAGGCGATATTTATTTCTTTATCGATCTATTTTGTAGGTAGTATTTTTTTCTTATTTTTCATTCCTTATTATTTCATTAATATTGGGTTTTTTATTGTTAATTTGACTTTTTCTATTTTTTATACTACTGGAGAATTACTTTCAGCTGAATTTTTTCCTACGGCTGAAAGGTCAACAGCAATGGGGTGGATTACATTCTTTTCTAGTATAGGAACCATCATCGGAAGTTTAATAATTACACCTATAAGCTATTTAATAGGATGGCAAGGAGTATTTTTATTGATTGGAAATATTGGAATTTTAGGAGTCATAATTAGTATTATCTTTCTGCCTGAAACGAAGGGGCGAGTTTTAGAAGAGATAGTCTATACTGAAATTGACCATGTTACCTAAGATGGAAAGAGAAAATTTTATTTATTAAATTCTGGCAGTAAATTTTAATCATGAATAATAATGAAATATCGAAAAATATACAAGCAGAAGTTGAAGAATGGAATTCATATCTCACTTATTTAGTGGTCTTCTTATCGGTTATCTCTTTTTTCTATATTTTTATCGTCACTTATAGGGTCTTCATTCCAAATGAAATAGCTAATTATTTATTGGGTATTCAAGTACAAGATCTATATTATATAAGTGCAATTGCAGGTATTGGATCATTATTAGCTATTTTTTTCAAGCGTTTATCTGATCATCCATATTTTGGAAGAAAGAAATCAACGATAATTTTTGCAATTTCAATGTATGCTTTAGCAAGTATTAATATTTTCATTTATAATCTAATTTTAAACACAATAGTTTTAACAATTACAAATATGTTAACGATTAGCAATACAAGTATAATTGTCTCGGAAGAGGTTCCAGCCAAATACAGGGGTCGAGCTGCAGGGATTATAAGTGCATCAGGCATGTCTTCATCATTATTAGCTTCCTTTTTAGCAACACAATTTTTTATTTGGCCTGAACATTCATGGCAATTATTTTTTATCCTCATAACAATTCCAGGAATGATAATTGTATTGATAATGGGATTTAAAATTAAAGAAACAAGACGTTTCTTACTAACTAAAGATAATAATACAAAGGGAAAACAAGTTAATTTTAGGGAGGTATTTGAAAGAAAGAATATAAGACCATTAATATTGATAAGTTTGATTATTTTTTTAACATATTGGATATTTATGACCATAAAATCTTATTTCAAACCTTATATGCTAGAATTAGGATTTTCTAACTTGGATATCGGTATCATGGGTATGTTATCTTACCCAGGATCAATGATAGGTTACTTTTCTTCAGGATATTTATCTGATCATTTTGGAAGGAAAGGAACAATTTGTTTTGGAGTTAGTGTTTATTTTATTGGGACTTTATTCTTTTTATTTTCAAATCAATTTTGGATTATGCTTATAGGAGCTTTAATCGTAAATTTGACATGGGGAATATTTTATACTACATGTGAGTTATTATCTACAGAGTTTTTCAATACTAAAATAAGAGCAACCGCACAAGGAGTCATTTTCTTTTTTGGATCTACTTCTATAGTGCTTGGTGGTTTAATTATGGCTCCAATCAGTAAAATTTTTGGGTGGCAGAATTTATTTTTTTGGATTGGTACTTTCTCAATAATCTGCGTTATAATTACAGTCTTATTATTACCTGAAACAAAAGGAAGAGTATTAGAGGAAATCATTATAACAGAAATAAATGGCGGAATTTAACTTGAACATGACGATCTGGACAGATATTGGAAAAATCGAAGTCACGCTTTTTCCAGAACGAGCTCCTACTGCTATTTCAATCTTAAAAAAGTCAGCTTCAAGGGAAGTACCCGTTCATTTTTATGGTAAAGAGATTTTTTTCGGTTTAGATGAAAAAACATATTACAACGCTAATAAACTTGATGAGGAGCTTAAAAAAGAGGGACAGAAAGAAATATTCGAGATTGGTGAAGTAGCATTTTGGAGAGGAAGAAGAGACATCCCATTAACAGATCCTTTAAATCCAGGTTCATGTATTTGTATATTTTTTGGAAATACTCCAGAGGCAGATGAACCTAGAGCTTTAGAACCAATTACCTTAATAGGGAAAGTAATTACAAATCTTGAATTATGTGAAAAATTAAATAACGAAAATATCATAAAAATCGAAAAAATAAATTAAGCTTATAATCTTTCATAAATCACGTGAAATAAACTTTTAACATCATTGACCGGATATACTTCAACACCTACATTCTTATAGCAATAAGCTACTGAATCCCCAACATTCCAGTTTGATTCATCTTCAGGATTCATTACTATTATTCGTCGTATTCGTTTTGACATTTTTTTCAAGATTTCTGCAGATTTTGGATAGGTTGATGAGAATTTACAATTACAATATAAGCAATCTCGTTCACTGCGGGTTAAGAGACATTTTTCTGGACAACCTCTAATACAGTTATCCTTATCGCAAACTTCTCTAACGCCTAAGCAATCTCTGCAATCACCTAAGATGAGAAGGGTTGTTTTTTTATTTAAATCAACGTTTTCATCAAGAAAACTAACAAAGCTTGCATGATAATCTGAGTGTGTTTTAAAATAATGCCTCGTTTTAAATCTATCATGGCGACTCCAAATTTTTATAATAGCTTCTTTTGCGTTCTCAACATTTTTTTGTTTCATTGCCTCACTAATATCGATCACATCACTGTCAAACTCATATACTTTAACTCTTGAGAATTGTTGCTTTATCAAATATACGAGATAAAACATAAATCCGTAATAAAATTCACACGATTCACTCATATCGATTAAACAAATTAACTGTGGCTTCGATACATGTCTATTCTTAAAATGAAGTTCAAGAAATTTACCGCCATGTTTCAAGTTATATCGAATTGTTTTTCGAAAATCTAATACCCTCTTTTTTTTCTTATATTTTAGACCAAGTTTAGTAGCTAATTTCTTGCCAAGCATCGTGATCAACGTTTTTAATTGACCACTCATTTTTAATAAATCTTCACCTTTCAGTTTAGAGATATCATCTGATACTTTACTAGTTTTTTGATACGTTCCTTTTCCTTTAGATCTGCCTCTTCCATAATTCTGATTTAAATTAATAAAATTATCATAATTTTCTATGGGATCTTGGAAAAATAGTAATTGATTATTATTAAGTTCCCCTTCAAGACCTTGATTCAATCTATCATTTGAAATTCCTTCTAATTTCTCCTTTTCAAGTAAATATATTTTCTCTGCTTCAATCATATCATCTTTTATGTTTGAAAGGTTTGAAAAAAATTCCTCAAATAAAATGTTGAATTTTTCAATATTTTTTTCAGATTTTATCAGAGATGCAAATAATGCTTGTTTAAATATATTCTTTTTATTTAAGTCAATGAGTTTTAAACTATTTATAGCATCCATCGTCTCAGTTAATCCAATTGGAACCTCATTTTCTCTTAGGATGTTAATAAAATCAATAATTTTGGAAATCACTGAAAAAAAATCCAAAATTTTTATACTTCATATTTTTTTAATTGCTCTTCAAATGCTTTTAATTTATCCTTTAAGACTTTCGGCTTTTCTTCTTGTGTTTCTTGAGGTAATTGACTAAAAGGTATTTCAAGTGTAGTTTCAACTTCTTCTATTATGGGTTCTGGCTGAGTTTGAGCTCTATTTTGAAATATTTCCTCTCTTTCTTTTTTAATTTCTCGAACGTTTGTTAAGAATGATTCAGTTGAAGCTTCTAATAATTCCAACATTTTGTCCCGTGATGCTGACTCAGGTGTTTTATAACCCATTTTAAGACGAACTTCATCAAGTGTTAACCCATGTCGCATGATAGCTTTTTCAATATCTTGATTCACATAATCCAAACGTCTTAGTTCTTGTATTGTTGGAAATTGTTTTTTATTCTTTTTTATTATCTTTTTCATTTCATTTTCAACGTTTTTCCATTTAAGCCAGTATTCAGGTTTCTTTTTGCTTTTATTCGAGTCTTTACCCATTAAATACACCTATTTTTGAACAAAAAAGATAATTTTTTTCAGTTTAAAAAAATATCTTGATTGATTAATAAATAATAATACTTTCTATAATTATTTTTTGAACAAAGGTTGGAAATATAAAAATTTGTTTATTAAAATAAGATTGATGCAAGATTCTATCTTATTTTCTTTGATTTTTTCTTTTTAGGTTTCTTTAAAATTATTTTCGGGCAAAATTCAGAAACGGGACATTGGTCACATTGGGGTTTAATTGCTTTACAATATTTTCTTCCTAATTCTATGATAAAAAGATGGCTTTCGATGAAATCATCTAAAGTATTCGCTATGACAGCTTGAAGCTTGATTCGTATGTCTTCATATTTATCATCTGCAGAAGCGAATCCCATTCGTTTCGAGACTCTTTGTATGTGTGTATCTAACGGAAGTGTTAAATAATTCGAATAAAAGAGAAGAAGAATATCTGCGGTTTTATAACCAACACCTTTAATATTTACGAGAATTTTTCTTGCTTGTTTTAAAGGAATTTTTAATATTAAATCCATATTTCCATTATATTCATTTAAAATTAAAGTAGAAATTTCTTTAATTCTTTTAGATTTCTGATTATGAAGACCGGCAACTTTTATTGCTTCTTGGATATCAGAAATATCTGCACTAGCTAGCGTATCAGGAGTAATTGATTTAAATTTTTCAACTAGACGTTTCCATGCTCGATCTCGATTAATGTCATTAGTGTTTTGAGATAAAATCGTTAGGATCAAGGATTCAAAGGGATCAGAAATGTCTAAAATTTTTATTTTTAGATGATTTTTTAAAATAATCAAGATATTAGCCATGCGTTGAGAATCAAGTCCGTTCAAACTAACACCTTGAATAAAAGAAAGCCTAACTATTTAAAATTAGAGGAAAGAACGAGTATAAGAAATTATTCAATAAACCTTTGTATGTAATTTTTAAACACGAGTTCTAAGTCAATAACAAGTTTCTGGAGACAATGTTTAGGAATTTTTTGTAAATTTTCGTATATTAAATGTTTTTTAAAATCTTCAGGAATTAATTTCGATTTTTCGGCTAATAAAGCACATTTATCCATTGTTTCTAGTATTTCCATACTTATTTCTGGTGTCATAGACTCCATTTTTCTCACCAATTTCACCTAAAAATTGTTTATTTTCAAATTGTGATTTTTTGCACGTTCTTAATAGAAGCTCGTGCTTGCCAAACATACTTTTACAAGTACTATTAATAAATTTTGTATCGACAAAATACGTGTACTTAATTATCCATTATTACTTTAAATGTCGTTAAAGCGCTTAAAGCACTCATTTCGGTACCGATTCCAGTAGTTCCGACATCTGCACCAACAAAATATAGACCATCTATTAATGGAGGTTTTGGTTTCGGCCTATATTCACCAACTTGACCAACACTCTGAGAAATCCCTACTGCATCACCTTGAAATCTACCAGTCCAAGCTTGTAATGGATCCCCTGTTCTATGAACATCCATAAAAAGCACGTGTTTCCTAAAATTTGGAACCAGTTTTTCTAAAATATCAATATAAAAATCAATCCATTTCTGATAATTTTTAGATTTAACAGGACCAATACATCCCATATTTACGATTTGTTTACCTGTTGGTGCCAAACTTGGATCCATATTTGAAGGAATTGTTATGTACATTCCACCAGAAGGAGGAATTTTGTCTTTCATCATAAATTCCTCAATTAATTCTCGTATAGAATCCACTCGTTGACTTTTATCCATCCATATCATCGGAAAAACAATCGGGGGTTTTATAAGTTTCTGATTCATACCAAATTTAATACTATAAAAACCCCATGTATCAGCACCTTCACTAACTTCCAAGGATTTAATTTCATTTACATATTCTTTGGGTAGAAATTTTTCCCCAACAAGATTAATAACGGTCTCTTTTATGCCAGCATTTGAAATAACTATATCTGTAGCAATAAAATCACCTTCAACATCAATTCCAGTTACTCTATCATCCTCAATAATGATTTTATCTATTTTTTTCTTAATTTCAACTTTTCCCTTTAAGTCTTCTAGCACTTTTTTGTAACCATTGACAATTCCAACTGATCCACCATATGGATAGCCAGAATTTATTTGTCCAAACCATTCTCTCACCGATCTTATCGTTTCTCCAGCAGCTGAACCTTTTTTAACTTTTGAGTCATAAGCCATGTTAACAAACATAAAAGCACAAATAATTCCTAATTGATTAATTATAAGCTCATTATCAGTATATCTTCGAAGCCATTCATCAAATGTGATATTATTTAATTCTTTGAGTTTTTTCTTGGATAATGAAAATATATCAGACATTATTTTAGTTAATTTTGAATCTGGATTTCTAGTGCTAACGGATTTGACATCAATATTTTCTTTCCTTTTTTTTGGGCGCTTCTGCATAATCCTAATTTGTGAACCTAAATCATCCTGAGATGTAGGAATATTAAATTTTTTTCCTTTTCCGCCCCATAATTGAGGAGGATTTTCACTTTCAAAGTGATAAAATTTAATTCCATAATCAATATTAGCCTTCTTGAAAATTTTATTAAATGCTCGTTCAGCGGTCGGAAAAGTATGAGTCCACATATCAATAATAAACTTTTTACCTTCATGGAACTTTTCGTAAGAAGTGCATCGTCCTCCAAGTAAATGATTTTTTTCATATACTGTCGTTTGATATCCTTGATTTGATAATAAAACTGATAGAGCCATTCCACCTATTCCAGAACCTACAATAATAGCTGATTTTTTCATATTAATCACTAAAAATTAATTTTATAAAATCGCAACGCAGTCTATTTCCACTAACATATCCGCAATGGGTAGATTAGAAGCTTCAACGGTAGTTCTAGCCGGAAATTTTTCCGTTACATCATTATCGTTAAAAAATTTTTTATATGCAAGATTCATATTGTTAAAATCTTTTATATTTTTCAAATAAACAGTAATTTTTACGATATTTGAGACCTTTCCACCAGCAGCTTCCACCAATTTCTTAATATTTTCTAATATTTTTGTTGTTTGTTCTTTAACATTATCTGCTGGCAATCCCGCTTGTCCAGATACATAAACCATATTACCTGCTTTAATACACGGACTATAAGGTCCCGCAGTGGGTAATCCCACATCAAACCTTTCTTTTTCAACCAATTCTTTCACCTTAATTCTAATAATTCTTATCTCTTGCCACGATTTTCTATTTATCAATTATTCTATTTATTTATTCAATTTTTAAAAAAGAAACTTATAATTATTATAAATCTATAATAGGACAAATTAATACAGATATAATTCCCAGAGATATCATATATTTTTCCAAATTACATATCAAGTCCTTTTGGGCTTGATATTTCAGTATCAGAATCTGTTAATTCTTTTCTCAATATCCATAGTCATCTAATAATAATAGTTTAAGTTCTTAAACAGATTTAAATTGACTAATTCAATAACAATTAACTTTATTTTATAACTTATCATCAACAATTATAAGGTTTGATTTAATTCTTTTTATTTAATAGAAAATCTGTGTGTTGATTTCATGACCAACTATTGTGGACGGTTAGAAGGAAAAAATATATTGATAACAGGAGCAGGCTCAGGGATTGGTAGAGCAACTGCAATTCTTTTTGCTAATGAAGGAGCTAACGTTGCGGTTAATGATATAAATAAAGAAAATGCTGAAGAAACTGCTAGAATTATTAATAAAATAGGTCAAAAAACGCTAGTTTTAATTGCAGATGTTACTATAAAAGAACAAGTAAAAGAAATGGTAGAGAAATATTTTGAGAACTTCGATAGATTGGATATCTTGGTCAATAATGCAGGTATCGGTGGAACTTTTTCTTCAATAACACGTACGACCGAAGAAATCTGGGATAGAACCATAAATATAAATTTAAAAAGTGTATTCCTCGTTTCCAAATATTTTATTAGGCATATTAAGAAAAATGATGCACCCAAAGATGCTTTACGTGGAAAAATAATAAACATGGCTTCAATGAGGGGTAAATCGGGAAGAAAAAATCTAGGGGCATATAGTGCTTCAAAAGCAGGTGTTATCAGTTTAACTCAAACCTTGGCTCAAGAATTAGGCCCTTCCAGAATCACCGTTAATGCAATTTGTCCAGGTCTCATCCATACACCAATTTATGGTAATATAACAAAAGAAGAATTAGCAGGAAGCAGTTTACCAACTTGCTTAGAGAAATTCAAGCCTGTGGGTGATCCAGAGGATGTTGCAAAAGTTGCGCTATTTCTCGCATCATCTGACAGCGATTTCATTACAGGACAAAGCATTCCAGTTTCCGGTGGACAAAGTTTCGTATAATAAATGAGAAAAAGGAATTATTTCTGTATTTTTTTGTATTTACAAATTTTGAACGAATTTTTCGATAATTCCGTTTATTTCATCACTGTTTTCGAAATTTACCATGTGTCCAGCTTCATCAATAATATGTAATTGAGCACCTTTGATTTTTTGGGCTAAAAAGTTTGCATATTTTACAGGAGTTAGTTTATCATCAGAACCAGTAATAATTAAAGTTGGAAGGTCTATATTTCCTATCTCATTCATTACGTCAAATTGATTGCAGGCTTGAAAATCAGCTCTTGTTATAAATCCCTGAGTTAACATTGAAATTTCTTTATATTTTTCGATTACAGGAGAATTTTTATTTTTTTTAGAGAAAGCAAAAGAAGTCCCCATTTTAATGAATTCTTCATAACCAGAAGATAAAAATTCAAAAATCATTTGCATTACTTTTAATTTAGCCCCACTTCCAATTAAAATGATTGCTTTAATAAATTTCGAGTATTTCAAAGCCATTACTTGAACAATTGCACTGCCTAATGAATGACCGATTATAATTGGCTTCTTATCCTCGCAAATTCTTTCAATAAATTTATTGACGAATTCGGTATAGTTATCAACAGTTATTGGTACTTGCATTTGATCTGAATCAGCGTGTCCAGGCAACGATAATGCTATGACTCTATTATTTTTTTTAAAATATTCAATTTGTGGTTCCCACATTCTAGCATTTGAACCTGAACCATGGATAAATAATAAGATTTCTCCTTTTGATTTATCTTCTCGTTCATCCTCATCTAAATATTCAATATTTACTTTATCGAGTTCGATGAAATGCATTGAAATCAACTCAAATTTAATATGAAAATATATATTACGTTGAAATTTTAAAATAAATATGTTTTTACAAAATAAATATAAGAAGGTTTTCAAAATTGGAAGATATTTCTAAAGCATTGGGAGAACTTGAAGAAGATAAAGTATTAGAATTAGTACAAAAAGCAATCGATGAAGGTAAGGATCCGATCAATATACTTGAAGCATTACAAAAAGGCATGGACATAATAGGTAAACTATATGAAAAAAATGAATATTTTTTATCGGATTTAATATTTTCTGCGGAAATTTTCGAGAATGCAAATAATAAATTATTACCTTTATTAGAAAAAAGTCAGGGAGATCGTCTTGGAAAAATAATACTTGGAACAGTTAAAGGTGATGTTCATGATATTGGTAAGAATATCGTGGGAGCTCTACTAAGATGCGCAGGATTTGAAGTAATTGATATAGGAGTAGATCAACCAGTTAAGAATTTTGTTGCAGCAGTTAAGAAAAACAATCCAGATCTTGTGGGATTATCGGGACTATTAACAATAGCGTTTGATTCTATGAAAGAAACGATATCAGAACTTCGAAAATTAGGGGATTTGAAAATTATTATTGGAGGAGGGATAATAGATCAGAATTGGTGTAAGCAAGTGGGAGCTGATGGTTTCACTACTGATGCGATGGATGGGATTATGAAAATTAAAAAATTGCTAGACGTGACTTAAAAAGATAAATTCTTTTTCAAATTTTTCTGAAATGAGTGTTGAAGGAAAAATTCCAATTTCTGTTATGAGGCTAGCGATGAGATCACGGGATACTGTTTCA
Organism: Promethearchaeota archaeon; assembly: GCA_011365055.1. The sequence continues at coordinate 34,987 of RDOG01000008.1, forward strand.
AATGCAGGATTTAATATTGTTACACCTTTTGGAGGATTTTCCCAGATTTCATCTGTGGGACGCATTTCAATCTCCTCTAAATTTCCTAGCATGGAATCAGGATTGTATTTTAGAATTGTTGTTACTACATATAGAGGGATATGATTTTCTTTTGCCATTAACGCTAATAATCTCGAGCCAATTTTGTTAAAAATTGTACCTTCTGTAGTTATAGAATCCGCTCCGATTAGAATTAAATCAATTCTATTTTTAAAATGATTCACAACCCACCGCATACCACTATCGACAACATGAGTGACTTTAATTCCATGATCACTCAATTCCTTGGCAGTTATTCGACCTTGATATCGTGGTCTTGTTTCCGTATTGATCACTTCAAATGATTTTGTCTTGCTTGCTTCAATCAAGATTTGAGTGACTGCAGAAGAATGACAATGTGTCATAATAAGAGAATTATCAGGAATTCGTTGAGCCCCAATTCGTGCAATTTTAAATTTGGCATCCTTTAAAAGTGTAAGATATTCTTCTGATAGTTTTATCATGAGAGACTTTAACATATCGATATTATCAAGATTTGAAATGGTAAACCGGGCCTTGTTTATTGAATAATTCAAACCATTTCGTAAACAAGGTTCTGTCGCTCTCGCATTTACTAAAATTTTTTGTGCAATTTCAACTTTTTCAAAGAAAATATCAGGATTTGACACGTCCAAAGAGTTTAAATAGACTCCAAAGGCTTTAACGCCTTCAATAGCGACATTTGTTGCGCCTTGTATTTCTAATCTCGAGATTTTTTCTGCGACTTTTTTAAGTTCTTCCATTAATGATTCCAATCCTTTTTTATAAAATTATTATATCAAATGAGTGAAGATAAATTGTTTTTAAGATCTAAGAGTTTATTTTCGATTATATCCCATAATAATTGAAGATTTACTTCAAAATACTTATGTATTAAGATATCTCTTAAACCAGAAATAGCTCTCCAATCAATTTTTTCTTTATTTTTTTCTTTGATCTGATCTGGAATTTTCTTTACAGCTTCACCAATAATTTCAAGATTTCGAATTACAGCATGTTGAACCAATTTATTTTTATGAAATTCATTAAAACTCATATTTAAAGTAAATTCAAAGATATTTTCGATTGCAATTAATATATCTTTTACATATAATTTATGATCCCTTGACATATATGACATCCTTTAATATATATGGTTTAAGGTCTTCTTTAACATCTTCCTTTATTACTAAATCGATTTTTGAATTAAATAAATCCTCTAAAAACAATTTTAAACCCATGTAATTATCAAAAGTGATTTTTCCTTCTTGGAATTCTACAAGGAGATCAATGTCACTATCTTCTTTTTGCTGATTTCGAACATAAGATCCAAAAATACCTATTGTTTTTACATAAAAACCATTTATCTTTTTCATATTTTTTCCAATTTTTTTAATAATTTCTTCTACTTGGTTCATAAGCAAAAATCATCTGTTGTTTTGTACTATACATATTATATGAAAGCTTAAGCATATTTATTTCTTTTTAAAAAAGAAGAATTAATTGGGATATTTTTTTAGCATTTCTTCTGCTTGATTCATGATTCGCTCAACAAGGTCTTTTACAGTAGGAATGTCGTGTATTAATCCAACACCTTGTCCACATGAAACAATCCCAATATCTAACTTTCCTTCATCATACATTTGTTTAGACTTAACGCCCGCAGCTTCACCAAAAATTAGTTGAGGATCAGCTTTTTGATTTTCCAATTCGATAATTTTTTGCGCTGCAGCATTATTCCACACCCGATGAGTTGCATCGATGGATCTCATAACCAATGCCGTGTCATAAATTGAAGCTTTCAAGAGTGCTTGCTTTAGATTTTCATGAATTGGACATTCTTTCGTTGCCATTATTCGAGTTCCCATTAATCCAGCCTCTGCACCTAAAGCTAACACCGCAGCTAATCCTCTACCATCAGATATACCCCCTCCTGCAATAACGGGAATTTCTAATGCATCAATAGTCGCAGGTGTAAGAACAAGCGTGCCAATATCAAATCTTCCAGTAGCGCCACCATTTTCCCATCCTACCACTTCAACCATATCAGCACCAAGGGAAGCAGCTTTTTGTGCATACCTTATACCAGCACATTTATGAATCCAAGTAACGTCATTATCTTTGAAAAGTGGCACGTATTTCTCAGGTGCCTTATGCCCTGAGGTCTCAATAATCTTTACCCCCTCATCAATCATTACTTTAACTAAATCGATTTGCTTAACAGGCATTATCATCGGAAATAAATTTACATTTACTGCAAATGGTTTATTCGTTAAGGACTTTAATTTTTGAATAGCTTCTCGAAGTGGGTCTTGTGTTCTATACATGACTGATGCCATGATACCAAGTGCTCCGGAATTCGAGCAAGCAGCTGCGAACTCAGGAATTGAAATATTCATCATGTTTCCACAAAAAATTGGATATTTTATTTTTAATGTTTCAGTAACTTTAGTTTTAATCATCATATTTTCTTCCTTTCAATATTGATTTTAATTAAAAATTTTTAATTTAAATGCTTCACAATAAAGCTCTTTATCTATTATCCCTAAATTTTTTAATTGCTTTCCAGTATTTTCATTTCTTTCTAGAGCTCTCTTCCAGAATGCTCTTTGATCTTCTCCGAAATATAAAGCATCAATTTGGGATTTATGATTTTTAATTGAACGAATTTTTAAATCCATTAAATATTTATCAAAACAATACAATTTATCTACTTCATTCAAAGGGAATTCGTCCCAAGCTCCTTTATAATACCATACTTCGAATTTGAATCCAGATAATTTTCTTAAAGCAGCTTCAAACATCTGATAAATTTTACCGTGCGTCCCATGAGGATCGCGACGTTCCCCATTAATAATGACGATATCAGGTCTAATATTATTTAATTTTTCTACCATTCCATTAATATCATCATCCTCAATTTCTGATTTTCTTACTTTGCCATCAATAAAAAGTCGTTTATAATAAAAGGGAGAATTTAAGAACGTTAATTTATCTTCTTCTATGCCTAAAACTTGAACTGCTCTCTTTGCCTCTTCTTCCCTCAATATTTTTCTTAATTCGTCGATTTTTTTAATCTCTACTTCAGATAATGCAATGTCTGGACTCAATTTTTTCTCTAACAATTCAATAATGTTTGGATCATTTTTAAAAAAGTCGAAAAGATCCTCATCCTTTACAGATTTTGACCCACTCGTTGCATATAAAATTCTAACATCGTTAAATTTTTTAAATAAATGCATAGTTGCACCCAAACAAATCACATCGTCATCAGGATGCGGAGAAATCACTAAAATCTTCTTATTCTTTGGACAATTATTTACATCAAGTATTTTATTTTTTAATTGAATACTTGCTTCCTCAATAATTTTTGGTACCCCTTCAAAATTTTTAACGAGATCCTTTAATCCGTTATCACTAAAATCCTTTTCATTCAACTGAACTATTGATTTATTAATTTTTTTAGATAACCAAATGATAGCTTGTTCTAAAATACGAGGGTCATTCCAATTAATTCCTTTTATTCCAGCTGTAAGCCAGGGTTTTTTATATTGTTCTAAATATGAAGCCGCACTTTTGTCGATTATTATCGTTAAATCGTTATGATATTTTAGATAAGATGCTGGAATTTTCTCAGTAACACCGCCATCAATCATACTTTTCATAATCTCAGCTTTATGTTCACCTGAAGCTAATAAAAGGATTTTTTTTGCCCCTAAAATTGTAGCAATCCCCATTGTAAGTGCATATTTTGGAACTTCATTTAATGAATCAAAAAATTTTGAATTATCCAAACGTGTTTTACTCGATAATTTTATTTTTCGAGTCCTAGAAGTTGGATCTGAACCACTTTCATTAAAAGCAATATGTCCACCTATTAATTCCCCATCCTTGTATCCACTATAAGTCCCAATACCTAAAACTAATAGATCAATCCCTCCAATTTTTTTTATTTTTTCTTCATATTTTAGACAATATTCATCAACATTAGATTCGGGCGTTTCTCCATCTAGCATGTTGATATTTTCCGGTTCAATATTTACATAATCAAAAAGCCAAAATTTCATATAATAATGATAACTAAGAGGATTGCTCTTTTGTATAGGGTAATATTCGTCTAGATTAAAAGTAATGACTTCTGAAAAATCTAAACCTTCTTTAGCATGCATGTGTATTAATTCTTTATACATGCTTATCGGAGTGCTCCCTGTAGGAAGACCTAATACTAAATTGGGTTTTTTCCTGATTTCTTCAGCTACAATCTTTGCGGCTTCTATCCCCATTTCTTGGTAGGTATCGGTTATTATTAACTTTGAACTACTATATTCAGCCATGTTTTTCAACCCAAGTACGAAATAACATCTAAGATCGTTTAATCTTAATCTCAATTTCCTTAAAATTTTCTGGAATACCCTTTAGACGTGTAGCAAAACCAATGATTGTACCAGAAATAAAGCTCTGAACGAATTCTTTTATCTTAATTTCTTTTCCATCGACCTTCACTTGCACGTTATCAACATACACGCATTTGTAGATGCTTTCTTTTTTAATTAAAATCGCTTCAGCTAATTTTTCACAATTTTCATAACCACATTGACCACAATTTTTTTGTCCAAGTGATTTGATTATTTCTTCTACTGCTTTATCTCCCATGAATCTCACCATATTTTATTGGAACATTTCTATTCTAAAATGAAAAGCGCTTTACTACCTATTAATAAAATTATTATCTTATTAATCCTTAGTGATCTCATAGTTGAAATAAAAGGCGATAAAATATATCGACTTGAAAAATAAAATTACCTACTAAATTTTCTGAATTAATTAATAAAATATGGAATAAAAGAATTCATACTGACTTATATAATAAACATATAAAAAATTAGTCGATTTATATTCTGCCAAAAAATTAAAAATAAAGCTAAGAAAACCAAATTTAATCCAATAATTAAAATCAAGATAACTAATTTTTTAAAAGCATATTTTTTTTTTAATCTGTTTTAAATCGCTTCTCTGATTTTTGAATATTTATGAAAAGAAAAATTACTACTAATACAAGAGCTAGAACGATTTGAATCAAGTTTGGAATGATATTTCCAAGATCAGGTATGGTAATAAACAAGAATGGCATGGAATTTAACCAGATCGTAAACGTTGTTAAAGAAAGTTTACTAATTAAGTAACCAAAAAGCATGGCTGAAAAAAATATGAATCGAATCGCTTGTATGGGCTGAGAACGTGTTTCTTGACCATTTTTATGATATTCTCCAAGTAATTTTACGGAATTTACCAAAGTTATGAGTAATAAAAGTAATTCAATAAGAGAAATTGTGATAGGATTAAACGCATCCACGATTTGAGATGTCCAACTGACTATCGTAATGACAAATACTATTGAGAAAAGTGCGATTCTCTTTCCAGTTTCATTTGTTGTTACTGATATGGCAATTATATTAATGGGATAGATAATTATCATGGCAATAAAACATAATAATAAAATAAAGAAATTTGCAAAAAAAAGAGATGCAATCGAACCCCAATCAAATGCACCATTTGAAATAATTACATAAGCAAAATATCCGATGGGAATTAAACTGGAGAGAAAAAGCAAAAAGAAGCTCATGGCTTTATTTCGAGGTATCTTAGCAATCCATCCTTCTTCTTCTTTATCAAAGTATCCACTCATATTCCCAATAACTATTAAAAAAACGAATGCCACCAATCCAATAAATAAATTAAGAAATCCAAGGACCCACATTGGAAATGCTAGAACTATTATTGATACCAAGAAAAATGAATAATAAATTCCTCTTACATTATCGAATTGATCTTTTTTTGTTAAGAATAAAAGAGGAAAAAGTAGGAAAATACAAAAAAATCCTGAAGCAAAGGGCATAAAAAGAATGTATGAGGAAAAAACGAGAAAATTTTGAGGAAAAAGATAAAATAAAACATTAAATATATATGTAAAAGTCAATAATATAAGAAATGATACGAAAAATGGCTTAGAAAAAGGATTCTTGACATAATCTTTGAGGAATTCAATAATTTTTAATTTGACCATTAGCCTACCTCCATCTATAAGTCATATGATTTTGTGTTTATATAGGTTATACTTGAAATATACGGGATTTTATTTTTAAAGAATTAAAAAAAGAAAATTAACATTTTGAAAGTTAGAATTACAATTGAAGAAATATTAGAAATTTTATGGTGAAAATAGCATCACTCAATTTAAAAAATAATAAAAAAGATATAAAATTTAAATTAATATAATGGAAAATTTCTTACAACGTTATTTAATCCTCGCCCATTCTCTAACTTTATTTTTTTTCCATTATTATAAGTAAACTTTCCCTCAACAGTAAATGGGATGTCATAAAACATTAAATTCCAGCCAGTAATGTGATTCATCGTTAAATTTTCTATTCTCATAGGTTGCCCGATTATCTGTGGGTATAAAGAATATGTTGTTTTTAACTTAAGTATCCCTTTATCTGTCAAGACCTTGACGCGTTGTGTCATTGGAATGAACCTATAAGCATCTTTTATAAATATCCAATTACTTGGAATAAATGTAATTTCCTTTGCAAAGAGATAATCATCTTCATTAATTAAATATAATGTCCCCGTTTCATAATGTCCTGCACGACCATCTTTAGATGTTGACTCTACATGGCAAAGAAACGTGTACATGTTATCAAAATTTGCATAAATCCAATCCTCAAATCGAATTTTTAAAAAATCAAGAGCCCTTATCCAAAGTCGTTCAAATACTCCCGAGCCATTTACTTCGATCTCTTTGCCATCTACCTTAATCATTCCTTTTATATCAGAAAGAATTTCTACTCCACTTAAATTTGACCGTTCTGTAAGATTGCATTCAGCATTTCTTTCATTACCCCACCAAAAAAAGGGTCCTCTTGGATAACAAGTCAGTTCTCCACTAATATTATCATTTTTTGATAAGAATTTCATTTCCTTTTGATTACAAGTAACTGATAAATCGTCCATCTCTACTGAAATTGAATTTTCATTTTCTATATATTTGAATGCACTTTGCTTTTGAGTTTTATTAATCATTATTTCTTTGATGGGACTTTCTAAAACCTTAATTTCTCCCGCAATTTTGGGTTGAAATGGATCTGATGAAAGCGCCAATCTAATTGCACTCCCTCCCATTAAAGTTCCCTCAGCAATGATCCAAGTTAGTAAATATTCAGTTTTTTCATGTTCAAAATTAACTACTAGATACCAATCATTCCATCGTTCCTTATTGTCTAAAATTTTTGGTTTAAAATCATCTAATTTTACATCTAGCAACTAACTAACCTCTCACCAATGAATATTCACCTTAATATAAAAAAGAATGTAAATGTGTTTTTTATTTGATAGATTCATTTTTATTAGATAGATCCAAATTTCTGTTGTTAAAAACAAAAAAAGAAAAATAGAAGCGAGAAAAGCCCGATAATCCCTACAATAATCATGATTAAACTAGAGGTAATTTAGGGACCTTTATCTGAAGGATCTAAAGCGAGAGATGCAATGAAGCATCTAATTATAAAAGATAACTATTTTTAAACAAAAAAAATTATAGAATTTATAAGAATTATAACACTATCAATAATAAGCAAAGTGAATTGGAATCCATACCCAAAAATCAAGTAATATGTTCTCCAATTATCATAAAAATCATTTTTTTTCCTATTTGTGAAAAATAAATATTTTAAAGGAAATTTAAACCAAGCAAAGAAAAATGAAAAAAGAGGATTTATTCCAAAATTCATAAATAAAAGGGACAATAGAACAATTATACACAAAATATCCTCGGTTACAAGAGAATTTATTAAATCAGTTTCGCTACTATCATATAAATAGTAATGCAATCTCGTATAAGAAAATATTCCTGGTATAATAATAGGTAATAAAAGCATTAATGATAAAATCCAAATTGTAATATCAATAAATGTAAAGGGAAAAAAATAAATGAAAAGCATCCAAGGAAAGGTAATTTGAGCATGAGGAAGATAAATATTTTTATTTTTCCATGATTCAGCTGAAAATTCTCTATTTTTAATACATAAGATAATTCTATTTCCGAAAAATAATACAATATTGGCAATAATGGGAATAGTCAAGATAAATAAAATTAAAAAATTTGATAATCCTTTAAAAATGAAAAATGCCGGAACTAAATCTTGTTTAAACAACCGAATCAAAACAAAAAAAAAGAGAAAAGAAGTTAAAATCACATTATCCATAAGGAAGTCAAATCTTAGATTCTGTCCGATTTCTTTCGTTCGTTCTTCATCTATCATTAATATCAATCCATTTTAAAAAGAATGAAATAAGTAGGCGAATAAATAAAGAGGCGTACAAGCTAATGCAGAAATTCCCAAATATATTGCTATTAGGAGAAGAATGTATAGTCCAATAATTCCTATAATTATTAATCCTGCTCCACACATTAAAAATAAACCTCTATTCTCTGAATCAGCTTCCATCGTTATGGCAGAAATACCTATTGCAATGATAAATAAAATTATTGCTGTTAAAAAAAGACCATTTAAAATTATTTCAAGATTTGGATCTTCACCCTCATCTAATGTTAATCCAAAACCTAGAAAGGTTAAAAATAAATCGACTGTATCAAAAGCTACACCAACAGACGCTCCAGCAATTTCTGCAGGTGAACTAATGAAAGCAAATTTCGGAAAAATCATTGCAAGGGAAATAATGCTTCCACACATAATCATAGCTAAAAATATACCAAGGAATAAGAAAAATACATTTGGAGAAGGATTTTTAAACCATTCAACAACGGCAATGAAAATAGTAGCCACCAAAGCTATAATAGCTATAGCGAGGGCCGCTTGGCCCGTTCTCTTCGATAATTCATGGTTTTTCAAGACAAAAAAGATTGTAGATGCAGCAGATATTATTCCAAGTGCAAGTCCAAAACCACTCCCTATATTAGATTTTAATGATTCTTCTGTGGTTTCTTGATTATTTTGAGGTTGTAATTCGGGTGTTGAAGTCTCACTAACTTCATTATAAGAGGCACCCATTAATACAGGATTTTTAGTAGTCCTTAGAATAAAATCGTTATAAATTTGCCTTTTTGTAAAGTAAGGGAGTGAAAGATCAATAAAATTCACATAAATCCATTCGATCGATATACCATAAAGAAAATATTCTTCTTCATTATATAATCTATAATAAAAAAATCCATAATCAAATAAATAATTTCCTAATGTAGCAATAACACTAAAAACACCAATTAAAATTATATGATTTACTAATAGAAAAATAAGTTGAATTACTAGGATAATTAATGCAAATAAGATTATAATAGCTTTTACTACTGCTTCGATGGCCGCCATGACAACGGGACCGAAGGCGCCGATGATCCAGATGCCGACCAGTACTAACAAGATGAAGGGAAAGAGCAATGCCAGCAAGATCGCGACGAGCAAGCCGAGCAGGAGCTCGCCCACATACCCCCAGAACTGCTCCCAAGCTTCAGCGACGGTTTTAGGTAGCATGAGTGCTTGCCCGGAATTTTGCATGATCGAGCCATCAAACGGGATCAATGCGAGAACGTCCGAGGCTAACCCTAACCGTGAGGCTTCCACAACTGCATACTCGTAAATTTGACCTTCAGTTTGATTTGCAGAAATGAGGCACAGTTGTAAAATCGCCCACGCTTGTGCGGGTGACACGCTTTCTTTGGTGATTAAGCATTCCACGTTCTTGCTCACGCTCTTTGCGTTGCGATCCATGGAGGAAAAATTAGCGCCTTGTAAACACGCGGGAATTTTATTCATGTTCACAGCTCCCGATTTATCAACAGCTTGTTCGATCAGCGCATGGAGCTTGGAATTTACAAATAAACTCGTGGGCATGACGATCACGTTGATCCCTTCCTTGAACAAGGGATAATTATTGTCCACGTGCGTGACGTCCAGAATGATTGCATTCATCCGTTCGATTGTCGGATAGTGATTCCCTTGAAAGCTTCCTTCTTGGTACACGGCAATCGTGTTCACATGAGTTAACCCGAGTGTTTCTACATCATACGTGAGCCAACTATATCCATATCCTAACGTGACGTTTTCAAAATGTCCGACATAATCAAGCGAATAATCATATGGAACATCACTGACTATTTTTTCAGCGATATTTGGATAACCAATAAATCTCCATGAAGTTCCTATAATTTCAACTGTGTTTTGTTGATCAGGAACATCAAAATAATATTGATGTCCAAATCCGGACAATCCTGTATAACCTACTGGTTGTTGAGGTTCATACGTGGTCACGACTACTTGATCGTTGACATTGATAGTTACAGCTTGTAATTGATAAAAATTAAGTGTACCCCAACTATAACAAGCTTTCACGATGACTTTTATTATTAAATTACGAAGAGGATCAACGTCTTGCGCATCATAAACACTATCACCATCAGTATCTAGGGAATTTGGGTTCGTACCTCTCGAGTAGATTTCATACGAATCGCTCCACCCATCACCATCGCTATCTTTTCGTGCAGGATTTGTGATCCAACCATTTGCCGACCCGTCCAATTCAGCTCCATCAAAAATACCATCTCCGTCAAAATCTTTGACACCTGGGTTTAATCGCTGAGTGATCTCGACCTTGAATTCCTCAAGCATGCAATCTCTATTGCAATACACCTCAACCTTCCATGTTCCTGAGTAGGAACCAACCAAAGTATTCACTTGCTTGCTTACTTCCGTGATATTGCAGTAATACCTCGTATTATGAGAAGTGTTTGTATATAATATCGTATCACCTAGCTTGACTCGCACGTTCAAATTGACCGCTGATCCTTCTTCTCCAACAGAAATACTTACGGTTGTAGAAGCATTTACTGCAGTGAAACCTGTAGTAGAACCTATTGTAAAGGATCTCCAAGCATTCGCATCAATTTTTTGTTTATTTTCTAATTCCTTGACCGTTGTGTAAGTTTCTGCCGAATCTAATAAACCATCTGAATCAGTATCATTATTTCTTGGATTTGTTCTAAATCCATCAGTTCCAGGATAAAATTCTTCCCAGTCATTCAACCCATCATCATCAGTATCTGCCTTGAATGGATCTGAAATGTTCTGAAATCCCATCTCATAAGTTTGAGCTGCAACATAATTTAATTTTATATTACTATAAAAATTCGTAAAACAAGGAACAAAAATTATCCAATCATAGTCAAGGAAAAATCCCGCTTCAATTTTAAATTTAAAAGTACCATTTTGTATCAATTCTGCGTAATTAGATTCATCAGTTGATATTTTTACTTTTTTTATATTCGTCTTGTCATATTCTCCCAATGTTTCCCAATCATTATCTTGATAATTCCATGCTTTAAAATATCCTTTTTGAATTGAATAACCCGCAGTTAATTGAAAATTTATATAAATATCATTTCTGATACTATAAAGATCATCTATCTGACCTTGAAACTCCACAAGTGGCTCGGAGGCATAATCATCAGGATATTTTACTTCATTTTCTTTGAAATATTTACTTCCTGTCCATCCATTTAAGTCATTTGTTCTCGTATGTGAAATTGAGTCCACTATAAAATCCTGATTAGCCCATGTTCCCGAAGCTAAGTATATTATATTTTTGGGAATCCAAGTGTATTCCCCCAATTCTTGAGCATCTGTCAATCCATCCCCATCTGAATCATATTTAATGCCTAAATCAACTTGTTCATCATCTAAAATGCCATTTCCATCAGTATCAGGATCTTTTGGATCTAATGGAATTTCAAGTTGAATCCAATAATACCATTCTTCCCAGTCGGTAAGACCATCTCCATCACTATCTAAATTCAATGGATTTGATTGTACAAGAATCATGTTAGATTCATTATGAGGATCTTGGATGTTCCATCCAAAAATTTCAAACCCATCTGTTAAATTGTCGTAGTCAGTATCATTACAAGTTGGATCAGTACCTAAGGTGAGTTCGCCTGCACCAAGCAACACGTCAAAGCCATCAGCTAATCCGTCGCCATCCGTATCGTTATTCCAAGGATCTGTAAAATATACATAAAGTTCGTACCAATCCGTGATCCAATCATCATCAGTATCCGTATCATTTTCTGATAAACCTAAAATTGCTTCTTCTTCATCTGTAATGCCATCACCATCAGCGTCCATGGTCACGGCAACTTGGAATTTTGTGCTTGAACTAATATCACAATCATCAGTTACCTTGACTGAACCCATGTACATTCCTGTTGTGTCAGCATTCCAAGTAATGTTGGAGTGTAAACCCGATCCATCGGGAATAGGAATTCCATCTAAAGTCCAATTATAGGTTAAATCTGGAATGTCAACAAACGAATCGACTGCATATGCTTTAAATGATATGTTTTGAGGCAATCCATAATTAATAAAACTGGAAGCAAACACTGTAGGGGGCGTATTAATAAAATAAGCAGTAATATTGGCAAAATTTCCAACGAATCCATTCATATCAATGACTGTTAAGTTTGCCATGTAGTTTGCATCATCACTCCAGATCGTGGGTTTCTTCCCTGTCAAGTTAAAGCCATTCACTTGCCAATAATATTCAAGGTAAGGTTCATCCACAGTACTATCATGTGCTTGCACGTCGAGCACCATGACTGTTCCTTCGCTAACCTGAAACCCATAACTTCCTTCAATTACGGGTGCTAAATCGTAAATGTTGATTTGGATTCTATCTTCTCCGATAGCACCGTTATCATCCATGACTTTTATGCACAATTCATACAAACCATTTCTTGCCCAAGCATGAGTCGTGGAATTTCCGTTCTCACGTAATCCATCTCCAAAATCCCAGCTATATCGTAATTCTTGCATGTCTTGAGAAGAATCTTGCACGTATGAGATATAAGGCTTGGATTCATCCTCTGATGCATTAAAAATACCGATAATGTCAACCTCCGGAATTTTATTAATAACGGTTATAACTTTACTCTTTACAGTCGTCATCACTCCATCAGTGGCTTCAACTTGAATGAGATAGTTGCCAGCAACAGGATAGGAATATAAAACGCTACTCCCTGAGAGAATGGTACCATCACCCATATTCCACGTAAGATTGACTTGATCACCATCAGGGTCATATATTTGAGCAGTAAAATTAGTTAAGATTTGTTCAGAAACTTTTTCGACATTTATTTCAATGCGAGGGCTCAGATTTTCAATATTTAACTCCCCTGAGTCTGTATAAATATAAACTGTTGTGTTATCATTCGCACCATCATCGTCTTTTACACTCACGTTTATCACGTTTACGGCTTCAATCACATTCACGTCTAAAAGCGGATTAGAGAAAATACACGTATCCAAAATAGATAAAAATGAAAGATCAACAGGTCTGACAAGTGCAGAATATTCTACTTGAGCAGGCCAACTATTTGTATCATTATGAATTAATTTCAATACATCTTGAATAATGTCAATTTCTACAGAAATATCCGATCCTGATCGATATAACTCAACATTTAAGCTAGTATTATCGTCTATTTCGTATGAAAACGAATAATATTCAGGAAATAAACACCAAAAGAACGTATTAATATCTAATAAGACGTGAATATTGAAACTTGCATCAATTTCTAACACGTCGGCTCCAGGATCGGTAGCAATGCCCTTAAAAGTAATGGGCCATTTAAATAAATAATCTTTAGGATCAAGAATCCATTCCTTTGGATCATCCTCATGGCAAGAATACGGAGTATCAAAAAATAATTCACGAGAAGACCAACACGATCCATCTAAAAATGTTAATTTTAAAGTGGCTAGATTAAACCAGCATGATGATGAGTCTTCACTCACCGAAATGTTTACGATGATTTGATAGTCTTTTGATAAATCTAATTCTATTGGCATCATAAACGAGTCAACGGGCAATAAATCAGAGACTACAGCTGTGAAATTTAGGAGTTCCCCATTTTCAAAAAGGTACAAAAACAACGTATTATTTGGTGTCCCCCATGCTGTAAGCGTAAGATTAGCCTCAACATATGCACCGTATACAGATATTTTTGGAGGTACATTTATTATTGTCACGTTCATTGAATCGGAGGCACTTTCACCTTCTGGATCTTGAACCGTCACGCATTCTTCTCCTTGCCAATCATCTTTCCAAGCATAAGCAGTTCGCCAACCTTGATTTCCAAAACTCCACGTATAATTCAGAACTTGAAAATCAGAAAGCGTGTCATTAGAAGTAGTATCGAAAATTTGTGCTTGCCCTTCTGGTAAATACACGTCTTCTTCAGTTAAATCGATCTGTGGAGGCAGATTATTGACTTGAATAGTTTGAGTATTTTCATCTTTTGCGCCATTATCATCAACAACTATTAAAGTAACGTTATATTCTCCTGATTTCCGATAAACGTGCTCTACAACTCGTTCACGTCCGACCGCGCCATCTCCGAAATCCCAATAATACTGTAATGTTAATCTATCAGAATCGGAATCGGAACTAGAAGAAGCATTAAAGATAATAGATTCATCTTCATTAATTGAATAATTTGAGATAGTAAAATTGGCTTCGGGAATTACGTTAATAATTTCAATGAATTCTGTAACCATATCAAGTGCGTTTTGGTCGTCAAATACTATTAGAGACACAGGGTATTCGCCTGCGGTTCTCCACGTCCAATTTACGGATGATCCTTCTAAATAGTTACCATCTCCAAAAAGCCATTGAAACCTCAAGTTTTCAACATCGTTTGGAGTATCGACAAAATTTGTAGTTTCTAAATACACTATTTCATCTTCAAGAGCGTTATCAGGTAGAACCATTTCCGTGTGAGGTTGTTCATTTACAATACAAACTTCTAAAGTAGATTCAGTGGTGATTCCACCGCTTCCCACACCCGTGACTGTAACTAGGTAAAATCCTTCGTAGGGGAAACTATGAGTAATACTTCCATTGATCGTAGCAACAGGTTCAGACCCATCATGAAAATTATAAACATAATAATTTACTGGACCACCTGGAAATTGTAAGTTTGCAGTAAATTCTATTTCTTCATTAACATCTGCACTAGATCTATTAGATGAAAAAGAGGAAATAGATGGAATAAGGCTATTAGATAGCGCCATGATTAAATTTTGAGAAGAAAAAATACTAATAATTGATAATGTAATAATCGCAAGTGTTATTTTTTTCTTATTCATTTTTTACAATTCCCAATCTTGATATAAAAAATAATTAAAAAATTTTGAAATTTCCCGATATATAGTTGTGAAATTATCGATCTTTTATTTATACTTTTTGTTCCTATTTAAATTCCAAGAATATTATTTTGCGAAATTTCAATTTATTTACTTCTTATTAATAATATAAAATATAAAAATTGAGAATTTCACAACTAAATTAACGGGCAAAAATTTAAAATATAGCAAAGAGAAATCAATTGATTCTCCGTATTAAATTATATTCAAGAGAATAATTTGGAGAAGAGGATATAAAATAAATTTTAAGAAAAATCAATCAAAAATTAGTTGCCCAAATATTTTTATCTTTCACAATTGCATAGAGCTGATAAAATGAAAATTAGTGTTCCAGGGCGCATCTGTCTCTTCGGTGAGGACCTCGATTATACAAATCTAGAAGTAATTACGGCAGCAATTAACTTGAGAATGTATATCAAAGGAGATTTTTCAAGTAATGATTATATGCATGTTAAATTTTTAGATATAAAACAAGAAGATAAATTTCATATTAATCAAGAGGTCGAATATAGAAAAAAAAGGGAATATATAAGGTCAGTTTTTAATGTTCTTAATAGAAATGGCTATCATATAAACAAGGGTGTAAAGGCAGAAATCTGGAGCGAATTGCCTATTGGTCGAGGGTTGTCATCATCTTCTGTTCTCACGATAGCATGGATTGCATTTCTTAATGAATTATTTCAATTCGGTTTAAAAAAAGAAGAGATAGCAGAATTAGCATACATGTCAGAAGTATTGGAAAATAATGAGGGAGGAGGCAACATGGACCATTATGCGTGTTCATTAGGAAATGGAATGTACATGGATTGTTCGACGCGAAAGAGAGAGATGATTGATTTTTCATACCTTGCTAATTGCATTGTAATTGGCGACACAAATATCGTGAAAAAACAACTCGTTCATACTGATAGAAAAATTAACATTAATACAGGCTTTGGCTATTTTTCTAAATTCCTTGATTTTGATGTAAAAACTACAACATATGAAGAATTAGAGCCATTTTTTTCACAAATTCCCGAAAAACCATTATCACATGCAAGGGCAATAATAAAGATGCGTGATATCACGCGTGAAGCTTACAAAGAATTGACTCGAAAAGAGCGTGATCATGAGAAAATTGGTCAGTTAATAAACGATTTTCATCGAGAATTAATACGAGGCTTTAATAATTCTACCGAGATGACTGAAAAATTAATTTCTGAATCAATGAAAGCTGGAGCTTTGGGAGGAAAAATCATTGGATCGGGTTTTGGGGGATGCGTGTTAATATATTGCCCTGAAAAACAACAAGAAATAGCAAACATTATCGAAAAATGTGGTGGAAAACCATACATTGTCAGTATCGATGAGGGAATAAGAAGAGAAGATTAATCTCGTGGTTGAACCATGATATCTTCTGCGACTGATTTTTCAAAAGCAATTTGAGTTTGATCAATTTGAACGATCATGGGACCATTCCCGGGCATTTTTTGATGGATTTTAATCGACACACCTGGAAGTAATCCCATTGAAATTAGCTTATGCATGTTTCGATTATCTCTTGCAGTCATGTATTTGATGATTCCGCTCTCACCTATTTTCAATTGCGAAGCAGGTTTTAAAATGCTTTCAAGAGAGGTTTTAACTTCAATACAGCAATCACCAGGAGGAATTGGTTTTCCATGAGGGCATTCCGTTGGATGACCTAATAACGTGCATATTGCTTCTTCTACATCTCTTGAAATTACATGCTCAAATTTGCATGCTTGTCTCAAAATCTCTTCTTCTTTAATATCTAGAATATCTGCAAATAGGCGTTCTGCCAATCGTTGTCTTCGTACGAGATTTTCTGCGAGTTTAAATCCGAGCGAAGAAAATCTTAAATGACCATTCATTTTCTCTATTAATCCCATTGTTTCTAAATGTGTCAGTATCGAATCGAGATCTTCATCTTTGATGTCGGTTTTTTGGATGTGAATTTTTAGATCGTTTAATTCAGCACCTTCAGAAGGATGATTAGGTTTTTTGTGGCGATGTTGAATCCTCCAACGACCTCTTTCGTGAATATCTTCAGAATCGATATCTTCTTTTAACATTACCCATAATATGGTCATGATTTCTTCTTCTTTATTTGAGATTTTTTTATTATTCATCTTTTTCTCTCCGGATATTTCTGTAAAACTTAATCATGTTCATATTTTGAGGAATAAACTCATATTTACAATTCGGACAACAAACTTTTCCACAATTTTTCCCTAATGGACATGATTTACAATTTTCTTCCAGTGGATCTACTTCACTTCCACAAAGTGGACAAGTAATTAATATCAATTTACTCAAATCCATATGAATAGACTTAATATTAGATTTAACATGTATGAAATCAATACAGAATAACCAATCACGAATAAGAATATTCCTAAAG
Source organism: Promethearchaeota archaeon (assembly GCA_011365055.1). The sequence goes on from RDOG01000008.1 coordinate 52,720, forward strand.
ATGTTTTAATTCCTCGTTCTTTGATTATCATTATCATGGCAGCCATGCACGGTAGAAATAAAGTAATCAAACTAAATCCTACAACAGTCTGCGTGAATGTAAGATTCATTTCAACAAGACTTGTAGCACCTATATCTCTTCTAATGAAACCTAGAACGATTGCTAATGCAGCTTCAGGGGGCAGGTTTAATATGAATGTAATTGGTCGAAACACCAGAGCAATAACATAAATCCCTCCTGTCAGCTTAAGAATGGATACAATAAAGACACCAATAATAAAGAGAGGTACTGCTTCTTTGATGAACCAAATGATTCTATCAGAGGTCTTTTTAATTATATTTTTAAGTTTAGGAACCCGTAGAGGAGGGATTTCTAGTATGAAGCAAGATATATCTCCTTTGACCAATTTTGAAGCAAGATATCCAACAAAAACGACTTGAATCGTTACAACAAACATTATTAAAATGACACTAAGAGGTCCAGCAGAAAATGCTAGTCCTAATATAATGCCCAATTGTGCAGAACATGGGATGGATAATGCAATTAATAGAGTAGAGATAGTTCGTTCTTTCTTAGTATCCAACACTCTTGTTGACATGGTTGCCATCGCACCACATCCGTATCCTAATATCATAGGTATTATTGCTTTCCCGTTAAGACCCGCTTTTTGAGCACCCTGATTTAATAAATATCCAACTCTTGGAAGATATCCAGTATCTTCAAGAATGACAAAAGCAAGGAAAAATGTAAATACAATAGGTAAGACGAGGCCAAAAGACCAAGTAATACCTGTTGTTAGAATTCCAAATTCTCCAACAAGTATTTCGATGAATACATAACCAACAGGATTTGCAGGTATGATAGTTCTGAAAAATGCACCGATATAAGGATTAATAATTTCGCTGAAAAGAAATCCTTCCAATAATTCAACTAATAATTGAGCTCCGATAAATCCAACAAATAAAAATACTAATGCTAATACGCCAATAAGAATTGGTACCCCTGTCTTCGGTTGTAATGTTAAATCGTTTAATTTTTCTGTAATCTTGCTTTTTTTCACATCTTTAAATTTTACTGATTCTTCAATGATAGATTTTACTGCATCTTCTCTTTTTTGGTTTATAATTAAAGAAATTGGTTTCGAGTATGAATTACTAATTTCTTCAGTAAGTTGATTAATTGGTTCCTTCAAATGAGAAGGAATAAATGCTTTTAAATCTTCATCTTCTTCTAATAATTGCAGGAAGAATGCTCTTGGATTAAAAGGTAATTCTATATTTTTGGTTAATTCTTGGAATTTTAAGAAACCATTTTCTATTTCTTGAGTATATTGGACAGAAAATTTTGATTTAGTAACGCTATTTACTAAAAAATCGTTTATTTTTCTCTTTAATTCCTTAATTCCCTTTCCTTCAACAGCTACTGTACCATTTAAATTAACTTGAAGAAGTTCTGAGAGTTTTAGTAAATTTATTTCGATTCCATTCCGTTCCGCTTCATCCATTAAATTCAAATTCAAGATGACATTGAATCCCATTTCAATTGCTTCAATAGTGAAAAGCAGGGTCCTCCGTATATTTTTTGCATCACCAACTATTACAACCACTTCAGGTTTTGATTTTATAAGAATATCACGAGTGTTTTTCTCATCCTCTGAGATGGGTGTTAATTTATAGATACCTGGAGTATCAATAATATTATTCGGACAAAAATTACTAAATCCTTTTAGATAATTAACAGTTGTTCCAGGAAAATTTGATACTTCAGCATATTTTCCCGTTAAATAATAAAAAATTACACTCTTTCCGACATTTGGATTACCCAATAATACTATATTTCCAGCATCTTCGCAAGCTTGTGTTGATTTTTGAGGATCGAAAAAACGCTCTCTTTTATTAAATTGACCTCTTAATCGTCTTCTACGTCGTTTAGGTCTAGTTTTGGGTTCTTCCATAAAATCACATTTTTTTGTAAATTAGGTGTGCCTAATTCTAATATTCAAAATGTAATTTCGCATTTTTAAATATTTTCATATAATAATTAAAATGGACGATAAGATATTTTCAAATAAAAATTCAGCATCTTTTTTTCAGTGGATTTATTTACAATGCTTTTAATATGTAAGAATACATGATTCTTGATTAAAATCCAAATAATTTGAAAAGCTTCAATTTAAAACCGTTGAATTATTTTATTTTTGGTTAAATAATATTTCACATTTCAAACAATTATGAAAAATTTTATTTAAGAGACTTTTACTTGAAAATAGAGAGATGATTAATTAATAAATTAAGGAAGAAATCTAATGCATATAGGAAAGCTATTAAAGTCAAGTGCTAAAAATGCTCCAGAAAATATTGGATTAGTATTTGAAGAGGAAGAAATTAGTTTTTCAGAATTAAATCAAATTGCCAATATTTTGGCAAATGTATTAAAAGAAGAGTTTGATATTAAAAAGGGAGATAGGATTGCCACACTAATGGATAATAGCGTTATATCGCACGTATCATACTTTTCACTTCCTAAAATTGGAGCTATTTTAATTCCATATAATTATAAAATGTCAAAAGAAGAATTGGAATATTGTACTAAAGATAGCATGCCAAAAATGATTATTTATGACTCATTACGTTATTCAAAAGAAATAGACCACATTAAAAAAACCTGTGATGTGGAGTTTTTTTTATCCATGGATGATATTGAGAGATTAATTAAGGATTCAAAGTGGATTCAAGAACCTAAAGTAAAAGTAAAGATAGAGGATGTTGCATACATTTTATATACGGGTGGAACTACAGGATTTCCAAAAGGTGTATTATTAAGTCATAAAAATTTAATTTCCACGTTAATTAACTATGCAGTTTCAGAAATGGAAAGTGCTAGAAATCATATAGAAACAAATGTTAATGCAGATAATAAAAATATTGAAGAATTATTTGATGAAAGCAATGTGGTCTTAACATCACTCCCGATTTTTCATATAGCTGCATTAGCTGGGGTTCTTGCAGCAATGATTGCAAGATATCCATTGATATTAATGGCCCGATTTGATAAAGAGAAATTCCTCAGGTATATCGAAAAATATAAAGTTACTAACGTTTTAATCGTGCCTACTATCTTCCAATATCTACTTGAGGATAAAGAATATCTAAAAAAATTCGATCTTTCAAGCTTAAAAACAATAATGTATGGAGCATCACCTGTATCCCCAACAACACTGCTCGAGGCATTAAGAACATTTAAAGGCATAAATTTTATTCAAATCTTTGCACAAACAGAATCTTCACCAAGTATAACGCGACTTGGACCTTCAGATCATATAAAAGCTTTAGAAAATCCCGATCTCTTAAAGAGCGCAGGAAAAGCAGTAAAAGATGTTGAAATAAAGATTGTTGATCCTGAGACGGATGAAGAATTAGGAAGAGGTCAAGTTGGGGAAGTTTGTGCAAGGGGACCAGGGGTAATGAAAGGATATTGGAATCAACCATTAAAGACTGAAGAAACCTTAAAGGGAGGATGGTTACATACAGGCGATCTTGGAAAATTAGATGAAGAGGGTTATTTATTCATTGTAGATCGTTGTAAAGACATGATCGTGAGTGGTGGAGAAAATATTTATCCAAAGGAAGTAGAAAATGTCATATATAAGTTACCAGAAGTCAAATTATGTGCAGTTATCGGAGCACCTGATCCAAAATGGCAAGAACGGGTTGTAGCGTATGTCGTACCAAAAGATGGAAGTAATTTGAAAGAAAATGATATAATAAACTATTGTAAGGAACATCTTGCAAGGTATAAAGCACCAAAAGAAGTTATTTTTAAGGATGAATTACCCTTATCGCCACAAGGAAAAATCTTAAAACGTGTATTAAAGGACATGCTTTGGGAAGGAAGGGAAAGAAGAATAGTTTGATTAATTTTCATATTTTAATGATAATATTTTACGTTTTTAATAAAATTTAACGTGTTTTATTGTCCGGAACGGTATAATACAAAAATTTTGAATAAAATATTCTCTCAGATCCAACAAATTATCTGAACTGTAGCGAAAAAATTGCGTAATCTTAGTTTTTTTGATTTATGATTAGACCAAAATCAATAAAATGAGATAATGATTTAATTGCTTCACCTACTGATTCATACATCGGAATGCATGTATCTTGAAATAACTTACTAGTCTCATCAAATTTCTTATAATTCCCAAACATTTGTAAACCAACTAAGGGTTTTTTATATTTATTATAGATGCGAGTTATTTCTTTATGTATCTCTTCAAAATTTCGGAGAATTCCGGGGATCGTGAAGAGTAGTCCGCTTAAGTTGGGGGCGGATAATGCAGTCTCCATGCAAGTATAAAAAGCTTCTTTCCCATTTCTTTCGAAGGCAGGCCATGCATCAATTGGTATTTCAGAATCAGGTTTCATCCAAGGAGGATATACTGCTGCCATTTTTTCCAAAGCCTCTTTTGAAAATTTTGCCATTTTTAGCCCATATCGTTCAACATTATCGGTAAAAATTACACCAGTTCCTCCAGAAAACGTGAGAAGTGAGATTTCTCTTGTCGAGGGAGGTGGAACATTATTTTTTAGAAAATAAGAAAATAACTTCAGATCATTTGTTAATTCGGAAAAATCATTTACTTGAATAATTCCTGATTGTTTAGCTAGCGAGTCAAAAATTTTTGCATCTTCCGCAATTGAACCTGTATGCGATCTTGCAGCTTTTTTACCTAATGCTGATCGCCCACCTTTAATTAGCAAAATTGGCTTTTTCTTTTCTTTTACAACGGATTTAGATACTTCCATAAATTTTCTTGGATTTCTAATAGTCTCCAAATACATTCCGATAACTTGCGTGTTAATATCTTCTTTTAAAATTTCTAAACAATCTAATGCACTAACATCTATTTGATTACCAACAGTAAATACTTTGGAGAAACCAAGTTCTCCCTTTGTTCTAAGGCGTTCAAAATACCCACCCAGAAACATTCCGCTTTGAGAAATCAATCCAATATTCTCTTTCTTATATTCTCGTATATACATGAAAGTTGTGGTAAAATCAGTTTCAGAATCAAGATATCCCATGCAATTTGCACCCCAAACACGAATTCCATTTTCTTGTGCTAATTTTTTTACTTTTACTTGTATTTCCTCACCGACATTACCAACTTCGGAAAATCCTGCGGACTCAATTAGAACAGCTTTGATACCTTTTTCGATTACCTCATTCATGCTAGTAATGATTTGACTAGGTGGAATGAAGAAAATAGCTAAATCAATATCATAGGGAATATCTAAAAGTGATTTATAGCATTTTAAACCCATTATTTCGTCTGCTTTTGGATTAATTAGATATATTTCAATTTCATTTCTTTTTTCGTATAAATTTCTTAAAATTGCATGCCCACCTTTTATGGGATTTCTTGACGCACCCAATAATGCAATTGAACGGGGTTTTAAAAACAGATCATACCACATGTATAAATCAATTTTCTTTATAAATAAAATTTTTTTGAATTACATTTATAAGTTGAACCATTCAATAACAAACGATAAAAATTTTTGGTTATAATTCTTATCAAACATGTTACACCAAAATTTAGTTAACGAGTCATTTCCGTTCAATCTTCTAAAAAAATAGTTGGTAAAGAGAAAATATTTGTTTATTAAACTAAAAGAATATTTTTATTCCTTTAATTTTATTTTTGAATTATCAATTTTTACCTTTGGTTATAATATCACTTTTAATTTGATTTTCCTTTCTGAGAAAATGTAATATTTTTATTAAAAATAACGAGAACATAAAAAAAAGGAAATTTAAGGTTCAAATTTAAACCTAATTTTATTTTTTCTCCACAAATATAGTGTCATTATAATTCCAATTGTCAATGCAATAAAAATAAACTCAAAACCAGGAATTGGTGTTGAATTTGTCGTAATCCAACTTGCAGAAATCATGTACCCTTCTTCTTTAAGTTGCCAAGTATTGGTCTCATTATTCCATTTATATATTTTAGATGAAATAGTAACATATTTTGAAGTATCAAATACTAATTCATATTTTTGCGAAATGTTAGTAGCTCCATCACCGTTGGTTTTTCCATTCCAATAAGTCCATGTTGTTCCACTAACCCGAGAATTATTTATACCTAAAATACCAAGTTGAAAGTATATAGACAAATTATTTTTCGTGAAATTAGTACATGCAACAGGATATACTAATGAAGGCATTATTCCGAATGAAAATAGTCCACCTCCACTTAATCCAAGCCAGTTAGTATTAGTGGCGTTGAATATTGCAGGATTACTATTAGCTACAATTAATTTCCATGTCATATTAGTTATGTTAGCCGAAAAAAGATCAGCCCAGATAGCATCTACCCAATACCATTGTCCGCCATAATTAATATATGATTCATTTATATCATTCACTTGATACTTTGTATAATTGCCTTCCGATTGAGGTATCGTTAAGCTTTTTGCAGTATACATAACCCACCAATCACCAACAGCCAGACCAAAAGAATTTTGATATGTTGCGTTTGTAGGGTTTACAACCAATGTTCCTATACAAAAACTTAGAAGGAGAAAAATTGTTAGGCAACCTAGCTTCTTTTTCATTTAAAATCCCTCGATATATTCCAAAGTAATGGTGTTTAACATTAAATAATAACATATAAAAAAGTATTGTGAGCCTAAAACTTGACAAAATTTTTAATTTTATTATTATTGAGAAAAATTATGTTTTAATTATAAAGATAAATGCAATTTTCGGAAAAAATATATTTAATTTTTGAAAAAGATTGAAATATTTTGAGTATTTCACATTCTATTTGAGATTATATATGATTCACCTCAATTTATTTAGTTAAATTAGGATGAAAAAAGACATGTCGGAAGAATATGTAGTAATACGTAACGAAATTTATTATTCTTCAAAACACACGCTAAATCTAGGTGGATTAAAAATTAAAGATATCGCAGAAATTGAGGGGTTGGATAATTGTCCAAATTTAGAAGTTTTAAGATTAAATGAAAATGAAATTACAGAAATAAAGGGTTTGGATTCCTTATCGAATCTTCAATTCCTTAATTTCAGTCAAAATAAAATCACAGAAATCAAAGGATTAAATAATTTACGTTGTCTTAAAAATCTAGATTTAAGTTTTAATCAGATAAAAAATATTGAAGGTTTAGATAATTTATTAAATTTAGAATATCTTACATTAGATTCTAATCAAATTGAAGAGATTAAAGGATTAGAAAATCTATCAAAACTAAAATGGTTATCATTATATGAAAATCCAATAAAAAATGAGCATCAAAAATTATTAGACATGGATACATCTCTAATTATCGATTATTTAAAATCCCAAATAACCGAGTGGAAGAACTCAATAATCAAATTTTTCTGTATTCATTCTGAAAGGAGTGTAAATCTCTATTATCGAGATTTTCAAGAAGATCAGACCATAGATGAAGATTTATTTGCAGGTGGAATTTCAGGCATTATGACTCTCATAAAAGAAATGACAAAAAGTAATAAAAATATGAAGGTTATCGATCAAGAAGATAAAAAGATTTTATTAGAGTCAGGAAAATATGTGACTTGTATATTGATAAGTAACCTGAACTTGGAAATTTTAAATCAGAAATTATTAAATATTTGCTTTGATATCGAATCAAAATACGATGAAGAGCTCTCAAATTTTATGGGAAGGCGTGACCAATTATCCCATGGAATCGGAGAAATAGTAAATAAATATTTTGAATAATATTCTACTCTTTTGCGTAATAAATCGTCCCTTCCAACGCAAAAATATAATCTTTTTTACGTTTATTTATAGCTTTTACTCCTAAAATTCCTGCAACTCTAATTAATTCGGTGGTACTTTCAAATTCGATCCACATTTTCCCTCTTGGAAGATGATCAGTACTACTATTTCCTTGACTATCCGAATATCTAATGGGTACTCCTTTACTTATGAAATCATTTTTTGATTGTCCCATCATGTCTTTACATTCAATTATTTCAACCATATAATTCACCCTAATCTTCTTTTTTTAAGCCTCTAAAATTTATTGGCATTTTATAAAATACTAAATTTTTATCATGGTTTTGATTTTTGCAACTTCTACACAACCAAGTATCAGGAAATAATTCGATCCATTCAATAAAAAAATGTATATTTTTCTTAAAATTTTCAGGTTTTTCAACCTTTCCACAGGAGACGCACTTAATTTCTTTATTTTCCATCTAAATACAACCTCACAATATTTTTTTAAAATATTCAGCTAATTTTTCTACATCACCACTTAAATCAAGCATGATTGGAGTTATAGATATTGAATTTTTAATAAATGTACTGTGTATATCCGTTCCCTTTATAAATTGATATTTTCCACCTCTTGCAAATCTATTGAAAATGTAATAATCTTCTTTTTCATCGTCAATCTTTTTGAATACATTTCCGTAATGTGCTCGAGATACGGAAGTAATATGAATCTCTGAATCAAGAGTTGCCTCACTAGGAACGTTAATGTTGATTAAATCAGTTTTTGGAGGTAAATTAGGATTCTCTAAAACAAAATCAGCAATTTTTTTAGTAATTTTCGCAGCCACATTAAAATCTTCCTTTTTTAGATTTTTATTTATATGTAAATCTGCTTTTTTATCTTTCATGATTTTAATGTCTTTTTTAAGAGGATTTAATAACAAGCTCACTGCAATGGATTTGATACCTAAAAAGCTTGCTTCCATCGCAGCTCCCACTGTAGCTGAGGAAAGTATGAAAGAATTGCCGATATTCGCTCCAAAATTTATCCCAGAAATCACTAAATCTGGTAATTCTTCACATACGTGAAAGCAGCCAATCAACACGCAATCGGCAGGTGTTCCTTCAAGAGCATGTAAAATTAGATCATCTTTAGATATTATTTGATGTTTAACTTTTATGTGACTTGAAACTGATTTACCTCTCCAGCTATTTTCATATTTTGGAGCAATTATTTTTAGATCATAATGTTCTTTATCTGAAAATTCATCGATTAAAGCACATAATCCTGGAGACGAAATACCATCATCGTTTGTTATTAATAATTTATGTTTTTTCAAATATAATCATCTCTTTTTGGAACAAACGAATCAATGACAATAGAATTTTCTAGTATCTTTGCTCCGTGCGGAATATTTGCCTGACATATATATGAATCACCAGATTCAAGAAGATATTTTGAGTCACCTTCCCAAAATTCTAATTTTCCCTTAACGACATATCCAGCTTGTACATGAGAATGTGAATGCATGGGTAAAATTGCTCCTTTTTCCAATCTAAAATGAACCAACATTAATTGATCTTGATGTGCCATGGTCGTACGATATATTCCATCAATCATCTTTATTTCTTTTTTTCCTTTTTTACTCACTTTCATCTAAAATCATCTTGTAAATACATTATAAAAAATCTTCTAATTTTTTTTGATTTAAATTATTTTTAATCCTTTTTTTCGCATTTTCAACATAAATTGGATCTTTATCCATACAAATAAAATATCTATTGCTTTGTAATGCAGCTAAAGCTGTTGTACCCACACCACAAAATGGGTCGAGTACTATTTCATCCTTAAAAGTGTATAGTTGGATACATCGGTAAGGCAGTTCTAATGGAAAAGGAGCTGGATGTCCCACCTTTTTAGCTGATTCAGGAGGAAAATCCCATACGCTCTTAGTATAGTTCAGAAACTCATCTTTTTTAATGGTATTTTCCCGTTCATTTTTTTTCCTTGAAAATTTCCCTTTTGAAAATATTAAAATATATTCGTGAATATCTCGCAAAGTTGGATTAGACGCAGAGAGCCAGCTCCCCCAAGCTGTTGAAACTCCAGCACCAGCGCCTTTATTCCAAATTATTTCACCTCTCATAAAAAATCCGATATCTTGCATGATATCAATAATGAATTTATGGTATGGTATGTATGGTTTCCTACCTATGTTAGCAATATTTATACAAGCTCTTCCACCATTAATTAAAACTCTATAAGTTTCTTTAAAAACATCTGTTAATAATCCTATATATTCATTCAGGTTGAGATCAGCATCATATTCTTTTCCAACATTGTAAGGAGGTGAAGTCACCATGAGGTGAATGCATGAATCAGGTATGTTCACCATATTCCTACTATCTTGACAAAATATTTTATTAAGAAGATTTTTTGGGACAAGTGTTTCAATTTCATTAATTTTTTCATCAATTATTAAATCACCATATAAATTACTTTTATAAAATGATGATGAATCGTGACTTTCTCGTTTTGAAACACCAAAATTACTGGTTTTAGAAGATTTTTTCTTTTTCATCATTCACACGATTTTTTACTCTTATTTTAAAGAGTAAATTTTTTTATTATTTAAATTTGCGTCCGATGACTTGATCATATCTCTCTTGATTAGATCATCAATATATTTTATTGCCCAAAATTGGGTCATTTTCATCAATATCGTATAAAATAAGTTGTGAGTAAAATGAGTGCGCTCATATGCGTTTCGTGAAATTTCTTCAAGAGTCATTGGTCTTTTTTTTAAGCAATTGAGAATACGTAATTGGGCTTGTTTCATATCATCCAAGAAATCCAGAAAATTTTTTTTCTCAATCTCCCATTTATGAGGATAACCATGACCTCTAATAACTAATTTGACGTCTAGATCAAGAATTTTTCTAATACTTTTTCGGAAATGTGCTATTGAACAATGTGGATAAGGAGTCCATGGAATAAAATCACCTAGAAATAATAATTTCTTAGATCGTTCATATAAAACTATAGAATCAGGAGAATGTCCAGGGGTATAAATTACTTCAAGTTTAAAAGGAGAAACTTCAATTATATCGCCTGTTTTTACTTTCTTATTAATTATAATGTCATAATGTTTACCATAATAAAGTCTTGAATACATATAATATCCAATATTTTTGATAAGCCTATCTTTAATAAATGGATAAAAAGATTCAAGATATTCATCGAAATGTGATGCCATATCTGGATCTCTTGGACTTATTTTACCTTCAATCTTTATACGTTCATGAGCATAAATTTTTGAGTCGAAAGTTTTTTGAAACAAACCCGAAGCATGGCAATGATCTAGATGACTGTGTGTAATTATCAATTTCGAATCTCTGAATGATGGATTGATTGGATTTAACACCCTTTTAATCAAATTGATACCGGGATCTTTAACGGAGCCAGAATCAATAAAAGAAACTTTACCATCTTTTGGATTTCTAATAATGATAACATTTGCATTACCAGAAATATCTCTTCTTGGAAATAAAATATAGAGATATTTAGAGACTCGAATGAATTTAACCATTGTTTAAAAAAGATATTTTTGATATTAAAATGTTCCCTTCGTGAAATTTCAAAATTGAACTGATTAATTCATATGAATTTTAGGTATTTTGTGATATTTGAGACTATTTAAAAAAAAGTCAAGGAAATTAGAATTAAAAAAATTCAGATATTAAAATGCCCCATCCATATAATTATCGGGAAGTTTTAAATCTTCTTTCTTTTTATTTGAAACAGGATATTCCATAACACGGTATAATTCTTGAAATCCTAAATTTTCATATAATTTTCTAGCTGTTTGCGTGGCAGCCCTGACATTGACAAGAATTGAATCTACATCCATTGTTTTCAAATAATTAATTGCATGCGCTACTAATTCTTTCCCAACACCTTTGCCTCTTGCACTTTCATCTATGATTACGGTTCTTATATAACCTGTAGAAGTGCCCGTAGGTTCGATATTAATATCAGCTAATAAAAATCCTATAACTCTAGGTTTCCCATCCCCAATATCTTCTTCAGCGATCAACATACCATTTTTCTTTAATGCGTCATATAAACGCATTTTTAGGCCCCATAAGAAACGCTCTTCTAAGAATTCGGTTCCAGTTAATTCACATAATTGAATCATTAATTTCTTTGCAGATTCTATGTCAGGCTTTTTGAAACGTCTTATATTTATCGAGCTCATTTAAATAACCTTGAAATTTTAACTCTTTTGTTACAATCCCCAATTTGGATAGTATAATTATGAATATATTTGTCTTATTTAACTCTATTAATTACCTAATTTATAATATATATATCATTTCATTAATTTAATCTTTCTTTAAGATTATTATACAAGCTTTATTAATTAATAAGGAAAATATGTATTAAAGATATTTATTTATTTTATTTTAAATTTATATTTGAAAAAAATTGAATGAATGTCCTTGATGCGAGTCTTAAAAAATTGAATCTTTATGAAAAAAATCTTCAATAAAGTGTAAAAATAAAATGATCGAATTTCAAAACGATGTATGTTTTATTTTAAAAATCATTATCATCGGAGAACCCAGTGTGGGAAAGACAAGTTTAATTAGGAATTTTATTGGCGGAAAAATTGAAGTTGAATATAAGCCTACTATAGGAACTGATTTATTTCATAACTTTATAACAACTGAGAAAGGAGTAGCTAGTCTTGCGATTTGGGATATAGCTGGGCAATCAAAATGGCAAAGTTTCCGACAAATATATTATACAGGAGCACGCGGGGGTCTTGTTGTATATGATTGTTCAAGATTGAATACATTTAGAGCTTTAGAAAATTGGTTTGAAGATGTTAGAAAGTTTTTACCTGACATTCCACTTATTTTAATTGAGAATAAAATAGATTTAAAAAATAAAGAGCTTATAACGCAAAATGAAATACAAAGATTAAAAGAAAAATATGATTTATTAGAATTTTATAAATCTTCTGCAAAGACAGGGGAAAATGTAGAGAAGATTTTTAAGGCTCTAGCTAATGAATTGGTAGATTATGAATCCTAAAATTAAAAATAGAGGAAATATTTGTCAAATTATTTTTATTTTTTGACTTTTTTTTGATCTCAAACAATTGAAGTACGAAACATATATATTATAATAATTTCTATTTCTTATCATATCATTCTAATATGCTTAATAAATTATGTTATTTAGGAGGTTAAAATTTGCCGAAAGCAAAAAAAGCTACTAAAGCAAAGAAAGGTGGAAAAGCAAAGAAAGGCGGAAAAAAGAAAAAATAAATAATTTTTATTTCTAAAAATTATTATTTCGAAAAAACCTTTCTTTATTATTTTTATTTTTATTTATTGATTTGTTTTTATAATTTTATTTTATACAAACATCTATTTAAAATCTAATTTATTTTTATATCATTCTCCTCTGCTATATTGATGAATATATTTATTACTTTCTTTATTTCTTCCCATGTTAATCCATAAGTATTTATTTTAAAGCTTTTAGTTGATCCAGGAAATAAACCTGCTATTTTTTTCTTTTTTAACGCTTTGAAAAGAAAATATCCTTTGTCTTTATGATTTTTGGATGCCTCATGAAGAGATGGTGTTTCCAATTTTGTTAAAGTATGATTATGTGGCCTTTGGCCAACTTGTTTTATACCTTCAATCTTTTCAATTTCCTGAACGAAAAAACGGATTTTTTTGACTTCTTCGTCCCAAATTTCTTTTTTAGTTCGTTGTACGATTGTTGGAAAGCTTGCCATTAATGTAGCTATTGGAGCTCCATAAACTGGCGGACATCCAAATAAATGACATTCTTTGTTTCCAAATTTTCTACCAGACCAATCACCAATTATTGATGACTTTTCAAATAATTTATCTGCTAACTTATCGGTGGTTCCTAAGATTCCTATTGGTCCAGAAGCCGCCATACTTTTATGACCACTTGCAATTAATATATCAGCGAGTAAATCCATCCCTTTAACGGGCATTACACCAACACTATATGCACCATTTATTACAAATGGAATCGAAAATTTTTTAGATATTTCCCCCACTTTTTTAGCATTACAAATATTCCCATAATTATAATCAACTTGGGTTAAAACAATAAAAGCAGGAAGTTTTCCAGTTTCTTTTTTAACCATTTCTATTTTTTCTTCGAATAAATCTTCATAAATAATAAAATCAGGATATCCAGAATTTGGAACCTCTTTTAGCTTAACCAAGTTATCTTCAGCAGCTAAATAAGTTGTATAATGTGCATTACCATCAAGAATTACTACATCACCAGGCTTAGCTAAGACTTTAAATACTATATTCATTGCCATACGGGATCCAGCTGTTGGTCTTGCAGTTTCCATGCCCATAAATGTTGCCAAATCATCTAAAAAGTCTTTTATTGGTGGATTCTTAATTGTTTGTAACTTTCCTTCTAAACATAAATCACATACAGAATATCCATCTCCAAATTCTATTAATGCTTTTTTTGCTGCTTCAGTGAGTTTTCCTGCAGCTTGAATGGGGTGAATATTAATAAAATCAGGCCTTGTTCGCCTTTTAATTTGACTATATTTTTCTAAGTTTTCCATTTATACTCAAGACCAAAAAATCTATTCAATGATAGACAATAAAAAATTATTATTAAGAACACATAATTAACGTTATCTTTTTAATTTATAAGAAATACATGTAAATACAACCTTAAAAAGTTAAAATTTATTGGGTAAAGAGAATTATAAAATTGTCGTTAATTAGAAATTTATTTAAAGATCCTGATATTTTTGGTAAAAATATCAAATTTTTTTTTATAATGATGAAAAATATTGAGCTCATTATTATCCTCGTCGAAATGTTTGAATAAATTTAAAATTTTAATGGGAATATTCCCAATGACGATAATTTTTATTTAAAAAGATTAATTTACGTTCTTATCAATAATTTAATTAAATGTTATTTTTAAATTATTTATATTTGTCCCAGAAATAGTAAAAGATTTATTTTTAAGATAACTTTTAAGCTTGCTTAAGTTAAATATTATATTTTATCTTCTACTTTAGCTTCAAAAATTAGAAATGGTTTCGTATTTTCTTTATATATGACGTAATTACATATAAAAATCCATAATGTTATGAGTATCATTAATTTTGTTTCAATTAACGAAATAATATATATTATTGATAAAAATAATTTTATAATTAATTATACTTATGAAAATTTTATTTTTTCTGTTTTTACTTATTAATTATACATATAAGTTATTTAAAAATTTTGTTAAAATGCATGAACTCTCGTTAAGCTAGCTTGCTTTTTAAAATTATTGTTAAAAAGAACGTTCCTAATTCTAAATCATGGAATTATCTTAAAAATTACAGAATTAAGAAATTTATTTATCAAAAATAATGCTAAACAATCTCAAAGTTATCCAAATTATTATTTGATTCAAAATTTTCATTCAAACTTTATAAAAATCATAGAATAATTATATAATCTTTTTATTACAGAGATAAATTTTAAGGGAATGATAAATATTAATCTGAGATATGATATTTAATAGCAGAACGTTACTCTTGGTATAATTATTAGTATATTAAATAGTCTGATAGAGAATTTAAGTGATCAAACTTTTCTTTTCGTCCACCGATTTAAATCTCTTTTATCGTATTTTTTTATTATTTTATCAAAAGCTTTTACCAAATCAATCTTGTAATAATTTGCCATGCATATAATTGAAAATAAAAGATCAGCCAATTCTTCGGAAATTCGTTCAATTTCGTCTATATCATTTTTTTTCTTCTTATATTTTTCTAGACTATTAATTTCTCTCGATAGTTCACCCACTTCCTCCATGATTGATGCAAGCATAGATAATGGTGGCCAATATCCCTCTTCAAATTGGTTTATCCATTTATCTACTTCTTCTGCAATATCATTTAGACTTTTCAATTAAAAAACCTCGATATCTGGTTAATTTCTTTAACTTTTTTAAAGTGAAATTCGATATGTACAATTAAAAAACTTTTAATTTAAAGGATGACTCATAAGATATTACTGTAGAATTCTCTTTTCATTAAGGATTTTTGTGAGTTAGAATGTCAACGGATCCAGATTATGAAATGTCAATTAAAAATGATATAGTTCCAACTATAGCAATTAAATTAGAAAAAAAAGTGGATCCAAGCGTGTTATTTCGGCTACCGGTTGATGTTTTAGACCACATTTTCGGATTGTTATATCAAGATACAACAATAAGTTCTGCGAGCATATCCCAAATTATATTAGATAATAAAGAAACCCCAGAAAAAATTATTGGTATCCTAGATCAAGAACTTCAACAAACGATGGATATTCCAGATACTTATAATGAGAGAGAAGACATCATCGCAGGAATTTTAATCAACGTAGTTGAAGAATATGTGGGAACAGATTTAAAAAAAGAAATAGAGAGACGATTAAGGGAAATTAATAACATTGATAAGTTAAATAAGATGGCTCAAATGTCATTAGTTGAGTTAGAAGTTGCGTTGGAATTGAGACCTGCACTCCAAGTACCAGAGAACATGCAATCATCAATAAGAACATCCCCCACACCTCGGATTATTAGACCAGGTACTCCAGATGTCGAAGTTTTGGCTGCTGAAGAGATTTCACAAACTAACGAATCACCAATTGTTCCCTTCGTTTCACAAAAACCAACCCCTAAACCTGCACCTCAAGCAACTACTCCAAAACCTGCAGCTACACCAGATCAAGACAAAGTCCTCGCTGAAAGAAAAGCGAAAGTAGAGCAATTGATGAAACAAATTGAGAAATTATTTTCAAAAGCAAAGATAAAATTAGAAGAACATTTAAACGATCTTGAAGTATTGAAGAGAATTCACCCAGATAGGTTAGAAAAATTCATTGATTTATTAAAAATTGCCAAAAAGAAGCAAGCTGAAGCATTTATGGATTGGTTTGTCATTTCACAACAAATTGAAGAGATAGATGTTCTTGTCACGCATTGGCAGGGCATTGTAGAAGGTGCAGGAGTCTTTAGAGCAGCGATACCTGTTGCCAGGTATGATGCGATTCTCCCAGATCTAACAATAAAAGATCTTGAACATTTTATTGTACGGGCAAGACGTGCAGTTGCAGAAGTTCAAGAATCTCAGGATATAAATGAACGATTCATTGGAATAGAAGAAATAAAAGAATTAGCATCTGATTTAATGAGAAAAGCAATATATTAATTGGAATAAAAAAATTTATTTTTCATATATTCCTAATTAAAACGTGTCAGTTTCTAATTTTAAAAGAAAACTTGGACAATATTACACCCCAAATTTTATTGCAGACTTCATGTTACAGCGTTCTTTGGGTATCTATCTAAATGAATTAAAGAATGATTTAATTAAAGATCCAAGTACATCAAATACTAATTTAATTTATGATGTAATTTCAAATTATAAAATTCTTGATCCGGCATTAGGGGAAGGAATTTTTTTAGAATTAACGTTAAAGAGAATGATAGATTTTTACAACTTTTTTAATAAAACTCAGGATCATATCAAAATATATAATCCCTTTTTATTTGCTTTATTAAATAATATATATGGTGTTGAATTTAATATAAATGCATTAAATGCAACTAAAAAAAGGTTGAATAGCTCTAAGATAAATTCAAATTATGATATTTTTCTTAATTTGAAGCATGGAAATTCCTTGAAATGGCCTACTCCATTTTATGAAAATAAAAAGAGATTAAGAAATTTATTAACGTTAAGAAAAAAAATGAGAGATTTAATTTTAAAAAATGAATATAAAGAATATGAAATCTGTAAAAAGGATTTTTCCGAAGTAAAAAAAGAAATTTTTTCGAATTCTGATAATTTTCATTGGGAATTAGAATTTCCTGAAGTTTTTTTTTCTGATAATGGAAATCAAGGAGGAGGATTTGATTTAATTATTGGAAATCCACCATATATAAGAGTACATAAACAAGAAAAGGAATTAAAGAAATTTATTAGAAATAGATATTATACACCAATGAAGGATTTTGATTCATACATAATTTTTATTGAACTTGCAATAAAATTAGCCAAGGAGAATTCCCTTATTTGTTTTATTACGTCAGATAAGTTTTTAACTCGATTATATGCCAAAAAATTGAGAGAATTAATGTTAAGTGAATTGACTTTTAGAGAATTCTATGACATTTCTCGATGCAAGGAATCATTTCAAGTTGATACTTATCCAATAATTTTTATTGCGAAAAAGAAAAAATTGAATTGTATTTCAGAATTTGATTATTTCTTAATTTTAGATAAATTAAAAGAAAATTTAACTTCCTTAGAATTAAATAGACGTCTTCATAAGGATAAAATTATTCAAAATGACTTTCTACGAAATGAAAATTATGAAATATATTTAACGCCCAAAAAATTGAGAGACATTATTAGTGATCTTGAAAAAAAAGAGAGATTAGAAAGTATCGTTCAGAAGAATCAAGTATTCTGTGGCACACCTCGAGCAAAAGATTACCACTCTTGGAAAAGATATGTTATTGATTCTTTAAAAAAACCATCTGGCGAATGTTTAAAATATATTGTTTGTCGAAACATTCAACCCTTCGTAATAAATTGGGGCATACAGATTAATTCTTTGAGAACCAATTACATAAATCCATATTTTATTTTTCAAGATAATTGCATGTCAGAAAATCGTTGGAAGAATTTTAAGTTCAAACCGAAAATTCTCGTAAGAGGAAACGACACCCGTATTACAGCAGCTTTAGATGAAGAAGGATTTGTTTGTAATGGAATATATGGAATAATTCAAGAACAAATTGAAAATGAAATTCTGTTAGGCATCCTAAATTCTGAGATATTGAATTTTTATTTTATGTTTAAAAATCCATCAATTAAAATAAGTGGGAATTTTTATTCTATCAACAGTATTCATCTAAAATCACTCCCAATAATTCTAGATGAATTAAAACAACAATCTGAATTACAGAATATTGTAAGAAATCTAATAAAAATAAAGAAAAATATTAATATGAATGGCGAAGATTCAGTGTTTAAAGAGGAGTGGGAGAATTTTCAAGAATTTTATCGTCAATTAAATGAGATTTGTTATGATATATATCAAATAGATAAAAATAAAAGAGATGAAATAAAAGATTTTCTTAAAGATCCTTATATATCGAAATTTCATCTTTAATTATATTAATCAACTCATTAACAAGTTCAATTTGTTCCGCAGTATATTTTTCCAGATGTTTTACATTTTCTTTTTTTAAATCCTTCTCAAGACGTAATAAGGTTATGTTTTTACTTTGTATTGCATCATAAGTACTTTTAATTTTCTTAATTTTTAAATTAAAATTTTGAAATCTTTCTAAATTTTCGATAATAGAATAAATTATTTTTAGATTGTCTCTATTTTTTGAAATATCTGCTTCCATTTTCAAGTTTTCTAATTCATCTTTTAAATTTTTTAATAATTCATTGATTTCATTTATTTTTTTCAAGTTTTCTTGAGATTTGATTATAAAAACAGCATTTAAAAGCAGGTTAGGGTCCAGTTTTTTAATTGTTCCTTTTTTGGAATTCTTTAATGCAGCTTCAATAATTTCAATATCAAGATCCAATATATCTGAAAGAGATAAAAGACTAACAATACCTCCTTGTTCCCGTGCAATTTGTTCACAATCTTCTACTATAAAATTTTCTGGAATTTCTTCGGGATTTTCTTTATTAATATTACCTAAGATCAAGCCTTTAATTACATCTTTTATTTTCTCATCAGCTTCATCTAAGTCTAATTTAAAAGTCAGAGGAATTCGTTTTTGAGCACTAAAATCAGGAGGTGGTTCTTCTTCATCAAGACTTGTTGTATAGGGATCTATATCAAGAGGACCAAAAACAACGTCTCCAATAGTTTTATAAAAGTAATCATCTCGCTTTCTAGTGATTTTCGTAAATTTTTGTTGGAACATATCCCCTATAGGTGCAAACAATACACCACCATCCGGATCTAGTTGATCTAAAATTATATCAAGATCTTCTTTCATTACTTGACCAGTTACTAACATTTTTTGCCAAGGTGCCATATTTTTTAATCCAAATAATGGATTTTGATGAATAATTGTAATATTTTGACCAAATCCCGTATTTTTTAGGTTTTCCTTTGTAAATATAACAATTTCTTCTATTGCTTCAAGAATGAATATTTCACCTTCTGGACATAAATGTGCAGCAATGGAGCTAATATATCCACTTTTAGAACCTAAAATGAGTAAATTATCTTTAGGTTTGAGATCAAGTTGCTCTAACATTATCACTATCATATGAGGTGCAGATATAGTTCTTTTATTTTGAAGATTCTTATACCAAAAAAGTTGAGGAATGTCCATGTAAATTTGGTCTTTATCCAATAGATTTCTTGGGATGAATTTTTCCAATGGAACTTCTAAAAAAGAACGCGCAATTCTATTATCATGTAAAATGTTCCTGCTTTTTAAATATTTTACCAACATTTCAGCTTTTCTTCTATATGCCATTCTTAACCCTAAATAATCATTCTTTATTTATTCTAATTTTTCAAATTTAGTATACAATATCTAAAAGAAACGTTTATTCAAAAACTTAATTTTTTTGTATTGGATCAAATATTGAGTTTAGAGAATTTCATAATTATTTATATAAATAAAAATTAAAATGAAAATAAAAAAAAAATAAAAAGAGTAATTTTATTTTACTAAAATTCCTCGACCTTTAAGGTAATTTTTTACTTCTTTAACGGAATATTGGTCATAATGGAAAATACTAGCAGCTAATGCCGCATCAGCTTTGCCTTCAGTTAAAACTTCTAGGATATGATAAGGGTGACCACATCCACCAGAAGCAATTACTGGTGTTTTTACATTTTCCGTAATTGCGCGAGTCAATGGAATGTCATATCCAGATGTTGTACCATCAGCATCCTTGCTTGTAAATAAAATATCGCTAATACCCAACTCTGACATTTGAATACTCCAATCGATCAGATCTATATCCGTTACTTTAGTCCCTCCGTATATAACAACATTTCCCCAACAAGGACCTTCTACAGTTTCATAAACGTGTTTATCTTCAGGAACTTTTCCATGCACGTAATATCTCATTGCATCAATAGCAATCACTATTTTATCGCCTCCAAATTTATTTACAGCTTCTTTTACAAAGCTAGGATCTTTTATAGCTGCCGTATTAATGCTAATTTTATCACAACCCGCTTTTAACAACGTTTCAATGTTTTTAATATTTTTGATTCCGCCTCCAACAGCAAAAGGAGTTGATAATTTTTCTGCAGTTCTTTTTACAACGTTTAATAAAGTATCACGCCCTTCAACTGAAGCACTAATATCCAATAAAATTATTAGATCTGCTCCATCCTTTTCGTATTTTACTGCAAAATCTGCAGGATCGCCTATTTCCCTTAAATTTATGAATTTAATACCTTTAACGAGTTTACCTTCTTTTGTATCTAAACAAGGAACAATTTTTTTGTAATCAGTCATATTTGTACAATAATCAATATGTTTTTTAAATTTGAATCCAAATTTAAATTAAAGAGAACTAGTTCTAATTGCATAATATTATATGTTTGATGTAATTCTTGAGGATTGATGTAATGTCAACATCAAATTTATTAGATCTTATAAAATTTATCAAGAACGATGTAAATAATCAAGATTGGGAAGCCTTAAAACAACATTACCTGGATTTGAAAAATTATATAGCGACTGTAAATAATCCGATAATAAGAGAGATGGCTGAATTAAATGAATTCGTTGCTTCTTTAGAAGAATTATTGGTTTCTTCCCAAAGTCAAAATAAAATGATTTTTCAAGCGAAGTTGGAATTTATACAGATAAAAATATTTTCAATAGAAAATATTGTTGAAAATTTAAATATGGATTTTCAGAAAGATTTAGATGATTTATCAAACGCATTAGGAGAACTAGGAGTATCAGAGGAAGAGATAAAGACGCCAATTATTAAAGAAACGACTTTTTCGAGTTTAGGTATGGAAAAGGATGTTTCTGTGGATTCGAAACCACCTGAAATATTGGAAAGATCATCAATTACTGGACCACCAACAGAAGTACCCATGAAGATACCTCCAACCGCACCTCCTAAAGCAATAAGTGGTCCTCCTACTGGAGTACCCATGAAGATACCTCCAACCGCACCCCCTAAAGCAACTAGTGGCCCTCCTACTGAAATGTCCATGAAGATACCTCCAACCGCACCTCCTAAAGCAAGAAGTGGACCTCCTTCTGGGATTCCAATGAAATTACCTCCGACGGCACCTCCTAAACCAATAAGTGTTACTGCATCAACAGATCAACCAACAGAAGATTCGTCGCTTGAATATATCGAAGCATCAATGCATGAAGAAAAAAGAGAAGAACCCGTACCATTTTCATTTTTATCTAAGGCACCACCTCCTTCAATGGATTCTATATCCTCAAAAAAGAAAAAAGAGGCTACACCAGTTCACGATAGGGAAAGGAAATCTGAAATAACAGGAGCGCAAATTGAATCCGTCTCTGAAAATGTTCTCCAACGTAATACTAGAATTAGTTATTTTGATCAAATGAATCCAGATACAAATTATACGTTAAAGATTAAAATTTCCAAACAGCAAATTGATAAAATTCAATCAGAGACAGTTACACACGTATATAGCTCTTTTGAAGTTGAAAAAACTGAGCAAAAACCTCCGATCGTAAAAATAATTCCTTTTTTCCCAGGATGCTTGATAACTCCAAATCAAGCAGAAGTTAATATCGAAGAAGACAATCTTGAAGTGTTATTCTGGATAACTCCTTTAGTTCTAGGAAAAATTGATTCATGTGTAGAATTCTGGTTTGAAGGGAAACGTATTGATAAAGTTGAAACGCCAACAAAAATTGTAACCCAAACCATTTCAAAAGTCATGGCGACAGCAGGAGTAGTTACAGGCGTTGTCCCTGCAGCATTAGAATTCTTGAATATAGATGTAAATGGTTATCTGAGTGCCCTTTTTAGTACATATTGGCCTCAAATGGAAACATTTTTTTCAGTTTGGGGTATATTAATCATAGAAATTATAATTGTTAGCGCATTGATTGGATTAGGGGCATTCTTCTATTTAAAGAAAAGACCTAAAGAAACAGAAGTTGAAAAATAACTTCTTAAACTCCTTTTTTACTTTTTTCTTTTCTTATAATAATGTAAATTATTAATAAAATTGTAACGATTATAGCCAAAATAACGAAAGGAAGTATGAAATTAGCTCGGAGATCAATAACATTTCTTAAAAACATTTCTGATATAGCATAAATCATTAAACTTCCTGCAATAATAACAATTCCATTATCTAATTTTCTTTTTTGTGCGATTATATTTCCAATATAATTCCAAGGATAAGCAAGTAAAATATCAAATAAAACATATATTAAAAATGCAAGGGGAGCGAAATATATGGGCAGTGAAAAAAGACCAAACATAATGAATATAGTGATTTCCCACGGAAATCCTTCTAATAAATACATTTCATAATTCATTTTTCCTAGTTTTTTAAACGGTTTATTTAGACTTGGACGATTCATAAACAAATAAGTTAAAAATAAAATTAAAGAAGTTGCCATAATCGGAATGCAAATGAATCTTTCATAAATACGCTGTCCAAGAAAATGGAAAGAAAAAGAAAAAGATAAGATATATACTGAACTAGAAATTAAAAGTGAAATAATTGAAAAAATACCCATCAATTTCTCCTTAAAATATCTTAAGTTCACCAGGTTTTCCTTTGCGATCCAGTATCCAATCAAAGCTCCAAAAAAGAATTCGAAATATCGAGCTATACCAAACCAGAGGTCATTTAAATTTGGAAAATAAATATTAATGTTATAAAAAATGATAGCACAAACGATAAAACTAGCAATTGTTATTATTGATGTTAAACGAAAATTTTTTTTCATAAATATAAAATATAATGGGAAAATTAAATAGCATGATAAGATGAAACTGATAAACCATTGGTAGGTTAAAATTAGGGTTCCATTCAATCCTCCAAGTCCGCTAAGGTTGATAATTATAGAGTTCGCATCATAATATAGCGTGTTTGGTAAGGAATTACCGATAATTAATACTGTGGGAAGAACGATAGCCAAAGTCAACCATAAGATTGGGAAAATTCTAGTTATTCTTCTTTTATACCATTTTGGCCAAGAAATGTAATCATTACTTGTCATTAATATATTAATGGTCAGAAATAAAGAACTGAGTATTGTAAAAAGGTCAACGCCCATATCAGTTAAATCAAAAAAGATTCGTACAAAAAGAAAGGGATGATATATTAAGTTTGCATTGAACCAAGGAGCTGACCACCATGCAAAATGTAAAATTAAAATTAAAATTGCAGAAATTGCTCGAATAGAATAAATACTCGATGAAAATTTTTTATAATCATCATTATTTAGGGTCGGTTTGTTATTAAGACCATTTTTTTCATCTTGGTATATAGTCATAATAATCAAATAAAAGATGATTTTCTAATAATTAAAACCAAGATTATTATATTTCACGATATTGGATAAAGTT
Source organism: Promethearchaeota archaeon (assembly GCA_011365055.1). The sequence continues at coordinate 77,164 of RDOG01000008.1, forward strand.
TTTGTCAAGGATTCGATACTACCAAACATGGGGAGAGAAATTTGGCTTAAATTTTTCCTTATATTATCAAATTGCGTATAATCACCAAAGATCCAAAAAAATATTGGTTTTTTAAAAGATTTTAATATATCCATAAATGCCTTATTCCCAAGCATGTCCCATTCTCGATGTCGGACAGCAACCATTGTAAAAATTAAAATATCAACGCCTTCATCTCGCATTATTGCATTTAAAATATCAAGAACTACTCCAGGTCCATTGACTTCAATTGCAGGCCAGATATCACAAGGATTTCCCTGTCCAGTTTTCATCCATTTAGGAAACGCTTTGGCAATTTTTTCTTTAGTTTTTTCATTAAAACTTGCCATTTTAAGATTTTTTTGTCGTTCAATGTTATCAGAGAGAACCACTCCAGCACCACCTGAAATTGTAATGATTGCAACCTTATTTTCTTTAGGCAATTTATTAGAATCATTCTCATACAACATTGAAAAGGCACTTAAGGTTTCTAAAAACTCTTGAAAATCCTTAACACGTATAATTCCTGATTGTTTTAAAGCATGGCTCAAGATAACATCATTAGTAGAAAGCGAACCAGTATGGGACATGGCAGCTTTAGAGCCACTTTCAGAAGAGCCACCTTTTAATAATACAATTGGCTTCTCTTTGATGATTTTTTTTACTAACTTCATAAATCTTTTCCCATCTGAAAATCCCTCTAAATATAAACCAATAATTTTAGTGTTAGGATCTTTTCCCATAAATTCTAAAGCATCACACTCATCTATATCAAGCTTATTTCCAATTGCCAAAATCTTATTTGGTTTAAAATAATGTCCCGAAGCTATTCCTGTTAAGATTTGAAACATCATTCCTCCAGCCATCATTCCTGATTGCGATGCTATAGACACATTACCTTTTAACTCATCTAATTTCAAGTTTAAGTCCCTAAGCATGTTTCCTAACGGTGCAAATGGCGTGAAAATCTGTTGATGGAAATCTACATATCCAGTACAATTAGGACCCCAAACACGAATGTCAGCATCCGTTGTTAATTTCTTAATTTGATTAAATAATTCGTAATTACCGACTTCATTAAAACCTGATGACTCAATTAAAATGGCTTTTACTTTTTTTTCTACACAATTTTTTATTACATCCAAGACTTGATCTGGAGGTATGAAAATAATTACAAGGTCAAGATCTTCGTTTACATCTAAAATAGATGGATAGGTTTTTAAACCTAATATTTCATCAGCAAAAGGATTGATTGGAAATATTTTTAATTGTTTTTTAAGCAATAAATTCCGAATAATATTATTACCATCTTTTCTTGGATTCCGGGATGCGCCTACGACGGCAATAGTTTGAGCTGAAAAAAAGTTTTCCATAAATTAGAAATAAAGATTTTTTAAAAAAAATCTTCCTTTATTGAATGATATCCTTGTTTTGATGTAAAATATTTGCATTTTTCAATAATTGGATGGCTAATTGATAGATTCTTTTTATCACCAATAATAGAATTTAAGTATATCATAGTTGAAGATTCAGACCACGCACAATGATCCCAAAATTTGAATTTATTATCTAAAAGAAAAGGTGTACAAGTAAAAACAAAAGCTCCGATCCTTTTTAAATCATCTAAAACTTGACTTTGTATGAATCACCTAATTTAATTGATAATTTCATTAATTTTCCTAATATTTCACCCTTATTTCGATTTTAAATTTCTTATTCTCATTTATTCAAGTAAATATTGTTTCAATTTATCTTGAATGGTAGAAAACATTTTAAAATATGATTTTTATTATTTATCTAATAATAAAATGTTTAAATATAAATTATTCTTAGTCAATTTTCTCATTAGTCAAATCTAGAAATTCTACCAGTTCATTCATGATAAGATGTTCAATTTTATTAATAGATTTAATTTTTGTGAGCCACCTTTTAATATAGATAGATTCAAGAACAATATAAGAGAGTATCATAATAATACTTAACCACCTCATAAAATCAATAAAAAAAGAAAAATTTTCTTTAGGGGGATGAGGAACGAATATAATTGAAGGAGAAATAAATTGCGTCAATAAAATATAGGATGCGATTCCTAATATTAAGGCTGAAACAATCATTAATTTATTTAATTGATTTATTATAGTATAATGTGATTTAACTAAAGATGAATCAGGAAGACTGGCTGATTTATTCCATTTAATAATTATTCTAAACTGATAAAAACCTAAAATAACAATAGGAATATCAGGTATCTGGAATAATAAGCCACCAAAGTCAAATAATTGATTTGCATTGGTTCTAAATAATGAAAGAAAAAAGTTTAGAACAAGAAGAAAAATCATAATTAATTCTATAATAAATAGAATAATCTGAAATGTTCTTTCTTTTTGAGTATGTTTCCTGTATCCATTATATATTTTTACATAAAGTTGATCTATATTTCCAGAATTATTTAATTTATTCAATTTTTCATTATTAGTTAAATTTTTTGAACTATTTTTTTCCAATTAATATTTCTACTCCATTAAATTTAATTCAGAAGATAAACAGATAAACCATTTATATCGTTGAAGACCCTTATCTGTTATTTTTACGACATTTTTAACTCTATCATTTCCCCATTTTGTTTCATCAACTGTTATGTAACCGGCTAAAATTAATTGAGATAGATATTTTTCCCCAGTAGCAGTCTTCATTGATAATTCATGAATTAATTTTGATTTTAAAATTCCTTTTTCTTTAACTTTTGTCAATTTTTCTAAAATTAACTCAATTATCAACAATGCATTCCGATATTTTTTATTTGAACTCAATTTTCTTCAATACGTTTTTTAATAATTTTGGATGATTTAAGAAATGATATTAGTTTTTTTATAACATTTCTGCTTTTAATATAACTTTTAGGATGTAATAATGAGAAATAAAAGGATAATATAATTCTTTTGGTACGTATAAATAAGAATTAAGAAATTTCATAAAACATTATCAAATAATGAATTTGCATAATATGCATTAATCATTACAAATTAATTAAATAAAGCTGAAATTTATTAATTTTGAATTACTAAATTAATTTTTAATTTCTAAATAATGAAAATTTTTACAATAATTAAATAACATGTAAATAACAGTACCTTTTTCTTGCACCTTTCGTCCAAAAATCTTTATACTATTAATTTTTGTTAGGATTTACTATCAAATAAAAAACTTAAGTTAAATAAGTAAAATTTCAAAAAAAATATCTTTTATGGACCTTTGGTCTATTAAAAGTTTGAATTTGTATCTAAATCATATTATTAGAAAAATTCACTTATGAAGGCTATTAAATGGTGGTAATAGTTCGAGCTGAAGATGTAAAAAAAATATACATGCAAGGTAAAATCGAAGTTCCGGCACTTAGAGGTATCAGTTTTACAATAAATGAAGGTGAATTTGTATCAATTTTAGGACCTTCAGGAAGCGGTAAGTCAACTTTGTTGAACATTCTAGGTGCATTAGATAGTCCAACAGAAGGGAAAATATTACTTGACGGAAGCTACGTTTCTGAGATGAAAGAAAAAAAAAGAGTTATTCACAGGCAAAAAGTTGGTTTTGTTTTTCAATCTTTAAACTTAATTCCGCATCTTACAGCAATAGAAAATATAGAACTATCAATGAATATTCAAGGAATATCAAGGTCGGAAAGATATAAGAAAGCAATACAATGTTTAAGATTTGTTGGACTTTCACGCTGGATCAGACATAAACCAAATGAGTTGAGTGGCGGTCAAAGGCAGAGAGTTGCTATTGCAAGGGCATTAGCTCGCATTCCACGACCAAGTTTTCTTCTTATGGACGAACCAACAGGTAATGTCGATATAAAGTCTCGAGATATAATTATGGATTTGATTTGCAAATTAAACAAGGAATATGGGATTACAATTGTCATAATAACTCATGATATTGAAGTAGCAAAATTAGCCGACAGAACATTATACCTTGTTGATGGTTTAATATTTGAATCAGAAGAAGAGTATGTAAAAAAAATCCAAACTTGGGCGAATAATGAATATAGAAGCCAATTTAGTTCTGATAAAAAAGAAAAATTTTATGATCAAGATGATTAAAGGAAGAGTCTAATTTGAAACCTGTCGATATTTTAAAATATTCTCTTAAAACTTTTAGAACGCGTAAATTTAGAACGCTTTTAACTGTTCTTGGGATTATGATAGGTATTTCTACGGTGGTTGCTTTAACATCACTTAGTGCTGGATTTGAAATACAGATACAAGAGCAGATTGAAAACACTTTTGGAACAAATCTTGTTACTATTTATTCCAGATTTAATAGATTCGGTGGTGATTCCATCGTCTTCAATTATTCTGATGTTGATTATCTTGAATCAATTCAACATGTTGATCTTATTGTTCCTTTTATTCAAAAGAATGTCTATTATGAATATGAAGGAAAAAATATATCTGCAACATTAATAGGAGTAGATTTTGCGGATTATCAAACAATATATAATAATTTTAATGCATATTTAGGCGAAATTCCTTTAGATACACAAAATAGTTCATTTGTAATAGGTTATAATACTTATTTCCCTGATTGGTATGTTTTTAAAGATATAGATGATAATCTAAAAATTTATTATTCATATAATAGCTTTGAAATGAATCTATCGTTCAACAGTTATGAGACAAATATCGTGGGTGTTTTAAATGAAATTGGCGAATTTTCGATGAGTGGTCCATCGGATTCTAATATATATTTGCAAATAAATAAGACTTTAGAGTTGTTTCAAAATGAAAATGGCACGGTTGACGGCTTTTATATGATAGTAGATGATACTTCTGATGCAGTGATTGAATATATTGAATTAGAATTTCAATCATACTATGGTGAATCAATCAGAATAATGATACCGACTACAACAATTGACTCAGTTACTGATGTTTGGAATACTATTACTTTATTTTTAACTGCAACTGCTGTAATTGCTCTTATAGTAGCGGGACTAGGAATTATGAATATAATGTATGTTTCTGTTACCGAACGTACTCGAGAAATAGGTATACTAAAAGCAATGGGTTCCAGAGACAGCTCAATACTTGCTTCATTTTTAATTGAAGCAGCGATTATTGGAGTATTAGGGGGTATATTAGGATTAGTTGTTGGGTGGATCATTGGTGCAATTGTAGGACAATTTTTAGTTCAAGTAATGTCAGGGTTGACAGCATCTTCTACGGCAGCTCCCGGACCTTTTGGTCAAACTACTAGTATCTTAGAGGGAATTACTGCAATTATTCCCGTTATGAACTTAGAAATAATACTTCAAGCACTTGGATATAGCATCTTAATTTCTATTATATTTGGATTATATCCGGCATGGCGAGCAGCTCGTATGAAACCTGTAAATGCTTTACGAAAAGAGTTTTGATACATAAGGTGCTAGAAATGAATGAAAAGGAAAATCTTTTAAATAATTCAAGATTTGAAAAATTTTCCAATCAAACGAGAAAAAAAAAGAAGAGGCAATATAAAAAATTAAAGTCAAATATATTTTTTATTGCCTTATCTTTTTTATTATTAACAGGAGTAGGATTTGGCGAATTTTATTACTGGTACTCAGGAACATCATTTTATATTACATCTAATTATCAAGGTGGGTTCTTTTATTATTATTATAATCCTCCAACAATTATCTCGTTTGATATTATTGCAGTATTGGGACACCAAATAGCTTATCAACAACAATTAAATGACCAGACTTATTATCTTTTATATGAAGTTACGGGAATATCAGATAGTTCATCTTTTGTGGTAATAACTTTCAATCTTTATAATGCCTCAAGTTTAGAGGGTATTAGTTCAGCAATTCCAATTCAGAAACAAATAAGACTTTCAGGTACAAGTTCGGATATCGTTGGTTTTGCTGGTGGTGGTAATTTTGGTGGCGGAGGTTTTCAGCCTCCCGAGAATTTCGAACCACCTGAAGGGTTTGAACCTCCTGATGATTTTGAACCTCCTGATGATTTTGAACTACCTGAGGGTTTTGAACCTCCTGATGATTTCGAGAGACCTAATGGAGGATTCATGGCGTATGAACCAAATGTAGTTATTCCTGATGAAACAGACATTCAAACATTTGAATCAGAAATATTAGAAACATATGAATCAATGGTTGAGAGAATTGGTGATTCCGAAGTAGAGATCTCTATAACTGAACACACAATAAGAATTATAATAACAGGATCAATGTCTCTGAATTTATATTATCAATTTTCAGAAACAGGAGTCTTGTTAAATTCGTCGACTACTTATACGAGTCTCTCTGATGGATCAACAACTTACAATAATTACCAAATAATTTCACAATGGTCCAATATTCCACTTTAACATAAAAGAGAAGCAGGTAGAATAATTTGGCTCGAAAAGAAAAATGGAATATATCTTTAATTATCATTATTCATGCTAATGAGGCTCAATTCATTACGAGGTTTGTTCATTAACAAATTATTTTCAAAATAAATTTAATTGTGATTTAAATATGGTCAAAAAGAAACTAATAGTTTGCATTCTTCTCATTTTTTTTTCTTCTTGTTTAATAATGATTCCAACCATAAAAGCTGATGCCACAAGAATGGATGCCATGGAATCCTATATAATGGAGTGTAATATTGGACCAGCATGGGGTAACTCTCCGGATGCTACAGAGCCAACTTTATTATCTACATTTCAAAGCTTGTACATTTTATACACATTTTTTAACTTAGAAGGAATAGATTCATATTATTTGATTGAATGGCTAATTTTATGTAAAAATAGGGATAATGGATATGGGATAATACCATATACGGAATCATTGATATATTATTCTTATTATGCTTCTTGGATTCGTGCTATTTTCAATCAAGAGCTAGAATATGGTACACAAGCGTGGATTTTAAGTTGTCAAAAAGAAGAATCAGGGTATGGAGCAAATCAAAATAGCCCAGCAACGTTAATTTCTACATTCTATGGATTAATGGCTTTAAATTTGTATGATACTAGCATTGATGATGAAAACTTGATTATTTGGTTAAAAGAAAAACAAAATTTAATACCTTCATCTATTGATTTTGGGGGATTCTCAACTGATGGAAGTTCATCAAATTTATGGGATGCATTTTCAGCAATTGCATCATTATCAATTTTACAAGATTTTGGAGGGGTTCTACTTAGTCCATTAATTGATTGGATAGCAAGCTGTCAAAATCTCAATAATTATCACGATCAATATGGTGCTTTTAGTTCCACGCCAGAAAATACTGATTATTCTCTTGTAAATACTTATGCAGCAATAGCTTGTTTAAGTATACTTGGTTCTTATTATTTAAATCAAATTAATCTCGATGCAACCATAAATTGGATCTTAAAACTTCAAAATGAGGATGGAGGGTTTTCAAACCTTTATGGTGGGGGTGGTTCGAGTCTGTCTTCAACATATTTTGCAGCTTGTATTTTAGATTTACTTGATTTAAATGTGTTAGTTTCGGATCCAGTTCCATGGGATGAAAATTTTATTTTCAGTTTAAGATTGACTTTTATTATTTGTTTAATTGGAATATTTATTGCTATTAACGCTATTATAATAATAAAAAAACGCAGATATAATAGAAAGATTCAAGCAGAGAGAGAGAAGGAAAAAGAACAATTCTTCTTAAATGAGGCGGAATTAAATAAAGAGAAATTAAATAATTAGCTTTGATTATTTATTTTTTTCTAAGATTTCTTGAATTTTTGGTTTTACTTTTTTAATATCTTCTTGATATTTTAAAATAACAGATAATGTATTGATTATTAAATCCGGATCTAATTCTTTTATCTCATTTTTCGTTAGCATTAAAAGTGACTGTATCCATTCAAAGGTTTCACTAATTGAAGGTAATTTTCTAAGGTCAAATCTTCTTATTTCGTGAACTATTGAAACAACTTTTTTAATTAAATGATCTGAAGCATCTGGTACGTGTAACTTCACGATCTCTTCTTCTCTTTCTTTAGTAGGGAAATCTAAATGTAAGTATAAACATCTTCTTTTTAATGGTTCAGATAATTCTCGTTCAACATTACTTGTTAAAAATATTAGAGCATTGTTTTTTAACTTAAAAGTTCCTAATTCTGGTATAGTAATCTGTTTTTCCCCCAAACTTTCTAATAAAAAACTCTCAAATTCAAAATCAGACTTATCAATTTCATCAATCAATAGAACTACATCGTCCTTTGAAAGAAATGATGTCAAAAGAGGTCTATATATGAAAAAATCCTCAGAAAAAATATTTTTTTCTAAATCTTTTTTATCGAATTCATTCCTGTATAATTCAATATTTAAGATTTGTTTTTGATAATTCCATTCCCCGATAATTCGCTCCTCAGTTATGCCTTCATACACTTGAATCCTTATCAATTTTCGATTGAGAGCTTTAGCAACACTTAAGGCAATTGATGTCTTTCCGGTTCCAGGTGGACCTTCAATAAGAACTGGTTTATTTAACTTAAATGCCAAAAAAATAGATGTGGAGATTTTCTCATCAGGAATATAATCTCCTTTTTTTAATAATAATTCTATATCTGAAACATCGTTTATTTCCATCATTATTTTAAGAACAAATTATTTGTATATAAATTATTTTTGAAAAACTTACATTTTCATAGTTTTTATCGTTTAGACTTTTTTTTAATAATATTTATATCAATGCAAAAAAAAGAAAGAACTATTTTTCAAGTTCTTTTTTCAAAAAGATTATACCAACAACGGCGAGGGGAATTCCAAAAATGATTAGAGCCCAAAATGCAGCCCATAGCGCCACGTATATGAAATAACTATAGCTAAGCGATCCAAATGGAATGTAAATATTGCCATCAACCCATATTATGATTAATGAAATAATCAATAACATAAATTGTATTACACCGCCGCCACCGCCAAATGTCCCCCATTGTTTATATCTCTTTCTTCTTTCTTTTTCTTTCTGGTCCCGTTCCTTGATTTCTTGTCTTTCCTCTTCAGTCATTACTTTTTTCCAAAGGAGATAGAAACAAATACCAAAACCTGCTCCAAATGGTATGATTACAAATAGAAATTCCCAAAATACAATTCGGACGATAAAACTACCCATAGTATCTATACTCCACTGATCGAACGTCCAGGTTCCTCGACCACCAATTGAACTAGTTTGAATGTAATTTAGAAAAACAAATAAGGCAATAATTATAGCTGCAATTGCACCAACAATCATAAAAGGAATATATTTCCAATATTTTTTTAGGTATTTTCTTCCGAATTCGATATCTTCGTCAAATCTACCTTGAATATCCTCAGACATTAAAAAACCTCATTTATGAAAATTAAAATACTAAATTAATATGAAATTAAAAAAAATAATCATATTTAATTATTCATAATTGAACAAATCGTTGAATTCTATCAAAATTAATCCTAAATATTAAAAATGAATGGGATTTTAACGAATTCATAGTAACATACAAATTCAAATCAGTAAAGCATAGATGAAACTTCCCAAGAAATTTTATAAGTAATAGTCGAAATTTAATATAGAAAAAGTTTTTCAAATTTATAAAAATTATTTTTTCTTTTCTGGAACATTCCAATTGATTATGATTTCACCTATATTAAACGTATCATCATATTTCTCATTAGTTTCCTCAGATTTTATTTCTAGATTTGCTATTTTTAATGTCTTTGATATATCTTCTTTCATCACTTCAACTTGTTCTTTGGCTAGGTGGGGTATTTTAATATGAGCTTTTTCAATTTCTAAATTTAAAGGAATTTGTTTACTCGCCTTTTGGTTCCTAAAATCTTTAATAATTAAAATTATTTGATTTCCGGTAACATTTTCTTCGATTTCATATAATTTAGGCCATTTGTTATGATGAATACTCTCTATTTTTTCATTATCTTTAAATAGAAGTTGATAAATCTCTTCAGTTATAAATGGCATTACTGGAGCAAGCATCTTTAAAGTATCCAGAATTACAGAATATACAGTAAATAATCCTGCTAGCTTTTGATTATCTGAAACATCTGTATAAAACCTATATTTAACAGCCTCAAGATAGTTATCGCAAAAATCATGCCAGAAAAATGTTCGAACTGAATTGAGACCAGCGTGAAAATTGTAATTTTCAAATGCCTCAGTGCAAGTTTTTATGGAATCATCGAGCTTGTGTAGAATATCTTTATCAATAGGTGATAATTCAGGTCTATTTTTTAATTTATTTTTATTAAATTTCCCTAAATGACCTGATGAAAAACGACATGCGTTCCATAATTTAGTGTTAAATCTCAATCCATATTCAATTTCTTTGAAATTAAATGGATAATCATCACCTAATGAACCCAATGCACCCCATTGTCGTAGGGCATCAGTTCCATACTTTTTTACTGTTTCGTCAGGACTAACAACGTTTCCATAGCTTTTACTCATTTTTCTGCCATCAGTTCCAGCTACCATACCATTAATCATTAAATCTTGAAAACAAGGTATGCCCGTAAGTTTCAAACACCTAAATATCGTGTAAAAAGCCCACGTGCGAATGATTTCATAACCTTGAGGTCTTAAGGCGCTAGGATATGTTTTTTTGAAGAATTCATCATCTTCACGCCATTTTGCAATTACTAAGGGAGTAATACTACTATCAATCCAACAATCACAAACATCTGTTACACCCACAAGAGTTCCTGAACATTTAGGACATTTATCAATGGGAGGTTTAGCATCTCGTGGATCAATTGGAAGATCTTGTTCTCGTGCAGCTATTATATTATCGCATTTTTGACATGTCCAAAATGGAATTGGAGTTCCAAAAACTCTTTGTCTGCTAATAACCCAATCCCAATCAAGTGATTCAATCCAATCCTGCAATCTTTTTATCATATTTTGAGGATACCAATTCATTTTAAGCGCAGCATCGTATATTTCTTCTTTAAAAGGGCGAATTGAAATAAACCATTGTTTAATTGGTAAATATTCAATTGGATTCATACAAGCGCTTCGCTCAGTATGAACAATAACACGATGTTCGAAGGATTCTTCTTTTTCAAGTAAACCAAGATTTTTAAGATCTTCTATAATATTCTTACGTGTTTCAACGATAGAAAGACCTTGATATTTTCCTGCGTTACTTGTCATGAATCCTTTTTCATCAACAGAAATAATTACAGGTAAATTATATGTTTTTTGCCAATTTATGTCTGTTTCATCCCCATACGTGCAAACATATACAATCCCAGTCCCAAACTCTATATCCACTCCAGAATCTTGGTAGATCGGAACTTCTCGTCCGAATATTGGTAATTTTATCTTTTTATTGGATAAATGATAGTGTCTATTATCATCGGGGTGTATTAAAACTGCAACGCATGAGGACATAAGTTCTGGTCGAGTAGTTGCAATGGTAGCATGACCAGATCCGTCAGATAATGGAAGTTTTATAAACCACAACTTTCCTTTTTTATCAACATAACCTACTTCTTGTTTAGCTAAAGCAGTTTGACAATTAGTACACCAATGAATCGGGTGATCATCTTGAAATAACCACTTTTTTTCGTAAAAAAATAATAAAGTTCTTTGAACCATCCGTAAATACTTTTCATCCATGGTTCGATAAGTATAATCCCAATCACTTGAATAACCTAAATCATCAAATTGATCTCTCATTTGTTTTATGGCTTGATTGGTCCATTCATAACATTTTTCCAAAAATTTGGAACGATCATCTTTCGAGATTTTATATTCTTTTTCAACTTTTAGTTCGGTTGGAAGCCCATGGCAATCAAATCCTTGAGGAAAATAGACATTATATCCTCTCATCCGTTTAAATCGAGCAGCTAAATCAATCCAAGTATGATTTAAAATATGACCCATATGTAATACGCCACTAGTGAAAGGCGGTGGTGTATCAATAGAATAAATAGGATGTTTATCTTTAATATTAAATTTATAGATATTTTTTTCATTCCAGAATTTTGTTAATTTAGCCTGTACTTCAGCAAAGTTGTACCGTTTTGGCAATTTAAACTCTAATTTACCCAAATTAAAATCCAACCTTAAAAGACATATCTTAATGTTCCATTAATTGCATAAAAAAAGATATTTTTATTTTTTGATTTAACTTTATTTTAAATTAACTCTTTTTTAATTTAGTTGGATATAATATAATTTAAATGCAGCAAGGAATATTAATCTGATATTCATAAATATTTAAATTAAGTTGAATTAGAAGTTTCACGTGATTTTATAGTTTTTCCACATGATTTGCAATATATAATACCATTTGGGTTAGAATAACCACATTTCAGGCATTTAATTTCCTTTGAATAATCTAAATCACCTTCATCATTTTTAAGGACAAACCAAATTAATAATAACGGGCCTCCCAATACTAAAAAAACACATATAGCATATTGAAAAAAATAAAAAGTATAAACGATTCCACTTGGTATAATAATAAAACTAATAGCAATTAAGGCAACAAGTATTACACTATACCATCCTAAATTATGTTTCTTCAAATTATACACTTGGAATTATTCATACTTTTCCGAAATTTAAAACATCTTTTACGAGATAAACACCAATCGTGTTTGCGCTTTTTTTAGGGGAAAGCACGCTTCCCGAAACTATAATAATAAAACCTGTTTCTGTAAGATATCCCATCTCATAAGCTTGTTCAACTGCAATGTAAGTAGTTGTGAGATGATCTGGAGTCATTGGTAGAACGATAGGTTTGACACCCCAAGATAATTTTAACTGTCTTTTGATTTTTTCATCGAATGTTGCAGCTATTATTTGGAGCTTGGGTCGATACTTTGAAACCATTCTGGCTGCGAATCCTGATTTTGTTATGACAAGAATACCATCCAAATATTCAGGTGACTCAGGATGTTGTTCCATTCTTTCTTCGAATTGTTTAACGATGGTATGAATGGTATGGCCAATAATTTCAGCATTAGTAGTATAATCAGAATCATAATAATCAGGATTTCGAGCAAGCATGTCTTCTTCGCTTATTCTAATGATCCTCTCCATCATTTCGACTGCTTTAATAGGATGTTTACCCGTTGCAGATTCCCCTGAAAGCATAACGGCATCAGCACCATCATAAATTGCATTATATACATCACTGGCTTCTGCTCGAGTAGGTATAGGAATTGTTGTCATGGATTCAAGCATCTGTGTTGCGCAAATGACAGGTTTTCCAGCGCGATTACATTTTAAAATTAATTGTTTTTGAACACTTGGAACAAGTTCGGGGCGTAATTCTACACCTAAATCCCCTCGTGCAATCATAATTCCATCAGATACTTGCAGGATTTCATCAAATTTACGGATTGCTTGAGGACGTTCAATTTTTGAAATGATTGGAATTGAAGCTCCTGCATCTTCAATAACCTTCCGAACATTGATAACGTCTTCAGGTTCAGAAATGAAGGATGCAGCTACAAAATCTAAGTTTTTTTTCGCCATAAACTTTAAATCAGCTATATCTTTTTTAGTAGGAACCCTCTGACTAATTTCTCCGGGGATATTAATTCCCTTTCTTGAAGATAAGTTACCTCCTGCCAAAACTTCACATATAATATCAGTTTTTCCCGTCATATCGTTCTTTTTGGCAGTTTTTTTTGGTTTTGCACCATTATCATTAATTCTTTTAATTTCGAGAACCTTTAATGCAATGATACCATCATTAATGTAAAGCATTTCACCTTCATCTACTTCATTTGGAAGATTTTTATAAGTAGTTGAGGTAATGTCTTTAGTGCCGATTACATCTCGACTAGTAATAGTGAATTTTTGTCCATGTTGTAGTAAAATAATAGGATCTTTTTCATCCATTGGTCCCGTTCTTATCTTTGGACCCTGTATGTCACCTAAAATAGCAATGTCGTCAGAAATTGAGCGTATTTTATTAATGTTTTCTTCATGTTGATCGTGTGTACCGTGAGAAAAATTTAACCTCACCACATCTACACCTTCCTTGAAAAGTTGTTTTAGCATTTCTTCACTACTGGATGCCGGACCGATCGTTGCTGTTATTTTTGAACGTGTAATCTTTCTTCTCAATTTAATCACAAAAAAATTATTTTTATAAATACTTTTAACTTAATAATTTAGAGATTATCACTTATAAAAATGATTTATAAGAATATTATTTACTTTAAACCATAATTTCATTATTCGAGTGTTTGAAATGGATGATGTCCCATACGGAGTCAAGGTTCTAGCCATTTTTTTAGCAATATCTGGTGTTATTTCAATAATTGGAGGATTTCTTATTCAAACACCAATATTAGGAATTATGGTTACATATCTCGATAACATTTCCAAAACTTATTTTTATAACTTGATAGATTTTGCAGCAATTTATAAAATAATTTTACCTTTTTTAATAATTATTAGCATTATATTTTTTATTGGAGGAGTTTTTTTATTTATATTAATATTTGGTTTATTTAAATTACAAAATTGGGCATATCAAACAGCATTAATCATTTCTATTCCCTCAGTTATAATTATTATTGGGATTTTTATCATTTGGTTTTTATTGCAAGATGATGTGAAGGACGCTTTTAAACGTAAAAATAAATCATGAGTATATAAAAAGGTATATATTCAATATCAAGAAGTCAAAAAAATTGAAGCTTTTTAAGTTTTAGTTAAATAAAGATTTATAAATATATTTTGGAATTCATTGATATATTTCAAAATACGTGACTTTTTGAAATCTATTAGATTTTAGTAAATAGACTAAAAATAGAAACTAAAAATCAAAAAGTACGATAAATAATGAGGCGGAAAATGATGGATAAAATATCAGTTGCATTCATGCAACTCGGTTCCTGTTGGGGCTGCCATCAAAGCCTTCTCGACTTACACGAGGAAATTCTTGACATCTTGCCATTAATTGATATAAAATTTTGGCAAGCTGTCGTTGATACCAAGGAAAAAGATTTAGAGGCAATGCCGGATAAATCTATAGAAGTAGGTTTTGTTGAAGGCCACATTAGAACCGAGCACGACGTTCATTCTCTAAAATTAATGCGCAAAAAAAGTAAAACCCTTGTATGTTGGGGTGCTTGCGCATGTAATGGTGGAATACCAAGTTTAGCAAATTCATTTCCGATTGAAGAAAATGTCAAGAGGAAATATGTAACTGCAGATACAGTTGTAACTAGTAATCCAATAACAGAAAACTTACCAGCATTTGTAGACAAAATAATTCCTAACGACGAAATTGTTCAAGTTGATGCTTATCTTTATGGTTGCCCTCCAAAAAGAGAGAACATTAAAGCTGCCATTTTTGGAGTTGTTGAAGCATTATATGGTCAACTTTGGCTCGATACGAACGTATGCTCCGTTTGCGAAATGAAAGGAGCAGAATGCTTGTTGAGAAAAAGCATCCCATGTTTTGGTTCAGTTACTGGTGCACCACCAGGCCTTAAATGGACCAAAGATAAAGGTCCATGCATGGGAGAATATGGTATGACTAAAAATATTTCAATGGAAGAAGCTACAATATTAACAAATTTTGTTGATGGACTCACACAAGTAACTCCAGCTGTTGCAAAAATCATTATTGAATTTGTAACTTTGTATTTCAGGCTTCCTGCTTTGGGATCGCTTGTGTTACCAATTGATCCACTGCAAGCTGTTGCACAAGGAAAATTAGGAGAATATCCTCTAGAAAGATTAGCGGGAGGCGGTGATGGATTAGCTTTAGACGTTCCAGAACCCATTAGAAACTTTGCAGTTATTGCTCTTAAAAAACTAGCTTCAGCAAACATTCCTTCAGGAATTCAAAATGTTTGTGCCCATTGTGAAAGAAATAAGGACATAAAGATAGTAGGATACAAACGAGATCATGAAGGAAAAGCAGATCCAAAAGTTTGTTTCTTAAACCAAGGATATATGTGCATGGGATTCTTAACTAATGCAGGTTGTGGTGCAACTTGTCCTGGCGTGAACATGCCATGCGCAGGTTGTTATGGTCCAACTCCAGATATCGTCAGCAATCCAGAAGCTTTTATAAAGAAGATAACCGATTTAGGCGGAAATCCAGATATTTTAAAAGATACTAGAGGACTATTTTATAGATTTAGTTATGCAAAAACAAAACATTCTGGGAGATTAGATAAATAGAGGTGGAAATGATGGAAAATTTAGATTTTAGAAGAAAGGTAATGGAAAAACACATAAAAGCCGGATTAAATTACTGCTATCAGTGTAATAGATGTACCGAAAAATGCCCGGTTGCGACTACAATTGGTGAAGATAAATATAATCCTAGAAAATTAATTTTGCATTCGTTCCTTGGATTTTTAGATAACATTATGCCTAAAGAAGTTGGAGATGTAAAATTATGGGGATGTACATACTGTGATTCATGTGATGAGGTTTGTCCTAACGAAATAGAGTTGACAGAAATATTTTACCTCATTAAGAACATGTTAGCACAAAAGAAACAAGTACCCGAATTTTATTTGACTCAAGCAAAAACAATCATGGAAAATGGAAAAGCAATCCCCATCATGGATGCTATAATAAGGAGAAGAGAGCAGATGGGTTTGCCAGTCATACCAAGCCCTGACTTGAGCAAAGTGCAGACAATAATGAAAGAGACAGGAATGGAGAAAATAGTTTAGGTGATAAAAATGGCAGAAATGAAACTTTTTTTAGGTTGCACGATACCAAATCGTCTACCTTATTTGGAAAAGGCAGCAAGAATTGTATTTGACAAATTAGGAGTTCAAACTTCTGATGCAGCATTTGCTTGTTGTCCAGAACCTATTGGTCTCCAGACTGTTAATCAAAAAACTTGGATTACTTTAGCAGCTAGTAATTTAGCTATTGCAGAAGCAGAAGGAAAAGATATTGTTAGCTTGTGTAATGGATGTACACAAACTTTAAAGGCTGCAAACCACGAATTAAAACACGATACAGCCTTAAAGAGTGAAGTTAATGGCGTTTTGTCAAAAGTTGGTCAAAGTTTGAACGGGACTATTAATGTACGACACTTCATTGATGTCTTAATTAATGATGTTGGTATTGATAAAATTAAAGCAGCAGTTACGAAACCTTTAACAGGGTTAAAAATTGCTTGTCATACAGGATGCCATTATGCAAGACCTTCCAAAATTATGCAATTTGATGATCCCTTTGAACCAAAGTATTTACGGGCACTCGTTGAAGCATTGGGAGCTACAGTAGTTCCTTACGAAAGTGAATGGATCTGCTGTGGGACTGGTGCAGGCAACACGAATCCAGACCTTGGTAATGAGATTGCTAAAAATAAATTAGATGATGCACAAAAACAAGGTGCTCAATTAATGGCAGTTAATTGCCCAGCATGTTTCCAACAATTAGATGGTCAAAGAGTAATTCCCGTTGCATACATTACTCAATTAATGGCTATAGCAATGGGTGAGACATTCGATTCCTTAAACATGAAATTGCATAGAACTAAAGCAAAAGAATTATTTGAATAAAATTTCTTCCTCTTTTTTTATTTTTTTTTTTAATTTATACCGTTTTTTCCTAATCAATCTTAATTACTATTCTTATTATTAAATTTAAAATTAGTTGCATTTTGAAATATATTCAACTTTTAATATAAAAGATTAAGTTCTTTGCTAAAGAAAAAACCAAAACATAGAAATATTTATAAGGAAATGATTCTTGTAAACATTAAATTTTAAATAATAATCATGCTTAAAAGTATAAAACTAATCAGATTTACATCATCTCAAAAATATACTGCGTATAATTCAGACTTAAAAAATATGAGATGACGAGGTTACGATAATGGAATTCTGTCCAGAATGCGATGCTCTGCTCTATCCCTCAAAAAAAACATCTAAGTCCACAACGTTGATTTGTAAATCTTGTGGATATGAAATTAAATTAGAAAATGAAGTTGTGGACGAGGAATATAAAATAAATACCAAGGGTAAAAAATTAGAGGATATTGTGTTTATTGAAGATGACGAAGAGATACATTTACCTCAAGTTAATGAATATTGCGAAAAGTGCGGGAATAACAGAGCTTATTACAAAGAGGAAATCATGGACTCCGAAGGTGGAGATATAGTAACTTTTTATAGATGTACTAGATGTGGACACACTTGGCGAGAAGAATAAAAATTACTTTTCAAAATAAAGAAAAAACAAAAAAATACAAAAAAATTAATTTTCTAAACTACAGATTCAACACTTATGTCATTACCTAATTCTTGTTTTAGATAACGTTCAACACCGTGTTTTAAAGTCATGGCTGCGTGCGCACACCCATGACAGGCACCCATTAATCTGACAACAACTTTATTGCCTGTCACGTTAATCAATTCAATACCACCGCCATCAGCTTGAAGTGAAGGACGTATTTTGTCTAAAACTTTTTCTACTTCTTCGGTTGTAACTGCCATAAATTTTTCACCTTCATTATTCTTTTATATAAAAAATGAAAATTGGTATATTTAACTTTTCAACTTTTTTTAAAGTAACTAAATTTTAAGATTTGAAGTTATTTTACTTTGTTTAAAATTGGTGGGAAAAACGTGCTGTAAAAATTAGGATATAACTCTTCGTAAGAGTAAGGAGGGAGGGATTAATTATTAAAGGGAGAAAAATCTGCAGCACGTCTTCCCGTTCGGTTATTTTGGTAAACACCTTCAAGTTTATAGGTGAGATGCGCTTCAAGAGGGAGGGGAGGGATTTATTATTTGAGGGGATTTATCATAAAATGGGAGGGATTAAAAAAGTAGGGCGCATCTCTTCACCCAACTTGAAGGTATTTTCTTTTCTCTTATTTCCTCCTAGTAACTATTCTGTATTCATTTTATATTGTAATACATAAGTGTTATCGCCGTTTTTCTTAAGTTCTAATTCAAACTCTGAATCATCGGACAAGTCCATCATTTTTGCGATGGTCTTGGGAATTAATAGGTACGTGGACTGTTTTATTCGAATGCAACGAACATTTAATGGCATATTTCTTTCCCCGAGTAATTTATCATTAATTGTATATTCTTAAGATTTCTAGATTTTCTTTTAATAAAAACCTTATGAATTATTTAGTCTGTAAATGCAATTTTTTGTGGAAAAAAAAATTCAAATATACATATTTGTGCATAAGAAAAGGTTATTTTTTTGAGGTATCAGGTTTTGCAAATTTTAGCGAACACACGCCCAACGAAACAATTTTTTTATCTTCATCTAAAGTCCAACCATAAACATTGAATAATCCTTCATAATAGCGAGCTAAACATCCCATGAGATCTTCATCAATCATGGTTCCAATAAGCCTAAAATTTAATTCTTCAGAATCCTCAGTAAGTTCTATTTTAAATCCAGTAATATCAGCAAAATAAACATAATTTAATAAACTTTTATATTCTTCAACTGGAAAAGAAGAGAATTGGATTTTCACCAAATTTGCATCTTTAACACCTTCTTCATACCATTTATTGACCCAATTTTTATCTTTAAACAACTTTATTTTAACACATTCAAAATAGATGCTTGCAGGTACAAGGATCATATCAATTTCTTTAACTACTTGAAAAAGCACATATTCTGATACTATATCTTCTATACTTTGATCGAAATTTTCTTCGATTGAGATACAATTTTTCAAAACGTGTTCGTTCACGTAATTGAATAAAGTCATGTTCCTTTTCTTTGAAATTTCAAGTAAGGTTTCTGCTATTTCTTTATCTACGGCTAAAGTTTTTCGATCTATTGAATGATCATCTTCTCCAGGTTCAAAAAAATTAGAAGGTTCTGTCATTCTCATTTTAATTATATTCAATAATTCTTTTGTTTTTGGTTCAAATGATATGTTAATATGAGATGTCTCAAAGGTTTGAGAAGTTTTCTTAAATCCCAAATGTTCAAAAATAGCAATGAACGTTTGAGAATAATAATTTAAAAACGCATCTGGGAAATCCATATTTTTTTTTATGACATTTAATTGATGAGTATAATCATCATTTAATCTGAATTTTACTTCAATATCTCTCCAAAAGGCGTTTTTAGCAAATTTAATGAGAATATCAATCCGTTCATTAATACTAGGATATTTTGCTTCACAATATCGAATCATCCATTTACCAAATTCATAAAATTTGTTTTGAAATTCTTCTATATAATCTTCCACACCACTTAAAGCGCTATAAAATAAATTACTTGGAGCTAATACAAATCCCAATTTTTTTGCAAGCTCAAAGGATTCTATCTTTTCAATAATATTACTTAAATCCGTATTTAATTCATTTTCTGCCCTGATAGCTTGTAACATGCACTGGTTCAAAAAGTTGTAAAGTGTTATACCCCTTTCTTTAGTAGATTCACTTATTTTAACCGCTAATGCCTTCGCTACGGCTAAGGTCTTTCGTTCTTTTGACAAAATCCCCACGTGAAAATTATTTAAATTTAATATTAAGAATTACTTGAGCTATTATATCTAAGCTTTTATTTTTAAAAATTATTGTGAATTATTTCAAGCCCATTTGGGTTATTATGAAATCTAAAGATGATATGCCATAAATTTCCTCTTCATTTAATATAATTTTTTGAGGACTATATTTTTCAAATTTATCTTTAATTATATCGTAATTTTTTTGTTGAGTTTTCTTTTTCCTTTCGCAGAATTTGCATTCATGATTTGTTGTATCTGGGAGGAATTTATTCACATATATTCCAGCAACTTGAATATCGTATATATTCAATTGTTTTATTAATCGTTCAGTTTCTAGTATTGAAAGCATTTCTGGGATCATTACAGCAATAAATAAAGTAGATTCTTTATTTGATAATCTTTCTTTAGTTGATATTGCCCATTCCTTTATTTTTTCCAGGAATTCAGCAGGATCAGCTTTCTTTTCCTCAACTTTTTTCCTTCTGAATGCACTTGTAAATTTATCAATAACGCTGCCCAATTTATGTCTAATATTAATTAATCTCATGCTAGTACCCTTCATAAATTCTGGAAGATTTAATAAATTAAGAGTATGACCAGTAGGAGCAGTATCAAGAATAACGATATCGAACATGATACCGTCTTTTCCACCAACGAACGTCCTATTTACATCTAAAATACCAAATCCTTCACTCATTCCGGGAACTAATTCTAATGAATCACCCAAAATTAACTTTAATTCTGGTTGGTTTTCAATATGAACTTCATAATCTTTTGCAACTTGCTCTGTATTTATTTCGAGCATGTATAAAAATTCGTTGACTTTTACAAGTTTTCCAGGATTAGGCTCTACTTGATAAATATCACTAACAGAATGGGCAGGATCAGTCGACATTATTAAAGTCTTTTTCTTTTTTCGGGAAACGTATAAAGCCGTTGCAGAGGCTAAGGTAGTTTTTCCAACACCACCTTTTCCTCCAAAAATAATAAGTTTTTTCCCATTTTCGTTAATGAAATCAGTTAAATGCTTCAATTCTTTCTCTCCAGTAAAATAAATCCTAAGATAAAATAATTTAAAAATTTCATAAACAATATCTTTAATATTAAAGTACAAATAAAGCGAGTTATATTTTAAATGTTCTCAACTGAATTTGATATAATTTTATTTGGAAGAGGAATAAATACCTTAACATTAGCTTTAGAATGTGCCAATCAAAGTAGACGTGCGATTATAATTGAATTAAATGATAATAAATCTCAGGAGATTCAAGAACCGTGTTATATTTGGGATGAATCTCTAGATGAGTATCCGTTTTTAAAAGGGGGAAGGGGAAATAAGATTTCTGAAATAATTTGGAAAGGTAAGGAGAAAAATTATAGACTTGATATGAATGATTGTTGGAAATTGGACTCCATAAAAATATCTACGTTGTTAAAAAAAGAATTAGATAAGTTTAACATTCCAATAATAAAAGCAAATACAATTAAAATGGAATTAAGTGAAAAATTAACAGTTCAAGCGAACCAAGACACTTATACTGCTCGATTATGCACTTTAAACCATAATTATTTGTCAAATAATAACTTTAAATCAAATTTTAATTTAAAATCCATAAAAAATAAGGAAATTCGAATTAATAATCACATAGAAAATGTTAAAGGTTTTCCAATAACTAACGATATCATGCATATTAATAATTTTTTAGTCGAAACTCCAGGACACAATCATAAATATCAAGCTAGAATTCTTTCTAATATCATTTATCCAATCCATGAATCAGGAGCAGTAATTTCACTAAATTGGGGTGATGAGTGCAATATTGATCAGGAATTGAAGGAGATTTATCTAAATGAATTATGCGTACGTAATTGGAGAAGAAAGAGGAAAATAATTACTGTAGTAAATCAGATCCAAGATAGATCAATTAATATTCTAAATTCTAGTAATATAATTTCTCCTGAAAATAGGTTAATGATGTTAGAACCAGCTATCGATCAACTAAATTTTAATTTTTTTGGATTAGATCTTTCTAAATCCTTTAATTTTGGAAAAATATTTTTGAAATGGTTAAATAATGCATTTTTTAAGGAAAGATTAGAATGGAATCCTCAAACCTTTTTTGAAGCCATAAATAAAGAGACTGAAATTCATCATGACATGTACTTAAATGCTTATTTAACTCAAAAATTGGTAAACTTCTTATCTACATTGGATTCAGAAAAGATTGATGTCGTTATTTCAGAGTTCTTGTATAAATATCTAAAAATTAATGAGAATATTAATTTATTTTTAAAAGGAATGCTTCCTCAAGATATTATTAATGATGTTTTAAATAATTTAATTGGAATTTAATTTCTGAAAATTTCTAAAAAAATGAAGAATGGACGATATCTTGATTAAAAATATCTGGATTATTAAAGAAACAGGAGAAAATCTCTATACAAGAACCTTTGGCGAATCCGTTCACGGCGGATTAGATGAAAATTTAATTTCTGGTTTGTTTATGGCTGTTGCTAACTTCGCTAAGTCTGCGGGAAAAGATGAAATGGATTCAATATCAATGAAAAACAAGAAATTTCTATTTTTAAACAAAGGAGAAATTTTTATTGTTTTAGGAATAGAAAAAGAAACAGATGAGGAAACCGTAAAAACGCAGCTCAGTAAGATAGGAGATTTATTTATCGAGGAGTTCAAGGAAATTTTAAATAATTGGGATGGAAATGTTAGAATTTTCAAACGATTTACTGAAGTTTTAGATAATGAATTTAAGACAGAGATAATTGAAGAAGTAAAACCTATAAAAAACAATGAACCAGCCAAAGAAATAAAAAAAGTTGACGAAAATATATTTAATGAAAGCAAGCAGGTCAGCATGGAGTTTCCAACCGAAATTATTCAAGATAATCCAGCACATATTAAAGTCTTTTTATCAAAAAGTTTAACAGAACATTACTCTATTGAAATTGATTTTTCCAAATTTCCTGAAAAGCCAATCGTAAATTTCGGAGAAATCGCTAAAGTGTTGGGTGAGAATCCTAGCTTGATACTAGAAAATTGGAATGCAGAAAATCCTCCAAAAATTTGCGAGGTTATAAGAGAAATAGAATCATATTTAATTGGACCACAATTAGGATTTATGTAGGAGGAGCAAAAAGTTGAAAATTGGATTTTTTACGGATACTTATGCACAAATGAATGGAGTTACAGTCATAATTAAGATGTTAGAGAACCAATTGAGAGAGCTTGGTCATGAGGTGCATGTTTTTGCTCCGAGAAGTACTCACAAAGAGGATAAAAAAAATCCATATCTTCATACTTCGGAAGCTGTCAGATTCCTTCCTTCTCCAGAATATAAATTATCTCCTTTTCCAATATTCTTATTTGATTTACCTCCTTTAGATATCATTCACATTCATTCCCCAATATCTCTTGGAATTTCTGGTTTATTTGCAGCTCGGAGATTGGGAATTCCTACGGTAGGAACCGTTCATACGTTGATTCCTGAATTTTGGAGCGTTTTTATGAACAACATGATTCCTTCAGTAGGTATCCCGATTGTAAAGGATTTCATTAATTTAGTTGTTGATACTGCTGTAGATGTAACTAGCGTCTTTGCGCAATATTTTAGTTGGAGGTATTATGTACAATTTTTTAAAAGATGCGATATTACAACTGTCCCGAGCAAATATGCCCAAGATATTTGTAAAGAAAAAGGTCTGGACACCAAAATTTTACCTAATGGAATAGATTTCAGTAAATTTGATAAAATTAGTAAAAGTTTTTTAAAAAAATTTAAAATATCTAAAGAAAATAGATATTTAATTTCGGTAGGAAGACTAAGTGAAGAGAAAAAAATAGAAACTTCTTTAAAAGCATTCATTTCAATAATAAGAGATTATCCCGATTTAAAATTTCTCATTGTTGGTGATGGTCCGATGCATTCGACCTTGTCTTCCATGGCCGAAAGGGGAGGAATTTCTGATAAAGTCATATTTACGGGGTATTTGAATGAAGCAGAACTAGCTGCAGCATATCAAAATTCTCACATTTATGTGACGAATTCACCTTTTGAGACTCAAGGATTGAGCATTATTGAGGCACTATATTTCAATTTACCCGTAATAGGAGTTAAATCTGGTGCAACAGAAGATTTACAACTTCAAGATAATAAAATTGGTCTTTTTCATGATGGAACAGAAGAGAATTTGGCGAATCAGATAAAGACGTTGTTAAATCTTAAAAATTTATACGATGAATATCAAAAGCATGCTAAGACTTATTCCTTAAAATATAACATGAAAGATTTTGTAAAAAAACAAGTAAATTTATATGAAGAACTGATTTCAAAACGTTAGGTTTTTTTCTCATAAACCACGAATTCAGCATAATCTGAAGATTGCATGGCTTTGATGACCATATCATTATCAAATCCAGGAAGTTTTTGTAGAAGAAACAATACCATTTGTATAAATGGAGCTTCATTTTCTATTGTTATTGTCGCAGTAGGAGTTATAAGGATCCAAAATACGTCTGGTAACCAAGGACCTTTATCTGTAGTGACAATTTTCACTTTAATTAAATCTTTAAACAACATTGTTTTACTGTAATTATCTGAATATTGAATACCACCTTCAATGAGGTTGATATCATAAACAGTATTTCCTTCTTCGTACATCTATTGTACCATTTTGTTAATCTTAAAAATAATATTTGAAATTTATTTATATTCTTTATAATCAATTCTGAATTTATTACTTAGCTCCTTTTATTTTTTCCAAGATATTGGATAAGCATTTATTTATTATTAAAAGATTAAAGATTCATAAAACTAAAATTTTTATTCAAAACCTTCGCAAAACGCATGAACATTTAAACCAAGGTCAGCATGATAATATCCACCTTCTAATAAAGCATATCTTTTGCCTTCAGTTTTTTCTTTAGAAAAATCTCTCATTAATCGGCCGATTATACGATAAGCATCTGTCGATAATTTGTGTCCCCAATCCTTTACATATTCATCAAATCCTGCCGAAGCAACTATTATGTCAAATTTTCCAGCCTGTTTGAAAGTTTTAGCAATTTCATCCAAGTAATCATCTTCTTGATCACTTGCAGGATTTAATATTTGCGTTCTGATTAAATCTTTTTTTTCATTTAAAATATTAATATTACCATCACCAGTATGAAGATCAAAATCAAGCACGAAAGCAGATTTAATTTTGTATTTCTTAACAAGATACAATAATGAAACGCTAATATTGTTGAAATAACAAAATCCCCAGCAACTATTGGCTGAAGCATGATGACCTGGAGGCCTGATAACACCAAAACAAGGAGTTCCGTTATAAGCTAGATCAGCACATTTTATTGCACCACCAGCGGCTAAAATGGCCATCTCGTATATTTTAGTATTAAATCTATCATCTTTTATAGAAACTACATGCTCAGGAGTGTGAGCTAATAAAATATTCTCATCTGTAGCACGTTGTGGTTCAATAAACTCGTAATCTGGATATTTTTTTAATTCTTTAATAATGGGTTCCAATCTACCTTCTGATGCTGCGGGATCAGAAGTGTAAGATCCATAAAAATTATCATGAAATACAATTTTCATATAAAAATCACCAAAAATAAAGGATTAGATTAAATCATTTATACACAGGTACATGAAGCGTTCCATATAATATAAAAATGGTTGATTAAGAAATCCATTAAAATACATATCGTTTCCATGTCCACCCAAAAAATTCCAGAAAATAGAACATTTTTGGTTTGATGATGTAGCATACTTGTTTTTAAGATCAACAGTGCCTAACCACATTATATCGCTCGTTCCTTGATAAATCAAGCATGGAGGACTAGTGCTATTTACTATTGCTGAAGGGTTAACAAGATCTCGGCTTCCAGTAATTCCAAGGTCTGAAGTCCTACCGTTTGCAGGATAAAATGGCACATATCCTTTTATGGTTAAGCTATCACTGAAATAATGGGTATAATTACCACTCCAAATTGCTAAAGCTGCGGCACAACACATTTGACCTCCAGCACTTCCACCTGATATTATCACAGATGACAAGTCCGCGCCAAATAATGAATAATTCGCTGCAAGATAATGCGTGAAATTACCGATATGTCGAACCATTTGATCAATCGTAAAATCTCCGAATACGCTTGGTGGAGAAACTACCCCAATAAATGGAGAAATAGGAGTTCTTTGAAGCCCATATTGTACGTCAAAAACGACATAACCTTGAGCAGCAAAATATTTATTCATTTGCATCATATTGCCCATACCTTTTCCGCCGAGAATCCATGCACCGCCATGAATTCTTATTAAAGTTGAATTTTTACCAGGAAGTCCAACGCCTCCATTAGGCGGTAGATACGCATCAAAGCGTAGCGAAACGCCCTCAGTAGCGTTCGTATAATAGAGTATATCTTGCATTATAATACAATCTTTTGGAGGAATTCCAAGGAAATATTCAGGTAATGAGAATGGAGTTGTTAAAAAATATGCTTCATCTGCGGGAGATATTTTACTTCTCCAATCTGATCCAAATGCAGCTTGAAAATTTAACTCTCCAACATATAAATTAATGGGTGTCATAACAAGTGGCATCATCAAGATTCCAGATGCCGTTAACCCAATAATTGCAATCGCATAATAGCTCCGTGGATTCCTTTTTCGGACTTTCAGTCTTAAAAGAATTAATGTATTCGAAATAAAAATAAAGCATAAAAATACCCCCCATCCAGGGATGAAAAATCCGATCATCTCTGCGATCATTGGTTCGATCCCACCCATGAGAGTTGCATAAGCAAATAGTGCACCAAGAATTAACCATATATAACAATCAAGTTTTAATAAAATCTTCAAAATTCTCTTTATTTTATTACTTCTAGATGATGGAGCCCATGAACTGGCTGTTTTTTTATCCCATAGGTCCTTATTATCGAGATTTTTCAAGTGAATGTATGCATACCCTACCCCAAAGGATAACACACCCATGTAACTCAATATCACGAGCATATCAACACCTATAGCATTTGCATTGATATACGTAACAGAAATCAAGAAATTTCCCAACCACATACCAAGCATTGCGAAGGTCGTAACTAATAGGAAGATATATGAGACTATATTCAGTCTATGCCCCAATTTCGTTGATTTATTCAATTTATTTGAATTTTGATAAACGAGTATGAAATTATTGAACAATGTTATTAAAATAATAACTCCAGTAATATCCCATAATACAGTGTAAATAGGTATAAGTAAATATAATACTCCAAGAATGATAGAGGTTAAATTTAATGCAATTGCCGCATAACTAACTTTTTTAATAGTTAAAAACTGATCTAATTTTTCTCCTATTTTCAATTAAAAATCATACTCCTAACTTTAATCAAGTAGAATTAAACTTAGATTCTTGTTTTATATAAAGATATTTCTTAGATTTTATCATTTACAGCAAGATAAAGAAACCTTTCCATATAATAAATAAATGGAACGTTAAAGTATCCTGGAAAATATACATCGTTAGAATGACCTCCGAGTGGTAGCCATATTATAGCGCATTTTCTATTTTCTTTTTCGATATAACGATTTTGTACTCTTCGGCTGACGTCTGGACATAGTAAATCAGAAGTCCCTTGATATATCAAACAAGGAGGGGAAGTCCCATTAATTAGATTTTCGGGATATAAGAGTTCTTGATCACCATCAAGACCACTTAATCCATTTCCAGGATAAAATGGAAGTAATCCTTTTATTTTGAGAGTTTGGTTGAAATAATGAGAAAAATTTCCACTCCAAATTCCTAATGCGGTTGCCATTGCGAGATGTCCGCCTGCTGAGCCTCCAACTAGAAAAACAGAGGATAAGTTTGCACCATAAATATTATTATTTGCTAAAAAATGGGTAAAATTTCCAATGTGTCTTATCATATCGTTAATAGTAAAGGCTCCAATTACATTTGAAGGAGGAGGAGCTAAATACTGAAGAAAGTCTCTATTTAATCCATGCTGTATGTCAAATATCACATATCCTTGAGCAGCAAAATATTTGTTTCGTTGTATTTGACTTCCTTGACCTTTATCGCCTATTCTCCAAGCGCCTCCATGAATTTGGATAATTGTTGAATTCTTGCCAGGTAATCCAGCTCCTTGATTTGGAGGTAAGTACGCATCAAAATATAATGAAACTCCTTCAGAATTATTTTGATAATAAAGAACGTCTTGAATCACGATGCATTCTTTTGGGTGAATTCCTAGGAAATATTCAGGAATAGAGAAGGGTGAAGTTAAAAAATAATTCATTTCAATTATGGGATCAATTTTATTACGCCAATCATATCCATAAGTAGTTGAAAAACTCATTTCAGCATTAAACAAGGTAAAGGGAGTCAGACAAAGTGGCATCATAAATATTCCAGAAATTGTTAATCCAATTATCGCAGTTGCATAGTATTTCCTTCGATTATATTTCCAATTTCCAAGATTAAGGAGAATTAGGGTCGTTGAAAGAAAAATAAAAGTAAAAAATAATGTATAATGATTAAAGCTCATTGCCATGATCCAACCAAATGGTTCAATTGCACCGGAAAAAGTCGTGTACGCAAGAATGATCCCCCAAATTAAAATACCATAAAATATAATTTCAAAGGTTAACTTTAATCGCCTTTTAAAATTTGAAGGTATTTCAGATAAATTATCCCCCTTTGAACCCCAAATCTCATTATCATCAAAAAATTTAATATTTAGAAATGCAATGGCACTTCCAAAGATTAAAGGTCCAAAATAACAGAAGTATAGAAGTAAATAAGGCCATAAATAATCGATGATTAAGGTAGAATATATTTTTCCAATTATAGAGTTAGAATAACCCAAACCCATCATACCTAGAATTAAAAAAATTAAGAAAATATAATTGATAATATTAAGGCGAAATCCTAGTTTCGATGATTTATTAAGTTTTATTGAGTTTAAATAAATGAGGAGAAGGTTATCAAATAAAGAAATTAAATATATAATGCCAAAAATGTCCCAAAAGAATGTATATATAGGAATGGATTTATAGATAATACCAAATATGATACATATAAGATTTAGACAAAAAGAGGTATAGCCAACATTTTTAATAGAAAAGTATTTTTCTAATTTTTCTTTAAATGTCAATGAATATGCGCCTATTTAATTGATTTTCTTAATTTTAGACTAATATTTTCTTTTTTAGCTAAATCATTTAATATATCCTTGAGAATTTTAGATTTTGATTTTAAATCATCTGAACCGATTTTCTCTTTTTTAACTATCTCAGTACTTCTTTTTAAGGCTTCTTCCAATATAATAACAGGTAACAAAGATACGGCGAGACAAAAAAAACTTCTGGACCTACCTTCATTAAATTCCTCCAACATTTGTTCTAGAATTTCACGTTTTTCATGTTGTTGTTTAAAATACTTTGCTATACCGTTTTTTTGAATGAATTTTAGATTGAGAAGTGAATTCTTATGAGAAACAAAAGAATCGACTTTATCCCAATCTTTAATTTTTAGACAGGGAAATTCTTCACAATCGCTGCAAACTTCAAATCCTTTCTTCTTAACACAACAAGTTATGATGGAGCAGGATGGATGTTTTTGGTAAAAATCAAGACCATCACAACCTGGACATTTTGATTTTGCAGTTGAATGATGGGTAGGACATAATCCACAATCAATACCGCAACAGCCAATAGAAGGATATTTCTTGGTTGAAATTCTTTTCATATCATTGGACACATTAAAAAGTCTATTATTCAAATAATTCTTTCATGGCATGAGATGCAGCATAAACACAACCAACTCCGCTTATATAATGAGCTACCCTAATTGCCTCTAAAATTTCTTCTTTTGTTGCACCTGCAGCTTTTGCAGCCTTAGCTAATGCGATTACTCCTGGAACAGCTCCATGGCTTGCGTCTAATACCATTGCAATTAAAAGTTTAAATTTTTTAGGTAATGCACCATCTGAAAGGGCGAATTCTATTGCTTTGCTTATATTGCCATGGAGATCAGGATCTATTTTCTCATATATCTTTAAAGGATCTAAAGACATGTATAAATCACCTCATCAAATTTTAGTTATATTATATTATATCTAAAATAAGAAAAAAATGATTTATTTATTTTGATTAAAAGAAAAAATAAGAAATTAAGCAAACTACTTTGGGTTTAGAATATCGTTTAAACTTGCATCGCCATATATATTTGTAGCTAATTTTCGGAGACCTTCAATATTAATGGGTTCATTCGAATTCAAAGGAATTTCAAATGTTTTCAATTTAATTCTTTCTCTTACTTCTTCAACTCTTGTTATTTGCTCTTTTTTCTTCTCTTCTAAAAATTTATTACCTTGAATAACCTCATCAGAAATGATTTTATTGATGTATAGACAGTCAGGAGAATAATAGTGTTCAAAAATTTCTATATCATCAAGTGTCTCCAAAATGGAAGCTTTTTCAGGTATGGTTACAAGACGAAAGGATAGGTAATCTTTTAACATCTGATGGACAGTATCACCTTTTTTCTTGATATCCTTAACTTCTTCCAGCAATTCACCCAGTGGAGAGCGCCCATCTAAAATTTTAAGAGGGTTAAGTAGTCTTCGGACACCTTCATAAGCGATTTTTACCGCACTTTCGGTTGCTCCTGTCATAAATTTTTTCATCAATTGATCAATGAAAAATACAGGAACCTCAAACAAATTTAATGCACCTCCAGATGGAGGAAAATCACCTATAACATAATCATATTTTTCTGCATCAGCATTTAGAAAGATTTGAAAGAAAGCACTTTGTTTTGCTTGCATGGGAATATTTTCTTTTGTTAAAAGCATATCTATCATGCTTTTGAGAGTAGGAGATAATCTTGTAACAACTAAATCATAAATTGTAGCTTTGGCTAACGCAAATGTTTTTCTTGTATACTCATCAATATAATAATCAGGGTCAGGTTCGATACCCCATAAATTATCGGTTAATTTAGTTAAATTATTTCCAATATCCACACCAAAAACATCAGCTAAATTATGTGCAATATCAAAAGAAACAATTAAAACATTTGCATCTTTTTCAATGTCAGCTATTTTTAGTGCTGTTGCACAAGAAATCGTCGTCTTTCCGACTCCGCCTTTTCCGGACAGTATAATTATTTTTTTCATACCAAATCTCCGTGATTTTAGTAAAATGTTTTATCTCATTATCCAAGAGTGAAAATAAAATAAATCTTTTATTCATTCTTATAATTCTTATTCTCATAAATTAAAAAAAAAAAATAATAAAAAAGTTAGCTTTAAGAGATTAAAACTATAAGCATTCTTTTTTATTTTATTTTTCAGTAAAAAATACAAAAAAAATAGAGAAAATGAAGTTATTTTTGGAACATTACAATTGAAAATTTATGCTACCGCAATAATATTTGTTCCAGTTTTATTCAAATTTTTCAAGAGAAATTTTTAAACTATTATTATCAAATATATTAACATGTGAAATCAAGTTCAAATCAAACATTAATCAATTACTTTCAAAAAAAATACAACTTGAACAAGTTTGATTACGAAATTGATACAAATTCGGAAATCATTACCTTATACTTAGGAGAAAAAAACTTAGGAATGGTTCCTCAAGACTTGTGTAGCTTGAAAAATTTATTCAAATTGTATCTATATAACAATTTTATAAAGGAAATAAAGAATTTAGATAATTTAATAGCATTAAAGCATTTATCTTTACTGAGAAATGGGATAAAAAAAATTATAAATCTTGAAAATTTGAAAAATTTAACGGATTTATACTTGAATTTTAATGAAATAGAACAAATAAGCGGATTAGAAAGTTTAAAATCTCTTGAAGATTTAAATCTAAGTTACAATAAAATTCGCAATATTGAAAACCTTGAAAATTTATCTAATTTAAAATATTTGCATCTCAAAGGGAATCAAATTGAAAAGATCACTGGTTTAGAATCACTGCAAAATCTTACTTATTTGGACATTTCGGCAAATAGAATTGAAAAAATAGAGGGGCTAGATCAGTTAAAAAACCTGAAATCATTAGGTCTAGCGATAAATAACGTGAAAAAAGTTGAAGGATTAAGTAATCTGAAAAATCTAGAGTGGCTAAATCTCTCCAATAACAACATTACTGAGCTAGAGTATTTTGATGACTTACCAAATCTAAAGGAAGTCTATTTACAAGGAAATCCCATTGATGTATATAAAGAATTTGGGAGAATCGAGTTACGGAGATATAGAAAACATAGAAATCTCAAGAAGTTGGCGCTCTCGCACCCTTCTGACTCCCTTCCTTCACCTTTATGGCATAATTTTGATAAGTATTTAATATTTGTTGATAAAACGGGGCAAGAGTTAACACCCAGACGAGTGTTTGAAATTATTGAAAGCAAGGAAAAATGTAATTGCTATTTTTCTTAAACATATAGGTTATAAAATAATTTTAAACGTTAAATCTCCGTAATTTCGTTTACAAATTATTACAAATGATAGAATATTATATTATTTTTTGGATGAAATTAGGTTATTAATCTATAGATAAATATTATATACAATTTTTAAACATTGATTAAAATTAAAGAAAATAAAAAAAGGGGGGTTATTTAATTTATTTGTTTTATTTCCCTGTATTTTTTTATACCGTAGAAAATTCCAACTGCTCCAAAGAATATGCATACAGGAATTATTATCCCAATTATATAATCTCCAAATGGTCCTAAATCTATACCTGGATAAAATCCTTCTGGAATTTCAAAACCAATTTGCTCAAAACTTGCCTCCATGCCATCTCCTCCAACCCATGCAAGAAGGGGGATTAAAATTAATAATACGGCAACGATAATGGCCAAAATTAACCAAGTTTTCTTTGTAAATTCAACCATAATACATCACCTACTCAAAAGACAACTCCAATAATTCATTTGTTGAAATTAATTCAGGTTTTGCCTTCATTATAAACGCAAGGACGGCACAAGTAATCAGCACTTCCCCTATTCCTATGATAGCATGCCAGAAAACTAAAAATTCAATTAATATAAGATTTGTAGTTGGACTTAATTGAGTGATACTAGAAGATAGGGAGATTTCAATTCCTAATAACAACGCAGCTAGGACTATTGTTATGTAGCTTGCAATTCCTGTACTAATGAGGAGGTTAGACTTGTCGTCAATTTTGCCTTTTAAAATTTTAACTAAGCCAAAAACAATTAAGAATCCGAGGAAACAACCAATAACTCCCATGTTAAAAATATTTAGACCAATAACCGTTATTCCTCCATCTCCAAAAAGCATTTGGACTAATAGAACCAAAGTCATTACAATCGCACCAGCATAAGGACTTAATAATACTGCAACCAAAACTCCACCAACTAAATGACCTGAAACTAGTGGAGCCACAGGAAAGTTAACAAATTGAGCGGCAAAAATAAATGCTGCCATTATACCTATAAAAGGAATCATTTTCTCCATGTCATATTTTTCATCTTTGCTCAATTTATAAATTGAGAATACGATGACACAAGCGGATACTATTAATAATAAGATCCATATCCATGGTTCAATTATACCATCAGGTACGTGCATTTTTCATTAATCCTCCAAGTAATACTTTTTTTGAATTTAGTACTACTAAAAATACAAAACAATATAAGTATTACTCATATTTATCAAAGTAATACTCACTTAAAAATATTAACATTTTAAATTGAAAAAAAATGAGTTTTATCCCTTTTAGAAGCGAAACTGAAATTAATCACCTTTCCAGAATAAATCCGGAAATAAGAGTAATAATTGCATTAATCTTTGGAGTTGTTACTGTATTTTTAAAATATTTAATTTCATTTTTGATAATTATTATAGTTCTTACTATTATTGGTTTATTTACACGCGTGAAATTTATTCCAATATTTAGGAGAACGGTATCTATTTTACCGATTGTAATCATGTTAACTTTATTCATACCAATTACATCAGGGCAAGTTGTAATTTTCTCATTTCCATTCATTGTTTGGCAAATCAATATTTATAGGGATGGTATTGTAATAGCGTTGAATTTTGCAATAAGAATGCTTTCAATTTTTTATTTTTTTATGATATTTCTTTCAAGTTTATCACTCACAGAATTTACTCGATTAAGAATATTTCCGACCATAATATCTGGTTCTTTATTAATTATGATTAATTTTATTCCAGTTTTCATGATGCAAGAACGGAAATTAATTGAATCCCAACAATTAAGGGGTAAAAAATTATCTAGTAGAAGCGAAAAAGTTCGTTCTGCAGGAAATATCATTGGAACAACTTTAATAAAAGCATATGAACAATCGGAAAGAACATATGAGTCCATGAGGTTGAGAGGATTTGGAGGAAAACTCCAATTAAAAAAATTAAAAATTAGAGCTTCAGACATTTTTTGGTTAATTTCTGTAAGCTTATTTGTACTTTCAATATTAATCTTGTTTGAA
This sequence comes from Promethearchaeota archaeon, assembly GCA_011365055.1. The sequence continues at coordinate 112,159 of RDOG01000008.1, forward strand.
TTTTATTGGAGAATTGATTTATGGAAAGTAATTGGATTATCTGTGTAAAAGATTTAAATTATAAATATCCAAAATTTGAATTAAAGAATATATCTTTTAATGTAAAAAAAAGGGAGCGTTTCGCATTAGTAGGACCTAATGGTGCAGGAAAAACTACCATATTCAGGTTATTAGTAAATTTAAATAAAGCAACTTCTGGAATTGTTAAAATTTTAGGACAAGAGCTTTCTAAAAAAACAGAATGGGATATTAGAAAACAAATTGGATATTTATTTCAAAATCCAGAAGATCAAATTTTTTCACCTACTGTAAGAGAAGAAGTTGCATTTGGACCAAGAAATTTAGGATATGAAGAAGACAAAATTGAAAGTTTAATAGAACATTCTTTAAAACATGTTGACATGTACGAATATATTGATCATTCTCCAAGTAACTTGAGTTGGGGTCAGAAAAAAAGAGTTGCGTTAGCGTCTATTTTGGCCATGGAACCAAAGATTTTATTATTAGATGAGCCCTTTGTTAATTTAGATAATAAATCAATCATTAATTTATTTAAAATTCTTGAAAAATTACGAAATGGTCATGAAATAACTATTCTTTTCACTTCACATAATTACTTCTTTATCGAGAATTGGGCAGATAACATGTTAGTTATGAATCATGGGCATCAAATTTTTTATGGAAATCCGAAAGAAGGACTAAAAAAAGAAGAAGTTCTAAATGCAATAGGAAACTTAAATGAAATTGAAAAATTATTAAATATAAATTTATGAAAGATATAGATATATTGTAGGTCATATCTTTATTTCAAGGGATAATTATGAGTTCTAATGATTTTGACTTTTTAAAACCGCTTAATAAATATGGATTTTCAAAATTGGATATTAAAATAGATAAAGATATTATTAAAAAGATAGATTTGATAACCCGTTCGAGAAAAATTATGGATTTAAAAGAAGGGGAATTACAATTACGATCTGAAGTTCATCACATGTTAGGATCGGAACTAATAACGTATGGATTGGAGAAATTAATTACTTTATTTTCTCGAATTCGTTCTGGTGAAGAAAAAAAGGAACTTAAGTCTATATTGAAATATCATGTTATACGAATGGAGCCAAATTATGATGAAAACGAGAAGAAAAGAGTTGATGAGTTATATTATAATAAAGTAAATGCTCCAGTTAAAAGGGTTATTGATGTAGTAGAAGATAGAGTAAAAAAAAGTAAAGATTTTGTCGAAGATACTGATAAATATGTTCGCGGTGAGGCTCGTGATCTTGCATTTAAGGAAATTGGAAAAAGAATTCGAAGAACAGGAGAAGATCTTGGATTTGATGTCAACCAAATTACAAAAAGATCTGAACAAATATTTGGAAGAATATTAAATGTTTTATCTGATGAACATTCAAAAAAAATAGAGCCAATCGAATACAGAGCATATATTAGATCAAGAATGGGTGGATCTTTAGAATCTTCAAAACCGCAATTAACAATACATCAAACGGAAAGTGGTCTTAGAATCATGGGAGGATCCTTAATTGATGAGCAATTTGATGACGTTTCACCTGAATTGTTAGAAGATGCATTACAATTCATGTTATTGAGTAAAGCAGAGATGAAAAAAGATGGATAAAAAATCCAAGTACGAAGAATATTATGATTTTGCAGTTAAATTTCACGGGCACTCGTGCCCTGGGATGTTATCAGGATTGCTAATGTCAATTTATGTTTTGGAAAACTTTAATGTGAATAGAGCCATGGATGAAGAGCTCGTCACGATTTCGGAAGGAACGAGTTGCATGGTTGACAGTTTTCAAGCAGTTTTGGGGACGACTTTGGGAAAGGGAAATTTGTTAATAAAAGATTATGGAAAAAATGCAGCAGTTTTTTTAAATAGAAATACGGAAAAAGGCATTAGATTATCGTTTAATTATTTAAAAATGAGAGAAATTTTAGGTTTAGAAGATTTAAGGCCTCAATTACAAAACCTAACTCCTAATGAAAGAAGCGAATTTATAAAAAACTTGTATTTTAGACTTCTCGAAAAGCCATTAAATAATTTCATTGATGTTGAGAAAATAAACATGACGTTTCCTGACGAAGCTCATATTTTTCAAACTATCATTTGTGAATCTTGCGGAGAAGGAGTAATGGAAACTAGAATCCGAGTTAAAGATGGGAGGAAATTATGCATCTCCTGTGCTGAAGGAAAATACTGGAAAAAATAAAAAAAAATTAAATTTTTAAAGCAGCTTTATATCCGTCTTTTACAGCATCTACAATTTTTCTGGGTTTTTTACAATCCCCAATTTTCTTTAAATTCGGAAATTTAGATTTAATCTCTTCTTCTAGTTTATCGTTTGATTTGACACCAGTTGCTATTATTAAATCATCAAATTTAATACTAATATCGTTCTTTTTTTGCGTCCCTATTAACGTATTTTCTTTGATTTCAGTAATTTTAGTTCTGAGATAAGTTGTAATGTTCTCATTTTCATTTATAAGAGGAATTACGACATTCTTGACCATTTCTTGAACGTTAGCACCTAAGTTCTTTAACATCTCTACGACTACCACTTTTTTCTTTTTATCAGCAAGATATTCAGCAACTTCTAATCCTACCATTCCCCCACCAATAATTGCGATGTTTTGTCCTTTAGGAATCTCCCCTTCCAGGACATACGAATATAACTTGTAAGGAACCTTGCTTAATCCCTCTATTTCAGGTAGTATTGGTTCTGATCCTGTTGCAAGAATTATATGATCAGGTTTATAATCATCAAGTATTTTTTCTGAAAATGGCATATTTAACTTCACATTGACTCCTAATTCCATGAAAACTTGGTTATAATAAGAAATTATGTTTTTAACTTCTTCCTTAATAGGTGCAACGCTTGCAATGTAAAGATTTCCACCTATTTTACCGGATTTTTCTATCAAAAGCACATCATGCCCCCTTAATTTTGCGACTTTTGCAGCTTCCAAACCACCGGGACCAGCACCAATTATGAGCACTTTCTTAATGTCTTTTGCTTTTTGGATATCATCATCAACACCAAATAAATTAGGATTGACTGCACATTCGATTGGTTTTTGCCACATTAAATTCGTAATACAAGTGTTGCATGCTATGCAAGTTTTAATATCCATCCTTTCTTCTTTAGCTTTTAATGGGAATTGAGGATCTGCAATTAAACCGCGCCCAATTGCTACTAAATCAGCTTTTCCTTTTTCTATAATTTCGTTTGCCAATTTCGGAGTGTTTATTCTACCAACAGTGATAACTGGAGTTTTAGTTAAAACTTGCTTAACACTCGCAGCACGTTCGACGTTAAATCCTTTCGGAAAGCTCATATAGGGAATCATTGGATTTTTTAGAGAGCTGTGTGTTCCACAAGAGATACTTATAATGTTTGCACCTAATTCTTCCATTTTTTTTGCAACTTGAATGGTTTCCTCAAGTTCGAATCCACCCTCAATGTAATCACTTCCATTCAATCGAACAGAGATTAAAAAATCATCTCCGATGCGGTTTCTGATTTCATTGTAAATTTCAATTAGAAATCTCATTCTATTTTCTAAAGATCCACCATATTCATCAGTTCGTTTATTAATATTCGGTGAAAGAAACTGATTAATGATATAACCGTGAGCGCCATGAATTTCAATACCATCAAATCCAGCCTTCTTGCATCTTTCTGCTGCATCACCATGCATTTTTACAACTTCTTGTATTTCTTCCTTATTTAAAATGTGTATTTTCTCCACGTGTCCCCCTAGAGCTTCTACCATCATGAGATCACTCATTTGAGATGCAGAAATCGGTTCAATATTAGTAATTAATTTACTTGTTTGTCCTCCTGCATGAAATAGTTGGATTGATGCAACCGCCCCATGTTTCTTTATGGTTTGGGCAAGTTTTGACAATCCTTCGATCTTATCATCACTTTCCATGCTTAACATTTGGCTTGTTTGCTGACCTCTTTTTTCAATATAAGTACCTTCAACAATAATTAAAGCAGTACCACCCTTTGCTCGTTGTTCGTAATATTTCAACGTGTCATTAATAACATTTCCATTAGCGTCACCCAAATTTGAATCCATTGGGGGCATTACGATTCTATTTCTAAGAGTAATTGTTCGCCCACTTTTTAATTTTATATTTAAAGGTTCAAATAGTTTCGTAAGAATCACCATTATCTTATTTGTTCATTTTAAATTTTCTTAAAGGAGTATAAAGATTCTAATTCTGAGTAAAATATTTCAAAATCTCCTCAAGATTAATTATTACGAGTTTTTATTTAACTTAATAATTTAAAAAAAAATCAAATTAAAAGTTTTCATAATGAATTTCGAGCATAATTTTTATTTTCTATCTCCAATATTCTTGGAAATCAATAAATTAAAAAGAAATCAATTTAAATTTAGTGAAAAAAAACTGTATAGAGAGAAATTTTTAATTTATAAATCTAATAATTTTTAAATCCTTAAAGAAAATCATATGAATATTTGTACAAAAGAATTTTATGCCAAATATAATTTCGATTTAATTTTAAATAATATTTTTTTTGTTTTATATACAATTTAGATTGAAAAAATTTTGAATATTTAATTTTAGTAAGGTTATTGATTAATTTATTACTATTAAAAAATCATTATAAATTAAAAAAATCCTTTATGAAATTCATATTCATCCTTCAGATAATATTTCTGTAAAAAAGTATCATATGGAAGAAATAATTTGAGTTTCTGAGCATTTTAACTAAAATAATAATTAGAGTACAAGTAATAGACAATAATATTCGATTTATAAAAAAATTGAAATGTAAGAAATATATTGGTAAAATAATTTAGAATTTATATTAAATATTTTTTAAAATAAATTTAATAATGATTAAGATATTTCTAATCTTTAATATAATAATTGATTAATGGTAGCAAATTTCTATAAAAATTTGTTGAATGCATTAAAAATTGTCAAGAAATGTTTATATAGAAAATGCGAAAAAACTACACATCTCATTTAAAATCTTGATTTAAATTTGTTATAGGATTTAATTAAGGAATGGTTATGAGATGAATAGTCATGAAAATAAAAATAATATTGCTTAGCTTTGTTTTATTATTTCCAATGATTTTTACTTCTAATTGTTTTTTGTATAATGTCTCTTTATCAGCGGGAAATAAGTTTGAAATTTCACGAACTGCTTCAAACGCGAATTGGCATGAAGGATCAGCAACTACGACTTCTGAAGCATCGATTACTTATACAACAGACCTTAAGCCAAGTTCTGTTATAGATTATAATTATGTATACTATCAAAAAATGAGTATTAATTTTTTAGATGATACGAGTACTTCAGTTGAATTTAACTTCATAAATCACTTTTTAGAAGAAGGTGTAGATAATAATACGGGGACAATAACGGATTGGGACTATTGTAGCTATATAGAACCTCATCTTATCAGCGAATCTTATAAAAATGGATATAATATCAAATCTAGTTATAAATTTAATGGTTTCGATATAGTTAATGGAAGCTCAAATAATTTATCATTCCAAAATAGCACTGAAGGAGGTAATTGGGGTCTAATGGTTGATGATAGCATCAAATTAGGCAGAATAGAATTTTCTAACTGTTCAAGTAGTATTAGCGACCCATATCTAACAACAAGAAATTATCAATATAATGGCCAATCTTTAAAGGAAAGTAGAATATTTTTTAATGTTACTTTAAATTCAACAATTGGAATAACAAGCGATAAACGATATATTGATACAGTGCTTATGTTTGAAATTATACATAATATAACAACAACTTGGTATAAATATGGTCTTTTTTTGAATTGGAGTGAATATAAAGATTTTCCAACGAATTTTGCTATTAATACAGGTGATGATTTCTGTCTTGTTGCTAATGATAGGTTGGGAATTGGAACGGCAGATTGGAGTATTTCTCAATTCAATGTTAGTGCAGAAAATGATACAGCAACGTTTATTTATAATGATGAGAATTATGCTCAACAATTCTTTACAAAGGAATATAATATTTTAGAAGATTCTACAGTTCGTTTTACGAATAGAACTTATTTTGAAAATGCAACTTATGTAGCAGATAGTGGAGTCATAAGTTCACGAGTTTTTACTTGTTTCGATGATTTTAAATATAATCAAAGTACGGGTATAAATTTTGATCCTAGTTTTTGTATTCCATGTAATTCTGTTCCAACAACCTCTCCTTCTATCCCAGGTTTTGAGTTCCTTTTTGTGATAATTGGATTAGCTGGTATCTTGGTTTTATTTCTAAGAAAAAGAATGCAATTAGAAGCATTTTAATTTTCTTTAATTTTTTTTTCTGAATTCTTTAAATAAAGCCATTCATTATTATGTCAAAATATTTCACTCTATCCATAAATAGTATAAATAGATTTTTTATATAAATGAAAAAATAGATCAATATAACAAATAGACTGAAGAATCAGATAATAGAATATTGTATTTGCAATTAAGTGCATTCTGTTATGAATTCATTATATTGATATAAAAATATTGATAAGAAATCCTATGAAAAACGAAATGGCAGCTATTCCCAGACTGATTAATACCATTTCTAAAAAACGTTTCTTGAAATTTAGATCTTTCGCAACTGAAATATAATAAGTAAAGAAGAGTATGACTAGTACTGAATTACCAATTGCCCAAGTTAAAGCAATTAAAACGTTTGATATTAAAAAATATGGAAATACAAGAAGAAATACGGAAATAATATAAGCAATTCCCGTATATAAAGATGCTTTTAAAGGATTCTTATCAGTTTCTTCAGATTTTGTTGAAAGATATTCTGATGCACCCATGGACATTGCTGCAGCAATTCCTGTTATTAAAGCAGTTATGGCAATAAGTCCAGGGATTTGTAAAGCAAAAGTAAAACCTGCAAGAGCTCCCGTGAGTTCAACCAGTGCATCGTTAATTCCAAGAACGATTGAGCTGACATATTTTAACCTTTCTTCATCTAATAAATTAATTAGCTTATTTTCGTGATTAATTTCATCATCAATCACTTCTCGGAGATCAGGAATAAATTTTGATAATGTATCATAGTTATCTTGAGCATTCTTTTCACCCTTTTCCATCAATTTTATAGAGAATGTCATTCCGAACAGTTTCGATAAAAATTTATATTTATTTATGGTTCTATTATTTGGTTTTATATCAATACCTGTATATCTCTTCCAAAAGTTATAATGTTTTAATTCAGCATTTGCAATATCTTCTAAAACTTTTCTATTAGCATCATTTTTTTCTGTTTTCGCTAAATGCATATAAATGTGATATTCAGTTATTTCACATCTTTGATATCCTAACATAAGTGTCTTTAATTCTTCATCTAGCCCAGAAAAAATTTCAGTCATTATATAGACATCTTTTATATTCTTTTTAAAAATTTATGTAATAAATCATTAAATTCTTTGATGTATTCTCGAGGGGGAGAATGTCCACACTCTTTAAAAGTTATAAATTGACAATTTTTAATTTTCTTGTAACTCTCAACGACTTGACTATTTAGAATTCTATCTTCTTCTCCGAAAACTACCAAAGTAGGGATTTTAATCTCCTTTAATTGTTGAGTCAGATCGAAAGCTCTTAATGCTTCAAAATATTTCTTCAACATTCGCCCATTAATAGCTTTTTCTCTTCTATCAATACTCCATGCCTTTAGTTTCTCATAAAATTCAAGTTTATTAACTGGAATTTTTTGTTTTGATAACGTCAATTGATGTGAAAAAAAATCTAATATTTCTTTTTCTGAAAAGCGTTCTACGAGTTCTAATGGCATATTTTGTTTAAAGAAAGGAAGTCCATCTACAATTACCAATTTTTTGAGATTAAATGGATATCTAATTGCGTAATTCAAGCAAATAATTCCACCAAGTGAATGACCAATTATGATAGGATCTTTTATTTTAAGAATATCAATAAAATTTTTTAGATCTTGAGTCAAAATTTCAAAACTTACTTCTGTACCCAGCTCAGAGCCTCCATGCCCTCTCATATTGAAACAAAAAATCTTGTAATATTTCTGAAATTCAGTGATTTGAAAATGCCATTCATCAATTGAACCAGTAAATCCATGAATAAAAATTAAATTTTCACGACCAATTCCTGATTCAAAATATTTTAGAATAATATCATTAATTTTCAAATCTTTTTTTTCTAAAATGATTTTAGGTGGAATTTCAAATTCCAATAATATCCCCTATTGAGAATAAAGTTGTTTACTCATTTCTAATAAATAATCTAAAGTGTGTTTGTATCCCATTTTTAGTACATCAATAACTGGGCGTTTTAATACTTCAGTAATTTTTAAAATAGAGGTGTCTTTTATAATTGTATTGATAGCTTTTTGGGTATAACTTATTTGTTTCAATAATTCTTTTTTAGACGTTTCATAATCAGGATACGTTTTTAAAATTATTTCATCGTATGTTTTACATTCTCCAACTTTCATCATTATAGCCGTTTCTTTAATACGATGGCGAAATGTCTTGAGTTGGTATTCAATTATTTGCTGATAATTTTTATGATTTTTCTTTAAATTTTGAGCTGTAATATCAAATTTTAGATATTGTTTTTTATTTTCTTCAACTAGAGCGTCGATGTTAGTCCCATCATATAATTTAGCAACTTGAATAAAAACATCTAATTGCTTAATGGTCTGATCTCTTAAATCTTTAAGAAAAATATTATATATCTGTTTTAACATTGGTGCACTCATTGTATCAGCAACTTTAGATAATTTAACTGATTTTAATACACTTTCAATCACGATTTCACCCATATTTTCTTCTATATATTCAAGACCTTCAACAATCTCTTTTATCCACGCAGCTTTCATGAGTTTTATATTATTTTCAACGCTCACCGTATCTTACACCAAATTCGGAATTTTATATTAGTAATAAAAAACTAATATATAATGAATTGCATTTCAAAACAAAAAATAAAGTAGTGATTAAATGAAAGAATCTGAAAATTTAATAGAAAAAGGAAAGGAATTTTCAGATAAAAAAGATGAAGAACAAGCTATTTTTTGTTTTAAACAGCTTATTGAGAAAAATCCTAAAAATTTTGAAGCATGGTTACTAAAGGGTAAATCTCATTTTAAATTGGAAGAGTATGAAGAAGCACTTGCGTGTTTTGAGAGAGCAGTTAAACTTAACCCCAAAAATATCGATGCTTGTTTAGATTTAGGGAAAAGTTATCGAAAAACAGGAAACCCCTTTAAAGAATTAGAACAGATTAATAAAGCTATTCAAATGGATTCAAATGATTCGAATGATTGGTGCAGAATTGGACATGCTTATACGAATCTCGATCAATATGAAAATGCTATTACATGTTTAAAAAAAGCTCTTGAAATAAATCCAAAGAATATTAGAGTAATGTATAGTTTAGCAATCATTTATGGCGATTATTTAGGAGATCCCAAATGGGCAATTCATTATTATGAAAAATTAGTAGATGTTGATAAATCAAGATCTATGATTAAAGCATATGCATATTTAAAACTGCATAAAGAATATAATAAAATAGGCGATACCAAAAAAGCAAATGAATATCTTTTTAAAGGAGACGGAATTTTATCAAAATTTCTTACTAAAAAATTATTATAAAAGATATTTTTGAACGGTCTTTTGTTTAATTTTTTGAGGAATGCATCTTGCAATCTATTGAAAAAATATTAAGTGATGAAATTATTTCAAAAATCTTTCAAAATGATTATGAAATATTAGATTTTGCTTTTTCTTCTTCAAAATTCCTTATTTTCTTGATCAAAATAGATAAAATTTATTTATGTTTTTTAGAAAACGGTTCAATTCGTAAAGTCCCAATTGATTTTAATACCATCAAGTCTGGTAAGTTTCGGCCAAATAAAATATCGATTGATTCTGAAAACAGAATATATGCATTTATGGAGGAAAAGAAATCAGAATCGGTTCCCTCTTGCGTGAAGGTTAAATTTGATGGAGAAGTAGAATCATATTATTTCTTTAAAAATCACATCTCTAATTTATTGATTGATTCAGAAGGAAATATATTTGTTTCTTACCATAAAATGGATGAATTTTTGAGAGATAATAAATTATTAGAAAAATATGATGCGTCAGGAGATTTAATTACCTCAAGATTCCCATCTGAACAGGTTCAAATAACAACAATCCGAGATTTCTTTTTGGATAAGAAAGATAAACTTTATGTTGTTGGTATTAATGAGCAATTTGGAAACATGAAGATTTATTATTTTATAAAATTAAGCTCTTACCTTGATATTATCGACATATTTATAGACATGGAACAATTTTTTCAATCTGAATTATCTAATATAACCTTAAATTCACAAAACAACATATTTGTCCTTCTTAAAAAATCCAATACACTAAAAAAGTTGGATCAAGAAAAGAATTTCATTGATATAAAACTTGGAGAATTCTCTTCAACTATTAAAAAAATATTAATTCTTGATGATAATATTTATCTCACAACACGTAAGGAATTAATTAAGATTACAGGACTCGAAAAATGAATTCCGAAGAAGAAATTAAAATTATTTGGAAAAATAAAATAAAACCAGAAATAAAAAAGGTAGATTTTAAATTAATTGAGACTTCTTATATTGAAAATTCAACAAATTCTCCCGATAATCTACTTTTTTATGGAGATAATAAAGAAGTTTTATTTTTTTTGTTAGAAAATTTTAGAGAAAAAATTGATTTAATCTATATTGATCCGCCATTTGCAACAGGAGAAGCATTCAAGCATAAGATTAAAGTATCAGACGGATCTTGGACATTAGTAGATAATTTTTTCGAAAAAAAGGCTTATGATGATACTTGGGGGAAAAATCTAAGCATTTATTTACAAATGTTATATGAAAGATTATGTCTTATGAAGGATTTATTATCAAAAAGAGGTAGTATTTTTGTACATGTAGACTGGCGTGTAAGTGGATATGTCAAACTTATTTTAGAAGAAATTTTTGGTAAATATAATTTTTTAAATGAAATCATTTGGAATTATGTTACTCCAGGATATCCTAAAGACCGGTTTGCAAAGAAACACGATACTATTTTTTGGTATGCTAAAAATGCAGGAGAACATATTTTTAATTTAGATGATGTAAGGACACCTTATGACGAAGAACGGAAAAAGAAAGCGACCTTGGATGATGATGGAAATTTAGTATATGTTCATGGACCAGGGTTTGGAGTAACAAAACTTCATCCTAAAGGGAGAATTACGGATGATGTCTGGAAAATAGCGTTGGTAAATTCCATGGCTAAAGAAAGAACTACATATCCCACTCAAAAACCTTTAGAATTAATTGAAAGAATAACTAAAGCAGCATCAAATCCTAATAGTTTAATAGCTGATTTCTTTTTGGGATCAGGAACCACTTGTATTGCTGCAGAAAAATTAAAACGACGTTGGATCGGTGTAGATAATTCTTTTTTTGCATTAAATACTGCAAAAAAACGATTATTAAAGAAAAAAACTCCATTTCATATATTTTCAAAATCAACGTTTAAAGAATCTCAGATACCCTTGAAAAATATCGAATGGAATTTTGACGTGCATTTGGATGGTGAATTACTTAAAATTACATTTAAGGATTATCAAAATGAGAAATTAATTAACATCTTAAAAGAGAAAATGACTGAAATAAAAATTCCTGATGATCTTATTGATTTTTGGGCTGTAGATTTTGATTTTAGGAATGTATTTAATATTAATTGGTGTTCATTTAAAACAAGAAATAATAATTTTATAAATTTAGAATGTTCACATCGATATAAAGAACTTGGGAAAAAAATTATTAAAATACAATTCATAGATATATTTAATAATTATTTTGAATCAGAAATGGAGATTTTTATTTAAATTAAATGATAGGAACTATAATTTCAAATCGATAAGGTTCTCTTAAATGCGATACAAATCTATAATATCCTTCCTTGGTAATATCTTGAATTTTATTTATATTTAATCTAACTTGTTTTTGTATAACAGAGAGTTGAAATAAACGATCTCCGTATTCTTTGATATCGTCAGCCTCAAGAAGATATTCTAAATTTTCAGATTCATTGAAAATCAATTCTATGTAAGGTAAGGACTCATCAATAGTTTCAGATAAGTTAATTTCCTTATTTTTTTTAATTAATATTATCAAATCGTCTTGAATTTTAAAAATAACTTGACCCAGCTTTAACGGAGCAAAAAGATTAATCCTTTTGACAAGCTCCATCACGCTTTTCTTGAGATCCTTCATTTGAATCTATTAAGATAAATTTAATATTCAGCAATAAACCTTATGAGTTTCATTTCATTTTTTAATATTCTTTAGGTAATTTACTCAATTCACTTTGAGTAAATACTGGACCGTCTACACAAATAAATTTCTCACCCAAGTTACATCTCCCGCATTTACCAATGCCACATTTCATCCTTGCTTCTAATGATAATAGAATTTGATTATCACTGAACCCTAATTCTTGTAAAACAGGGATTGTAAATTTAATCATAATAGGTGGACCGCAAACTAATGCAAATGCGTTTTTTGGAGTTGGAGCTATTTCCTTGGTAATAGTGGGAACATAACCTTCTCTTTTTGTCCAAGTTTCATCACCCTTATCAACAGTTAAAATCAAATTTAAAGTATCAAGCATTTCCCATTCTTTCAAGTCTAGTTTATAGCATAATTCTCCTGGTTCTCGAGCTCCATAAATAACTGTAAGTTCACCATAATCTTTTCTGTTATCATCATCTAAGAGATATTTAGTTAAGGAACGTAGCGTTGAAAATGCAAAACCTCCACCAATTATTATAATATTTTTCCCTTTCATAGCTTCCACGGGCCAGCCGTTTCCAAGTGGACCTCGAATACCCATAATAGTCCCTACCTTTGAATTATGTAGCATACCTGTGACTGTCCCTACATTTTTAACTGTAAATAGAAGAAATCCTTTTTCCGTAGGAGAAGAAGCTATTCCAATTGGACATTCCCCGAATCCAAATAGGGATAGCTCTGCAAATTGGCCAGGAATGTACGAAAATTGCTCAATATCTTCAGAATCCTTAAATTCTAGTTTAAATGTTTTCAGATCATTTGGAGGATTTTCAGATATTATATCTGCAATCCTTACTAATTTTGGTATATATGGATTTTCGATTTTTACTTCTTCTTCGGTCAAATTCATATCTTACAACCCCCCTCACATATGATTTGGAGTATTTCTCTAATGTCTTGATTACATGGACATGAGATAAGGCATCTTCCACATCCAACACAACCACAAAGGTCATAATTATTAATATAATAATTAAATTTATGATAAATCCTTTGTCGAATTCGCTCTTTTTTTTCAGGTCGAGGATTATGTCCAGAACCATGAAGTGTAAATAATGGAAATTGACAAGTATCCCAAAGTCTTACTCTTTGACCTTTGTTTTTATTGATATTTTCATCGATTACATCAAAGCAATGACAAGTCGGACAAAGGAATGAGCAAGTTCCACAACCAATACACGTATCACCCAATAATTTCCACATTTTATTATCATAAATTTCGTCCAGATTTTGGGTAATCACTTCTATTGCAAATAAATCTTTCATATTTTCTATAACTTTTTTTGAAAGAACTTCTGCTTTAATAATTTCATCATTTAATGCATCTCTTAACACATTTAAATTCTTGATTATATTAACTCCACTATCAGTTATGCTTTCAACGAGGTATCTATCACCTAAATCTGTAAAAAAAATATCAGTATCTTCTTTATTGAAGGGACTCCCTTTAACAGATGTACAGAAACACGTGGATCTCGGATGATTACAACCAAGACCTATTATAATGGAATTTTTTCTTCGTTCCATATAAAGTTTATCTTTAAATTCACCAAAAGCGAAGAAATTGTCGAGTAATTTAAAACTTCTTGCATCACAAGGTCTTATAGCGAAGACAATTTTAGACGAAGATTTCTCAAAAGTATCTGATAATTTAATTTCTCCATTAATTTTTTCATACTTAAATAAAACTTCTTTTTGAGGAAAAAAAATTGACTTCGGAGGAATTTTTGTATTCAAAAATTTAAGATAAATTTCATCTGGATTTGTAATTTTTTGATAGGATAAATTGTTATCTTTCTTGACAGGAGCATAAACATCATTAAATTCCATAAGTAAATTAATAAATTTAGAAAGATTTTCTTTCATTAAGACTTTTTTTTCCATTAATTTTTTCCCTTCTTTACTTATGTATCATAAAATCTTCATTATCATTTATGCTACAACTTCCAAATGGAATTGGCTTTTCGGGATCAATTCCAGAAATAAAATCATATCTATTTTTTACAACTTTTTCTAGTTCTCTTGTAATTAATGTTAGATCTATGCCCATTGGACATGAATTTGTACAATCACCACAACTAGTACATCTACCCGCAACGTGAAATGCTCTGACGATGTGAAAAATTATTATATCACTTAGTTCTGTTGTCTTATCAAACCAAATTGGTTTAATTTGATCGATAAAGCATTGATTACAATAACACATTGGACAAGCTTCTCGACATGAATAACATCTTATACAATTTGAAAGAATCTTAGTGATAATTTCCCATTTTTCATCTGGAGATTTTTCATCAAATTCTTTTAAATCCTCATAATCATCATTATTATTTATCGCGATAGGTGATATTTCGCCAATTATAATATCACTTAAGGGGTGAATTCTAACTTTACATGTCTTACATGAATTATTTAAATAGTCACTCTTAGAAATAATCTCCTCAAAATCTTTTCCTTTAATAATTATTTTATTATCTTTTTCTATTACATCTAAAATTTCTTGATTGTTTATTATATCTTCTATCTTTCTCCTGTTGATGTTTCCACTACATTCTATGCCAATTATAGTAATGTTATCTCGATTTATTTGATTCTCCAAAGCAAGTTGAATGATAGAACGGCCTGTACACCCTTTCGCAATGATCCCAATTTTCAAATCTTTATTAATTGATGGTAAAAATTTCGCAAGATTTAAAGAACAATACGAATTCCAAACTAATTTTTCGACACTTTCTTCCTTATTTAGAAAAATTGGTCTAGTTCGAAAGGAAATTGAACCTTTAGAGTATCCAATTATCAAATCTACTTTTTTTTCTCTTAATAATTGACGAGCTTTAATTCTAATTTGTTGCTCAAATTCATTCATATTTAGCACTTTTTTATTAAATTCTTATTAGGTCCCAATTTTTTAACTAATTCTACTACTTCTTTGACAATATCAGCAAATCTTTGTCCTTCTGCAGCAGAAACCCATGTGAAATTCACACGATCTGGTTCTATTCCAAAAAATGTAAGAATGTCTTTAAGAGTACCAAACCTTCTCCGAGCTACAAGATTACCACTAATGTAATGGCAGTCGCCAGGATGACACCCCGAAACTAATACACCATCCCAACCTTGTTGTAAGCTTTTAATAATATAGAAGGGGTTGATCCTACCAGAACAAGGCACTCTTAAGATTCGAATATTTGGAGGATACTGAATTCTACTAACACCAGCAAGGTCTGCTCCTGCATAGGAACACCAGTTGCATAAAAAGGCAATTATTTTAGGTTCCCAAACTTTTTTTTCATAACTTTCAATTTCAGTAATAACCATTATTTCACTCCCTTTTTAGAGCCTTTCCATAATCATTAAATTTATCTGTTCATCCGTGAAACCTAAAATATCTATTGCTGAACATCTGCAACTTCCTGAACATGCCCCACATCCCTTACATAATGCTGAGTTGATAATTGCTTTTCCTGTTTCTTGATCAATTGATATTGCATTATATGCACAATTCGTCACGCATAACCCACATCCACTGCATCGGAGAGGATTAATCAATGCAATTTTTCCTTCAGCTTCAATAATATCTTTAGATAAGATCGTACAAGCTCTTGAAACGGCTGCATTAGCTTGAGTAATACATTCTCGGATAGATTTTGGTGCATGAGCAAGACCGGCAACAAATATACCTTCTGTTGCAAAATCAACTGGACGTAACTTCACATGTGCTTCTAAAAAGAAATGATCTTCATTTAATGGAACTTTTAACATTTTAGCTAAATTTTCATTTGTTTTAAAAGGCATAATAACGCCAGTACTTAAAACTAAAAGATCAGGTTTGATATTAAGAATGATATCTTCATTTCTTTTAATAGATAATTCCAAATTATCGCTAGAAATTGTGAGTTTTGGATAATCTAAAGGATCATATTGTAAGAAAATGACACCCTTCTGACGAGCTTTTCTATAATACTTTTCTTTAAACCCATATGTACGAATATCTCTAAACAGAACTATGATTTCCGTATTTGGACTTTTTTCTTTAATTTTTAAAGAATTTTTTATTGCTTCAGCACAACAAATTCTACTACAATATGGATGTTCTTCATTTCGTGAACCAATACACTGGATCATTACTATTAATTTTTTATTTTTTATTTCGTTTGAGGCATGTAACATTTTCTCAAGTTGTAATTGAGTGATAATCCTTGAATCTTCCCCATAATTATATTCAGTTGGAATATATTCGTGGGCTCCAGTAGCTACAATAATAATGCCATGATCTAGTACTTCTTCTTTTTTATCATCACTATGAATTAAATAAGTCTTAAAATTTCCAATATATCCAACAATTTCCTTTATTTCAGCTTTCTTAAACGTGATAATATTTGGATGGTGTTCTATTTTTTTAATTATAGAATTTATATAAGTTTGAACATCTTCTTCTTCTAATGTATTATAAATATTTCTTGCAAATCCACCTAATTTTTCTTCTTTTTCAATTAAATATGTTTGATAACCTTGGTTCGCAAAATTAATGGCAGCTACCATCCCAGAAATACCGCCTCCTATTATTAAAGCATTAGGAATAACTTGTAAAGTTAATCTTTGCAAAGGTATTATATTACGGACCTTAGCAATAGCCATTCTGACAAGATCTATTGCTTTTTCTGTTGCATTTTTAGGTTCGTGCATATGAACCCAAGAACATTGATCCCGAATATTCGTCATTTGGAATAAATAACGGTTTAATCCAGCTTCTCTTATCGTTTCTTGGAATAATGGTTCGTGAGTTCGGGGAGTGCAGGAAGCTACAATCACTCGGTTCAAATTAAATTCTTTAATTTTTTCTTTAATAATATCTTGAGTATCGGCAGAACATGTATATAAATTTCTGTCGGCAAGAACAACATCAGGAAGGGATTTTACATATTCGGTAACTGCAGGAACATCAACAAATCCTCCAATATTAATGCCACAATGACAAATAAAGACTCCTATTCTAGGAGGTTGACCCCTTACATCTATTTCTTGTGGATATTTCTTTTTTGTTATTAATTTTCCTCTTGCAGTTGCAAGTAATTCATTGACACGACCAGCAGCTGCACTTGCTTCTGTTACGGTTTCGGGTATATCTTTTGGAGAATTATAAACACCACAAACATAAATACCAGGTCGAGAAGTATCTACTGGATTAAATGAAGAAGTTTTAGCAAATTTATATTCATTTAATTCAATATTAAATATTTTGGCTATTTTTTCAGAATCAATAGGTGGATTTAATCCTACAGCAAGAACAACCATATTATAATTTTCTTCAATTAATTTTCCATTAGAAGATTCATAAGTTAATAACAAATTTTTAGTATCTGGAATCTCTGAAATTGAGGAAATTCTTGAGCGAATGTATCTAACACCATATTCATCCTTAGCGCGTTCAATATATTTATCAAAATCCTTACCATAAGCTCGAATGTCCATTGAAAATATCGTGGGATTTACAAGATGCTCATGTTCTTTTGCTATAACAGCTTCTTTTGCGGTATACATACAACAAACTGAAGAACAATACTCTTTACCATGAGCAGGATCTCGAGATCCAACGCAATGTAGAAAAGCAATTTTTCTAGGTATATCCCCATCTGAAGGACGAAGAATTCTCCCTCCATATGGTCCACTTGCACTTAGAATTCTTTCAAATTCTATACTAGTAACTATATTCTTATACTTTCCATAACCATATATTTTTAATATTGATGGATCAAACTCATCAAAACCTGGAGCAAGTATCACGCTGCCAACATTTAATTTAATTTCCTTATCTTCTTGTTCATATTCAACAGCACCTGCTTTACATACCCCAGAACAGATTCCACATCCAATACAAATATTTTGATCAATACAATACACTAATGGAACCGCCTGAGGATATTTCACGAATACTGCTTTTGATTTTGCTAATTTTTCATTAAAAAAATCAATACCTTCAATCGGGCAATATTGTGCACAAACACCGCATCCCGTGCATTTATTTTGATTAATAAACAAGGATTTTTTGTTTAAAGTAACAAAAAAATTTCCTGCTTCCCCCTCAATATCTATAATTTCTGAATTTATTATTAAATCAATATTTGGATGTCTTCCAGCTTCCACTAATTTTGGGGATACGATACACATGGCACAATCATTTGTTGGAAAAGTTTTATCTAACTGCGCCATAACCCCTCCAATACTTGAGGTTTTTTCAGTTAGATATACTTTAAAGCCAGATTCACTTAAATCTAAAGCAGCTTGGGTGCCCCCAATCCCACCTCCTACTATTAAAACGGCACCAATTTTATCCATTAATGAACCTCCATTGAAGCATAAAAAGGTGTTATTTCCTCGACTTTTGAAAGAATAACCAATCCTTGATTGCGTAAAATGACAATATGTTCTAATATCTTGCTTGTATCCTCATCAAGTTGTTCTGCTAATGATTTTACAGATCTTTCGCTTTTATCTAACAAAATCAAAATTTTTTGACGTGTATATTCATCAAAAATGGCATTATTTTGAATTTCTTCAAACTTATCCTCTGAAATTCTGTTGTCATAAACATTACCTTCATCAATAATTTTCCTTTTTCGCCCTACAAGAGCACGCAATCTAAATTCTTCAACGGTTCTTTGAATTGCGTCAATATTTAACATCATATCAGGATTATTTTTTGACTCCTTCAATGGAGTAGGACCAATTTTTTTAATTTTTTCAGTAAATTCCGTAACTATTTTTTGAAATCTTATACCTTCTGCAGCAGAAACCCATTCTAATTGTATGCGATCAGCCATATTTATTAATTTCAACAGTTTTTTCAGTAAGTGATACTTCATTTCTGCTTCATAATTTCCGCTTAAATAATGACAATCGCCTAGATGGCACCCCATAATTAATACTCCATCCATTTTATTTTTCAAAGCTTGAATAACAAATTTAGGATCAACTCTTCCACTGCACATAATTCTAATAACTCGAATATTTGGGGGATATTGCATCCTACTAACCCCAGCTAAATCCGCACCTGCATAAGAGCACCAATTACAAAGAAATGCTAAAATTTTTGGTTCAAATTCCAAATTAACCACTTCCTGATAGAGATAGAATTTGCGATAAAATTTGTTCATCCTTATAATGGCGAATAATTATTGCTTGATGCGGACAAGTAGCGCCACATGTACCGCATCCTTTACATAAGACTTCTTGTACATAGGCAACACCTTCATCATCTTTAAAAATAGCTCCAAAAGGGCAAATTTTTATGCAAATTTCGCATCCTATACATTGATTTTTATTAACAAATGCAGTATTACCTTCCACTTCTATTTTACTTTTAGATAAAATCGTTGATACCCTAGCCGCAGCCGCGATTCCTTGCGAAATTGATTCTTGAACATTTGAAGGCCACTTTGTAGAACCACAAACAAAAATTCCATCGGTTGCAAAATCAATAGGTCTTAATTTAACATGTGCTTCCAAAAAGAAACCATTTTCTTCCAGAGGAACCTTCACCATTTGAGCTAAGATCTTAGAATCAGAATTAGCTATCAAAGGTGTTGATAATACAATGAGATCATATTTTAATTCTAAATTTTCATTTAAATACTCATTATGTATAATAATTTTATCTTTTTCGACAATTGCAGGTCTTTTAGGATCATATTTAATAAAAATGACACCTAAATCTCTAACATCCTTGTAATATTGTTCAAACTCAATCCCAGGAGAATATATATCCCTAAATAAAATGAATATGTTTGCATTACTATTTTTTTGTTTTATTATCTTAGCATTTTTTAATGCTGTCATACAACAAACATTAGAACAATATAATCGTTCTTTATCTCGTGAACCAACACATTGTATCATTACGATATTTTTTGAATTAAAAATATTTTCCAAAAATTGTAATTCCAATTCCTGTTGATTAATTACTTTAATGCCGTCATAACTATACATTCCTTCTGGTTGTAAAACTTGAGTTCCTGTAGCAATTATTATGCAACCTGAATTGTATTTAATTTTTTTATTTTCTTTAGAAATAATGATTTTAAAGTTTCCAATATATCCCTCAATATTAATAACTTGACTGGATAATAAAACTTCAATATTTTTATGATTCATGACTAATTTTATGATATTTAAAACCTTAGAAGGTTCAATATCATCAGGAAAAAGTGAATATAAATAATTTAACCTTCCACCTAATTTATCTTCTTTTTCGATTAATTTTACTTCAAAACCTTGATTTGCCAAATTAAGGGTGGCGGTCATACCAGCAATACCTCCCCCAATTACAACGGCTGAAGGTAACACATCTACAGTGTTTTTAGAAAGAGATTCCAACAAGGTTGCTCTTGCTACACCCATTCTGATTAAGTCTCTTGCTTTTGCATTTGCTTGTTCTTTATCTTTTTGATGAACCCAAGAACATTGTTCTCGAATATTCACAAATTCAAAATAATAAGGATTTAATCCCTTTTCGTTGCAAATATTCCTAAATAATGGCTCATGAGTTCTTGGAGTGCATGCTGCAACAAGTACTCTATTTAATTTATTTTCTTCTATCCCATTTTTTATTTGAGACAACCCAGTTTCAGAACACGTGTATAAATTATCTTGTGTAAAAACTACATTCGGTAAACTTCTAGCAAATACCGCAAGATTTTCGCAATCGATAGTATTTGCTATATTACTACCACAATGACAGATAAATACACCTATTCTTATTTTTTCGTTATCCAATTCTTTTTCGCCTCATATTTTCATAATATATTCTGCAGCTTTTGCAGCAGCACCGCTTGCTTCAATAACAGACGTAGGAATATCTCTAGGACCATGTGAGCAACCACAGACATAAATTCCAGGAATATTGGTTTCCAAGGGATTTGTAAAATTGGTTTTTATGAATTTATTATTATCTTGTTCCAAACCAGCAGCTTTTACTAAATTTTCTGTGCTATCACTTGGGATCATGGCAGTTGCCAATACAACTAAATCAACTTTTTGTGATTTAATTTCAAGCGTACTTAAATTTTCATAAAAAAGAATAGGATTCTCATTTTCATCAATTTTAATTTCGCTGATAATCCCTTTAATATAATGAACAGAATATTCTTTTTCTGCTCGTTCAATATATTTTTGAAATCCCTTGCCACCCGCTCTCATATCGATATAATAGATATAAGTATTTACTTCACTATCATGTTCATATGCTAAAATTGCTTGTTTTGTAGAATACATACAACAAACAGAAGAACAAAATGGATTGTGTTTCACATCTCTTGAACCAACACATTGAATAAAAGCTATATTTTTTGGAGTTTTTTTGTCAGATAATCGTTCAATATGCCCCAAAGTTGGACCAGAGGTAGATAATAATCTCTCAAACTCTAAACCCGTAATGACATTTTTGAATTTTTTATATCCATATAACGTTAAAGCAGAAGGATCAAATTGGTCAAATCCTGTTGCAACTATAATAGCATTAGGAGTTAATTCAAATTCAGTATCTTCTTGATTAAAAGCAATTGCTTGCTTAGGACATAGTTTTTCGCAGATTTTACAGATACCCTTTTTATGATATAAGCATTTTTCTTTGTCTATGGCCATTACCGCAGGAATTCCTTGTAAAAAATAAAGATAAATTGCTTTTCTCATCCTAAGCTCTTGATCAAACTTATCTTCTACTTTTACAGGACATTTCTCAACGCACAAACCACAATTTATGCATTCAGTTTCCTTCACATATCTAGCTTTTTTAAGGAATTTAGCAATGAAAAAACCATCTTTCCTCTGTAAATTTGTTAATTGAGATAACGTATGAATATTAATACGTTCATGTCTATAACAATCAGAGAGTTTAGGGGATAAAATACAGATTGAGCAATCATTTGTCGGAAAGGTTTTATCTAATTGAGCCATATGACCTCCAATACAAGGCTCTTTTTCAACTACATCAACCGAAAACCCCATTTCAGCTAGGTCCAAAGCTGCTTGAATACCGGCAATCCCGCCACCTATTACAAGGACGTTCCCCTTATCGTGATACAATTTGTACAGACTCCAATTTTTTATTCATTTATTCGAATAATTTATCTCTTGTAGAAAGTTCATCGGTTTTACGCCATGAAATTTAAGTCCCAACTCTTTTTCTGCAATATTATGTGAAAGTGCAATTAATTCTGTTATGTAAAAAACAGGAAAATTGAAATCAGTATTGTATTCTTTATTTACGGTCCTTTGACCGAAATCAAATTGTAAAAAACACGCTGGACAGACTACAGTAACACAATTTGCTTCAGATTTTTTGATACTTTTAAGTTTTCTGTATAATATTTCATTTGATAATTTTTCATCTATTTTACTTAATGGAGAACCACAGCATTCCATTTTTTGATCATAATGAATGCTTTTTGCACCTAAAGATTGAATAATTTCATCTAAACTTTTTGGTTCAAAAGGATCATCCCAATTTATGATTTCAGAAGGTCTTAAGAAATGACAGCCATAATGACATGCTACCTTAAATTCATCAAGAGGGGTAACAACTTTACTTTGAACTTGATCTAAATTCTCATAAATTAATTGTGCAGCATGTTTAATTTCCACATTTCCCGAATATTTTTTCCCAATCTTTGCTAAATTATCATTGATTTTACCTTTAAGTTTTATATCCCTGTTAAGAAAGAATTTCACTGACTTTAGAGTCTCAACACATCCAGAACATAAACTTATTAATGGAGAACCATTATTTTCAGCCAAACTTAAGTTTCGAGCTCCAAGAGTTAACCAGGTATCATTATCTACTGCAGGTATACCAGTAGGATCGGGACAACAAGATGCATTTTCTAAGTGAGAAACGTCAAAATTTAATTTATTAAATACTTGCCTTGCAGAACTTTCAATAAATGGAAGCCTTGCAGGAATGACACAGCCTAAAAACATATTCATCTTCGTCAATTTTCATCACTCAACATTATTCCAATTATAATGTATTATTTTATCGAACCCAACTTCTTTTAAAAGAGTTTGAATTTCTCTAAGTGCTGAAATTTCTATTATTGGAAGACCTAGTTGTTCGCGTCTTCGATTTATTGGAGTGGTAAATGGAACTGCAACTCCATTTTCCAAAACTGAAATACCTTGTGATTTAAAAGCTTCAGGACATTTTCCTGCTTTAACTGCAGCATTTTTTAAAACGTTGAAAATTTCAGTTAATTCAACATGTTGTGGGCATAATTCTACGCATTTTTGACAAGTAGAACAAAGCCATACATTTGGTTCTTGTTTTTCTATCAATCTATCTTTTAATCCGAGTATTGATTCTTCAATAATCTTACGGGGATTATAAGATCCGTTTGTTAATCTCGCAATAGGACATCCTCCAGAACAAGTAGCGCATTGAAAGCAATAGTTAAGAGAAAAATTATGTGACTGTAATTTTTTGCGAAAATCAAAATCAATTGACAATCCCATTTCATTACCTCGAAAATTTTTAAAATGATTTAAATCAGATCATCGAATAAATGAATTTAACCTATTTTTTTATAATAAGTTATATTTTTTTTATTAAATTCTTAAGAAATTTACTTGATTTTAGTTGTTATTTATATATTACGTTTGGGTTTTTATTATAAAAAGTTTATTATGTGTATATTAATAACTGATTTAATCATTATTTTTTCCTAATTTAGGAATTTCATAAAAATCTTAAATTTAATTTCCTAAATCAATAAAAAAGAGTAAAAATTACGTTTTTTATCCGTTTTTTAGTATTAAAAATCCGAAATCAGTCATATGAAAATAATAAAATTAAGGTATTTTTCTGGAAAAAGAAAACATATTATTTATGACGAATTTCGGATTTTTTTTAATAAAAACAGTGTAAAAATTAGGAAAAACACAAAATTTTTATTAATTTAATCTTTATTTATTAAATAATGCTTTATAATCTATATTTTTTTGTATTAGCTAAAAAAATTTTAACAGAAAGAAATAAAAATTAAATTTTTTTACGTGATAAAGATTGACTGAAATATCTACATCTAAAAATAATGAAGTAGTTCCAAAATCATTTGAAGATCTTATTCAAGAGGTGCATTTAAGAGGAATATGTGGTCAGTGTGGGGGATGTGTTAATTTCTGTTCTGCCAATGAAATTGTAGCAATAGAAATGAAGGAAGATGGACCTCCGATTTATGTTAATAAGGATAATTGCTTGCATTGTGGAATATGTTATTTAATCTGCCCACAAATACACGTTCTTGATGAAGCGTTGTATCAAAAATTTAATTGGAAAGCACCCATTGGACATTGGCAAAAAGTATTGAGTATTCAAGCATCCAGCCAAGAAATAAGAAATCGTGCTACCGATGGTGGAGTTATTACAGGAATCTTGAATTATTTACTTGAATATAATTTAATAGATGGTGCATTGGTATGTAAAAAGAAAGGTCCATTTCAAAGAGAATCATTTTTTGCAACAACGAAAGAGGATTTAATTGAAGCTGAAGGCAGTAAATTTGACTTTTCTTCAGGGACAAATCAATTAAGTAAATATACTACGTTTACTCCTACAATTTCTGGACTTAAAAAAGTCCTAGATTTGGATAGGACTAAGATCGCAGTAGTAGGAGTCCCATGTCAAATTCATAGTATAAGAAAAATGCAGGAACTAAAAATTTTACCAGCCCACGTTATAAAATATGCTTTGGGATTGTTTTGTTATGAAAATTTCACCTTTGATGAAATAGGAAGAGAAAAAATTGAAAAAAAGTTCAATTTTTCTTTTGAAAATATAATTAAGATGAACTTAAAAGATAAAGTAATGTTTTATTTTAAAGATGGATCTCAAATTAATGTCTCCTTTGAGGATATGGAAGAATATATGAGACCTGCTTGTAGTGCTTGTGGTGATTTTTCTAATGTATTTTCAGATATTGCATTTGGTGGACTTGGATCTCCTGATGGTTATACAACAACTATGATTAGAACAAATACTGGACAAAAAATTTACGATGGTGCTTTGAAAAATGGATTTATATTGGAAAATGAGAAAATTAACACTTCTGTAAGACAATCTGAAAAATTAGCTAAAATAATCGCCTTTGCAAAAATGAAAAATAAAAGATCAATTAATACTTTATCTGAAATTATGAAATAATTTACTTCAAGTCGTCTTTAAGAGTTCTTAATACAATACAACTCTCTATCTCTTTAACTCCCTGAAGGTTCCGAACGAAATCAATTGTATCATCCACTTCTTTTAAATCATTCACTTCAATTTTTACAAGTAGTCCACATTTACCACTCATATAAAATGCTTCTGTAACATCTACTGTAGTTAATATCTGATCGGCAATTTCTTTTATATTGGATTGAATGACAGGAGTAATAGTCAAAAAAGCGAGCACTTTTTTATTATTGTCAGGTGGATGTAATACTACTGTAAAGTGGCTTATTACATCTTCATGCATTAATTTATTTACTCTTTTTCTAACTGTTGATTCACTTATTTTTAATTCAGTTGCGATCTCGGCAAAGGATGCACGTCCATCTTTTTTTAAAAAATTAATAATTTTCCTATTCACATCGTCAAGGTGTTCTAACAAAAAATAATCCCCCAACAAAAAAGATTAACTTATTATAATAATGATTTTAGGAAATAAAATCTTTTTTGTTCGAGAAACTCCTATTTTTTAACTAAATCTTCTTGGTTTTGTATTATTTTGTGAATTATCTTGACGATTTCAAGTATTTCAAGTAATGAACTATGTAAATAAAACATTCGTATTTTTAATTAGAATAACGAAATTCAGTTATGAAAGTAAGAAAAAATATATCAAAATCATAATTTAATAACTAAAAAAATCCCTTTTTTAGTGAAATTTTTAGTATTTTTTACGGAAATTTTCTGACAATACAAACGTTTTTTTAAGATATCTGTAATAATTTGACGAATTTTATGAACTATAGATTTATTTAGGAGCACATTTATTAATATATACAACAAAAAAAGGAAATATCTTTGATAAAGTGGGTTGGTTATTATGTGTAATTATTGTGATTGCGAAGCAATTGATTTTTGTTCAATCCGAGGGTACATGTCGATAGGAAGCTGTTGCGAAAAATGTGGATTTATAATCAATAATGAATGCACAAGAATTGAAATATTAAAAAAAGTAGATGATCCAGAGGAAATATTGATTTCAAAAACCATAAATAACTTAGAGAAAAAAATATTGGAAGATCTAGGGAGATTTAAAAACGAATTGCTTCAAAAGAAGAAACAAAAAATATTCATATTGAATCCAAAATAATAATTTCTTTTTCTAATCTATTTTGATATTATATTTAATTTTATACAAAAACATATAAATTAAGATATTTTTGGATTTAATTATTTTATCTAAGGAATTTTCCCAAATTCCCCTCCAAATATATAAATGAATTACGAAATTTAAGTAGAATCAATATGATTTTTCCGAATTTTCGTTCTTTTACCTAGAAATATTAATGAAATTCCGAAGAATCGGAAACTTTTTAGGTAAAACTTAATTAAAATTAAGTGAGAAATTACTAATTTCTACTAGAAATACGTGATTTATATGAACGAAAATAAGTTAATACCGATCCATAATACCGAATCTTACATTAAAAACGAATTATATGAAATAGGTGGATTGCCAGGACATAAATTTGAAGTGATAAAATTAACTTCAATAGACATTGATGAAGAATGTTGCCCAGTTTTGAGATATATTGTATTAATTAAGCATTTTTTGCCAAATGGAAAGCTAGATTTAAATCATTTTAAAATGCATGTTTTTCTAATGTATCCAAACCTCTAAAAATTTTAAAATAATTTTTAAAAAACTGAGCTGAATTAATTTAGATTTTTCTCTAAAAAAATATGTGAATTTATTTGCAAGATTTGATAAATTATTTAAAAACCTTTAATTTCTAATGCTAAATTTTCAAATTTTCAAATAATAAATTAAAAAATTATAGCATTTTTAATTCAAAATAATAAAAAAAATGATTAATTGGTTCTTTTAAGTACTCTTAGCACTATACAAGATTCAATTTCAGAAATACCACGAATTTCTCTCACGGTTTCAATAAATTCGTCCAATTTTTGTAGACTAGCAACTTCTATCTTTAGAAGGATTCCACACTTACCAGACATATAAAATGATTCAGAAACTTCGGGATAGGTCGAAATTTCATCTGCAATTTCCTTAATATTAGATTGATTATTTGGAATTATTGTTATGAAAGCTAATACCGTTTTTCCCCCTTGTTCAGGGTTGAGTTGAATTGTAAATTTATCAATTATGTTTTTTTTAATTAATTTAGATACCCTTTTTCGAACAGTACTTTCACTTAAGCCTAAATGTTCGGAAATCTCTCTATATGGTTTTCTTCCATCATTCATTAGCATTTGAATTATTTTTTTATTAATATCATCTAATTCTTGAATCAAGCAAAACCCCCATTTGATACTGATCTAATACTTATCGTATATTTATTATTTATTTTTTTCGGAAAATTAATGCTTTTTTTACCAAAAATTCGGAAAAATTTAATCATTTGAGCTTTATTTTAGTAATAAATCAGATCTGAAGAATTTCAAAATTAAAAAAGAATTGGGAAAAAAAATCTAAAAATCCAAATCAATTTCATTTAAATAATTAATATATAAATCATTTTCTCTAATTTCTATTTTATTTAACATTGCTTTTATGATTACTCCTTTTTCTTTAGCCAATTTCAGTTCTTTACTAAATATCGGATCCATTTCTTCATTTGGTCTAAATTTTATTGCATCATGACGTTGAATGACAAAAAAAATCATTGAAATAAAATTATTTTTTAAAGCTTCAATTAACTCGGAAACGTGCCTTGTCCCCCTTATAGTTGGGGCATCTGGAAACAAAGCAATATCTTCAATCACAAGATTACATCCTTTAACTTCAAGTAAATATTTTTCATTTCCTTTTTTGAGATAAAAGTCAAGGCGGCTATTCCCATAAGAAAATTCGGATTTTCTAAGATCAAATTTTGTTTTAAACAATCGATTTTTGTGTAATAAGTCTAAAACATGTTTATTTGGAACACGTGAATCGATACCCACGATTAAGTTATCGTGTTCTACTGCGATTAGATCAAAATCAGTTTTACGCCCTTCTTTTTTAGCAGAAGTTAAATATACTTTTTTACCTTTATACAATAATTCTTTTAATCTTCCTGGATCTGGAATGAAACAAGGAATTTCTTCTCCATTTAATTCAACATACCCTAAAAAACGATTTGGTCGTTTAATAAAAGTAGCGGGTATGATATTTTTAGCCAAGATCATCTAAAAAACAAGATGATTTTACTGGTTTTTCTTTTTATAATCTTCAATTGCATTATGTAGGGCATCCGCAGCCAAGTTAGAACAATGAAGTTTAACAGGAGGCAATCCTTCTAATGCATCAGCAACATCATTTCTTGAAATTTTCATTGCCTCTTCAAGACTTTTTCCTTTAGCTAATTCAGTAATCATAGAAGCAGTTGCAATAGCTGCTGCACATCCAAAAGTCTCAACCTTTATATCTTCGATCTTATTATCTTTAACTTTTATGTAGCAATACATCATATCACCGCATGTGGGATTACCTATTTCTCCAATCCCATCTGCGTTTTCTATTTTTCCTACATTACGCGGATTTTTGAAATGTTCCATTACTTTTTCACTATACATAAATAATCACCTTAATGGACTTCACAATCTTCTTCTTCATATTTAATATTTCTATCGGGTTTTAATGGACTCATCTTTCTTAAATCATTAATTACTTTTTTCAACTTATCGATGAAATATTCAGCTTCTTCAATCGTATTTTCACGTCCCAAGCTAGCTCGGATCGTTCCATGAAGACCTTCTTCAACAGTGAGTCCAATAGCTTGGAGAACGTGTGATGGATCTAAACTTTTAGAAGCACATGCTGACCCGGTGGAAACAGCTATTCCTTCAGCATCAAGTCTGAAGAGAATTGCTTCTCCTTCTACATATTTAAAAGCAAAATTTATATTATTACATAAACGTTTATTACCATGCGATTCTATATTAGGCCCATTGAGTTGAGTATAGGGAATCTCATCTAAAATTGTTTTTATTATCATATCTCGTAAATTTACCATGTGTTTGATATTATCCTCAGTTGCTAATTCCACCGCTTTAGCAAATCCTACGATTCCAGGGATATTTTCGGTACCAGCTCTAAAATTAAACTCGTGACTTCCTCCATCAATTAATTTCTTGACATTTC
Source organism: Promethearchaeota archaeon (assembly GCA_011365055.1). Next base: position 141,914 of record RDOG01000008.1, read on the forward strand.
GTTTTCGCTGTAAATCTTTCGAAATGTACAATGCACCTATTCCTTTAGGACCGTGAATTTTATGTGCAGTTATTGAAACGAGATCTAAATTATATTTTTTAACGTCTAATGGAACTTTTGTAAATGCTTGTACTGCATCTGAATGAAATATGATGTTTTTATCTCTACATATTTTTCCTATCGCTTCCAAATCTTGGATGGTTCCAATTTCATTGTTAGCATGCATGATTGAAACTAATATCGTGTTATCATTGATCTCTTTTTCTAATTGATTTAAATCTATAAATCCTTCCTTATCAACATTCAATAACGTTATTTTAAATCCTTCATTTTCGAGAGTCTCGACAGATCTTAAAATGGCAGGATGTTCTATCTTTGTTGTTATTACATGATCTTTCTGGTGTTTCTCTTTAAAGATGCGTGCAATACCCTTGAGTGCGAAATTATCACTTTCAGTTCCTCCTGAGGTAAAAATTAATTCATCATAATTAGCATTCATTTTATCAGCAATTGTTTTCCTGCTATTATCAAGAGCCTCGTGAGCTTCCATACCAAATTCATGTAATGAGCTTGCATTTCCAAATATTTCTAAATAATATGGAAGCATGGCATCTACAACTCTTTTATCCACAGGAGTTGTAGCAGAATGATCGAAATATACACGCATCTTGAAACCCCTTTAATTCTGAAATGATTACATTTTTAAAAATGGAGCCAGAGCCCGGATTTGAACCGGGGAAAAGTGACTCTGCAGGCCACCGCCCTACCGCTAGACGACTCTGGCTCATTTAACAATCATATTACATAGTTATTATTAAAAATTTATCATTCAAAAAGTAACTTGGTATTTAAGTTTAATTGATTATAATAACCCATTTTTAATTAAATATCGCTTAATACCATTACAACCCATTCTGAAGGAATTAAAATTTTCTGGAAATCTCTTTACCATCAAGATCCGTTCTTGTAATTTTTCAATTATTTGTTTTCCATCTAATTCGGTTCCAAACTCTTTTAAAATGTTTCTTATCTCGTTGACAAAAAGAACGTGTTGTTCTCTTACTTTATTAAATATGTTTTGATTTAATTTAGGGGGTGCAGGACCCATATGTGTGAAAAGTAGCAATTTAGGGTCAAGTTCTTCCATCCTAGTTATTGATTTTAAAATTGTTGGTTGATCATAATCAGGAGGCGGAGTAACTATTATAGGATAATCTTGTTTCGCTAAAATCTGTGCATGAATCTTGCCTAATAAATCACCAGTGAACAAAATTCCATCTTTTTCGATGAAAAAACAAACATGATGCTTTGCATGACCAGGTGTATAAAATGTTTTTAATGATATATTCCCAAGGTCAATTTCATCACCTTCTTTCAAAGGAATAATTTGATGTTCAGGAACAGGTAATAACTTTCCAATCATAGGAAAAGCACGAGTACCATATGCACGTTCTGCACTTTCATTAAGTCTTTCAGGATTAATAAGATGTTCAACACCCTTTTCATGTGCAAATACTTTTAATTCAGAATTCATATCAGCAAGTTGTCCAGCAGCACCACAATGATCTAAATGCACGTGAGTGGTTGCAAAATAATCAATATCCTTCGGGTCCAATCCCAATTTATTAAAACCATTCTTTAAAGACTTCAATTCAGAAGGAAAACCAGATTCAACAACAATTTTTTTTTTAGATCCTCTAATAACATAGGCAGAATTCGTGCCTAGATTCTTAATTTTAATTATATCCAATCCGGGTCGGATATTTTCAACTTGAACCATTATAATATCATTGTATTTTAATTATTGAAATCTTTTCTGCTATTTTCGTACCATCCTACAAGGGCAGAATATGTACGAGCAATTTGTCTGAATTCTGGCAAAATTACTACATTATTTGCCCGGAAAAAGTCAGGCAAGTTATTTCTTGCACGAATTGGTCCAAGGAAAAATACAGGTTTTTCGGATTTTTTAATGTATTTATTCATCTTCTTCACTTGACCCTTTATAACTTCACCAAACACTCCCGAGATATCGGATACTTGAACTCCAAAATCGACGATATCACCTTGGTTATCACTAACATCACCAAATAATACTATCAATCCATCAATATTATCTTGATTAATTATTAATTTAATGATTCTCCCGAATATATTAAAGTTCATTGAATCAGTTACGTCAATAGGATTTGAGTGGCTCCAATATTCTGGTAGCCAAGTATTTAATTCTTCTAAAACTTCCGGCTTTAACTGAGGAACTTTCAGGCCTTCTTTATTACAAGCATCTGATGCCATGACTCCAAGACTTCCTGCAGGAGTGATAATTCCTATATTTCGCCCTTTAGGAATGCATGAGACCATATATGATGTGCAAACATCAATTACTTCGGTTATACTTTCTACCGAAATTAAACCAGATTGTTTAACAGCACCTTCAAAAATTTTATTGCTATGTTCACCAGCAATAGCACCGACATGACTCATGGCTGCTTTTCGTCCATCTTGTGAATTTCCTGATTTGAATAATACAACTGGTTTTTCTCGATTGACCTTTTTAATGATATTTATAAAATCTTTACCGTGCGTAATACCTTCGGTATATGCCCCAATTACATTTGTCTCAGGATCCTGCCCGTAATATTCAATAAAATCCTGTATTTCTAACCCTGCTGCACCCCCGAGATTGATAAACTTAGAAACTCCAATTCCTCTTTCTGTTGTTTCAATTAGAAAATGAATACCAGCTGTACCTCCCCTAGTAACATAAGAAATATTCCCAGATAAACATTTAACTCGCGGTCCAAATATTGCATTTAATGATACAGCATCACTATAAACACCATTACAATTTGGACCAGTGAAAATAAAACCATTTTTTTTAGCAATTCTAATGATTTCATCCTGTAGGGATAATTTATCTTTATTATATAAGATGGATTCTCCGAATCCTGAAGAAATGATAATAACAGCTTTACCATCTGATCCAATATCTTCTAAAACACCAGGAACAGAACGAGAAGGAACTATTACAAACACCAAGTCAAGTTCAGTATTAACTTCTTTTAACGATTTTTTCACTGATCTTCCTAGAATCTTCGTTTCTTCTCTCACGTTGGGATTAATAAGATTTAAAGGACCCTTATAATCTCCTGCAACGATATTTGATAAAATCATCCCACTGGGACTCATCAAATTTCTACTAACACCAACAATTGTTAGATTTTTTGGATGGAAAAAATAATCCATTAATTCAAATTTATTCATGGATCATGTTGGTCTATTGAAAATAAAAAATTACGTAAATATGTCCTATATTCTATTATTTAAAGTGCGATATTTTACCCATATTTTGAATTATCTTTACTTGAAAGAATAAATAAAAATGATGCAACTAGAATTTCACAACCATTTAATTAATGATATTCACGAATCCATTAAAAAAAAATTCAGAAAAAATGATTAATTTGTTATAATAAATGGAAAAGAAAAATTTATTCTAAAAAATGAAAAATTAGATACTATGGTAAAATAAATGATAACTTATGGATTCTAAAACCAAAAAAATTCTTAAAATCACTAAAAACGATAAAAAAATTAATAATAATAAAAAAAAGTTTGGGAGTTTATCCCATCAATTCAAATCCAAATTCTTCGCCTAAAGCTTCAAAAATAGAACGTAACCCCATTGCTTTTGTTAAATTTCCCTCAGCTTTGATTTCGCCTGACATGTAAGCTTGCATTGCATCGCCTTCGCCAGACATCATCCCTTTCATTGTTTCTTTTGTCATTTTCATAGTAAGATCAGCATCAGGGACTGCTGCAAGTTTATAGTCGAATTTACCTTCTTTGACGATAAAGGTCATGGCGAAATCTGAATCTTCAACTACCATCGAAATGACAGTATCTTCCACATCTTCTAATTCATCTTGTATATCTTCATTCGAATCTGCTAAGGTTTTCATTGCATCAAAAACAACTGGCATGAATTGTTTCATTAAGTTTAAACTTTCATCGACTTCAAATTCTGCCATTTTGTCTTTTACAATCTCAGTAAGTTCTGGAATTTCTTTCGCTACTTGAGCAAAACCAACAGCTTTTGCTTTATCTAATACGTCGGGTAGTGCTTTGATTACCTCATCTTTAGACATATCTTTTATTTTACCTACAATACTTTTTATTTCGTCCATATTCATACCTCACTTATTATTCTGGTATATATTTTGATTTTGATTTATTATTTAATGGATGAAAATTAATTTCTGATTATACACTTAAATATTACCTTGAATGTCTAAAGTATAATTATTTAATTTGCTTAAATTGCACTTCCTAATTATGTCACATGCAATACTTATAATTGATTTATATCAAATTTACAATAATTATTTTCATACAAAAAGGGAATTTTCTAAGGTACGATAATCATGACCTTACACTTGTTTAAGGAACTTTCCGGCGTTATTTTGGCGTTTGAGTGCTTTCTAAATAGTATCTCGAGGTTGAGAATAATTTAAGCGAAGGAAAATTCTTTAAAGAATGATGATAATGATGATGATGATGATGATGATGATGACAATACACACATTTGGAGAAATCATAAACGATAATGGGTAAAAATTTCATAGAGATGAAAAATATATTCCCTAACAAAAAAGAAGCAATTAATAGAAAAATCAATTTAAAATTGTTAAATAGAGAAGCTTACACGACGAATGGAATTGATTAATCCGATAAAATTGGACTTAGATTTAAAAAAAATGAATTTTATATTAATAAATCACTCAAGTGACGCATAAAGACCTTTCCACCTACCTTATTTTTCTCTGGTGGGATCTCATTTTTTGTTTTATTCATTTTAATAGCATTTTTTGCACAATTTGTAGCACATACGCCACATCCTATGCAATAGTCAAGGTTTATTATTACTTTATTTTCTTCCTCATTAAAGGAAATTGTCTCCATAGGACATTTCTTCACGCAAACTTTGCATTGCACGCAAGTTTTTTCATCAACAACTGGAGTATAGTTACTTGGAACAACCGTTTTATATCCTTGTTTAACGGGATTGAGAGCACCACAATGACATCCGCAACAATTACAAATAAACATTAGATGCTCACCACCTTTTGAATTGGATGAGCAATGTACGAGCCCAGCCTTTTCAGTCTTCTTGAGATATTCTATTGCTTCTTCTTTATTTAATCTTCTACCTATACCAGCATCTACCATTGCTATTGCACTTCTTCCTGCGCAAAAACACCCCATATCAGCAGATGCAACTTCACAAGGTTCCCCAGATAATTCTCCAACATAACGACATTGACAAGGAATAACGGCAAACTCATTATTATTATTAATTAAATCTTCAACTAATTCATATGTTAAGACTTGTGTTTCTGAATTCACTGCTTCATTAATTTCTATTAGGTTTTTTTGGTCCTTTCCTATTGGTAATAATGGTCTAAAAAGACCGAAATCTGGATTTATGAAATTTGGTTTAAATTCTGGAAAATGCTTGAAAATGTATCTAAATATTTTTGCTGCCTTATTTAGATTTTCTTCCGTATCTTGACGGGCTATAAAATATGCCTCAAAAATACCTGGTAATAAAGGGGCTAATCCATAAGCTCTTCCTTCTTTAACTATTGTTTTTTTATCAACAGCTTTTTTCAATGCCGTTCTAATGAAATTTTTTTCTAATCCAGATTTTTCAATTAATTCTTTAACCGATGTTCCTCCCTTGCCAATGGCAGGAAAATAAGATAATACTTTAATTACATCTTCGTCCCAAAGGACTTTAAGTAATTCGATGGTTTTTTCATGTTTTGGCACACGTAATGGTTCAACGTTTAATTTTTCCCTTACAATATCATAATAATCTATTTCTGTCATAAAGGCATCAATGAAATTTTATTAATAAAATCTTTTGTCTGGACTTATAATTGTCATAAAAATGAAATTCAATTACAAGATAGAAATGAAACGAATTACTAAAGCGAGAATCTTCACTTTAATCTTCTTGGGATTATTAAATGCAATAGCAGTATAAATATTTATTGTGATCCTTAATTGACAGTTCACAAGTTAATGATAGCAGTTTATTATGGCATCTATGAAAGTATTATGTTTCCTTTTATTTTCTTGATTTTTTAATTAATTTAACAATGATGATTAGCTTGTTTTCGGTGGAATAAATTTCCCAGTCTAATTTATTTTCCACCGCCATGTTGAATTATTTCACAATAAATGCCAGTATTATCGTGCGAATTGAACCCAAGGTTTGACTGATTAAGATTTGTTCAGATTTTATGTTTTTTTAATTGTCATACATACAACTAATTCTATTATTCTTTAATACCAGAATTAGGAGATAGATAGAAATATTAGATAGTAATTTTATTTATACTAGAATTGTTAGATAGTTAGAATTATGGGAATTGTTATATAACAATTAGAATAACTATAGACCAATTTTAATTAAAAAAAATTACAATTAGGTTAAGAGAGGTGGATTTTTGACTATACATACGTTTGGAGAGATTTCGGACGATATTCCAACTAAGTATCACTTACCGCTGGGTTCGAATATATGGGCTATGTTTAAAGAAATGGGATGGGAATGGCTTAAATATTTCTTCACTGAATTTGGAAAAACTATTTTTGACCTTTCAACCATTAGGTTAAACGAGTCCATTTATACAGCTCGTGATGTAGTTTCGGGTAAAATTCCTGAAAATAAAGCAGATAAGACCCTTACATATGCATTTTTTCCTGTTGTCCTTGCAATTCGAAGCGACTTACAACAAGGTATCATGAAACTTTTATTCGGCGAAAGTGCTGACACGACTTTTTTATTCATTCATGATTTTAAAGATGGACAAGCGCTATTTGCACTAAATACCCACTTAGAGGATGGAATTCCGGTTGATTGGTGGGTGATTAAGGAAGATGACGAATTTTTCAATAGACGCCATATGAAACATGGAATAAAACTCAAAGACATTCCAAAAAAATCAAAAAATCTTGATCAAGCGGCAGATCGTATTATCGAGACGTTATGTGATGCAAGAAATGAAAGAACTCCCGAGTATAACCATTCTTCATATAATATAGTTGTAACATGGTGTTCAGCTGGTTTAAACATGGTATTAGAGACATCCTCATATGAAACATTAGGATTTATGTTTGATGGGATAACATCAAAAATAGCGTATAAATTAAAAGATTATTGGTTCAATTGGTGGCCAGCTCCACCGATGATAGGCAGTTTTGCTTATGGTGGTTTAGGTTATAAAAAGAAATTTATGGAAATGATGGCAGGGCTTTTTACAGAACATAGACAATACTTGCAACCTATCGAAGCTGAAGCAAGACCATTAATTGACGAGTTGGTTCCAGAATGCATTTCGTTTATGAAGAATAAATGGGAAAATAAAGGAATGGTCATGCCTTATCAATCTTATGAGAGAGAGCTACCTAAAAGCCGAGATAAGAAAATATATAAAAATGCTGATCAAAATCCAGGGTTATTGGAAACAACTTTTCCAGATGATCCGCAAGCAAGATATAAATTAGAAGACCTTGGATTGACTTTCGAAGAAGTTTTAGATGGAGCATACTTAGATCTGACATTAGACTCAAGAAGAAAGGATGTTAATCCGGGTGTGGTTATAAGCCGTAAGCATGGAAGATATACAGAATTTGTTTGGAAAGAATATACTGAAGAATCAATGGAGAAAGTAAAGAAAAGATCCTCATTAACAGCAGCAGTAGCGGAAACAGGCATGGACATGGGAGACATAACTAAAATGCGTAGAGATTTTCAATATTATAAGGAAGAATAAATTTATTTTTTATTTTTTTATTTTTGATATATAATATTTTTTATAAATAACCAGAATGCATCCAATCAATTGAATGATTCAACAAATCTAAATGCTTTTAAGTTCATCCAAAAGATGTTAATTGATTTATGATAAGGATTGTAATTTTAGTCTTAGTAATATCAGCATTTTCAATCAGTACAATTATTTTTTTCAGGCTTTTATTATCATTAACAACTAAAACGGAAATTAATCGTTTATTATTATTCTTATTAATTAGTATAGGAATTATTTTAATTTATACTTGCGTGCGAATTTTATATTTCTCATTTTTTAACCAATTTATCGACATGTACGATCGATTTTTCTTTTCCCTAAGTTTTTTTATTCTTCTTTTAAACATCTCAATTGCTATAAAAATGATATTTGAAATAAGTAAACAAAGTGGTAATAAATCAAAATTTGAAGATCCATTTAGATTTGTTTACATCTCAGCAGCGATTATTTTTGCCTCAGTAAATATTTACACCGCGTACCAGACAAATGCTGATATTTATGGTTATTATTTATATCAGATTAATCCAATTGTTTTTTTAGCTATTATTATAGTATATACACCATTATTTTTTGCACTACCCTATTTTATAATAAAAATTCAAAAATCTATTAAAAATAAAACCATTAAAAACAAATTTAATTATTTATGTGTTGTTTTTTTTGTATTGCCTATAATTAATGTTGGTTATTTGGGGATTTATTTAGTAATTCCTGACTATAATATTTTTAATTTTACCTATTTCACGATAATTTTAATAATCATGACAACTAGTTCAATTTTTTTCTTTAAGAATCCCGGAATATTAGAATCGATAACAACGTATTTTTGTGCTAAATCCTTATATGTTATAGAAAGTTCTGGGCAAATGATTTACAGCTATAATTTTCGAGATGTCAATGAAGAATATTTTACTTCCAAGGAGCTTTTAATCGGCGGATTCATTCATGCAATTACTTCTGGAATAGAATTAACTATTGAGTCATCAGATAAAGTGAGATTTATAGAGCTTGGAGAATTAAATTTAATTATTACGCATGGAAAATATGTTTTTGGAGTTTTATTTTCAACTGAAAATGTAATTTCATTACAGCGAAAGTTAGATACGTTTATTGAAAGGTTTGAAAAGAAATTTGCCTCATTTCTCCATGATTGGGATGGGGAAGTTACGTGCTTTAGTACGAGTGAAATTCATTCAATTCTCGATGATATTTTCATTTAGAAAAAAAAAAGACCAAAAACTCGAATTTTTAATTCAAAAAGTTCTTTTATTCAAATTTGAGAAACTTTTTCATTTTTAATAGAATTATTATATTGAATAATATAGTATTTTTTCAGAGAAAATCTAATAGGTGCGTATTCACTTGAGTTACAAAATAACTGGAATAGAATTAACTCCTCTACAAGTTCCTTATCAAGATTTCATTCAAGAGCTCGTTGATAGAAGTGAGGGAGGTTTAGGCATGGCGATTCCTTCTGATACGACTTGGCCTTGGGAATTTATTATTTGCAAACTCTATTGCAATGATGGGAGTATCGGTCTTGGAGAAGTTTTTGTTTGGTTACCTGAAACTGGAGAAATTGGAGATAATATAATAAACTTAATTAATAAAATTTTATCCCATTATGTAATTGGAACAAATCCATTTGATATTGAAAAAATTCTATTAAAAATGGATAATAATGTAACTCACAATTTTGTCAGTAAAGGGCTTATAGACATGGCAATATATGATTTAATAGGAAAATTAAAGAATAAGCCCGCATGTGATTTAATTAGCGATAAACATATGGATAAAATACCACTTGCGTGTTTAATTCCCTTAGGAGATATTGAAACTTCTATCAAATCAGTGGAGACTTTTAAAAATTTGGGATATAAAACATTTCGGTGCAAACTTGGGAGAAATATCGAAGATGATGTATTCATTTCGGAAACAATCCGTAAATTGATAGGACCAGAAATGAAGATGAGAGTTGATTATAATCAAGCATATACACCTGAAGAAGCAGTTAAAGCCATTAAAGCAATCGAGAAATTTAAAATTATGGTTGCAGAACAACCGGTTAATAAAAATGATTTTATAGGGATGGCATACGTTCAAAAACGTGTTGAAGTCCCCTTAATGGCTCATGAAGGTTTTTTTTCCTTGCAAGATTTTCAAGTTTTAGTGGAATTAGGAGGTATTGGAGTCTTGGGTATAAATTCTGAACGCCCAGGAGGAGTGACTAATGCATTGAAAGCATTAGACTATGCAAATAAGATTGGAATGAAAGCTTTAGTTCATAACCAATGTTTAGGGATAGCTTCTGCCATGCTTATTCATTTAGTTGCCGCGAAATTTGATTTATTTACCCACGATACTGAATTAATGGGTAATATCATGCTTAAAGATGACTTGATCAAGAAAAAAATAAAATATTCAAATGGTTTTGTACATGTACCAAAAGGTCCAGGATGGGGTGTGGAACTTGATGAAAAGGCATTAGAGAAATATGCTACGGGCCCTACTACAATAATTGGGAAAATTTCCTAAAGGGAGATGTAAAAATGAAGGATAATACCATTGTTTTATTTTTTAATTGCCAGATTTATACTATGGATCAAAAGTTGTCAGAAGCTGAAGCCATGGCAATTTTTAATGACGAAATAATAGCAATTGGCAAAGAAACTCGAGTACGAGAAGAAATTAATTTAATTAAATCAATTAAAAATGCGAAATTGATAGAAAAAAACGTTGGAGGGGCTTGTATTGTTCCAGGATTCATCGATGCTCATATGCATCCTGCTTTTTATATTTACTCTAAAACACAATGTAATTTATCAAAGGTAAGAGGTTATGTTGAATTAAAAAACATATTAGAAAAAGAAGATAAAATACGGCCTCCAGGGGATTGGTTAGTAGGTTTGGATTTAATGGAAGACGTTTTCATTAATCCAGAAGAACGAAAATTTCCAGATAGAAATTTTTTAGATATTTTTCATCGACCAATATTGATATTTAGACATGATGGTCATATTTGTGCTGTTAATTCGAAAGCTTTAGAAATTATTGGGATAAATAGTTCGAATGCTAAAGAAAAAACACCAGAATTCGGAGAAATTCGTTTGGATAAAGATGGAAATCCAACAGGAATTCTAACTGAAGATGCTATAGGATTTGCCTCAGCTGCAATACAGGTTCCAGATCTAGAGTCTTTCAAAAAAGCAACCATAGAATTTCATAGCGAATTAGCTTCTTTTGGCATCACGACGATTGGAGGAGTGATTCAGATTGGTGAATTTGGACCAGCAGGGAAAATTGGCGAAATGGAAATAGAATTAATGCGAGTGCTCTTAAATCAAGGAATTATTGAACAAGATATTGTCTTCTACTTTATAACGGATAAACCACATAAATTAGAACGATTAAAAAGAACATATATCAAATCGAAAGAATTGAAAGAAAAATACGTAATTGGAGGAGTAAAAATTTATGGAGATGGCAGTTTTGGGGCAAAAACAGCTTGCATGTTCGAACCATTTTCGGATTCACCAGAACATAAAGGATTCATGGTAAATAAAAAGGAAAAATTGCATGAAATGGTAAAAAATTCAATTGAATTGGGATTTCATGTAGCAATTCATGCAATTGGAGACAAAGCAAATAGAATTATTGTTGATGTCTATAAGGACGTGATAATGGAACTTTTAATGAATAAAGAAAAGAAATTCTCAGAACTTACAAAAAATGAAAAAAATCATTTATTTAAGGAAATAAAATTGAAATTACCGCGATTACGTATCGAACATGCATCAATTTTAACTAGTGATGTTCTTGATGATGCATCAGAATTAGGAATTATAATGGTATGTCAACCTGCATTTCTTAATAGTGAACAAACTTGGTTGGAACGGCGGGTAGGACCAGAAAGAATTAAACATACTTATGCATTTAGATCTATTATCGATTCAGGTATCATTTTAGCAGGCGCTTCAGATGCACCTGTTGAATCCGCAAGCGTGATGGAAGCCATCCAAGCTTGCGTGATGAGAAATGGCATCATACCTGAAGAAAAAATTTCAGTCATAGAAGCATTGAAAATGTTCACTTGGAACGCAGCTCATGCACTCGGTCAAAATTTAAAAAAAGGGAGTCTTGAAAAAGAAAAATTAGCAGATTTTGTCATTCTTGAAAAAGATATCAAAGAAGTTCAAATTGATGAACTGAAAAGATTGAAAATTTTAGAGACCTATCACAGAGGAAAGTTGATTTATAGAATGAATTAATCGCAAGGGTTCATTTTTCTATTTTATTATTTGTTAATGTTTAAAGTAAATTGGTAAGTATTTAATTTATAAAATAGAAAGTAGAATAAATTGGGGTTGATATATTGAAATTAAATACTTAAATTTATTAAATTTCAGAATCTAACTCAGAGAAGTATGTAAAAAGTTTAGTAAATCCCTTAAATAAAAATTTTGTTTGTTGGAATTTAAATAATTTCCGATCTAATTCTCTAAAAAAATTTGATTCATCTTTGTAATTTTCAAATGTTAATCCAAACATTTTTTTTATTATCTCTCTTGTATTAATGCATCTGAGATCGACGAAATTTTCATTAAAAGCTTTACAGGCGTTTGGTTTTATTTTTGGGTCATGAATTAGACAGAACGTTTTACCATTTTTTTCATTTCTGAATGGACATTCTTTTAATTCATCTTTTGTTATTGGATGAAAAAATAAATCCCCCAATTTTGAATAATTTTTAGATTCTAAATCGCAAAAATCTCTCATGGCAAAAGTTCCTATTTTAGATTGAACTATCACGTTCTCCCAACGTTCCCAATCATCATTTTTTAATCCAATCTTGAAGTTACAACAATAACCACACTGAGTACATTTCCACTTTGTTTTGATTTCATTCAATCTTTTCATTAATTTTTTAGGAGAAAGGTAGTTATTCATCACATTATAATAAATAAAAGAACTTAAAAGATATTATGGATTAATAATTCGGAGATGAAATAATGGAGCAACCAATAGAAGAAAAAATTCAAATATATATGGATTACTTTACAAAGATGATTAAGGAAACTTTAAAAGAATTAGGAGAAATTTTTAGAAAAAAGTCAGCATTACCCCTTGATATTATATTCCAATTAGTTATAGGACCTGAAACGGAAAAAAGATTGTTAGAACAGAAAAAAATTGTATTGGAGAGTGCACAAATTTACGATGGTACTGAAGCAACCAATCAAAGATTAATAGAAGAATTATTTCCAAAATATTTACGGTCAGATAATCATAATTCAAATTTAAAGAAAAAAGATAGTAAATATCCAGAGGCTAAAGAGATAATAAAAAATATTTTTTTATCAAGAAGTGGGATAGATTATGAACATCTCAAAGGATCAGGCTCAAGTTATCATGAAATCGTGAAAAGTGCATTTAAGGATAAGGAAATAGCATTAAATACGATAAATCAAGAATTTGTATTCATTGACAAGTTATATCAATTCATTCTTAAAAATCGAAGATTAGTAAACGTCCCAGGAATTGTTCGAGCAGACGTGATTGATGCAGTTCAAGAAATGACAAATTTGATAAAACAGAAGATCTTTAATGAAATTGATAGTGTTTATGGTTAATTTTTGTTTCAACGTTCTTTAACGAATATCTTCATAGAAATGAGATACGGAGAATAGACTTCAGATATAATTAAAAGATGCTTTCATTTTTATTTTAACTCAAATTTTTCTAATGAATAAATTTTTTCGAGCTCTTTTCTCTTTGTTTTAATAGTTCCACCTTCTGCGGGATGCCCTAATGGAGTAATTGTCACGACAATGTATTTATCCTGTAATTCTTCTGGGACACCTAAAATAGTCATTATCCGATTTTGGAAATCTGGAGGTTTATTAATCCCATATACTGCACTCCAACAAGTTCCCAAACCTCGTTCTGCAGCAGCTAGTACTAAATGTTCAGTAGCAATGGATACATCAAGAAGATGCCAAATACTCTTCGTGTTTGCTAAACAGGCAATTGCAATGGGAGCAAATTTATTATATTTTGCCCATGGCATGAGTTTTGCTATTTTTTCTTGTGTTTCTTTGTTTCTTATTACTATAAAGTGCCAAGATTGCTTATTAGTGCCAGATGGAGCCCATCGAGCAGCTTCGAGGCAAAATTTCACGTCTTCGTCTGAAACTTCTTGATCTGTAAATTGTCTCACGCTTTTACGTTTCATTATGAGATCCATTATAGTCATACAATTCAATTTCCATTTTATTGATAGTAGTTTTAAAATGATTTTTTTTAATAAATAAAAATGGTTATTAAAAAAAAAAAAAGGTTTTGAAGGTTTTTAATGGTTAAAACGGTACGAATTTCTTTTCTTTAGTGTGTAACTAATTCCAACTATGGCAATGATAACAAAAAATACAGTGAATAACTCAAATCCAGGAATAGGAGGAGCTGCAATACCTCCAGGTAATTCTGTAATGATAATTTCAACCGTGTCGTTCATACCATAATTGTCATAAGAATCATTATATTGGATGACATAGACCCAAGTTCCCGCAATATCTGTAATAATTGCGATATTCAAATTTGTTCCATTGTTCCAAGTTGACCAATTAAGATATAATTGATCATTTATGAAGACTCTATACCAACCTCCAGAATCGACTTTATCCGTTATGATCCATTCTATTTTTTTATTTTCAGCATGTTTTTGATATGTTGCATTATCAGGAGAGTTGCAGGTTGGAGAATGAGACATAATTGTTACCCATACCATGTGTGGTGCTCCATAATTGTTGTTTGAGTCATTAAATTGTATGGTATAATTCCAGACTCCCACACCACAATTAGTATCCACAGGGACTTGTAAATTAGTATCGTTATCCCAAGAATCCCATTCTATATATGTCGATTCATTTTTTAACACTGTGTAATTGCCCGTGCCTTCATAGTCTATGAGCACCCAATCAATAGTATTTCCTGTAGAATTTGCATAGTAAGAACTTGCAGATGGCGTATTGGATGTAGGGATTTCATCATAAATCGTGATGAAAACGGTATGTGGAATTCCAGTATTATCGTTAGAATCATTAAATTTAATGGTATAATTCCAGACTCCCACACCACAATTAGTATCTACAGGTACTTGCAAATTGGTATCGTTATCCCAAGAATCCCATTCTATATAAGTTGATTCATTTTTTAACACTGTATAATTACCTGATCCAATATCATCCGTAAGATTCCAATCAATCGTATGACCAGTCGAGTTAGCTTTATAAGAAGCATTCAATGGGCTATTAGATTGAGGTAGTAAATCTTCATAATAAAAACCTCGGAAATAGATACCACTTTCATCCTCATCTTGGTAATAACTCTGCCAAGCGACCACAAAGATCGTATCATTAAGCATGCATGCTGAAGGTAATCCTTGTACATCGCTAGTATAGGAATTTATGTGTATCTCATTAGTTAAATTAGTTCCAGAATCATCAAAGATTCTCCCATATACTCCTGTACTAGAAGAAGCTTCTTGCATGTCACTTGTCCAAGCAACCAGAAAGGTCTTATCTGTTAATTCAGTTATTGTTGGGCGATATTGATTATAAGCTGTATGAGTGTTCGCTTGGAATTCATTAGTCAAATTAGTCCCTGAAGTATCAAAAATCTTCGTAAATATTCCATTTTGGTCACCATCTTGCTCATCACTTTCCCATGAAATTGTAAATGTTGTATCTGTTAACCGACTCAAACAAGCATAATCCTGAACATTAGTCGTATTATAATTTACACGAAACTCATTGGTTAAATTTGTTCCAGTATTGTCAAAAACGTTAGCATATATACCATAATCAGATGTTGCCACATCAGGACCCGTCCATGCAACGGCAAAAGTTGTATCAGTTAATCGATCTATAGTCGGTCTACTTTGAAAACCAGTCTGATTAGTGTTCAAAATAAATTCACTTGTGATATTTTTACCAGAAGTATCGAAAATAGAGCCAATTATACCCCAACTTTCAGCATCTTGTCCGTAACCAGCGAAGACCACCGCAAAAGTCGTGTCAGTCAATCTACAAACAGATGGAAACATCTGATTGCTAGCAGTAACATTATTAATGGGAAAATCAGAAACTAATTTCGTACCAGTGTTATCGAAAATTGCTCCATAAACACCATAAGTACTCGCAGCATCTTGCCCATAACTTGTCCATACAACCACGAAGGCCGTATCATTCAAGCAGCTTACAGAAGGATCATCTTGATAACTTGTCGTGTAAGTATTAACTAGAAACTCTGATGTTAAGCTTGCTCCTGTATTATCAAATATTCGCGCATAAATTTCACCTTCAGTGCCTAATTGTCCGTCACTTCTCCATACGATTACATAGGTGGTATCACTTAATTTGCTTATACAAGGAAACCATTGTGAACCCGTAGTATAAACATTTGCTATCGTTTCGGAAAAAATTGGATTTGGTCCTGCTTCCACTTTTAAAGTTATATTCGTTTCTTGAATTGTTGAAATTTTCGGTTGAGAGAAATTTATTGATCCAATCAAGCAAATTATGACCAAAAGAATAAAAATCGATAAAATATTTTTTCTACCTTTCATAAATTTCACTTCTATTTTTAATCTAATAATTAGAAAGGATGGAGATAAAATAGATCAAATTTAGATTTATTTTATTTAACAGATTATTAATATTATTTAAAAAAATTTCGTTAACAAACGTATAGGACATTAACCTTTTTTCTATTTAAAAAAAATTAAGAAAATATTTAACATATTCATCTCATATTGATGATTTTGACCATTTATTATTTATCATAATTCCCAAAGGAGTTATAAATAGAGTCATTTTCGTTTTCTTAATTTAAATTAAATATTTTTAAACATAATTTTTGTAAAAAAAACAACTTATAAAAAAGATGTTCAATACTTTTTTTTTGATTATAAATAATAGATTTTGATAAAAAATGTCCAAAAATATTAAAGGAGATAATCAAAAATCAGTTGAAATAGATTTAAGTGAGGATAATTTCCAGAGATTCTCGAAGAGCATCTATTCCTTGAGGTTTCTTTCCATTTTAGGAATACTTTTTTACCATTGGGGAGCTTGGAGTTTCTATGGATTATATTATAATTTAATTTTTAATCCAAATCCTTTTCTCAAAATGATTTTTGATATTGGGGAAGCGGGTGTTGATTTTTTTGCATTCTTGAGCAGCATGTTCCTTGCAATTCAATTAGTTGATAAAGATTATAATTTAAAAGATTGGGGAAAGTGGGGTAAAAAACGAATTTTACGTATCTTTCCATTAATGTGGCTTTCTGTTATAATAATCTTACCTATTGATTTTTTAATGACCTATTCAGTCTATCCAGCGAATTCAATATTCATTCAATTGGGAGGAATAGGAGGACTGGTTGGAGATATTATAATTGGATATGATTGGTTCATCACGTTTATCCTATTCTGTTATTTAATGTTTCCTTTAATTTTTTTGGGAATAAAACAGAATTTTAAGCTAACAACAGGAATTCTAATTGGAGCTTTTATCGTTCTTATCATTGCCTATTATCCATTTGCTCTAGCCATGCCTGAAGCAATAAATGTTTATCTAAGCATCCATCGATTTTTTAGCTTTTTTTTTGGTATCGTATTTGGATTTTGGATTGGACAAAACCAGAAACAGAATTTAAAATACTTCAATGATAAACGAATTGGTATTATTTGTTTTATAGCTTTTATTGGAGCAATCGCTTATTATATGTTGATAAAATTGAGTCAACCTTTTTATATTGGATACATGACACATGAACGATTAATTTCATTTATTTTTTTGACCGTTACAGGTACACCTTTTTGCGTATATTTATTTGGACTTTTTCAAAAATTTAGCAAGCCTCTAAGTTTTCCAGGAAAGATATCTTATGAAATTTATTTAATTCATAAAACTCCATGGCAGTTAACAGCTATTACACTTTTTATTGGTTTTTCACTACCCATACTTCTCTATCCATTAGGATTAATAGTCTTTATTTCATTATGCCTCCTAATGGCATATCTCATGAGCTTCTTTGATAAATTGATTGATAAAAAAAAGCAATTAGATAATCCTATTCTTATTTTGGCTATTAGTTTCATGGCTTATACAATCATACAATATATTGTCAAAACTTTATTCTTAGATTTAGGTAAGTTCCATATTTTATCAGTTATTATCTGGGGAATAGCATTAACAATAACAATTACTAGTTATTATGTTTTAAAAAAAGTTCAAAGTAGGCGAAATTTAAATTAATCTTGCTATTTCTTAATCAATCGGTATATTAAATGACCCATCTGCTTGATCTTCATCGGACGGAGCTTCTATTCTATTTTCTTCTTTAACAATGGAAATTTCTTCAAGTTCGGGACAGCCTTGGACATGTAAGACGTGTTTTGTACCATCAAATTTTACTACGGGATTATTAAATAATATAAAAGTGGAAATAAATTTACCAGATTTTTGACGAAATATATCCCGGATTCGAGAATCAGTAAATATTTGAGTTGTCATTCCAAGGAAATTTAAACCTAGTACCTTTTTAACTTCTTCTTGGATTTCAACTTCTAATTCACTCAATCTCTTATCGAGAAATTTGTTCATTGCTTCTTTATAACATGAACATTCTTTAACTTTCATATAGAACCTCAAAAATATATTAGAAAATCAGAATTAAAAAATGTTTATTCTGTTTTTGAAAAATAAAAAGTAATTAATTATGTGTAAAGATCTGCAGCAGTTGTTGGAGGAGGATACGTGCTCTCTTGTTTTACTTCTTTTCCAACTGTTGGTAGGATTTTATTGAAAAACTCAAGAACTCCAAAGAGAATAGAATTATATTCAGATTTAAAATTTTCAAAAGTTGAATCTGAAGGCATGTCAACTTCAATAAAAAAGTTTCCTTCTTGTGGGTCAATGCTATAGGTGACTTCGTTTAAGGAAAAATTAGCTTTTAATAATTCTTCACAGATTTTATGGTAAATTGCTTCATCGGGTATTATATTCTTATACATCAACAAGCATTTAGCGTTAATCCAATTCTCGTTTACGATGGTCCTAACTAACAGGTTAAGGGGAGGAGGAGCATTTGGTCCTTTAAAATC
This sequence comes from Promethearchaeota archaeon, assembly GCA_011365055.1. The sequence continues at coordinate 160,959 of RDOG01000008.1, forward strand.
GATTGCTAAAGGCATATCAACGTAGTAACGGTGTTTATTTTCAATAATTTCTTTAAAATTCATTTTTTTTAAAAATTTTTTTACGATTTCTAGGACTTTACTAATTTTTTTTTCATCTGGCATATGAAATCACTCAAACCATTTTTAATACTAGACAATAATCAAGCATTTTATTTAAATATATTATGGAGAATTCTCAATTTCAAAGATTAAATATATTAAGAATTATTTCATTTACTTTCTCAGAATTATTGCATGTTTTCAGGTGAAAAATACTTGACGAGAGTTTTGGACCAAGGAAAGATAAGAATTAATTATTTAGAATTTTCAATGGATTTAGAGTGCGTTTGTGGCAATAAATTATACTTAAATGAGGATAAAGGCGAAGTAATTTGTGAATTATGCAATCGAGCTTATTTTTGGAGATTTGATATTCGTTTTTATAAAAAATCAGATCGAGCCATGGAATTAGAGAGAAAAAAATATGATATCATGGGCGGTTAAGATAATTTAAGAGTTAAATTATAAAAAGATCTGATTTCGGTTTTTATATACCAAGTTTTTTCCTTGTAAGGATATATACAGGAATAATTACAAAATTAGTTGAAGCAATAATCGTGAGAGTTAAAATCAAGAAATATAAAAATATTAAGAGAGGATTCAGCATTACTTGGAAATATAAGATTATTGAAATAATGAATCCAAGGGCAATTCCCGAAAAAGACGCAGGAATGGTGAATAAAAAGTTTTCAAACAAGAGAATTTTTAAGAAACTCGTTTTTTGTGTACCCAAGGCCCGTAAGATTACATAATCTGTTTTATCATCTTTATATTTTTGATAAAAAAATATGCAAAAGCATAATGAAGAAAAGAAAACTAACAAAAAAGGAAAGATAAAAAACGGAAACCAAATGATATTGGCATAATTTAAGTTTTCTGATGATACCATTTGAAGATTTATTAATGATAAATTTGAATATTGGGTATTAATTAAATTTTGGACAACAGATATTTGACTTTTATTTGTAAATTTAAGAAATATTAAATTACTTGAATCGATTGATAAACTTAGATAGTTACATAAAGTTTCCTGGTCCATCAAACAATTCCTTCCTTGTGCTAAAGGGTCAATGGTATAACCAATGATATTATATATTGGTGATTTTCCGTGAATGGCATCATTAATTTCAATTTTTTCGTAATCAGGGCTAAAAATTACATTAAAATAAACGAAATCGCCTAAAATTATTCCGTTTTGCAATTGAGATAGGGGCACATTAACATAAGCATTATAAAAAGATGATGAGCGATTAATTCCTATTGCAAGCATTTCAAAGGTATTATAATTACCAATACGTGCATAACCTATAGTATAGGGGATCTCAGTTACCGTTAATGAAACCACTAAACGCTTATCAATTTGTACTCCAATTGTAGCTTCCAGAGTTTCAATCAAAGTCTGATTGATTATATTGATGTTTTTTAACCCTTCATATTGATTTAAAGGAGTTGTAGATCTTAAATTAAGGAGTTCAGTATAATTACCTATAAAATTTCGCTCACCCAAGATGTAATCATCACCATCAATAGAACGAGAGAGATAGGTATTTGAACTATTATTATAAGTAATAGTACTAAATATTACAAGAGAAATTGAAAAGAAGCAGAGTAACAAACTGACATATAATCGATTATTTTTCGAACTTTGCCTATCATTACTTCTTTTTGCAAATTTATATTCAAATTTGAGCCAATTAAACCTTCTTCTTGATTTATTTTTTTCTTTTTGTTCAGAAATAATCATTTTTTCTTTAGATAATAAATTAGAAATTGGTTTTTTGTAATAGAAATTTATTAATAATCCCCCAAATAACCAACTAATTCCAAACAAAAATCCAGCCACTAATAAAATTTCAATAATTGGATAGCGGAGAGTTACTGTAAATCCAGAAAATAACAACATGTAATATATAGAATAAAAAATAATTGGGAAAATAGTAATACATAAAATAAATGAAATTATAGTAAAAGAAAAAATTTCGGTTAAAAAAATTGTTCTAATGTAATTAAGTCCGCCTAATGCCTTTATGATGCCAATATCCTTCCGTTTTTTAATCAACCAATTTTGGATGTTCAAAAAATAGATTATTCCAACGAAGATTATGCTTAAAATGAAGAGAGTTGTCAAATAATCATGGATGAACCCAAAATACCAGTTAGTAAAAGAAAAAAAGAAAGGATTTAACTGCAAAATCACAAAAATTGAAATTACGCTCATTATTGCCAAATTAGCAACAAGTAAAAGACTGAGATTAAATAGATTTTCCGCTTTATTTATTGAAAAATCCTTTTTAAAATAAAATAAAAAATCCATTAAAATCATCAAATCTCGTTTATGTAATGATCAAGGCTTTTAATTATTGATTTAGAAATTATTTCACCTTTTTGAATCTTAATTATCGTGTTAGATATCCGTTTTAATTTTTCATCATGTGTAGCAATAATTATTGTTTTTTTTCCCCTTAGACTTTTTATTATTTGTATTATTTTGTCTGATGTCTTATCGTCTAAATTTGCTGTGGGTTCATCAATGATTAAAATTTCAGGATCGTTCGCTAGCGCTCTAGCAAACGCTAGACGCTGTTTTTCCCCTCCACTCAATTCGTGGGGTAAATGATTGCGTCGATCATATAAACCAACCATATCTAATAATTGTTTACTTCTTTGGACAATATATTCATCTTCTTCTTTATGTCCAACTAAAAATAAAGGCAATTTTATATTTTCAAGACTTGTATATATTGAGATTAAATTAAAATCTTGGAAGACAAATCCAATATTCATCCCTCTAAAAAAAGCAAGTGATTCTTCGTCCATCATAGAAATATTTTCGTTTAATATAAATAATTCATAATCTTTATTAGTTGGTTTTTCTAAAGTACCAATAATATTCAACAAAGTTGTTTTTCCTGCTCCCGATTCACCTGTTATACAAAAAAATCCGTTTAATGGGATTGAAAGATTTATATCATATAATGCATTTATCTTTTTTGAACCATCTTTAGCTTTATATTCCTTAGATACGTTTTTTAGATAAATTCCGTTCTTTAAAATTCTCACGATCCTCTCATTTTGATCTGGAAATTATAAGATACGTACTTTTTTTAATAATAATGGTTCAAGAGTTTGATTGACTATTAATTCATAACATATTTATTTATACCATAATATGTGTTATAATTTAACGAAAGGAAGAAAAATAAATTTGAATTGATAGCAATTAAAATAATATAAATTTTGGGAGCGCGTGGAATGAAAAATTATAAAGGAAAAACTTTCATAATTACGGGAGCTGCTGGAGAAATCGGAAGCTCAATTTGTAGACATTTTGCTCATGAAGGATTAAGGTTTTATTTGTTAGATTTGGAAAGCCAACTAGTAAAGTGTAACGAATTAGCGGGCGAACTAATGAACATGGGAGCTCAACATGCAGAAGGAATGGTTATGGATGTAACAAATCCAGAACAAATCAAAGAAGTTATTACAAAAATCGGTGAAGAAGAAAAATATATTGATATCCTAGTAAACAATGCGGGTTATGGTAATACGAATAGCATCACAAATGAAGGTACAATTGAGATTTTTAGAAAGATGATGGCAGTTAACGTTGAAGGACCGTGGATGATCACGCAAGCAGCATTACCCTACCTTGGACGACCTGTAAAAAAACCACCAAAAAAAAATAAGGATCAACGAGAAGGTCAGCTCATATATATTGAAAGTTCGGCAGGAAAAGTAGGGGTTCCTTACATGGCTTCGTATGTTGCAACCAAACATGCCCTTGTGGGTATTGCAGATGTGGTTCGAATGGAAATGAAAATAAAAAATGAAAAAATACAAGTCATTTCAATTTGTCCAGCTCCTGCAAAAACTAAATTTTGGGATAAAACTAAAGATATGAGAGGATTTATGAATAATTATGAGCAAAAAGGATTCCTTTATTCCGCGATAACTGCTGATGATGTAGGAAAAGCAGTTTATCGTGCATCTAGAGGTAATAAAAATGAAGTCATGGTCCCGCGATGGTGGTATTTATTGCCTTTCATTCGATCGTTGAGCATTGGATTTACAGATAAACTCTTAGTAAATATTGGCAAATAATAGACGATAAACCATTATTTACACTTTTTCTTTATTTTTTGGATTGTAATGAAAAATAATTTATTGTTGTTTATTATTATTTTTTTGAGTAAGATGGAGTCTGAAATTCTTGATATTTGGATAGTCAATAAAGATACTGGCGTAATTTTATTGCATAGAAATTATTCAGAGGTTGAGCTCATAAAAAGTGAGCTTTTTGGGAGCATATTATCTGCTATTTTTAACTGGAATTTCTCGGATGATCCAGACGAACAAGAAGGTATCAAATCAATTGAATTGGGCGACAAAGCTTTACATTTTTCTTTAGAAGAGAATTCAATCTTATTGATTATTGGAATAAATGTTAGCGAAGGATTTGATCAGCACAAATTGATGCATCTATTTGATGTAATTATAAAGAAGTTTGCTGAAGATGGCTGGTATGAAAAAGTTAATGATATAATGTTAGATACGGATGAATATAACAAATTCATACCTGTTTTAGATTCCATAGTAAAGGATTTTGAAGACAAGTTAAAAAATAGATTCACATCAGATGTTCAATTATCCATTAAAGAAATTCTCTTGAAAGTAGCTAATGGGGAGATGGAAGCGAAAGCTGCAGCAGATTTAATTGAAAAATTAAAAAAATCTTAATTTTAATTAATAAAATGATGATGCGAAATGAAAATTAAAGATCTTAATATTTATGATGAATATGCGACAGTCAAAGATGAAAGCGTTTTCGAAGCTGTTAAATTAATGAAACAAAAGAAAGTACCGGATTTAGTATTGCTTGGGGAGGATGGAAAACCAAAGGGAATAATTTCTTCAGAAGATATTGTTTTCAAAATAATAGCGGAAGAAAAGGATGCTAAAGTCGTTAAGATATCTGAAATTGCTAGAGATGTAAAGACATTTACAATTGAAGCAACGAAAGAAGAAGTCTTTAATTACATGATGGAATCAGATAATGAAATAGTACCCATTATAAAAAAAGATGGAAAATTATTAGGCGTTTGTACAATTGCGGATGTGGCTTGGGAAGAGGAAGATAAGTAGGGGAAAAGTCTGAAATGCGTCAACGTTTTAGAGGTAGCCATTCTCGATATAGATCAGGTCCAATGATGAGAAGAGCTGCTCGAAGAACTATATGGAGAACTAGACGTTATCATCATTACCCATATAGACCATTCAGTAATAGATATTATGGATATAGATATAGTCCACTTGGTTTACGAGCGAGAATTATGTTAATAGGAGTTATACTGACAATATCAATTATCATAATCACCATAATGTTTGTCATTTTTTCACCAAATTTATTGGGTTAAGGAGTAGATAAAAGGATGAAATTTCTAAGGTTTGAAATGGAAGATGAAATAAAATTAGGTTTATTGGGAAAAAATGAAACTATTCACGATTTAAATTCTATATTAGCCATATTAAAGATACCTGAAATAATTAAAATGAGAGATTTCATCGAATATTATAAGAATAATGAACTAGATTTAAAAGGATTATTTGAAAAGGCATCTAAAGATAAGGGAAAAATTCAATTAAAAGATGTGAAATTAAAATCTCCAATATTACCCCAAAAAATGATTTGTTTAGGATTAAATTATGTTGATCATGCAAAGGAAACTAATAAAAAAATACCGAAAAAACCGATATTATTTGCTAAAGCAGTATCATCTATAAACGATCCAAATGGGTTCATTGAATTACCATCTCAATTCGTAGATTATGAAGTTGAACTATGTGTAGTGATTGGTAAAAAATGCAAAAAAGTGTCTCCAGAAGATGCATCCGATTATGTTTTTGGATACACGATTCTTAACGATGTTACTGAAAGACGGGTTCAATCTTCAGATGGACAATTTTTTAGAGGTAAATCTTATGATACTTTTGCACCGATAGGACCTTATATTGTTACTAATATTGATCCGTCAAATTTAGGGCTTGAATTACGCCTTAATGGAGAAATAATGCAAAAATCTAATACACAGAATTTAATTTTTTCTGTCCCACAAATAATAAGTTTTATTTCTGAAGGTATTACCTTATCACCAGGAGATTTAATTGGGACGGGTACGCCACCAGGTATTGGAGCTGCAAGAAATCCACCAATCTTTTTAAAGTCGGGAGATAAAATCGAATTATCTATTGATAATATAGGTAACTTGATTAATCTCGTCAAGTAAGATTGTTGTCAATCTAAATTCTAATGAAAGCTACTATAAATATTAATACCATCTAAACAAAAGTTAAAAGTAAATGATTAAATCAAAGTATTGTTGACCTCGGTGATTTTAAAAAAGTTACAAGAAAAAAGAAGCAAATCATAATAATGGGAGTAAACGTTTTGGAGACAAAAATTTATCAAGTGTCAAAAGAGATTTGTGATACAGTAGGCAATTTACTTATGAAAAAAGTATATATAGCTGTATTAGATCGTATAGGGCAGTTATATTATTCAGATCCTGAATTAGATGACCTTATAGAGTTTGTCCAAACGTTTACTAGAACTAATTTTAAATTACTTACCGCTGGTGACCATTCAATCCCTCTAAGTAATTCTAATATAGTATTTTTCAAATCTTCAGATAATATCATGATAGTTCTTTTTATGAAAGATGGACGTGTAGGCCAATTATTAACATTTAAACGAAAAATGGACCATTATGGTAATATTTTCGAGGATTTACTTAAAGACTATATTGCACAGATTAGAGATGAGGTATTTTTAGATGAACAAATTTCTATTTCTCCAGAATTAGGTGTAAATCCAAAATTACCAAATCCAGAAATTAACGTACAATCTTTTTCTGTACCAGATCAGATCATTTCACCAACTGATCCTATTAAAAGTGAGAATGAACCCCAAGATTATGTTTTAGAGGAACCTCTTGAATTAGATGAAGATTTTGAAGGAATAAAAGAAATTCCAAATTTATTAAGAGAAATGAGTGATAAAGACAAGTTTGAGATAAATACAAGTGTTGTATTTCAATATTGCAACGGTAAAAACTCTATTGAAGATATCATAGAAAAAACTAAATTAGACAGAAAAGAAGTTGAGGAGATCCTAGAACGTTATCAAACCAAGGGATGGATTAAAATACAGATTCTTGAAGGAAGGATTAAAAAAGACTTTAAAATTCTGCCAAAAATTGGCAGGGTATCGTTAGCATTAGGTTTTAATCCAGAAGAAGTAGCAGTGTTAGAATTATGCAATGGAAAAACTACTGTGAAGGAAATTGCACAAAAAACAGGATTACCACTTAAACAGGTTAGCGAAGTATTAAAGAAGCATGAAGAAGAAAGTTGGATGACAATCAAATGGGAAGGAGAACCCGTAATGTATCCTGAGAATTTAAAGCCTATTAATCCAAGTGCAGTTCAATTGGGTCTTATGTCAAAAAAAGAATTTAATATTAGAGAATTATCAACTGGTGAAAATACCGCAAGTGCAATAGCTCATAAATTAGGCATCCCATTGAAGGATTTAATTAAAAAATTAACGGGTTTAGAAAAGAAAAAGACGATTAAACTCAACATTCAATATTATTAGTTCATAATTTTATTTAAATATCAATATAAAGAAATTTTAGTTTATTTAGACAAATTATTTAAATCTAGTAAACCTATTTTTTTTGCGTTCAATAAACCAAGAGAAAAATATAATGAATTTCGAGAAATTAAAAGCACTTTGCGAGGAATTAATTCCGTCATGTGTAGTTTTTGTAAATCCGTTAAGGCCTAAATCACCAGAGAATGATGATGAGTTTGACTCAGTTTTCATGTATTTGCCTAGATTTTTTGATGAAAAAAGAATTCCAATTCATCTAAACATCCAGAACGCGTATAGAGTGTGTTTCGTTGAAACTGATTGGCTTGAATTAAGTAAAGAAATATTTGTTACACGTCGAAAAATAGGAAATCAAAGAATAAATATACTCTGTGGAATGAAATTTTTGGACGAATTAAAAGTATTAGAGGGCAGTATAGATAAATTAACCCTAGAATTAGATACAAGTTATGAAAAGCCTAAAGAAAATAGAATCATTATTAATGTTAGAATGCCAAAAATATATGTTGGAACTAAAACAGGCTTGTGCATTCGATCTTTTCCTCTCGAAAGTGACGATCAAATCACTTTTGGATTTTTAGAATCTTTAAGAAGTTTTGGTCAAGAAATGATTTTAGGAAACATGGTGACTAAAAATTTAGAGAGTTTAGAATCATCAAAAAGTTCCGATGAAGTGAAAATTTCAAATAAAATAGTAGAAATTAATTCTTCAATTCCACTCGATGAAAATTTTAATTTTTCTATTTTTCAATTTAATCCAGACGATATTTACGATGAAATTAATAAAAGAACAATCGATATTTTAAAAACGTTTCTTAGAGAAACGTTGAGAAGAAGTAATTTATTAAATGAGGAATTTCAAAATATTTTAGACACTTATAAAAAAGCTTTTCAAAAAAAATTTTATGGAGGAGCTAGTTCAGAGCTTTTAATAAATAGAGCTCAGAAATATGGTGAAGAAATTTTAGTTTTCCCATTACTAAGTGAAATATTTCGGGAATTAACTCGAGAATTGAATTTTCCGCAAGATTACTATTTATTCCTTTTAAATTCTCTTAATGCACATGTGATTGCAGTTGATCATTATAATTCTAAAATTAATGATAAAAACATGTTAGAATTAGAAGAAGGTTTTATTAAAAAATTAACTCATTATAGAAGTAAGATTAGCAGGATCGTTTCATCAAAAGTAATTAATTCTGCACTACTAGACTATGGTTCACAAAAATGTCGTATTTTTCCACTTCAAGGATTAACAAAATTTGGAGATTTTGAAGTTAGTCCCTCAATTATAGAAGCACATTTAGCTTACGTAGGAACTTGGGAACTAATTTCGGAGAATCATCATAAAATTAAATTATTAATTGATACATTGGAACAAGGAATAATTCAATTATCCGATCCAATACATATTCGTCCAAAAATTGATAAAAATGGGAATAGAACAACAAGATTCGTAACTATTAATGAAAAAACGATGAAAATGCCAGACTTCTCTCTTTTAGACTCTAAGAAAAGAGCCTTATTACGAAATCAAATAAGAAAAGAAATGAAAAATTTCCTTGATGAACCTACATTAACAATGATAAAAATTTTAAAATATTCATTAGATGAATTACACCTAATAATGAGTTTTTAAATATTTTACTAAAAAATAGAGAAGAAAATTAATAATAAGACGCTAATTTTAATTTTATCAAGTAAATTATTAAATATAAAATAATTTTTCATTGATTTCATTTTTATACATAATGTGATAATTAAAATCAGATTTATTTAATTTAATCTTCAATAATACTTATAATCATTTTTTCTATTATTATTTAAAGGAACGGAGAGAAAATGGGCATTACATATGATGCCATCATAGTAGGTGGCGGTTTAGCAGGACTTTCTTGTGCTGCAATCTTAGCAAAAAATGGTAAAAGAATTATTTTATTTGAAAAAAATAACATTGTAGGCGGAAGATGTTCATCATATAAGAAAAAGGGATTTATTATTGATTATGGAACGCATGTTTTTACTAGAACGGAATTTGGACCTATAGGAGTGCTATTATCTGAAATTAATGAATCTGTAGAATTTTATCATCTTAGGAGAATGCCTTTTTATTATTTAAGAAAAGAAGGAAAAGTTGGACCTTTTGGCATCGATATAGACACCAAATATGGAAGTATTCTTCCTCCTGACGAAGAATTTAAGAAATTAAATTTTGATAAAGAAGATTTTAAAGATCTATTAAATAAGTTATCAAAAACAACTAACATGGAGCTCGAGGAAACTTACAAATACGATAATATTCCATTTTTTGATTGGTATGAGAAAAATAAAGAAGTTTTGAATATTGGAGAAGGTGTTAAGGGTTTACTTTTTTCACTTTATTCTTCTGGATTATGTTTATTGGTAGAAGAAGGGAGTACTGGGGAATTTATGCGTATTATGAAGAATAATTCTTCCTCTAGCATTCATTCCATGTTAAAGAAGGAAGTTAGAGCTCTTGGATTAGGGTATCCCAAAGGAGCATGTATTGCAGTTCCAAACGCCATAGAAAGAGCTATTAATAAATTTGGTGGGAAAATTATAAAAAATACGATCATTGACGAAATTATTCTAGAAGATGGGGAAGTTAAAGGCGTAATCACGGATAAAGGGGAAACTTATCAATCAAAAATCGTGATCAGTAACATTGGTCCCAAAGAAACTATTATTGCAGCAGGGAAGCAAAATTTCCAGAAAAAATTTTTATCCAAAATTGATAGTTTAAAAGAATCTGTTCGGGGATATGTTTTGAAAGTAGCTTTAGATGAACCTGTTACTGATGAAGCTTTTTTATTTGGATTAGCTTCTAATATTGAAAAATCATCATTAATAATGAAAGAGGCGCGACTTCCTGAAATCCCATGGACCATCTTTGTCCCAGTTGTATCTAATATGGATCCCTCACTCGCACCTAAAGGAAAACAATTAATGATACCTGCGCATGGGACATATGGAGATACGGTAAAGTATCCTTGGCATAAACTATCTGAGAAAATATTAGAGTCATTAGAAATAATTTTTCCCCACATACAAAACAAGATTTCATTTTATGATGAATTTGGAGCTGTTCAAGCCAAGACTTTATGGAAAGCAAACGATGGAGCAATAATTAGAGTTGCTCAAATACCCGGACAAGTTGGAGAAGATGCCCTTCCATCAAAAACTCCAATAAAAGGTCTTTATCTTGTTGGTACGGGAATTGGAACAGGTATTTCAGAAATTGGAGTAGATTATGCAATAAGATCTGGATCAGAATGCGCAAAAGATATTTTAAAGAATGAAAAATAACAATTAAATTTACTTCTTACTTGACTTCTCTTCTAAATGTTTTTCAAGCTCTGCATGCTTTCCCATATCAATGGATTTAACTTTCGATTCTTGTTCTGCTTTTTTTTCATCTGCAATTTTTTTTGCTCTTTCCATCATTTCTTTTAATTCTTCTGGAGATGGGGGATTTTCATCATCAGTCAATTAAATAACCTCCTTATTTCCAATTTAGGATAAATAATGAACCATAATATAAAAATACTATGAAATAAATTGGAACTATTTTATTAATTTTAAATAAGAAATTAGAGAAATATTTTTAATTTAAATTTACTTGGAGATTAAATCCATCCAATTCACAATATTTTTTAAGGAATATCAAGTTAATTCGTAATAATTGTTAAAGAATTAATTGAATAAATTGAGTTTAAATTCTTTTCATAAGACATGCTTAGCCTCTTTTATAAAAAAAGCCAATACAATATCAAAAATTATGCAAGATTAGCATATAAATTTCTTCTAAGTAGATTAATTTGATAATTGAAGGAACTCAATTAGTAGAAAATAGCACTTAAATTTTTCTTAATATAGGAAATTTAATATTTTTTTTCTTTAGTAATTCTTTTTTTATCATTCAAAGATAATTCGTTATTTATTATAGATTAATAGTCATAAATGTATATGTAAATATAATTTGAATAAATAAAATACTCGATAAATTATCATTTCATTATTAAATGATTGTATTTAAAATTAAGAAAACGGATCTTTTAATAACATTTTAAGTTAAAAATTTTTTATTAAAAAATAAAAATGGAATAACAATGGTCATTAGCGCAATTATAATTACACTCATGTTTGTAACGGTAATAGGGTTAGTTCTTACTGACAAAATGAATAGAGCAATTGCCGCTTTAGGAGGAGCGATTGTTACCTTTTTTGTTTTAACCTATATAGATGGAGTAAGTTTCATTAGTTTTATGGGATTTTTATTTGGAACTCAAGGAGATTCATTTGTAAATTTACATTCTTTGATTTTAATATTAGGTATGATGTTTCTAGTTCAAGTTTGTAATGAAGCGGGAGTTTTTCAATATTATGCGTTTGTTTTAGTTCAGCATACGAAGGGAAACCCAAGATATTTACTTTTAATTATATGCGCTCTTTCAGTTGGTTTGTCCGCCATTCTTAATAATATATTAACTGTCATTATTTTAATACCTCTAATAATCACTGTATCACGTATTTTAAGCATTAATCCCACACCGTATATCATAACCTCAGCAATTTTAGTCAATATTGGAGGCATGGTTTTTCCGATTTCTTCAATACCGAATATTCTAATTACATCATATGCAAACATAACATTTTTGGAGTTTTTTTTTAATGTAGGGCTGATATCTTTACTTGTTTTTGGCATTAGTTTATTATTTTTTCATATCATTTTTAAAGACCGTTTAGATGTTCCTCAAGAACGATTAGTAAAAGTATTGGAAGATTTTAATGCTTGGAATTTCGTTCCTGATAAGCGAGTTTTTTCCATCTCAAGATGGACACTCTTATTTGTTCTTGTTGGTATTTTTACTTTGGAACCAGTAGGTATAGAACCTTCAATGATTGCTCTTACAGGTGGTATTTTATTAACAATAATTACGAGATTAAATGCAAAAGAAATTCTAGAAAAAATAGATTTTGAATTATTATTATATTTATTAGGAATATTTGTTCTATCGGGGGCTTTAGAATTAGTAGGGATTATCAATTTCATAGGAGCTGGTTTATCCTATTTAACTGGAGGGAATGTTTTCGTCACAATTATGATAATAATGTGGTTTTCAGCTTTTTTAAGTAGTACAATCGATAATATACCCATTACAAAGGTACTCATCCCAATCGTGGGGGTGATTGGAACTAATTTTACAGTGGCACAAGTGAAAGAATTTTATTATGGATTAGCATTCGGTGCAAATTTAGGAGATAATTTAACTCCAATGGGAGATAATATTCTCGTTATGAAAATTGCCGAAGCTAATGAACGTCCAATTAGTACAAGCACGTTTTTTAAGCTTGGTTTCTTAACAACCATCATTCAACTATTTGCATTAACAATTTATTACGCTTTGTATATGGTACCTATTTTTGGCATCCTTTTATTAATATTGGTTGGAATTGGAATTTTATCCATATATTTGTTTAATTATTTCGAGAAAAAGTATGGAAAAATTGAATTTTCAAGGTATTATAAAATTAAACAAAGAATTTTGAAAATATTAAAGAAGATCGGTGATAAAATTGGTATTAAAAAGCATAGAAAAAATTAAAGAAGTCCTTCCAGAGGTCAAACACGTAGTAATGTTTTACAATGATGGCACGGTTTTTCAAACTACACTTGAACCGCCTATAAACGTGCCTAAATTGGGAATAAATCTTTCAGAAATAATAACTCATTTTAGGAATTTATTCCAAGTATGCGACTTAGAAACAGATCCTTATAGAAAAATCATTTATGAAACAAAAGATAGGGTTATAGTGATATTAAAAGCAGGAGAAAATAGTAATTTAGCTCTTTTTATGGATAGAACAGAAGATCAAGACAAAAAATTACAATCAATAAGAAGATTTGTTGATCATATTGAACGATTAATAGATATGGATAAGTTAGAGATAGATAGGAATAGATTGGAAAGTAAAAAAATCGAAATTGAAGAGATAGTAGAAGATTTGAAGAAAAAAACAATCAGATTAGAAAAATTAGAATCTGATATTGCTAATATGGAACACATTCTAATAAAGAAGAAAGAAGATTTAAAACCTAAAGAGGAAGAATTAGAAAGAGAAAAAGAGATTAGGGAAAAAAGAGAATTATATTTAAAAGAAAGAAAGGAAAAGATGAAAGAAGTAGACGAAGAATCAAGAGAACTTGTAAAGGCTGATATCAAAAAGGAAGAAGAAAAACTAAATACTTTTAAAAAAGAAATAGAAGAACATATAAAAGATTTAGCTAAAATCAAAGATAACTTAGACAAAGAAGAACATGAAAAAGAAAAGATGTGCGAAGAAGTTGAAAATTTAAAAAAGGAATCCAAAAATCTTCAAGATTTATTTAAAGAAAAAGTAACTAAACTCGCTGAAATAGAAGAAGAAATTGAAAAACGGGAAAAAGAGAAATTTGAAGACAAACTTCTTGAATAATATTTAAAAAAATTTTGGAAAAAAAATATTACAAAATTTTTGTAGATCTCCCGATTCCTGTAGAAATGATATTTTTTCTTGACAATTTTGAGTCCATGGGAGTTTCATGGTTAACATTAAATAATATTCCAT
>RDOG01000009.1 GCA_011365055.1 Promethearchaeota archaeon
ATTTAGATTAAGAACGTGTATATTTCCATTTTTTTATTTATTATTTCTTATCATTCAAGGATTTTTTTTTAGAATTTCAATTTTTTTAAATTTTTTAAAAGAAAAATGGAATATAATCCATGCACAAGATCCGCTTGCAGTTATTTATGCGTTATTTCTAAAAAAGCTTTACAAAATTCCTATCATTTTCACTCAACATGGTTTTTTTGTTAATGAGACTTTATTATACTTAAAGAAAAGTAGACAAGATAAAATAATAGATTTCTTAAAAAAAATTGAAAAAAAAGCAATAGATGAAAGTTCTAAAATCATTACTGTAGAAGAAAGTCGTTTTAAATATTTAAAAAAATATAGAAAAGACGAAATATATCTCATGGAGAATTATATCGATACAAATTTCTTTAAAAAATATCAATTTTCAAAAAATTATTTTATAAATAAATTTCCTGAATACAAAAATTCTTTCATTTTAATAACTCCTAAACGCTTGAACGAATATTCAAATATACCTTTTTTAATTGATTTGGCTGAAAAGATGAAAAAAAAGGATTTGAAGGTAATTTTCTTCATTTTTGGATATGGATCTGAAAAAAAAAAATTACAAACTTTAATTATTAAAAAAAATCTTTCGAAATTTATCAAAATATTAAGTCCTTTTCCAAGAAATCAAATGCCTTTTATTTATAATTCAGCAAATGCTGTTATTATTCCTTCGAAAGAACTTAAAGGTGTTATTGAGGGTTCAAGCTATTCAGTTTTAGAAGCAATGGCTTGTGAAAAACCTGTTTTATTATCAAAAATAAAACCTTTTGAAGATATCATCACACATTTGAGAACTGGTATATTATTTGACCTGAAAAATCCTGAAGAAGCATTAAGTTGGATACAAAGAATTAGGGACGATCCTAAACTATATTCAGAACTAGGAAATAATGCAAGAAAATTTGTTAAGAATAATAATTCTTTAGAATTAAAGATCCCGGAATTATTAAAAATATATGGTATTTTTAAGTAGATTTTTTATATACTGCAAGAATTTTCGAGAAATTCTTATCCCAATTAAAATTATCAAGGATTTTATTCCGTGCATTTTTTTTAATTTCATTGATATTTACCTGATTTTGCTGGATTTTTTTAATTAATTTTTCAATTTCTCTTCTATTTTCAAAATTTACAAGAAAACCATTTAATCCATTTTCTATAGAATTCTTTATTCCTCCAATTTTGCTAGCAATCACCATACATCCGCAAGCCATTGCCTCCAGAATTGCTAATCCTTGACCTTCCATTCTACTTAATAAGATAAAAACATCTGCTATATTATAGTATATGGGTAATTCTATATGATTTATTTCACCTAAAAAATGAATTTTAGAAGAAATTCCTAATTTTTGTACTTTTTTTTCAAGATATTTCTTAAGATTTCCTTTTCCTATAATTAGTAATTTCATATTAGGAATTGATTTTTCTAAACTTTTAACTAATTCTATTAAAAATTCTATATTTTTTATTTTTTCTAATCTTGCAACTGTCAGTAATATGAATTTATTTTTTAAATTTGGAAAATTAGACTCTAGTATTTTAATTTTATTAAGTGGTTTAAAACGATCAATTAAAACGGAATTAGGAATTATATGCACGTTTTTATCAGAAACAATAAATTCTGAAACTTGTTTTTTCAAAAAATCGTTAGTAACTATTATTTGATTTGCATTTTTTAAAATATATGAAACTATCCGTGGAAATCTTTTTCCAAATGAATAAACACCTCCACCATGAACAGTAATAACACTTTTTATCTTGAAAATATTTGAAAAAAAAATTGTACTTAATCCTTCTGCAAGCGTTCCGTGTCCATGTATTACATTTAACTTATTCTTTTTATGAATTAATATTAAAGTCAAAAAATTTAATAGTATTTTCAAGATGAATTTAAATTTTGGAATATTTGGAATAGGAGTTCTATAAAAATGGAAATTTTTATTTTTAGCAATAATTTTGGGTATAAATGTGTTAGAAATTAGATATATTTTACCACGTTCTTCTAAAAAATGTTTAATTAACTCGTTGCCATGAAGCTCTTGCCCTCCAGTATTTTGGGGATAAACACCTCGAATTAAAATTCCAACATTCATTAAAGGATTATCGTTTTTATGGATTATAAATTCTTTTTGAAATTAAAAAATTATAAATAGAAAAAGAATAGGAAAAAAAAAAATTAAGCTGTTTCTTCTTCATCATCCAATCCAAGTTCTTCTAACTCTTCTAAAGGCACGGGGGGTGGTGTTGTCATCATTGTCCATCCAATCCATGCAGCAATGCCAAAGATAAGAACTGTCACTAGCCATAAAGGGAAAATAACGTACCATTCCCAGCCAAATACTAATCCCCAATTGATTAATAGGGTAAAGCCTATTACATCCTTTGGTACTGCCCTTGGCATGCATAATAACCATGCCCAATCAGCTATGGATAGATAAATCAAGAGTAATGCTGAAAAAGCTAATATTAGTGCGCCATATATTTTATCGCGTTGCATTTTTATTCAACCTTTACCAGATATTCAATTTTTTACCAATTATAATACATTTTTTATAATTGGCTTCTGGAATCTTAGCATATTCCAAATTTAAGCCAATATAAGGTGAAATTTCCTCTAAAAAATATGGAACCCTCACCATCGCAATCAAAGTTTTTTATGCTCTGGCTTATATTTGATGTCTAAGTCAGAAAATATTATAAATGTTTTCTTTAGATTCTTGAAAGTTTTTTTATTCGATAAATATATTTCTAATTCAATATTAAAGTTAATAATTTTATGAATGAGTAATTTTTTTCAAAAGATAAGCAATATAAAAGTTATTTCAATAAAATATAAAGAGTTTTTTAAAATGCAAGCAAAAAAAATATTAAATAACGTAGAGGATATCAAAAAAATTGATGTTTTTAATATGAATGTTGATATAAAAAGGATGCCAGAATCCATCGAGAATGCAATAGAGATCTCAAAGCATTTAATAATTCCAAAGAAAGTCAATAATGAAATTATGAATATAATTTATACCTCTCCCGAGAATATCATTATTATTGGAATGGGAGGTTCTGCGATCGGTGGTGATTTACTAAAAGAATTCCTATTAGATAAAATTACTGTTCCAATAGAAGTCGTTAGAGATTATAATATTCCGCAATATGTCTCAAAAAAGACATTAGTGATAGTAATTAGTTATTCGGGAAATACAGAAGAAACGTTAAATGGATTTAAAGAATCTATTGAAAAAAATGCAATGGTAGTTGCTTTGAGTTCAAATGGATTATTAAATGAAATTTGCAAAAAATATGAAATACCCATCATATTAGTACCCGAAAATATACAACCAAGAGCAAGTTTACCTTATTTATTTTTTCCATTACTTATAATTCTTAATAAATTCAATTTAATCCCTCTTTTTTCGAAAGAAATTGATGAAACATTAACAAATTTGAAGGAATTACGTAAGAATTTAGACATTGATGTTCCTTTTGAAAAGAATATCTCAAAACAAATTGCAGGAAAAATCTCAAATAGGATAGGTCTCATTTTTGCACCACCAAGATTTGGTGCTGTTGCAAGAAGAATAAAGTGCCAATTAAACGAAAATAGTAAAAATTTAGCATTCTGGGATGTATTTTCTGAATTGAATCATAATGAAGTTGTTGGTTGGGAAAGAAAACTTAGTATTCAGAAAGAATTTATTTTGATTTTATTGAGAAGTAACTTAGAAAGCTTGCCTACAAAAAATAGAATAAATATTACTAAAGATATAATATTTTCGGGCAAAGTAAATGAAATTGTCGAAATAAAAGGTGAAGGCGAAGGAATTCTTTCACAATATTTTTCAAAGATATTAATAGGAGATTATATTAGCTTTTATTTAGCTATTTTAAATGGCGTAGATCCTTCTCCAGTCAAAGATATTAGCAAGCTTAAGAAAGAATTGAAGAGTCAATATGATTTAATTGGAGTTATAAGAAAAATATTTTTGATATAACTCATAATATCTTTTCTTCTCCATTCTTAAGATCAATTAAAAAAACGAAAAATTTTAAATTACCTTTTTTATTTGAGATACTAAAAAGAATTGGAATATCTATCGTTTAAAATGGCCACTAAACTATTTTAAACAAATTAGAGATCAGATTACAATCAAAAAATAAAAATAAGATCAAATAAGACTAAATTGGTGTTATAATGGTACGAAAATTCACTTACAGAGGTTATTCCCTTGAAGAACTTGTTGCCATGCCAATGGATGAATTTATTAAGCTCATCCCCGCACGACAAAGAAGGAGCTTACTGAGAGGACTACCTAGAAGACAGAAGAAGTTATTAGAAAATTTACGTCGAGCAAAAAGAGCATTAAAAAAGGGAAAAACGGTAGTTGTCAGGACGCACAATAGAGACATGATAATTATTCCCGAGATGGTTGGATTAACAGTAGGAATACATAATGGCAAAGAATTTATCGAAATATTAATAACACCAGAACATATTGGACACTATTTAGGAGAGTATGCCCCAACACATAAAAGGGTTTCACATGGAAACCCAGGTATAGGAGCTACTCGCGGAAGCCAGTATGTCCCGTTAAAATAATTAGATTTGCGTTTAACGGTAATTTAGTAAATATTCCAATTATCAATGAAATGCATTTGACTAGAGGATATTGTAATGAGTCCTAATTATGGATACAGTATTACGGGTTTAGATCCCGAAAAAACGGCAAAGGCAAGTGGAAGAGATATTCGTTGTTCTCCAAAAGCATGTAGAGAAGTATGTAATTTTATAAAAGGTAAAAAATTGGAGGATGCAAAAGAATATTTATTCCAAGTTATTGAATTAAAGAAAGCTATTCCTTTCAAACGACATAACAAACATGTTGCACACAGAAAGGGATTAGATAAATGGTCTGCAGGTAAATTTCCACGAAAAGTTGCTAATGAAATTATGACTGTTTTAGAAGCTGCAGAAGCTAATGCAGAATATAAAGGATTAGATATTGATAAAACAATTATAAAACATGCTGCTGTATCACGAGGACCTATTATAAAGAAAAATATTCCAAGAGCATTCAGTCGCTCAAGTCCATATTATAAATTACTCACTCACATTGAGATTGTACTCGAGGAGAAATAAAATTTGCCCGTTAAAGAACAATTTATTGGCAGAAAAATAACCAAAACTCAAATTGATGAATATTTCGAAAATGAATTACAAAAAGCAGGTTACTCAGAATTAGATATTCAAAAGACTCCATTAGGAACCCGAATTATAATTCATGCTGCTCGCCCAGGTCTTGTTATTGGAAAGAGAGGCAAGAATATCAGGTTATTAACCACATATTTAGAAGAAAATTTCAAAATTGAAAATCCTCAGTTAGAGGTAGCTGAAATTGAAGTACCTGAATTAAATGCCAAAGTCATGGCTCAAAGACTTGCAAGTAGATTGGAAAAGGGGACTCATTACCGTAGAGCTGCATATTCTGTACTTCGACGTGTAAAATCAAGTGGAGCAAAAGGTGTAGAAATTACCATTAGCGGAAAATTAACAAGTCATCGAGCAAAATATAAAAAGTTTCGAGAAGGATTTGTTGCAAAATGTGGTGAACCCGCTAATTTACATGTCGATGAAGCAGTCGCATATGCAATTATGAAGAAAGGAGTCATAGGGGTAAAGGTTAAAATAATGCATTTACCAGAAAATGCAATATTACCCAATGAAATCATCTTGAAAGAAGAAAAAGAAATTGAAGAAAATAATGAATAAAAGGTTTCGAAAATGGGAAAAATCAAAGCTGATGATATTAGAAAAATGAGTACAGACGAAAGGGAAAAGAAGATAGAAGAGACTAGAAAAGAAATAAGCCAACAAAGAGCGTTGGTGGCATCGGGTGGCGCTCTCGAGAATCCAGGAAATATGAAATTGCTAAAAAGAAGATTAGCAAGATTATTAACGATTCAAAATGAAATTAAAGTTTAAAATAATGCAAATTAGATGAAATTGAAATTAAAGTTAAGAAATTTTGTTCAAGATGAATTAATAGGAATAAATGTAACAGTAGTAGAATCCAAAGACCCAAATTTAGTCGGAATTGAAGGTAAAATAATAGATGAAACCCAAAATATGCTTATAATTGAAACGGAAAACTCGAAAATTAAAAATATAGTGAAAGAAATTACTAAATTCAAATTCAAGATCTCAGAACAAAAAAGTGTAATTGTGAATGGAAAAATCATAAAAGGAAGACCGGAAGATAGAATAAAAAAATTTTTGAAAATATAGGTGTTTGAATGACCAGAGATATAGGAATAGACGTAAAAATTCCAAAAAAAATCTGCGATGATCCAAATTGCCCTTTCCATGGGAAGTTGAGCATTCGTGGTAGAATCCTAGAGGGTATTGTATCATCAACTAAAATGCAAAAAACAATAGTCGTTAGGAGAAATTACCTCAGATATATTAAAAAATATAACAGATACGAAAAAAGACATGGAACAATTCATGCTCATTGTCCAGATTGTCAAATACCGATAGAAGGGTCACGAGTAAAGATTGCAGAATGCAGACCAATTAGTAAAACTAAATCATTTGTCGTAATAGAATGTGAAGATACAGGTGAAGATTAGAAATAAAATCCACGTATTGGTGAAATAAATGGGAAAAAGGCGAGTAAGGAAGACATCATCATTAATCTTACCAAAAACTTCTAGAGCAATACCAACCAATGCTCAAATCAAAAGTTCGGACAATTCAGGAGCACGTATTCTAAAAATTCTTTCCGTAATGAAGCATAAAACTAGGTTGAACAGATTTCCTTCAGCTCACGTGGGAGATATGGTGGTCTGCAGTGTTGTTAAGGGTACACCAGAAATGAGAAAACAGAAAGTAACAGCAATTATCATTAGGCAAAGAAAGCCATTTCGAAGGAAAGATGGGACTTGGATGCAATTTAATGATAATGCTGCTGTTGTAACATCAAATTTAGGAGATCCAAAAGGATCCGAAATAAGAGGTGTTGTTGCCAAAGAGGCAGCAGAAAGATGGCCTCGTTTATCAAGTGTTTCTAGTAGTGTGGTTTAAAAAATGAGGAAGATAAAAACAAAATCTCCAGGAAAACAACGTAAAAGATTATATACAGCTCCAAATCATAAAACATCAAGATTATTTAATGTAAAATTAATGAGTGATTTAGTAGAACAACATGGAGTAAAAAGACTTCCACTTCGAAAAGATGATCATGTTATGGTAATTAATGGCGAATTCAAGGATATCGAAGGGAAAGTTACTAAAATAGATAGGAAAAAGATACAAGTTTTTATTGATGGAGCAAAAATCGAAAAAAAAGGTGGAGGAGAATTCGATTTACCTGTTCATCCCTCAAAATTGATGATTACTAAATTAAAAGATGATAAATATAGAGAAGGTATAATAGAAAGAAGAAAAAGAGAAATTAAAGAAGTAATAATCAAATAATTTTTAGGAAATAAATAAAATGACAAGAAAAGGACAGAGTAAATACCTAAAAAGAATGGCAGCTCCAAAATTTTGGCCAATTTTAAGGAAAAAAGCTAAATGGTCATATAGGCCAATGCCGGGTCCCCATTCGAGAGAGAATTGCATACCTTTAGGTGTATTAATTAGAGATGTTTTGAAGCTGGCAGAAACTAGAAGGGAAGTCAAATATATTTTATCAAATGATAATATTTTAATTGATGGTAGAGTTAGAAAAGAACTCAATTTTCCTGTAGGATTAATGGATATAGTTGAGATCCCAAAAATTGAAAAATATTATAGAATAGTTCCCTTTGAACGGAAAGGATTACTACCCCTTGAAATCAATTCCTCTGAAAAGAATTTTAAATTATGTAAAATTATTAACAAGACTATATTAAAAGGAAACATTTTACAATTAAATTTACACGATGGAAAAAATATTTTAATAAAGGAGCCAGATTCTGAAGAAGATAAGGATCCTTTACAAGAATTAGAATTTAAAACGAAGGATGTCTTGAAAATTTCACTTCCAGATCAAAAAATTTTAGATCATTATTCTTTTGAGGAGAATAAAATAGTAATTGTTCAATCTGGAAGATTTTTAGGTAAACATGGAAAAATTATTGAGATAAACAAAAGATTTGGAGCAAATGCAAGTACAATTACCCTACAAGACGACGAAGAAAAGTTTCAAACTCTTATGGAATATGGATTCATAATAGGAAGAGCAAAACCAGATATTTCGTTACCTAATTAAAAGAAGTGGGCAAAAAAATGGACGAAGAGAAAGATAACATAGTAGAAATTTCTAATGAAATTAGAAAGAAATTTCACGAGAATTGGTCAAAACACCCAATGAGAAAGCCTAGAATAGAAAAAATTACTGTAAATGTAGGAGTTGGTGCAAGTGGTTTACAATTAGAAAAAGCAATGAATGTATTGGAATCCTTGACCGGGCAAAAACCTGTAAAAAGAAATTCCAGAAAAACTATTCGTGGTTGGGGAATTAGAAAATATGAACCAATCTCAACTATCGTAACATTACGAGGTGAACAAGCTGTGGAATTTCTTAAAAAGACGCTTGAAATACACGAAAATCAAATTTTAGTTGGTGCATTTGATGATTTAGGTAATTTTGCATTTGGTGTAAAAGAACATATAGAAATTCCTGGTACTCAATATGACCCAAAACTAGGCATATTTGGAATGGATATATGTGTTAATATAAATAGAAGAGGGCATCGAATTTCAAAAAGGAGTTATAGAAGAAAAAAGATTCCAAAAAGGCACAAAATGGAAAAAGATGAGGCGATGACCTTTCTTCAAGATGAATTTGGAGTTAGTTATATTAGACAACATATAATTTCATATTATTAAATTGGTGATAGATTTAAATGGCAAAGCAAAAATTCGGAAAAGGAAGTAGATCTTGCAGGATATGTGGAACCCACCGGGGTTTAATTCGTTCTTATAGTTTATTCATTTGTAGAAGATGTTTTAGAGAAAGAGCAAGCAAGTTAGGTTTTAAAAAATATTCGTAAAATGGTGAAAAAAATAAATGGTATTATTAGATCCTTTAGCAAATGCGCTCGTAAATTTAAAGAACTGTGAAGTAATTGGAAAAAGAGAAGTAATAATTCATCCTGCTTCTAAAATAATTGCAGCAGTTCTTCGAATAATGCAAAAAGCTGGATATATTGGAGAATTCGAATTTATAGATGATGGTAGATCTGGAAAATTTATGGTTCAATTATTAGGGCGAATTAACAAAGCAGGTGTTATAAAACCTCGCTATCCTATACAGAAAAACCAGATAGAAAAATGGGAAAGTCAATTTTTGCCTGCAAGAAATTTTGGATTATTAATTGTCTCGACTTCACAAGGAATAGTCTCACATAATGAATTAAGAGAATTGGGAATTGGTGGTAGATTAATAGCATACGTTTACTAAGAGGTTTTATAGATGGTTAAACAAGATTATATCGAGCAATCATATGAATTCCCAAAAAACATTGATTTCACATTAAAGGAAAAAATCTTGACAGTTAAGGGTTCTTTAGGTGAATTAATAAAAGATTTTTCTCATGCCAGAAAAATTGATATACAAATTAAAGATAGGGCTATCCTCTTTTCATGCGCGTTTCCTAAAAGAAAAGAGCGAGCCTTAGTCAATACTTTAGCAGCTCACGTTAAAAACATGGTTGATGGAGTACTGAATGGTCCATATATTATCAAAATGAAAATTGTATACTCTCATTTTCCAATCACTGTTAAAACAGAAGGTAATCAAGTTCTTATTGAAAATTTCTTGGGCGAACGAGCTCCACGACGAGCTTTAATATTTGGGAAAAATACAAAAGTAAAAGTTGATGGAGACGATGTTGTAGTTGAAAGTATTAATATAGAAGAAGCAGGACAAACTTCAGCAAATATTAGAAAAACTTGCAAGATAAAAAATAAAGATCCGAGAACTTTTCAGGACGGCATCTTTCAATATCAGAAATTATTAAATGAAACTGTCATATGGAATTTAAAATTCTAATCGGAATGGAAAAAATTGAATGAAAAAGATAGATTGCTTCGGCTAAGAGAAGAAAAGAAGAAGAAAAGACCTACTTTTAAAAGATATGAAAGCTGGCGCTATAAACGTGTAAGTCCTTCTTGGAGAAAAGCACAAGGTATTGACAGTAAAGTACGTCGAAAGAAAAAAGGGATCATCAAAAGTCCAAACATTGGATATAGAGGTCCAAAAAAAGTAAGAGGACTTCACCCAACAGGATTAGAAGAAGTTTTAATTCATAATATTCAGGATTTAGATAAGATTGATAAAAAAAATCAAATAATTAAGATTTCAAGCACGATTGGTATTAAAAAGAGAAGAATAATTCTAGAATTGGCAGATCAAAAAAGAATATTAGTTTCCAATCCTGGAAAAATGGTCGTTGAAGAAAAATTACCTTTTTCAGCAGACTATAAAGTAGCTCTTGAAGAAGAAAAAGAAGAAGAAAATGAGGTGCAAGATGATGAAAGTTGATATTCAAAGAGCACTTGCAGCAAGAATATTAAAAGTTGGTCAAAATAGAATTTGGTTTGACCCTGAACGGATTGAAGATATTTCAATTGCTATTACGAGGAATGATATCAGAAGCTTGATTCACGAAGGAGCAATTAAAAAAAGATATGATATTGGAGTTTCTAGAGTTCGAGCACGTATTATTGCAGAGAAAAAGAAGCTAGGAAAAAGAAGAGGAGAAGGTAGTAGAAAAGGTAAGGCAACGACGTACATGCCTAAAAAACAAGCTTGGATGACCAAAATAAGAGCTATTCGGAGAGAGTTGAGGAAATTGAGGGAAAATAAAAACATAGCTGTTAGTTCATATCGTAGATTATATAGATATGCAAACGGTGGTACTTTTAAAAGTATCGCTCACTTACATAGATTTATAAAAGAAAATAAAATGATGAGAAGATAAAAATGGCTGATGGACCAAGATATAGAGTTAAATTTCGAAGAAGAAGACAAGGAAAAACTAATTATTATTATAGAAAAAGGTTGTTAACATCGGAATTACCAAGATTAGTGGTTAGAAAATCGTTAAAGCATATTAAGGCTCAAATCATTAATGCTGAAATGACGGGTGATAAAATAATAATTCAAGCACATACAAGTGAATTAAGTAAAAATTATGATTGGAAATACAATACATCAAACACTCCCGCAGCTTATTTAACGGGATATTTAATAGGAAAAAAAGCACTAAAAAATAAAATAGAATCTGCTATTTTGGATATTGGGATTTACCGCCCAATTGCTAATACTAAATTATTTGCTGTTCTAAAAGGTGCATTGGATGCAGGTCTTGATATACCTCATGGAGAGGAGATTTTTCCATCAGAAGACAGAATAATTGGAAAACATATTGTTGATTATGCTGCTAAACTAGAAGAAGAAGATAAAAGCTTGTATAAGAAACAATTTTCTAAATTATTAAAGAATAAATTCGATCCAAAACAAATTTCAAGTAAATTTAAAGAAATCAAACAAAAAATAGACAAGAATATTAAGTAAATTTTATAAAATAGAGTTGAAAATTAAATGGCTGCTCAAAAAGATAAAAAGAAAAGGCAAACATTCATTTCAGATGATTTATTAGAAAGATGGAAGCCTAAAACAAAATTAGGAGAATTAGTTAAGGATAATTATATCACTTCAATTGATGAAATTTTTGCAAATTTATACACTATTAAAGAATCAGAAATTGTTGATATTCTATTACCAAATCTACAAGAAGAAGTCTTAGATATCAATCTTGTTCAAAAACAAACAGATGCAGGCGAAAAATCTCAATTTAAAACAACAGTTGTTGTTGGACAAGGTAATGGTTATATTGGAATTGGAGAAGCAAAAAATGTGGAAATTGGTCCTGCAATAAGATCAGCAATCATCCAAGCTAAATTAAATATCACACCAGTTAGGCGAGGATGTGGTAGTTGGGAGTGTGGTTGTAATGAAGCACATTCAGTTCCATTTAAGGTTTTTGGAAAAGCAGGTAGCGTGAGAATTGAATTATACCCTGCCCCAAAAGGTGTTGGTTTAGTTGTAGCAAAAACACCTGCTATTGTCCTCCGTCTAGCTGGAATAAACGATGTCTGGTCTAAATCAAGAGGACATACGAAAGCAACAGTTAATTTCGCTAAAGCAACATTTAATGCTCTAAAAGATACTTATAATGTTATGTCTCCAGAATGGGATTGGGAAAGATGAATTCAAATTCTATAAGTACGGATAGAAATCAAAGGTTAATTGTAATTCGACTAAGAGGTCGAGTGGGCGTGAAATATGATATTGCAGATACCCTAAAAATGTTGAATTTAAACAGGGTGAATCACGCGGTTGTCATAGATAATCGAAAAAGTTACATAGGAATGCTTCAAAAAGTCAAAGATTACGTGACTTGGGGTATCTTAGATGAAAATATTTGCCTACATTTGTTCAAAAAACGAGCAAGATTAGTTGGTAATCAACCTCTTAACGATGAATATGTTAGAACATATACAAAATATCAAAACATTGACGAGCTTGCTAAAGCTTTTCTTAAATTTGAAGTCGAAATTAAGAATTTACCTCATTTAAAACGCGTTTTTCGATTACATCCACCTAGAAAAGGTTTTAAATATACGAAAAAGAGACCTTTTGGAGATTTTGGCGAACTAGGAAATAGAAAGGAATTGGTTGAAGAATTAGTAAAAAGAATGTTATAGTGACGATGATTTAAATGAAAACGAAAAGAACTCCCAAGAGAAGATTAAAATTTCGTGGTTCTAGAGAACACGGATATGGTAAAATAGGTCAACATAGGAAAGCAGGTCAACGAGGAGGAAAAGGCAAATATACTGGTGGTCAAAAACATTTATGGAGTTATATAGTAAAATATGAACCTGATTATTATGGAAAAAAAGGTTTTCAAAGACCTCCATTCTACATGCATAAAATGAAAATAGTTAATGTTGAAGATTTAGAAACAATAGCAATTAAAAATAATTCAAATGACCTTAATCTCATAGAATTCGGATTTGAAAAGGTTTTAGGTAAAGGCACCATTACTAAAGCTCTTAAAATAACTGCGAAAGCGTTTTCAAAATCTGCAATTCAGAAGATTGAAAATGCTGGAGGTCAGTGTATCCCTTCAAATACATTAAAGTGATGTGTCAATAAAACATGGCTGGAAAGTTTCTAACTGCATTATCTCCGTTAGTAAGAGTAATGCCGGAAGTTAAACCACCAGATAGAGAAGTTTCATTTAAAGAAAAATTCATTTGGACAGCTGTCGTCTTAATTATTTTCTTAATCATGTCCAACATTCCTTTGTATGGAACTGCGAAAGCTGAAGGAACTGACTACTTTTTTTGGTGGAGAGTTCTATTAGCTAGTAATCGCGGTACATTAATGGAATTAGGAATAGGGCCTATTGTTACTGCGGGACTCATTATGCAAATGCTGGCAGGATCAAAACTGATTGGAGTTGATTTTAATGATCCTGAAGATAGAGTGTTATTTACTGGAGCACAAAAGGCGCTTGCTGTTATTTTAACAGTTGTTCAAATAATTGCTTACATTGCTGCAGGGGCTTATGGAGAATTAACCTTTCCTAATGCATTGATGATATTTATTCAATTATTTGTTGCTGGAATAATAGTTATTTTGCTTGATGAATTATTACAGAAAGGTTGGGGTCTAGGAAGTGGTGTAAGCCTTTTTATTGCTGCGGGAGTATGTATGAACATAATCTGGGGCATGTTTGCATACACAATGGGAGATGATAATTTGCCGTTAGGAATTATTATTGCATTAATTTATGTGATTGCTAATGGCGCCCAAGGAAACACTTTTAGTTCCGCAAATTGGCCTCCAGGAGAAGCTGGCACTCCATTCACATCTAATTATGATATCAGTCTAATTGCATTCCAGAGACCTTGGAATCCAGCAGCTTCTTTACAAGAAAATTTACAGTATTTTAATGCAAATTTGCCGACATTATTAGGACTTGGAGCGACCGTTGTCGTTTTTATAATTGTTATTTGGTTAGAAAGCGTCAGGGTAGAGATTCCACTTCAATATGTAAAATATAGAGGATTTAAAGGTAAATATCCTATCAAGTTACTGTACGTCAGCAATATCCCAGTAATTTTGGTACAAGCATTATATGCAAATGTTTCGTTCTTCGGACAGTTAGTATATACGGCTGGATCGACTTTAGGTCAAAATAACTTGATCTTTCAAATCATTAGAATCTTTGCGGATTACGATACCTCGAATATAGGGACGTCACCGTATTTGGATCCCAACCCAGGTTGCCTTGTTTATTATTTGACACCGCCACGTGGACTTGATTATATGCTTCTCGATCCCTTGAGGGCAATCATATACGTGTCTATACTTGTTCTACTATGTGTATGGTTTGCACGCGTATGGATCGATGTATCCGGTATAGCACCAAGGGATGTATCACACCAAATTTTGAGGTCAGGTCTCTCGATTCCAGGATTTCGTCCGAATGCTAGAGTGTTAGAGAAAATTTTAGATAGATACATTCCAACTGTTACCATTATAGGCGGTATATTAGTCGCATTAATTGCTGGGTTTGCGGATATGTTTGGAGCGCTAGGAACTGGGATGGGTATTCTGCTCACATGCGGGATCATCTACCAATATTATCAAATCATAGCGCAAGAACAAATGGCAGATATGAATCCAGCGATGAGAGGGTTATTAGGTTTAGAATAAAAATTGGCGTGAAAAAACGTGCAAACAAAATATAAAGTATTAATTGCAATTATCGGAATAATAGCCCTTTTAATCGTTTTTTTCTTCGTAATTGGAAACGAAGTATTAATTACAACATTTTGGAGACCTATAGTCCAAAAAACAATGTATGAGAATTTCTTGTTATGTTTTTTCAGTACTATATTTGTCTCTCTTGGATTATCCATTTCGACAAATCTAATTACTAGGAAAGTGACGGATATAAATAGATTAAATAGGTACCAACTTGAAGTGCAAAAATGGAAAAATCAAGAATCGGAGGCTAAAAAACTCGCAGAAGCAGGGACACCCAATAAAAAATTAATGATAAAAGTTCAAAGAAAGAAAAAATATATTGAGAAATTACAACGAAATATGGCTACTGAAAGATTAAAACCCAGCATATTTACGTTTGTTCCTTATATCTTATTATTCACTATTTTGAGCAGATATGTATTTGCATGGGCTCCGACAGCTATTTTTCCATTTAACCTTGGAAAAGTACCAATTTTAAGTACTTTCTTCGTCATGCTTGGTGATATTTCAGTACCCAATCCTATAATTAATGGAGTCGTGTTTTTTTATTTTGGATGGTACTCAGTTTGCTTATTTACATTTAATACTTTCATTCAACGGTTAATGGGTACTAAACTCACGTAAAATGCACTAAATTTCTCTTAATAACATTATTATGCAATTATAAAACGAAAAGATTTTTAATGAAAAACTCATGTGAATATTAAAAAAAATAAAAGGTTAAAAAATTGCCAGAACCAAGATATCGTTCCAGATCCAAAAACAGGAAGCAAATAAAAACACCTGGTGGGATAAATAAATTACATTATGAAGTTAAAAATCCATCAGGAGCTAAATGCGCTAAATGTAAAAAGAAAATACATGGCACACCGATAAAAAATAATGTTCAAATGAAAAATACGTCTAAAGTTAAAAAAAGAACAACCAGGATGTATGGTGGCTACTTGTGTCCTAGCTGTTTGAAAGAGGCTTTAAAAGAATCAATTAGAACTAATGAATAAAAGTTGATTTTAATTGAATCTTGTGATTGCTATTGCTGGATTGCATGGAACAGGAAAAAGTGTTCAAGCAAAACTAATAGCAGAGCAATTTAAATTAAAATATATATCCATTGGTGAAATATTTCGAGAATTAGCAAATCAGAAAAACATGGATCTTGAAACATTTAGCAAATATTGTGAAAATAATCCAGAAATTGACAGCGAACTTGATGATTTGATTACAAAAAAAGCCAAAGAAGGTAATTGCATTATTGACAGCCAATTAGCAGCATGGAAATCTGGAGAATTATCTGATTTAAAGATCTTTTTAACGGCTCCTTTAGAGATAAGAGTTAAAAGGATTGCAACTAGAGATAATTTTCCATTAGAAAAAGCAAAAATTGAAACAATAGCAAGGGAACAAAGCGAAAAAATGCGATATTTAAAATCATATAATATTAATATTGAAGACTTGACAATATATGATGTGATTATCAATACCGAAAAGTGGACAATTGATGGAATAAATGAAATAATTAAAAAAATAATTGAAGAATTCATTAAAAACAAAAAAGGTGAAAAAAATGGCATATGATATTGGAAGAATATGTGTTAAAATAGCAGGAAGAGAAGCAGGAAGAAAATGCATAATAATTGATAAAATGGATAAAAATTATGTTCTAATTACTGGACCGCCTAAAGTTTCTAAAGTTAAAAGAAGAAGAGCCAACATGAAACAACTAGAACCAACAATGGACTTATTAAAGATTAAAAAAGGAATTTCTGACGAAGATTTAATAAAATTAATTGAAAATGAAAATAAATTGGAATTCATGAAAGAAAGAATAAAGATTCAAGTATAAAAATGTTTAAAAATAAAAAATTGTTACAAAAAGTGAGATAAAATGGTACAAAAAGCAAGAATTAGACTCTCATCAACGAATCAAGATAAATTATTAGATATATGCAACCAAGTGGGAAGAATCGTCCAGCGAACTGGTGTTCGCATTTCAGGTCCAATACCCTTACCAACAAAAAAATTAGTAGTTCCTGTCAGAAAATCACCTTGTGGCGAAGGAACAAACACGTGGGAAAAATGGCAACTACGCATTTTTAAGAGATTGATTGATATAGACGCCGACGAACGCACAATGAGACAAATAATGCGTATTAGGGTTCCTGAAGACGTCTTTATAGAAATAGAATTAAAATAAAGAAAAAAAATCAAACATTAAGAATTTCTTTTGACTCTTTCTTTAAATATTGGGCATGTAATCGTAATAATCCAAGAGATTGTTTGGCTGTTTTTGGATTTAATATTGCATATGTCATCTGTTTATTAATAGAGCCCAAGACTAAATAATAATTATCCGTTTCGAACGTTTGATTGAGCATGTTTTGTTCTGAAAGTTCTCGTAACGCTTTTTCACCAGCATGAATCAAGCGATTTGCCATTCCCCAAATGGGATCATTGTTGGTAACTCCCTCATGCTTTTCTGCTATTTTTAATCCATTCTCATCCAAAATCATTATACTACCAGATTTTATTTTAGACATTGTGTCGGAAAGTAATTTATCAAATAGCTGTGATTTTGGGACATAATTATTAGAATTCATGTTATTAACTTCCAAAATTTTACTTGAGGTAACAGAACCAAGAAGAAAATATATTATTGAATGACATGTAAATATCTTGTTCGTAATTCTAAAGATAACATCCCGATATTATGAATTGATTACCTAAAGTAAAATTTAAAAAAAGGTTTTTTTGATTTTATTATTTTTATTTTTTGGAAAAATTTAGAAAATATTTTCAATAATAAACAAATTAAATAATTCAATTAATGATCTAAAAATAATTTTAATGAAAAATGAGCATCAAAAATTTTAGAGCAAAAAATTTTAAAAAGAGTGGATTTAATCCACGATGAAATATATATCAAGAATTTTTTAATGAGTCAAGTAAATAAATTAAAAAAATTAATAAATAAACTTGAAAATACTTGCCTATCAAGAAATTTATGATATGATGTATTGTTTAGATTTATAAAAAGGTGCAGACTATGGAAGACATTAAATATTTCGGCAAATGGTCAGTCGATGATTTAGAAGTAAAAGACCTAGGTCTTCAAAGGTATATTAACACGGTTCCCATGATAATTCCGCACTCACATGGACGCCATGAACATAAACGATTTAGGAAATCAAATGTTAACATACTTGAAAGATTTATAAATAGGTTAATGGTTCCAGGGTTGAGTAAGCGAAAGAATGGTGGTCGAAAAACGGGAATTATTTCTGGTAAAAAAGTAAAAACTATAAAAATAGTCGAAAATGTTCTCGAGTTGATTTCTTTAAGAACTAACAAAAACCCCATTCAAATTTTGATTGATGCCGTAATAGCTGCTGCACCACGAGAGGAAACTACACGTATAAGTTACGGTGGAATCGTCTATCAACAAGCAGTTGACATTGCACCTCAAAGAAGAGTTGATTTAGCATTAAAATTCTTAGTAGAGGGAAGTTTTAGAGCAAGTTTTAATAATCCACTCACAATTGAAGAAATTATCGCACAAGAATTAATTACAGCTAGTCAGAATGACTCTAAAAGTAATGCAGTTAGGAGAAAAGAAGAGAAAGAGCGGTTAGCACAATCAGCACGCTAAAAATGTTTATATTTACAAGTAATTATTTATGCATCTACAATTTATATAACAAATTTTTTAACCAATTTCTTGATATTGATCTAAAAAATGAGAATTAAATAGAATAAAATTTAAAAATTCTTAATTAACATTCAAAAATTAAAAAATTTCATGATTATTTCGATTTTATGAAATAACAAATACCTGAGATTCACCGAATTGGAGAATTAATCTTAATTTGGGGTAATCAGATAAAAAATATATAAAAAATATTGAAAAATTAAAAGGTGAGTAATTATGTCGAAAAAAACTGACAAACCACATCTGAACTTGGTTATTATGGGACACATTGATCACGGCAAATCTACCACAATGGGACATTTATTAATCGTTACAGGAGCAATTACTGATCGAGAAATGCGACAAATGGAAGAACTTTCTTCAAAACTTGAAAGGGCTAGTTGGAAATATGCATTCGTTTTCGATAGATTAAAAGAAGAGCGAGAACGTGGTATCACAATCGATTTAGCTTTTCGTGAATTTGATACTAACAATTATTACTTTACCATCATTGACGCTCCAGGGCATAGAGATTTTGTCAAGAACGCAATTACTGGAGCTAGCCAAGCGGATGCTTGCATCTTAGTAGTCAGCGCAAAGAGAGGAGAGTTTGAAGCAGGGATTTCCGCTGGTGGTCAGACTGTTGAACATGCTTATCTTGCAAGGACATTAGGTATTGGTCAATTAATTGTAGCTATCAATAAAATGGATGATCCATCAGTAAATTATAGTGAAGAACGATATAAAGAAGTTCAGGAAGAAATTCAAAGACTTTGCGATAGAATCCCCTTCCCAAGAGATAAAGTTACTTATTTACCTATGTCTGGATACGTTGGTTCCAATTTAGATAAACCAGAACCGAAAATGGCTTGGTGGAAAGGACTGACACTCGTTGGAGCTTTAGATAACTTACAAGTTCCTGAAAAACCAATTGATAAACCCTTACGTATTCCAGTGCAAGATGTCTATAAAATCACGGGTATAGGAACTGTTCCAGTTGGAAAAATTGAAACAGGCGTTTTAAAAGTAGGAGATAAGATAGTTTTCATGCCTTCTGGTAAGGAAACAGAATGTCGTTCTATTGAAATGCACCATAAACAGATGCAAAAAGCTGAAGCTGGGGATAATATTGGATTTAACATAAGAGCACTAGCTGTCAAAGATATAAAACGTGGAGACATGGTTGGTTTAACTAAAGAAAAGCCAACTGTTGCTGAGGAAATGACCGCACAACTTATAATCATATTCCATCCAACTGCTGTAACAGCTGGTTACACGCCAGTCATTCACGCACATACAGCACAAGTTGCATGCACGTTCATGGAAATTGTTTCAAAATTTGACCCAAAAACAGGTCAACCCATTCAAGACAAGCCAGATTTCCTCAAACAAGACGAAGGCGGAATTGTAAAGATGAAACCCGTTAAACCTTTATGCATAGAAAAATTAAGCGACTTTCCACAGCTTGGTAGATTCGCTATCAGAGATTCTGGCAGAACAGTTGGTGTTGGTGTAGTTAAAGATTTGAAGCCTCGAGCTTAGAAATTATTTTTTTCTTTTCTATTTTTGTTAAACTTTTTTAATTCCGTCTATTTTTTATTTTTTCGATTTTTTTATTATTTTTGACAATTCCTACAATAATTAAGAATTCTTCTATTTGCAGTTATTGAGCTTAGTTCTTTACCACATTTTGGACAAGGAGCACCCTTTTTGCCATGAATTGCCATGAATTCCCTATTGTACTCTTCAATTTTACCAGTGAAATTGGAATTAATGATATTTATTGAATTTTGCAGAATTTTTTGACAATTTAGAAAAATTAAAGATATTTGATCATCAGAAAGTTCTTGTCCTTTTTTTAATGGATGAATTCCACTTGCAAAAAGGATTTCATCACTATAAGCATTCCCAATTCCAAGTACAAATTGCTGATTAATCAATATATCTTTTATTGGTGATCGAGAAAATTTCTTAAATCGTGTAATGAATGTTTTTTTATCAATTTCCATAATATCGGGAGAATTGGGATAAAAATCTTGAGGAATTACCTTAAAATGATGAATCTTTCCCATTTTTTTTCGGTCATAATATCTGATTTCGGATCCATCATCAAATTGAAAGACAAAATGAATTTTATTTTCCATTTTTTGACTTGTTTCTAGATATTGCAACCTTCCAGTCAGCATTAAATTAAAAGAAATAAACGCTTGATTTAAAATAAATAAAAGATTTTTACCAATTCTCTCTATTTTTTTGATTTGTTTGTTTTTTAGATCCCTTATAAACTCATCTTTTCCTGTCCTGATACAAATTGAATTAAAAATTCTAATATTGGTTATTTTCTTTCCAACAATTTTTTCCATCAAGAAATTGATAATTACTGCCAATTCAGGTAATTCAGGCATAATACTCCACATATAATAATTTGAAATTGAATATAATTTCTTCGATTTTGAGAAAAGAATTTATTACTTTACTCCAAATTCAATTATTAAAAATAAAATGAATGCTTGTGGATCAAGATGGTTTTACATTCTCAAAAACTTCCAAAATTTGTTCAAGAAGAGAAAAAATCAATACAAGATATGGGACCTAAAAGGGAATTAAAAGTATTATTTGATGAAACGAGAGAACCTGGAAAGTGGATTAATGAAGCTCGTTCTCGTTTTCTTTTAATTTTAACAAGTAATGGATTTAATATTAATAAAATTACAAAAGGTCCGATAACTTATACAACATTGCGGGAATTTGATATTTTTGTAACTGGAGCAAATAGCTCTGGTGAATCAATAATAGAACCAGGGGAAATTCGTGCGATTGGGCAATTCGTTCGAGAAGGAAGAGGTTTAATGGTTATAGGAAATCAATATATTGGCATGGAAAGAGATTATAATTATGCTTTAGAAAGCTTATTCGGCATCTCATTTGATGAATATATTGAAGATAAAGAAAAACATGCTGTTCCTGATTCATCTGAATGGGATTGGGCACCTATTATTGATTTACTTGTTGAGCATCCTATCACAGAAAATGTCTATGAAGTTGTATTACCTCGATTCTCTTCCCTAAATTTATCTAAAAATGCAGAACCTATAGCTTTTTCAAATCCTTCTTCTACACCTCCATGTAAACCAATGATTGGGGTTTCAATTTTTGGTAAAGGGCGTGTAATTGCAGTAGGAGGAGAAAATCTTCTTGCAAATGATGAAAAAACAGGAGTTCAAGCAAAAGATAACGAAAAATTGATTTTGAACTTATTTAATTGGTTTCCTAAATGGATTACCTGTCCTAATTGTAATCTTGTTTCACCTCCATCTACAATATTTTGTCCCCAATGTAAAAAACCACTAAATTGAGATGCCTCATTAAAATGGAGAATCATTCATTACCTGCAGATAAAAAACGTAATTTAATAACTAAAGCAGACGATCAAACAGATCCTAAATATGGAAAGGCTCCTGAAGAACGAACGATTGAAGAACAATTCATATATGGGATTATTAATTTAGATAAGCCTTCGGGTCCAACTTCTCACGAAGTTGCTGCTTGGGTTAGAAAGATTTTGGAAATAAAGAAAACGGGTCATGGAGGAACTTTAGATCCGAAGGTAACTGGAATTCTGCCAGTAGCACTCCAAGAAGGTACAAAAATTCTCCAAAGCTTGTTATTGGCAGGGAAAGAATATGTTTGCATTATGAAATTACATCAAGAAGTACCTGAAAATAAAATAAGAAATGTCTGTAATGAATTTGTTGGGGAAATTTATCAAAGGCCACCCATTCGTGCATCTGTAAAAAGAAGATTGAGAACTCGTAAAATATATTATTTGGATGTTTTAGAAATTGCAGAAAAAAATGTTTTAATGCGAGTAGGGTGTCAAGCAGGGACGTATATTAGAAAAATTTGCAGTGATATTGGAGAGGCATTAAAAGTTGGAGCACACATGGCAGAATTAAGGAGAACAAGAACAGCATGCTTTAAAGAAGATGAGACATTAACTACGTTACACGATTTAAAGGACGGTTATATATTTTGGAAAGAAGATTTAGAAGAAAAATACTTGAAAAAAATGATTCTCCCCATAGAACAAGGTATAAGTCACCTTGCTAAAGTAGTGATAAGAGATTCTGCTATAGACGCAATCTGTCATGGGGCATCACTTGCAGCACCGGGGATTTTAAAAGTAGATACGGGGATTAAAAAGAAGGAACTAGTAGCTATACTTTCATTAAAGGGCGAATTAATTGCATTGGGTAGATCCTTAAAAACTACAAGTGAAATATTAAAAATAGATCATGGAATTTTAATAAAAACCGAACGAGTCATTATGAATAAAAGAACTTATCCATCTTGGAATGAATATAAATGAGATGAAATGATTTAATGTCTTTTGAACATTATTTTTCCGAGAAACCTAATTCAGATATCAAATTATTCAAATTAAAGGTTTTTTTAAGGACTCATACATATCAATTCGTTACCTCATCGGGGATATTTTCTCCGAAAAAGATTGATAAGGGAACCTTAATCTTAATAGAGAATTTAAAATTACCCGATGAAGGAAAGGTCTTAGATTTAGGTGCAGGGTATGGAGTATTAGGAATTGTGATTGCTGATAATTGCCCAAAATGTAAGGTATATTTAGCTGATATTAATGAACGTGCTGTTTGGTTGTGTAAAGAAAACATTAAATTAAATAATATTACTAATGCAATCGGAGTAAAAAGCGATTTTTTTGAAAAATTTCAAGGAGAGAAGTTTGATTTAATAATTTCAAACTTACCATATACCATCGGAATTAAAAAAATTGAAAAAATTAATCAATCCATCCCAGATTTTTTATCTGATAAAGGTAATTACCAAATCGTGGTTCCGAAACAACATGCACGTGTCATTTCCCATTTGCAAACAATATTTAAAAGTGTGAAAGTTTTTGGTAAGAAAGGATATAAATGTATCTTGTGTGCTAATTAATTATTAGGATGCTGAGATAGCCAAGCGGTACGGCGCAGGCCTGGAGTCTTTTAGATAGCCTGTGTGGTTCTTCCACGCGTGGGTTCGAATCCCACTCTCAGCGCCATCTTTATTATAAATTAAACTAAAAAACAAAGAAATCAACTAAATTTTAATTGAATTTTTAAAGGACGGGGCATATTTTTACTATAAATGAATAAAAAATCATCATTTTTAACTTCATTATCTTCAATTATAGCATTATCATTTAAAATTTTTCCTTTAAGCATTAATTTTATTTCATTATCAAGGTTAAAAGTCACAATTAATCGTTTTTTAACATCATTAATAGTTTCCCCTTTTTCAACTGCAAATAAATTAGATTTTAATCTTTTTTCACCACAAATTATGCAATCTTTATTCTTTTTTAAAGGCATATAAGTAAATGATTGAGATAATGAATCATAAAAAAGAAAATCTTCCATTATTTTTCCAATACCCAGAAGAATTTTTAGAGCTTCTTGGCATTGAATAGAAGATAATATCATTGAAACAGTATTTATTGACGGAAAGTGCTCCTTTTCTTCGATTATTTCTTTTTTTCTGATTTTTCCAGGAGGAGTACAGGGTTTGCTTAACCTCTTTTCAGGTATCAAGGGTTGACATTGTAAGCAAGCAGTCTTGAATGGAATTACGACTTGAACATTGCCATACCAACCATATGTACCTGCATGTATTAATGGTTTTTTCTTATCAATAGCAATAGAATTTAAATATCTTCTAGCTTCAAAATTATCTAAACCATCAATTAATATATTGACAGTATCAAAAATTTCTGGATCTAACTCTTCGATTTTTTTATTATAAGATATAACGTTAATATTTGGGTTTAATTCTTTTAATTTTCTTTCTGCAACCTTTGATTTAAATTGATTAATATCATCTTCCAAGAATAATAATTGTCTCGATAAATTCGAAATTTCGATTGTATCATAATCACAAATTATTATAGTTCCCATTCCCATAAGAGCAAGATTTATTGCACTTGGACACCCAATTGCACCCATACCGGCAATAAAGACTCTACCGCGCGAAATTTTTTGCTGATCCCAATCTTTTAATAGAAATTGACGATCATATCGTCTTTTTTCTTCAATTTTCAAGTTAGTTCACTTGGCTTCCTCAAGTTTTTCCCAAGTAGCATGTTTTTGTACATAATTATGAACTATTTTTTCATATTTTTCTTTATCAGTTTTAAGAAGATTAGCGGCTTTTCTATTTAATGGAGAATTAGGGTTTGGAAATAACAACAGATTCCTGATTGCTTCAATAACTCCGCTTACAGTCATTGTTGGGATCCAATCCTTGTTAAATATACCTACACATATTTTTTCATTTATTATATTAGGGTGAAAAATTTTGGTTAAAAATTTAAATCTTGGAGCTTCAAAAGGGAATTTTCTCGTGATTTCAATTTCAATTTGAAAAACTGCTCCATTATATATTCCAGTTCCTAGTATAAAACCTCTCCAACGTCTTAAATCACCTTCAACTGGTTTAAATCCTGGCTCTTCTAATTCCAAAATTCTTGCTTCTTCAGCTAAACGTGCGTAAAAATCTTCATCGCTTAGCATTAATTTATCCGCCTTCGGTTCTCATAATTAAATAAATTTTATCGTTTTCAATAACTCCCAATTTTTCCAAAGTAGTTGTAGTATCGGTAATTTCGCTACCATGATAAGCTAAAACGTAGATATGAATCGGGATCCTTTTTATTTCTGTAATTTTTTCCTTTAATGCTTGAATATTGATCGTTTTATCAATATTCATATCTAATGTGTCCCCACCTATTGCGGAAACTATTTTAATATTCATATGATTTATACTCCATTGTATTTTTTAATTAAATAAAAAATTTGTAATATTTAATTTT
This sequence comes from Promethearchaeota archaeon, assembly GCA_011365055.1. The sequence goes on from RDOG01000009.1 coordinate 25,445, forward strand.
TGATCTTTTAATAAATTAACGGATTTTAGTCTATTATTCAAATAGCGTTTAATAATTTAGATCTTCCTAATCTTTTTCTACAATATGGACACGTACCCTTCATTTTAATCCATTCTATTAAATGATCACTATGTGCTATTCCGTTGCAATGAGGACATTTTAATGCATTTGATAAATGCTCTTTTTTAATGGGTAAATTACAAACTATGCATTTAATATAAGCAGACCAATCCCAATTGGCAACTTTCTTGATGCTTGTAATATTTATAATAGTTTTCATTTTAGTAAAAAAGCACTAATATTATTTTTCTTCTCTTAATTTCTTAATTTCTTCTTCCAATTTTGTGACTTTTCCATCTGCAGGTTTAGCGAGACTTACACCTGTATCTAGACCAATATCTGCATCTAATTCAGCAAATGCGGAATGTAGATCTTCATCAGAAACTTGAGTATCAACTTTTTGTTGTTGTTCCATACTTTCATGCATTAATTCCCCAGATAATTTAAATTGTTGAAAAGTCTGGTTGATGCCACTCATTAATGCTTGTAATGTAGGTAATTCTAAATTTTCTTGCATTCCTGCTAAATTTTGTTGAATGCTCATCAAAGCTAAGGCAGTTTGATTGTGAGCCTGAGCTTGTTTCAATTGATTCAATAAATTTACTATGTTCAATCTATAACGATCGACTCCAAAAGCCATTTTTTTATTTCTAACATAATGCTCTAAGTATAATTTTGCTGAATCATCTTCTCCCTCAAGTCTGTACTCGCGAGCTCGATCGAAGTTTTTTCTTGCTTCTGCTAAAAGAGATTTTCTTTGACGATCTAAATTCTTTGTAAAAATATCTATATTTAAAATTAGTTTTTCTAAGTTTCCTTTTCCTTTAATAAACTTGATGAATTTCTTCATTGCCATGAGATCTCACCTATTCTTTTCCCTTTAATTTCCTAATTTCATCTTCCAATTTGGAAACTTTTCCTGATGCGGGTCTTTTTAATGAATGACCTGTTTCAACCCCAATTTCAGCATCTAATTCTGCTAAACCATCTTCAATTTCGGAAGTTTTTACTTCCGTATTAACAAAGGCCTCATCTATTCCTTCCTCAATTAACTCCCCAATAATATCAAATTGATTTAGGCTATTTTGAATTCCACGCATTGATTGATTTAATTTAGGCAATTGAATTGTTTTTTGTAATCCATTAAGAACTCCTGCCATTTTTCCAAGATGTTTTGCCATGGTGTTATAATTATTTGCAGTATTTAATTGCACTATTAATCCATCAATGTTCATTCGATACGATTCAAGTGCAGCATGCCATTTTTGATATCTGACTCTAGACTCAATATATTTCCTTGCGAGCGTGTCGTTTCCTTCTTTTTTTGCACGTTTAGCCAATTTATATTGCTCCTTTACTTTTTTTTCCATATCTCTGCTCTGATATTTTAGTTCCCTTGAGAAAACTTGTACTTTAGTAATCATCTTTTTTAAATTATTACCGCCTTTCAACCAACTTATCAATTTTTCCATTAATATTACACGCCTAAAACTCTAATTAATAAAATTTTATTACGTATAGAATATTCATATTCTTTATTAATATATAATATATCAAAATTTAATAAATAAAATGATATAAATAAACAGAAATTACCTAAAATATAAAGTTTTTAAATTAGGCAATAGTATTTTTGAATAGTAATAAAGAAAAAAGGGGCTCTTATGTCTTTAAAGGACAAGTATTTTAAGATAGCAGCAGTTAAAGCTAATGAGGCTTTAGCACTTGAGGAAAAGGAGGATTTTAAAAGCGCTAAAGCAAAATATATAGAAGCAGCGGAATTATTAATGGAATTCATTAAAATTAACAAGAATTTAACTATTCAGAAACTTTGTGAAGAACGTATTGAATCTTATATAAAAAGAGCAAAAGATCTTGAAGGTGCGCTTGGGGATGATTCAATTGAGATTGGGGAAGATGGAAAGCCTAAAAAGAAGATTAAATCAAAAGAAGAAGAAAAACTAGCTGCTGCAATTGCCGATACTATTGTTTCTGAAAAACCAAATGTTAGATGGGATGATGTTGCAAATCTAGAAGTAGCCAAACAAGCACTTCGTGAAGCAATAATTCTACCAATGAAACGGCCAGACCTATTTAAGGGTGCAAGAAAACCTTGGAAAGGAGTCTTATTATTTGGTCCACCTGGATGCGGTAAAACCATGATCGCAAAAGCAGTGGCGAATGAAGTGGACGCTACATTTTTTAATGCAGATTCAGGATCATTAGTTTCAAAATGGCTTGGAGAATCTGAAAGATTAATTAAGCAATTATTTAAACTTGCTAGAGAAAATGCACCTTCCTTAATATTTATGGACGAAGTTGATTCTCTAACAACAACTAGAGGAGGATCTAGTGGAGAAGGTGGTGGTGAAAGGCGGATTAAAACTCAATTATTACAAGAAATAGATGGTGTAGCTAGTGGTGAGGCTCGTTTAGTAGTTTTAGGAGCAACAAATACTCCTTGGGAAATCGATGCTGCAATGAGACGCAGGTTTGAAAAGCGAATTTATATCGGACTTCCAGAATTGGAAGCAAGAATAGCACTTTTTAAGATTCATACAAAAGGAGTTGAATTAGATTCCAGCGTTAATTTTAAAGAATTGGCTAATTTAACAGAGGGTTATTCTGGTTCAGATATTTCAATGTTATGTAGAGAAAGTATTATGAATCCGGTGAGGGAGCTAGATGTTTTGGGAAATATTGAGGAGATAGAAAAAACAAGAGCTGTTTTTAAGGAGGATTTCCTAGGTTCAATTGAATTAGTTAAGCCAACGGTTTCTAAAAACGAGTTAAAAAAATATACGGATTGGGCAGATGAGTTTGGAGGAATATAGAGGTAATTTATATGGCAGAAAAAGAAAAAGATCAGACTATAGAGGAACTTGAAGAAGAAGTAAGAAGAATAACTGGCGAAATTAACGATAAAACTTCTAAAATAAAAGATAAATTAGAAAAGACTTCTAATGTTATTGATAGAAAATTATACGAAGAAGAAGTCGAAAAGAGAAAATATTTGGAAAAACGAGTTGAAGAACTCGAAAATAAGATAGAAAAACTACAACAAAAACTTGCTGCCAAGACCAAGAAGCAGACAACTCATGATGAAATTATCGAAAAATTAAAGAAAAAACATAAATTTGCATATAATCCAGAAAGATATCCTTGGATGTATACAATTTCAGAAAAGGATAAGAATAGTTGGCTTGAGGAATGGAGTAATTTTTTATTTGATTTTGCTAAAGAATTTACAATTCATATTGTTGATGTTGCATATCTTTCAACTCAAGCACCGTTTAGTGCATTTAAAGAAAATAGGGAAAAATATCTTTTAGAAATTATGAATTATCTAGCTAAAAACACGCAATTAGCTATGTGGATCGATACCAAAAAACATCGATTACGAATATATTGGTTTTCATTAGATGATTGGGGAGATAAATTACTTGATTACATGTTTCTTAATGGAGAAGAAATAGCCACACTAAGAGACATCAAAGATGTAGGAAAAGATATTGCAAAAGGATTTGATACATTACCATCAGATGATCTTAAAAAAATCATAAAAATTTTAGAAGATAGGAAAAAAGCAAGATGGATTGACAAACAAACTGTTAAATTCTTACACGACTAGTTTCTTGATTTCTTCAATTTTTTTAATTTCAGTCAAATACCGTGAAAAAAGTGTTTTATATGATTTTTGGGTAATCTTTTTTTGTTTCTTATAGATTTTTAAAGTTTCAATTAATTCATTAAGAGCTTTTTTTTCTAATTCGGTGTTAAAAAAAACTGGAGGTTCATAAGATTCAATTACTTCATTTTGAGATCTTTCTTGTTTGGATTTATTATTTTTGCCCTTCTTGAATTTTGGAAAATTTTTATTAAAATGTACCAAAACAGAATTAATTATTTGATAGATATGAAGATTTTCATTCCAATTTGCTAATAATGGAATCATAATCTTCTTATTTTTTATAAATTTATGGTCAAATTCTTCTTCAGTCATTATTTTTGGTTTAGATTTTGGAAAATTCTCAGGTATTTTAATTAAAATGTTTATTTTTTCCTTATTTTTTAAAGTAACTTGACCTCTCCAATTTCGCAAATTACCCTCAATTGGTTTTAAAAAAGGAAATCTTTTATATAAAAACTCCGCTTCTTTATAAATTATTTCTTCCATTTAGATAGATGCCTTCTTTATTTAATCCCTGCGCCTCGCATAAAATGATGAATGCTATCAGCAATCACAATCTTCATACTTTTCTCAAAATTCTTTATTTCATTACTTAAGTTCTCTATTCTTTTATTAACATCTGAAAAACTTGCTTCTACTTTTTCTTCTAATTTTTGTAATTTAAGTGATAATATTTCGCTAGTTATGACTTTTTCAGCAAAAATTTTTTTAAACACCTTAAGTTCGTTCTCAATACTTTCCATTTTATTAATTACCTCTTTCTTTATTTCCTCGTGATTTAAAATAACTTCATCGTTGATTAAATTAAGTGCATGCGCAATTTTTTTTATGCTTTCGAGATTAGGTACTAGACCAGCAGGAGTTTCAATTGCTTCAATTTCAATTTTAATTTCTTTTGAATCAGAAGGTCCCAAATTTATCACTATATTAAATAATTTTTCTATAAATAATCATCAATGTTTACTCTTTGTTGCTTTGCGATATCTTTTACTTTTTCTAATAATTTTAAAGCTTCTAAGAATTTTTCTTTCTCTTTATTTAGTGCAAGCTTTAAATTTAAAATTTCATCTTCCAATTCCTTTGCTTTTTTATTGGATATACTTCCAGAAGATCTAATTTCATTTAATAAATTTTTTGCATGTTCTAAGTCTGATTGCGATTTAGCAGATAATAATCTAGCCTTTCTTTCTTCTAAGGATTCCCTTTCTTTATCACTAATAAAATCTAAGGGATTAAATCCCGTCCCACCATGTTTAGTCATTCTTGATCTCACTTTGATTATAAGGGGAATTTTTTCTATACTTTCTCCAGTAAGTATTGCCTCACCAGGTTCAAGCTCTTGTATATCATTCTGCCATTCGCTCGAAAGACCTTCTGAACTTTTTACGGTGATATCTACATCTCTTATATCTGTCAATTGATGGATGATCCATGTTCCCGCTTGAGCACGAATTGTAGTGTCTAATAATTGTGGTTTTTGTGTAACTATTATTAAATTTGCTCCAAATTTTCTCCCTTCTTGTGAAAACAGTTGTATTAATTCAGATGTTTCAGTTCTTTTTTTTCCTGCAAATAAATGAGCTTCATCAATAATGCAGAAGAAAGGTTGAATTTGACCAGATACTGAGGCATCGTATAAACGCTTTAATGTTTCCTTAGTAATATATTCTTGTATCTCTAAATCTAAACCCCTCAAATTTATAATGGTACACTGATTTGAAACAATTAAATCACTTGGATCTGACGTCAATAAAAATTCTATAGGAACATCGCCACCAGTATTTATCGTCAAGTCCGTAAACTCAATGATTTGATTTAAAAAAGATTTAGGAGTAACATTAAAAATATCATTAGAATCTTGACTAGCAACTTTCAAGCTAGAATATTCACCGTGTCTATCAAATATAATAATTGGAATACCTTTTTCCAAAATTTCCTCAATTAATACGCCCACCGTATAAGACTTACCCGAACCAGATTTCCCAGTTATAAAAATTCTTCCTAATTTTTTTACTTTGAGCATGATTTGATAAGGATAGTCCCTTAATTTCCCTAAATATACTCCTTCTTCCCTAGAGGTGGATATTCCTAGCTTTTGGCGAATTATTTCTTCAGGTGCAAGAAAAGCTCTTGATTTCGGTTTAAAAGGGGTTCTAGGAGCTTTTCCCACAACAGAACATTTTGCCTCGATATTTCCTTTATCATTCCATATTTCTTTAACTATTAATAAAAAATTAATCCCTTCATTTTCAACTTGAATATAATCATTTTTTTTAAGTATTTGGTTAATTATTTTTAATTGAACATCATTTGTTCCAGTTTTACCAACTAACTCGCCAACTTCAATTAAATTAGGCATGTTCATTATATATTATCTCCCAGTTAAAGAAAATAAATCTAATATTTATCTGGTTATATTTGTTAATATAATTTATTATTTCAGCAATACCGCAATAAAAACTATTTTTAATTAAGTTTTCAATAAAGTAAACTAAATATAAAAGTAAGACAATGAACTAGTTGAATAAGTTAATATAAAATTACGAAATAAAAAGTTAAATTTCTTAATGGGTGAATTAATTGGGTTTCTTGAATAGAGGTAAAAAAAAGGAGCAGGTTATTGCAGAATTAAGGCAAACTATTAATAAAATGAATTTGAGACAAAGAAAATTTGAGAAAGATTCAACTAAAATGAGGGCAAAAGCTAAACAATATGCAAAAACTAATAGGAATTTGGCAAAACAGTACTTAATGAGATACAATAAAGCTCAAGTGAATCAAAAGAAATACGATGGATTTATCATGAAGCTCGAAGATAGAATTCTTGCTTTAGAAGCTGCAGAAGATACGAATGAAATTGGAAAAGCAATGATTTCAGCGAGGGACATGATGAAAAAGAGTATTAATGTTATGAGTCGAGAAAAAGCAATTGAAATTGAAATGGAATCAAAACAAATGATGGATGAAATTGACCAAGCAGGAGAAGTATTTTCCGATATTGAGGATTTAGAACTTGACGACGAAGATTATGAAGCTCAATTAGATGAATTAGAAGCAGAAGAAATTCTTGATGAGGAGATTCTACCAGATATACCAGACGAACCAGTAAAAGTAAAAGATAAAACCAAAGTTAAGAAAGATCTCGAAGATTTAAAAAGAGAATTAGATATTGATGACTAAGTTGTTGGACTTATAGGTGGTAAAAATATCAACGCTAATAATACAACGACAATTAATAACACGCTCATTATTAAGGTAGCTTTTGGTCCTACTTTTATACCTCTAGATTCTTCTTGAAAAAATCTAATTAAACCAGCGCCAGCAAAAGGCATGGGACCTTCTCTAGATCTTCGTTTTTGTCTTCTTCCTTGTTTTTTACTCAAAAAAACCGCCTAATATATAGAAATTATCTTAATCTTTCAAGTTAAGCTTAATAATTAAATTTATCTAACTTATGCAATCCATAGATTTCTTATTAAATTTATCGAATTGAGGAAATTATGATGAAAATTAATGAATTTCAACAATTAATGAAAGACATCTACTTTGAGAGAGATCAAAAAAGAGGAGTTGAAAAGACTTTTATCTGGCTCGTGGAAGAAGTTGGTGAGCTTGCAAAAACGTTTAATAAAAGATATGAAAAAGATGAAATTGATTCGGAGTTTGCGGATGTCTTAGCGTGGTTATGTTCTGTTGCTAATCTTTTAAATGTTAATTTGGAGGAGATGGTAACAAAAAAATATTCCAACTGTCCCAGATGTAAGAAAAAACCTTGTAAATGTGAAATTATGTAATAAATTTAAACAGATATTTATAAATAAGAAAAAATACAAATAATTAAGAAATGAAAATAATTTCTTTTTCTTTCCTAAAACTTTTTTGAAAATGGAGATCGTTTTTATGATCCTTGCTAAAGATTTAATGAGTTCAGAACTAATTACGATTGAAGTTCCTAATTCCAGAAGTACAGTAATAGATTTAATGGAAAAACATGATCTTAATGAATTACCAGTGGTTAAAAAGGGAACTAAAGAATTAGTGGGAATTGTATCTACTAAAGATCTAATTAGAAATGCATCTGAAGACCAATTAGCCATGTTAATGAGAAGAGATTTAATCACGTTAAACCTTGATACTCCATTAAAAGAAATAGTAAATTATATCTTAAAAAATAATGTTAGTGTATTTCCAGTTATAGATAAAAAGTCAAACGAATTATTAGGTGTAGTTTCGATTGAGGATATCGTGACAAAAGCAATAGCAAAAATGGATATAAATGATCCAGTAAAAACGATCCTTATTAGCAATTTTACTGCGGTTTGGGAAGGGACTCCGCTTAATGTTGTTCCATATATTATGAAACTTGCAGATACTTCAGTTATTCCAGTAATTAATGAAGAAGGTAAATTAACAGGTATGATTTCTAATGAGGAAATTATGAAAAATAGTGAAATAGTATCTGAAAATTCAAAATCTACAAGCGGTGGAACAGAGGAAAATGATTGGAGTTGGGATGCAACAAGCACTTTATTAATTACATATAAGAAATTGAAACTTCCGAATACTCCTGTTAAAGATTCTATGATTAAAAATTTAATAACTACTGTCGAGAGTTGTTCAATTTCAGAAGCAGCAAAAAAAATGAAAAAAAATGATATTAATCAAATACCCATTTTGAAGCCAAGCGGAAAATTAATAGGTATTGTAACTGATAAAGCCCTATTAACAGCGTTAAAATAAAGTTTTTTGAATATTTTTGTTTAAATCACTTCGAAAAAGACTTTTGATTTGATCCTCTGCTAATTGAATTCGCTGTTTCAAATATGTTTCTAAATTATATTTTTCTATCATTTCTTTTGCCACTCCTAAATACTTATTTATTCCGCCTTCCGTGACTGTAAGAATTAATTTATTATTACAAGTAATGCCCTTTATCACGTTATCGCAACGACCATTAATTGGTACTCTTCTATAGGTTTTATTGCAGGTCGGACACCTATATTTTTGTGTAGAAAATGCTCGTAGGTTTCCATAAATATCTCTCATAAAATGAGTATTAATTATCCTTCTTGCGACGTCTGCTTCATCAACTGCACGTATTTTTTCTGCGACTTTCAATTGTGCTGAGATTTTATTTGGAATATCCTTTATTTTTTTATAGGTTGTTTCCATGGGCCCTATATTTAAATTTGATACTGGATGTGTATATTTAAAATTTTCAAATTGATTTTTAGTATTTAATCTCTTTTCAATAATCTCAATAAATTCCAACGCGTCTTTAGGATGCTTGTAATTATCTGTTATTTTATAGAAATCTAATGGAAAATGATCTTGGATTTCCATATTATGTACTTCATCGTCCACTTCTTTGGGATCAAGTTTTAATGAAATAACTAATGGTGCATCCATCATTCCACCGCGGGTTGAAGGTAAATACTCTCTACTAAAATTTAATAAAGCATCAAGCATCAAAATTATAGCATCTTCGTCAGAATCACAGTTTCTTCTTTTAGCTGCATGAAAATATGGGTGGGCATATCCGATTTGTGCTTCACTAAATCCGATAATTCTTCCAACAATTGCAGAAGAAATGTGTGGAGCAATTCCTACGACAAGATGTCCAATTAAATCTTCTTCATTATTTATATTATAATATCTTGGTAAATCATATATAAATTCTAATTCATCATCAACAAAATCTGCAATACGCTTAATATATTTGAATGCTTTTTTTGAAATCAGGATATCTTGCGGTTTCATTTCCAAAATTTGTTCACCGTCAATGAGAGCATTTTCATTGACATCTTTTTCAAATCCAATTTCACGCATTTTTTTTACAGATACACTTATTTCATTAGGTTTAAAGTGAGTTAATGGTGCATCTGTAGCATCAAACCTACAAGTTCCGTCTCTAAAAACAAATATATCGTTTTTTGCTCGAAGTATACCTTTTTCTAATGGTTCAAGTATTTTATTTTCGTTAATTAATCCTTTAACGCACTTTATAGTGGTTGGAAGATTAAATTTAAAATTTTTCATTGCATTTTTTAAAACTTTACGTAAATTTATTTTCTTTTTATCGTGTAACGCTGTAAATCCCTCGCATTTAGGGCATTTTTGTAAATCGGTAACGAAGAAACAACTCGAGCATCGAAGAATTGGTTCTGTTTTTCCTCCACAATATGGACATTTATTTAAAAATGAAATTTTTCCACATTTTATACATTTTAAATTTGCTAAATCAAGTTCCGCTGTTTTACCTGATTTAGCTGCAGTAATTATGTTTCTTTGAGACTTTCCTGTCAAACCAATAGGAAATATTGAATGGACAGGCGGATTCATTTTCCTTTCTTTCGCTTTTTCAGGTCGACCCATTCTACCTCCAATATAATATGGACTTTTATTATTAATGATTAGACCAGAAAAATTTGAAAGATTTTCTAAGATGGACAAGTTTTCATCAATTTTTAATTTTATTTTTTCTTTTAATTTAAAAATATGAATTAAAATGGTAGAAATTTCTTCTGAAAATATAATTTTATCGTCAAAAACTTCATGAGGAATTTCAATATCCTCTAATAATTTCTTAATTTCATCAATTTTTTTAATAATAAGTTTATTATTTATGATTTCTGAAGATTGAAAAATTTCATAAATTTTTGTTAATTGTTCAAATGAAAGATCGTTCCATAAAAATAAGTATGAGGGATGAAGAGGAACATCAAGATCTTCTGAAATTTTAATAGCTTCTTTTGAATTTGGTTTGATATTAAAAGGTTTTTTAATAAAAGAAATAATATTATCAGAAAAATCATTAAGTTCTTTTTTAAAAAAAGATATATTTTTAAATTTTTCTTTTATTTTTAATTTTAATTCTTCTGCCCATCTTTCTTCGCAATATGATGAGGGAATTAATTTGTGATTATTTTCCAAAAACTCGCCATATCCTATTAATATATCCCCCATTGATATTATTTCTTTTATTTGATCTTGATATTTATTTGCTTGTTCTAGATCATTTAACCTTAAAACGGAATTATTGAATAATAAGACTAAAGGACCTTCAATAGAATCAACTGGAAGAATTATAGAGCCTTTACCTGGTCTTTCAGTAATGAATTGTGTACCGGAGGCAATAAATCCTTGGGAGGCTATTTGCATGGTAGCAGGGTTCATCCCAAGAGCAGCAAAGCCTGTATTTCTAGCTCTTCCATATCTTAATCTAAATCCACCTTTTCTAGAGGGGTAAGACAAAACAGGCCTTCCAGCAATCACATCAGTTAAATATTTTGTCTTTGGTTCGATCTTATTTTCTTCTTCTTTACTTTCAATAACTTGATTTTTTTTTCTTAATTTTCCGGATGCTAATGTTTCTAACCAATTCCAGCCAGAAATATTTCTTTTTTCTGTAATTTTAAGTAATTTTGGTGCCTTGCCTAAAATACCATCATTTAAAACGAGAAGGGCACCACCCCTTACTTTATTAGTCTCAACTCTGGAAAGATTTTTATAGCCAGAGACTTCTTCCTGAAGAGTTGCTTCACCCGTTATTTCGACGGGGATGTTTTGAGCAGCATATTTTAATTCTTCAATTGTAGACGGATATTGAAGAGGCGATTTTTTTAGATAAGTATTAAGTTCTTCAACATAACGTTCTATTTCATCATTAATTGGTTTGTAAATTTCTAAATCCAAATTTTTTCTTACGATATCTCCAATTACAACAGTAGAGGCTATTTCTGTCCCACCTGCAGATCTAATTGGACCTGCAAAATATATTGCTAAATATTCAGTTCCATCAAAATTTTTCTTTATTTTAACATCTGCTATACCTTCTAACGGAGCAGCTGTAATGCCTTCAGTTAATATCCCCAAAGCGGTTCTAATTGCTTGAGAGGCTCGAGCATCAATTTTTTTTATTGACTTGTCATGAGCAATTTCAGCAGCAATCTTGAAAGCTACTTCTTCACGCTCAAATTTTTTGGATAATTCTCTAATTCTTTCTGAAATTTTTTCAGGACCGATTAATTGTTCAACTCGAGATGCAACATCGGTTGCAATAGGAATCTCAACTTGGTCTTTTGGATCACCCACACATTTCGAGCGAGCTTTTTCAGCAATTTTATAAAGTTTTTCAGCTTCTTTCTTAATGGATTTAAAATAAATTCTTATTTTTTCACTTTCGTTTTTTTTGTCGGGTGCAGAAATTTTTATAGTATTGTCAGAATCAGTAATTTCATTCATATGATCCAATAAAATAAGGTACCAAAAGTCATATAAGTTTAGTTCTTAAATTAAAAATGCTAATATACCATCAAACATCTCTTTTATTTAATTTATAAGTTATTTAAATAAATAATCAGAAGAATTTTAATGATTTAAATGAAAAAACATAGAATTAAGCTCATAAATTTAATATTAATAGTATTATTAACCCTTAACATAAGTTCATTAATAGTTAGTGACTCACTTGCTTATTCAGATTCAGCAGAATATGTTATTTTATTTGATGAAGCTCACGGTCAATTTTTTAATTATAATAACATGCAAACTGCTTATTTAATGCTTAATGATTCAGGTAATTATGAAGTTCAACGTTTAACGGGAAATCAAAATCTAACAACTGAAGTTTTATCAAATGTTGAAATTTTGGTTATAGGCGCTCCCGATAAAAATGTTTCAAGAAATTATACAGATGTAGAATTAAATTCAATAAAAGATTTTGTTAATAATGGAGGTTCGTTATTTCTATTAAATAATCCAAATTATTCAACTCAAATTCCAGAATTCAATTATACAAACACGAATCATACATTTATGAATCAAATTTTAGACTCCTTTAATTTGGTAAATATAAGATTCCTTAATGAAACAATCAAAGCACCAACTGGGGGATTTTATTATGTCAATTATCGCTTTCAATTGGTGCTAACCAGCTCTAATTTAGACCCAATATCCCCAATAAGCCTCGGAATTAATAATATTTTAACCTTCAGCTCTGCAATACAATGTACAGATCCAAATTTAGTTGTCGGGCAAACGGTAGCTGGTTCAAAAACAGAACCACTAGGAATAGTGAACCCCTACTGGCTTGTTGCACGAGATTTTCAACCAGGAGGAAGGATATTAATTTGTGGATCAATGCAAATGTTCAGTGATTTAAGCCCTTTTTTATTATCCTCCAAGTGGATTAATCCACAATATTCAAATTTACAATTTGATAACTCAAAATTATGGATGAACATATTTTCATGGTTATCTCAAGAAAATAACACTTTAATTTCTTCTACCATCTTTTTAATCTTAAATATTGGAATTATTGGTGCTTGTGCATTCTTGATTGTTTTAGGCAAAAGAAAAAGAAAGGTGGAAACGCCTTCGGAGATTGAAGAAAAAGAAGAGAAAATTATTGAAGAAGAAGAAAAAGAAGACTTGAATGTTCTTATTAATCAGAGGGCAAAATTACTAAAAAGCGCAAGAATATTTATAAAAAATCATAAATATGAAAAAGTTTCTGAATATTATGAAAAAGCTGCAAACCTAACAAAATCAATCGATGATGATAAAAACTTGTATGATACTTACATAAAAAAATCTAAAAAATACAAAGAATATAAATAAGTACATGAAATTCAAGATGTTGAGTTGATATAATGGGAAGACGAAAAAGACAGAAGGTTCAACCAAGAAGACCATTAAAACGCATACCAAAAATATTTAATTGTCCAGCTTGTGGAAAAGAATCAATAAGCGTAGAATTGATTAAACCATCGACTTTAAATGGTATTGGATCGGCTAAAATTAATTGTAGCAATCCACAATGTGAATTAGAGTATTCTGTGCAAATAAATTTCCTCTCAGAACCTGTTGATGCATATAATGATTTTATTGATGAATATTTTGAAAAAATTAAAGAAACTACTAATTGATGGGATTAATGAAAAAAAAAGAAAAGCAAACAGATGAAATGAAAAAATCTTCTTTTGAGAGAGGAATTGAAAAAAAATTAGAAAATAATTTTGAACTTTTAGAATGGTTAACAGGTGAATACATCGTTAGTGTAAATTCAAAATGGAGTAGTAATGATTTTCCAAGTTCTCAACTTGCAAAAATGATTTTAAAAATTTTAAATAAGGGAAAAACAAATTTTTCGGTTTTTCACAGATTAGTAAAGGAAATATTGAAAGAATGGGAAGTTGAACATATATGCAGTTACGTAACAACTACTAAATATGCCCATTCTAGGAAAACCAAGATGATTTTCAGGTTTGATGAGGAAGGAATTAAAAAACTCAAGGAAAAAATTATGTCATATTCGATATCTCTTCTAGAAAAACAAGATGTATTATTTTTAAAAATTGTCAGAGAGCGAGAGACGATGAAAACAAGAGAGAAAATCATTGATTTGAGTTTAATGGATATTGAAAATTTGTTTTTGGACTTTGAAAAAGAAGAAGAAGAGTTTTAAAAAGTCTTTAAATCATTGAGAGTTATTTTTTTCGAACACTTCGGGCATTTATTTGAATATTCTAACCATTTTAAAAAGTGTTCTTCATGAGCTTCGATCAAACAAAACCCGCATTTTAGAATTTTATCTTCTTCATTTATGAAAGAATTACAAATATGGCAACGTCGTAATTCACCTATACATTCAGGGCATATTTTAAGTTTGAATTCATTTTCACTTAATTCATATCCACAATGAGGGCAAATTACCTGTTTTTCATTTCCTACATAATATTTTTCTAAGATTAAACGGACATTATCGTTCCAATCCTTCATTACTTTATCTAATAATTTTTGATCTTCTTCTGAAAGCTCATCTTCTGCATAATATTTTATTTTATCAATCCAAAAATTAATGCTACCAAAAATAGTATCGGAGATATCAATCAATTTACTTAATTGCCCTTTTAAATTCCTCAAATAAAATATTAATTCATCCTTTTGATTACTTCTTTTGCTTTTACTTTCCTTAATTTTCAGAAAAGTTTCTCCGATTTTTTCTCCAACCTTCATCTTTAATATTCTATGGATCTTTTCTCGATTTTCAGGCAATATAGCAACTAATCCAAATGTTTCTAAACTTATTCTTCTTTGTATATATTCAGGTGTAAGTCTATTTTCTAAATCTTGTTTATTAGCAATGACGTGAAACGTTATATTTTTACGTTCTAAGAACTTAAATTTTTGATATAAATCTATAATTTCCCTCAAAGTTTCTTCTGTTGAGTCACAAACTAAAAATATTATATCTGCATCTTCTGCGAAATTAACCCAAGTTTTTTCAAATTGGGCTTGACCAGCTAGATCCCAACAGACAATTCCTAATTCATCGGAAAAAGCAATATCACTTATATTTAATCCAATAGTAGGGATATATTCAACTGGAATCATATCACCCTTAATTAATTTACAAATACTTGTTTTTCCGACACCTCCTGGTCCCATAAAGACAATTTTAACTGTACTTCTTATAATATCATCAATTTCAAATTCAGAGAAAAGTGTTACATTTCCTCTCCAACTTGGAAGGATTTTATGATATTTTAAAAGAAATGATTCACCAACTCTTTTTATTTTTTTCTTAATTAAATCCTCATTATCATCTTTATCAACTAAAAAAATAACTGCAAGTTTCCCAAAAATTCCATAAACGAATTTTAGATTTTTAAAACTCATTGATTCTACAGAATCTTCCCCCATCTCTGCTGCAAATGAAATAATTGCGGTTAAAAAACTAGATACTAAATCATCGTCATATCCTTTTTGTTCATCCACATAACCTTTATGAAAGAGAAGAATACCTTTTTTTAGTGCAATAAAAATGTCATGAATCATTGATACTCTTTCGCCTCTATTATTTAACACACTTTTTATTTTATTAATTATTAAAATAATATAATTTTTAAATAAATATAGATTGGTATTCTAAAGTTAAAATAAGTGTTTGGTGGTTTATTGGTAAGAGGTCTAGTTCTTGCAAAATGGGACAATAAATTTGGAGCAATATTAGTTGAAAAATTTTCGGATGACAAGAAATTTTCAATTTCCGGTGAGGATTTAATGATGATCTATACATTTCACTCGATGGGAGAACTCACCACTGGTTTTATGACAATGAAAAGAGAAGGTTTGAATGTTGGATCTTTCTTTTTAAACATACAAGAAAAGAATGAAAAATATTATTTGGCTGTAATTTTAAATACCGACGAAGATCCCAATGATTTCAGAGAAGTATTAACGACATGTGCTGAAATATTAATGAAAACATTAATAAAACCAGATTTACAAGATAAACATAATTTTTTACCCCAAATGGCAGTATTTTATTCAAGAATTCTCGTGGAAAAAGCAGCGATTCAAGGAAAAACTTTTGAAGATATTGATAAAAGAATTAAAGAACTTGATAAAGATCTTAAAAGAAGTGAACTTGAATTAAAGACTTTAATCGAATCAGATAGAATTGTTGAGCTCGAATCCGGGACTATAGAAGATAAATATATTAAATTGAGAAAAGAATTCAATCAATTGTTAGTAGATTTTAAAGAACTAGATGTTAAATATAGAGAACTCAAAATAGAAAATGAAAAAATGAAAAAAGATTTGGAAAAAGCTCGACTTGATGGTATTGGATTACGAAATCAATTGTTAAATAAATCAAAAGATGAATAAAATTTCATATTATAGGCGGTATCCTTAATAGAAAATAAAAAAGAAATACAATTTATGTATGATGAAACATCATATAGATATAATAATCGATATCTAGAAATACAATCTGAAAAAATCAAGTACTTATTAAAGGAATTTAGATTAAATTCAAAAATGTTAGTGGATTTGGGGTGCGGAACTTGTATATTAAGGTCTTTTATTCGGGAAGACATCTATTATATAGGAATTGACCTTTCTATTAACATGTTAAAAGAATATAAAGGCTTTAAAAAGAATACAAGCTTAATACAAGCAGATATAGAACATTTACCTTTAAAAAAGGATTCATTAAATACTATTTTTTTGCTTACTGTTATTCAGAATTTAACGAAAATCCAGAGTTGGATTAAAGAAATCGATCAAATTTCTAAAAATCAAAGCCTACTTTTTATATCATTATTAAAAAAGGATGAGAATTTGTCAGATTTTAAAGAAAATTTGAAAAAAAACATGTTTGTCCTGCAAAAAAAATTAGATATTAAGGGATTAGAGGATTATTTGCTTATATTCAAAAAAATAAATTAGATTTTTTTCTTAATAACCTCAATTTTCTGCTGAATTTCTTGTGCCATGCTGATTTCGCCAAGTTTTTCAGAAACTTCTTTGGCTCTTTCTAAATTGAATATAGCGAAATTGAAATCTTTACCCTCTAGTGCATTTTTAGCTGCAACCATTGCAGTTTCTCTTTCCTTTCTCAATTTAGACTTTTCCTCATCGGAAGCAATTGCCGGAGCTGTAGTAGCAGATTTTACTTCTTCACCTATTGGTTTCGTAATTTTTAATTTTTTATATAATACTGTTTCTAATTTTTCGATTTCAGCTAATTTTTCCTTTACATTAGGTTCATCAGTTGTCTGAAGTTTTTTAATGGCAGCTTTAGCTCTTTCAAGAGGAGCTAGTGCAACATCGAATAAATTAGAAGTGATAGCTCTTTTTACTTTTACCGTTTCATCTTTAAATTCAGCCCATAGTTTTTTGATCATTTCTTTATCTATGATTTCTTCCTTCTCAGTTTCTTTAACTTTAGCTATTTTCTTAACTTTCTTTACTTTAGCTACTTTTGGGACACCTGCTTCGATTCTAGCTTTCTCGGCTTTTTCCCTTTCTTCTTTTTCCTTTTCTTCTGCTTTCTTAGCTTCTAATACTGCTTTAGGACCAAACATTGCTACATCAGCGGGTAAACCTTGGAAGATGCCTTTTAGAAGCTGCAAGTGTCTAAGAGCTAAAATTTGAGAAATATTCTTCTCACCCCAACGTCTTCTTATTGAATCAACCATATATTCAGGGAAAAACGTTTTATAAAAAAAATCATTTACAAGATAAATTTTTTTGTCGTTTTCATCTTTAAATTCATTAATGTAATTTAACTTCTTCATATCTTTGAGAATTGGGGTTAATTCAGTTTCGATAACGTTCAATTTTTTTTGGATTTCTTCTCTAGTTAAAATTTCATTTCGTAGAAGATTATTTACTTCATACGCTAGAGGATCTGAAAGAAAAATACTGCTTTCTCTTGCGTCAGATTCCACTAATTTATACTTTTTAAAGTAAGTTTCAACTTCAGTTTTATAATTCTTTAATTCTTTAGGGAGTTTATTTTTCTCGGCCATTTCTATGAATTTATTTAACGGACGTCTCATAAAAAATACATCTTTTATCAGAAATAAGCATTCAGTATCCTCTATTTGATTTTCTAATTTAATTTTGAATGTTTTAACAATATCAGTTTTCACGAATGGCTCTAAGAGACCATCTAAATCTAAGATTTCATCTCCAATACGATCCCCAAGCCATTTCCTCAAAATTTCTTTAGGAATTGCTCCTTCTGTTAATTTTCTTAACAATAGAGCCCTGTTAGGATTTTTAAATATGAAGGAATATCTCTGTTCTTCTGTTAATTTCAAGTATTTGGGTATTTTCTTATAACTTTGAGATAAAATTGATTTAAACTCTGGTTTTTTTCTGATTGGTATGAGTATCTGTAATGTTTCTGTAAGACCTTCCTCAAAAGCATCAGGATTTTCATCATCATTTAAAATTAATGCAAGGTAAAATTGATCTTTTCCTTCTTCTGGTAAACCAGTATAATATGATGCAATATTTAAACCCTCTATCATCATCGTTAAAAAACCTGCTTCACCACCACCCATGGCGTGAGTTGTAAATATACGCATCATTTGATCTTCAGAAATAACTAAAGAGTCTGGATATTTCCCTTCTGCAACGATTCCAACTTTATCATCCCATCTAACCATTACTAAACCTTTAGGCATAATCTTTTACTCCGATCCGTAAGTGAAAATAGAAAAATTGCTGCCAATATGGTCTTTTTTCCGCTTAATTTTACTTTCACCAATATATTTTCAATATAGTTTCTCATTTGGTTTAAATTTGATATTTAATATTTTTGTTTGAGATTCTATTTATGATTTACTGATCATTAAAAAATCTAGGAGATTTCTCTTTAAAAAATATTTTATAGAAAAATTTAACCCTTTAGGTTCTCCTTTTTACAATTTTATTTCTAAATTCCTATAAAAATGGGGAAGATAATAAAAAAAGTATTGATTATTTTTATTGCCAGGACTATTTAACCAAATAAAGCTCCAAGACCTACAGTAACTTCTTCTTCTTTCTTTTCTTCTTTTTCTTCTTTTTTATCTTCAACTGGAGCTTGTTCAGTAGGTGCGGGACCAGCAGCAACTGCCATGGGCATTGCAACAGCACTTTTGAGAACATCTTCGATGTTAACACCTTCAAGAGCGGCAACAATAGCTTTAATTCTACCCGAATCTACACTTGCACCAGCAGCTTTTAAAATAGATTCGATTGCTTTTTCATCAATACTTTTTCCGAGTTTGTGCAATATTAATGATGCATACACGTATTCCATATATTTTAAACCTCCTTATTTAAATAATTTTAACCAAATAAGCTTCCGAGACCCACCATTCCTTCTTTTTCCTTATCCTTCTCATCCTTTTGTTCTGGTTCAACATCTTTCTTCTTAACTTCAGAAGATTTCTTCGGAAGAGAAACCAAACCTTCTGGTATGGCATTAGGATCTTTTTCTGAAATGTTCATAGAGAGAATTGTAAAGTCTTGATTTGCTTTTCTTAATATATCTTCAATAAATTCTTTTTCAATAATCGGAGCATTAACAGCCAGATTTTTTGCTTGACTGTAAGCTTTTTGAATTAAGGTGCTTATATTATCAGAAGTAACCCAAACTATTTCATTTGCTAGTTGAAATGCTTTATTAAAGCCTTCTACTAGTTTTTGTACTTCTAGATCTAAATCAATTGTGAGTGAATCTTCATCTAGAATTGCTCCATTATCATAAGCTGTATACATTTTTAATCCAATTTCCATTGGAGTCATATTAAGTCTTGAAAATACTAATGCAAGGGATCTATCAATTTCTTCGCCTTTCTTAACAGCTACAAGGTCATCTTTTATCCAAATAGTTCCACTTTGTACCTTAGTCTTTAATCCGACCTTATTTAATTCGCTAATAATCGCACCTGGCGGGAATCCAGTATTTCCAGCAGGTATCATAATATCTTTAGGAGCAATATCCCCTGGTTTTGCAGGAGCTTGTGCTTTATTCTTATCCAAATAATTCTTTAATTTAAATATGTTCATTTTTGTGAAAATTAAGGCAGAAGAACCTTCTAATTTTTCACCTATTTCTTTTAATTGATCCTTAAAGTGAGAATTTTTAATTGCCAGTTTAATTATATTATTTTTAGCCATTTTAATTATGGTTTCTTTTTCTCTAAGAGTTTTTCTTAATAATTGTAACTGCTTTGATGGCATTTTTTCCATTCTAATTAAGCCAAGACAAGAATACTCTTTAAATAATTCTTGAATTTCCTCTATAGCTCGTGATTTTCTAGTTGAAATAGTTTTTTGTGCTATTGCTGCCATAATTCCTTCAACTCAGATTTCAATTTTAATTGGTTTTCCCATCGATTTTTTAACGAATAAATTCCTGATATTTCCTCTGCCTTTTACTAAATGTTCTTCAAGGTAATTAAATATGGTTGAGATATTTTTTGCGATATTTTCTGGATCCATATCTTCTTTCCCAACTGGACATAGGATAATTGGATTCTTTTTTATTCTTAATCTTACTGTATTTTTGAATCCTTCAATAATTTCTTCAATATTATCTTGAACGTTGACAATTCCATTTCCTTTTGGTGGTGCTAAGGGCATCTTTCCTGATGGACCTAAAACTGGACCTAAAAATCGGGCAACTAAAGGCATCATATCACGACCAACAATAAAATAATCATAAGTTTTTGCAATTTTTTTTGCAATTTTCTTATCACCACCTAATCCACCTAATTCATCTTTTTCAATCACCCTAGGCACGCCAACTTTTGTAGCTCTTAATGCTAAATCACCTTGGGCAATCACGCAAATTTTAATATCTTTACCCAATGGATTAGGCAGCATTAATTCCGTATTAATTCGATTTGCGGGTTGTTTTAGGTCAATCTCCTTGAGATTTACGATTAAGTCAATGGTTTGAGTAAATTTTCTTTTTTTATCTTCTTGTTTTTTAAGTTCTTCAATTTTTTGTGTTACTTCTTTTTCATTTAAAGGCATTTGCTTGCACACCAAATTCTAAGATTCAATTATTATATCGTCATATTTTCCTTCGTCTATCTCAGAAAATAATTCCTTCGGATGTTTTCCTTCTACTTTCACACCCATTGAAACACAAGTTCCTAATACGGTCTTCACGGCGGCTTTTAATGATTTTACTAGAAGTTTTGGTCTTTTTGCTTTTGCTATAGAGACAATTTTACTAAGTTCCAGATCTCCAACAAAAGTTTTATTCGCTTCAGAGGAACCTTTCTCAACACCGGATAATTCCCTTAATAATAATGCAGAAACCGGAGGACTTCCAATTTCAACTTCGAATTCTTTTGTTTCTTTATCGACCGTAATTTTCACTGGGATTTTTAAACCCATGAAATCTTTAGTCAATTCGTTAATATTTTGAACAACTTGATATAGATTAGCCCCTGTTGGTCCTAACGCAGGTCCAATAGGAGGTCCAGCAGAAGCTTTACCGCCTTCAACAAGTGCATCGACAGTTACTTTATCACCCATTTATAATCATCGACCGAGTACAATTGATATTATTATAATAATAATTTAAATTCAAATGAATAATTCCTATATTAAATTTTTGAAATGGATTCGCACTATTAGGACCTAAAGCTAGCCCAATAGGAGATCCAATAAAAGCTTTACCGCCTTCAACAAGTGCATCGACAGTTACTTTATTACCCATTAATAATCGACCAATATGAAGTTAATAAATGATCATAAATTTTTATCGATTGGAAAAATACGAAAGGTTTTTCTTCCGATAAAATGATTTTTAGGTTAATTTGACATTTATCATCAAGACTAAGATTATAAAGTTATAATTTAAAATTTAAATTAAAATTACTAATTTAAAATTTTTGAATTTCAAAAAGAGTTAATTTTAAGGTAGATACAAATGTTGATTGGATTAATGTCAGATAGTCATGATAACATACCAAAAATTATTGATGCTGTAAATTTTTTTAATTCAGAAAAAGTTGAAAAGGTCCTTCATGCAGGAGATATTTGTAGTCCTTTTATTGCATCAAAAGCTATCGTTAATTTAAAATGTCCATTTCACGGAATCTTTGGAAATAATGATGGAGATTACGTATTTTTATTGAAACAGTTTAGTAAAATTAAAGCTGAACTCTATGGTCAAACTTTAAAGACTTCCATAGAAGGAAAAAATATATTTATGATCCATCATTTAGAAGAACCAGTAATTGAATCAATAGCAAAAGGAAAGGTATTTGATGTAATAATAAGGGGACATACACATCAACCTATTATAAAAAATATTAATGGAACATTGGTTATTAATCCAGGTGAAACATGCGGTTATTTAACAGATAAGAGTACAATTGCAATACTAGATACTGCAAAAATGGAAGCAAAATTAATAGAAATTTAATACTATTTTTTTTTCAGTTTAACGATAAAATATCCTGGTTGATCATGAAGATCACTATAAAATCGCTGATAATCGTTATTTTCAGGTCTATTACTATCTTCACCAATGGTGCCGAATATTATATCTTGTTTAATTACCTTAAAATTTAATTTATCGACTGCATATCGCATATTATACTCATTTTCTTCTGGTTCCAAGCTACATGTCGAATAAATTAATGTACCTTGAGGTTTTAGGAAATCACAAGCAAGATGAAGAAAATATTTCTGATAGTTTACACAATCGAGGATGTCTTTTTCAGTCGTCATATCATACAGTTTAGGACGAACACCTGTTGAGGAACACGGTGGATCAACAATAACTTTGTCAAAACTTTCTTTATATTCTTTTAATAAAAAAGATATTTGCTTGCTAGGATAAGTTTTAACATTCGTAATACCTAATCGTTCAATATTTTTATTGAGTTTATTTAATCTTGACTTAGTTCTATCCACTGCAATAATTTTACCACTATTATTCATAAGCTGTGCAACGTGAGTGGTTTTTCCACCTGGCGATGCACAAAGATCTAAAATTAATTCATTCTTTTTTGGAGCTAAATTGATAGAGACAATCGCAGCAGGAAGAGATTGCAGGTAAAGTAAGCCCTTTTCAAAAATGTCAAGATCTCTAATTTTTATAACTTTGTAAGTTGATTCCTTAACATCTACAGCAAGACCCGTTTTTGCTTCAATCATTTCTTTTGCTGACATCATCGCAATTCCATTCGCAATTAAATGCCCATTTTTGTCAAGTATTGAAACTCTATCACCTTGCTTCATTTTGGATGTTTGAAAGACGCCAGGAGCATATAAATTCGTTCCTAGATAAACATTTTCTGCTGCATCTTTTCTTGCTATAACTATCCTTTCTTGTTTTTCCATGGAATATGGGCCATTTATCTTTAAAAATAAAATCTCTTTGATTTGAGGATGCTGAAAAGCTTCTGGATCTAGACTTTTTATTTTTTTTAAAATATGAGTTGGCGATGCTTTTAACGTATTCACGCGTAATGCTTGATATTTGCCAGGTATCTTCAAAGACTGAATTAAAGATGGAGCTCGCAGACCGTACCTTGAAAAATACCTTTTAATGATATCTTTAGAAAAAGAAAATTTAGTCGACAATTCAAGAATTTTATTTTCAAACATATGTTAACCTTATTATTTAAATCCGTGTTTGCCAATTAAAGGAACAAAAGCGACGCCACCTAACCGTTTTTCTTTAAATTTATTTTTATATCTCTCTATAAGCATTAATTCTTGATACATATGCTTTTTACCAACAGGAATTATTAATTTTCCACCATCTGCTAGTTGTTCTTTTAATGGTATTGGTACTTCAGGACCAGCGGCAGTTACGATTATTCGATCATAAGGTGCTTCCTTCTCATAACCTAGAGTACCATCTCCTCCAATCACGGTAATCCTATCAATATAACCTGCTTTTTCAAGATTTCTTCTCGAAATTTCTACCAATTCTCCTAATCGTTCTACTGTAAATACGTGACCCCATTTTTCTTTTTCCATATTGGAAGGGGCAACTAATTCTGCAAAAAATGCAGCATTATAACCACTCCCAGCTCCAATCTCTAGTACTTTCTGGCCAACTTTCATATCTAATTTTTCTGCATAAATAAATGATATATGAGGTGCTGAAATTGTCTGATTATAACCAATTTGTAAGGGACGATCTTCGTATGCATGAAGAATTTGATTTTCAGGTAAAAAATCCTCTCTTTTAACTCTTAGATATGCTTCTATAACATCTCTGGATGCTGCGGTACCGCTATTTAAATATCTTTTAAGCAAGTTCTGTTTGGCTTCATCAAGATTAAACGTAGACACCTCATATTTTTCTAATTAAATCAAAAAATCAATTTACATAATATTAAAATTTTTAAAATAAAAATGATATCAAAACCAGATGATATTAAGTAATGAAATTTTTTATGTTACTGGACATTCAAACGTCTTAGGAACACACAAAACTACATTAGAATTTACTAAAGATGAGAGCTTAACACTTAAAGGAGATTGCATTTTAGGCATTAAAGCTACAAAAACTCTTCCAGATTTTTCATTAGAATTAAAAAATCTTATTAGATCTGGGAAAAAAATAATTCTTAAATTAAATATTGATGAGATTGAAGACCAAATAGAAGGTTGGGGGCACGCAAAATTGTTACTCTCTGATAAACATTCAATGGTCATTAGAAAAAGTAGTTTTATTTGCCCCCGAACAATAATGATTAGGGCAAATAAATCAGCATGTGATATAAATAGGGAAATCGTTAATAAATTAAAAAAATCAAACTCAAGAATGAAAATCACAATTATGATTCAAGATAAAAATTATGCAAAAGATTAAGAATAGCGAAATAAGATTTCTTGAGAAATTCATTAAATTGTTAATATTGAAAGAGAATATTTAATTATTTTATCATTATTTTATCGATAATTCATAACAGACTTGCCATTCATATGGAGCCACTAATCTAACTTTATGGATGTTAATTTTTTTTAAATTCCTAAATGAATTAGAAATTATGTTTTTAATTTTATTTAAGAATTCATCATTAGAATCGTTTTCATTAATAAAAGCGTAAAAATAAATTATTCCTCCTTCTTTTTTTATAGATTTACAAGCAATATCTAAGAATTCGTAGGATTTTTCAGGTAAATTCATGATCACCTTGTCAAAAGCAAAATGAAATCGATCTTTTAGAACATTTCTTATATCCCCTTCAATAACATTTACCAAATGTTCAACCTTATTCAATTTAATATTATATTGAAGATAAAAAATAGCATAAGGATTCAAATCAATCGCTGTTATTCTAGCTTTAGCCTTTTTAGCTATAAGGCAAGTAAAGGGTCCAACTCCAGCGAACATATCTAATACATTGTCATTAATATCAATTAATTCCGCAATTCTCATTCGTTCACTCGAAAGACGAGGATTAAAGAATACTTTTGAAATATCTAACTTGTATTTACAATTATTTTCTGTATAAATAGTTTCTAAATCCTTATCTCCTTCTAAAAGTTCATATTCTCTGACTCTGAGTTCACCAGTTACAGGTCCCAATTTTTGAACGACGGATTTTACAGGTTTTAATTGTTCAATTAATATTTTTGTAATTAATTTTTTTTTTTCCTGTAATTCAACAGGAAAATCTATAATCAGAACATGTCCTAGAACATCAAATGAATGAGGAATTAAATCTATTTCTTTTTGATTTAATACTTTTTTAAATTCATCTTTTAAAGAATTAATCCTATTAATTTTTGCTTTTTTTGAACTTTTTTCTTCAATTTTATAAGGTATATTTAAATTTATTAATAATTTTATTTCATTTTTATTCAATTGTCTTTTTAATGGAAAAAATAAATATTTTCCAAAGGTCTGAATCTGTAATTCGAACTCTAATAATTGAAGCCCAGTCAAGAATTTATGAATGATTTGACCATTTTTTCTCTCAATTCTTAAGAAATAGGACAAGAAAACACCGGAATAATTAAAGTTAAATGGCGGACCCGGTGAGATTTGAACTCACGATTACCAACTTAGAAGGCTGGTGCCCTATCCATGCTAGGCCACGGGTCCATTTCATTTAATAATACATCATTAAATTTTATTACAATAACTTTTCCTACTTTGAATAAAATAATTTTGTTACTTTTTACAAAATCAAAAAAATTTTTAACAATTACTAATTATAATACCCTATAAAAAACTGAACGAGTAACTAAATAATACTGATTAAATTTAAGTTTAGATAAAAAATTTAAGCTTTTTTTAAAGGCGAGGCAAAGATTTGGAAGATACATATAATCTAAAGAAACTAAAAGAAGATATTTACCAATTTGAATCTATTGGAAAAGGTTCCCATCTGTATTTAATCATGGGTGATAGAATTAATGTTTTAATAGATACTGGAAATTATGAAAAATTTAATGATTTTATAGCAATTTTAGTAACAGAACTAGGTCTAAATATCAAGGATATAAATTTAGTTATAAATACTCACGAACATTGGGACCACATCTCTGGGAATCATTACTTTAAATACAAAAGCATTGTTGCAGCACATCGCTTTGCAGCAACTAAAATTGAATTACAAGATGAATTTGTTATTAGAGCAAAGGAATGCGATTTTGATGTAAAAGACTTAAAAACTCAGATTTGGCTCGAAAATAACATTTTATTTGACCTTGGTGGGGATTGTCATTTAAAAATATTTCACACCCCTGGTCATACATCTGGTTCTATATCTATTTTTGATCCATATAGACATTTCATTTTCACAGGGGATACATTATTTGCCAATGGATATGTTTCTAACATATATGAATCAGGAAGCCTAGCTGATTTAATTAATAGCTTGCAAACAATAAATACATTAAGACTTGAAGCCTTATATCCTGGTCATGGTCCCATTTCTAAGGATCCCTATAGTGATATAAATGCTTCGATTTTAGGTGCTAAATTAAAATTAGATGAGTATATTAAGAGTATTGAGTGCAGTAATCCGCAAGGGAGACCAACTCCGTCAGTTTATGATAGAGAACAAGATAAATAGGTGATTTTTTGAGTGATATAGTTTATACTTTAAAGTTAGTAATTATGGGAGATGAAGGAGTAGGAAAGAGCTCCTTAATCGTAAGATTTGTTGAAAATAAGTTTAGTGCTGAATATATTTCCACAATCGGAGTAGATTTTTTAGTAAAAGAAACAAAACTCGAAAATAATAATAAAGCAAAGTTAGTAATTTGGGATATTGGGGGACAAGAGCAGTGGAAAGCAAAGTTAAATCTATATTTAAAGGGTGCAGATGGAGGAGTTGTGATTTGTGATCTAACCAGACCAGCTTCAGGAAAAAGTGTTACAAGTTGGGTTGAAGCACTAAAAAAACACGCTGGTGAAGTTCCTTATATTGTTGTCGGTAATAAAGTTGACTTAAAAAGAAAAATCTCAAAGAAAGATTTTAATGAAATAGAAAAAGGTCATTTACATTTCGAAAGTTCTGCTAAAACTGGAGAAGTTGTTGAGCAATTTTTCAAAGAAATTGCTAGTCAAATGATACAAAAGAAAAAGGGATAATTTTTTTGTTCTCTTTTAGTAAGTTTTGGAAAATCTTTTTTATTATGGTTGAGTTAAGAACTTATATTTTTCCATTACTTCATTAGGGATCGGTTTTGAATTCGGTTGAAGATGTAATTGGAAATTAATATAATTATAACTTATCGTTTCACCTGAAGAGGTCTCTAATTGAACCGAACCGTCTGTTTTTCTTGATACAAATGATTCTGGATATTTTTCTAATAAGCATATTAGCATTATTCCTACAAGAGAATCATTCCGAGGATCTCTATCTGAAGAAGATGGCATTTGCGAGGTTGTTTGAATGTTTGTTTGCCCTGCAGGTGTAGTTATTTCCATGATATAGTTACTTGAAGCGTAAGGAGCCATTTCTAGTGAATCTAATGTCATTAATAATTGTTCATAATTTTGAGCAACTTCTTGATTATCTTGTGCTTTCATCGAATATTCATCAATAATTATGAGTTGCCTACAATTCAGTCCTAATTTCGTCCCTTCCAAATCATAACCTGTATTCATAATTTCTTCGGCTTTTACAGTTACTTGTTTTTTTGTATTACTTGTAACATTCATACCAATCCAAACCCAAATGATACCATGATAATCGCTAATTAATATAGTAGCGCGACGGGAATCTTGAAGATTTGTCTTTTTAAACCATAAATTCCTCAACATTCCCAGACCACCTGCTTCAATCATTGCCATTAAATTTTGGACCATTCTATTCCTTCCATTTTCCTTTTTTTTACAATCTATTAAATAAAAATGAAAATATTATAAAATTATTTTTACTAATAAATAGCATTTTAAAACTATAAAAAACTTAAAAATTTTTTAATATGAAAGAGGAATTTTATAATTAAGACAAATCCAGAATGTATTAACATATATTCCATTTAAGCGCGAAATATTCTGAAAAATATATTCGTTTTATCTTTAATTATAGTAGTATTAATTTCCGGAATGTCTTTATATTTTGTAATCAATAATTATTTGCATATTATAATACCAGAAACAGATAAAACTCTTCCGTCACAAGTACAAAACTTAATTTATTTAAGTAAATTGGATTAATATTAAATGGAATGGATCCATTGATTCCGATTTTTCATAAACAGAGATTAAAGTAAATGTTACTGTTATTTGTAAAACAAAATTAAATTATACAATCATTTCTATAAAACTCCTACATTTTTAAATTCAAATTTCAAGTCTAATAATTTGATTTTTTCGTAATTTTAATTCCTTTTTAATTTTCCTTTGTGCTCTAAAATGGTACAAAGGAAACAAAAAAATAACAGAAAAAAATGAAAATTTTATAATTTCATCTTTTAAAATTTGTATATATTCTTTTAAACTTCTCTTTTTTTTAGGTTTAATAGTCTTATTATTCTTTAAACTCTGATTCTTAAAATTTTTTTTCCCAAAAGCTCTAATTAGTACCTTTAATTCTCCAAAAATAAATGATAATTCATTAATTAAAAATAATATCCAATGCTTTAAAGTAATCGGAGGAAAATATTTAAAAAAACAATATAATCTAGCTGAATTTACGTTTTTAAATATATTATATCCACGAAAGTTATAAGGATTATAATAATGATTGATTATTACGCGAGGTTCATGAATAATTTTTTTTTTTAAGAATTTACATTTTAAAGATATATCGACTTCTTCGTATCCTAAATTAAAATATTCATCATAACCTCCAGAAAGCTCAAAAATTTTTCTTCTAATTGAAGTAACAGCACCTCCAAAAAATTCTGCTTTTGAAAAATCTTCAACTGATTTATATAAGCAATTTTTTATTAAAATTCCCCGTCCTTTTAGAGAGATCCCTTCAAATCCAATATTTTTTATTGAACATCCAATAATCCCAATATTTTCATCGGATTCGAACCGTTGAACTATAATATTGATCCAATTTTCTGGTGGTTCACAATCATCATCAAGAAATAAAAGATAATCACCTTTTGATTTATCAACTAAGAATTGACGATTTTTTGCTAAATTATATCCTTCTTTGTAATAATAATTTATTTCTTTAATTTGGGACAAGTACTCCTTAGTACCATCAATTGAACCATTATCTAGAATTATTACTTCAAAATTAGGATAAGATTGATTTAAAATTGATTTTAAATTTCTTTTAAATAAGCGTATTCTATTTTTTGTCATAATTAAAACTGAAACTAAAGGAAAATCCACTGATTTTTTCATATAATTTCCTATACTATATTAAATTTATTAATTTTATTTGACATTGCATAGATCCTAAATTTTTTCTTTTTCACTACAAATAGCAATAATTTTATGGCTTAAGAAATTTTTTTTGCCAAGTTTATAAAAAATACCACAAGTAGGAAGGAAAATAACCTTATTAAAAAATTTTTTTAGTAAATTATTTAATTTCTCAAAATTATATTTACAAATATGAGTGAGATCATCCTTTAATTTCTGGATTTTTTGATTTTTTATTCCATAAATAATGTCATATATTCTTTTTATTGGATAATTTGGTATTTGAAGAATTAGAATACTTTTTTTTTTTTAAATTCTATTAAATTCAGTAAAATAAAAGTGAATATCTTTACAAGGGATAAGTTCTATTACTTGATCAAAATTTATTAAATTAAAGAAATTATCATAAAAAGGAAGTCTTTTTTTTTCTTTGATTTGGAAAATATTGGTCCATCCTTTTTTTTGGGCTCGTTAAATCCTTTTTTTTGAAATTTCTACACCGTATATGTTATTAATTTTGAAATTTTTTTGATAAAAATCGTAGTATTTACTATCTCTACACCCCTAATCTAGTAAAATTATATCATTTAAATTTCTTTTTTAATATAAAATAAAGATTTATTAAAAATTTTCTTCCGTTCGTTCGAAATATTGCCATCCATTAATTTTTCAACAGCATATTTTTCAAAATCTTGGTGTGGCAATTTAAATCCTCTTTGATTTTGTCTAATTTAATTTTTTATTAATTTTATTATTTTTATATCTTCTTTTTAAAGTTTGAAAATAAAAGAATATTTGAACTGATAGGTATGAATTAAGCATTTTTTTTTAATTAAGATTTCCACTTTAAATTAATTTCCTGAGATAATGACGATAATATGTTTGTCTTATCGAAAAATTTTCAATATATCTTATATTTGACTTAAAATCTGTTGAAAATTTATTAATAAAATGAATTTTCGATCGTCTATGAAATAATATTTTTGGAATGAAATGGAATGGTTCTATAATTTCGGTTTTAAATACGAGTAAATTATCATCAAAATACTCGTCCCTTGAATGATTTGGGAAACCTCCAATTCTCTTTAGGATCGATATGCTAAAAATACCATAAAAGTACTTTGTATGATTGCTAGAAATTGAATTTTTTATTCTTATATAAATATTATTCTCCTCGCACACAACATACAAATCTTTATTATCGGATTTTTGTTTTTTAAGAGGAGTTTTTTCTGAAATAAAGTCAAAATCACAAAAAAAAAGGATCGTATTATTCATTTTTTCTAAAATGTTGATCAATTCGGTAATGAATTCGGGTTCTAAAAGATCATCGCATGCAGGCCACATAAAATAAGGAGTTCTTGCCATGTTCAAGACTTTTTTAAAGTTATTAGTGGCCCAATATCTACTTGATTTCTGTAATATTTTATTCTAGGATCTTTTTTTTTGATATTCTCTACAAATACTTTCCGTATCATCAGTCGAAGCGTTATCTGGTATTATTAAATTGAAATTTTTATAGGTTTGATTTAACAGAGAATCTTATGCAACTGTTAAATATTTTCCGCCATTATAAGTTGGCATTCCAATAGTTAATTCTATATTTTCTTTCAAACTGATAACTTCGATTTGATTGATTTATTTTTTAAATCCTATTAAATTCAAATTACCTTAATTCTAAAAATATCAGATATTTTACAATCTTAAAATTTAATTGCGAAAATTTTTAATTACATTACTTATATAGGAATACGCTTAATATTAATGTCGGTAGACAAAATCCATTCAAATCTGATTATTTTAACTCAGATTTAGAAATTTTTTTAAAAAAAAAGCAACACAATGAACGAAAATTACATGTTTATCAAATTTAATAATTAGGATTTTACAATCTTGAGAGAATGGAGGATTCGTTTACGATGGTGGATAAAAAAGATAAATTCATTTTGTGGTTTGATGAATGTAGCATTGAAGATGTACCTCTAGTAGGAGGAAAGAATGCTTCATTGGGAGAAATGATTCAAAAAACGGGTGTACCTATCCCATACGGTTTTGCGCTAACTAGTTATGCGTATCGCCATTTTATTAGAGAAAATAAATTAGAAAACTTCATCAGAGAAACGTTAAAGGATCTTAAAAGTGGTGATACAATTGCTCTGGAAGAAAAGGGTCTTAAAATTCGTGATTCAATTGAAATGGCTGATTTCCCAAAGGATTTAAATGATGCCATTATCGATGCATATAAAAAACTTGGAGAAAAAGCAGAAGTGGCAATACCTGACTGTGCAGTTCGAAGTTCAGCCACTGCAGAGGATCTTCCTGATGCAAGTTTTGCAGGACAGCAAGACACTTACCTACATATTAGGGGAGAAGATGCCATTTTACGTGCTGCAAAACGATGCATGGCTTCATTATTCACTAATAGGGCAATAAATTATAGGATTGATAAGGGATTTGATCATTTTGAAGTTGCTCTTAGTGTAGGCGTTCAGATCATGGCTAGAAGTGATATTGGTGCCTCTGGTGTCATTTTTTCTATTGATCCTGAAACAGGATTCGATAAAGTCGTTTATATAACGGCTGCATATGGTCTTGGAGAAATGGTAGTGCAGGGAAAAATCAATCCTGATCAATATTATGTTTTTAAACCAACCTTAGGAATTATCAGTAAAAATGCTGGTTACAAAGATGAGAAATTAGTTTATGATGAGGTTGTTGGGGTAAAAGAAGTACCAGTTCCTGAAGATGACAGATATAAATTAGTATTAAATGATCAACAAATCAAAGAATTAGCAAAATATACAATAGAAATTGAAAAACATTACGGAAGAAAGATGGATATTGAATGGGCTTATGATGGAGAACAGAAAAAACTCTTTATTGTTCAAGCAAGACCAGAAACAGTCCATTCTATTGCAGAAAAAAATATTTTAGAATTTTATAAGCTTCAGGTAACCGAAGAAGAAAAGAAAGAAAAATTACTCTTAACTGGAGAAGCAGTTGGTAGAAAGATTGGTCAAGGAGTTGCTAATGTAATAGGAGATATTAGGGAGATTCACACGTTTAAAGAAGGAGAAATTTTAGTTACAGGAATGACAGATCCAGATTGGGAACCAATAATGAAAAAAGCTAGAGCAATAATAACCGATAAAGGAGGAAGAACATGTCATGCAGCAATTATTTCGAGAGAACTTGGAATACCTTGCGTAATTGGAACTGGAAATGCAACAGGATTTATAAAAGATGGTCAAAAAGTTACTGTTGATGGTAGCGAAGGGATGGGAAGAATTTTCAATGGATTACTTCCTTATGAAATTGAAAAAATTGATGTTTCAGAAGTTCCTAAAACTAAAACGAAGATATTTATGAACGTTGGAATACCGGAACAAGCCTTTGACCAAGCCAAATTACCTGCAGATGGAGTCGGTTTAGCGAGATTAGAATTCATAATTAATTCACATATTCAGATTCACCCACTTGCATTAATACATATTAACGATTTAAAGGATTATCTACGATTTAGACAGTATGAATCTGAATTACTCAATATAATGATAAAAATTGATTCTGTTGATGTTGTATTCTTAAAAGAAGAAATTGATGCAAAAATTGATAAGATAGTAAAAATAAGAGAAACAATTGAAAAAATTAGTGAAATGACACCAGGATATGAAGATAAGGCACAATTCTTTATATCAAAATTAGCCGAAGGTTTAGCTCGGATAGCTGCTGCTTTTTATCCAGGTGATGTTATCGTCAGACTCAGTGATTTTAAAACAAATGAATATGCTAATTTGATTGGTGGTTTTCTATACGAACCTGATGAAAGTAATCCGATGATTGGATTGAGAGGAAGCTCGAGATATTATGCAGATTGGTTTTTACCTGCATTTAGATTAGAATGTCATGCATTAAAACACGTACGAGATGATATGGGTCTTACGAATGTAAAAATAATGGTACCGTTTTGTAGAACTCCAGAGGAAGGAAAACGTATTATAGAAATAATGCGAGAAGAGGGATTAGAACAAGGAAAAAATGGATTAGAAATTTACGTTATGGCCGAGATTCCCTCTAATATAATCTTAGTTGATGAATTTGCGGAAATTTTTGATGGTTTTAGCATCGGAAGTAACGATTTAACTCAATTAACACTGGGTCTAGATAGAGATTCAGAACAATTACTACCATTATTTGATGAAAGAAATAAAGCAGTCACAAATAGTATAAAAAAATTAATAGAGGGTGCAAAGAAGAAAGGAAGAAAAACAGGTATCTGTGGTCAAAGTCCATCCGATTATCCTAGCATAGCGGCATTTCTTGTAAAGAATGGAATTGAAAGCATTTCACTAAATCCTGATACTATAATAGCTACTCGAGCATTTGTTAAAGTAGTTGAATGGGCTTTAGAAAATAATAAAGAATATGATAAACTATTACTTGCAGATTTGGTTAAAATTCCTGGCATTAATGAGGGTTTGGCTAAAACAGTTTTAGCGATGATAGAAAAAGAACAAAAAATTAACGGGCAAAAAGCCCCACTTTAATTTATTTTATATTTCATGCCCTGATAAGTGCATAATAACATTATTGATTGTTTTTCTCCATGTAATTATTGGCTCAATTACTTTTGCTGTCAAAGCATCATTAAAAGTAGCTTTTTGGGGGAGTTTTGTTAATTTATTTAATAGAATGTTTGTTTGTAATAAAATTGGCATTAAATCTTTTACTTTTTCTTTATTAGGCAAACCAATAAACTGTATTAAACGTTCTCGAGCATCAGCAATAGCGAAATATACATCTCGAATTGTAAGTTGGAGATGAATCTTATTAATAGCCTTGTCCAAAGGAATTAGGATTCTTTGAGCTAATTTAATATATTCTTCGTCATCAGCTTCAACTTTTACTATTTCGTTATTGTTTTCGTTGTTCGGTTCCATTTTTTTTTACACCGTATCATTCGAAATTATAAGGCAGTTTCTATTTCGCTAGATTTCTCCTTTAAATTATAATAATGAAAACTTTAAAAAAATACCTTTATATCAGTATTATCGAATTTCTTTAACATAATTAAAGATTTTTAATTTTATAAATTATGATTAAGATACTTATCATTGAATTCGTGTGGTAAAATAAATGGCGAAAATTAAATGGAAATCTTGGAGAGACATAAAAGGCAAAGCTTGGGTTCTTAGATGGAAGAAAACAGGCAAGGGTAGAAGATACTACATTAAACATGCTCCTGATGCTAAAATAAGGATGTTTACTATTGGTAAAGAAAAACCCACTCATTATTGGAAAGCTACTTTAGTTTCGAAAGAAGCAGCTCAAGTCAGTCATTTGACACTAGAAGCAACGCGTATTTCTTGTAATCGATATTTAAGGGCAAAACTTGGAAGAGATAATTACCTAATGAGAATTCTTCCATATCCTCATCATATAGTACGACAACATAAATTAATGGCGTTTGCAGGAGCAGACAGGTTACAGTCAGGGATGAGACATGCCTTTGGTAAACCTTTTGGTCGAGCTGCACGTATCAAAACTGACCAGCAATTGCTTTATGTAAAGGTATCAAAAAATGATTTAGATATTGCAAAACAAGCATTAAGAAGAGCAAAGATGAAATGGCCCATGCCATCTAAGATTGTAATTGAAAAAATAAATGCAGACGAAAAAGAAATAAAATAAAAAAATAAATTTATTTTTCAAGCGATTTCTTTTCTTCTTCTAAATCACCTATTGTTTTTGAAAGAGCATCATCTAATAATTTTGTCGTATAAAGCATCTTCTCTATATCGGGATCGCTTTTTCTTAGAGTTGCGGCAACATCCCATAAATCATCGCCTAGGAGTTCACCTTCCTGTAATAAAATAATTAAACCTTTTTCATATAGCTTGATGAGTATGGGAATTGTCTCTAATACTTTTTTATCAATGACTTTAGCTAATTCCCTTGTAGTTGTTCCAATATATCTATTTTTTGATAGTGCATAAAATATTTTACCTTCTTCAGTGAAAAAATCAGGTAATTTCTTTCTGACTCGAATGAAAGTTTCTTTTAAACTCGTCCCTCCGTCATTTTTAAATTCTCCCTTCCATTTTTTTTCTGTAGTTTTCTTGAATTTTTTAGTTTTAGGCGCGGATTTTTTTAACGTGTCTATATCTTTTTTCAATTTTGATTCAATATCTTTGATTAAGTCATCATTTAAAGCTTTTTCCTTTATGATTTTGTCCTTTTTATTTTTTTCTTTGGATTTCTCTTCTTCTGGTTTATCTTTGGTTTTCTTTTTTAATTCAGCTTCTCTTGCTTTTGTACCTTTTGATTTAGGTAATAGTGCTAAAAATGCTTTTCCGATTTTTTTCAAAGGAGCAATGATAAAATCAACAGCTTCGTCTAAGATCACACCAATTCGGTTTCTTTTTCCAAAATCATTCCAAAAATCTTTAAGAAATACAGCATAAATTGCTTGGGAGAGAAAATTATGTTTTTCAAATTTTGTTTGTATCTTCTTTATCATATAATTCTCACGAGTTGCTTCTGTTATCCTGTGCCTATAATTTTTTAAGGTCTGGTATTGCTTTTCATATAATAAACCATTTTTGGTCAGGATCTCCCATGATTTACGCCTTCGATCTAACCATTTATTAAGATTTTTTGCTGCTACTCGATTTAATTGAGCCTCATTTCTTCTCTTAAAATATGATATCTGTAATAAGATGATAGATAGGGCAATTAATATAATGTAGAGATAAGGATTATTAATAATTTGTAGAATTAAGGATAAGGAAGGAGGAGGAACGTCTATGTAAGGTGTTTTTACTTCAAAAACAACAATAACAGGATACATTAGTGAATGGGTAATGGTTGTCATTGTCATTCCATATTGGACGTTTGGATGCATGAAACTAACATCGACCCAATAAGTTTCATTATAGTCTCCCGTTATATTGAAAAATATTACTCTATCATTCCAGTCAACCGTTAAATTTTGCTTCTGTAATGCAATTAGCGTATTG
This sequence comes from Promethearchaeota archaeon, assembly GCA_011365055.1. The sequence continues at coordinate 62,337 of RDOG01000009.1, forward strand.
AAAGGTCTAAATCGGATTTCAGTATAATTACCTTCCGTAGAATTTACGTTGACGATTTCAATATCTAACATTGATAAAGATAAATTAAAGATAGAATTATTTTCAAGATTTACATATTGAGAACCATTCCATACCCAAAATTGAATTCTTGATTCATTAACATAGTCGTTGGAGGCCATATCATCAGAAAGTACTACATAAAAATAATTAATTTGCATATTAGCAGTTTCATTGATAGATTCAATTTCATATCTTGTCAAATTATTGGTTATATTCTTATATTGCACTACATTATAATAGTCTCCAGGATTTTGCAAATCCCACGTGCCTCTAACCTCACATTGACCTGTAAATTCATGTTGAGCTGCCATGACTGCCCCCAATTCCGTTAAGGACATAATTAAATCTAATTTCCAGAGAGCTAAATTTAAAAGACCGATCCCAGAAGGTAATAGACTTGTAATTTGAGTTAAGTCAATGCCTAAATCCATATTAGAAACGTCTCCTAATAAGCTATCCAAGTCTAAAGTAAGTCCTGAACCTAAAACAGCTCCAGCAGTTGCCGAACCACTACCCATCATTGCAAGAAGGCTATCCATATTCAATTCTCCGAATGAAGTTAACATCGATATTACAGAATCAGATAAATCAAATTGTAAGGAAATTGATTCATTAGTACGATATAATTGAAATGCTTTTACATAATGACCTATATATGCTTCAAATGTTGTTTGATTATTAGAAACATTAAGAATTCTAATTTTATTATCCCCAGCTCCATAAAATATGCTTAAATCTTGGTTATTATTTAAATATGCTACTTCAATACTTTTTATGTATTCATTAATAGTTCCATGATAGAAACTCGTATTATAGTCCCAAATTAATTGACCTGTCGAATTAATTGCATAAATAAATTTGTCACTGGAACCAAATATGATATCTTTTATACCATCTTCATCAAAGTCAGATATCGAAAAATCGTTGATGATATTATTTGCTTGATATTTAAAAAGCAATTCACGATTTGTTCCGTTTAATACATAAAGATTTTTATCTAATGAACTAATAATAACATACTTGAATCCATCTCCATTAAGATCGTTTATTTCAAAATCAGTGATTTTACCATTAATTCTATATTGCCAAATCATTGTGTTATTTAAGTTCAAGGCAAAAATATATCCTGAAATCGTGCCAACAATAATATCAATCATTCCATCGTTATTAACATCAGCAATTTCACAGTATTCTATAACATCAATTAATTCACGAGTCCAAGTTGGTTGATCGTATATTACGTTCTGACCTGTTGAATTACCGTTATAGAGAGAAATTTCATTATTTATGATGAAGATCGAGGTATTATCTGGAAGGATATGAGGTCTTAAAGAGACAGAATAACTATTAATGTTTAATAATTCAAAGGAAGGGTTACCAGTATACATGTATGTATCATTATAGAAGACTTTTAGGGAATTGTTATAGGTAAATTCAAGATAATTAAATTCTGAATCGAAAGTTCCATTTTCAATATTCAATCTAGAAACCATTAATTCAGATTCTCCATTTGATGCGTTTGCATCAGGATTTCTCATTAGTAAAATTAATTTGTTGTTTGAAGAATCTAATTCCATCGATTCCACTGGACCTAATAAAGATACATTCCATGCAACTTGTTCATCCGTATTATTGATGCAATAAATGTTATAATTTGGATAAAATCCATTAACTACTATAATTGTATCGTTAATCCCGTTATCATCAACATCCGTAATCATCAATGGATTCAAATTTAAAGATAAATCAGTTGGAATATTTATTGATGTATTTCCAAAAATTTCAACACCTCCCTCAAAAGAAGGAAGTGCTTGCATTGAAAGACCCTCTCCTTGAATAGAAATGTTATAAGGATAAGGTAAATAAATCGGATCGGCAAAATCAGTAAAATTTCCAGGAATCGTAACGTTATAAAGAAATCGAGATTGTAAATTTGGTTCTAAAAATACTTGCATCAATGATTCAAATGACATATCCGAAATTGTCGAATTTTCACCAATAAGACTTTCCATATCAAAAGAAGGAATAGATAATCCTCCTAATTGCGACGTACTTCCATCCATTTGTTGCGTAATTGGATTCCCAAAGGGAGAATTTGATGAACTCATAATATTATTAAATAAAGAAAATAAATCCATTACGCTAAAACCAGATAATAAAACAATAGGTTTATCAGTTCCTAATGCAATCTCATCTGAAAATGTTGCGTTTAACATTAAATACTGTTTCGCTAGAGATGCTGTCAGGTTACCAACCATCTTTATTATTGAACTATGAGAGGTACTCAACATTTCTAATAAAAATGGATAAATTGCAGGATAAGACGAATTAGTAATTGGACTGCTATAATCATATGGAGGAAATGTTGTCAAATTATATCCAAAAATGGGATCTAAAGTTAGATAATAAGTGTAATTAACCGTTACGTTAGAATGTGCATTGGGTAACTGGTCCCCAGTAGAAATGGAAATGTTTGTTTTATCCCCCCAATAAGTTATTTGATTAATTTCATATTCTCCATTTTCATCATAAACTACGACGTTATCGTGAGCATCTTGAGTATTGACTATTGTTCTATTAATAGTTATTAGGGTCCTATTATAAGACGTCACGTTTTCCGAGACTTCCATTCCTATATGTTGGACAGTTGGACCTTGACCATTATAGACATACTCTTGAGTCAAATATGTTATGTAATCAAATCCGATTTCTGGGATTGATACGTTTATTGGAAAATTATCTATACGAATTTTTGTATACAAATTGGTTTTTGTATTATCGATTTTATTACGTGATAAATTCGCAAATATGTTCATATATATTGTTTTTGAATAGATATCTTCACAAATATGAATTTTTGAATCATTTCCTAAAATAATTAAATCAGGATGACCGTTTAGGTTAATATCAGTAGAAATGAATCCATTTACTCCGAATTCACTTGATTTATCGTATTCTCTATCCTTAATAAATCCATTTCCGGTTGATTCATAAAAATGGATGGTACCGTTTTCTAATGAAACAATAATTTCGATTCTCCCGTCCTCATTTAAATCTCCCATCTGGATGCAAGATATATTCGTTGAACTATTTACCGTTGAAGTAACATTTGTACCCCAAATACTTGTATTATATCCTTCAAGGGTTTCGTATGTTATTATTTGAGTGGTGGAAGTGACATTGGTGTATTTTGTTATTATTGATTCTGTGACATTAATTTTTGTTTCATCAATTGAAATTATATCTGAAGTCCCATTATTCGTAACATCGGCAATAATAAATCCTGAGCTTTCAAGTGTTAAATTATATAATCCATTTAATCCTGAAGTAAGAAGGGGAACATTAGTAATGTTTTCATAAATTAAAACGTGAGAAGTATTACGAAATATTAATTCAGGAAAATTATCTCCGTCAGTATTTCCAATTGAAATATCAGTAATTTTGCCAGTAAAATTCTTATTCCAAACAATTGAAGTAAAAGTTAATGGATAATGATTATCGCCCATATCGGCGGGATTTGTAATTATAATTGAACCATTAAATAAGCCAGTTATTATATTATTTGTATCGGTATGTATTTGAATAGAAGGAACTAATAATGAGGAAATTCCGTTATGAATTGAATAATCATGTCTTCTATATCTACCAATACTATAAGTTCCGCCATTCGCATAATCTACAAATTCAAAAATACTCAAATTTCCACCACTTGTTCCAATTATAATTTCTCGATCATTATCATTATCCGTATCACCAATTTGTATGCAACCTCTTTCTATTTTCCCATAAATGGTTCTATCATCAGGACCCCCACTAGTGGGAAATACAGCAGTTGATTCTTGAGTAGAATCCCAAATTTGCGTATAATTTGGATTATTTGCATCATTATTATATTCATAAACTACAATTATAGAAGTATTACTTAATGAATTATACATTGAAACAACTAACTCATTATTTTCATCGTCATGATCTAAGTCATTACTGATGATTGCATTTGTTAATTCATATCCCACATATTCTGAGCTGTTCCAAATTTGTCTTGTTTGATTTGAAGCTTCATAAGTAATGTTAACAGGAGTTCCAAGAATGGAAACAAGCTGTGCACCAATAGATGCAACAATTCCTGCTTTAATTTGATCAATAACACTTAATAATCCATCCTTATTATCTATGTACCCATCATCTAAGTAACCTAATATGCCCTCAAAAACATCATTATTTTCATCAATTCCATCAATGAAATTATATAATCGATCCAGTTTTATCAGTGAAAAAATAGAGCCATTTTGATTTAAAATATCAGCTAAAGCGGTGATATCAAAACTTGTCATGTCTAAACTACCTAATGCAGAATACATTATCGAGTTTAAAAGACCCATATCCGAAATCAAAACATCAACGAGTAATTCTACGAGATTAGAAATCACGATGAATTGGTCTAGCATTGATTCAATAGTTAAATAACTCCAAAAAGATTCTAAACCTGTTTGTAATCCAAGGAGTGCAGAAACACCCGTAAATAACATCGAAAATAAATCTGCACTGAAGATTAGATCGATTCTCAGAGGTTCTAATTCAATGATACCCCAGCCACCCCCGCTAAGAATTGGCACTGACCAGTTAAGGACAGTTTCGTTGGTAACGAGAGCACCCCATGAAATCTGATTTGCGAAGCTAATTTCGGTTTCCATCAATACTGGTAGGTTAGAATAAATTTCTCCAAAGCCATCCACAGGGAAGATAGCAGTAATAAGTGCAAGCAACATGGGATTTATCAATCCAGAAGTGCCGAAAAAGCTGTTATTCTTACTTCTTATTGTTATAGAAGCACTTAAGTTAGAACCTACTGGGCAATAAATTTCTGTGGTATCGTTTTCAAATACTGCAGGGATAGTTTCATTAACATAATAATTAACTTCGAGTTCAATAGGAATTTCTTTATCGATTTCAACTAAATAATTGAGTACTGTCTCATTATTTCTACTTATATGAATATTCGTCCAATTAATGAAAAGGACACCATGTATCGTTGATAAATTAGGTTCTGGCGTGTCTAATAGCGCGTAAAACGTGTCTGCTTTACCACCTTCAACTCTATCAATGAAGTCGAGAACTACATCATCAGATGCGGTATTTTCTATTTTAATATTAATTGTAGCAGACGTGGAAGTTATTTCACCTCTTGGATTAACATCGATTGATATGCTTTCTGTTTTCGTGACTTCAATATCAGTTATATTCTCAGTAGATGCGGTATCTAAAACTAATCTAACATCCTGATTATCAGATATATCTTTATTAATGTCACTTTCGTTAATGAATTGAATTGGAGATTGCATATAGCTAATTTGCACAAAAAATGAGATTAATAATAATGAAACTACCAGCGAAAATAAAAATGTATTTTTTTTGACTTTATTTTTATTATATTTATTCATCATCTTTCCCCTTTTTGATTTGATCAAAAATAAATTCTTCTTTAGTGGACTCAACAGCAGCTAAAATTGTTTTCTGAAGATCATTTATTCGACGAACATATTCATCTTTTGTTCTATGGTAAAGAGAGGGCTCTATTTCATTTTTTCTCTTTAAAAATAAGTTCAAATCTGATTTAAATTGCTCTATTTGAACTTTTAATTTTGATATTTTTTGAATTTTCACATTAATATCCTCATACATTCTTTTAGCTATGTGATCTGAAGGAGGTGCAACACCTGGTGGTAGTGATAGAGCAATTTCTCCATCTAATACATAAATACTTCTACTAGCAACACCAGCAACACCAGGATCGTGAGTAATTATTACGAAAGTTTGACCTTCTTCTCTGTTAAGTCTTTTCATTAATCGTAAAATTTCAACTGCAGTTAATGTATCTACATTACCTGTTGGCTCATCTGCAAGGATTAGTGAAGGATTATTTGCAAATGAACGAGCTATCGCAACTCTTTGCTGCTGACCACCACTTAACTCAGATGGTCTATGATAAATCCTATCCCCCAATCCAACAATCGTTAATAATTCCTTTGCACGAGCTGTACTTTCTGCAGGTGTAAGTTCTCCCTTAAACAACATGGGAAGTTCCACGTTTTCTGCTGCAGTTAATAAAGGTAATAAATTAAAGAATTGAAATATGAAGCCAATTTTTTTGCAACGTATATATCCAACTTGATCTTCGGAAAAATCAGTAATATCAATTCCATCAACAATAATTCGGCCAGATGTGGGAAGATCTAGAGCTCCGACCATATTTAATAGGGTAGTTTTACCTGATCCTGAAGGCCCCATTATAACCGTAAATTCCCTTTCTTTAACTTCTAAAGAAACTCCCTTTAAAGCTTCTACCTTTACTTCACCTAGATCATAAATTTTCCTAATGTTTTTTAATTTAATCATTGTTTTTGTCATTTTACCCACCTGTATTTTTGAGTAAGAATTCATGCAATTTCTTGTGCTTTCGAATCGATATTGCAGATTTTAAGAATATTGGAGATTTTGTCCAATTTGTAATTAAATAAATTGAATGAAAATTAAACTGATTTTGAAAAGTAATTTTTATTGGTTTTTGTGTTATAGCAAATCTTCTTTTATAAAATTCATCAAATTCATAGTCTATTTCTTTTATTTTATCAAAATTAATTTTAATTAGAATTAATTTATTTCTACTTATCGATTTACCAATAAAAATAAAGTAATTGCTTGTTGAAAGTACTTCACCTTCATATTCGTGAACCGGTCTAATATTACTTAAATAATCACTTGAATTTTTATCTTCTAGTTCTTCTTTATAAATCCAATATGAATTTTCTATTATATTATATTCAATTCCCTCTTGAATCAGTAATTTTTCTAATATTTTTGAGGCTAAAAAAGATAATTTTTCCCCTTTTTCTGTTAATTTATAAAAAACTTCTCGTCCATTTTTTTTTCTTGATACTAGTCCATTGCTTTCTAATTTAAATAAAATATTAGATATCCAACTTTTATTTCCTTGAACTACTTGATGGATATCTGTAACACGAAGACCTAATTTCTCTCCAATTAAAGAAATTAAGATCAAATGATTTTTATTTAGAAATTCATTGCATAATTTTGAATTTTGTGCCAATACTACTAGTCCTTTTGTAAATATCATTTTTAACCTAGCTCTTTTTCTATTTTTTATTCGTATCGTAATGCTTCCACAGGTTTTACACTTGCAGCACTCATTGAAGGATATAATGCACTACCAAATCCTATTAGAACAGCCATCATTATACCCACAATGAATAACCATTCAGGGAATTGAAACGGTAATTCAAAGCCAATTAATGGAATGGTTAATTTAGAAATGAGAGTTACCATCCCAACAGCAGCAAGACATCCCATTATTCCACCCATAATAGAAATTATAATAGCTTCTGTAATGAAAACTTGTACAACTTGTCCTCTTGAGCCGCCTATAGATTTAATGATTCCAATTTCTCTTGTTCTTTCTAAGACATTCATCATGGTAGTATTCATAATGCCTATTGCTCCAACCATAAGTGTAATTGCAGAAAGAACTATTAATACGATGTCAATGATGTCAAATATTTGATTTGCCATGTCTAAAATTTCTTGACTTTCAACAATTTCTGCTTCAGGGTAGGCATCTCGAACTGCTTCAGCCACTTCAGTTGCAACTGAAGAATCGCAATCAACTAAAATAATCTGAACGTTTTGCGTGTTCAACATTTTTTGAACTGCTGATAAGGTCATCACGACATTTGTGTCCAACTGAGGAGTACCAGTGCTTGTTAATCGTCCTTTAACTATTATTTCAACAGCTCCAGTAGTAAGGACACCTGTAAGTAATATTTTTTGTCCAACTTTAACTTCAGGAAATCCAGCACCTATTAAGCATAAATTATCATCGCCTTCGACCAAATCTTCTCCTTCTACAATACTTACAGGGAACATATCTTGTATCCTTCCAGCGGGAATACCAATTACAGGAGCAAATTCGTCTCCTACTTGATAAAAGGACATAATTACTCCAGTAGTTTTATCTACATTCGGGATTTTTGCTAATTCATCAACCATTCTTCCTGGAACTCCGGGTCTAGATCCTGAGATTTCACTACTCACCATTAAAGAAGAGCCTACAAATTGATCCATAATTGAAGCTATTTCAGATCTCATACCCAATGTGATACTCATAAGGGAAACAAAAGTTGTAATTCCAATCATGATACCTATAATAGTTAGGCCTGTTCTAAACTTTCTATGATTCATGGATCTAAAGGCCATTAAAATTGAGAATTTGAAAATCCTTATTCTATTACCCATAATATTCACACAGTTGGTTAATTAGTTGAAGAATTATTAGATTTATTGAGTTTAAATGAAAAAATATATTTTGAACTTTTTTAATTTAATCTTAATTTTTAATAGTACCATTATACTAGTACTATTTGCATTTATTCAAGCTGTTATTTTTTTTTAAATTTAACGTATTTGGTACAATTTTTTTAACTAACTCGTGATTTGCACATAAACGATTATAATTTTATAAAAATAAAAATAAATAAATATAAATTATTAATTGTTAGACGATAATATTGAAACTAAAATAAAATGAGAAAGATATTATGAAAGATATTATTTTAAATATTACAGAGGAATGGCAAATATCAAAACCGATCGTGGTGGAAGCACTATTAAAAGGTTTAAATAAATTTAAAGTCGAGGATGTTGATTTAATAGAAAAAATAAGAGGATTAGGTGCAGTTCACATTTTTTCGTCAAAAGAAGGAGCAAACCCAGATATCATAGTCATTTCAAAAGAAGAATTTTATAAAAATAAAAATATAAATTTAGAACAAATTGCCATTAAATTTGTTATTAAAGATAAATCTGATGAGGAAAGTATCAAAAAATGTGCAGAAGAAAAAGTAAAATATTTAATTATTGAAGATTTTAGTGATTGGAAGGTCATTCCAATAGAAAATTTAATATCTGAAATATATAATAAATCCTCGAAGCTAATAGTTAATGTTAAAGATATGAAAGAAGCAAAATTAATGTTAGAAACGTTAGAATTAGGTACTGATGGTATTGTAATCGAGCCAAAATCATTAGATATTTTGGAAAAACTATCAAAATTAAAAAGTGATGATCTTTCTCTCGAATTAACGAGTGCAATAGTAACAGAAATAAAAGAAATAGGGATGGGAGATAGGGTATGCGTTGATACTTGTTCAATGTTAAAAGCTGGTGAGGGCATGTTGATAGGATCTCAATCAAGAGGGATGTTTCTTGTTCATGCAGAAGTATTTGATACTGAATTTGTAGCTAGCAGGCCATTTCGAGTCAATGCAGGTCCTGTCGCCTCTTATGTGTTATTACCAACTATGAAAACCGAATATCTATCGGAATTAGAAGCAGGAAAAGAAGTTCTTATTTGCGACTATCAAGGAAATTGCAAGATAGTTCTCGTTGCAAGATCAAAAATAGAAAAACGACCGATGCTTTTAATTAAAGCAAAAGTTGGTGATGATGAGCTAAAAGTGATATTACAAAATGCTGAGACAATTAGAGTTGTTTTAAAAGATGGAAAAGCCATCTCTGTTCATAATATCAAAGTTGGTGATGAAATACTTGTTCATTATCAACATGGAGGACGTCATTTCGGTAAACTTGTCGAGAAAGAATCCATCATTGAAAAATAAGATAAATAAACAAATTTTTTTTTTTTAATTTACAAAAAATTTTTAATCAAAACATAGTGTAATAATCTAAATTTAAACTAAAATTCTTTAGAATTTCACAAAAGAAATGAAGTTTTAAGATAAAATCCAATATTAAAAGGTTTAAGAAATGAAGAAGCGCTCATGTGTAATTTTAGCTTGTACAGGAACGGTAGGCCAAAGATTAGTAGATATGTTAGCCAATCATCCTTATTTTGATATAATAGATATAGCAGCATCAAAAAGATCAGCAGGTCTTCTCTATAGAGAACGATTAAAAGATCAATGGTATCTTCCATCAGAGATACCAGAAGAAATAGGAGAAATGAGAATTAAACTCACGAATCCAAAAGAAGTAGAAAAAGCAGATATTGCATTCAGTGCATTACCTTCAGATGAAGCAAAAACTTTGGAAATTGAATTTGCAAAAGCAGGATTCTTTATTGAAAGTAAAGCAAGCGCTAATAGAATGAGAGAAAACGTTCCATTATTAATTCCAGAACTGAATGCTAACCATTTAGATATTTTAAAAGAGCAAACCGAATGGTCTGGATCAATCGTGACAGATCCAAACTGCACGACTGTTGGGTTTGCAATGGTAGTAAAACCAATATTAGAAGCATATGGAATTAAATCAGTAATTGCTAACACCTGGCAGGCAATATCGGGATCAGGAATCCCTGGAGTTCCAGGATTGTTGATAAACGAAAATGTAATTCCATACATTGGTGGAGAAGAAGAAAAAGTAGAATCAGAAGTTTTAAAAATCGCTGGAAAAATTGAGAATGGTAAAATAATTAAAGAAAAGTTTCCGATTGCAGCTACTTGTACGAGAGTTCCCGTTACAGATGGTCATTTCGAAACAGCATATATTAATACTGTTAAGAAGGTTGAAGATATTGAAGATATCGTTAATTTATTAAGGAATTTTAAGGGAATCAAAGAATTCACGGAGATCAAATCTAAGTTAACTTACGCTCCAAATGATCCAATCATTGTAAGGAACGAAATTAACAGACCACAACCAAGATTAGATAGAGATGCAGGAACAGTACCTGGAATGGCAGTTACTGTTGGAAGAATCCGTAGAGGAATTGATGATTATTCTATTAATTTATGTGTTCTTTCTCATAATACTATAAGGGGTGCTGCAGGGTCCTCCGTGTTAGGAGCAGAGGTAGCAATCGCAAAGAATTTAGTCTAAAAATGTGATGATATGAGTTTAATTGGAAAGGCAGTTAGATTAGAAAGAATCGTGAACAGGAATACGAAAAGAACAATTATAATCCCACTGGATCATGGCATGACTGTTGGTCCCATCGAAGGAATCATAAATTTAAAGACCATGGTTGATCAAGTTGCCGAAGGAGGAGCTAATGCAGTCATAGAACACATAGGGTCAGTATTTTATGGTCATAGAAAGTCAGGTAAAGATATTGGTTTGATCGTGCATCTTTCGGCAAGCACGAAATTAGGCCCTAATCCTAATAATAAAGTAATAGTGACTTCAGTAGAAGATGCTTTAGCTATAGGAGCAGATGGAGTTTCAGTTCATATAAACATTGGAGGAGAATCCGAGGCTAGAATGTTACAAGATTTAGGGGAAATTTCTAGTAATTGTAGGAAATGGGGAATGCCTCTTTTAGCTATGATGTATCCAAGGGGAAAAAAAATCTCAAACGAACATGATGTAAGCCATGTTAAACTTGCTGCACGAGTTGCTGCAGAATTAGGTGTTGATATCGTAAAAACTAATTACACGGGCTCAATCGACTCGTTTAAAGAAGTAGTCCAAGGGTGTCCAGCTCCCGTGATTATTGCAGGAGGACCAAAGATGGATACGATCAAAGATGTTTTACAAGTTGTAAAAGATAGCATTGTTGCAGGTGGAAGTGGTGTGGCATTAGGTCGAAATGTATTTCAATCAGAAAATCCCATTAAGACTGTAAGAGCATTATATCGGATTGTTCATGAGAATTGGGATGTCGAAGAAGCTCTAAAAGAATTGAAATAAAAAAATCATTATTATTTAATGCAATTGTTCTACGATCTTTCGTTCTTCCAATTTCATTAAATAATGAAAGATCCCTTTTCTTGCTGTCGCTATTTTTTTTAACGGTCCCAATTCAGATTTCCAAGCTTTTTCTATTTTTTCTTTTGTGTAAAGTAATTCATAAAAGCAATCAGGGCAATAATAGTATATATCTTCGCCGAAATTGAAATCTAATATTTTATTTTGATGCTTGCATTCATTTAATGTATTTTTCGCCAATTAAAACTCTCCTAAATTTAAATATTTAATTCTTTTTGAACTGTTTTTTTAATTTTCTTTATTTTACCTACGACGATATTTGTCTCAAATAAGTCTTGTACTTGTTGTTTTTCACCTATAACTAAATTACCATAAGTTCCATCATAACCTAATGGATTAAAATGGAATTTTCCATTTTTAACCTTTAAAATTAAATTAATAACATCTTGATCGATTTTATCTTCCAAATTCGATTTAATTACCTCATCTGATTTAAACCATAATTCACATTCATTTCCAATTAAATTAATAATATCATTATAAAGTGCGATATTTTTTTTAGATGTCACCGATTTCGAGTTAAAAAATCCAATTGCCAACATTTCAATAAGCGGAACCATATGCACGAATTTTTGAGATTTTTTAGGTAAATAACCATATTCTCGATTCCCATTTTGAACCTTTGTAAGCTGAAATGCCCGTTCTAAAACTCCAATTGTTAAGGGTTTGTTACAAATAGGACAACGACCATTTTTTGGAGTAAATCTTGGAGAAAAAACACAATAATCATTACCATGATCCTTTTTACCTGCTCTATGTCCTGATAAAAAGAATTTACCTTCAGTTGGATGAAATTCTCCTGTTCTAAAAATGTTTTTATCCCTTATATTTTTAATAATATCATAATAAGATAACTCTTTAACTTCAAATGTGGTGAATTCTCTTCCCAATCTATTTAATTGAACAGAATGAGCATCACTATTTGATATAAATCCAATTTTATCAAGCTCAGGTATCATTCCTAAAATAATTGGATCAGCACTCAAACCCGTTTCTATGCAATTTATGTTTTCCGTAGCACCACCAAAAAAATCTTCTAGGTAATTTATTGGATTTTCGGAACCAAATACTCCAGATGGCGTCATTATATGAGCAGGAATAAATTCGTTGAATTCTTCCACTTCTAGAAATTTATTTAATCGATCACCAACCTCTTCATTATCTTTACATTTTACGAAAGGTCTCCCAATTGTATTTTTAACCTCCCACTTTTCAAATAAATTTAGAGTTTTTGAAATTGCATCAAAAGATGGGAAGAATAATATGATGTGAACGCTTTTTCTACCTTTTCCTAAGCTACAAGTAAAAATTACCTCCGTTTGTAACATGAAGCTAATATTATTCCCCTTCTTTAGATAAAATAAACCATTATCTTTATCAATTTCTATTAATTGCTCCTTTAATTGATTTAGCCAGCCTTCATGAAGTGAATCGCCAGTTCCAATTACATTAATTCCTTTTTTTGGACCGATTTCATAAAAATCTTCTAATAAAATCTTGCCAACTCCTCCACTCGCACCCGAATGATAATGTAGATCAACATTTATTATCATATTTTCATACCTTCACTTTTTCTTTCAAATAATTCTTTTAATTCGGATAAATTATTAAGAAAATAATCAACTTTGAATCCATTATAATCTTTTTTATCGTGTCTTTTATTTAACACCGCTACAGAAATAGCTCCTATTGTATTAGCGCATTCAATATCAATAGGATGATCTCCGACAACTAACGTATGTTTGGGATCTGATTCTAATTCTTCTAAAACTTTCATTAAATGTTCAGAATGTGGTTTAGGATTAATCACATCGTCTCTAGCAATGATTGATTTGAAAAAAGATTTAATATTGTGTTTTTCAAGTAAAAAATCAATAATTTCTCTAGGTTCTAAAGTAAAGATACCCATTTTTATATTTAAATTTTTGAAAAAATTCAATAAATCTGAGACATAAGGATATATTTCATTTTTTTTAGCTGATTGCCACTCCCATCTCTTTACAATCTTTTCCATTTCTTCTTTAACATGTTCCCATTCATGTATTCGATTATTATCTTCTAAAAATTTTCTTGTTTTTTTACCAATGATTGAGATTCTATCTTCTATTAAGAGATAATCGTTTGAAATTTTAAAATTTGATATTAAAAAGTCAATAAGTTCCCTTCTCATCTTTAAAAATGGTATTTGGAACTCGCATAAAGTTCCATCATAATCAAAAACAATTGCATTGACAAAATATCTTAACTTTTTATCCATATTTATCAATTTTTTTTAATCGTTCAAGTAAAATGAAAAAATCCTATTTTTGGCTCATATAACGTTCCATTTGATATTAATTCGTCAATCAATTTTTTAACCGTTTCAATTTTTATTCCCGAAAATTTAGCCTTTTCATATAGATCTTGTATATTTATTAGTCTATTAGCATCTTGAATGGAAAGTTCATTTAATAAATTTTTGAATTGTTGAATGATTGAAGTTTTAATTGTTTTTTCATTCGATTTATCCATGATTTCATCCAAAATTTCGTCCCTTAAATTTTTAGGGACTTTATAATACTTCAATGCTAAAATTGCATCTTGCTCTGTTTCGAAAAAGCCTATTTTTTTTGCTCTTTCGATATTGATTTTTTTTCTACAACTGAGACAAGTTTTAGTTTTTTGTGTACTTGGTGAATATAACTTAGCTCCGCAATTTTGGCATAAAAAAATAGAGAAATTTTTTTTCAATGTATTACATTTATAGATTTTTATCAGAATGCGTTGGAACTTCTTCTATGATTTTTTCTCCAGCAATTACCTTATCCACACTATGAATCGAGCAATTCCATCTGGCAAGTTCATCGCCAATTTTTTCGTAATCTAAGTCATCGCCCGCGATCGTTATTTTAATTGATTCAGTTTCCTTGTCAATCTCTATTAATGAAATATTAACACCATTTATACAATCTATATCAGCAAGTTTTGAAGCTAATAATGGTAAATTTGGTTGATGCGGTTTTAAAACATCTAATACAAGTAATTTTATCCCAGGACTCATTTTTTGACCTCATAAAAATAACAGAATATGATTATTCATTTGAATACAAAATCTTGTTCGCATTTTAATTAACTTTATTATCAAATGATTATAATTAATTTTAATACATATCTCTTTTAAACTTATTTTTATAGAAAGAAGGTTTGACAATGGAAGAATTTTTAGCAAATTTGATTCAAAAAAGCATAAATCTTGTTGAATATATTGATGCTAGAATTTGTTCTTATGAAAATAACGTAATTAGATTTGTTGATGGAATAACTAAAGATGTAATTAGTTCTAATGAGATGGGAATTGGAATTAGAGCGTTTAAAAATGGTTCATGGGGATATTTATGTTCAAATAATATCTCAAAAGAATCCTTACAAAAAATGGTTGATAAGGTCATAAAGTTAACGAACACCTTGGAATCAAAATCAAAAATTAAATTTGGATTAAATGAACCAGAACTTATCAAGGATTCTTGGCAAGCGCCAGAAAAAAAAAGTATTAAAAATATCTCAATTGAAGATAAAATGCAATACATTAAAAATATTTATAAACAATCCATTTCCTATGATGAAAGAATATATAATTCAAACATTCTATATTTTGATTCCATTAAAAACGAGAAAATACTTAATTCTTCAGGATTACATTTAGATATTACCACTTCTTATGTTAGAAATGTAGTTTCTAATTATGCCTTTGATGGAACTAAACGCCAATTTGCACTTCGTAGTATTGGAGGAATCGGAGGATGGGAAATTATAGAGCAAGAAAAAGCACAAAATTTAGGAAATCTTGCATCAGAGCAAGCAGTTAGATTATTAAAGGCGAAAGCGTTAAAAGCTGGCAGATATAGCGCAGTTCTTGATCAAACTTTAGCGGGACTTTTTGTGCATGAAGCTTTTGGACATTGTTGTGAAGCAGATGCTATTTTAAACGGAGAATCAGTGTTAGAAAATAAATTAGGGGAACAAGTTGGAGCGGAAATGGTTAATATTGTTGATGATCCAACAATTGATGGGTTATATGGCTCCTATAAATACGATTCGGAAGGAGTTTTAGGAAAAAAAAAGTATCTAGTAAAAAATGGGGTTCTACACTCATATTTACATGGATTAGAAAGTGCTAGTAGAATGAATCAAGAGCATTCTACTGGAAACGCGAGAGCTGGCGGTTACTCTCATTTACCAATCATCAGAATGTCCAATACTTTAATTGAGCCTGGGGACAGGTCTTTAGAAGAAATGGTCGAAGAAATAAGAGAGGGCATTTTTGCTAGGCGATGGAAATATGGTTACGTGGATCCTAGTAAAGGAGAGTTTCAATTTAAATGTGCAGAAGCATATAAAATAAAAAATGGAGAAATTGATAAAAACCAAATATATGCAGATACCGCGTTGTCAGGAATAACGCTTGAGGTTCTCCATAACATTACAGGTATTGGAAAAGAAATTGAATTTTCTCCAGGAACGTGCGGAAAAGAAGGGCAAAGTGCACCAGTAACTGATGGATCTGGATACTTGTTAATACCAAAAGGAATTGTATTTGGAGGTCTTGCATGAACGACTTGGATTTGGCAAAAAAAACTATAAATCTTGGTTTAAGATCAGATATAGATGAAATTGAGGTAAAAATATCAAATTCAAATTTAATTGCAGTAAAAATTGAAAAGGATTCGCTAAAAAAGTCTCAAATTAATGAGGACAGGGGGCTTTCCGTACGAGTAATAAAAAATAAATCAGTAGGGTTTAGTTATACTACTTCATTAACCATGCCCGCTATTGAAAATTGTATTAGAAATGCTGTAAAAATGGCTAAATTTGGAGTACCAGATCCAGGTTTTCATTCATTATGTACACCCCAAAAAATTAAATTAATAAAAAACACGAGAGATAAAAGTATCGCTGAAATGGAGATTGAAGAGGCTGTATCGATTGTATTTGAAACCTTAGAAAACACGAAAATCGATAAAAGGATTTATAATACTAGCATATCATTTAATTCCGAAGAGTTCAAATTGACAATTGCTAATTCTAGAGGAATTGAATTGGATGATGAGCCATCTCATACTGGAATTAATGTTTCTGCAGAAGTAACTGCAAAAGAGAATGATGAAATGACTTCCGGTTTCGAATTTCAGACATGTCGATTTTTAAAAGAGTTAAATCCAAGCTGGATAGGGAAAGAAGCAGCAAAAATGGCTATTAATTCGTTAAACGCAAAAAAAATAGAGACTACAGAATTGCCAGTTATTTTGCATCCATTAACTGTTCAAAAAATAGTATCGCATGGAGTGGGAGATGCTATAAATGCGGAATCAATTTTATATAAACGTTCTTTTCTTGTCGGAAAGAAAAATCAAAAAATCGGGAATGAACAATTTTCAGTTATTGATGATGGCACATACATTAAAGATAAGATTCCAGCACTTTTCACGTCTTCTTTTGATGGAGAAGGACATCCACATGGCAAGACACAACTTGTCGAAAATGGAATTCTTAAAAATTATTTACATAATTCTTACACTTCTAAAAGAATGGAAGAAACCAACACGGGAAATGCATCAAGAGGAACATATAGATCAGTACCGTCAATATCATCTACTAATTTAATAGTAAAACAGGGAACAGGAACTTTAGAAGATATGATTAATGATAGTAAAGAAGCAATTTTGCTCATTTATACTGGAGATTCTCCAAATTTAGCAACAGGAGATTTTTCAGCTCTTATTAGCTCAGGTTATAAAATAAAAAATGGTGAAATTGACTTCCCTTTAAAACAAGCAATGTTAGGGATTAATTTAATGAATTTATTTGAACGAATTGAATGGATAGGAAAATATTCTAGGCAAATAGGACATGTTTTTACACCTGCAATAAAAATAGAACGTGCAAGAATTGGCGGACAATAAAAAAAGGTCGGAACCAACTCAATACTCAAGATCCCGGTCATTGGATGGCTAAAAGCCGCTCCCGGGGGTCATTTTTTTCATTGTTGGTCCCTAAATAATGTTATGGTCATTGCTTCTAATAAATTTTGTTTAAGAAAAATGAATAATTTCAAAAATCTAAAAAGAAAAAATGGAGAAATAAGTAAGATTAGAGAAAAATTAAGGATATTTTGACTATATGTATTGACTCCATTTTTGCAATGTCATCAAGGCACCACGATTATCGCCTGATGGATCTACATATGCTATCACGTGACCTGAGGCACAAGGACATCCCACTATATGTCCTTGTCCTTGAAGATTTGTTGCGGAAAGTCTATCCTGACTGACGTCTAGGAGCATATATTTTACCTCTTGAATACTAATAGAGCCACCACCTCCTTGGGCTTGGAAAGCTCGAGCTATTGTATTAGCATCGGCAGAAACATCCCAATTGGGGGTCTGATAGAGTATTTGTGCCCCTTGAAGAACTACAACAGCTGTAATTGATGGTTCTTCAGCCATCATTGATTGAATGTTTTGTTCTGTCATAAATTCACCATAATTACTCATAAAATTTAGTTTTACATAATTAAATAATAATTAACCGGCATCATTTATATGATTTATAGTTTTTGTTCTGGAATACAATAAAGCATTTAAGTTTTAAATCTAAATAGATAATATAGTTTGAGAAAGTGAGTTCTATAAGAAAACGTGAGAAAAAATGAGTGAAAATAGAAAATTTGTAGTTCTTTTAGAAATTAGGGGAGGAGTTGGTCATAGACTCCCATTTTCAGTCAATAGTTTGACGGATGATAACATTGTTGCAATAATGGATGAGTTAAATAATGTGCTTTGGTTATGGCTAGGAAAAAACACGGGATTAGTGCAACGGAGAGGTTCTATGAGAGCGGCAAGATCATTAAAAACATATGGACATGAATATGGAAATTCTATTATTGGAAGACATTTAGGTGATATTTTAGAAATAAAGGGTGATGTAATAGAATCAGACCAAGAATCTGCAAATAGATTTCAAACTGTTCTTAGATTATTCAATACTGCGAGTCAAGTTCAAGATGGAACATTAGCAATATTTGAAGGACTTGCTGAAAGTAAGTCAAATCTAAAATATGGACTCACCACGGAACAACGAGATCAACTGGTGAAAGCTGCAATTGCATCAACATCTGCAGGTGATGATACACGTAAAATTGAAGACATTGTTGGAAAGTTTCGAGATGCAGAACCAATTGCACCAGGCCCTAATGGTAGCGTCGCTGTTATGCCATCACCAAAAATTAGACTAGATGATTCTTCAAAAATAGACATTCAATCAGGTATAGTTATCGGAACAATTCTTTCTCATGTAAATAATGTTTTTGTTGGTTTTTCTGGAACGGGATTATCAAAAAAGTTTTCAATAGAAGGTCCAGAAGGGGACATCTGTAAATTCACGATTACAGCGGGTAAGTTAAATTTTACGCCTGAATCTTTCACCACTATAGATCCAGGTCTAAAAAATCAAATATTAGCAGAAATTAATCAAAGAATGAAATTACTTTAACTACTTTTTTCTTGATCTTGATACATTTGTATCAATTCGGAGACCGTGGTGGCATCTTCTGGTTTTTTATCCTCTCTCACGCTTATATACCTAGGAAATCGAACTGAAAGACCAACATTTTCTTTGATGCGGTTTACCGCAGCGTTATAGGTGGGGCTTAAAGTAATCTCATCTCCTTTGACTTCAATTACTATTTTTGGAATAAACCATTGATCAGGTTTTACATTGTTTGGAGGGACCACAAGAGGATCTTTATCAGATATTTTTAATGGCTCTAATATTTTCATAATTTCCTCAAGACTTTCATCACTAAATCCGCTAGAAATCTTGCATGCCATCGCATATTCTCCATTTTGTTCATTATATACTGCACCAAATACTGCACCATAAACACCCGCTCGCTTTCCTTTACCCAAATTTGCAGCAACAACTATCAAATCGATAGTATCTCCAATTTTTTCTTTATAGGATTCTTTAAATTTAATCCAGATATACCCTCTCGAACCCGCTTGATAAATAGATGTAGAATCAATAGATTTCGCAATTAATCCTTCACTACCTTTTTTCAAGGATTCTTCAAAAAATTCCTCAAAATCTTCTACATTATCCACTATTTTATATTCAGCCAGTTTAATGTTATTTTCTTTTATTAGTGATTTAAGGATGTTTTTTCGATCCAAAAAGGGAGTATTAGTCAAATCTTTTCCGTTCAAGTATAAAATATCAAATACAAAAAAATTTACTACATATTTTTCAACTGTTTTTTCAATTTCAAATTTTCTCCGACGGTGCATGAGGTCTTGAAATGGCTTTAGTTTTCCAGTTTCTTGGTTAATACCCACACATTCCCCGTCAATAATGAATTGATCTGCCTCAATAGCATCAAGATATCCAATTATATCTGGAAATTGACTGCTAATATCTTCCAAATTTCTTGAAAATAAGTGAATTATTCCTTTATTATAATGAGCTTGAATTCTCATCCCGTCATACTTATATTCTATGGCGCATTTCCCGCCCATTTTTTCCAAAATCTCTTCTGGAGTTTTAACACGTGACGCTAGCATTGATTTAATGGGTTTTCCCAATTCAATCCTTATTTTTTTAATGCCTTCAAACCCTTCACTTGCAAGAATTTTAGCAATATGGCCTAAATCTGGCAATTTATTGTATGCATCTTCAATAATTTCTTTATTTTCTTTATTTCCTGTATATGCAATGGTTAAAGCATCGATCATGGTTTTATCAGCAATTCCTATTCTCAGTTTACCCTCAACCGTCTTAATAATCCATTTAGCAATTTTTGGATCTAAATTTACCAAGATACCTGCCAATAAATCAATTTTTCTTTTGTTTGCACCCGTTCCTGATTCTTTTGTAATTTTTACGAGTGTATTATAAATTTCTTCGATGGAGAGAGAAACAGAATCAAATAAAGTTTTTTGTTTCTTGGACTTTATTTTTGAAACGAGCCCCCCTAAGTCTTCGATTGTTTTATTATGATAATATTCCTTCATTTTTAAGCTTAATTTGCTTTCAGATATTCCATATGCTATTGAAATTGCCTTTAATGCAGTTTTTTCTGCAATTCCTAATTCTGGATTATCAGTCCATTCTGGAAATAACTTACCTTGAGTTAAATAAATGACCTTGTCTATAATATTCGAGGGTGTTTTTTGAAAAAATGCCACGAGAATATCAATCATTTCGAGCCTTTTAGTTGTTCCAGCTAATTTTTCATAAAGCTCTGCGAGATCAGAATAATCCAATTCAGGAATTCCCCTTTAATTTTAATTAATTTGATTATTAATTAGTTTTAATATTTGATTAAATGGTTTTTTTATTTTATTTGAAATAATTTTAATGTCTTCAAATTCTGGTTTGACGTTAACTATTGAACCATCTTCTAATTGAGCTTCTTTAATTCTAATTATAAATTTTTGTCCCTCAATATAAACTTCCCTTTTTTTAATTTCACGTTTTAAAATACTTCTCTCGCATAAATAATTCCGAATGCCCAATGTTCCGAGTTCTTCAAACATTATTTTCTTAATCTTTTCTGTTTCTTCAGGAAGTACCAAGATCTTGATTAAATAACCAGGTCTATTCTTTTTGGTTATTGTATTCATAACAGAAATATCTTTAACAGCGTCCTCGAGGCTCATCTTATTAATAAAATTCCCCATTATTTCACCAGTTACATCATCTACATTAGTTTCTAAGACGACGATTTCATCTCTTGCTGAAATTCTATCAAGTAGGTGACCAGCGATCAATCTCATCACGTTCGGATGTGTTTCAAACATCTTTTTCCCGCCTCCATATCCAATCATATCGACTTTCATTCGTGGTAATACTTCCTTGCCGATGCTTTTTAAAGCCGCTAGTATCGTTACGCCCGTAGGAGTCGTTAATTCAGAATTAATCTCAGTTCCTTTCATTATGAAAGCATGATCTTTAATTATTTTGAGAGTCGCTGGAGCAGGTGCTTTCACTACTCCATGAGATATACGAATATCCCCAGATCCTACTGCAATAGGTAGAACAATCCATGTTGTATTCTCAAAAAAATTCAAATTATCAATTAATAACGCAGATCCTATAATATCAAAAAATGTGTCAGCGGAGGAGATCTCATGAAGATGAACATCCCCAACTGTTTTTCCGTGGATTGAAGCTTCCACATCAAAGATGATCTCGAATGCAGAGCTAATAAATTTTTTAGCAGGATCACTTAAGGGTAGATTCAGCGAGATCTTATCTGTCAAATTTTTAACTTCTTTTTTATTGAACGCAGCACTCTCTTCCTCCATCTTAATGTTTAATTTCGTACATTTGAAATGATTAATCGTAACTTTTTCTAGTTGTGGGTCAAATTTTTTACAATTCGGATGATTTTTTATAATGTTAGTTATTAAAGGGTTTAATTTTTCAAAATCTCCTCCAATATCTATTAAAGATGCAAGAAATTTGTCCCCAGAAATCCCTGTTGTTTGACAATCAACAATTACTGCCTTATTCATGTGTTTTATTCCTTTTTTTTTCCTTGCAACTAGCCATGCGATTAGCAATTTGAGAGGCAAGAATGGCAGCTCCGAATCCGTTATCAATATTGACTACTGCAAGTCCCGGAGCGCAGCTTGCGAGCATTGCTATCATTGCGCTAAATCCTTTCATTCCAACTCCATAACCTATGGAAGTTGGGACTCCGATAACTGGAATATCAACTAAGCTTGCAACGACTCCAGGTAAAGTTCCCTCAAATCCAGCAATTACAATAATTGTATCAACATTGGCTTTAATCATTTCTTGTAATGGGGGGAATATCCTATGAAATCCTGCTATTCCCACATCATATGACTTCAAAACTTCGACTCCCATTGCTTCAGCCACGATTCTAGCTTCTTCTGCAATAGGTATGTCTGAAGTTCCCGCTGTAATTATACCAATCTTTCCTCCAGTCTTAGGAAATTGGTGATCTTTTTCCTGAATTATGTATAGACCCCCATTGGAAAAAGATGAATATTTAAAATTTGGGGGGAGATGTTTTTTAATCGATTCTTCTTTTACATTTTTTGATCTAGTTAATATTGCATATTTCTTCAATTTAGCCATTTTAATTGCAGTTTCAACTGCAACTTCAGGATCTTTTCCTTCCGCATAAATTATTTCGGGAACGCCCGTACGTAACTCTCTTCCCACATCTAACTTGACGATATTATCAATATTTTCTATTCGAGTAGCTTTTAGAAGATTTTCGGCTTCATCTAATGAAATTTTTCCTTCTAAAAGATCTTGTAATATTCTGCGCCCTTCAGACAATAGGATTGACCTCTAATTTTATTTAAAAAGTAATTGTTACAATTTTTCTGCGAACAGCAAGGATTTTTTTGTCAATTTTAAAGGTGGTTGTTTGAGAAATTCCTCATATAATTCCTCAATTTCGTTCCGTCTTCCTTTTACAGCATATATTTGAAGACAATTATCATGATCCAAGTGAACATGAATTGTTGCAGTTATGATATTGTTGTGATGGTGTTCTAAATGCGTGAGTTCATCCATTAAGCCTGCTTTTTCATGATGATTTAATATCGTGGTAATTGATCCCGCAACAAGCTCTTCAGGATGTTCTTGTTCCTTAAACGAGCCAATGAAATCCCTCATGGCTTTTCTAATAGCATCAGATCGCGTCATGTTATGTTTTTCTACGACTATATCAAAATCCTTTAACAAGTCTTCTGGAAGCGACACGCTAAACCTTTGATATTTTTCTTTTTCTTTTTCCTTTCCCATGATAGCTCCTCAATAAAATAAGATGCAAAGGAGAATAATTTATTTTATTTAATACATAACACGGCAATGGGTAATGAAGCTTTTCTCCATTGACCATATTTTGAATTTTCATCGTACATTTCAACGTGAGTCCTTCCGTGGTCTCCTGAAATTATTAAGAGCGTGCTTGCTGCCGATTGTTTATACATTCCCAACATCCATTTATCGGTTCTGTGAATCAATTTCTGCACTAAATTTTCAGGGGGTTGTTGCTTAAACATTATAGATTTTTTGTATAATTCTTCAAAGTCTAAAAAATGCAACCACAAGAAATCAATTCTATTCAAGTATTTTGAGCCGTTTATCCACGTGGTCATATCTCCCTGCGAAGCAACGAATTGCGTGTTGCCCGCATACTTGACCACATCTTCTTTTTTCCCGATCATAAGCGTGGATTTTTGATTTTGATGTAGATATTCAAACAAATTAAATTTACTAGGTTCAAACCCAGCATGCACGATCTGAGTTAACACGGAATCTGTATATGGATTATTGGTTTCTAACATTATTAGTGCTTTTGATTGCTCAATGACAAATTGTGGCTTGTGTGCAACAATTTCAAATAAGCCAAAATTGTCAATCATAACAAACACGATACGATTAACTGCAGGAGTCTTCATTGGAATGGGTGGAGTCAATCCCTCTGGAATAGGAAGACCTAGCACGTTAAGTATCGTAGATGGAAGTGCAGTCAAAGGTACATTTATTGTTGGAAGATCATCACTCATAAGATTGCCTCATACTTTTCATTATTTTTCAATTTTTATATTATCGCTTCTAAATCCCAATTAAAAATTCTTTATATGAGATGTATCATTCATAATATTTCTTCTAAATGGTATTTTTCTTACCTATTTTAGTAAGTTTTTTTTTAATATATTTTTGTTTTCTCTAATCTTGAAGATAGATTTATTTTTATTTTTAGGTTATTATTAGTGTTGCCGATGACGATAACTCCACGCGTGATTTAATAAACGTGATCGCGTTATCCCCGTCCGAGGCAGCATATTTTTCTAATTAAATAAATTAAAACCAGAATAAAATATAATAAATAAAAAAATAGGAAAAAAAATTCATCATTTTGGATTACAAGAGGAATAGCATCAAGATTTTTATGAATTTATATTTGAATTTTTTGGATTTATTAAGAATTTAACTATTTGCACGATCAGCAATAATTAAAATATGATGTTCCGGAACAAGAGGTTCATTGAATCCGAGATTTTTGGTTTCTAATACTTCAAAACCATGCAAATTCAAGATTTGCTCCCAGCCTTTTACTGACAGAAAGTTCAAGGGCACGTTAATATCCTCATCCCCGACCACGCGATTATAAAACCAATCGAAAAAACTATTTGTCACCCTAACATTATCATTTTCGCAATAACCTTCCATAATCACTAAGCGTTTCTTGGTTACCCTCGTTGCTTCCTCCAGCACGTGCTCGGGATTGCTTGCATGATGTAAAACGGTATATAAAAGGGTGGTATCAGCTTCTTCATCCGCCAACGGAACCGTATCATCTTGCTGATATAAAAGCATTGGGAGGTTCGTGCAATTATAATCGACGACATCGACCAAGATCACGTCTTTTTCAAGCTTATTTTTTATTTCTAGAGCTATAAATCCGTTTCCTGCACCTAAATCAAGGATTTTCTCACCCTTAAGATGTTTTTTTATCAGGTCAAAACTTCGTTTCGCCCGATTCAATTCTATTGCTCTTACGTCCATTTCTTTATCCCTCCGTTTTCGAATAAAATTCCGCAAGATTTTCTCAGCTTCGATTAGCGGAAGTCGTTTTTTAAGGGTATTAGTTATGGTTCGATTAATATAGAACCAAAGTATATGTCGTTTTAAAAATCCAAGATTTGATAGTTTCATGGTTGTTAAAAATAATGATTTGATTTTTTTCCAGTAATGTATAGTTATCTCATCTCTTTTAGAAAATATCGGATAAATGAGATTTTCCACCATACTTATATCGTTTTGGTTTATTGGGGTATGAAATTTGATTTTGGATTCTTGTATTATCATATAAACACCAAATTTTTTTACTTCTAAATAAATGAGCATTTGCTCACTTAAAAACTTTTTTGAGCAATTACTCATTTATTATATCTATGAAAAAAAAATTTTCACGAAACAAGAAAGATAAAATTGATAGAATTTATGACGCGTTTTTCAATTTAATTTTAGAACAGGGATACCACAAGACGAGCACGAACCACGTGGCAAAATCGGCAAAAGTTAGTATTGGCACGATTTATAAATATTTTCCAAATGGAAAAGAAGATATTATGAGAAAATATTTCGATAAAGCCATGTCTACCTACGTGAACACTCAAGATTTACTAAAGATGAACGATGAAAACGTCAAGGACATGTTCGATCAGTTCGTGATTGAATTATTTCAGAATCATAAGGAAAACAAGGGTTATAATCTCGCCTTTCGTTCAGCCATCCAATCGGATAAATCGTTACACGAGGCACATAAAGAGAAATTATACATGTTTTTTGGGGAGTTTGCAAAAGAATTAAGAAAATCTAATGATAATTTAAAGCTATTTCCGGAGAAAAAATTAGTGGACGCATGCGTCTTCATTTATAACCTTGTTAATGCTATCATCTACCATCAGCTTTCAGTCATGGAATTGTTCGATACTGATGAGAAATTCATAAAATATCTTTCCGATGTAGTGGCGTTTTCATTAAAACATTATCTAACAACTTAGAATCATTTATTTATATTCCCCTAATATATATTTGGTCAAAACCGTGATCAGTTCATTACACATCTATTACTTTAACTCCAAGCGTGATTTAATGAACGTGATCGCGTTTTTCCCCTCCGATAAAACGCCTTTTTTATTTTTAACTCCTTTATTAAATTTTTAAGACAATTTAAATTACTTAGAACTTGGTATTTTAATTAAAATATGCATTAAATATAAAAAATAGGCTTTAAAATTATGAATTCTTATTAAAAATATTATTTTTTTTTACCAAATATAAATGTTGAACCTCCAAAATCGGTCCATTTCTCATTATATTCGCGAAGTATCTCATAAACTTTGCCAGAGGCAATATCTTCTCGTATCTTATTACAACCGGTTTCGATTTCTTCCTCCGTAAGAAGTGCAAATGTGGAAAGACCATCCCTATATTGTTTATTAAGGTAATTTTCAGGTTTTTGGTCAATCAGTATGGCATCTGACCGACAAATTTTAGAGCTGACATTTGAAAATCCAGCTTTTTTAAGCATTGATTCGATCTCCTTCACATCAGGAATCCGCTCTAAATCAACTTCTAGTCCTCTAGGAAAATAATGCAAGACCCAAAATGCTTCATGTTGTTTATGAGAACAAGAGTTTATTGTTACTTTAGCATTATTTCGAAGAATTCGATATATTTCTCGAAGAAACTGTTCTTTTTCTTTAATGTGATGAAGAACTTGTATGGAGTATGCACCATCAAAAGTTTCGGAATTAAATGGAAGGAAACTTACATCACCGTGAAGAACTTGGAGATTAGGAGATTTGGATTGAGTCTCTCTGACCATACTTCTCGAAAGATCGATTCCAATTATTCGTTTTGAGAATTGCTGTAGAGCAATTGCAAAATTTCCTGTCCCACAGCCCAAATCAATAAGATAAGATTTCGAAGTCACTTTAAGAATCTTGCATAAATCTTCAAGAACTCCAGTATTAATTCCCCTGCTCACATCGTAAACTTTACTTATGCCATCATAATCTATTTTCTTTATCAAAAACTTCCCTTTTTATTAAAATTATAACAACTTCTAAAACCAAGAATTTTAAAATTTAGTTCTATAATCGAATTTAATTTTTTACATTTATTTAATAATTCTTTTATCAGGAATGCAATCAGTTCCTCAAGCTCATCAATCTCTCCCAGACGGAGTTCCTTGAACGCAAGGATTGAAGGAAATTCACGCAATAATGTAAACCCATCTTCTTTACCGATGACTCGCTCTCCTTTTTTAGGAATCATTCCAATGAGAATAATTTTTGTGTTTTTCAGTGAATGTTTGAGGAACTCCTCCAATTTGGATTTTAAATCTTGAAAGAAATTTAATTTCGTAACGTCGTAATATACCAAGGCACCTTCAGCATCTTTGTAATATAAATGGCGATAATTCGAAAATTTTGGACTATTATTTAGATCCCATAAGACTAGCTTTACTAAATATTGTTCAAATTCAATGACTTTCATAAAGATTCTTATTCCAATAGTGTCATTCTTATCATCCCCAACTGGATTAGCATTTCTTGGCCTTAAAAAGAATTTTGAATGTTCATCCCCTAATAAGACGATTTTAAATACAAGTTGTTCCTTCGAGCTCATTTTCTGGTTCTTCTTTTTAGATTCTGGTTATTTCTCTATCTGCAAGGAAGGATTTACAAATTTAAATAATAAATAAAATCCATAAAAAAGTGAGAACGTAAAAAACATGATGACGACCAACCAATCAATGATATCTATAAAAAATAATTCCAATAACCCGATTAACAATCCAAAGACTCCAATTATAGTTGAACCATAAGAAATTACTAATAGACTGCTTAAATATTTTGTTTTTACATCTCTCTCCAGCTTCGGAATGATGATTTTATCGATAAAAATCACGTCAAAAAAACTCAACAGACCAAATAATAACTCTATTATTCTGAAATTAAACGGTATGACTGTAAAAAAGCCATTAAAAATTTGATCAGTCATCATATACTCTAATAGCGCGAGAATTAACAAATATAGCCATGGTGAACATATCATTATATAAAGCATGCTCTTGAAAAATTTAGGAGGAGGCTCTGAGCTAGAAGATTCATTATTTTTCATTACAATACCTCTTTTTTTTCTCGTAAAATAGAATTCATATTCTTTGATCATCTCTCTAAATTTTCTTTTGAAAATATTTATTTAAATCAGTCATTTTCTTTAAATATTAACTTTATTCTGTCTAAACATTTTTTTGCATTTTCAATATCACCGAGACAAGTATAGACGTGTTGAAGATAGTTCCATGCATCAATGTTTTTGGGATAAATATCGATAGCTTTCCAAAAATAATCTAATGCTTTAAAATTCTCTTTTTTGTTAAATAATTCAAGCCCTCTTTTAAAATAAATGGTTGATTCCTCTTCCTTATGTAAATCCTCTTCAGATCTTTGATCCTTTGATTTATATTTTTCTTTAATTGGGAACATTTTATGAAAAAATTCCGCAGCTTTTTCGTGTGGTTCAAGAATATCTCGAAGGCTTTCTTGTACAGCAGCTAATTCAGCTTCCATTTTGAATTTATTTGTTCGTTTTAAATCGTAGTATTTTTCTGCTAAATCAGCGGCTTTATTATAATATGCTTCCGCATCCCTCCACTGTTCTTTCAAAACTGCATGTTTAGCTTTTTTTACTATTTCTCTCAAATCTTCTTGAAAAATGTCATCATCACTTGTTACATTGCCTATATCGGATCCCCCTTCTTAAAGTGGATATTTTTGTTAATATATTCATCTTTTCCTATTTTAATTTTCATTTCTCTAAATGAAACAAAAAATAAATGATAAGTGATTCGCCTATTATTAAGAAAAAATAGAACGATTCAAGTTAAATTAATATGATATCTGTAATATTACTTTCAACAATTTCCAGAACTAATTTTATGAATTTCGTACATGTTAAATATTTGTTTAATACTCTTTTAAAGGAATTTTCGATATTCTTCAATTAAGGAAAATGATAATAAAAATAAATTTTAAAAAAATAGGGCAAATTAAATAAGCTAAATTATAAAAAATAATGCATTACCAAAAAGATCATTAGCAATAAAGTAAGAATCCACTTTAAGGCTCTAATCTTTTTATATTTGCTGTTCTCTTCTTCATTATATGGTTTCCAATTATTTTGAAAGCCCAATTTGATTCCAATTAAGAACAAGACAATCATGACAATCCCGAAAAGCCAGCCTGTTATAATATATGTCCGATTGATAGGGACGAATGTAAATCCATGTATGAACGCAAAGATCGTGGATAAGGAAAAGGATGCTTTGTGGATATTATATATTATCAGTTTCTTCTTTTCAGAGATTTGATCATAATTTCTTTTAACGAGGATAATTTTCAAGAATATGGATACTAAACCTATTACAAGAAAAATTTTGGAGAGATTTTCGAAAATTATACTTATCAAATTAATAACCTTCTTTCTTCTTTTTCATTCAAATTTATATTTTCTTCATTAAATTATTTATTTTTATCATTTTATTGATAAAATAAATTTTTTAAAAATTTTTTAGATGATCTGTAATATTTTTGATTGACTAAGAACATCATTCAATATCTAACTTATCATTGATTCTCTATATTTGAAAATTTTAAAGGCATCACAATATCATGATAGACTAAGATCATGATAGATTATCTTATAAAGAAATATTGGAAAAACCAGTAAGTACACTCCCTTTAGAGGTGAAAAAATTATTGAAGAGGGTTTGTTGGTTAAATTTAATGTAATATTTGAAATTAAAAATTAAGTTTTATAATAAGCGGATGAAATAAAAGTGGAAAAAGTGAAGCTATTTTTGAAAGAAATAAAATTATATGTAAAGGGAGTGGTTATATACGGCGTGTAAGTACAGCTTCATAATGTTTTCATCATATATGTAATAAATATCCATATCTGCAGCGAGGAGAAAGAAGAAAAACGTTATTTGGATAAATAATATTAAAAATTATTAAAGATTTTAATTAAATTTAAAAAAAAAAGTAAAAATAAGAAAGTTGGATGCTTAATTTTTATTAAAAAATATCATTTGTATTTTTTAAGAATATTTTTTTGAGTGCTTTTTTCAGATAGACTTCTTTTTAAGTCCTCAGATAACTCGCCTAATCTGCTTGAAGTTGCCGCAATTTCTTCCATCGAAGCAGTTTGCTGTTCAGCTGATGAATTAATCTGTTCCATTGCAGATGAAGTTTCTTCACTTAATGCTAATGCATTTTGAAGATCCACAGTAATTTTCTTTATAAACTCAACTGTATTTTCTATTTTTCTCACGATCTCTGAGATTTTTTCGCTTGAACTCCCAACGGCACTTCTTGATTCTTCAGCCAATTTTCGGACTTCATCCGCTACTACAGCAAATCCTCTACCGTGTTCTCCTGCACGACCCGCTTCTATGCTCGCATTTAGTGCAAGTAAGTTCGTCTGCTCAGCAATATTAGTGATTAGCCCCATAACTTTCCCAATGTCATCACTTGAATTTTTTACGGTATCTGCTAATTCCTTTATTTTAATGGCAGTTTGGTTAATTTCAGAAAGCTGTTTCATTTGTGATAACGCACCCGCAGATACATCTTGAGTTGTTGAAGAGATTTCTTCTGAAGATGCATTTACTTCGTTAGCACTTGCAGCTAATTCAGTTGCCATGTTTGCAATGTTAATTGAAACATTCTTGCTTACATCAATCGTTTTTATAAGAGCAAGCCTATTATTTTTAACCCTTTTTACAAGATAATATATTACGCTAAATGGAACAATTAACAAAAAAGGAGATGTAATTATACCTGCAATAGGGAGACCTTTCATAGTCGCCAGCCACCATGTTAGAATTAATAATTCTGCATTAACAACTAAGAAAAAACCAGTTATTAATTTAAATTCAATAGTTTTATGATCTTTCCCTAGTATAAAATAAAAAATAATTAATTCTGCGGGAAGCAATATTGATACTATTAAATATATTGCTAAATCGTTTTGAAATAGTTGCATTTTACTCTTTCCTAATTAGTCATTAATATTAATTTTTTATTATTAATTTTAAAGAGAATTATATTAATAATTCTAAAAAATTCAGAAATAAGGGAAATAAAGATTATTTACTTAATTTTATTAAATCATAAAGATTTTACAGATAAATTTTTTGAATAGTTTTATTAATTTTATGTTCCTCAGTTAAACCTGTTTTTAACTTTTCGGATAACTTAATTAATCTATTATAGGTTACTGCAATTTCTTCTATTGAAGCTATTTGTTTTTCTGCAGACGAATTTAACTCTTCTATTGAAAATAAAATTTTTTCACTCGAGCTCCCAACTACAATTTTTGACTCTTCAATCAATTTTCGGACTTTATCTGCTACTACCGCAAATTTCCTACCGTATTTTCCTGCGCGACTTGCTTCTATGCTTGCATTTTTTGCAAGAAAGTTCGTCTGCTCAGCAATATTTGTGATGAATCTCATTTCTTTCTCAACTTCATTACTAGAATTTTTTACGCTATCTGATAAGTCTTTAATATTAAGGGCAGTTTGATTAATATTAGTGAGTTTTTTTATTTGTGATAGCGTACCCGAAGTTATTTCTTGAATGGATGTTTCCGCCATGCGCGTTATGAACCTGCGAATTTCTGATAAAGAGAAAAAGAATGATTATGTCATTTCTAAGTTTTTGGTAAGATGTGAAATTTGAATTCTGAAGAAAAAAAATTCTTTACCGTGAAAAATGGAAAAGTACTAAATTTGTAAGGTACGTTCCCAATTCCTCGTCAGTATCAAATAAGGGCATTATTAAGATATGACGAAGAATAATAGCTTCAATAATATTAAATAATGAAAAGAATTGATCCTTCAGCTCCTTTTCAGAATATTTTTCAGATAAATTGCTTTTTTTTACCTTTTTAGCAAGCTTGTCTAGTCCATTTTGAATGAGAAATTTAAATTCGTTGAATAATTTATTGTTTGAAAGATGAGCTTGTACAAATGCTAGGTGAAAGTGATAATTTTCTCGATGAAATTTAATAAAATTTATCATTAGGGTTTTTATTGAATTCGGTAAGTTAGATTCATTAATATGATTAAAGAGTTCCAAATTAATTATCTTATCTCTATTTCTAACAATAATCGCTTTCACAATATCCTCTTTCCCGTTTGGAAAGTTACGATAAATTGTTCCAATTCCTATTCCTGCTTTCTTGGCAATATGATTGGTGCTTAATTTATTATAACCTTTTTCTAAAATGAGAGCCAAAGTAGTTTTAATGATAATTTCGATTTTTTGTTCTTTATTCCGTGTAAATTTCTTACTAGAAGGCATAGTTATGATAATATTTTTTAAATTAAAAAACTTTATATATCGGAGCAATGCTCCGTTACTATAATTTTAAATATTTGTGAGGTGAAGGTGATGAGTGATTCGAAAATTAAAGACTTTTTTAGCAATATTACATTTAGAAAAGCAATATGGTTTGCACCCTTAATCTATTTAATGCACATGATAGAGGAAGCTGTACTGGGATTTTATGTATTCATGAATGTTCATCATGGAACCAATGTTACGCTAGTGGGCTTTTTACTTGCTAATATGATGATAATGATCATGTATCTTATCGTGATTACTACATTTACCGTTTACTCTAAACCAATAACTGCATTTTTCGCTTTATTGGGTATCACGGCAGCTCAATTTTTCAACGCTTTCGCTCATTTAATCTATAGCATTTACTTTCTAGATTTTTGCCCAGGAGTAATTACAGGATTTGCACTATACATTCCTTTTGTATCTATCCTCTGGTGGATTGCTTATAAGGATGAATATGTTACAAAACAATCTTTAGCTGTAATTATAGTATTGGGAGCAGTCCTAATGGCATTATTTGAAGTCCCATTTCTAAATGTAGTTATACTTTTTGGATGGCCTATTCTCACGCTACTATCAGCTTTGATATACCATTATAGATTTGAAAAATCAGAATAACCAGTATAAATCAGCAGCTTCTCTCTTTTCTTTTTTTGCTATTTTCACTTATGAGTAACGTCATCTTTTTTTGTGAATGTGTTATAACACCCATTGGATAATTTATTTGAATAAAAAGCCAATTTTTGATATCATGATCCTTTTTATCATTTGTCCAATCCAAATCAGTGGACTTATTATTTTAAATTTTATTTATTTAAAAAAACATTAATTTTGAACTCCTCCTTGAAGGAGGAAGCATTCTGATTGTCAATAAATCTTAGTTTAAAAGAAGCTTTTTACTTCTAAATCTCGACCAATTAATAAACCTTCATTTTTTAAAATTCTGGATATTACAGTTATTATCTTGAGGTTTGTTTTAACTGGATGTAAATGGCATGAATTATATCTATCCGACCAGTATCAATCTGAATACCAAATAATATTACGAAAAAATGACCGCGAATGGGCACTTGTTCCAGAAACTGGAATGTCCCGCGTGTCTCTCAAGTTTAATGAAACTTGGGATCGACGTGTAAATTCTAAGAAAGGAGGTGAAAACCAAGTTCTTGAATCGCTCCTCTCCTTTATCGGGAGCTGGAGTGCTGCATTGGCTTTGATAGAGGACTTCGAGTAGTTTCCGTTGCATTATATTGCCTTTAGCCCAGTTGATGATAAATTTAAATATTTTTAGTTGTCTCCGTTAAGGAGATGAGATATATTGAATAAAAGTTTAACCCAATAGCCCCGTCCGGGTATTGATCCCGGGACCTTTACCTTACCAGGGTAACGCTCTACCGACTGAGCTAACGAGGCATGATTAGTGATAAAAAAGGTGCTGGGAGTGGGATTCGAACCCACGAACTACTACTAGACAGGATCTTAAGTCCTGCGCCGCTAGCCGCAGCCGACTGCTTTTATGACCCCGAAAGGATCTGTCTAGCGTCGCTCGCATTGACCAACTTGGCTATCCCAGCTTTTTTTTAATATTAAACAACGAATTTTAATGGATTTATTAACATGAAAGCTAATAAAAATTTTACTACAAAACTGAGAAATAAAATTTGAGAGAGTTAAATAATTTACATTAAAAAAAAGGAAGTTAATCATCGATTAACCGACTTGGCACCGTTTGTTTTTTCTGTGGTATAATTGGAATGAATTCCAATTCCACAACAAGGAAAAACGGCATTCCTTATTTCTTTAATTTTAATTAAAGTGGTGAAACATTTTAAGGGCAATATTTTGTGCCGCATTTATATCAGCATTTATGATTGGGAGACCATTGTGATAAAAATATTCACCTCCTTTTTCTTTAGGAGGAGGGATTATTGTTGGAGTATTAGTTCGATATCCTTTTGTTGTATTTCCATACCATTTATCAAGTTTTTTATTACTTTGAATTGCTTTTAAGATTAATATGGAGGAATATTGGGAAGTGTATCTAGCATTAACGTTATATAATTTTCCTCCAAATCGGCGAATTTTGAGATCTATAAGTTCTCTTAAAAGAGCTCGTGGGGAATGATTAATCCTAAAGTTAAGGAGCCTAGTTAATTTTCCTCGTTCAAGTTTAAGGGATTTCAAACTTTCAACCGCAATGATTCTTGAATTATTTTTAATACTCCAATCAATAACGCGCTTCGAGAGCAAATGAGCAAGATAAGATATGCGACGATTATTTTTAAAACCATGATTTGAAATTAAAGTTGAAATAGGTTTAAAAAATTTGCCCATTTTTAAAAAATCTTTTTCTAAATAAACTTTAACTCTTTGTAATCTAGCAAAATTATCCCTATTATTTAGAATTTTATCCCAAGTTTCAGATTCATCTATTTGAAGGTCGTTTTCAAAGATTAATTTAGAGAAATCAAACAAGCTAGCACTTAAATCGGTTCTAATTCCCCAATCAACACCCGTTATTTTTTGAGAATTCCGTTTTTCTATGGGGATAGAGATTTCAATAGGTATGATTAATAAGAATTTATTTTTTGATTTCCGTAACAAATGTTTTTTTTGAATCACGTAATTTTTTATTTGATATAAATCAAATTTGGATTTTATAATTTTAGGACATTCATTTAAATGAGCGCGGAAGATCTTTTTTAATTGAGTTATATTGATTCTCGTAAGTGGTAAATTCTGCTTATTTAAAACTCGAATTTTTTCTTGAATCAGAGAGCCAAACATATAGAATTGAACATTTTTAAGCTCATTTTTTATTAATTTATTAAGAATAGGGGTTTCTATTTTCTCCAAAAATAAATTACAAAAATTATTGAAATTATCCTCACAATCATCTCTTTTATATTGTTCATATCGTTCCAAAATAATGCGCTTTAACTGTCTAAAAATATGTTTTTGAAAATCATCTGATATTTGTTTTTCAAATTTATTATATTTAAGAGCTAATTTCTGCTTAAAATTTTTTAAATCAAGATTATGAAGATAAAATTTACCCTCTTTTTGGCAATTTAAGGTTATGAGAACTTCTTCCAAAAATTCTTTAATTTTTTGATTGAATTTAAACCAATTTTCTAATTCAGGGCAACTAGCTTGGAATTCTTGAAATCGCCAAATTTTATTTTCATCTAAGAGTTTTAATCTAAATTTTAATTTTTTAGAATAATTTTTATTATAGTCTATAATTTCACTTATATAACCAGATTTTTTATGTAATTTCCATTCATCATCAAATAATCGCTCACCACCATCACCATGATGAATAATAACGTCTCTTTTTAATAAAGGAATCCCCCTTAGAAATAAATTTTCTTTGAAAATTATCAAATCATTTCTAGTTACTTTAAATAAGCTATTGTCTTGTGTTTTTATCTTATTTAAAAGAAAAGAACACGTAAGAGCCCAGCGCAAAATTTTAATGAATTCTAATTTCTCAAAGTCATGAAGAGAAATATTTTTTATTTCATTAATAAAACAATCAAAATTTATTTGATTTAACTCATTTTTAATAATTTGATCGACTTCAGATGTTATTTTAAGTTCACTCATTAAGAATTCATATAACTTATAACTTTTGCAAATTGAAAAATACGTTCTTTTAGAAGATCTATGAGCTAGAAATAAATCAAACATATAATAAAATAATCGCTCGAACACTTTTCTGAAATATATTGATATTTCTTTCGAAGTTATACTTTTAATTTCTGAAGCTTTTAATATAGACAAATAATTCTTAAGATTATTTTTATATTCTTTAAATAATCCTTGGATGTAAAAATAGTTTTCTTTTTCAAATATTTTATAAAAGTTAAATGGCTGCCTATTTTTTTGTAAAAACGCGTTCAATTCAGTAATATTTTCCATAAAGTAATCATTTATTTCATTGAATAATTTCATATGTTTCTCTTGTGATTTTAATATATCACCTGCAAGAACTAATGAATTTCTAATGCGGCGATCTTCAAGATGTTCAGGGGTACCCAAGTAATTATGAAGAATTTGAACTGTTCCGAACTTTGAAGAAAAACCGGTGCGTAAAATCCTAAATAATACAGTAAAATCTCCATTTTGATAGCGATTATAAGAATTATTATTCTTACTATTACGAATTTTTGTAATAGTTTCCAAGTTGAAGTTATGTAATATAAAATGATTAGTCATCCATCGATTTAAAAAGAAATTATAATCAATTTTATTCATAATTTCATTATATATAACCCGAGTTTGTTCTGGAAAGCGATGATAAGTTATTAATTTTTTAATTCTATTTTTTATTTCCTTTAAATCCTGAATTCGAGTCTTAAGCAAGTTACGAAGCGAGTTGATTGCAGGCATACGTGTTTTACTCTCTCTCGCAATGAATTGAAAATCGCTATTAGCTATAAATGAGGAATCTAATTGGTGCAGGGGTAACGGAAGGATATTTAATCCAAAATTTTTTATGAATTCTGCGATTTCTTGAAATGCTTGAAAGTCTTCGTTATAAAATTTTAATAAAGTTTCTTTTAAATTCTTTGAAATTTGTTTTTTAGCAGATAAAATAAACTTATTTCGTTTTCTAAGATTGTAAATAGCATCATTCAACTTATTTTTTTGAATATATATCAAATTGAGAGCCATTTTAACCTTT
The DNA here is from genome assembly GCA_011365055.1 of Promethearchaeota archaeon. Next base: position 99,900 of record RDOG01000009.1, read on the forward strand.
TTGAGATAAATTCGTGCAAGATTTTCGTCTTCGGGAATGGAAGCGAGAAGCTTGGGATCTCGCAAAAGGCGATGCTCAAGCCCTTTATATTCATGAACGTGTTTCCTCTCGAATGTTTTAAAATCTTGAATCTTAAGCGATTTCCGAATTTTATGATCTCTCAATTCAGCGTTTATATTTTCATTAGAAATAACAGGAGTTAACTTATATGTGAAACTCCTCACGTCTTTAAGCAGATACATGTATATATATTAGTATTTCTGCCATTTAAATACTTAGGGTTAAAAATGCGCAAATTTCAGTGATATATCGTTAGAAATAAGATTAAACTTATCCATCTTTAGTTTAAATAACGTCATTTTTAATACTTAAGAAAACTATAAAGTAATATCGAAATATACGAAATTATTAATCCTATATTTAAAAAAAGAAAAATAAGATACAAATTTATTTACTAAATAAAAAATCCCGTGATGCTTAAATAGTCATTTACTATTATCAATAATTGAGGTTTGTTGTTTAACCTCGGTTCTGATATTTAATTAGAAGATAAAAAAGCAATACACTTGATCATTTTAATCTTTATTTTTTTTATAAGTTGTTAAAATTCTTTCGCATTAAATTATAATTAAATTAAAATATTTTCATTTTTTCAAAAAATAAAAGTCTTTATTCAATCGTGTTCCCTTCGGGAACACTTGATCATGCGATTTTAAAATTGTTATAATGACGATTACATCATATTTTTTTATAGAAAAATGAGGTATAAATATAAGAAGAATTTTTTTTTATCTTTAAAGATAAAAAATATTTTTCTTGGAAGCTCAAAAGAATGGGTTTTCTCGATTTAATATTTTTTGAAAAGTCGGAGTATAGTAATTTTTCAAAATCTAGAAAAAAAAGTGCAGGAGCTCAAAAGAATGGTCGCTTGGAAATTTTGGTCAAGAAATCAAATGAAACATCTATGGCTTTTCGAAAAAATCTAATTTTGAGAAGGGAATGAAATTGCTAGAACAATTAAACGGGTTAAGTAAGGATTTAGTATTGCATGTTTTTACAGTTTTAATAGGTGATTATGTTAAGACCTTGAAAAATAAGCAATATACAATATCAGATTTAAAGAAAAAATTAGAAATTAGTCATAATAGTTTGTATAAAGCGCAAAAAAGATTTATTGATTTAGAATTTTTTAATGTTGAAGTTAAAGAAAGTGGTTATCAGTTAAAATTAAACCTTAATAATGAACTCGTGAAAGATTTGGTTGCAATTGAATATTTTAGAAGAAATGGTCTTTCTTTTGGGGATATTATGGAGAAAGAAGGATTGAAATTATGAGAAAGGCATTATCATGACAGGTCCTCCAACCATTCCTTTAACATATATTTTGAATCACCTATTTGACCAAGATCCAGATAATGATTCTTTTCCTCTCGATTTAAATCCTTCTGTTCTGAAGCAGAACCGAGTGATTCTTGCATATCACGATGAAATTAAACGGGATGCAGCAATTCCATATATAGCTCTTCTGAAGGCAATCCAAACGAATTCTAATGTCTATATTTTAGTCAACTCGAATAAAAAAGCTGATCAAATAAAATCAGTAATTAATGAATTAATCCCAGATATCGCAGCCATTAATAGATTCGAGCATCCAGATCTTCGAGAAATCCCTTATCCTAGAATATACATTTCAACTTATCAACGTTTTTTGAACCAAATTCTAGAACATAAAGTGAAAGGGATTAAAGTTGTCATCTTATATAATTTTAACTGGATAATTAAGAGAAATTATCACGTGAAGGAATTATTACTCAGCCAACTTCTTAATTACAAGGAAACTATAAGACCTTATAAGGGAAATTCAAATAATCGTAATATTCATATTATTTGGGTTTGGGAAACCTTGCCCCAATCTCAAGAGCCAACTTTAAGACAATTAAAGTTACTTAAAAATAATCAAGAGTATACAAGAGAAATTGAAAATAGATTTGTACGAACGCATATTCTTTGGAAAGATTTTCATGTACATGATGACGGAATAGATTCGAATATTTTTTTTATTGAAGAACAGGAAAGTTTTGATTATTTTATTCTTGGAAGTTGTTATCGGCGTGCAATTAAAAAAAATAATATAATTTCGCTTATAAATCAGTCTCAATATGGTGTTTTATGTACAATGGGGAAGAATCCACCATTTTTTGACTTAGCGCGCGTCATAGAAGAACGCCTTCAAGCATTAATACAAGCTGGTTTAATCGTAGTTAAAAATGAGTTTTATTATAAAACAACAGAAATGGGGCAGGGATTAGTTCGATATGGACTTAATCTATATGATCATGAGGAAGTTATTAGTATTATTGCCGATCATAAAGTATTTATTACTAAAAATTTAAATGAATTGAGAAAATTCTTTTCCAGTGAAATTGAATTTAAAGGAAGGAAGGAAGAATCATTCGAGAAACTTTACCAAGATTTAGTAGCTTGCTCGCAAAGCATTGACAAACCTCTTTATTATTTAAAATATTTTTTTAATAACTTATATCTGAGAATTCTTTTTAGAGAACCAGAATATAGGAAGAATAAAGAAGAAATTGAAGAAAAAAAAATAATTAAGGAGTACACTGCAGCCATCATGGGCTATATTCAAAGAAAACCTAATCCAAAAATGGCAAGTTTTAAGGAATTATCGAATATTTTAAAATATACAACTAAATATTTAGAAATATGTTTAAATATACTTGAAAAAAATGGACAAATAATACGAAAAAAGCAAGTTGTATTGCACAGAAAAGTCAAGGTGTGGGGGAATTCTTTTTCAAGGAATAAATGTAAAGAATGTTACTTTTTCACCACAGATCACCTTTGCTCTTTTTGGATAAATATTAAAAGAAACAATGAATCCTTAGTACCTAATTATTTATTAGAACGAACGGACGAAAACTATAATCCTGAAGCACATGGTTGCCATGTTTTTCATCAAAAACCTGAGAATTTTCGAATTCATAAAATAGAAAAGAATAAGCTATTGGAGAAATTAAAGTTCAGTTTAGATTCATTAGAGCCAATATTATTGCCTGTTACTTTTTTCTCAAAGTATAGTATCTGTCCAACTGATGCAATATTAACATTGCTTGGTTTCAATTTGTATAATATTGATATGAGAAAAGGAATAGAACGACACCGAATTTTTCAACGTTTTAATCAAGAATTAATAAAAGAATTTAAGAAAAATTCACAAATTGAAACTTCTGGCTTATATGAATTATTAAGTTACATGAAATACAAATGTTCTGTAATGAAATTTGAACAACTTAACAATCAAGAGATAGAAATATTTCTTGACACTTATATACAATATATTATTGATAAAATTTCATTAAATCGGAAAGATCTTTATTCGAAGGAGGAAATTTTAAGAATAATTTTTGGAGGAATACCGCGAATAGAAGAGGAAGTTAGAGGTTCAACAATCAAAGGTCGTGGAGATTTAATCATTTATTCAAAAGATGTTATAAATATTATTGATCTTAAACCATCAGGTCCATATTATTACCAAAAATTACAATTGGCAGCATTAGCGATAGCTATTGAAGAACGTGCACGAGAAAGAAACGAACGAATCAACATTGGAAAATTAATAATATTAACGCAAAACATGAAAGAACATCAATTTGAGCTTACAGATAAACTTAGGAATCAAATTCAAGAAATTAAGAATGAATTAGAAAATTTTAATGTTAATAAGATTAAAACTGGAGAGAAATGTAATAATTTATTATGTGATAAAAGAAATATTTGTACAATAGAAAATTTACAAGAATTTAAGCTAAATAGGCATTATGGATTCAAGTGTTTCATTTGTAAAGATCGATTTGAGAGTTTGGAATATCGAGGAATATTTCCGACGCGAACATTAATTCAATGTCAAACCTGTAGAACCACATATAAGCATGATGAGATCTTAATTGGCGATAATCAGAAGAAAGAATTGATAACTATTACACCTGATCTTGATCATATCTTGGTTAAAAAAGCAAGAAAATTAGGGGTTGAATTAGGGATAACTAGTGTATATCGAAGAAAATCAGTGAAGATCTTATACCCCGACACCGAATTTGATGAAAGTAAATTATTAGAAGGAATTTTTCCTGTTTTAGAAGATGGAGTGTATCCAAAATTAACAGAAATCGGAGTCATAAAAGATAAAAAAAGCGGAATATCGGAAGAAATGCAAATTTTTTTAAAAACAAAATATAACATCAATGTATATCAAGACCAACAACCTATAAAATACAATAAAATTGAACCATTTTACGATGAAATATTTAATATTGTCAGAAAAACCGAAGGATTTCCCAAAAAATTAACATTATCAAATATTGAATCAAGATATACATTTGTACGTTTGGCTTTAATATTATGTGAAAATGATGATAAGCTAGCTGAAATCAATTCTTGGATAATTCTTGACATTTATTTGCATGCTCTTTTAACTTCAGACTTGAGAGCATTACGTGCATTAGAAGGTTCGGCGGCTTCCCGCATGTGGGCTTTTATTAAACCATTTTTTAAAGAAAAAGAACTTGAAGTCAATTCTAGACTCCTTGAGCGCCGTGTATTAGATCAATATCTATTTTCTTCTATTAAAACTGCGGCAAAAAGTAAAGGAAATGTATTAATAAATTATTTTTTCCATAAGTGTGGAGAATTTACTAGATTGCTACATAATCAATTATTATTGGGATGGTATGGAACATCTGGTTTAAATCATGGGCGATTACGAAAGACTTCATTAGATGAGATGGGATTAGTTGTTGATTTGAATGAAAATTTCAAATTAATCTTCTTATTGGGACTTATAAAAGCCTTAAAGGATAATAAAATTAAAAAATGGCATGTAAAAGCTTGGATTGGAACGAGAAGAATGTATAATTACTACTTAGATAGAAAAATAATGGAAATAATTGAAAATAACTGTGAGGATTTATGGATAAATGGTTATTTAAAAGAATTGCAAATTGAAAAAAAAAATCTTAAAACGAATTATGAAGAATTTTTACTGAATTTGAAAAATCAGAGTATTATTCTTTATATTAATCTATTAACAATACCAATTGAGGGTATTAGTATACTAAATCATTTAAAGGACTTTAATAAAAATGGTGAAAAGGCGTTCCCTGTAATAAAGGACGTATGTATTAAAATCGTTTCCAAAATGTTCCATCCATTTAGCTTGAAATCCAGTAAAATTATAATGCCTCAAAATGAAAAATGGAGATATTTTAAAATTTGGAAAAAGATTTTTTTAAATTAAGAAAATTATCATCATAAAACGACAATTTTATGATTTCTTAAAAAGGAATCTTAATAATTAAAGTAAGATATAGAAAAGTTCATGATTTTTTTGGGAATATTAGGATAGAAATGAGAGCAATTATAGAAAAATATAAAGTTGGTAATCATTATTTCATCAAAATTAATTACGAAAATAGAATAGATACGTTTAGATTCTTTTATCATGATGCTTGTCCCAAATGTTTAGATCCCAGACATCCATCTATTTGCCCTACATGTGAAAAAGATACCTTGAATTTTAACTTATTATCATTAGGAATCTATTATAGTAAAGATCAATATAAGAAACCAATAAAAGGAAAAATTAAAAAATATGAATCTGATCCTTTTTCGGAGCAAATTCTAGATTTAAAGCCAAGCAGAAAAAATTTTATTAAAGAGGAAACGAGGATTTCAACGGGAGAGAAGTTCGCGAAATTATTAGAATGGTTGATAATAGAAGAGAAGAAAATTGAAAAAGATAAATATTCTTTTATAGTTCCAGTTCCATCAGATAAAGAATTTAATCAAATTGATTATTTTGGCAAACCACTATCAGAATTACTTGAATTAGATTATAATGATGAATTATTAAAGCGATCAGGGGAAGATCGATATGAATTTATTGGGAAGTATCTAAATAATATCAACATCATAGTGCTTGATGATATATTCACAGGGGTCAAGGGAACAATCCATAAATGTGTTCATGAATTAATAAAAAATGGAGCAAGCGAAATTTTAGGAATTGTCTTAGGGCGAACCTTGAGTATTGAAAAAAATTATTTTTTTGAAATAAAAGCTCCTTGAAAAGCCATTTTTCCTAGAAGATAGCCAATGGAAATGCATTTCAAAAGATATTGGGATTAGATTTTTAATAATATTGAAATATCAATTCTATTAATTCTACCTTGGAGAGGGCTATATTAAATATGAGAGATACAAATTTCTAGCTAAATATCAAATATAAAAGATTTTCAAGACCTAAGATGATGAAAAGAGATTTAGCTTTATTTATGGCTCTTAGCCGATATTCAGAAATTAATTCGAAGAAAATTAAAGTATTAATTGATAAAAAATATGATAATATTGAGAATTTTATAGCCGCGCCATCGGAGGAGTTATGGCAATTTTTTAAAAAAAAAGAGATAATATTGAAAATTAGAGCGCTTTCTCAAGATAATCATCCTGATGTTTCGAAAAATGATTATATTATAGATATTTGCAAGGATCGAAAAATAAAGATAATTACTATCCTTGATTCTGATTATCCAGAAATGTTTACCAGGTTGAGCTCCCCCCCAAAGATATTATTCGTCAAAGGAGCAATACTTCCTAAAGATATGAAATCATTTTCAATTATTGGCACTCGCAATCCAACTCATTATGGGCATTCAAAAGCTAGAGAAATAGCTTATGATTTAGCAAGCGAAAATTTTACAATAATTAGCGGGCTTGCGAGGGGAATTGATACGCAAGCTCATATTGGGGCTCTTGATGCAGGAGGAAGGACGATTGCAGTTATTGGAAGTGGGATTTCTTCAATTTATCCGCCTGAAAATGAGGAGCTTGCTAGTGATATCGCAAATAAGGGTGCCATCATTTCAGAATCTTTTCCAGATGAAAGGGTAAGAAAATGGACACTGCAAAAGCGAAATGAATTGAATTGTGGGCTTTCGTGTGGAAGTATTTTTATTGAAGGAACAAAGAAAAGCGGTACTCATTGGCAGATTAAATTTGCATTAAAGCAAAATAAGCCGTTATTTGCTTTACGTCCTAAAGATTTTGCCAGAGATACTTCATATATACCTCAATATATTATTAATAATTTTAAGGGGTATGAAATTCAGAATGCTCAAGATGTTCTAGCTATATTTAAAAGGATTGGGGAAAAAAATAATTCAAATTTATTAGATTTCGGCATTGTTAAAGCATGAATAAACAAATATTACCAGAATTAAAAAAATTAGTTCTTGAAAAAAAAAGAGAGTTAAGTTTAGGTTTCTACTTGTTTTTTTCTTCTGAGGAGATAGAGAGGCATTAATCCAATTAGTGCCATCGTGATGAATACAAATTCAAACCCAGGAATTTGTGGTGGAGTTGGTGTCGTGGAAACTATTTTTATAGTGATCAATACCGTATCTTTAGCTAATAATCCATTAGAATTGTTAAATTCTATCGTGTAGTTCCAGGTTCCAATCCCTATATTAGTATTAATTGCTATTTGAATAAGGCTATTATTAGGCCAAATCGTCCAATCAGTAATTTTAGTTCCATTCCTCCACGCACAGTAATAACCGCAACCACATTTATCACATAAATACCAATCTATAGTATGGCCTGTCGAATTTGCATCAATTGATTTATCCGAGGGCGAATTTGACCAAGGACTTGTTGTCCAGCTATTTAAAATCATTTTGGATTCCATTACCAATACCCAAGATGAATTGGACGTAATCCACATATACATCTGAGACATTGCTGTTACATATTTTATGGGATCCAAAATATACACGTATTTCCTTGAATTTGGGCTAATACCATTACCATCAGCAGTTCCATTCCAATAAGTGAATGTCAAGCCAACTATTGAGGAACAATTTGGAGCCGCTCCCGATGATCCGGGGGATATCTGAAATACTGAAAATAAAGAAATGTTAAATGCTGTTAGATTAGTGCATGATAGAGGTCCGCCCCAAATAAAACCTCCATATGGAGCTAAACTAGGATCAGTAACGTTATAAATTGCCATGATATTTTCAGATCCCACTTGTATAAAAGTGGGATGCGTTTTATTTGCAACCCAAGCAGTGCCAAAAACAGCATCACCCCATGCTGTTATAGCTGGAAATGATAACGTCGCTTGGGTATTATTTAGAGTTGTGACAATTCCTTTTAAAAGGTTTCCTACGGGCATCATTGGTTCATTGCTGTAAGTTGTATTAGTTACCCACCAATCTCCAACTCGAATGTAATAATTATCTGTCGGGGCGGCTTTCACTGGAGTAATCGTTAAAATGCCTAACGTAAAGAAAAAAACAAAAAAAAGTACAAAAATGCTTTTTTTGATCTTCAAAATATTCCCTTCCTTTTTTTATGTTAAGGGATGGTACTAAGTAGTAACTTAGTTCTACCTAAGTTTCCCCTTAATATTAAAATATACATTTTGATATTTAAAATTAGCGCTAACAAAACCAGAGAATTAGGACCTGTTAAGGATCTTTATTTTGAATAATAAATAAGAATAAATACTAATTAATTATAAAAGGGGAAATAAACTAATCTTTGATACGTATCATCGTATATATTTTCACCATAGTATTTTAAAATCCATAAAATTTATTTTATCCAAGGTGCCGAGGGGGGGCTTCGGTCCCCCGATTTCCGGAATACACGCCTCATTAGGAGTAACGTAACTTTATGAGTCCGGCGCATATTCGTGCGAAGCGACGTGATTCGCGCTTCTAACCAGCTAAGCCACCTCGGCGTGGTGGAATTTTTAATACGTTTAAATTAAGGTCTGTATTTAATAACTTATGCTTTTTTTTAAAAATTTTTTTTCTTTGAGGAGTCAGAGGAAATTCAGATCGTCATCGACAATGACCTTGTCCTGGTGGCGTTCGGTATAATAGTCGTCTTGGTCAGGGGGATGTAAAAATTCGGTTTCCGTATAGATAGCGAATTTATAAGTTATTTCGTAAGCGCGCTTACCTTGGAGAACGATTTCTTTAGGATCTTCCATGATAAACTCGATCAAGCTTCTAAATGAGAGATGACCACTTCCACCTGCATGTTCTCCGAGGTGATGTTCAATTTCAATTTTTTCTCGAATTTTTTTTTCCAGTGCTTTTAAATCTACCATGAAATGGGTCACGCTTCCTTGTATTAATAATTTATAAGAAATGAGGGGCAGAAAACCGCGAATAAATTTCGTATCATAATGAATAAGGGAAGAGCAAATTATAATTTAAATTCCGAACGCATGTCGACGCTCAAGTTAATTTTAAATTCTCCGGAGGACATTAACAATGCCAGCAAGCTCTCTTTTAAAGCGATCTTGTTTTCATATTCGATGAATGCTCGCCATTCTTCATCAGAAGCTTTCAGAGATTCTTTATAAAATTCAATCCATTTTTTACTTAGTGCTTTCTTTTTTTCCACTAGTAACCGATATTCAGGTTTAGTTTCGAGGTAATCAAAAATGTTTTTGATGATATCTTCCAGATCTCCGGGATCAATTGAGCCATCTTCGAGCGGTTGAAGGACTTCAGGTTTTTGAGTAATGATAGATTGTAATTTATAAGTAAGAGTGAATTGAAATTGCGCATTTTCTTTTAAAAATTCCGTGTATTTTTCCATGTTCATGAACACGTTCACCAAATTAGAGATATTTAAGTATTGAATGAATGTAGTTAATATATATTTAGACGCCTAGGAATTTAATTCTTTGTAATTTTCCGACAAAAAAGTTTTTGTACGACGTTGCACATAGTGTAAGTGGGTGGGGTATTCTTGAGCCAAGATGAGAGCATTGTTAAAAAAAATGCTATAATAAATTTGTGGAAAGAGTATTATGAGGAACTCGTTAAGGTAAAACGAGCCATATCAAATAGTTTATATGATGTAGCAATTAATCCGTTGGAAAAGGCAAAAATAATACTTAAAGAACTAGAAATTGCTAAAGAGCCGAAGGTAAAAGCAAGATATCATGAATTAATGGTATTTGAATTCATGTTATGTAATTATTTAAAAAATCGAACACGTAGTCCTTTAGAGGACAAGAAGATGGACTTAAGATTTGAACGATATAGAGCCATGTTAGCTGCTGAAAAAGCCATAGACCGAAATGATGAGGAAGCAGCGTTAAATTATTTAAAGAAAGCTAAATCCATGGCTGAACAATTATCAAATTTTAATCATTAATAGTTGGACGTTTTTACGCAATCACGAGCCTCATAAATAAAACAAGCTCTAGTTAGAATTAAAACTGGAGCCTCTGGCGGGGATTGAACCCGCGACCTACAGCTTACAAGGCTGTCGCTCTACCACTAAGCAACAGAGGCACGATATCTAGAGATATTTCGTGATGGTGGGAAGAGAGGGATTTGAACCCCCGATCCCGTGGTCCCAAACCACGAATCATAACCAAGCTAGACCATCTTCCCGATGCAATTTTTTAAATTTCTAGACTTTAGAACTGCTGAAAGATATATAATTGTTTTTAACGTGGATTTTCTCCAAGAGAATCTAACGTCGCTTTAATTACATGATAAGAAGGTGGGGACGGAGAGATTTGAACTCCCGATAAACGAGTTTCTCCGAAGAGCGCTCCAGAAATACATCATCCTAGCGTCAGATTTCTTTTCTATTTCTTTTCTGGAGCCCGTTGTCATACCTGGTTGTCCATTTTCGCGGGAGGCGAAAAATTTCTAGACCACGTCCCCAAAATAGAAGTGATGATGAAACGGGATTTATAGATCTTGGAGTCCAGTTTACCGTGTTCGGTATGAGAACGGATGTTACCTTTAGCCTATGACCGTATCGCAATACAGCCGTCAAAGCTTCACATTGGATCTCTCACAATATTACCACAATGACCGCGCCAAAGCTTAAATCGGCCTGGACTTCAATCCTTGACCCGTTATTGTTTTTTTTAATTGTTTCTTAGTTTTAAACCGACGAAACATCGATTTACTTAGGAAACTATAAGCAATAGTTTAATTTCATGATTTGAACTACTTGATAAAATATAATAATTTCATTACTATTTTATTTAAAAAAATTGTTCAAGATTTCTACATCTTAAGGAATCAAGAATTTTAAAAAAAATAAAATCGTTATCTTGTCTTAACTACAGTAATTTTTTCTGCTGTAAATAAATTAACGGTATTGATTTTTAATTGAGAACAATTAGTAAAGATCATACACGAATAGTTATTGTTTCTTTGTTTGAAGAGTTAAATAGTTATCCGAATTAGTTTTAAATATAGTTTCTGAAGTTAATGATGTCATGATGCGTAATTTTAAATAGAATCATTTGGTTTATCTACGTGTTTGGTGCAATTATTGTTAGAAATATTTTAAAAATTAAAATCTATTTACCAAGCTGTTCAAAATTTTTTCAATTAAAGTGAAATAGTATGACACAATTATTTGGTGGAACAACAGATATTTTCAGTCTCATCTTTCAACTCGCATTTTTTGCACTTTTCTTCATCATGATGTTCTATGGAACGAAAATTCAATCGTGGGGTTGGTTAAGGGCTATTGAAAGTGCAACCGGTAAACTGCAATTAATGGCACATGAAGGAAGAGAAAAGCTCATCACTTTCATTAAAGAAAGAGGAAAACCGGAGGAAGATCCAAGAAAGAAAGTTGGTGATTTTCTAGAATTTTTTACCGTCGAACCTGTGGAGAAAGATCCCGCTGGAGTGATGCAAAGACTTGAACATGTGCTTAATATAAGAGAAAAAAGATTTCGAGAACACGTTAAGCTCATGGCACCCAATGCATCAGGAGTAGATAGAGCCAACATGGAAGGCACGTTAGAAACTGCAATGATTCTTCACCTGATTTATCGAGTCGTGCGTCATTATTACATTTTGGGAAAAAAAACCCAATCAGCGATCGTTATCATGCAAATCCAAATGCAACTTGGATTAATCATGAAAATGGCCAAATCGATAATGGAGGCTTTAAAAGCATTTTCACAAGGAAAACCGATTGGTGATAGCGTGGGACCCTATATCGCTGCTTCTTTTATAAGAGATTATGAGAAAAAGGGAGCTCAAGTAAAAGTTGTCGATGAATATACTGAAGATACAACGTTATATGAATTAGATATAGAAGGAAGGCACTCATACATCATAAGGGCTACGGGACCGGGATCCCAAGTAGGAAAACCAGGAGAAGCAATAAAAAAAGTGTTAGAAGAAAGAGGCGAACGAATTAAACGATTATTCATGATTGATGCAGGTTTAAAATTAGAAGGAGAAAAGACAGGCGACATCATTGAAGGTGTTGGAGCGGTCATTGGTGGTCCGGGAGTAGAAAAATATAAAATTGAAACAACAGGCGTTAAATTACAGATACCCATGGATGGTTTCGTCATAAAAGAATCAGAAGAAGACGCTTATGGAGCCATGAAGAAAGAAATTGGAGATGCAGTACCAAAAGTGAAAGAATTACTAAAAGCTGCGATATTAAAGAGAACTGAGCCTGGAGACGAAATAATAATAGCAGGTATTGGAAATACAATAGGAATCGCGTGAGTTGAAGTAAGATGGAAGAAGATAGAGGGGAAATGCGAAAAAGCGGTTCAATACTCCGAGGAATAGGCATGTTTCTGATGATAATGGGTATGTTTTTTGTCATTATGGTAATGTTCCCCTTTCTTTACGGGATCACGCTTGATCAATCTTTCAGTTTTATCGGTTTCATAATGGCGATCGTGGGATTTGGATTATTATTTATATCCATGTTTTTGCGTATAGTGAAGAGATATGAATCATTTTCTTTTCTTAAATGCTCGCTTGAGAAGTGTGAATACAATGAAGTTCGAGATTTTCATAAAGGGGATTATGTCTTTAAAGAATTAGAAAGAACTTGTAAAAAATGTGGTTCCAACATGTATATCAATCAAATTGCTGAATTACCATTAAAGATGTATAAAACTGAAGAGTATCCAATAAAAGATAAAAAACCTGATAAAGATAAAGAGAAGTTTATAACAAAAACTCTCATTAAATGCGATGATCCAAGTTGTGATTATGAAGAAACAAGAGATTTTCAAGAAAATGATGTTGTTTTCAAGAAAATTGAAAACAAAAAATGTTCAAAGTGTAATTCATTATTATATATTCACGAAATTCATGATATATCGGAAGAAAAGTTAAAAACGTTAATAGAAGAAAAATCGTAACCTTCTTTTTTATTTACTTGTTTAGATTCCCCTTTTCATCTATTATACCTTGCCTCATTCTTGTCGAAGAAATAGGATTTCCGTCTTTGGCTAAAACCATATCTATAGTAACAAAGTCTAATGGAGGAAGGTTTTTTTCCTTTCTCTTTCTATTAATGTTTTCATCCATGTATCTTGTATCCGTGCTTACGATAATAGCTTCTAGACCTTGATCTTCTATTGAAGGGCCGTACGGATCAGTTAATTTTATAATGATCGTGCGATTTATCAGGTTCTTTTTTGTTAAAAAATCAATTATATTTTTTTTCCTTATTTCATAAGAAGGAATTTTCTCATTTAACGTTTTATGTCTTGTCATTTCGTCAGTAGTGAGTCCGATCATGACTTGTTCACTTATTTCGAAAGCTTTAGAAATTAATGTGACGTGCCCTGAATGTAAAGGAGGAGAAAAGGTGCCAGATACCCCAACTAACTTGTATCTTTTATTTTTCATAATGATACTACTTTTTTTTCATTTCTTTTTCTTTCTTTTTTTTCTCTTTTTCTGCTTTTTGTTCTTCTTTCAAGATTTCCTTGTACTCTTCTTCTTCTTTCAATTTAATTTCTTCTAATTCTTTATCTTCAACGTGTTCTCTGTATATTTTTGGTCGTTTAAGAATTTTAATTATCGATCCAATTGTTGGGAATAATAGGCAAATAGGTAATAATAAAATGATTATGATTTCTCTTGTTAATAATTCAATGCTATTAAGAATGTCGGGTTGGCCAATGAGGATTAGGATGTTTGTTGTACTTATGACAAGAAGTCCAAGAAGAATGAACATTGTAAGTCTAATTACCGTGCCCCTAAGTGCACTTAATAATAGATTTTTCATTTCAGGAGCTGCTGCTTTTGCAGTTAATGATTCTTTGGCATTCTTATCTTGTGCATATCGAGTTTCAATATATGAAAATAATTGATTAACTTTATCCAATTCCAGAATTTCTTCTTCTTCTCCTATTTCTTCCTCAGTTTTCTTTTCCTTTTTCTTTTTCTCTTGTTTTTTCTCAATATCCTTTCGTTTTTCAATCATTTCTCTCATGTAATCAAATGCAGCAGAAGAGAAAAATCTCCGTATAGAAATAGATTGAGTTTCTCCTTCTTCTAACATTTCCTTTTTTTCTTGTTCCAGTTTTTCTTGTTTAATTTTTGCTAATCGTTCTAATTCTTCCATCTGTAGTTTCAAGCGTTTTTCTCGTTCACTTGAGGGGAGCAGAACGTCATACATATGAGCAGTCTGAAATGAGGTTTCCAAAAAGAGCATATTTAAAAGGGCAATCCATACTATTGGACCCACAAAAAAGAGTAATGGATTTCCAATCAAAGATTGTTCCGCCCATGAATTTATTAGTCCAGTTTCAGCCATTAAAGATGCTCCAATTGCTGAAAAATTTGTTCCTCCTTTAAATGAATTGAAAAATACCAAAAAAACCATAAATAAAAAAATCATTACAACCCATTTTGATGATCTCTTCACAAGATACTTCACAGTATAAATTAAACAAACGATAATGGGTATGATCAAGATATAACTAAAAATGATAGTCCACTCTCCTGCAGGAATATAAGAGAAAATTTCACCAATAGAGGGAGTTAAGATAGCCAAAACCATTGTTGTTTGTAATAAGAGGAAGCTGATGAATGCCCATCTCGAATTACAATTGAAAATGAAGTAAATAAATGCAATTACAGATCCAACAATACAAATTTGAAATAATCCAAAATAGAAAGCTCTAAAAAAGACATCTGCAGAAACACCAATAGGACTCAAAGGCATTACATCAGGTAAAATGTTATAATTAATGCCTAAGAATTCGTAGATTGGTTTAATCATTACCTTCCAGCCTGCATAGAACAATCTAAAGAAATTATTAAATGCTTGTCCAATGAGGATAAAAATATTAGAAAAAAAAGTAGGAAGTGCAGTAAGATCCCAGACATTAGGAGTTAATAATCCCGTGGTAAAAATAATAGTTAACACAAAAAGCACTGAAGTAAGAATTCTTAACGTGTTTATTGATTTCTCACTTTTGAATTCTTTTGTTATGTAGTCACTGATCACCGACATAAAAATTCAACCTACATCAAACCTTTTCCTGCTCTCTTTGCTTTTTGATATTCATTAATTACGATAGGGAAGAAATCGTCAGGTCCAACGTCTATACAATTGATACCTAAATTACGCATTTTTTGTTTTAATTCAGATCTTTTTTCCCATAACTCTTCAGAAATCGCTGAGCTAAGCGCTTTATCGACATCAGATAATTCTTCGGGTCTTCCTTCAAACCAAGGACCAAAAGGACTTATTACAATAACTTGATGCTTGTAGGACCGTGCTATTTTTAATGCTTCAATAAATTCATCTTTAACATCTTCCATGTCAGTTATTAAAAAGAAGAAACTAGCTTTCGAAATCCGTTTAACAGCATAATCCATGGCCTCTTTTAATACTTTCTTACCTTTTGCTTGAGCTTTTGCTAAGTGATCCATAATATAATAAATTTGTCTATTACTCGCAGATGGTTCAAGAAAATAGTGCAAACGATCAGAAAACATCATTAAACCTACATTATCACGTCTTTCTAAAGCTAAATTAGAAAGAAGAATGCTAGCACGAATGGAATATTCTAATTTATCAATTTCAAACTTACCGCGAGTCATAGTTTTTGAAACATCTAATAAAATCAATATTCTAATGTTCTTTTCGCTTTCATATTCTCGAATCAAAAATTTATTTTCTTTTTTAGCGGATGCTTTCCAATCGATTCTCCGGAACTCATCACTAGTTTCATAATCACGAATTCCGTAAAAATCACTACCTAATCCTTTCATTCTTGAAGAATGAACTCCATATAGAATTCCTTGCCTTCTTTTAGAGGCAAACGCTTCCATACGCTTGATATCTTGATAATCGGGATAAACCAAGCATTCAGTAACAACGGGAAGACCTGCGGTTTCAAAATGAAGACCTAATCGATCTCTAACAACTAATTGCGCGGGTCCTAAATTATAAGCTCCTCTTAATTTAGCTTGCAAGATGTAGGAAAATGTTATTTCACTTTTTGCATCGAGCCTCGTCCCTATCCAATTTTCACCTAGAACTAAAGTAAAAGCCTCAGTTGGGAAGACATCAAAGACTTCAATGAAATTATAATTCTTGTTTCCAATATTTTTTATTTTTATTGAAACTTGTAGAAAATCATTAACAAAGACCTTATCTTTATCGTAAAAACGTTCAAGTTGCAAATCTTTATTTGCATCAATACTTGCTTCAAAAATAGGAATATCTATAACCGCACCTAATAGCAAAAATATTCCTATTATTATAAAGTAGAAATTGTTTATCACAAACCCCAAGAAAAGCAAGATCATGCCAAACGTGATCAAAGATTTGCAGCGTTCAGTAATCATTTTTAGGCTTTCCTCTAAACTGGAACTGTAACTTCTTCAATAATTCTCGAAATGACTTTATCTACAGAAGTTCCGCCCAACTCAGCTTCGGGTTTTAATATTAAGCGATGGAATAAAGTATACCTTGCTAAATGTTTGATATCATCTGGAGTCACGAAATCCCTACCTAGAATAGCTGCTCTTGCTTTACTTGCATTTAATAAAGCTAATGAAACTCTTGGACCTCCACCAATCAATATTTGAGGATCATTTCTTGTTTTAAAGACGATATCTCTTATAAATTTCATTAGATCTTCATCGATATGCACTTTTTTGACTGCTACTTGCATGGCTCTTATTTCTTCCGGTGATGTAATTTGTTGTAGTTCGTATTGGATTGATTGGTGTTTTCTTTCAATAATTTGTACTTCTTCCTTTTCAGACGGATAATCAACAATGAGTTTAAACAGAAATCGATCGGTTTGAGCTTCTGGCAGGGGATAAGTTCCTTCCATTTCTAATGGATTTTGAGTTGCCAATACCATAAAAGGTTTCTCTAATTTGTGAGTTACACCTTCAATAGTTACCGTTCTTTCTGCCATGCATTCTAATAGAGCAGACTGAGTTTTTGGCGGCGCTCTATTGATTTCATCTGCCAAAACTAAATTAGCGAATATTGGTCCCTTTCTCAACTCGAATTCTCTAGTTTTTGCGTTTAATACATTAGTTCCAACAATATCTGAAGGTAATAAATCGGGGGTAAATTGGATCCTTTTAAAAGAACAACCTATTACACTAGCGAATGCGTTAGCCATGAAAGTTTTTGCAACACCAGGAACTCCTTCTAATAACACGTGTTCATTTATTAAAAGTGCGATGAAAATATTTTGTAATACTTCGCCTTTTCCAACAACTACTTTTCTGACCTCCGATATAACATTTTGAGTGATGTCCCTTATGTCTGAAAAAGACAATTCGTTTTCAATACTCATTTTTTTTACCTCTATTTCATTTTTATTTTGTAACTGCGTCAGAAATCCAACGCATTTCATAATATAAATTTAAGAATTCATAATCTTCTTTTATTTTCTTTCTATTTTTTTCAATATCTTCAATTTTTTTAAGTCCATACTTAATTCTACTAATATTTTCGTTTGGTTTTATCATCTTCACTTGATTTATTATATTATCAATATCATAGTTCTTTAATTCTAAAGCTTGAATTAAAGTACGTTTTAATCGCCTAGCTAATAGGCTAATTGCTTTGTTATATTCCCTCCGTTCCTTAAACCATTTCATTCGTTCACCATAAAGTGTCTTTCCCTTTCTTCTTAAAATTTTTGATTCTTTGGTGATTTTTGGTTTTTTAGGTTGAGGAATAAATCTTTTAAATGAATAATAAGTCAATAAAGGAGTAAGTGGAAGTGAAAATAGAAATGTATTATTAGCATTAACGAATGATAAAATAAAACCAAAGATATTTGGAAATAATTTCACTTGATGAACTTCATCAAACAAAATAGCACAATTTTCACCTGCAGTTAATGCTGTAATAATGTTATCTGCAAGTTTTGAATTGTCATATTCATCATATAATGTATTTGAAAAAATATCAGCATCTGTTATAATTACTACTTGATCGTTATAAATTGAAATTATCAAAGGAAATCCATTTGCTGGAGCTTCATCTTCTTCATCATCATGAATTCCATTACCATTTACATCAAAAAATGCAGTTGATGTCGTTTTTATAACATAATTACTAGTGGAAACTCCCCCGAAAAAAAAGCCTTCATCTAAATATGTTGCACGACTCATTTTTATCATGGTGATTCCATTCATAAGACTGTGAGAAGTAAGGCAGGGTCCCCAAAGTCTTAATATATCTGAAGAATTTTCATAAAAATTACTGTCTGTTTCCATGACAATTCCATTTTTAAATTCCACGCCTAAATTCTGAGCTCCAGAATAAAGCAAGTACATCAAATCATGAACTAATAACAATTCATTCGCAGTACCAAAATCCATGCAAAGAAGCATTTTTCCCCCTTTTGAGAGAAATTCGACTAATGGAATTATCTCCATGGGATTATAGAGTTTTTTAGGTCCAACACTTATTAATACCATATTGCTTGTATTGAAATCCGTTTTATTAGGTGTTAATTCGTTATAAGACGACATTATTGTAAAGATTTGATGATTACTAGATATTGAATTCCTAAATTTTGATAACCCTGTTGAGCTTTGATTGAAAATTGAATACTCATTGGAGTCAGTGGCACCAATAAACGAAAAAGGAGCGAGAATTAGCGGCATTAGAGTTAATAAAAATATTATTAACAGAGCAATCGTGCCCATGCCTTCTTTTTTAAACTTCTTTGAAGTTTTTTCTCCTTTCGTCATTTTAAAAAATCCTTAAGTTAATCTTTTTTTATTTTACTCGGGGTAAACTTTTCAAGTATTTACTTAAATTATCAAATAATTTACGTGCTTCGGTATACATTGCTTTGTTGATTGGATGATTACTATATCTTATCTCTTCATATAACGAAACAAATGGATATATCAGACTTACATCTATCTTAATTTTTTTAACTAACTCCATTGCAAATTCTCTGTAGGTCTGGCTTTCAGGATGCCCTATACCGAGATTTTGATCAACTAAATCAACAAAAGCTTGAAAAAGATATACAACCATTTCCTTATATCGAGCACCTTCTTCAAGCAAACTAATATTTTTCTCAACTTTTTTCATATCGACTATAAGAGCTTCTTTTTTACTTCTTTCCATTTTCTTTTTCTCCATTTTTTTGCTTTTTTATTTTTAACGAGTAAACATTTCTTAATGATACAATTAGGATGTAATCTTTTGTTCTACTTCTGTAGGAATCGGGGATAGAGGAGATGCAGGCTCAATTTTTTCTTCTTTTTTAGCCACATAATCCTCAGGAGTCAAGCCTACAATCTGCTTAAACAATTTATTATAATAATCTTCAGATTCTTTAAACATTTCAAATGTAATTGGATGGTTTGACCATCTTGCTTCTTCATATATTCCAACAAAAGGTAAAAATAATTTGGGAGAAATATAAGTTCTAACATTTTTTATTAAATCGTTAATAAATTCTCTATAAGTCTCTCCAGGTCCAGGAGATCGTTTTAAATAACCTTTTATTAGATATAATAGATTTTCAAAATTATATATTATAGCTTCTCTATATCTTTGTCCATCTAGGAGCAAATCTAATTTATTTTTTATTCTTTTAACATCGACTTCCTTCGCCTTTTTCTCTTTCTGAATTGATAGAACTTTCCTCACTGCAACTACTCCTAGAACTGAGCAAATTGCAACTATTAGTATAATTATTAAAGGAATAGGATCAAATGGTGGAGCGGGTCTGGTTCCTAAATTTAAAACTGTAATTATCGTTGAATTACCCCTGAAAATTCCTGATTGATCATAGAATTCAACAAAGAATGACTGATTTAATCCTGTTGCTGGGATCACAAATCCATAAGTAAATAATCCAGAGTCAGTTGTAGCTTCAGAAATGCCAGATATTCCAATAGGATTGATTAACAAAACATCAACTCTCCTACCTATTATGGGGTTTGTACCATCGGAAAAATTTCCAGAGAAAGCGACCGAATCACCAATGTATCCACTTGGAGGAGTATTCAGAGTCAAAATTACTTGATTAAAAACATAAATTGAAACGGTATAGAAAGTTGAATCATTATATTCACCAATTGGATTGTATTTAATTGTTAATTCATTTAATTCTAAAGGAAGAACTGAAGTATTAAATGATAAGGAATAAGATCCATCAACAATTGTATTTTGGGAAACTAAAAGACCTGAAGATCCATATATTGATACGTTTAATGATGAAAGAGGAAATAAAGGATTTGTTTGAAAGAGATCGCCTCTAATTCTCACCATTTCCCCTTGATAATAATATAAAATATTAGACCCTACATTTTGATAAGCTAACGAATGAATATCGGGGTTTTGAATTTCAGAGCTAGAAAATGAAGGAGTATGATTTACTTTTATATTATTTTGAACATTTATTTTCATGCTTATGTTAACATTACCAATTAACATAGCACTAATATTATGCAAGCCCAGACTTTCTATTTGCGATAGAATAATTGGAGAAGGATTGAAATTACCATTTGAAGTCGTAAATAACGTTTGTACTTCTTGAGTTTCATCTACAAAGATGCTTATTTTTCTATATTCGATTCCATTCGGAAATGCAACTGAAATAACTCGTCCTTGGAGTGTGGCTGTATCCCCTATTTTCATAGAGACTTGATTATTAACAACATCTATTCCATTAACGGTTAAACTTATTGAAATATCTGCTGAGTTATTAGAAAATACTTTAATTCCTTTTAAAGTTGAAGTTGGATTTACGTATGGTTGACCTGCATATGATGCATTAATATCACATTCTCCTGTAATAGCATTATTTGGCGTTACGAATGTACCACTAAACCAACCATTTGCTCCTATACTGCAAGTTCCGATATGAGTTGATTCTAAATATATATCAATATCAACGCTTCCAAATTGAGAAGAGTCCCAAGGTCCATAAGGAGAAAAAGGATCAAATGCTAAATAAAGTTGCCCTTTTACGTATATATTTTCTCCTCGTTGAATGAATAAATTGTCAGGATCACTCGAATTCAAATTTTTCAATTCTAGGTTTTGAATTAAGGTAAATGCATTAACGTTAAAAGATATATTGGATGAATTTTTTGGAATTGCACCTAAAAAAATAACTGAGCAATTATAGGTACCCCAAGGATGGATAGAATTGTTTGTATAGGAGTAGAAACCTATTTCATTTGTCATTCCTCCATCTTGGATTGGCAAGAGGCTTTGGTTAAAGTCAATAAAGACCCTTCTTCGTTTAATTACATTCCCAAAATCATCTGTAACAATTCCAGAAACCGTAATGAGAGAGTTCATATGCACATTCACCGTGGGATTTACGTTAATAGTCAAAGATGCATTATGAAAAATGTAAACTGTAATATTTGTAGAACAATTGCCATAATAATCAGTACCTTCAAACTCGATTTTAATTTCTGAAGCATTTAATGGAGAATTTAGCGGTATTACATATTGAAAATTAAATTCACCATTAAAATCTGTGAGATCTGAACCGATAAGACTATCAAGATAAAAAAATACCTCTCTACCTGAACCTAAATGTTGATTAAAAACGTCCATTAAGGTTCCCCTAATCTCTAATTGCTCCTGCCTTTGAACGTATACTAATGAAGAGGGATTATAGAGACCATTATTTACATAAATGCTAGTTGCAGGTATCTTAGTGTCTGTTTTTAAATTAATGTACTTTAATTCTTCATATTCAATCTTTATAGGATAATTTATAAAATCGGAAGAATTAATACTAATGTTATAGACACCAGCCATGAATCCAGGTGGAACAATTAATGAAGCAGTAAAATTTCCTTCATATCCTGGAATGGAATTTGTAATAAATGTTTGGCTTGTAATTGATGTTCCATTTAACGTTAGATATATTTCTAATCCTGCAATTCCTTCACCCGTATTATTATCCAAAATATAACCACTAACGTTTAATAATGTTTGATCTATTGTCACATTTTGGGGAGTCGCAGAGGAAATATTTACGTTAACCGGAGTCATTGGAATGGGATCTGTTGTTCCATTACAACTTAAGAGATAGGGATTGCTACTGGAAAATATTACATACATATCCACGTTATTTGAATCATGATCCTCAGGAACTGTATGATTTAAGAAGAAGCTACCGTCACTTTGAGTTATATTAGAAGCCACATAATAAAAACCAGTTGAATTATCCCATCCAAACCATACAGTTTCTGATGGAATTGGTAAACCGTTGTCATAATATAAGTTTCCAGTGTATATCGTGTTATCACCTTTAATTATTTTAAAACTCGGTGATCCTTGCACGTAGATGTGAAGGTTATCCATATTAGATCCATTTACAATTGAAACGTTTGTTATTCCAGCAATTTCTTGACTAACACTTTCTGCTTCAACAAGATTTACTCTAGCTGGAAGTATTATACTATTATTATAAGGATAAAGATATATTTTATTAACGGTGCCATTAAAATATGCTGTAATATTATAATCTCCGTGAGAATGAGTCAAAGGAACAATACAGGTATCAATATAATTACCATTTGAATCTGTTATCGTTTCATTTGGCATGAATGTTTCAGATGTATTTACTTTGACATAAACACCATTAATTTGTTTATTTGTGCTTTTATCTAATAATTGACCTTGAACCATAAATTGTTCAGAAGCTCTTGTTATGTTCTTAGGATTTACATAATTAACTGTTATGTTAGTAGGACCATCAATTGAAACGATTGTAAAATTTAATAATTGAGAATAACTAGCAACTATCTCATAAACGCCAATCGAATAACTCTGGTTAAAATGCAAATTTGCATTAGCATAACCTGTTGAATTTATAGGTATATCTTGCGCAAAATAATAGTCCAGACAAGCTTCATAAAAATCAATATTGATATTACTTCCACCCAAGGTTTGATTAACCCTGTTAATAGAGTCATAAATCACATGAGTATTGTTATTTTTATAAATGCATATAATAAATTCTATTGTATCTCCTTTAGATACAAATCCTTCAATCCCTGATACATTTCGTTCAATGAACATATCATAATGAGAAGTTTCCATTTGAGAATCAAGAACTCTTGGAGCAAACCAGCTGGAATTTACAGCATCCCACATATTCATTGGAAATGGAGTAGGATCAAATTGAATCCAATATCCATTCCCTTGATTTACGGGTGTAGATGGAACCCAAACTTCAACCCAATAGTGTTGATTGGTTATTCGTCTAGAAAAGCCATTTTCATCATAACCTACTCCACCCCAGACTAATCTTGAAGAGATATTTAAGTATCTTAAAAACATTGTTAATGCTGTTGCAAAATCTCCTGATGTACCCATCTTCGTATTTAGAAATGTTAAAATATTATAATCAGCTTTTCCGATTAATGGCGTGAAAGCATAATTTGTTTTTAAATATTCGATTAAATTTAACGTTGTGTTATAAACATCATCTAATTTATAATCATCCAAGTTGAGAGCGTCTAATAATGGCTTAACAGTTGAAGGAATTTGTTTATAATCGATCATCGTTGTTGGCATACCCGTATTACTCAATGTTGGATCATTGGGAACTTTGGATTTTATCAAACTAGAATCGATCGAATCGCAGGTAATATTATATGAAAAAGAGAAGATATATGGACTTAATATGTTTAAAAAGGTCATATTTAGAATAGCTCCCCCGTAGCTATTGGAAAGAATGTAATTAAATACATATTTTGATGGATCGGAATGAATGATCAAAGAATTTTGAATTATTCTTGGAATTCCCCTTGAAGAGTTAAAATTTGCGAGCGTTATTAATGGGATTGATAACGCACCATTTTGTGTAACGTTTATTTCCATCGAGACATTATAGAGGAGATCTCCAGGTGTATATGATGTAAAATTTAATTCAGCAGCTGGGAAAATAGTTCCATTCGATTGTGTCCAAGTAATTCCATCATAATAATCAAATGCAGTAATTTTATAATATCTATTAGGATCTGAAGAAGAAACGGTAACATTATAACTTGAATCGCCATATGGGTCGGTTCCAATAGCCCATATACCTTCACCGCCACCGATACCACCAGTTCCATTACCTGATCCACCTATACCCTCCCCAAAACCACCCTCACCGCCACTAAATACATCTTCACCAGTGGGCATTTCTTCTCCCACATCAGGATTTTCTGGAATAAGTTGACCAAAAGATTCAGATATTCCTGTGGGATCAAATACATACCAAATCCCAGCGGAAGAAGATATAGGAAGATACACTTCACTCCAGGCATGTCTTTGTACTGCATAAACCGTTTCAACATTCGTACTTATATCTCTAGTATATTCATACACTTGAAATCCTTCTACATAACGAGCAGGAACGCCCATTAATCGTAATAACATTACGTGTGCTTTTGCATAATCCATGCATATTCCTTCACCATCAATAGAATCGTCTGTTCGAATATATTCTCTTCCATTTACTATGATAGGATCCCCTCCTCGTTCGAAAAGAAAATTATAAGTAGCATCTTGATCGGAGGGGAGAGTAAAAAGTTCAGGATAGCGATAATACATGTAACTATAATTGTAATTTTTTTGTAGCCAATTTTCAACATAAACAGCTTTTTTATAAATTGAGCCATTTTCCGCGTTAATTTCTGCTTCTAAATCATCAGCTAGCTGTTCAACTTTTGACCAATTAAACATTGGACTTGAGGGGATTTGCGTATATCTGGTTAGAATAGCAGAGGAGATGCCTGTAGAATTAGTCGACTGCACGTTTGCATAATCTCCAAGGGTTTTAATTTCATATTCTATTGTTATATTTACCTCAACATCGTAATTTGGATCAAGAGGACCGCATGTTATTTGGAAGGATCCATAATCGTCTTTTTCTACAATTTCATAATAATCTGCACCGAGAGGATGAGAATCGTTGTACGTGGTGGTGATGTCAGATATGCCATATATACCATCCTCCAGGTCATAATGAGGAACGATAATTTGATAGGTTTCTTTTTGAAATTTTAAGGTTGAGAAAGTTAAAGTCTTAGATCTATTATTTCCTAACCCATTTCCAAGAGGGACAAAGCCTACATTTACAAAGGTTGAATTATACTTTCCCCAATCATCCGTACCATCATAAATATCATAAATTTCGCCACGCCATTTATGTGGGTTATTTAAAGGTGATGCCGTAAATATTTTTGTATTCATTAAAAAATCTATCAACCCGTTTAAATCTAAATTTTCCGGAAGATTATCAAACAAATCCATCCAATCATATAACCAAGGAGGGATTTCAAATTCATCTGGATCAAAATCAAAATCAATACTTCCTTCCGGGAAATCTTCAAATCTAAATGTAGGATCATTCATGTTCAAAAAAAACGAGAATGGTAATATAGAAAAGATGATCAAGGCTGAAAAAACTAAACTAAACAATAAAATAAACGTTAAAAATGGATGACGGACGTATCTTTTTTCTGATTTTCGTCGAGATTCTGCTGTGCGCGTATCTGATCGTGAGGACATAAAGATACATCTCAAGAGATAATTAAAGTAGAAAGATTTTGTTGTAAAATATTATAATTATTAGCTTCTTTTAAATAAATAGCTTGTGTAAATTTCGAAGATTTCTTATTTTTTATTGAACATGGCATTATTAATTTTGATCCAAGGTGAGTTGAGAAACTATACGTCATAAATCACCTAAAAAAAATGAAAATTTTTATTTTTCAGCTAAACTGGGAAAGTAATACCTGGTTCCAGTGGATACTCTCTTTTCTTTTATTATTTGCTTGTTTTCTACCATGTATTCTAAAGTTCGTATTGCACGTTCTTCAGAAAAACCATATCGAAGAACCAATTCGTCTGGACTAATCCAATTCTTTCCGGCATGTTCCGTTACTTGAAAAAGATGCGTAGAATCAGCAATTAATTGATCATGAGATACCTTTTGGATTGCTTCTTCTGTCCTTGCTTGAAATATCTGATAAAACCTGTCTGATAATGATAAATCGTTTGATTTTACTTTCAGCGTTATTTTTCCGGATAGTGTGTTCACATCGCCTGTTATTTTGACTTCAACGGAAAAATGAACTATTTTCTTACTTTTTCCTAGATACGCATATATTAGATTTCCAAAATACAATTCATTTTCGATAGCGATTTTTTCATTTATCTTAGAAAATGCAGCCTCGTGCTCAATATGTGCCCTAATTGTTTTTAACAATATATCAGGGGATCCTATAAATTTAACAGGTTCCTCATTACTTCTTTCGAATTTTGCATTATCAATTTGTGTCTCTAATGGCAAAATCTCGCCATTTTCTTTAATAGGGGCTTGTATTTTAGCAGTAACTGAGCTTAAAGGTGTTAAATCTTCTTCGACAAATTCTTGATAATCCGTTAATGAAGCATCAACAGGGTATCTTATTTGAGGAATCATCAAATCAATTTCCTTATATTGATTTTTTAGGAGGGGTTCTAATTGAATTAAAGCTTTCTTGATTTCATGAACTTCTAATCCTTTTGCTATTAAATCATAAATACTGGGGATTTCTTCTGTTTTTTGTATCAGATTTACTATAGTTTTGGCCTTTTTTGAAATAAGAGCATCTTCAGATGGAGATATCAAGAAATTATTGGAATTAATATAAGCATATACTTTTTTAACATCCTCAATATTTAGTTTTAAATCAAGTACTACATCAGAAATGAGTGGCATATTTGCCTTCCAATCTGATTTCTCAACTTGTTTTAATTTTTTCGATGTGAAAGCTAATATCTTTCGTGCATCTCGCTCAAGATTATCTTTTTCAGAGGAACTTAAAGTCTTTGGATCAACTTCAATTTTGTTAAAAATGTAATCTAGTATAACTTTTTCAAAACCTAGGGGAATTCCGATTTCGTCACTTACTAATTCTATAGGAGTGGGAAATTTTCCCTTGTCTTTAAAATAACTAAAGACTTTTCTTGCGTAACTTTCTTTTAAATTAATCGCTTCTGTTAAAATTTTACGTCCTATAGACTTATTGACAATTATTCTTTTTTGTGCAATTAAATGATTGATATATTCATAAAACTTATTAGGAGCAATAAAAAATTCAATAAAATCAATGTCTCGTCTTTTATTTGAGATTTCAAAGCGTTCTCTACTATATCCGATCATTTCAAACTTAAATATTTGATTTGATTCACGTTTAATGCCAAAAAAATATTGTCCAGGAATGTATCCAAGTCTTCTATATTTCATTGGGATTTTTAAAGCGATTGCATCGTTTAAATTTGTCCGAACAATCCTGCTTACTTTAATCGAATGTTGCTTATTAAAGTAATAATTCATGTAATCATAAAAATTTATTAAAAAAACTCGTTCATTATCAGAAAAAAATCCTTTTATATCCTGATGAAGGAATATTGAATCAGGTTCTCCCATTTTAATAGTTGCAGGAATCGAAAGTGAATTAACCCAGACGGTTATTGAGGATCTGGGGCCAACTAATAATGCATACTTATTTTTAGAACCTTTAAAACCAAGTTCATTATAATATTCTTCACATATTGCAACATCTAGAGAAGATCCTAACTTGAAGTGGTTTGTTTCTTGATTTTTATCGTCCAGCAATTTTACAAAAAATTCAATAGTTGGTTTCATACTATCACTAAAATTTTTTTTCTAAATAAAATCTTGTCACGGTCATATTTAAAGCTAGGTTATGGGGCATTTAATATTCATAAATAAATTAAAAATTGAAGGGTTATATTTTCAAATTTTAAAAATTAAAAAGCTATATGATCATTTTTTAATTATTCCCATAATTTAAGAAATTTTTTATAAAAAATGATTATTTAATTCTTTTAAAATAAAATATTTAATATTTAGTCATTTAAAAAAATTAAAAATAATTAAAAATTAATTGATATTAAAAAATCTTTATTAATAAAAGTTTGTATTAGCAAAATCTTCTTGAAAAAAAATATTATAGAAAAATATTTTTCATGATTTCGATAATTTTATTGATTTGATCTTCATTAATAATTATTGGTGGAAGGAATCTTAAGATCGTTTTTTGGGAAGTTAAAACTAACAATCCACGTTCTAAAGCTTTTAAAACATATTCTTTATTTTTGACTCTAAGCTCAATTGCTATAAATAATCCTTTTCCTCTGATATCTTTGATTATTTTTACGTCTGATAATGATTCTTTAAGTTGATCGAGTAATTTAGTTCCTAAATATGCAGAATTTTCTACCAAGTGTTCTGATTCAATCACGTTAATCGTTGCTAATGAAGAAGCACATGCTAATGGATTTCCTCCAAAGGTTGAGTAATGTTCACCTGGTTTCAATTGATCAAATACATCTTCTTTGGCAATGGTAGCGCCCATTGGAATTCCGCCAGCAATTCCCTTAGCCATGGTCATTATATCGGGCTGAATGTTTTCATGTTCACACGCAAAAAATTTACCAGTTCTTCCAAATCCAGTTTGAACTTCATCAACTATAAGTAAAATGTCCTTAACATTGCATAAATCACGAACTTGTTGTAAATATCCTTCTGGTGGGAAAACAATTCCCGCTTCACCTTGAATTGCTTCTAAAAGAATTGCTCCTGTTTTTTCAGAAATTGCATTTTTTAAATCTTCAATATCTCCATATCTTACATGTTTCATATTTGATTCAGTAGGAAGAAACGGTGTTCGATATTTGGGATTCCAAGTTGCAGACAAGGCACCTAAGGTTCTTCCATGAAAACCTTGTTTCATGGCAATAATTTCGAGCTTGCTAGTGGCTTTCCTAGCCAATTTAATAGCACATTCAATTGATTCAGCTCCGGAATTTGATAAAAACGTTTTCTTTAATCCTTTTGGAGTAATTTGAGCTAACTTTTGATATAATTTTGCTCGCATTTCATTATAAAAGATTGTTGGGCAAGTGATTAGTTTATCAGCTTGATCTTTAATGGCTTTTATTATTTTTGGGTGTGAATGACCTGTAATGCAAACTCCATTGCCTCCAACACAATCGATATATTCAGTTCCATTTATATCCTTTACGATGACCCCAGATCCAGAAACTAATTGAAGAGGTCTTCTAATAATCCATCCACTGTAGTTTTCCTCAAGATTTTTAATATCTTCATTCATTTAAATTACCAAAAAAATAATTATCATATAGGATGAAATCCAGGTTCCTCAAGACCAAGCGTTTCATTAAAGTTGTTCATTATATTGAAGCATTGCATGGCCATTCCAGCAGCACCTTTAATCAGATTATCAAGTGCGCCTAATACAACTAATCTATTTATATTTTCATCTATAACGAAACCTACATCACAATAATTTGAACCTATCAAAATTTTAGGGTCAGGCAGCCTGTAAATTCCAGTTTTTTGCTTTATAATTCTAATAAATGGTTCTTTATTGTACATTTCACGGTAAATCTTCCATATATCTTTATCTTCGACTGATTTTTTCAAAAAAACATGACAAGTAGATAAAATACCTCGTACTATATCAACTGCGTGTGCAGAAAATCCAACATTTATTGTATTATTAGCTAGAATGCTTAATTCTTGGTTAATTTCAGCAGTGTGTCTATGATTTGTTGGTTTATATGGGCGAATTACTCCTTTTCGCTCTGGATGATGTGATGCTAAACTAAAATCTCGACCTCCACCAGAAGAACCAATCTTTGCATCACATATAATGTGCTCAAGGTCAATTAAATCAGGATATTTCATTATTGGGGATAATGCTAAAATTGACGTTGCTGCCATGCAACCAGGCGTGGCAACAATTTGAGCAGTTTTTATTTCTTCTCGGTGCAACTCTGGCAATCCATAAACAGATTTTTTCAAAAGTTCGGGATTTTCATGAGGAACATAATACTTTTCATAAACTTTAGGATCCTTTAGACGAAAATCAGCACTTAGATCTATAATTTTTATGCCTGAATTAACTAGATCTGGTGCTATCGTCTGCGCAACTTTATGTGGAACGGCTAAAAATATGAAATCATTTTTTAAAGCTTTTTCAACAGAAAAAGTATCGAACTTAATACTGAGATTTTTTCTAAAATTTGGATGCTGAACAGATATACTTTGACCTTCAAAGCGTCTAGATGTGATCAAATTAATTTCAGATTCAGGGTGCATGTATAATAAGCGAATTAACTCTCCACCAGTATAACCAGAAGCGCCAATAATTGCTACTTTCATTTAATCACTTTCAAAAAATGATAATTTTGTGAAATATTATTTATAAACATTTATTTACATTTCATTTCTTAATGAGGAAAATTAATTTTTTTATAGCAATTTTATTAATATTTCCTTTTTTGGGTTATGTTCCTTCTACAACAATTCAAAATAATTTTGATATCCCACTTGATCTTCAATCAACCGTTTCAAAAGATAACTTGCGGAATATAATAGGAAATTTATCTTCTTTCGAGACTAGAGAGACAGGAACTCAAGGTTGTTTAGATGCAGCAACTTATATTTATAATTGGATTGATGGAAATACAAATGCAAGCGTACATTTTGAGAATTGGATATGGTCAGGGAATCCAGTTCGAAACGTTCTTGGCAGCATATCAGGAAATCAACAATATATTATTATTTCAGCTCATTATGATTCGATTTCAGATAGTTCAATTGCACCAGGCGCTAATGATGATGCTTCTGGAATTGCAGTTGGTCTGGAATGCTTGAGAATATTATCAGATTATGCGGTGACACATTCTAATTTTTCATTCACTATTTTATTTCTTGCTCTTGCAGGCGAAGAGCAAGCATTAGCGGGATCAAGAAATTGGGTTCAGACTAATTTAGATAAAAATATTTATAGTGTCTTGAATTTAGACACGATTGGATATGGTCTAGGTCAATCATTAATATATAATTCTGAATCAGAATGGTTTGCAACTAATATAATAGAAGCAGTTCAAAAAATTTCCTTATCCAACTATTTAATCAAGAAAAATGCGATATATCCTGATAATAGTGTTGGAGATCATCAGAGTTTTTGGAATCATCACATTTCTGCCATATGGATGTATGAGGATGGCCCATTTTATCCATATTTTCACACTGAAAATGATGTAATTGAGCATGTGAATTTTGAATTATTGGAGGATGCAGTTAAAATTGTAAACGCTGGTATATATTTCTCTAGTACTAAAAACCTTACTTTAGATTATAACTTAAATGTCATTTTTTTAATTATTTTAATATCATCAATTATTGGTATTTCGGCAGTCATAATCAAAAAGACTTATTTTAAAAAGTAATTCAAATTAATTCTTACTAATTTCTGCTCTTTTGTTATTTAATAATTGTATTAAATTATTTCTAACCATATCAAGTTTTGTACTTACTTCAGATTCTGCTATATATATTGAATTTATAATTTCTTGAGTCGTCATTTGGAATTCTTCAGGATCAAGATATGAATCGTGTGCTTCATTATATTTCTTAAACGCTTCATCTCTTACAGTTTCAATCTTATCACGTAGATCGTGATAACCAGACTTCATTTCAATTTCAAGTTTTTCTAATTGTTGTATAATACTAGCTGTAGTAATTAATTCTGAGTTTTTAGTCCAGTAACCATCAGTATCTCTTTCAATTAATTTTAATTTTTGGACTTTATCTGAGATAATTTTTGATAAATCTTTTATTATATCTTTGATTTTTAGTTTCTTTTTATTTTTTTGTTCCATTTTTTCCATTTCTTTTTGCATTTTTTCTTCTTTTTTTCTTATTTTCTCTAAATCTTTCTGTTGATCTTTAGAAATTGAAGAAATACTACCTAAAATTAATTTTTGGCAATAATTGATAATGTTTTCAGCGCATCTTTTATTATCTTCAGCTGAAAGTCCAAAATTAGCATCAGAAAAAATACTACTACCTCCAATCACGATCAATTGTCCATTACATCCAAGTGCCATGACCGGCTGATTCGGCGGAATTGCAGTCTCGCTCGAAAAAGCGAGCGGTACAATTGACTCATCGAAAATACTTAAACTTGATCCAGAATAATTTAATTTTTTCATACCTTTTGTTATGAAATGATTTGAAAAATTCTTTATGATTGGAATATATTCCCCCATTTTATTATTTTTTTTATCGTGGACCAAATCGTGATTAAAATCGATTCCATATTTTTGGACGATTAATCCCATATTGCTACTAGATTCACTGGATGTTCCATAAACGAGAATCAAGATTTTCTTGTCTCGTTCAACGAATCTTTGTATTGTTTCAATTTCTTCTTCTAAAAAATGTTCTCCGGGTACTCCTATAAACAAAATATCATCATCTCGAATCTGTTCTGATGAGATTGGTTTTTCAATTAATCTATAGGGAATGAAGTCGTGTTTAATCAGCATTTCTTCAAATGATTTAAATGAAAATAAATTTAACTGATTCAAGTGAGCTTCATCAACTAAAATGGTGACCATTAATATTTTTAATATTCTACTTGCATATTAATATTTCATAAGATATTTCCTAGCCAAATAAAGCCAGAAGATTATTTCGAATCATATCCAAATGTTCTCGCAATTCTGCTTCGGCTTCAAACCACTTCACGAGCGAACCTTGAGGATCAAAATATTTTTTTTCAAAATTAGAGCAAAAATCCACGTGTTGATCATTTACTAGCCCAGAAATCCGATTGATTTCCTTACAAAATTCATTATATGTTTCTTGCAATGATATTTTTGCTTTATAAATGATTTCAGGATCGTTAGTATTAATTTTATCTCTTATAAAAGCCCAGAACTTATCGATCTTATCTTCTAATTGTTCTAAATATTCAATAAACATGTTAATGATGATTTGAAATTTCTCATCTGCTTTTTTTGGATTAAGTCTTGTGATATCTCCATTAATAATTCCAAGAATTTTGATATCGTGATCATCTTCAATGGATTTTATTTCTATATCGAAACTAAATCCTTCATCCATCTTATTTTGATCCTCGGATTCAATTTCCAATTGTTCAGGTGGGTTCATTTCTTTTTCTTGTTTTATGAGATTGAGTAAGTGATCAAAAAAATTAATTATGAATTCGAAATTATTATGGGATTGGATCCCTATTTTAGGTTCATCAATGAACAGGTTAAAACCACCAAATAGATAAACACGCTCATTTTTAGACATTGCAATAACAGGAGCTGCTGGAGGAGTGCTATCTATTGAACTTCTCGCCAATGCCTTGCAAGAGTTTTCTAATAAATTGATCGTACATCCTGAATAAATAATTTGATAGACTTTATTAGAAAATATGATACTTTCAAAGTGTCTAATAACTATAATGCTTGGAGAATCCTCATTTTCTTTATAATTTTCAACTTGATTTTCATTAAATTCTAAGTCAAATCTTCTAGCCAATTCCGATAGATTTGAATTATAAAATGAATCACCTAAATTTCCAGAAATTAATAAGACTTTTTTCCCTCGTAAAATAAATCGTTCAATGTCATCAATTTCTTTTGAACTTAATTTTGACTGTGGGCATCCAAGGATAAGAATATCATCATCTTGAATGTTTTCAAATAAGATAGGTCCTTCAACATAAGGGAATACCGCGCAATCCATCCCATTTAACATGGTTTGAAAGCTATTGGTATTTTGACTGCTAATTATTTCGTCATGACATTCAGATAGAAGAATTCTTATAGTCATTTGATTCACGTATTCAGTTAAAAATCATCTAATAATCTAATAAAATATTTAAAAAAAATTTCTAATAGAATTTTATTATTGGATATTTGATCAAAAATTTATTAAAGAAACCGAGAGATTTTAATGAATCCAGAAGATGAGAAGGAACCTGAAGACGATATAGAATCAGATAAATATAAGATGATTGAAAATGAAATTATTTTAGAATTAAACATTGTTAAACTATTAGATTCCATTGCAAATGTTCCATTATTAGTTCAAAACCAACAAAAAGCATTATTAGAATTCAAAGATCGAGTTGTAGATCCATACATACAATTAAATCCAGATTTTGCAAAAGAATGGACAGAAATTGGAAGAGAAGTAGATTCTATATTTAGCATCACTCAAAGAGCGATAGATGAAAATAATTTACAAAATTTCTTTGGGAGGCCAAAACTTTTTGTCAATATCTTAATCATGTTAGCATTCTTGGTTCCCATGTTTTTAATAACAATTTTGTTACCAGATTTATCACTTTATATAATGTTTGCCATAAT
The DNA here is from genome assembly GCA_011365055.1 of Promethearchaeota archaeon. The sequence goes on from RDOG01000009.1 coordinate 134,490, forward strand.
TCCAGCTTATTGTTTCGTTCAAATGTATAGAAACAAAAAACAACAAGAAAAATTTACATACGTGATGTCTCAACTTAATCCATTAATTGATGAGAAAATTTCTGAATATCGAGATAATTTACTTCCTAAAATTCAGGATTTAATTGATAATGCCAGCAGAAATATGAATGAAAATAATATCAGTCCGGAAAAATTTAAAATGTATTTATTTAATAATAAGTATGAGAACATCGAAATACTTGGAGAGAGTAATGTTAAGGGCATGATTTACTATATTATCAAATTAACGTGAATTCTCTTATTCATATATGATAATATTTAAAAGAAAATATGAAATTAATAGATTAAAAAACAATTCAAGTGATTAGAATGTCTAAATCTAAAGATTTTAAATTAATTTATGAGATTGTTTGTGAACATCTTTCATGGGTAGATGATAAATTATTAGATGATCTTTCATCTTTTCTTGAAGATAAAATAGGTAATGAAGCAGTTATTACTAAAGACGGGAAAAAAGTATTAGTTGGATTTTCTAAAGACCCGAATTATAATAAGAGAAATATTAAAATCTATTTAAAGAAATTTTTGCATAAGAATGATTTAAAAGATCGACTAAGGGCAATTTCAACGGGTAAAAATCAATATACGATAAATAAATTGCCAGATATAGAAATATCCAGATTAGGATAAAAAAAAATAGTATTTCGTTTAAATGAAATTTTTTTAAGAAAAATAAAGATCAGATTTTTCCAGAATTATTTTTCTTGCCTCTTCAAATTGCTCCATTGTAAATTGTTCTTTATCTGAGCCAGTTAATAATTCTTGTTCAATCCAGGACAAAAGAATGGGTATGATTCCAGAGCATAAAAAACCTGAAAACTCATCGGAATTTATATCGTTGCCAAGTTCAGTCTTAAAAATCTTTATGAAATATGATAAAAGTCCTATTTTGTACGTCATTTTCTTCAATTTTTGGTCCAATAATTCGCTATTCATATTGCATCCCTTAAATAAAGAGATAATTAAGGAATTTAAAGTTAAGGGATTGGGTAATAAATGATAAAAATGAATTTTAAAGGAAAATTCTATTTGTTTTCTTCTTCATTTTTGAAAAGCATTCGGGATAGATTGGGAAAAAATGTTCGAGCTATTCTGCGCATCCGATTTCTGCCATGTTCAACAGATTCTTTAATAGATGTTTGAATTTTTCCTGCAAAATTTCTTAAATTCATTATTAATTGATTATATAATATATCAATTTGAGCTTTCATAAATTCGGCTAGTTCATCAGAAGACATATTTTGAATTTCTTGTAAAAATTCCTCTAAATCAATATATCCATAGTCTACGTTTTCTTCAGGTGCACTCATTCCGTATCTCAACATGAAATCATATTTTTTTCTCTTATCCGCATCTGATAAAACATTATAGGCAATATTTATCAATTTTATTTTCTCTTCAGCTTCTTTAGAGTGATTGATATCAGGATGAAATTGCTTAGCTAACTCTCTATATTTTTTTCTAATTTCCTCTTGATGAGCGGTTCTACTTACACCCAAAATATGATAAAAATCTAAATTTTTGCTCATTTATTTTTGAATCTCCTATTAAACCAAAAAAATTCAAATAGAAACCAATTATAATTTTCTATTAAATTCAATATATGTAACGATTTATTAACAATTTAATTTTTAATGATCGAATTGGACCTAAATAATTCTACCTCATATATCAATAAATTACGTAATAATGAAATATTTCCAGTCTTAAAATTAATATCAAATGAACATGCTAAAATTTCATCAAAATTTCATATTTGGTGGGCTAAAAAACCTGGAAATATAATCAAAATTTTAATCCAACATTTCACAAAACCAAATGAAATAGTTCTAGATCCTTTCTCAGGTTCGGGAGCTGTTTTAGAAGAAGCTATCAAGTTAGGGAGGAAAAGTATTGCACTTGATCTTAATCCATTATCAATTTTTTTAATGGAAAATTTAATTTCCAAAAAAAATTGGGAGTTAATTCAAGATTATTATGAAAAGATCTTAAAGAATCTTAAAGATAAATGTAAGATAGTTGGTTTAAAATCTATTTTTGATTTATATGAGACTAATTGTCCTATATGTAAGGGCATCGCAAGAATAAATTACGTTATTTGGGAAGACGATACGCCAATAGCTGTAAGATTATATTGTATAAAAGATGGAATATTGACAAAAAATAAGATAGAAAAAAAAGATATTGAATTAATTAATGAAATAGAAAAAATAAATTGGAAATCGAAAATAAATAATGTTAAATTCATACAAAATTCAAGAATTAATGTTTCAAAGAACATGTATTTGATGGATTTTTTTACGAAAAGGAACTTTTTAGCATTATCATCCTTGATTGATGAAATAAATTCACTATCAGCCTGTGCAGAAAGAGAATTCTTAAAATTTATCTTTAGTTCTACTTTACGAAAAACAAGCAAGCTTATAAGTACAAAAGGAGGATTGAGCTTAGGTTTTTGGATTCCCAAAAAAAATAGAAAAGAAAATAACGTATTTTTTCAGTTTGAAAAAGTAAAAGATAAATTATGGAGAAAAAAGAATTATTTAGATGAATTGAATCAAATTTCTAAGAGAGCTTTAAATTTTTCTGAATTAAAAACAAACAAAAATCTTTTAATCAAAAAATTTAACGCAACAGAACTCATAGAATTGATAGAACCTGAATCGATTGATTTAATTGTTACAGATCCCCCATATGCAGATGAAGTTCCATATTTTGAATTAACCCAATTATGGAATCCTTGGTTGGATTTCGAGATATCTCATATTGATTTACTAAATGAAATAATTCTAACAAATAGTCCAGAACGAATAGAAAAAAACGTACATGCTGAAGAAGGAGTAACGAATTACCGAAGTCTTTTAGAATCTTCATTTAAACAAATGTTTCAAACTCTTAAAAATCATCATTATGCCTGCGTCTGGTTTAAAGAAGCAGAATTAAAGATTTGGAACTTTCTGATAGAATCTGCTTTAAACGCAGGTTTTGTTTACTTAGATCAAATAAATGTTAACACCGATATAAGATCATTAAAGCCTAAATTTTCTCCTAAACATTCCTTAACTGGTCATGTCTTGATTTTTTTTCTTAAAGACAAGAATTTACACCTCTCAAAAGTCGAACCAGATTGGAATTTAGCTGTTAAATTAATTTGCATGCAAGCAGAACGAATAATTTTAAAGAATGGAGGGAAGGCCACGACTTCTGAACTGTATAATGGTATTGGAATCAAAGAGCAAGGCATCATTGCTCAGCTTATAAAGAACAATGCTTTAAAATTAATATCGAACAGGTATGATAATTTATTTTATTTTTTCAAAAAACATTTTAAATTCGATAAAGAATCCTATTCTTGGTTTATAAATTAAAATTATTTTAAATCCAAGTTAAATACCTTGATGACATAATCTATAGCTTCACAAAATCCATTACCATATCTTTTAGTTGTTACGAAATCTGCAGATTCACGAAGGGATTTAGGAGAGTGTCGTAATGCTATACTATAGCCAGTAACGTTTAACATGTCTTGATCGTTCTCTGCGTCACCGATAGATACGATGTTGTTTAATTGAATGGGTTCAATAGGATTTTGTTTTTCATTATAAATTTTAATGCATTCTATTAACCCGTGACCTTTAGAAATAGTTTTATCCAAAATGTGAAAAATATAACTTGAATCTAACAATTTCGCTTCTATCTTTTGATTCTCTAAGTATTCCCGTGCAAGTCTCAAATTAAAGCGTTTTTGTAACGTGATATCTCGATAACGAAGATGTGAATTTGAGGTAAGACATATTTTATTTCCAAATTTTGATTTTAATGCTTCTAGACCATCTTCTGCAGGTTTTCGTGAACCTAATAGAGTATGTTTTGAAAAAAAATAAGAAATTACACCCCCATTTTCTGCTACGGTAAAATTTGAAGCTCCCATATAGTATGAAAGAGTGCTGGCAGAATATATATTTTGTCCCGAAACTATTATGACAGGAATATTATTTTTTTGCAACAATCTTATCCGTTTTAAAGCATCTAGATTAATGATCCCAATTCTATTAGTAATCGTGCCATCTAAATCAGTAGCAATAGCTTTTATTTCCATTTTATTTCATACTCATGAGAAAGATTTTTTATCATTCTATTACTTAGTACTCATTAAAAAAAAATAAAAGTTGTTCATATCATGGCAGAAGATAAAAAAATAATTCAGAAGTGGGAGCGGAAAGCTCATTATGATAAAATGAGAGACGATAATATTATTTACCCACATTATCATTGTCATGTTTGTGAAGCTTTAATTGATTCTCAAGAAATTTATAAGCAAATCAAAGTAGATAAAAAAGATTCATTTCCTCACCTGCAAAATTTCTGTTCAAAAGATTGTTTGGGAAAAATTTTGGGGGATGATGAGAAACCTGTATTATCCCTGAAACAAAAGTTAAAGAAGCATTTCATTTGGATAATAATGGCTTTATATGCAGGCATTATGGGTCTTGTAATTCTTATTTTATGGTTAATATCACTAACTTAGTTAGCGAGCACGGGGGGATTTGAACCCTCGATTTCCTGCTTGCTTCATTTTCATATTTTATCAAAAATTCCGGAGGCAGGTGCTCTATCCAAGCTAAGCCACGTGCTCTTTTTCAGAATTATTTGTAAAAATAATGGTGGGCCCGCCGGAATTTACATCCAGCGTCCAAATGGCGCCAGAATTTGAATCCGGGATCTCCTGCTCCGCAGGCAGGCGTTCCATCCAGGCTAAACCACGAGCCCATATATTAAAAAATAAATCAAAATTGGGATAAAAACTATTCTTCTAAAAGAAAGATTTAAATTAACTTCTAAAGAGATTTATAGAATCCCCTTAGAGGATTATCCAAACAAATGGATTAGATGGTATAAAAAATGTCAGATAAAATTGATTGGGATAATCTCGGGTTTGATTTTCTTCCAACAAAGACCATGTGGCTTTCAGAGTGTGAAGATGGTAAAACTTGGAAGGATAAAGGGTTAGTTCCCTTTAAAAACTTTGAGATTTCTCCCGCAGCATGTGTCCTAAATTACGGACAAGGAATATTTGAAGGCATGAAAGCGCTACGCACGAAAAATGACGAAATAGTACTATTTCGTCCGATAGAAAACGGTAAAAGATTCAAGGATAGCGCAGAACGTTTATGCATACCTCCATATGACCCTAATAAGTTCGTGGAAGCGGTCAAGAAGGTTGTTAAAGCGAATGTCGAATACATCCCTCCATATGGAAAAGGCGCTTTATACATTCGCCCAGTCATGTGGGGAACAGGACCAATGCTTGGGGTTGCCCCCGCACCAAGTTATACATTCATTATATGGGTCAGTCCAGTAGGCCCATATTTCAAGACAGGATTCAATCCTATCAAGTTAGAAATAAGTAAAAAATATCATCGGGCAGCCCCAAAAGGAGTTGGTGCTGCAAAGACCATTTGTAATTATGCCCCAACCATGTTACCAGCAATAGAAACAAAGAAAAAAGGATTTGCACAAATAATTTACTTAGATGCCGCCAATGAAAAGTATATCGAAGAAGTAGGAACGGCTAATTTCTTTGCCGTGCTTGATGAAGTCTTAGTGACTCCACGGGCTCCAAAAGATGGTTCTATCTTGCCCGGAGTGACCAGAAAATCAGTTGTTCAACTTGCCAAGGAGAAACTTGGGATGAGAGTAGAAGAACGAGATGTTTCCTATGAAGAAGTTTTCGAGGCATCCGAGGTTTTCTGCACGGGTACTGCAGCTGTAGTGACTCCTATCGGGTCCATTGCATTCGAAGGAAAGGAATACACGTATAATAATTTTAAAGTCGGAGCAATCACGCAAAAACTCTATGATCTCTTGACGAAAATCCAATTACGTGAACTAGACGACCCATACGGTTGGGTTATCCTTGTAACTGAAGCATAAGATGTTGAATTAGTTATTTAATACAACATTGATGATAATTCTTCCGTAAATCATACCTATTCACATTTTTTTTAAAATTTAATTAGTTTATACTAGAAAATCACTCCAATATGTAATTAAATTTATCATCAACTTAGTTTATATTTATTTAATGCAACAGATTCTCATCCATAATCTTCTAAGAGACCAAAAAATAAAAAATTTTACTATATTTTTCAAAATTATTGATTATAGGTTTACACTTATTTTGACTTTCTCATAAAATCTTCGATTTCATCCGCAGAATGTTCTAGAACATTTTCAGGTGCTAGAAAAACCAGTCTAAAATGTCCGGTTCCATATTTTTCTCCAAATCCGGAACCATGTACTACCAAAATTTTCTTCTTTTTTAGCAAGTCAATAACGAATTCTTTATCTGAGGTCCATTTATTACCCAAATCCACTTTTGGAAAAATATAAAATGCTCCTCTCGGTTTTTGACACGTAATACCAGGAATGTCGCTTAATCTTGAATGAATCAAATCACGTCTTTTCTTTAATTTATTAATCATTTCTTTCACGTGATCTTGGGGGCCACGTAAAGCCGCCAAAGCAGCATATTGAGATGGACCATTTGCACATAATCGAGCCCGTGCGAGTTTTATCACAGATTGCCTGAAATTCTCCAACAAATTTAAAGGATCGGCATAAAAAATATAACCTAATCTCCACCCAGTCATTAAATAAGCTTTAGAAAAGCCTGATAAATTAATGATTGGAACATCAGTTGTTTTTATTCCCGGTGTTTTTTCATCATATACTATCTGTTCATAAATATTATCGCAAATTATAGGAATTCCATGCTCTCCCGCTATATTCTTTATTTCATTCAAAGTTTTTTCAGAATAAACCGTTCCTACAGGATTATTTGGAGTGATTATAACAATTGATTTAGTTTTTTCAGTGATTTTTGCTCGTAGATCATCTATATTAGGCTGCCAATCATCATTTTCATCCATTTGATATTCAATGGGTTCTGCACCAAAAAAGTTAGCATATGAAATAAAGGGAGGATATGAAGGACCAGGAACTAAAAGTTCATCTTTGGGATTTAACAGGGAACCATATATGAAATAAATTGCTTCAGAAACCCCTGAAGTAATTAAAACATCTTCAATAGTAATTTTTCCATGATTTTTACTTTCATGTTTCGCAATTTCTTCTCGAAGCTCGTTTATACCTTCTGAATCAACGTACAAATTTCTACCGTCTAAAATTGCTTGGTTTAAGGCATTCTTAATATGATATGGTGTATCAAAATCGTATTTTGGAGGGTCTCCTATGCTGAGATAAGTAATTTTGTCACCATTTTTTTCAAATTCGCTGGCAACAGCAACAATATCTCGAATGGCGTAAGTAAATTTATCTAACCTTTCTGCACTTTGGATCTTTTTCATGGCTTCCACATTAATTAAGAAGTTTTAATCAAAATAAAGCCAAATAAATTTTTAAAGATTATTACTTTTATATTGATTCATTGTATTAATGTGTATCAAATTTGATTTACATTGAACTATAGATTCCCCTCTTTACTGAAAAAGTTCTTTATTCAATTTTGACAAAAATAACGTAGAAACAAAAATTTAATAACCTAATTTAATTGAATCTTTTAATCACAATATTGAATTTAATAAAAGGTATAGAAATAAATAATATAGTATTTAATAGGATTGGATCATTAAAATGACCGAATATGAGTTAGGACAAGAAATCTTGAACGATAGGATAAAAGGTAGTTGGATTGTCAAAAAAGGATTTCCTCACATGCAAGAAAATGGTGTAATTATGGACGTTACAAACGTAGAACAAGCCCAAATAGCGGAAGAAGCAGGTGCTGTTGCGGTAATGTTATTAGATAAATTACCATACGATATTCGAAAAGCAGGAGGAATTGCTAGAACCGCATCTGCAAAATTATTTGAGGAAATTAGAGACCATGTTACCATTCCAATAATGATGAAATGCCGAATAGGGCATGTTGGTGAAGCTCGCATCATTGAAGCTGTAGGTGCAGATTGTATTGACGAATCTGAAGTATTATCACCCGCTGATACTGAACATCATATTTGGAAACATGATTTCAAAGTACCTTTTGTTTGTGGTTGCACGGATTTGAGTTCTGCTCTTCGGAGGATTGAGGAAGGAGCATCCATGCTCCGTAGCAAGGGAGAACCTGGTACAGGTGATGTAAAACATGCCATTGTCCATTTTAACAAACTAAAAGAACAACTTCGTATGATCATTGCTGCAAAAGATAATCCGCAAGAATTAATGAAATATGCTCGTGAATTTAAGGTGAGTTATGATATCGTAAAGCATACAGCTTTTTTAGGAAGAGTTCCAGTAACAGTTTTTGCTGCGGGAGGTATAGCCACCCCTGCTGATGCGGCTTTCATGATGAACATGGGATGTGATGGGATTTTCGTAGGATCTGGAATATTTAAATCAGATGATCCAAAAAATAGGGCAATAGCCATCGTTCTAGCCTGTTCATTTCATGATGAGCCTGAAATAGTATTAGATGCACAGAAAATGGTTTCTGAGAAGAAATCTATGGATGGAATAGACATGTCTTTAATGGCTTTAGAGAACAGATGGGAAGTCAGAGGAAGCGATATTTAAGGATTGGATGAAAATGAAAAAAATTGGTGTGTTGGGATATCAAGGTGACTTGAGGTTTCACGTAGATAAAACTAAACACGCATTAAAGAAAAATGATATTGAAGCGATTGTAAAAATCGTAAAAAAGCCAAAAGAAATAGAAGAAATAGATGCTTTAATAATTTCTGGAGGAGAATCTACTGTAATGGGTGCCATTGCAAAAAAAGTTGGAGCATTAGACGTGATAAAGAAAAAAATTGAGCAAAATATTCCCGTATTAAGTACTTGTGCAGGTACTATTTTTTTGGCAAAAAGAGTATATGATAAAATAGTCGGTAATACAAATCAACTCATCTTAGAAATTTTAGATATAGAAATTGAAAGAAATTCATATGGACCTCAAAAAGACAGTTTTGAAGTAAATTTGGACATCCCAGTACTCGGAGACATTCCATTCAAAGGTGTATTCATTAGAGCACCGACAATTAAAAATCCATCACCAAATATAAAAATTTTAGCAAAGTTTAATGAGGATATTGTTGCTATTCGTCAAAATAATATAATTGCAACTACTTTTCATCCAGAAATTACGGATGATATTCGTATTCATGAATATTTCGTAAAATTAATTTAAAATTAATTTTATTTTAATACATCCTGAACATAGATACATTTTTTCCCAATTCTATACCTAAACTATTAGCAACTGTGAGGCATTTTGTTCTGAATAAGTGAATTATTGGTTTGTTCAAAGATTCTTCTTCAAATAAACATTCAAAGTACCCCATTCCTTTTGCAATAATTAAGTCTGCATTATCGATATATTTTTTAAAATTTGTAGAAATTTCGTCAAATATTATACCCACATGATCATTTTCCGTGGTAATTAATTCCACTCCATTAATTTTATTTAATCCAACATAGATCGCATCTTCCATCATTGCATCATTCAATGCAGGTTCACCTTTCACGGCTACTATAACTTTAATATTTTTGTCCATTAGCGTTTTTATTAAGAATTTATCAAATAAAATCTCCCCTGCATTATCAGTTAAATATAAAACCTTCAAACCTTGTTTTAAATAATCATACATTGCTTTAATTTCATCTATAACTAGGTCCTCTTCGATGCTTTCTATTAAATTCTCTAATTTTTTTTCAAGATTTTCGGTGGTTATGTTATGATCTTGAATATTAAATTCCATTACGTTTCCAACGATTGAAATTAATACCGAAAATCTAAATTTTTGATATGGATCTGAAACCAAGTTTATTTTTTTTTCTAATAAATGCTCGAATTTTAAAGCAATTCTATTCGAAATTTCCTTCTCATTTTTATATGGATCATTATTTCCTGAAACCTTCCTTATTATTCTATCTCTCCACGTACCAACTATCGCAGGGATCGATTTTTCATTGAATTTCTCTTGAAACATATTAAATAGCTCTTTAATTACCTCAAATTGTACGATTTGATCATTAGTGGCAAGGAGAGTTTGAGCTATACCTCGAGAAAATAAGCACATGGCACATCGGGCGCGAACTTTCAAGTTAAATCGCCTAATTAAATCTCATTTTGATATTTTTTGATAGCGTTTGCTATTTCTATGAGAATTTTTTCTGGATCTTTCGCTTTCGTAAAAGCAGAAGCTAATAAAACACCCCGTGTTTTTAATTTTAAGGCAGCATAAACATCATCACCAGTAGACACACCCGCACCACAAAGTGGAATGACTTTATCTCCGAATTTTAAGATGTTATTCACGCTTTTTTCAACTAAATCAGGTTCAGTTGTTGAAATAGAAATTCCGGTACCAATCAAGCTAGGCAGCTCAAATGCCACAAAAGTAGGATTTAACGTGGAAATCGCTCCTGAAGTTTCAGGATTAGCAGCACAAATACAAGTTTCAAGCTTTAAATTCTTCAATCTTTCAAGCGCTGTTTCTAAATCAAATAATTTGATTTTATGTTCTGCATGATTTAATAATGTCCCATTAGCACCAGCTTCCACAATAGCCTCTGGAAGAATAAATCCCGTGTTTGAACCTGGCTCGATGGGATCAATGTGTTGGGCATAAATTGGAACTTCAGTTTCTTGAGTTAATCTAAAAATATCAACAGCTTGTGCAGCTACAATAATATTAATATCAAACTCTTTAATTATTTTCTCACAAATTTTTGTTAAATTCAAAGCACCCTTCCCAGTTGCTTGAATATATGTTTTATAATTAATTAAAACTACCGGCAGCTTCATTTTTAATTTAATCTCCTATAATTATACTTGTTCTTATTTTTTTTATTAACATATTAATATAATTATTGCGAATGATTAATTATTGATAATTCAAATAATAATAGGAAAAAATTTAGTAGGTTTATAAAATGGGATATAAACATGAAGCTATACCTGGGTTTAATGCTTATAAAAAATTAAAAAAGTCAAATTCAATAATTTTAGCTGCTAATACTAGAATAAATATAGGTATAATAGAAGGAATATTAGAAGCTGCAAAAAAAGTGAACACTATAGTTATTTTTGAATTAGCAAAATCAGAGAGTGATTTAGAAGGGGGTTATACAGGATTAACTCCAAAAACTTTTTCGCATAATGTGAAAGTTGCAGCTGAAAAAGTAAATTGGCCTTGGTTTATTTTACATGGAGATCATTTAACAATCAAGAATCCAGAAAAAGATGTACCTTATATTAAAAATCTGTTAAAACAACAAATTCAATCAGGTTATACAAGCTTTGCAATTGATGCTTCTTTCTTATTTGATACAAGTGGAAAAACCACGATCGAAGAATTAAAGAAAAATATCGAGGTTACAACGGAAATAGCAAAATATATCAAAGATAATACTGATTCATCGAATCCTCCTGGTTTAGAAGTGGAAGTTGGTGAAATAGGAAAGAAAGATAAAAATTCCGGATTAGTAATAACTACAATTGATGAAGCAACAACTTATATCGAACAATTAAATAAAAATGAAATATTTCCAAACTTGCTTGCTATTGCAAATGGTTCTACTCACGGCAACATATATGATGAATCAGGCAAAATGATTGAGCAAGTTTCGATAGACATTCCTAGAACCATTGAAATAGGAAAAGCATTACAAAAATATGATGTAAAAATAGCACAACACGGAATAACGGGAACTCCCTTAGAATTAATAGCGTCACGTTTTCCAAAAGAAGTAATTCAAAAAGGAAATGTTGGTACTTATTGGATGAACATTGCATGGGATGTTTTAAAAGTTTTTCAGCCAGAATTATTTAAAAATATAACAGAATGGACTTTATCAGAAGCAAAAAATAGAGGAGAAACAAAGCCAGATGCAATTTTATTTGGAAATAATTCAAAATATGCAATTAAAAAATTCTTTAGTGAAATATATGCTGTTGATGAAGAAACTCAAGAAGCGTTAAAAGCGAATGCATATTCAGAGGCCTTAAAATTCTTTAGAGCGTTCAGTTCGACTAATTTAGTGAAATTATTGAAGTAAAATTAAAAAATTTGATCTAATTAATAATTTCTATTCCATCTGAAGTAACAATGAAGCTATGTTCCGTTTGAGCAACCAAACATCCTTTTTCATCTGCTAATGGATGATATTCATGGAGAATTTTTAATCTAGTTAATTCTCTGAGACCAAGGTTAAATCCAAATCCAACATCTTTAACTAACCATCTCTTGGCAAATGGAAGCGTCTTGTATTTATTATTTATGACTTTCAATATTTTTCTTGCTGGTGTAGACCTAGGAAAATTTCTTGCTGGAAGAATATTATAAATATAGCATACTTTCATTTCATGAACCCTTCCAGTTCCTGTACTTGCAAAAGATTCCATCGCATATACTTCATTCTCTTCCAATTTTTCACCTTTTTTAAGGGAAATATTAGGAATTACTTTTTTACCGTGTAATTCATATTGTTCTAATAAATGGCCTGAAAGATCTATGACAGGTATGTATCCATAAGATCTAATCTTCTCTTCTGCAAGTTTACCTAATTCGTTTGTTTGTACTCCAGGCCCAGCAGCGTTTAAAACAGCTTCAACTGCTTCTTTTGAGGCAATACATAGATTATCATGCTCAGGATTGAAGGATACAGAAAAAGCATAATCAGAAATGAACCCATCGATATGAATTCCATAATCAACTTTAACAATATCCCCTTCTTTAATTACTACTTCATCTCCTGGGGGGGAGGAATAATGAGCTGCAATATTGTTTAACGAAACATTACATGGAAAAGCTAAACCGCCTTTATCTCCAACCTTTTCTAATATCATATTTTCAATATTTTCGCAAATATCTATTAATTTCACTCCAATTTTAACCAAATCTTTTGCTCTTGGAGCAATCTCTTTTGAGATTTTTCCTGCTTGACGATGATTTTCCATTTTTTCTTTTAATAATTCTTCTTCTGATTTTGATTCTTGATTTTTTTCTTGAGCCATCTATTTAGCCTCTTTTGGAATTAATAAATAATTGTTTTTTTATAATTTTTTAAGTTTTCTTTAGGAGTTTATATATCGAATCTACAAAAAAAAAGAATCATGAAACAATTAGACGTGTTATTGATACATCCTTCAACATTACTTGATGAAAAAAAAGCCAACAGAACCATTATGTCAAATACGTTAATTGGTTATGGTTTATTAAGTATTGGAACCATTTTAAAAAAAAACGGTTATGAAGTAGAAATCTGGAATATACCGGCTTTATATTATAAGGGATTAACAAGAGATAATATTTGTGCAATTTTTAAGAAATACGATCCTCTAGTTATCGGAATTGAATTGAATTGGATTCATTTCAGTAAAGGTGCGTTTGAATGGGCTAAATTATTAAGAAAAGAATTGCCAAACTCAAAAATTGTTTTAGGAGGAGTCCATCAAAATATTATTCTAAAAATGCTACAAAATTCAAGCAAACAATTAAAAATATTAAGTGAACATATCGATGCTTTTTTCATAGGAGAAGCGGAGAAAAGTTTTTTAAAATATGTTGAAATGGTTAAAAATAAGCGAGATCCATCTAAGATAAAGGGTACGATTTCATTTAAAAATAATTTACTTCATAATAATGGACCGCCTGAAATTTATGAAGACCTTGATGAAATACCGCCTTATGATTTGAAAATAGTTCGCCCTAAATCTTCTGAATCATTTAATTTAGCTATAATAAATACATGTAGAGGTCCTTGTAAATATAATTGCATTTACTGTATTGGTAATAACAAAACATACGGAACTACTAACATTTCACCAAGATTAGAACTTGCATTTCATTCTCCAAAATGGATAATTGCCCAAATTAAATATATATTAAAAGAAAATAAATCAATTAATCTTTCGATTCAAGATTATATTTATTGTAATCCAAAAAAAGTTCTTCAAATTGCCCAAGAGATACAAAAATGTCCAGAATTTAACGAAAAAATCAAATCATTCAATTTTGCTATGTTACCAGGAACAATAAATAAAGAAGTTTTTGAGAATCTTTCGAGAGCATCCGTTGATAATATTGATTTTGGAATTGAATCGGGTAGTGAAAATGTATTAAATCTTATGAGAAGACCATATAATATAAATGTAATTTATGATAGCTTAAAAAATTGCGTGAAAAATGGCATTATTGCAAAAACTTATTGGATGGTAGGATTACCCGAGGAAAAAAAACAAGATATTTTCTTAACAAAAAAATTAATTAAAGAAACAATTAATTTAGGAGCAATCCCAAGTTGGGTAACTCCAGTTTGCATTTTTCCAACTCTTGAAATGTATGAAAATGCAGAAAAATACGGAATAAAGCCTCGATTTTTATCATTCCAAGAATATTTTATCTTTTCGGAAACTCTAAGAAATAGAAGTAATTTTTATCCAGATGTGATCACGCATAGTACAAGATTTATGGATTATAAGGAAATCATGGAAACTTCAAATGAAATTAAAAGATATATACTTGAACAAAAAGAAGTGATTCTAGAAAATCAATTAAAAAATCTTAGTACTTATGTTGATCATCATCCTGAATACGTTTTAAATTATTTAGAGTCCAAAATTAATTCTTTAATTGGTAATATTTCAGAAACTTTTTTTTAATCCAATTTTTTTTTAATTATTTTTATTATTTTTTCGTGGACTATGAAAATAGGGGCTTCTGTGTTTATGATTTCATAATTTAATTGTCTTGCTCTATCTAAAAATTTCTCTCTTACATCCTTCAAAATTTCAAATTTTTCAAATTTCTCAAATTCACTTCTATCTTTTTTAATTCTTTCAATTGCAACTTTTGGATCTATGTCTAATATAATGCAAATATCTGGTTTCAAAGCAAATTTATTTATTTGTTTTATCCAATTGATATCAACGCCACTGTTTGATTGATAGCATATGCTAGATTCTATATATCTATCAGAAATGACATTAATTTGAGATTCTAATAAAGACTTAATTTCTTTTGTATGTTGAGCTCTATCTGCAGCAAATAGGAGAGCATCAACTTCTGGAAAACCTTTATTTGATTTTAAATAATCTTTTATGAGCATGCCAATATCAGATTTAGTTGGTTCGTGCGTGATTCTTACGTTTAAATTTTGATCATTAAACCATTTTTTCAATAATTTAACATGAGTTGTTGATCCACAACCATCAATTCCATCCAACACAATAAATAATGGTTTCATAAGGTTGCTCCCTCTATACATCCTTACCAGTAAAAAAACGCCTAACAAAATCAATTCCACTTTTAATTGTGTCACTTATATTTTCTCTACCATCTGAATCAGGATCGAATAAATCAATAATTCCAGATATCATAATTTCTCTTATCGTATCTGCCATCTCTTTAAGCAAAGAATTTCTTTCATCCTTATCAATTAATCTTAAAAATTCTAAAAATGCATTTTTCATTGATGTATCATTTACAAAACTCTTCCTCACTTTTGCTGAAATAAAATATGCAATGAAACAAACTAATGTTATGCCATATATAGAATAAATAAGATATTCATTAAAAATATTCCAAGTTATTTGAATTATAAAGCCATAAACTAGAGTAGTTCCAAAAAGAAGGTGTATTTGGTAATATATTAAAGAAAATATACACTGAAAAATCCCAAGAAACATAAATATTTGTGCCTCTTTAATTGGACCTGACTTTTCTTTTATAGAACTAAACGGTTTGGATTTTTTGGAACTTTTTGGAATTTTCATTACGTCCTTTTCACTCTCTTCTTCAATATTTATTATTATGATATCATCATCGTCTTTGAATGTTCTTTCTTTCTTTAGTTTCTCCCTCTGTTTTCTTAAAATTTCTTTTAAAGAACTAATTTTTTGTTTTTTGAATAATTTCTTTTCAAATTGATCTAATGGTTTAATAATTTGAACCGAACCTAAAAAAGACACGATAATGATTAATCCAATATAAATCATATTTTTTTGAATGGAATTTAAAAATATTAGAGTAAATATGAAGAAAATTGATAAGGAAAAATAAAATATAAGAGTCATTGCAAAATATTCAAAGGATTCATATTTGTTATAATTTGATTTTTTGAATAAATAGATTAATAAAATAGAACTCGAAAATCCAATGCAATAGAATATTAAATTCAAGAAATTGGGAGTTAAATAAAAGAAATAGAGGAAGATGTGAGAACATATGAAGCCTAATAAAAGTAAACCTTTTAATAAATTTTTATATGCAAGATCGTTTGGAGTTTTTCCGACTAAACTTAATTTAGCATACCAAGATTGATGGAAATTCTTTATTATTATAAGAATTCCAAATGAAAATATAACTAAATAGAAGAGGATCATATATTCATTAAAATATAATAGAATTGGGATTAGATTAAAAAAATAAATGATTAAAAAAGAGCCAAAACTTGTTATTATAAAAAATAGTATTCTAATACCTTTTAAAAATACTTTCAAGGAAAAAAATCCAGTTATTATTAATCCTATCATAATGGAAAAATAAATAGAGACTAAAATCGCATTAATTACATTCTCAAAGAAAGGAGTGAAAAACATTATGCCCAATGAAGAAATGCCAATTAAAAAAGCTCCCGTAAAAAAAACTATTCTGCGAGAAAATAATGTTTTTATTCCATTTAGAAAGAATAATTTAAAAATATTTTGAAAAGTTCTTGAAACGAATGTGTCTTTATATTTCTCCTTACTATTTTTTTCTTGTTCATTTACTTCAGACAAAAAAATCCACCTTATTTTAAATAAATTTAATTAAAAATTACTTTTTTTTCCTCAAGTTGTTGAATTTTTAATTCTTTTTGTTTCTTTTTATTCATTAAGTTTTTTAATTGTTCTTCATGATAATTAATTTGAGATTGAATAATTTTTATTTCTTCTTTTATTCTATTTAATTTTAAGTTCCTAAACGATTTTTCAAATCCTTCAGCAATGTTTTCACCGATTTCAGCAATGTTTTCACCAATTTCAGTAATGTTTTCACCAATTTCAGTAATATTTCTTATAAAATTTAAAAAAGAGTTGGAAAAAAAATAATCAAAGAATTTATTAGAAAATTCAATTTCTTTTTGAATCTCCCTATTATTTAGAATCTCAATTATAATTTTTCTCCCTTCTTCTGTTAGTTCATATTTTTTTCTAAATTTCTTTCCAGTATTTATATTTATGGATTTTAAAATACTTTTTTTTTCTAATCTTTCAAGAAGCGGATAAATAGTACCTGATTGAGGAATAAATGAAGTTTCTTTAAATTGATTTCTTAATTTATCCATAATTTCGTTCCCATATAATGCTTTTTCTTTTAAAGTTCCTAATACTAACATTTCAATTGGACTCAACCTTCCTTTAAATCTCCCTTTCCTGTTTATGAACATTTAAACCACTTTTTATTTCAAATCAACCTAAATAGTTTCATATCCAATCATTAATATATAGATTTCTACTAAGAAATCTACATAGAAATCGATATTGAAATCGTAAAATTTTTAATAATTCAACTAAATTAAATGAATAAAATACATTTTTTTTAAAAATTAATTAAAAAGTATAATAAATGGGTTCTAATGGGATAAATTAATGAGTAATTCTAAAAATTTTAAAATTTATTTAGTTTCAATACAATATCCTCCTAATATAACAGGAGGAGGAGGAGTAATCGTTAGGGAACTCTCCCGTGAATTGGTTAAAAATAATAAAAATGTTACTGTTTTATGCTTTGGATTAAAAGATAAAAAAGATGAAATTCTGACATTATCAGATAAAGATGGAATTTTTAAAGTTCCTGTTAAAAGATTTTTTTCGGATGACTCAAATTTAATAAAAAATCCATATCAAGGATCAAAAGAGGATGAATTTAAAAGATTTGAAGAATTTATTGAAAAAATTTTTAGGTTTTTAAAAAATAAAAAAGGTTTGATTCACCTGCATGGTCATTATTTAGTTCCTTTTTTAGCTAAAAAATTAAAAATGGAAGGTAATATGGCCCCCATTATCACCTCGTACCATGCACTTGAATCAATTGCCTTAGAAAAAAAAAATATCAAAAATATTTATGCAATTAATTATATTCGAGAAAAAGAGCGAGAAAGCTTGAAATACTGTGATTTAGCTATTGTAAATAGTAAAAAAGTTAAATATCAATTAAATTTAATGTATCCTGAAGAATTTAATCAAAATAAAGTTGCAATTTTACCAAATCCAGTAAATAATGAATTAATTTATTTTAAAAAAACATCAAAAAAAGAAAAGCTTCAAAATCGAAAAAAATATAATTTAAAAGAAGATTCGAATTTGATTTTTTCTATTGGTAGAATTGATAAAATTAAAGGATATGATATCTTAATTGAGAGTTTATACCATGTAGGTAAAATGACAGAGAAAAATATATCTCTTGTAATTGCAGGTTTTTTAGAAGATAAAAATATAGAATATTATAATATACTTAATGAACTTGCTTTTAAAATAAAAGATAGATATTCAAATATTGAAATTATTTTTATACCAAATATATCAAATGAGGAAAAAATAAAATTTTTGGACGATTGTATTTGTTTTATTACGGCTGCAATTTTAGAACCCTTTGGGATAACAACTTTGGAATCTTGGATTAGAGAAAAACCAGTTATTACAAGTGAAACAGAGGGTAGTAAAGATCTTTTCAATATTAAAAAAAATGAAAAACCTATGTTTTTAATAAGGGATAAAGGACTAATTGTTAGCAATCAAAATGATAAAAGAGAGAATTTCGCGAAAGCAATTATTTATTTATTGAATAATATAGAAGAAAGCTTGAGAATGGGGAAATATGGAAAAGAATTTGTCCTAAAAAATTATACTTGGAAATCAATAGTTAAAAAATACATTGAAAAATATGATTCCCTCATAAATAATTAGAATTTTCAAAAATTAAAAAAAAATGGATTTAATAATGATTTAAAATTTCTAAAGTATTTTTCTTAGAACCAAGGCCAAGGAGAAAATGGATCTGCTTTTATTTCATCAATATTTTCTGAACCAACAGCAAACGAAGTCAATACTTTCATAAAATTTAAGATTTTACTTTCAACCAAATCATCTATCATTGACATTTTTATCACCCATAATTTTTTCATCAGATTTGATGATGACTTTCCTCAATTAATTTTATTTAAAAAGTCAAAGTATAAAAATGTCGAAAAGCGTAAGTTTGAATGAAATTTCTTTAGAATTAAATTAAAATTAAATATTTTTTAAGTTTAAAGAGAATTTCCAAATTCCCTTGACAGACGAAAATATTTCAAGTTTTATCGGCATTTGATTAATTTCAAGTGAATGTACAGGAGATTTACGTTTTTCCAAATTCTAAAGCAAAATGAATGGAACTCTTTAATAAATATAAAAACGGCTTAAAATGAATCAATAAGAGGATAAAGGGAAAGTTTTTCATGCTCTCAGTGTATGCTAAAATAATGTCGAATAACCTCAAAAATTACTTGAATTCTCGAAAAATCAAAGGAATTGAAAAATTCTCAGCTAAAAAAAAAAAGAAAAAAACACGAATGAAATTAATCTTCATCGACTGCAAAGCCGCGGAAATACCATCTCTTGCCAAGTTTTCTATCAGACACTTTGATTGCTATTTTTTTATCTTCTAATTTTTTCATTTCCTTTTCTGCGATTTCGGCATTTAAATTACAGTTTAATATAACATCCTCAATACTTACCCAACCTTTTTCTGCAGCAATTTCTATAATTTTATTTTGTACTCCACTTAATTCAACCGGAACAAATTCCACTACTTCAATATTGCCTTTTAGTCGTTTAATTGTCACTAAATTTTGCTTATCCAAGTTTTTTATTGCTTGTTTAATTTCATCTATAGTATATTCGTCAGATTGAACTTTTTTCAATTTATTGGCTTCTAAAAAGATTTGAGCAACATCCATCATTCCTTGGCTTTTTTCGGGATTCTTACCAATTTCTAAAATCAAATTTTCGAGTCTTTCCATTTCTTCCTTTTGCAATTGTTTTTTAGATTTTTTAATATCTTTTCCAACTTTTATTCGCTTAGTTCCAATTTTAATTACAACTTTAGGCTTTCCCATTCCCTAACTCTCCTAGCCGCCTAATTCTTGTAATCTCTTTTTTAACCTATTCATCATTTCCGTATGTTTTTCTTCTGAAATTTCACCCATTAATAACTTGTCATCAAGTTTTGTCATCATGTCTTTTACTTTTTGAATTTCAGGATTTGTAGATCCACTAGAAACAGCTACACCTACACCAGCAGGAGGAGCTCCAGATCCTATCGGTCCTACCATTCCAGCAATAACGGTAGAGTCATACATGGCACCAATACCGCCTCCGCCATTTCTTTTTGCTAATTCTTGAACAGCTTTAATCTTTTCTAGATCTAGTACATTAATTCCAGCATCTTGAATCATCTTCAAGCGAGCAACTTCTGCTTCTGCACCTGCTAAGGTGGCAGCACGTTCTGCAAGTGCGGATTCTACTTTTTCAGGTAATTTGACGCCTTCTAGATTTAAATCCAAAAATTTAAAACCAAAATCTTCAAACATTTCTTTACTTTTGACTCGACAAATTGTAATAAATGTTTCTCTTTCAGTATAAACTGCCATCGAGGACAATTTCGATAACTCTGCTCTCATTATACTAACAATTTTATTTATAGCCCATTTTTTTAGGTCAGTTTCCCAAAAATCTGACTCTCCAGCAACAACATTTGTTAAAAAATTTTTTGGATCGATGATTTGAATTGTAACGTTTCCATACGCACTTAAAGGGACTTTATCTTGTGTTAATATCGTGCCTTCAGCGATGCCAAATTTTAACATGAAACGTCCCATATCAACATAAACATAATCAGTTACTAAGAAAAATTTGTCATCAACACGATGCCTGCCGGCGGGTAAAACATCATATATTTTTCCATCTCTGAAGTAGACAACATTTTCTCCTTCTCGAACTAATACATTCTTATCTCCTTTTGGAATTTTCCCACTTGTAACATTAGAATTTAGATATCTTTTAATGACTTGTTTTCCTTTATCCATGTGTTTTTCGTGTTCCCATCCTAACTTCCATTCTTTTCCCATAAAAATCACCTAATATTTTTTTATTTTTTCAGATTAAAATTTATTTTATATCCATAACTTTTTGAGTTCCTGCGACTATATCAACCCTTTCATCGAATAGTTTTTTAACTTCATTTAGTCGTTTCATAACATCCCTAACTTTACCGGCAACATCTTCTCCTATTGATATTTTATCCACGATATCTTCTGCCATCTTATTCATTTCGATTGCTTCAAGAACAATTTCTGCATCCTTAGCAATAGCGTCTTCAATTTCTTTTTCTCTTATTTCAACTATATGCCAACCTGGTTTATAACCATGTTCAGCATTTTTAAGTTTTCCAACGAAAATCCTTATGTCACCGCGTGCTTTTTCCAAAAGTGACATTAAATTTTTGTTTCCTGCATCAACTGCAGGTTCTAATGCCTCAATTAATTTATTTTCTGCGCCTTCTAACTCTCTCATTGCTTTTTGTCTAACAAGGCGATCTGTTTCGCGACGTTCTTCTTTATTTTTGTATCCATGATATCCAGGAATAATTTTTAATAATTTTTCTAAACCCATTTTCATGAGCCTCCAATTTATATGAAATTTAAATTTTAATTATTACTAAAATAGAATTCCTTTCTATATTAAATTTCATTGGATAAGGCAATTAGATTGTTTTTAACTTTTTTAATATTTTCAGTCGGAATTTACCATAAGTATAATAAATTCTTATATTGATTTTTAATAACGAGCTAAAATTTAATAATAATTAATTATAGATAGATATGATGGAAAATATAGAAAAAAAAATTAAGAATTTGCGGTATAATACATCTAAAATAGATGTTTCACTGAGTTTATATGTTTATTATATTCATAAAGATAATTTTAAAAAAGCTGAAGACATTTTTAAGAAATTTCTACTTTTTATTGCAGATGAACCTATTCCAATAACCCGTTCTAAGAGACTTCATGAGTCAATAACGTTTTTGTTAAAATTCAGTCATATTCAAAGAATAAGAACGAAAGTTCCAATTCTTATAAAACAAATTGAAAATCCTTTTTTTAAATTAGATGCAAAATTAGAGCAACTAAACCAGACATCTAAAAATGAAGAAGAGTCTTCATTAAAACAAAATGTTGATATTATTGATAAAGAATTAGAAAACTCATTTAATATTAACTTTTTACTGGCATTATTCACCATTTTAAACCCTAAAAATAAAAAAAATTCATTAATTTCATTTATCGATCAAAATTCAATTGATACGTTATTTAAGAAATTTTTAACTTATATATCAAAAATTGCGGTCGAAAAAAAACTTGAGAATTTATTTAATATTGCATTAAAAAGATTTGATCTAATTCAATTAAAAATATATAAGGATGAAACTCTGAGAGATGTTTTTAATAATTATTATCTTTTTTTAAATAAAATGAGAGGCATAAAATCAGCTTCTCAAATATATAATCTATCTAAAAAAATTAAAAATAAATCTTATTGGGCTGAAACTCTTTATAATTATTCTATTTGTTTGAGGTTTAATGATAATGTTAAAGAAATAATTGATATTTTAGAAAACTTGACCTCAACCATCAAAGATTTAGGGGGAGAATTTTCAAGAGCCGTCGTTATAAAAGAATCTTTAAAAATCATTCAAAATCTTAACGTAGATTCTAAAATAACTGAATATATTCAAAAATTTGAAATGTTATCAAATGACTATCAAGGTCATTATAGTTCATTATTAATTAAAATCCAATTAGTTCAGACATTATATAACCTAAATAAATATGAAAAATCAAAAAATATATTAAAAGAATTAATTAAATATTCTTTTCTTATTATTGAAGATAATTTAATTGTGAATATTTGTCAAAAAATCATTAAACTATTTCCAAAATTAGAAAAAATTATCGAAATAGATTTAATAGATTATTTTATCTCAAAAATTATTGAATTAAAAAATCCTCTATTAAAAGCGCACTTACTATTAATACTCGCAGAAAATATTAAGAATAATAATGAATCCATTTTAAAAATAAAACAAATATTGGAAAAAATAAATGAACCTTATCTTTCACACAATATCATGTATTTTGATCATCTTTATCCAATATCTAGATTTCTTATGATGCATGCTTTCGATATGAATGATCAAGAATTGATTAATAAGCCAAATTTAATTTTTAAAAACCTTTATTCTAAGAAAAATGAATGTAAGTTAATTTTAGAAATGATTAAACAATTAAAATTGACAAATCATACAGAGCTCTTAAGTAATTATCTCAGTAAATTTTATGAAGAACTTGATAAGATTACCAACGAATTTCAAAAAAAAGAAGTGATAGTTGAATTTATTGAAATAATGAAATAAAATTTTTCTAAATAACGTTCGTTGTATCACAGTAAGGGCAAACCACAGTCCCAGATCTTGCCGGCGGGAGGGGAGCTTTACATTTTTGACAACTTAATGCTACTACTCCTCCAGAACCACTTCCAGATGCAATAGCAGAAAGCTTTGTCAGAACGACTGCCTCAAAATCAGTTTCTTGTTTGTTTTCTTTTTCTATTATCTTGTGTCTTGCTTTTTCAAGGCATTCATTAACTAAATCGACAAATTCATCTGAAATATATTTGTCAGGTTTTTCTGGTGCAACCATAACCTTTAGGAATTTTTTATCTTTGAATGCTTGACATATCATTTTCATTTTATCTTTTTCTAAGATCATCCGATTGCCAACAACTACCTTCGCACCAGTATTTGGATCCTTCGATTTTACGTCTTTTGATTTTCCTTGTATTCTAATCCTGTAACTAAGGAGTTCACCCATGAAAATTCCGAGAAATTCTTTCATTTTATATCCAAAACCGTCCATTTCCATGATTGACATAATATTACCTCAATTGTAATTGATGTTTTTCATTTATTGAGTATTTTCTAGTTTATGTATATATCGCAAGTTTTAAAATTAATCGTTTTAAAATAATTATTTATAATTTTTATTCTTTTAGTTTTTAAAAAAAAAAAGTCAAAAAATAAAAATAAGATATAAAAGGAGATTTTTAAAAATGGTTGAAGTTGTTGAAGCAAAAGATATGGTCGGTCACTCAAAAGGTGACTTTAAAAATAAAACATTAGCAAATATGTGGATTGAATATGAAGATGTTGCAGAATTAATGAGAGCAGCAGATGCATATGGAGTAGAAGTGATCGTAAAACGTAAAAAAGATTATGTTTTTGCAGTAGCTGGAACGATATACTATGCAAAGGAATAGAGGGATCTAAAATGGTAGAAATTATCGAATGTAAAGATATGATGGGACAGTCTAAAAATGATTTTTTAAATAAAGGTGTTGCAGTTGCAGATGATCACGTTCCTAGAGCCATGATGTGGATCGAATTTGATAGTCCTGCTGAATTGAAACGAGTTGCAGAATTATTAGGGGTAAGAGCAATAAATAAACGGAAAAAAGATTATGTTTTTGCACTAGCTGGATCGATATACTATGCAAAGGAATAGAGGGGTCCAAAATGGTAGAAATAATTGAGTGTAAAGACATGATGGGCCAATCTAAAAACGATTTTCTAAACAAAGGAGTTGCGATTAAAAAGAAAAGTAGTGGTGGTGGTGGCGGCGGTCTTGGAGGAATGATTGCAAAAGCAGCAATAGGAGCAGCAACTGGCGGGAGCTGGGGCGGAGATTATGATAGTCTTCCTAGAGCAAAAATGTGGATTGAATTTGAGAGTGTTGCAGAATTAATTCGAGTTGCAGAACTATTTGGAGTAAAAGCAATAAATAAGCGTGGAAAGGATTACGTTTTTGCCCAAGAAGGATCGATATATTACGCGAAAGAATAATTTTCCTTATTTATTTTTTAATCTTAAAAAAACCAATTTTTATTACTCATTAACTTGTAATTAAAAATAAATATTAATGAGTAAAACATTTTATTTAATAAAATGGATTTTAATTATTTAAAAAGTTAGAAGAATTTGGAGTTAAGGATCATGCAAGCAATACCCGAAGATTATTGGTTTTATGCACTTAACGTAGGATTATGGATGATTGCTATTGGATATTATTTCTTAAGTTTCGCTTACATCTTTACTAATAGATACATTTTTAAACAAAAAGAAGACAGGCAAACTTACTGGCTAAGTTTTTCATTATTCTTCATTTTCTTGGGTTGCGGAAGAGCATTTTATGTCATAGGTGATTTCTTTGCGATAGCTATGACATCAGAAAAATGGATTCAAATAGGAACCGGTTTTAATTGGTTTGCAATAGGATGTTTAGCGATTATGAGTGCAACCATGCTTTTAGATAATGAAAAAATAAGTGATAAAGTTGGATATTTAATGGTTGTGCCTCCATTTGTAATTGGTATAATTTATCCCATTTTATATCCTACGTGGGTTGCCTTTGGAACACCTTTATATTGGATTTTTAATCTTGGAACTCTAATTGGTTATGTCATTTTAATTTGTTGGTTGTTCGGCTATTTGGCTATTTTAATACCGGGTGAAATTAGAAAAAAATCAATATGGAACATGATAGGTTTTATTCTTTGGTTTACAGGTAGGACGATTAATACTAAATTCTTTCAGACTCAAATTCCTTGGGGTTTAGCTATTCTTTCTTTAATATCAGCAGCATTTGTTCTATTATCTCTATTAGCCTTCTCATACTCTACTCGAGAATAAAATCTACTATAACAATTTAATATCAATTTTTTTTCCTTTTTTAAATAAAAATATAAGTGATAACGATTTTAATTCCATTATATAATCATACGTATTGAATTTTTAGGTGGGATTTAACGCTGAGCGATTTTGAAATTTATCAAATGGCTGAAAAAAAAGTCAAAGTGAGATTGGCTCTAGAAATTCATTTGATAGTATTTTTATCTATTAATTTAATTTTATTCATAATAAACATCATATTTACGCCCGAAGTTTTGTGGGTAATAATCGTATTGCTAAGTTGGGGTTTAGGATTAACTATTCACGCATTAACCTATTTTGTTAAAAAGGGGAGAAACTTGGCAATTTGGATTCATGGTAGTTCAGCTATTTTAGTTGAAACAATGTTATTATACATTAATTTGATATTCCAACCAACATATCACTGGTTTTATTTTCCTTTAATAATTTTTTTAAGTGCTTTAACAATTCATTGTATTTTTTATTATAGGTCATTAAAAGAAAAGGAAGATAAAGAAGAAAGAAATTGGTATATAAAAAGAATTGAAAAAGAAGCAGAAAAAATTAAACGAAAAAAAATGGAAGAAGATTAGAAGGTATTAACTTGGGAAATAATGAACAAGAAAATTATGATGGAATAAAATATATAAGAGAAAAAAAAATTAGAAAAAAAGAAACAAAAATGATTCAAAAAGGTCTTAAAAAACCAATTTTAATAAAAGGATACATGAGACCTGATAAAACATCATATTATGTAACCATACCTAAAAAAGTGAGGGAAATTTTCAAGCTAAAAGGAGGAGAATACTTTCTAATGACACCAGATTTGATGAAAAATAGGATCACTTTGGAATTGACTTCCTTTGAAATTTATTCGGATGAAGAAACAGAAGAAGAATAAAAAAACTAAATTTTCTGTAATATAATAATTTTAAAGAAGGTATTGTAATGGATGATTTTGTGTTAGGATTAGATATTGGTGGGACAAATATTAGGGGAGCAACAGTTTCTAAAAATGGTAAAATCATTTCGATTACTAAAATACCTTCTATTCCATTTGAAAAAAATCTATTTTATTGTATAAGCGAACAAATTGATAAAAATTTCTCCAATAAAACAGTTAATATTGGAATAGGATCTGCAGGGCCTTTGGATCCTATTACAGGATTTTTACACTCCCCTGAAAATTTAACATGTGGAGAATATCCACTCAAAGAAAAAGTAATCATAGAATTTAATGCTCAAAAGGTAGAGGTACGTAATGATTTGGATGCGATAGGATTAGGATATTACCATTTTGGTGAATCTAAAATGCAAGGATTTCAAGAACAAGCATTGGCAATCATCGCTCCAGGCACGGGATTGGGGGCATCAATGTTACTTGATGGTAAACCATATTTTGGTGGAGTAAATTCTGGTTATTTAGCATGTGAACATGGGAAAGCTCCATATTTTGGTGAAACGGTAGCTGAAATTAAAGCAAAAATAGGTCATAGTTGGGAAGAATTTACGGCAGGAAAAGGAGTTATATCCATATATAAAAATTTATTTGGAGAATCAAAGGATCCGGAAATTAAAAAAATAATTGAAGTTGCTGATAACCGAGATAAACCTTGGATTATAGAAAATTTTGCTAGAGCAAAAAAGAATCCTAATTTTATTAAAAGGTTTTCGGAATTTAAAGACAAAAAAATAGATCAAATTTGCTTGAGCGCTTACGAAAACGTGGGGAAGCATTTAGGTTATTCCATTGCTTCTTTCGTTACAAATTTTAATCCGAATCTAGTCATTTTAGAAGGTTCAATATCAAAAGCTTTTGATTTAATGAAAAATGCCATTACTAATGCGTTTCAGAAATCAGTTTTTCCAGCTCATCAAAAAACTCCAATAGTTTTAGGGAAGTTAATTAATGCAGGCGTTTTAGGGGCAGCCTCTTTGGTTTTCTAGAAATAAAAAAAATAAAAAAAATTATGTTTATTCTTCGAATTTGTAACCCATAGCCATGGCTATTGCGCCTAGTGCAAGTCCATTTATTACTGTGGTGACTACTATTGGAAGGATAATAGACTGTATTATGGTAAATAAATCGAGGGTTATTGTCATTCCCATAGCGGTATATGTGATACTATTATATAATAATGAGCCAACAACACCAAGTACTGCACCGATAGCTACTATTAAAAACATTGCACCAAAACCACTACCAGGACTGTGAGATAAATAGCCAACAACAATAGCAACGACGAACATCATAACGAGTACTATTATGAAAGCTAAGGCAGTAAACCAATTCTCTCCTAAGAACGCAAAATTTATAATTGAGGCATAATCACCTAATTGTCCTGCTGAAATTGAATTTATGAGTACATATGGCGGACTATAAAATAAAAGATACATTCCACTTAATAGAGTAATTATCCAATAGATTATGCTGATGCTCATTGCGCTAAGTACGTTCATTACACCTTCGATCATGTTTCCAGCATCGATGCCTATTAATAGTGCAACCAAAAACGTAAGACCTACGTTTATTCCAATAAAAAGGGCAATGCCGGCTCCAAAAGCTTTTCCGAATCCCATTTTTTATTCACTTTTTCATTTTTAGATTAGAATTAATTATCAAT
Organism: Promethearchaeota archaeon; assembly: GCA_011365055.1. Next base: position 163,025 of record RDOG01000009.1, read on the forward strand.
TATTTGATACATAGGAATTAATGATTTTTCTTTTTATGTATTTTGTTGATAATTATTGATGTAATAAATATAAATAGATTATTTCATTATAAAAAAAATATTTTAAGATACATTCATTTTAAATTTTAAGGAAGTAATTCTTTTTTAATATAATGAAATTGTTTTGAAATTAAACTTGATAACAATTCTCTATTAGATGACAGAGGTAGTGTGTGAGGTTCTAATACTAAGAATTCAAAATTCTTTAATTTAGTATTATTTATTTTTATATGTTCAAATATAAATTTTTGAATGTTAAAATCGCCAAAATGAAATGAAATTATTCTTTCTGCAAATAAGTTTACAAGTTTTTTAACAAAATTACGTGATCGTTCTAAAGCATGAGAAATGTCTAATGTAAAATACAAAGAATCTATTGGGAAACACTCAAAAATTTTTGATAAATATTTAATTTTTGAAGAAAATCGCCATTCTGACCATGTCATATTTTCGAGAGTGATTTTACAAGTTGATTTTTCTAAAATCTTAGAAATTGTATCAATACAAAATTCAATTGCTTTTTTCTGCCATGTTTTTGACATTAATGATCGTGATACGAAAGAATTTTTCCCCGCATGTATTAAAAAATAGCGAGCATTTAATTTTTCTGCAAAACTTTCTGCCATCATTATCTCATTTAAGGTTATGTTTCTAATTCTTTCATTATAACTGGCCATGTTAAGATCCTTTATAGGGGCATGAACGCCGATCTTGAAATTATAACTCTCTATTATGTCATTTATTTGTTTTGCGCATTTTGGAAATTCTTTCCAAATTTCTGGATGTTCAGGTTGGATTTCAATACCATTAAAACCTAAATCATAACAAATTCGGCAAACTTGTTCAAAATTTATGCAATAAGTAGAGCGATCTAAACCTAAAAGTAAATTAATCATTAAAACATAAATGAACCTAATTGAATAAAATTCTTTCACCTAGGGTTCTATTAATGAAACAAGAAAAATTTACATTAAAATCTAATAATGAGACAATATCAGGAGTATTTACAACTCCACAATTGATCAAGACACCCATTTCTGCAGTTATAATTTGTCATGGCATACCTTCCATGGAAGGAAAGAATTTGGCAGTAGAAGAAAAAGGCTATTTACAGATTTCAGACGCTTTTGCAAAAAATGGATTTATATCCTTAGTCTTCAATTTTCAAGGATGTAAAGGAAGTACAGGGAAATATTCTCCATTAAATTGGGTGGTCAATTTAAATTCTATTATTGAATTCGTTAACCTTAAATTTAATGTCTCAAGAACTTTTGTTTTGAGCTTCTCGGGAGGCGCCATGATATCAGTAATGACAGTAGCGAAAAATCCAAAAGTTAATTTTTTGATTACTTGCGCTTGTCCGTCTGATTTAACTCCCAATAATAATTTTATAAATCTGCTAGGAGAGGGATTATTAATATCTTTTCAAGAACAAAAATTGAATAAAAACCAAATTATTAGCGAATTGGAAGAAATTAATCCTTTAAATTGGGTAAATAAAATCTCCCCGAGAGAAATTTTAATACTTCATGGAAAAAAAGATGATTTAATTCCCCCAAATCATTCAAAAAAATTATTTACCCATGCTAAAGAACCAAAGAAGATTTATTTTTTTGAGAATTTAGGTCATAAATTAAGAAGAGAATCTATCGTCATTGATTATGTAATAAAATGGTGTTTAGAAAAAATTTAGGGAACTAAAAAAAATAAAAAAGAAGGAATGATATAATTAATATCTAAAAAATGAAAACCTTAAACAAAGGATGAAAAAATAAATGAGCACTGTCGAATTATTAGGAATTGTTACTTTGTGGATGGTTTTTATACAATTTCTTTTAGGTATATTAACCTTAAATATTTTGATAAAATATATGAACTTTGCTGATTATAAAATAACTTTAACGTTAGAAACAAAAAGAAAGTTGAGTGTTTGGAATACAACCTTTATCTCTTTGGAAAGTGCAATCATACCGTTTATAGTTATACTTAGTATTATGATCCCTATTAGTCTATTTTTTGAATCATTAAATTTTGGTTATTTTTCTATTTTCTTTTTTTTCATTCCAGTTTTCATTATTTTAGGTCAGTTCAAAATAATTTGGAGTTATTATAGAGATTTTGGCAAAATTCGAGCGTTTTTAAGTTTTGTAGTTTGGTGGGGACCCTCATTTTTAATATCTGTATTAGTTTTATTTTTAACTAACACGTTTTTCATTTAAAAAAATAAGTTAATTAATTCAGGTGATCAAATGGATCAAGATGAAATCTTTGATGATGAAGATGAAGAGAAGAGAGTAGAAGAAGAAAGAAAAAAGTTGAAGGAATTAGGGTTAGAAGGAGCATCTATTAACGCATTTGAAAATATTACGAGTTCAGATCAAAAGAATTTACACAAAAAAAGGGAAGAAGAACAAAAATCAAAGAAATTCATTGGATTTGGGGAATAATTATGGCTGATAGATACTGGAATGATGATGGACAACCTTTTATTTTCGAAGGAGAAACAATAGAAATTAGTATTCCTAATGTCTCTATTGGAGGAACCTATTCTTCTAAAAATGAATTAAATATATCTGACTTGAAAGAAGGAGAACTGTATATAACAACAAATAGAATTATCTTTATTAGCAAAATTAAAGAAACTCAAAAAATTCGTGAAAGCTATGATGGGGTTTCTATATTTTTGGAAGATATTGAAAGTATGAAACGAGAGAAAAAGAAATTTTCATTGCTTTGTAATATAAAATCTGGAAAAAGGGGAAAACGAGCTAGAGTTTACTTTAAAGACATTGAAGAAAACAGTTTAGAAAAAATTGAGGTTTATTTAACTAAAAAAATTCTAGAATTAAATGAATTAAAAGTTGGATCTAAACCAATAAAACAAGAAGAGGATAAAAAGACGAAAAAAGAACAACAAAAAATTGATAAAAAGGTCAAACAAGAACAATCGCTTTTTGAAGAAGCCTCAGTTGATGAAATTGAATTAATATGCCCAGCATGCGGCTCTGATGTAGTATATAGACCAGGTATGAAAAAATGTCCAATTTGCGGCAAAGATGTTAAGTTTCTTTAACGATAATAAATATTTGGATTTAATTCCAAATTAATACTAAAAGATACTTGAAGATATGTTTTTTTTAAAGGTTTATTGTTTGAAAATTAATTTTAAGAAAATAATTTGCTTATAATACTATCGAAAAAGAAAGAAATTTAAATTATAAATAATTATTATTCAAATAAATAGAATACTTAAATGGAGTGCATTAATGGTGCCTAGTAAAACAGCGGCTGGAGATCTAGTATTTAAAATAGTCTATTTTGGTCCGGAATTAGCAGGAAAAACGACTTCTATTAAATGGTTACATGAAAAAGAAGAGGGTATTCAAACGGGTAAATTAACTAGCGTAAAAGGTAGTAAAGATGCTGGTTTTTTTGACCGCATGATGGTAAAAATTGGAAAAAAGGTATCATTTCAAATTTGGTCTGTTGCAGGTAGAAAAGGTCATACAAGCTTAAGAAAAGTCATTTTAGAAGGATGCGATGGTCTAGTGTTTGTTTGGTCAGCTTTAAGAGATTCGTGGAAAGATAATTTAAGATCTATTAATGAATTAATAGATATTTTGAAAGAAAAATTGACAAACATCCCTATAGTATGCATGATTAATAAACAAGACTTACCTAAGGACAAAATGGTTAAACGGGACGAAATTATAAAAGTATTTGAAAAAGCTAATTTAAATCATGTTAAATTTTTGGATACTATCGCCATAAAAGGGGAAAATGTGAAAGAAGCGTTCACTATTTGTGCAAAAGATATATTACAAAATTTCAAATAATACAAATTTTAAAAGAATACTAATAAATAGCACTAGAAATCATCATTTTTTATTTCTATTACTAATATTTGCAAATTTTAAATTCATTATAAATTAAGTAAAATAATTGATTATTTCTATCAATTAGTACCAAAAAAAGTAAAAATTCTAAATGTAAAATACTAATAAAAATAAAAATTTTGATGGCTCACTATGTCTGAAGAGTTTGATTGTTGTATAATAGGTGCAGGCATAGCTGGTTTGATGACTGGTGCAGCTTTGGCTAAAAAGGGTCTAAAAATCATTATTTTGGAAAAAACTTCAAAATTAGGTGGAAGATCTGCATGTACTGAATATAAAAATGGATATTTAGTTGATAATGGAATTCATGTGATTAGATATTGTAAAAAAAGCCCTACTGCAAAAATATTTAAAAAATTTTTAGGGGAAAAACTACAATTAATTGAATTAGGGGATGGAAAATTCTTTTATGAAGGAAGGTGGTACGATTATCCTTTATCTGCAGCTGCAATCCAAACTACGGACTTCTTTACGGATAAAGAAAAAGAAAAATTTATGAAAATTCTAGCAGATGAAATCATTCAGGGAAAGAGTGAACCTCTATTAAATACAAATGTTAAAAAATGGCTTCTGGATTTAGAAAAAAAATATGAACTTAAGTCAAAAGGTCCAAGAATTTTTCTCGAAACTTTAGCAAAATTTATGCTTGTTTCACCAGGTATGCTCGACAAACTTTCAGTTGGTGAATTGAAAGCAGGGATTCAATTAGGTTTAAAAGCTGGAAAAGGTGCATGTTATCCTAAAGGAAGTTGGAAATCGTTAATTGGAAAATTATCAAATATTATTAGAACAAATGGAGAAATAAGAACAGGATCAACAGTTAAAAAAGTTATAATTAATAATAAAAAGGTTGAAGGAGTAATATATAATGATCAAAAAAAGATTAAGTCTAAAATCGTTGTTGTAAATTTACCTTGTACTAATATTTTTTCAATACTTGACGAAAAATTATTTTCTAAGAAATTTATTGATTTATGTAATGGAATAATACCTTCTGTTGGAGTATCCATTGATTTTGGGTTAAAGAAAAAAATTTCAGAATTTAATGGAAGTATTTTATCTGCAAATCCTTTCACAATGTCCATATTCACTTCAAACATTGATCCTGATGTAGCTCCTGAAGGAGAACAATTATATACAATCTTTCAACCTACAACAATCGAAACGATAAAAGACGAAAAAAAATCAAATGAAGTTATAAAAAACATAGAAAAACTTTTAGAACAAATGTTCCCTGGTTTTTCAAATGTAATCTCTTGGAAAAGAGCTATTAAATACCAATTAGTTGATGCAGCGATTCCTTTGGTTACTCAACATAGGAATAAAAGACCTAACATACAAAGTAAAGAAATAGAGAATCTTTATTTTACTGGTGATTCTTATAATGGTCCAGGGACAGGAGGAGAAATTGCTCATGCATCAGCAGAACTTTGTATTCAGGCAATATTAAATGATTTAAACCTATCTTAACAGATTTAGTGAGGGTCATTTCTTTTGGAAAGACGAAAAATTAGAAAAGAAAAGCAAAAGGAATTAGAGAAGAAAAAAGCGGATTTGAAGAAAACAGGAAAAAATAAATCTGTATCTGATAAGAGCAGCTATTTTTCCAAAAAATATGCTTTTCTATTAATTGCTATTGTTATTTTAGCAATAGTTATTCCAATTTTAGTCATTTTCTTGACCCCTACTACGGCAAGTTCTGTTTTCACTGAATCGGATAATATATACTATACGTATGAAAATAATATATTATCTGCAGATTTTATTAGTTGTAAATATGGTTTCGCAGTTACTGGAGCTGTAATTGATGCAGGAATCAAAGATGAATTTGATTTTGATATAATACATTCCAATATCACGCGTACATATACGGGAGATTTGATTCAAATTGTCAACTCAACTTTAGGTAAAGAAATTGATTATTCAATCGGAGGAATACCAAATATTGATTTTAATATAATTAAAATAAGTGATGGATTAATGAATTATCCCTGTTCGGTTTGGTGGAACCATAATTTAACCAATACAACCTTGGATTCACAAAAAACAGATTTAAACAACTATATTACAAATCTTCATCTTGATACATCAATTAATTCCTTAACTACGAATCTGAATAGCACTCAGGATTTAAATGTGAAATTTTCAATAAGTGGAGGCAACTCTTTGACGGGATTTAATAAGATTGATATGTTAAAACTAAGCTTTAGTTTTAAAAATCAAGAAAATATAACTTTTACGAGACCTTTACCTATCAACTCAAGCCTTTTCATTAATAATGATGAAATCACATTTTGTAAAGTAGCTTATGATATAAAAGCTAATCAAGAAATTATATTTGAATTCAATTTAACGATAAATTGTAAAAATAACTTCACCAATCTCAATTTAATTAATCCTATTCAAAATTCTCAGATTTTCATACAATTTAAAAACAAATTGATAAACGATATTTATTCCCACTATTCTACTCTTGGTGAAGCAAGTTTGGAGCGAATAAATGATTTATCAAATAAAGCAAAAGAAGCTTGGAACAATTTAGATAGAATTAAATATTTAAACTTATTAATTAAAGTCCCTTTAATATATAATTCATCAATTTATATCTAAAGAAGTGTATAAATGAATATATCTTCCAATCCTACTTCTTTTATTCTTTCCCAATCACTTTTTATATAAGGGTAAATATAATTCGCCATTAATACAGCTAAATCCTCTGGGTTATAATTTAGATAGTAATTTTTTATATAATGAAATACATTTTGTATTTTCTCCTTGATTATAGGTATATCGATCGACATCAAGAATGATGGGTCCCAATCACCACTTGTACCAAACGCTTGACCAATAACATCCAAATCACCACCTTCAATTAACGTTGAAAAATCTGGAAATGATTGAAATCGTTGAATTACACTTTGTATCACGTCCAATAAGTCCATTCTTTTTGCGGCATCTGCAACATCTTTCATTTGTTCCCATTGATTTATGATTGTATCAAGTTCAGTATAAAAGGTTTCAAAATCTGAAGAAAAATATTTTTCGATTCCACCACCATATAATGCTTCAAATGGACTCCCAAAACGATTTATAAAAGAATCTCCAATTAGATTTAGTTGTTCCTTTAAAATTTCCATATCAGATTCTTTATCTGTTGCAATTATTAATATAAGACCTTTTTTTTCTTCATATATCCAACGCATACCTACCATATTTAAACTTTCAAGTCCTTTTCCACCTTCCGCAGAAGCAAGCTCAGCTTCAGCATATTGATATAATCCATAAATTGCCTGTAAAAATCCATTAACAAGTGATTGGCTACTTTCTATTCCTCTATAACTCCTTTGCAACAATATTCTACCGGATTGTTTTTCACAAATCCATAATTCCTTTATCATCAATTAACATCACTATTAATTACAAATTTTTATTGATTGTAATAATGTTTCAATGCTTTTATTTTTTTATAAAAATAGGAAAAAAACTCTCTCTCCCCTAACAAAAGCTGATTTTAGAATTATAAAAGATCGAGTTAATATCATAATAAAATCGGTTAAAATAATAAAATTACATAAAAAATAAAAAATATTTTTTTTGTTTTTTATATTTAAAAGTAAATATTAAAATTTGGGTGAAATTTTGATAGAAAAAAATAATAAACTAACATCTTTAGAGGAAGCTTGTTGTAATCATAAAATAATTTTAAATTATTCAACAGGCGAATATGTGTGTTGCAAGTGCGGTTTAGTAACTGATAAACAATACGTTAATTCGAGCTTCAAAATGACTAATTATGATTCTCAATCAAAATTTAATTCGTCAAAACATTATGTTGCTTTAGGAGATAGAATTAATGTCATTGATGGAATGGGAAGTTATATTGATTATCAATATTCCAACTTTTTTGTAGATAAAAATGGACAACCAATATCATGTAAAAATCAAAGCCTTTTTAAAAGATTAAAATATAAACATGATATTCGTGCAAAATTAAGTAATAAAGAAACAGATTTTAGAGCATTAAATACATTAAATAAAATAGCATCAAAGCTCGAATTAAAGGATAACATTCGTGATCGAGCAGCTTATTTTTATCAAAAAATTATAAGAAATGAAATGAAAATTACAAATCATTTAACTTTAGCTGCATTATGTTTATTACTAGCTGCCAGAGAATTTAAAGAAAATGGACCATTAACTGTTCAAGAAATTGCAAATACTTTTAAAAAATATGGGCATAGAGTAAGTCCTCGTTCTATTATTCAATTATCTTTAAAAATTAAACCTGAATTTCCTAATATATTTAATAAAAAATCAAGAAAAAGCGAAGAGTATATGCCTCGTATCATTTCCAATGTGATGAACTTTCAAGAAATAAAATCAAGATTAAAATCAAAAAATATTGATCTTCGTTTTTATGAGAGAAATCTCTTGAATGAAAGTATGAACATTCTCAAAAATTTAGATAATAAATCAAGAGGAGGAAGGAATCCATTTATTTTAGCTGTGGCAACTGTTTATGCTGCAGATCAAAAAATTTCTGAAAAATATCGTTTTAAGTCCATATTGACGCAAAATTTATTATCTAGATGTACCCAAACTGCAGAGTACAGTATAAGAGATCATTGGAGGACTTTATTAGTTCAGTTTATAAAAAATAAAAAGTGAATTTGTAGAAACGAAAAAAAAAATTGACTTTAAAACGAAAAAAAAAATTGACTCCCTAAAAATTTTTGACTTTTTTTACCTCTAAGGAACTAAAGAATTTTTCAACGCTTCAAATAATATGAATATTTTCTCTCTAGACCAAATTTAAATTATTTATAACTAATTATAATAAAAAAACGAATTTTTTTCTTTAATTTAAATAATGAATTGAATCTATCTATTTCCTTTCCATCAGATCTATCATTTTTCTATTGGGGGTTTAATTATTTAAATGATTAATTTATAAAATAACATTAACTTGTATTAAAAATAAATTTAATAGTTAATTTCATAAAAATAAAGCCATTAAATCTTTTAATTGAAAAACCTCTTAAAATATGGGAAAAAAATGAATAAGAAAGAAAATAAGAATGATTTGAAAAAAGACTTCCAAGATTTATATTATTCTGTAATGTATGAGCAAGGATGGTTTAATAAACATAATTCAAAGTCAAAATATAAAATTTATTTTAAATTTTATGGTACTATATGTGCATATTTAATAGGAGGAATTTTTATTGGAAGCTTTACTTTATGGACATTAAATTTAAAAGAAATTAATACTATCTGGAATGAACTTTTTGTTACTATAATCATACTTTCAGCAGCTATTTCAGTAATTTGTTTGATACCCTCATTTTTTTTAATCTCAAAATATATAAATAAAGAAGCGCTTGATGAAGAGTCATATATTCACGTTGCACGAGCTCCTGAAATTAATATTGCAATGGCATTGTTTTTAATTGTATTTTTCTCACTTTATGCGATTTTTTCACAAGTTTTTTTTATAAATTATATTTTTACAAGTATTTTAGCCAGCTATATTATCATATTTTTTCCTATATCGTCTATTTACTTAGATTTTTTCCAATTAGAAAACA